>NHCE01000005.1:0-467500 GCA_002168075.1 Rhizobiales bacterium TMED25
CTGATTTTTTCCAACTATATCTATTTTGTCAAGAAGTAAGCCTGATAAACTGACTACCAGAAGAGGTTTATTTGGAAGAGATAAACCAATAGCTAAAGCAAGCATCCCACCCTGGCTAAAACCACATAAAATAACATCTTCGATTTTTATACCACGTAACTCAATCTGCTCAATGATAAACCCGTGGTATAACTTATCTACGGCATTCTGCACATCTTTACTGAATACATAATTCCTCTCCTGAGATAGATGAAACCATTGGTATCCAGAGGGGTTAACAGCGCAAATTTCTAATCCATTTGGGCAAATAAAATCAAGGCTTGGTATATTTTTTTTTATGTAGCTACCAATTGGCTCTAAGTCTTTTCCATCAGAGCCATAACCATGTAATAAAATTAATAATTTTCTTTTCTGTGATACCATAAAATATATATTGCAAATAATTTTTTATTATAAAGACTATATCTTTTATTGAATATAAGATACTAACAAAAAAATTTAACGATTATTCTTTGAAAATAGCATTTTGAGTGTTTATATGCTTTATATTAATGAGCTAAAATTATGAATGGTTTTTTAAATATAATAATTACAATATCGGTGCTTATCGTTGCGGTTATATTAATTATTGGTTTAACTAATATGCTGAAGAGTGGCAGCGCAAATAGATCTCAAAAATTAATGAGACTAAGAATTATTTCTCAATTTATAGCCATTATTTTAATTATGATATTTTTTTATTTTAACTACTAATTATCGAAGGAAACTACAATCGTCATTTTAAATAAAATATATACGAAAACTGGTGATGATGGTTCGACGGCACTCGGAAATGGTTTAAGAATACCAAAATATGCGAAAAGAGTCAGTGCATATGGTTCTGTTGATGAACTTAATTCCTTTATTGGCCTCGCACGTTCTTTCATCGAAAACGGCGAATTAAAACTAATTGATCAAATTTTAGCTACTATACAAAATGATTTATTTGATCTTGGAGCTGATCTTTGCATTCCAGATAACGATAAAAATTCGGATAGCCTACGAATCGTGAGCAGCTATATCAAAGGGCTTGAGGATAATATAGATTTGCTAAATAAAGATCTAAATCCACTAAGATCCTTTATTTTACCTGGTGGTTCAAAAGTGTCTTCATACCTTCATATAGCAAGAACAATTGCTAGACGATCTGAAAGAGAGATGGTAGAACTTAATCAAGTTGATAATGAGCACATAAGTAAAGAGTCTATACAATACATCAACAGATTGTCCGATTTTTTGTTTGTTGCAGCAAGATACGTGAACCTAAAACTGAATTTTGACGATATACTCTGGGTTCCCGGTGATAATTATGAAAAGTAATGGAGCTAAAATATGAAAATTCTTGTGCCAGTTAAAAGGGTCGTGGATTATAATGTCAAAATTAGGGTTGATAAAGATACAAACTCGGTAGACCTAAATAATATAAAAATGTCAATGAACCCATTTGATGAAATAGCTGTTGAGGAGGCTATTAGACTGAAAGAAAAGGGGCAATGTGATGAAATTGTTGTTGTATCTATCGGACCCGAGCAATGTAAAGAGACTATTCGGAATGCATTAGCAATGGGAGCAGACAGAGGAATTTTAATTAAAAGCGAGCATTCTCCCGAACCACTTCTAGTAGCCAAATTACTCTCTAAGATTGCTCAACAAGATAATTTTGACCTCATCATTCTTGGTAAGCAGTCAATTGATGATGACTGCAATCAAACCGGGCAAATGCTTGCCTCGCTTCTAAATTGTTCCATTGGAACATATGCATCAAAGGTTGACGTAGATAATGAGAATATTCTTATAACAAGAGAAATAGACGGTGGGCTTCAGACCTTAAAGTTACGGAAACCTGCTGTGATATCAACGGATTTAAGATTGAATGAACCTAGATATGCATCGCTGCCTAATATAATGAAGGCTAAGCAAAAAACAATCGACGATGTAGAACCATCGTCTTTAGATATTGAAATGAATCCTAAATTAATCATAAAAAAAATAGAAGAACCACCAAAAAGAATTGGTGGGGGAAAAGTATCCTCCATTGAGGAGTTAGTTGATAAATTAAAAAATGAAGCGGGAGTTATATAATGAGTGTCCTAGTTTTAGCAGAACATAATAATAATAAGTTAAATGAAGCGACAAAAAAAGCTGTCACAGCTGCATGTCAAATATCCAATCCTGTTCATATTATTATTGCAGGAGATGGTTGTAAAAATGTCGCCAAGGATGCATCCTATATATCTGGTGTCGATAAAGTTCTATTAGCAGACGATGGAATGTATAAAAATATGTTAGGAGAAGTAACATCCAACTTATTGTTAGATCTCATGGGTAATTATAAGTATTTAGTCGCTGCAGCGACAACAAATGGGAAAAATATTCTACCTAGAGTCTCGGCCTCTTTGGATGTTAGTCAAATATCAGAAATTATTTCCGTAATAGATGGTAAAACTTTTCAGAGGCCAATTTATGCAGGTAATGCAATAGCAACCGTTGAGTCAACAACTGAAAAAAATGTAATTACGGTAAGAACAACAGCATTTGAGGCCGCTAAGCAATCAGAAAAAAATGTTGTAATTGAAGACATAAAAGCAACTACTAATCCACAATTATCTGAATTTATTGAAGAAAAAGTTTCAAGTAGTGAAAGACCTGAATTAGCCTCTGCTGGTGTAATTGTATCTGGTGGAAGAGGTATGCAATCAGGTGATAATTTTAAATTACTTGANNNANTNGCNGATANACTTGGNGCAGCTGTAGGNGCCAGCCGAGCAGCTGTAGATGCAGGGTTTGTTCCTAACGAGTATCAGGTTGGTCAAACAGGGAAAGTTGTAGCACCTGAATTATATATTGCAGTTGGAATTTCTGGAGCTATTCAACATTTAGCTGGAATGAAAGACTCTAAAGTTATAGTTGCTATAAATAAAGATGAAGAGGCNCCAATTTTTGAAGTTGCAGATTATGGGCTAATAGCAGACCTCTTTGAAGCAGTTCCTGAATTCGATAAAGAGCTAGAAAAAATAAAAAAATAACACAATGATTAAAGTTATCGGAATAGCGGGTGCCGGCCAAATGGGAACTGCTATCGCTGAAGTTAATCTAAGGGCAGGTCATACAGTATTGCTTTATGACAATAATAATGAACAACTTACCCAATCTAAAAATCAAATTGAAAAAAATATATATGGCAGCAATTCAAAAAGTGTTCTTGAATTCAATAAATCCCATAAGTATATCAATTACTCCACAGATATAAAAATATTAAGAGACAGCGATTTAATTATAGAATGTGTTACTGAAAGAGAAGAAATAAAATCAAAACTTTATAATAAAATTGAAAAAATATTAAAACATAACGCTATAATTGCATCAAATACCTCCTCAATCTCAATCAAAAGATTATCAGAACACTTAAAAAAAGAAGAAAACTTCATCGGAATTCATTTTATGAATCCCCCTCAAATAATTAAACTCGTTGAAATAATATCTCATATAAAAACATCACGTGAGGTGGAAGAAAAAGTCCAAGAATATATTACAAGCTTAGAGATGGTCTCAATAAAATGTCAAGACCAACCAGGCTTCGTAATTAATAGGGTCTTAATTCCAATGATAAATGAAGCGATATATTGCTTATACAATAACATATCGGATATAGACTCTATTGATACAGCTCTAAAAGTTGGTGCAAATCATCCAATGGGCCCACTGCAGCTCGCGGATTTCATAGGACTGGATACGTGCCTTAATATTTTAGAAATTCTTGAAAAGGACTTGAATGATCCAAAATATAAACCATGCCCTCTACTAAAAAAATATGTTAATATCGGAAAATTAGGAAGAAAAACTAAAGAAGGTTTTTATAAATATTAAATAAAATATTATCTTTTTAACTTCAGAATAATTATAATAATTTCTTAAGTTTTATTATTGATGGATATAGTATGAAAAATAAAATGTGGGGTGGAAGATTTTCCTCTAAAACTAATTCCTTAATTGAAGAAATAAATGCGTCAATTAAATTTGATCATCACCTAGCTATGCATGATATTAATGGTTCAATAGCCCATGTTACAATGCTATCGGAATGTTCAATTATAAGAGAAGGTGAGGCTAAAAAAATAGTGATGGGGTTAGAAAAAATTAGATCAGAAATAACTAAGAATGAATTTGAATATAAAACTGATTTAGAAGATATTCATATGAATATCGAGAATAGACTTACTGAAATCATTGGACCCATTGCAGGAAAATTACATACGGCAAGATCTAGAAATGACCAAGTCGCTACTGATATAAGACTCTATTTAAAAGAAAATATAAATAATACTATAGTCTTGATTGAAGAGCTGCAGAAAAATCTGGCTCAACAAGCACTATCTAACTTCGATACTGTGATGCCTGGATATACCCATCTTCAGATAGCCCAACCTATCACGTTTGGGCATCACTTACTTTCCTATGTTGAGTCATTAAGCCGTGATAAATCAAGGTTCATCGACTCACTTAATAGACTGGATGAATGCCCTCTGGGTGCTGCGGCTCTTGCTGGTACATCTTATCCAATCGATAGATTTATATCCGCAAAAGCATTAGGTTTCAGCAGACCAATGGCCAATTCTTTGGACGCCGTCTCATCTAGGGATATGGTTTTAGAAACATTATCAAATTTAAGTATCCTGTCGGTAAACATATCAAGGCTTGCTGAAGAAATCATTCTATGGGTATCATCCGAGTTTAACTTTGTTTCATTACCAGATGACCTAACAACGGGTTCGTCAATTATGCCCCAGAAACGAAATCCGGATGGTGCCGAGCTAATACGTTCGAAGGCTGGTCGTGTAATTGGATCTTTGAATACTCTATTCATTGTATTAAAAGGTTTGCCTTTAGCCTATAGTAAAGACCTTCAAGAAGATAAAGAACCCTTATTTGACGCAATTGATAGCGTCGATTTATCAATCAAAGTAATGAGTGCAATTATAAGTGATATTAAACCAAATATAGAAATAATGCTTATTGCAGCTAAAAAAGGATACTCGATAGCAACAGACATTGCAGATATATTAGTACAGGAACTTGATATACCCTTCAGGGAATCACATAAAATTGTTGGCTCACTTGTTGCNTACGCAGAAATTAATAATAAAGGNCTTGAGGATTTAAAAATTGAAGAATACAAAGCTTTAGACGAAAGAATTACAATAGAACTAGTAAATAGAATATCATTTGATAATATAATTTATAATAAATTATCTTTCGGTGGGACATCTCCTGAAAATGTTGAAAAAGCAGCAAAAGAATGGTTAAAGAAATTAAATGCCTGATACAAATAAAATTTTATTAAGAGATATGATTTTAAGATTTATGTTAATATTCTTAATTTCCTTTTCATTGTCATCTTGTGGAGTCAAAGGTGATATTGAATTAGATAAGAAACCTAATAATATCAAACCTACTTTCTTTGATAAATTGATTTAAGTCTGACATTGATAAAGTATTTTAGATTAATGAGATAACTACATATGAACCCAATTGAATATAAAAATAATCAATTACATATTGAAAAGATAAATATACAAGAACTATCTAATTCAAATCAAACACCATTTTATTGTTATTCAGAAGAATCAATTATTAATCAATACGATGGTCTTTATTCAGCTTTTGATATGGATATAAAGATATTCTATGCAATGAAAGCTAATTCAAATCTTTCAATAATAAAACTGCTATTAAATAAAGGCTCTGGAATAGATGTTGTGTCTGGCGGTGAAATTGAGAGAGCAATTAGCGCCGGAGCAAAAGGTAAGGATATTATCTATTCTGGAATTGGTAAAACAGACGAAGAATTGAACTATGCGATTGAGTCAAAAGTCCATTGTATTAATGTTGAGTCCCAATCTGAGCTGATAAGAATAAATGACATATCAAAATCTCTGGGTGTAAAGCAAAATATTGCAATAAGAATTAATCCTGATGTTGATGCAAAAACACATATCAAAATAACAACCGGAATGGCCGAAAATAAATTTGGTATTGAATATGATTATACGGAAAGTATATATAAAATTGCTGCAGATTTAAAAAATATAAATATTGCTGGTATATCTGTACATATTGGAAGCCAAATTACAAGCCTTAAACCATTTAAAAAGGCCTATACAATTATGTATGATATAATAAAAAATCTAAGGAGCATTGGGCATAAAATAGATCATGTTGATCTTGGTGGTGGACTGGGAGTTTCTTACACAACTGAAGAAAATATTCCAACTTTTAAAGAATATGCAAATCTAATTCAGAGTATATTTGGTAATGCGGATATAAAAGTTTACATAGAACCAGGACGGCTTTTAGTCGCAAATAGTGGTTTACTCATAACGAAAGTTACAGATGTAAAAACTACAACCCAAAAAACTTTTATAATTGTTGATGCTGCTATGAATGATTTCATTCGACCGACTTTGTATGGATCTTATCACGAAATACTACCAATAAAAAATAACCTCGGAACATCTAATAAAGTTTATGATATTGTCGGCCCCATATGCGAAACTGGTGACTATTTTGCAAAAAATAGAAAAATGAATTCTGTAAAAATTGGAAGTATTATCGCTATTAAGTCTGTTGGTGCATATGGTTCGGTCCAGTCTTCTAATTATAATTCAAGACCTCAAATAGCGGAAATACTTGTAAAAGATGATAAATATGAAATCATACGTGAAAGAGTAGAAGTAAAAGATCTTATTAAACAAGAAAAGATAGCTACATGGTTGTGATTTTGGGATGGCGATTAATAATAATCTCATAAAGTTAGAAAATGTTTATCATAGATATAACATTACCAGAGNTAATATTTACTGATATATCCNTAGATATTGTAAAAGGGGGTTTTTATTTTATTACAGGATCATCTGGATCTGGGAAAACAACATTATTAAAGTTAATTTCTTCTGCATTGAGTCCTAGTAACGGTGATATNTTNTTTCTTGGTAATAAAATTAATCAAGTTCCAAAAAATGANCTCTATAAAATAAAAAGACAAATAGGCTTTGTTTTTCAAGATTTTAGATTACTTCCTCATTTAACAACATATGAAAATGTTGCATTNCCACTNAGGGTCCATGANAAGAATGAGAAAGATTACAAAAAAGACGTTGTAGAATTACTTAGCTGGGTAAATCTCGAACATTGCATCCATACTTATCCCAATTACCTATCTGGAGGTGAACAGCAGAGAGCTGCCATAGCAAGGGCTGTAGTAACTTCACCAAAAATTATTTTAGCAGATGAACCAACAGGAAATGTTGATCAGAGCAATTCATCAAAAATATTAACATTATTTCAAGAAATGAACAAACTTGGNACGACAATTGTGATTGCAACTCATGATGAAAAATTGTTATCTGATATTAATGCTCCAATCATTGAGATTGCGGATAAAAAAATTAATTTNAATAAAAGAAAATGACTCTATTAAATAAAGTACTAAATCAATCAATGGAACGAAAGCAAATTAAGCAGCTTGCACCAAAGCCTGCTGATATTATATCTAATGATGCATTTTATAATAGATATCTNCTAATAATGATTACTCTNTTATGCTATTTGAAATCAATACTNCTCAGTTCATACCTNATTNTAATAAAAAACCCTGAATTCTTNGAGCTTTCAATAAGTATCATCCAAGCCAGCCAGCTTGCTTGGGGCTTTCTAATCCTGTTAGTTTTAATCATTATCGCCTACATCATTACATACGGGACGCATACATCAATTATGTATAATACAAACACTATAAATTTATTAACACTAATAGGTGCTTCCAATAATTTTATTATAAAGAGAGTTATTTTTTCATTTGCAAAAATTGGAATACTAGCTGGATTAGTTGGCTCTTCCATGGGTTTNCTAACAATACTAGTCATGTATCCTTTTTTAAGACAAATATCAATTTTGTTTAATGATAATATCTCTAATGATTTTATCTATGATACATCAATATTGAATGATTTTNCTGTATTCTTATCAANACCNATTTTTTGTTTTTTGATATGTATTATATCTTCATATTTAACAGTTAGAAAAATTATCAAAAATTACTAATCATAATTTAGCTATGAAGAAAAAAAGGTTCCATCATGTATATATAAATCTAATATTTTTAATATGTATCTCTATTATTGTAATGGATGTTATTTCTTTTGGTAAATCATTGAAATTTACTACAACTTCTGGAGATTTACCCGATGTAGAGGGTATAGTAGTATTCACAGGAGGAGAAAATCGAGTTCAAACCGCTATTCAATTACTCTCTCAGAATATTGGTCAAAGATTATTTATATCTGGAGTAAATCCAAATACAAAAAAAAGTGATATCTCCCATCGAATAAAATCAGATAGGAAATTACTCGACTGCTGCATCGACCTTGGAAAAAATGCAAATAATACATTTGAAAATGCATTTGAGACAATTAGATGGGTGCAAAATAATAATTTTAAAAGTTTAGTCATTGTCACATCAAATTATCATATGAAGAGAAGTTTATTTATTCTAAAACAGTCAGATCCAAATATTAAATTTATCCCATTTCATGTTGAAAGTACTCTTCTACAGGATACAAACTCATCCTTAACAGAAAAAATAAGAGCTCTTACAATAGAATATTTAAAGTATACGTACACAAGACTTTATTTCTTATTCCAATTAAACTAGATTTAAAATTATGTTATTTAGATCATTATTATATTATTTATTATTTTTATTGAATTTATTAGTGTTTTGTATTACTTTCCTGCCTTTATTCGTGATGCCAAGATCAATAGGCCTTAAAGTACTCAGTATTTGGGCAAAATTATCACAAAAACTTCTTTTTTATTCATGCAAAATTGATTTTGAAGTTATTGGAAGAGATAAAATTCCAAATCAAAAAATTCTCATAGCTTCAAAACATCAATCAGCATGGGAAACAATAAATTTTATTCATATCCTGAATGAGACTCCAATTATGATATTTAAAAAAGAGCTTCTATTTATTCCCTTATTTGGATTGTATGCATTAAAATTTGGAAATATAGCTATAAATAGAAAAGTTGGTACCTATGCAATAAAAGATATGATTAAGAAGGCGAAAAAAACACTTAGGAATAATAGACCAATTCTTATTTTTCCCGAGGGAACAAGACAGGGTATATTATCAGAGTCTTCATATAAAAGAGGAATCTTGGCACTATATAAAAATCTTAATATACCCTGCGTTCCAGTAGCATTAAATTCAGGAAAATACTGGCCAAGAAATACCCTAAAAAAAGTCCCGGGTAAAATAACTGTTGAGTTCTTGGACCCAATTCCGCCTGGGATGGCTGACGATCAATTTATGGAAATACTAAAGGATCAAATAGATACTGCATCAAAAAAATTACTTTAATAAATTTGGTTACTTAGAATACCTCGATTTTTCTTCTTTTATAATACCTTCCCTAATCTTTCTTGTCTTTGTAAAAAGTTCTTCCAGCCTTTTCCCATCTTGCCACCTAATAGCTTTTTGAAGGTCTGCTAGATCCTCTGTGAACCTGCCCAGCATCTCAAGGACTGCCTCTTTATTATTTAAGAAAATATCACGCCACATAATTGGGTCTGAAGATGCAATCCTTGTAAAATCTCTAAAACCACCCGCTGCGTATTTTGTTACTTCTTTTTTGGTTACCTTCTCCAAATCTGTTGCTGTTCCAACTATATTATAAGCAATAAGATGGGGAATATGACTTGTAATCGCTAACACAAGATCGTGTTGTTCTGGCTCCATTATATCTACTAACATTCCAATTCCTTCCCAAAAAGATATAACTTTATTGAGATCTTNTCTTTTAAAATCGCCATAAGGAGTAAGGATGCACCATTTATCTTCAATTAGCTCTGCAAAGCCAGATTCAGGACCNGAAAATTCAGTTCCAGCAATTGGATGTCCAGGGATAAAACTTATTCCTTGAGGAATTATGTCTGATACTTGATTAATTACCTCTGACTTAACAGATCCAACATCTGTTATGATTGATCCCTTTTTTAAACTTGAAGAAATTTCCTTGAGTATTTCCCTGTTTGAACCGACAGGTACGCATAATATTATCAGGTCAGCATCAGTAACTGCGCTAACTAAATCATCCTTAACATAATCAATATAACCTAATTCTCTAACTTTTTGCCTCGTTTTATTTGTCTTTGCGTAGCCAGATATATTATTTGAAATNTTTCTTTTTTTAATTGCTTTTGCAATTGATGACCCAATCAAGCCAATCCCAATTATCGCAACCTTATCAAANATTATATTATTTTCGTTCTTTGACATAATTTCCTTCAACTAAATATTCTTCTATCTTCTTAAGAGCAATTCTATTTTGCTCTTTATTTCCAATTGATATTCTTAAGTGCCCATTAAGTCCGTAATCACTAACATCTCTTAAAAAGATGTCTTTATCGCTTAGATAATTATTTAAATCTTTGCAATTTAAATTATCTATATTAGTAAAATCTAAAAGNAAGAAATTTGCAACTCCGCTTATTACCTTGACCCCTAATTCAGAATATTTCTTATAGAGATAATTCTTTTCCTCGATGTTCAATGTAATTGATTTTCGAACATGTTCAGTATCATCTAATGCCGCAGCTCCAGCATATATGGANGCAGTCGATAAATTAAATGGACCTCTAATTTTATTTAACGTATCAATAATAAAAGTTGGACAATAAGCCCAACCGATTCTGAGAGAAGCCAGTCCGTATACTTTTGAAAAGGTTCGGGTCATCACTGTATTAGNATCTTCCGNTACCAAATCTAATCCATCACAATAATCAGTTTCTTGGACGTACTCAGCATAGGCACCATCTACTACTAGCAAAACTCCATCAGGTATTTTATTTCTAAGCTCATATAACTCATCTCTATTAAGATAAGAACCAGTGGGATTATTAGGATTTGCAATAAATATTATTTTTGTTTTTGAAGTTACAGNATTAATAATATTATTAACACTAGCCTTTAATCCAATCTCCGGNGCNATTATTGGTTTTGCGTTATTAGCTAACGTAATTATTCGGTATAGTAAAAATGCATGTTCCGAATATATTACTTCATCTCCTGGATCTAAATAAGCATTTCCTATTAGATTTAATATTTCATCAGAGCCGGCACCACAAAAGATATTGTTTACCCGTAATCCATATTTCTCAGATATTTTTTGCTTTAATAACGTACTATTTCCATCTGGATATACTGACAAAGAATTTCCCGATTCTATAAAAGCTTTGACAGCTTTTTCACTTGGTCCAATAGCTGATTCATTTGAAGATAACTTTACTCCATTATTAGTACTTGTACCCTTTCCACCCCTATATTTGCTAATTTCAAATATACCTTTCTTGGGCTGAATTTGATTACTCAATTTTATCTCCTTAAATCTAATGGTGCAGCATATTGGCCTATCATTGCTGCTGTCTTTATATATTTTTTGCTTTTAATCTTAATTACGAGATCATCATAATCTATTTTTTTATATCGTAAGGCAAACAAAATAGATTGCTCTGATATTTGCTGTACATAATCTATATCTTGATTAATTATTTCAGATATTTCATTAATTTTATTTTTACTTAAGGGGCCATCAGATAGATCGGTTACTACCTTTAAAATAAAAATATCTTCATCTGTATTTAAATGATTTCTCTTCCCGAGAATATACAACGAAGGATTATTTGAATCAAAATTAATTAATGGTAAAACACTAATAATATTAATACTACCTTCCTCAATATGTTCAATTAGCGGGCTATTTGAGTTAATAACTGCTATTTGATTATTCTTATTATTCTGCTTAGCTAGTAATTCTAAGGGATGTTCATTTTCAATAAGATTATTTTGTGAACCGAAATTATTTAGAATCAATTCTCTCTTCGCTAGCTCAATATTATTTTCAATATATATATCAAGTTGTGCTTGAATCGCTGTATTAGCATTTATTATGGATCTCCATATATTCCAGACCAGTTGTATATTTAGTGGATGATGATCGTCATTATATAGTCTTTTTAGAATTTCTAATTCTCGAGATGGCTGATATATAGGCAGATTGGAGTCTTCTTTAATAACAGAAATATTCTTAGCAATTTCTGCTCTTTTTTTTATTAACTCTTTTAGTTGATTATCTAGATTATTTAAATCTTCTCTCAACCTATCGAGATCACTATTTTGCTTGTTTTTTTCTGTCATCTTTTAAAATGATAAAAATATTACCTAATATAATAAAAATTTAATGATAAATATTAGTTAATATATAGAGGATATAATGATTAAATGATAGATAATATTTGATNTGGTTATTAAATCTACTGAATCGNATATTATCTAATTGTTAAAATATATATGCATAAATAGAATATAAATAGAATAAGTATCNACAATATGACTAAAAAAATTACCTTTGATAATGATAATTTTACTTTATCTTCAGGTAAAGTATTATTCCCACTTGAGATTGCATATGAAACTTTTGGGAAATTAAATAAAGATAAAACAAATGCTATATTCATTTGTCACGCTTTGACAGGCGAACAATATGTCAGTGAAATAAATCCAATTACAAAGAAACCTGGGTGGTGGGATATTTTGGTTGGTGTAAAAAAACCAATTGATACTTCTAAATACTTTGTAATATGCTCAAATGTAATCGGNGGTTGCATGGGATCTACTGGCCCAAAATCAATAAATCCTAAAACAGGGCAACCTTATGGCTTATCATTTCCAGTAATCACAATACACGACATGGTAAAATCTCAGGTAATGCTATTAGATTATCTGAAAATAGATAAACTATTATCAGTTATTGGCGGTTCTATGGGTGGAATGCAAGTATTAGAATGGATGTCTAGCTTTCCTGAGAGAATAAAGTCTGCTATCCCTATAGCAACAGCTGCAAATCATAGCTCCCAAAATATNGCATTCCATGAAGTTGGAAGACAAGCAATAATGGCNGATCCAAATTGGCATGATGGTAANTATTTTGAGTATGAAATAGTCCCTGAGAAAGGTCTTTCTGTTGCACGTATGACGGCTCATATAACTTATTTATCGGAAGTTGCNCTTCAAAATAAGTTTGGACGAAATCTTCAAGATAGATCTATCAAGACATTCAGCTTTGACGCCGATTTCCAAGTTGAAAGCTACTTAAGATATCAGGGAATGAATTTTGTAAAGAGATTTGATGCTAATGCATACCTATACTTAACTCGTGCAATGGATTATTTTGATCTAATCTCCGAAAATGACGGAATGCTTGCAAATGCTTTTAATGATCTTAAAGCTTCAATTTGCATAATTTCTTTTTCTGGCGATTGGCTATTCCCAACAAGTGAAAGTAGNAAAATTGTCCATGCTTTGAATGCAAAAGGAGTGGATGTAAGTTTTATTGATATCGCGTCTAATAAAGGGCATGACGCTTTCCTGATGGATGAGCCNGANATGTTCATCACAATAGATGGTTTCTTAAAAGCACAATTTGATAAATAATATGAGTAAAAATAGGCAAGATTTTCTGGTAATAAATGATATGGTAACCAATAATTCCAAGGTATTAGACGTTGGATGCGATGATGGTTCCCTTCTAAAAATGCTTCAAGAGAGTAAAAATGTGGATGCAAGGGGAATAGAAATATCTGCAGAAGGGGTGAATACATGCTTAGCAAAAGGTCTATCTGCAGTTCANGGAGATGCAAATCTAGATCTCGAGATGTATCCAGAGAATAGTTTTGATTTTGTTATTTTGAGCAAAACACTCCAATCAATGATTGAACCTAAAAAAACCCTCGAGGAACTTCTCCGTATCGGTAAAAATGCTATTGTCTCAATTCCAAACTTCGCACATTGGAAGGTAAGACTCTATCTTTTATTACATGGACGGATGCCTGTTACTCCATCATTACCTGATACNTGGTATAATACTGAAAATATTCATCTATGCACAATTAANGATTTTATAAATTTNTGTGAAGAGCTTGAAATACAGATCATAAAATCNGTTGTACTTGATAAAAAAGGTAATCTATTGAACTTTGCAAATAGAATTAAGTCTGTTAATCTCATTGGTGAACAAGGAATATTCCTCTTAAAGAGAAAATAATAGAAATGAAAGAATATAATATTTTTCAATTTATATGCCGAGAAGATAATTATGGTGTAATAATTACAGATAAAGAAACTGGATTAACACTATCNATTGATACGCCTGATGCGAGTGCAGTAGATNGTCAACTTCAAAAAAANAACCTTCAGCTCAGTCATCTATTTATTACACACAAACATTACGATCATATAGATGGAATAGAATTTCTTAAAAAAAAATATAACTGCACTGTCATTGGGCCTGATAGTGAAAAAGATGATATACCATTCCTTGATAAGACTGTAATTGGTGAAGAATATATTGATTTTTCAGGAAGTCCCGTAAAAGTAATAGAAACCCCTGGGCATACTCTTGGTCACGTAGTCTACTTCTTTGAAAGAGAAAATATCTTATTCGCTGGAGATACCATATTCCTTATGGGNTGTGGCAGGGTATTTGAAGGTTCACATCAACAAATGTATGACTCGATGAAAAAAATAAAATCTTTACCAAAAAATTCATCCATTTATTGTGGGCATGAATACTCACTCCAAAATGCAAAATTTGCAGCGTCAATCGAACCAAATAATCAACAAGTTCAGGCAAGACTGAAAGAAATTGAACGCAATACAAACCAAGATATTCCCAGCCTTCCAACAAAACTTGAATTAGAGATAAAAACTAATCCTTTTTTAAGATATGACTCATTAGATTTGAAGAAAGCATTAAAAATGGAATCATCTTCTGAAGAACTTGTCTTTTCAGAAATTAGGACACGAAAAGATAATTTTTAATTAAATCTCTCAACACACAAAGCAACTCCCATGCCTCCTCCAACACATAATGAGGCGAGACCTTTTGAAACATCTCTTCTTATTAATTCATGTATCAAAGTAACAAGGATTCTTGCGCCAGAGGCACCAACTGGATGACCTAAAGCAATGGCCCCACCATTAACATTAAGCTTTTCCTCTGGAATATTTAAATCTTGTGAGCATGCGCACGCTTGAGCTGCAAAAGCTTCATTTAATTCAAATATATCAATTTCATTTATTGACCAATCAATTTTTGTGAGAGCATTCTTAATTGCAGGAATTGGACCAGTACCCATAATTGATGGATCTACCCCTGCTTGCCCCCAACCAACAATTTTAACTAATGGGTCTAACCCGAGCATTTTTGCTTTTTTATAAGACATTAACAATAGTCCTGCTGCACCATCGTTTATACCAGATGCATTAGCTGCCGTAACAGTACCATCATCTTTTTTAAAGATTGGTTTCAGTGATGAAATATCATCCATATTTATATTATGTCTAATATATTCATCCTCTAATATAGTTTCTTCTTTTTTTCTTTTTGTAATTGTAACTGGACAAATTTCTTCAGCAAATTTCCCA
Organism: Rhizobiales bacterium TMED25; assembly: GCA_002168075.1. Classification (GTDB taxonomy): domain Bacteria; phylum Pseudomonadota; class Alphaproteobacteria; order Rhizobiales; family TMED25; genus TMED25. The sequence goes on from NHCE01000005.1 coordinate 15,585, forward strand.
GCATTATAAGCCGCAATAGCTTTTTGTTGCGAATCAAATGCAAAATTATCCTGTTTTGAGCGTGATATTGACCATTTTTTAGCAACATTCTCAGCAGTAACACCCATGTGATAATCATTAAAAAAATCTATAAGTGCATCATTTATCATAGTATCCTGCATAGCGATGGTCCCCATTTTATGCCCTCTTCGAACATCTACTACGTGAGGTGCCCGGGTCATATTTTCTTGACCACCTGCAATAATTATACGATCACTTATTTCACTTATTTGCTGATGGGCTAATATCACAGATTTTAGTCCAGAAGCACAAAGTTGATTAATCGACCATGAAAGTGTCTCATACGGTAATCCAGCATCTACTGCTGCCTGTCGTGCAGGATTTTGACCCTGTCCAGATGTTAGTATTTGGCCTAATATGACCTCGTCAATATCTGTTGATTTAATTTCGGATGTATCTAGCAAAGATTTAATTACGGCTGAGCCAAGCTTGTACGCGGGAGTATCAGCATATACTCCATTAAAGTTGCCAATTGCAGTTCTTGATGCTTTAACAATTACTGTATCATTATCTTTATACAATTATCAAACCCTCCTAATATTCGGTTGATGAATTTTTTTTTTATCATACAAGTCTGCTCTAAGAGTCATAAAAATTACCAATAAACCCAAGGGAATACATATATTATTCATAATTTCCCAACCAGCTAGTGTCAACATAAAACCAGCTGATAAACTTGCAACAGCTTGCATTGAAAAGACCAATATTTCATTAAAACCCTGTGCTTTGAATTTTTCTTCTGCCTTGTATGAAATTACCAACAAACTAGTAGAAGTAATAAATAAAAAATTCCATCCGATACCAAGAAAGATAAGAGCTATAAGATAATTAAAATAGGTATTTTCATAGTAGCTGAGGCAAATTGTTAAGAAGAAAAATAGAATACCCGTATAAATAATCCTACTATGCCCATATTTTTTGATCAACCTTCCTGTGAAAAGTGAAGGTAAAAACATCGCAATTATATGAGCTTGTATTACAAATTTCGTACTATCTAAACTGAAGCCGTGGTGATGATGCATGCTCAAAGGGGTCGCAGTCATCAAAAAAGACATTATTGCATAGGACATGGCAGCCGAAACTATAGCTTGGCTGAAACGATGAGATCTTAATAATTCTGAGTAAGTCCGAACAATTACAACCTTTTTCTCGACTATAACCTGACCAGGACTATCTTGCCTGTAAAATAATAATACAAGGATTGGAATTGATGTTAAAAAGGACAAAGCAATATATGATCCGACAAAAGTATGCTCTGGTATAAGGTCTTGCGCGTAAATTGCAATATTGGGACCTAGCAGAGCTGACCCTATACCAGCTAACATTATAACTGATATAGCCCTAGGTATCATTTCTTTTTTTACTGATTCCGCAGCAGCAAATCTATATTGATGAGTAAAAGCTAAGCCATTACCAATAGCAAAACAAGCCAAACAGTATAGTGAAAATTCACCAATATAAATTGATAAAGCTGCTAATAAAGCTGAAAAGGATGTATATATAGCAGCAATTATGAAACCCTTCTGTCTTCCAATAATACTCATTATCTTTGATGCAATCATCGTGGAACTGGCCAAGCCAACTACCATCATGGCTGTTGGAAGGGTTGATAAAGATACTATTGGAGTGAGAGTTGACCCAATTATACCACTCAGAAAAATAGTTACTGGCGCTGCAGTAAATCCAAATATTTGGGCTATAATTATTAATATAAGATTCTTATTATACATTCTTGCTACATTGAATATTCTAAAATATCTAACTACTTATTGTAACTAATGTCTATTGATTATTCAGAATTTAATCGAGTGAGCATCTTATGTGCCGCAATATGTCTCATATATGCGTTCATTTGGGTTAGGTGGAAGTTGGTAATCCCTATTCAATTCCAGATCATCATATGGTTTTTCAAGAACAATTAGTAATTTCCTAAGAGGCTTAAAATTACCTCTATGAGCTTCCTTTAACACCTCCTCAACTATGTGATTTCTTGGAATGACCACAGGGTTTGTATCACTCATTAGCGATATTGAAGATTTATATGACTTAGACTCTTTCTTCAGACGTGATTGCCAACGAAGCCACCAATCAATAAAAGATTTTTGTTCATAAATTCTACCAATTGGCTGATCTTGACGGGTTAAATTTCGAAATGTATTGATGTAATTTAAATTATTTTTCTGCATCCAATCAAGTAGATCAGAAATAATCTTCTCATCTTCAGGTCTCCCATCAAATAAGCCGAGCTTAGAGCGCATCATGGCAAGCCACTTTTGTTTACATAAGTCTGGAAATTCTGAGATTGTCTGTTCACCTAATTTAATAGCTTTATGGGGGTCTTTATTTACAAAAGGAAGAAGAGTTTCAGCAAGTCTTGCAATATTCCATTGTGCTATTATTGGCTGATTATCAAATGAATAACGGCCCCTTCTATCTATTGAACTAAAAACAGTATTAGGCTTATATTCATCCAAAAAAGCGCATGGTCCATAGTCAATTGTTTCACCTGATAGGGTCATATTATCCGTATTCATAACCCCATGGATAAACCCAATTTTCATCCAACTCACGATCAAATTAGCTTGCCTTTCCATAACTGCCTTAATTAAGTCCAAAGCTTTGTTCTGACTTTCTCGAAGTTCCGGATAGTGTCGCTGAATTGTATAATTCATTAACTTTTCTACTGACTGCTTATCCTTAAAATTGGAAGCAAACTCAAAGGTACCTACTCTAATATGAGAGCTAGCTATACGAGTTAATATGGCCCCAGGCAGCATAGTTTCGCGCCTTACCTGTTCACCCGTGGTCACAACAGCTAGACTTCGGGTTGTTGGGACACCCAAATGATACAAAGCCTCAGAAATAATATATTCTCGTAACATAGGCCCCAATACTGCTTTACCATCGCCACCCCTTGAATATGGAGTCCTGCCTGATCCCTTAAATTGGATATCCAATCGACTACCAGCTGGAGTAATATGTTCTCCCCAATTATATGCGCGTCCGTCGCCCAACACGGTAAAATGCCCGAATTGATGTCCCGCATAAGCTTGTGAATATGGTGTGCAACCTTCAGGTAGATAATTACCTGCAAATAACTCCGCCTTCTCTTTTTCAGTAAGATCGGAAAAGTCTAAGCCCATAGATGCCGCTAGTTGATTATTAATAATAACAAGATCAGGCTTATTTACTGGTTCAGGTTTATGTTTTGAAAAAAAATGTTTTGGTAAATCTGTATAAGTTGTATCAAAATTGAATCCATATTCTCTCATGACTTTAATTTACCGCTTTAACAGCATTCTCTTGTAATGCTTCAATTGTTGTAAACTTTAGTGCACTTTCCTCACAAGCTTCAAGTATTACTGGCGGCGCCAAACCCATTTCCAATGCCTCTTTCCATCTAATTGCACAAAGACACCACCTATCTCCAGATCTAAGACCGGGAAATCCAAATATGGGTTGAGGGGTTGAAAGATCATTTCCACGACCTTTTGTGAACTCAAGAAATCTAGATGTCATCTCAGCACATATAACATGGCTCCCAAAGTCGCTATGATCAGTTCGACAGTACCCGTCTCTAAAATATCCAGTTCTAGGCTTATAACAACACGCCACGAGAGTTCCTCCTAAAACATTCTTTTTATTATTAACCTTTTCTTTAAGCACCTAATTTCCTAATCTTCATTATTCTAGAATTGCAAGTTACTTATACTAATCTAATAATTGGCGGAGAGAGAGGGATTCGAACCCTCGATAGCATTGCTACTATACACGCGTTCCAGGCGTGCGCCTTAAACCACTCGGCCACCTCTCCAAATAACTATTCATTCTATTAACCTATTACATGATTTTGGAAGATCCGACAATAATATCCACTTTTTAATTTTAGTGGAGTTTGACTCATAAATCTTTTCCTTTTTTAACCAAGTGTCCAGTTCAGCCCCGCATCCATCAGAATTCTGAACAGGAGGTTGATTCTTACAAGCTTTTGAGTCCTCTGGACATTCCAACCTTACATGAAAATGCTTATAATGCCCTCCCCAGGGTCTTATTTTTTTTAGCCAACTTGACTCATTCTTTTCAATTGCTTGAGTACATAAGTTTTTTTTTATGACTGGGTTTACAAAAATTCTTGTTACTCTCTCATCATCTGCAAATATTTTCAATAATTGATAGTGATATTCTGACCATAAATTATTTTGAATTGACGTTTGATCTTTAGAAAGCATTGATTTTGGCTGATATGTTTCCAATTCAAACCTTTGTAGCTCATAATTTGGTTTCTTTTGGTAATAAACATCCACATCTAGTCCATTTTGATGGCTCTTGTGACCATAAGGCATTGGTCCACCTCTGGGCATTGCCAAGTCACCAATTAAAAGTCCATTTCCATATGCAGAATATACCTTTTGTGACGTATCTTCGATAATATTAATTAAGTTTGGATGGCCCCAAAATCTATTTCGAGATGGCTTGAGCGCATCATAGTGAAATTTATGGCTTGGAAGATATCTCCCCCCAGAGAGACAACCCTTTGAGTAAGAACCAAAACTTTCTGGAGCATCTAGGCTTTCAGTGCGTATTTTTGAAAATACCTCACTTGCATATTCACTTGCAATTGCTATGTGAGATTTAAAAAAAGAAAAAAGTAGAAAGAATATAATAAAAATTAAGATTTTTTTATTCATAGTCTGTCTTTAAAGCTTGAATAAATGCTTCTTGAGGTATCTCAACTTTTCCATATTTTCTCATTTTTTTCTTACCTTTTTTTTGTTTCTCAAGCAGTTTTCTTTTCCGACTAACGTCGCCCCCATAACACTTTGCTGTAACATCTTTTCTCACAGCCGATATTGTTTCCCGAGCTATAACTTTTCCTCCAATTGCTGCTTGGATTGGGATTTTAAATAAATGTCGGGGAATTAACTCTTTCAACTTTTCGATGATAATTCTACCTCTACTATCCGCAATACTTCTATGAACGATCATTGCTAAAGCATCAACTGACTCTTCATTTACTAATATTTGCATTTTTACCAGATCTGATTGCTTATAATCAGATATCGTATAGTCAAAACTTGCATATCCTTTTGATACAGATTTTAATTTATCATAAAAATCAAAGACAACCTCATTCAAAGGAATTTCATATATTACGACAGCCCTGTTGCCAGAAAATGTTAACTCTTTCTGTTTGCCTCTTCTCTCCTCACATAACTTTAAAATAGCCCCCAAATATTCATCAGGAACAATGATCGATGCAAGTATCCAAGGCTCTTCTATCCGCGAAATACGTTCCTGAGGGGGCAGATCAATCGGGTTATGTAGCTCTATTTTCTTACTGTCAGTTGTAAAAACATCGTAGATTACACTTGGTGCCGTTGTAACAAGATCTATATTATATTCTCTATCTATTCTTTCACAAATAATTTCGAGGTGTAGTAGACCTAAAAATCCACACCTATAACCCAAACCCAATGCAGCAGAAGTTTCCTTTTCATAGTGAAAACTTGCATCATTTAAGCTTAATTTTTCAATAGCATCACGAAGACCTTCAAAATCTGATGTATCTTGTGGATACAGACCGCAAAAAACGACTGGTTGTGCAGGTTTAAATCCCTCAAGTGGTTTTTCACAAACTATTCTTGCATCTGTTATTGTGTCGCCAACGCGCATATCAGATACCTGCTTGATTGATGCTGTGAAAAAACCTATTTCTCCGGGACCTAGTTCGTCTATCATTTTTTGTTTTGGTTCAAATATTCCAATTCTCTCAACTTGATAAACAGCAGAGTTAGACATTAACTTTATTTTTTGACCTTTTTCAATTTTACCTTCATAGACCCTTATTAGTACAACTACACCCAAATATGCATCGTACCATGAGTCAACCAGTAGGGCCTTTGTTGGATCTCGGAAGTTTCCGGATGGTGGGGGTAATTTTTCGATAATTTTTTCAAGTAGATTTTCCACACCTAATCCAGTTTTTGCCGATATTTCTATTGAGTCAGTTGTATCCAATCCAATGACATCCTCTATCTGTTTTTTTATTCTTTCTGGTTCTGCGGCTGGTAAGTCTACCTTATTTAATACAACTAAAATTTCATGGTCATTCGCAATAGCCTGATAAACATTTGCTAATGTCTGGGCTTCAACTCCTTGACTTGCATCTACCACAAGTATTGAACCTTCACATGCAGCAAGAGATCTATTTACTTCATATGCAAAATCAACGTGCCCTGGTGTATCAATTATATTAAATATGTACTGTTCATTTTTTTGGCTTTTATAATTTAAAGAGACAGACTGCGCCTTAATCGTGATACCTCTCTCCCTCTCAAGCTCCATAGAGTCTAGCACTTGCTCCTTCATATCCCTTAAATCAAGACCACCTGTTATTTGTATCAGTCTGTCAGCAAGTGTTGATTTTCCATGATCTATGTGTGCTATAATTGAGAAGTTTCTTATCTTTGATAGATCTTTCATTGCGCCTTTAATAGTTAATTTATTAAATTATGCCCGAATCTGAGCATCAAACTTATTAGTAATTTCTGAAATAATCATATTTGATATATTCTCTATTTCTGTATCTTTCAATGTCTTTTCATATGGTTGTATAGTAATGTTTATACCTACTGATTTCTTATCTTCAGGAATATTCTTACCACTATAAACATCAAATACTTTTACGTTATCAATCATTGTATTTTTTATTCTTTTTATAGTTTGCAAAATATCCTCTGCATTTATATCTTCATCAAAAATAAAAGCAAAATCTCTAGATATTGGCATGAAATGGCTTGGCCGGTAGCCTTCCCTTCCTTTACTTTTTTTCTTTTTGTTATTAGGAAGGTTACTCATAAAAACTTCGAAGCAAAATAGAGAGTCCTCAATATCAAAACCCTTTGAAATTTTTGGGTGCAATTCTCCAAAGTAAGCTAAAATATTGTGCGGACCTTGCCTTATTACTCCTGATTTTCCTGGGTGATAATAGTCTGGTGTATCCTGTGTTATCTTATAATTGTCATCTTTTATTCCAAATGCCCTTAGAATTGATAGAACATCTTCCTTTACATCATAAATATCAGTATCTCTTCCTCTACCTCTCCAATCTTCACTACCCCCTTGGCCAATTGCTTTTCCAATCCTGACACCTGCAGCAGAATCGAATTGGTCCTGAATTTCAAGACCCTCGTAACAGTGACTAACCTCAAAAAGTGAAATATCTTTGTACCCTCTATCATTATTTTTTTTTATGGATGAAATCAAATTGGGAAGAAGTGATTGGCGCATAATATTAAGTTCTGAGGAAATGGGATTCAACAATATCAAGCTTTCGTTCATATGATTAAAAAGTTTTGCGAACTTATCAGATATAAAAGAATAACTCACTGTCTCGACCAAACCTCTACTTGCTAATATTCTTTTTGCTGAAGACCTATTCTTGAATGCTGAACTTAACTTTCTAGATGCCACCCCAATAGACTTATTTAATGGTGTGGAAATAATCTGATCTGTACCTTTGATTCTCATAATTTCTTCAACAATACAGGCTTGTTCGGATATGTCATGTCGCCATGAAGGAATGGTAATATTTATCGATTTACCCTCATCTACTATTTGAAAACCTAGGGATGACAGGATTGATAAGATTTCTTTTTTAGCATAAGTAATTCCAAGAAGTCTCTCTATTTCTCCTAAGTCAAAATCAATTGTTTTAAATGGCTTTGGCGATGATCCAACAGATTTGATATGTGAAATATCTCCTCCACATATTTTATGAATCATCTCTACTGCCTTTTTTAAACCCTGATCAATGAAACTCTTATCTATACCCCTTTCATTGCGATATCTAGCATCAGATATTATTCCAAGTTTCCTACCCGTATTAGCTATGTTGATTTTATCCCAAATCGCACTTTCAATTAAAACATTCTTTGTTTCACTGCTACATCCAGTTCTTTGTCCCCCGATAATCCCAGCTATTGATTCCGGTCCATTTTCATCGCAAATAACAGTAATTGACTGATCTAATTGGTATTGCTTGTCATCCAATGCAATAATTTTTTCACCTTTGATAGCTTTTCTAATATTTAAGCCCTTCTCTATTTTATCATAGTCAAAAACGTGAAGAGGCCTGTTTAAATCGAAGGTCAGGTAATTAGTAACATCCACAAGCGCATTGATTGATCGTAAACCAACTGCCTCCAATCNATCTTTTAACCATAATGGCGACTCGGTATTTTTGACATTCTTAATTAGTATAAAACTTGCATAAATATCTTCTTTGAGATCTTTATCAAGAGTGATTTCTTTTTCGATCTCATAATTTCCTTTTAATTTGCTATTTTCAAACAACCTAAGATTACCCATACCAGCTGCACTCAAATCACGGGCAATACCTCGTACTCCGAGGGCATCCGATCTATTTGGTGTTATAGCCACCTCAACAACGGGATCATTTTTCTTGATATGATTTATTAATGAATCACCAATTTTTGCATTCTTGTCTAATTCGAGTATTCCATCATGCTGATCAGATAATAATAGTTCCCTCTCGGATAGAAGCATACCGCTTGAGTTTACTCCTCTTATTTTAGTTGCTTGTAGTTTAATTCCGATTCCTGGTATGAATGAACCTTCAGGTGCAAAAACAGCTTTCATACCTGTCCTTACATTATCAGCCCCACAAACAACCTCACAATTTCCATTTATTGTTTTTAGTTCACATAGATTAAGCTTATCAGCATTTGGGTGCTTTTTAACTTTCTTAACTTCACAAACAGTAAAATCTTTATATTTTTGTATTGGATTATCAATATCTTCAACTTCAAGACCAATCATATTCAATTGATCACAAATTTTATCTACAGTATAATTTGTTTCCAAATGATCCATCAACCAAGAATATGTAAATTTCATTCTGAAAGTCCCTTTGATAATGAGGGAATATCGAAAACCTTAAAGCCATAATGTCTTAACCAACGAAGATCAGAGTCAAAAAAAGCCCTTAAATCAGTCATTCCATACTTTAGCATCGCCAGCCTATCTATTCCCATTCCAAATGCAAAACCTTTATATACAGATGGGTCAAGATTAACATTCCTTAGTACTTGAGGATGTACCATCCCACTACCTAAAACTTCAAGCCAATCTTCACCTTCTCCAACAATTAGCTGGTTATTAGACTTATGACAGGCAATATCAACTTCAAGTGATGGTTCAGTAAATGGAAAGTAGCTTGGCCTTAATCTCATCTTAATTGACGGAACTTCAAAGAATGCTTTACAAAATTCTTCGAGAACCCATTTTAATTGACCCATGTTAGAGTCACTATCTATGACTAATCCTTCNACCTGATGAAACATTGGAGTATGCGTTTGATCCGAGTCAGATCTATATGTTCTCCCAGGTGCTATAATTCTAATTGGTGGTTTTTTGGAGAGCATTGTTCTTATTTGAACCGGACTTGTATGTGTTCTAAGTAATCTTGTCTCACCACCCACTTGAGGCAGATAAAATGTGTCTACCATCTGCCGTGCAGGATGACTCTCTGGTATATTTAAAGCATTAAAGTTGTTGTGATCATTTTCAATATCTGGGCCTTCCGCAATATCAAAATCCATATCAGAGAAAATTTCTATAATTTCTTCTGTAACTTGCGTTATTGGATGAATTTTACCAATATCTATTCCTGACTCAGGTATTGGGAGTGTAACATCAATCTTATTTTTACTTATTTTTTCAGTTAATTCTTCATTAAATAAATTTGATTTAAATCTATCTATCTCTTCACTTGTTTTTCTTTTTAGAATATTAACCTGCTCACCAAAGTCTTTTCTATCNTCTGGGCTTTGCAGAGATATTTTTTTTAANAAACTTGTGATTGTTCCTTTTTTTCCTAAGTAAGCAACCCTNATACTCTCAAGCTGGTCAAGTGTNTGGACCTTTGAAATTACTNTAGTTATTTGNTCTTTTAATTTTGAAATTTCATCGAATTTGTTCATAGCTTAATTAAACCTATTACTATCTTTTATAGTAGACATATTAAAACATATAAACAAATGAATAGTAAACCGAAATTACTTTATTTCAGCTTGAACTTTTGATAGCAACTCAGTGAATGCTTGAGGTTCATTTACTGCAAGATCAGCAAGAACTTTCCTATCAATTTCTATACCAGCTTTATTGAGGCCGTATATAAAAGTAGAATATCTCATCCCATGCTGCCGGACCATTGCATTTATTCTTTGAATCCAGAGACTTCTAAAATCACGCTTTCTGACTTTTCTATCTCGGTATGCGTACTGAGCTGCTTTTTCAACCGCTTGTTTTGCTACGCGTATAGTATTCTTTCGCCTACCATAGTAACCTTTGGCACTAGATAAGACCTTTGAATGCCTTGCATGCGATGTAACACCTCTTTTAACTCTTGCCATCTCTTTTACTTCTAATTATAAGGTAAAAATTGTTTTACTATTTTTTGATCAGCTTCAGCTAAAACTGACATTCCTCTTGCATTTCTTATAAATTTATTTGTTCTTTTGATCATGCCATGCCTCTTGCCTGCTTGACCACACATAATCTTACCTGATTTAGTAACTTTAAATCTTTTTTTTGCACCAGATTTTGTCTTTAACTTTGGCATTTTATCGTCCGATTATATAAATAATTTTAACTAAACCAATTTATAGGCTACGTTATACTTATTTACAATAGAAAAAGTAAAAATATTAATTAAATAATGCTTTTTAGTTATTTAGGCGCCAAAACCATAATTATTTGCCTACCTTCAAACTTTGGCTGCAATTCTACCTTGGCTAATTCGTCGGTATCTAATTTTATTCTATCAAATAATTTAACGCCAAGTTCGGTATGGGACATCTCTCTTCCACGAAACATCAATGATATTTTAACTTTATCACCAAATTCAATAAACTTCCTCATATTCTTTAATTTGACTTCATAATCGTGCGTATCAATATTTGGACGCATTTTTATTTCTTTTACACCAATAGTTTTTTGCTTCTTTTTAGCTTCTGCTGCTTTTTTTTGTGATTGATATTTGAACTTTCCATAGTCCATTATTTTACAAACGGGTAGATGAGGGTTTGGTGATATTTCGACCAAATCTAGTTCAAATTTTTCAGCTTCTTGAATTCCTGTTTGTATACTTACTTCACCATAATTTTCACTATTGGGGCCAATTAATCTAATNTTATCTGCAATAATTAANTCATTTATACGATGTGATGCATCAGATTTCTTTTTAGCAAAGTCTTCAATTCTTCTAACTATGGTAAAACTCCTCAGTAAATTAATATGTATATATATATATACTGAATTTTAAACAAATCAATTATTTATCTTACATTCTTATTTAATAAGCTTGCATAAATTCTTATGGTTTTTTCGCACATTTTTTTTATTGTAAATTTTTCAATTATACTATCTACAGCGCGAAGTGACAAATTTTGAATCTGTTTTGGGTTTAAATTGAGAGCTTTTTCTATTTTCTTATATAAATCACTTGAGTCGCCAGATTTAAATAAATATCCATTGTAATTATCTGGATCATCTTCATCATTTTTATTTATTATCTCACGGACAGGTCCAATATCCGATGCTATAACTATTTTTCCCATGGCTAAACTCTCTGCTATAACCCTACCAAAAGCCTCTGGCTCGACAGATGGGCATAAAACTATGTCAGATAAATACATGATGGATGGTATATCTTTTATGTGCCCTAAAAATTTAATATCATTTTCTAGACCATAATCCACAATTAACTTCTTTAATTTTTTTGTATGAGATTCATGTTTCTTATTTTCACCTGCAAAGATTAGCTTGAGGGATAAATTCGAATTAGAGTTGAGTTTGCGAAATGCCTCAATAGCAAGCTCGTGCCCCTTCCATTTCGTGACTCTCCCTGGCAAGAGAATTATTTTACTATTTTCTAAGAAATACTCCTTTCGTATTTGATCAATATAGTTACTTTTTATTGATTTTATATTAAATTTTTCGGTATCAACCCCACGGTGAATAATAGATATTTGATTATCGGGNAAAGCATATCTCTCTTGAATAATTTGCTTCGTATAATTTGAATTCGCAATTGTTAACTGTCCCCTTACCATAAATTGATTATACTTTCTCTTAAAGAGAGATTTTTCTGAATATATTCCGTGGTAGGTTGTTAAAAAATGTACTTTCATCAGCTTTGAAGCAAAATATGCAGATATTGCTGGTGCTCTGCTTCTAGCGTGGACAAGGCTTATATTGTATTTTTTTATGGTATATATTAATGATACTATATTCATAATAATGATAAGAGGATTTTTTGAATTTAATGGTAAATTTATATGAATATTGCCACCTTTTTNATACTCACCCTTGAGCCTTCCACCACTGGATGCTAGATAAGACACAAATCCGTTTATATTCAATTCCCTACCAATTTCAATACATGTTTGTTCAGCACCGCCACTATCTATAGATGGTGCTACTTGGAGTATACCAAATTTTGTTTTGTTGTTTTTCAAGTTGACTATCTCTTCCAAACCCTGTTTATAACTTGAATATTTGAGCTGTATATTGAGTATATTTTTTATCTTAGTATTTTTAATTCTCTTAGTCTCCGAATAGAANCTTTTTGCCATATTGCTCAATTTAGCATTTTCAAAAGAAATTGCATCTGGGGGAGNTANACTTAATAAANCTGCAGCATATTCAACAACATCTTGAGGTGGTGATGGAAGATCNTCAGAAACGTTAAATACTTCACTTNCTAATCTTGAATTTGATAACNCAAATACAATATTTGTAATATCCTCTACATGAATTCTATTAAANATCTGACCTTTTTTAATTATTCTTTTTGCGTTGCCATTTAATAGGTTCTTTATTTGGTTTCTTCCTCGTCCATAAATTCCAGAGAGCCTCAGTACATTACAAGGTATACCATATTCTTTGCAAAGATTTATCCATTGTCTTTCAGCTTTAATACGGTTTCTAGCGCGCTGGGAGTTTGGGTTAACTGGAAAATTCTCGTCTATTTCCTTACCTTCTGCATCTCCATAAACAGCAGTTGTTGATAAATATATTACTCTTTTTATACCGTTTTTAAGAAGTACAGTAATATCATCAAAGTTATTATTAAGCACAACGTCGCCCATACCATCAGGAGCGATAGAAATTAGAAGAATATCAGTTTCTGATAAGTAATCCTTTAAATCATTTAATTTTGCTTGGGGGTCATATTTTAGGACAGTAATATTTGGATTTAAACTTCTCTCCTTTCTTATAGTTCCGTATACTTGCCAATTGTGTTGGATGAAATAATTGGCAACATTCTCGCCTGTAAAACCAAGCCCAAAGCAAAATAATTTATTCATTATCTAATTCCATTCTAGCATAACATTATCGTCTTTTTCTAAGTGCATGTTATTTTTTTTAAAATGATCAAATTCTTTATCTGAGGTTAGTTGTTTAATTGCCCATATGGATGCAGCTCTAACTATTGGTATTTCGTCTGTTAAATGTGGTATGATTTTTGGAATATAATCCTTCATACCAGAGTTTCCAGTTGCAATGAGTATATTCCTTATAAACCTATCCCTACCGATCCTTTTTATAGGTGAGTCCCTAAAAAAATCGTTGAATATCTGTCTATCAAAACCCAAAAAATATAAAAGGTTAGGCATATTCAGTTCTTCCCGTGCCCTAAGTTTAATATCATTTGTTGTTTCAGCAAATTTATTCCATGGACAAACAGCTAAGCAGTCATCGCATCCGTAAACTCTATTACCAATTGATTTTCTCATATTTTTAGGAATATGACCTTTTAACTCAATTGTTAAATAAGAGATACATTTCCTTGAGTCTAACTTGTATGGTTCAATAATGGCATTAGTTGGACAAATATCAATACATGAGGTACAAGACCCGCAGTGGTCAATTTCTGCACTTGCGGATGGCAACCTTACAGAAAGCAAAATAACCCCTAAAAAAAACCACGAACCTAACTTACGACTAACGAGATTTGTGTGCTTTCCCTGCCAGCCTAAACCTGCTATCTGCGCAATAGGTTTTTCCATTATTGGAGCAGTATCTACAAAATATCGGGACTCTATTTTATAGCTATCCTTTAGCCAAACGCTAGCTTCTTTTAACTTTTCCTTGATTAACTCATGGTAATCATTCCCTCTTGCATAGACAGATATATTTGCTTTTTTCTTTCTATCTATGAACTTTAAGGGGTTTTCCTCAGGACCATAATTTTTTGACAGAACAATAATTGATTTCGCTTCATCCCATATTTTCTTTGGATGAGATCTTCTTTCTTTATTTTTTTCAAGCCAANACATTTCTCCATGATAACCATCNGTTAAATATTCCTCTAATCTTANTCTTTGGTCAGGTATATTTTCTATATNTGTAAAACCAATATCATCAAACCCAGATTGNAGAAGTTTTTCTTTTATTTGCGAGGAAATATCCATAGATTCAGTCTACTAAAAATCAGGATTTGAGTAATAAGCTGGAGGTCTAAAGCCTGCAATATTATCTTCTAGTATTGGAGAAAATGATGGTCTAGATTTGATACGGGCATACCAATTTTTGAGCGTAACCCACCTATCCCAATCAACTTTTCCTAAGTAATCTAGACAAGAAATATGAGCTGCTGCTGCAAAATCTGCTTGAGATAATGCATCTCCTCCAATCCACCGACGTGAATTTATTAAATGGCTGATATAATCAAAATGATAAGATGAATTCTCTTGAGCTAATCTCACTAACTCCATATTTGGGCTTGTGTTATCAAGTTCATCTTTTTGATAATATTTATCAATTAACTCCCTAATAATCACTTTTGTGACTTCTCTATGAAATTTATTATCAAACCAATCAATTAGCCTTCTTATTTCCGCCTTTTGGTATATGTCTCCAGAAATATAACTTAAATTGGTATTATCGTCTTTGAATTTTTCTTCAATATATTCAATTATTGCATAAGTGTTTATAATTATATTATCATCTTCATCAATAATAAGAGGTAATGTTCCAGCAGGGTTAAGCGCTAAAAATTCTCTTCTTTCATCCCAAATATTTTCGTTTATCATTGAAAAGGCAACATTCATTTCACATAAAGAAAGTCTCACTCTTCTTGAAAAAGGGCATATTGGGAAGTGGAATAACTTAATCATGATAACATTTAAGCTCTATAATTGTAAAAAATTTGTAAAAAAATAATAATAATAATTCTTTCTCAATGTAAATTACTTTTATAAGGATTTATATAATATATACTCTATCTTATGGTTCTAGAAAATTTAATATTATTATCAGTATTGCAAGGTACAACTGAGTTCCTTCCAGTAAGCTCCTCGGCTCATCTNGCGATAGCGANTTTTTTTAGTCAAAATATAAATCAATCTGTTTCNATTGATTTAAGCCTTCATGTAGGNTCATTATTAGCAATGATCATATATTTCTNNAGAAATGGAATNAGAGTTTCTCAGCAATCTCATTCAGAAAATATNAATTTTCTCAATAAAAGAGTATTACTTTATCTAATAACTTTGAGTGCGATTCCAACATTAATATTTGCATATTTNCTTCTCTGGAATGGTTATATTCANAATATAAGAGAGAATATTGAAATAATCGTATGGGTTAACTTANTTTTTGCAATCTTATTATTAATCAGTGATTACATCGGNAAGACAGATATAAAAAAATTAGAGAGAAAACATATNGTGCAACTGGCTCTCATACAGNCAATTGCATTAATACCCGGTGTAAGTAGATCGGGAATATGNCTTACANTGTCAAGATTTTTAGGATATGGAAGAAAACAATCCGCAATAATTGCAACAATTATGGCTTTCCCTCTGCTATTGGCAAGCCTAGTATACATATTGTCTACTTTACTTATTGCGCAAGAGTTAAAATTGACAATCACAATTTTACTTGCCATTGGATTATCTTTTNTGACTTCTTATTTGGCACTCAAAATTATCATTGAATTCATTGAAAAAATAAAAATATACCCATTTGTTATTTACCGAGTGTGCTTGAGTTTGACAATTATTTATGTAATTAGTTAGAAAATCTTTTCAAATAATTTGGTACAATATTTTTTATTGAAACTGGATGGATTTCATAATCACCCAAATTACCAATTTTATCACTTTTTGTCTTGAGCAATATATTATCTTTTTTCAATGACTCAATCTGATCATATGTAATAAGAGGTTTGGGCATAATTTGAAGAGGCGTAATAAATAGCTTGGATATACTGAAAGGAATTGGTACGAGCAACCTTTTCTTTTTGGTAATTTTTACAATCAATTCAAGAATTTGCTTCAATGAATAGATCTCATTTCCCCCTATTTCATAAACATCTTTCTTATTATCATCCTTCAAATGGCTGACTATTAATTTAGCCAAATCCTCCACATAAACTGGTTGAAACTTTGTGTTACCATAGCCTATAAGAGGAAAGATAGGAACTAATGATAGTATTGAAGCAAATTGATTNAAGAAATTATCGTCATAACCAAATACAAGTGAGGGCTTTATTACAGNTGAGTTAGAGTTTTCAGAAAAAATGNCTTNCTCCCCTTGTGCCTTACTANTTAAATATCGTGACTTTGATCCTATTTCTGATCCGAGGGCAGAGATATGAATAAACCTTTCGACATCCATCTCCCTAGAAAGTCTTGCTATCTTTTTTGGAAGTCCCGCATGAATGTAATTAAACTTATATTTACGTGTTTCGTTGAGTATCCCAATTAGATTAATGACATAGTTGGAGCCTTTTATGAAATCTGATATGGATTGCTCATCAAATATATTTACCCTTGAAGTTTCGACTTGCCCAATATTTCCAGATACACGTATCGAATTGGCGAGGTTCGGACTCCTTGTAGCAACTTTTATTCGATAACCCTCTTTCACAAGTTGTCGAACTAAGTTTCTACCTATAAAGCCAGTTCCTCCAAAAATTGATACTATTTTACTACTTTTTGATGGTATGCTAATCTAATACTCCAATGGTCTATATATCAAAAAAATTATCTAATTTAAATAAATGTGAATATAATATATATTTATCATAAAAAAAATAAAAAGGTTTTTTAATAAAAAAAATTGAATTGCTTAGAAATAAATTATTACAAATATAATAATTAAAAAGGGGACAACATTGACTCAAAATTACAATATAGAAATGCATTTTGACGATCTACCAAATAATATTGATCTTGGAAATATAATAGCTGTTGATACTGAGACACTTGGACTTAATCCAAACAGAGATAGATTATGCCTCATTCAAATTAATTCTGGTAATAGTAAAACCCATTTAATCAAAATTGATAAAGAAATAAAACTAGCTCCAAACCTATCAAAAATTTTGGAAGATGAAAAAATACTCAAGATTTTTCATTTTGCAAGATTTGATGTTGCGGTACTTAATAAAACCTATGGAGTTACAACAAACAATATTTACTGTACAAAGATTGCATCAAAGATCGCAAGGACATACACAGATAGGCATGGCCTCAAGGACCTTTGTAAAGAATTACTAGATATAGAATTGTCAAAAGAACAACAAAGTTCCGATTGGGGATCAAAGGAATTGTCAAACACACAACAGACCTATGCAGCGAATGATGTTATTTACTTGCATGATATAAAAAAAAAACTGGACCTTATCCTGAGTAGAGAAAATAGATTGGAACTTGCATATGCATGCTTTAAATTTATTAAAACACAGGTAGAGCTTGACTTACGTGGTTGGCATAACCAAAATATATTCGATCACTAACAAAATATGACTTAGATCTTAAATATAGAAATTCATATGAGCGATAAATACCATCATAATCAGATCAAGAGTGTTCTTGAACATTCAAAAAGAATAAGAATCCTTAATAAATTAATATNAATGANCCTATTACTTGGTATTNTTACAATCATATATAATTATTTCAATCATGATGATGATTTTACCTCAGTTTCTGTAATTGACAGTGAATATCAAGATGCAAGAATAGACACGCTTGATAATATACTTGAAATCAAAAACTCGGTAATTTCAGGGATAGATAGTGAAAATCAATCTTATGAAATAACAGCTAAAAAGACTTGGAACACTATTAGTAATGAAAATATCCTAGAGATGTCTGGAATCAAAACTAGAATGATGCTGAAGGATAATTATTCTATTAATATTACTGGTGATAACGCAACCTACGATAATAATAAAAAATATTTAAAGTTGCGGGATAATATTGAAATTAGAACAAATAATAGAGTAATTGCTTTTATTAAAAATATGTTTATTGATTTAAAGAAAAATAAAATCATGAGCCCAAGTCCGGTAATAGTCAAATTTAATGATATATGTATCCACAGTAAAGCCTTTGAAATAAATGATAACGGCGATAAAATAACCTTTAATAACGGAGTTAATCTGATTATTGGAGAGAAATCTAAATGTATGGAAATATAATGAAATTTATTCTTATAGTAGGTTTATATTTTATTTATACTCTTAATATCGCAACAGTCGAGGCAAAAGATAATACGTTATTATTAAATCAGTCACCTATCAATATTGAAAGTTCTTCACTTGAAATCATTGATGGTAAAAAGATAGCAATATTTGAAGGTCAAGTTAGAGTAAATCAAGAAGACATAACGATATCTTCAAATAAATTGGAACTCTCTTATGCGTTTAATTCAAGTAGTGAAGATATAAATGTAAAAAAAATAGTCTGCACTGGAAATGTATTGATTGAATTTGATAATCAAAGTGTAACAAGCGAAAGTGCTGAGTATGATTTAGAGAATAATCAAATAATTTTACAAAATGATGTTATCATTAGTAAGGATGAAGGTAATGCGATCAAGGCTGAAAAAGTTATAATAGATTTAGACACTATGAGAATAAAAATGGACTCGTCAGATAGAGTTCAAGCTTTTATAACTCCCCCGAAAAGATAAAGTAGAGAGTACCGAAATGGCCGAAGAATCTCTCTCAATTGAAAATGTTGCAAAAGATTACAACGGAATAAATGTGATAAATGATCTATCATTACTAGTGCGCCCTGGCGAGATAATTGGTTTACTTGGGCCGAATGGTGCTGGCAAAACAACTTTATTCTATATGATCATGGGTTTAATAAAGCCACGAAAGGGAAAAATAAAACTAAATAACACAGATATCACAAGGCTAGCTATGTATAGCCGTGCGAGGCTGGGTATTAGTTATCTACCACAAGAACCTTCTATTTTCAGAGGGATGAATGTAAGAGATAACATAAATTGTATATTAGAAATTACTGAAAAAAACTCAAAAAAGAGAAAGATACAATTAGATAATCTCCTCTCGATATTCGGCCTTGAAAAAATTCAGAGAAACCCGGCAAGGTTGCTATCAGGAGGTGAAAGAAGACGTGTTGAAATTGCAAGGTCAATCGCTGGAAAACCAAAGTATATTTTAATGGACGAGCCATTCTCAGGCGTGGACCCAATCGCTATCGAAGAAATAAGAAATATTATTCTCTCTTTAAGTGATAGNAAGATNGGTATACTTATAACAGATCATAATGTTAGAGAAACTCTTGGATTAAGTAACAGGGCATATATAATATATGAAGGTAATTTGCTGATAAGTGGNAGNTCTGATGAGATTATNAGCAGCGAAGAAGTGAAAAAAGTTTATCTTGGAAACCAATTTAATATTTAATTGATTATTATGAGTCTTGGCCTAACAAATATTCAAAAAGTATCCCTCACACAATCACTCTCACCTCAAATACAATTAACAATTAAATTATTAAAGCTGAATAATTTAGAATTGGAAGATTTTATTCAAAAAAAAATAGAGGAAAATCCATTACTAATTCAAAATGATAATTTGAAAGATCCTGCAGAAACAAGAACTAGTAAGATTGATGATAAATTCACTAAAAATACTACTGATATTGACTTAATAAATAATATAAATTATTCAAAATCCCTCCGAGAACATCTTCTTGAACAATTAATAATTGCAAATTTAGATAATATGGAAAAGATCCTCGCAACTTATTTAATTAATATCTTGGATGAAGCCGGCTACATAACGGAAGATGATAACTTTATTTGCAATAAACTTGGTATATCTAGCGAGTTTTATACAAAAACAATAAATAAGTTACATTGTTTTGAGCCTACTGGTGTGTTTTCGAGGAATCTCAGAGAATGTCTTTTCCTTCAACTNAATGAAAAGAAACTAGTAGATGAGAAGTTATCAATTTTACTATCAAATATTGAGATATTAGCAGATGATAATTACGTTGAATTGTGCCAAAAAATTGGTGTAAGAAAAGATGAACTATTCAAGTTAATTAATATTATTAGGAAGTGTAACCCGAAACCTGGTCTTAATTTCTCACGAGATATTCTAGAAGTTATTGTGCCAGACATAATCATACACAAAAACCCGAGTGGAGTTTATACAATTCAATTAGTAAAAAATTTTTTCAATAATTTAATAGTGGATGAGTCATATAAAAGTATTCTTGATAACAAGAGAAATAAACATAACGAATTTATAACCAGTCACTATAATGAGGCAAAGATGGTGATTAACAGTGTTGCCCAAAGACAAAGAACATTATTGAGAATTGCAAATGAGATTATTATNCAGCAAAGAGATTTCTTAGAATACGGAATTAATTATATGAANCCTCTGAATTTAGAAAAAATAGCTAAAATTACAAATCTACATATTTCAACAATAAGCAGATCAGTACAAAATAAATTTATAGAAACACCCAGAGGAACCCTTGAAATGAAGTATTTTTTTGATAAAGGGTTTTCTAACATAATGCATGATGAGCAAATATCTTCCAAAAGTATTGAAAATAGAATAAAAGAGTTAATTAAAAAAGAGACTCCCCAAAATATTTTATCTGATGATAAAATTGTTAAATTACTTGAAAAATATGATATTAATATTGCTAGAAGNACNGTTGCTAAATATAGGACAAGGCTNAATATACAGCCATCTTCTAAACGAAAAAANAAGNACATTTAGCTNAAATATTAGAAAAAGGTNAACTATATGAATATGAAAATAGATATGCATACACATGTGGCACCAAGAGAGGCTGTTAAGATAGCTGAAAAAGGTGGATATTGGCATGGAATAAATTTTTCAAGAGACAAAAACGAAAAGCTAACTACCTCACACGGGGATGAAACAATGTCTCTTCCATGGCCTGTAAGAATGGAAACCCCTGAGGAAAGATTAAAATCTATGGACGATAGAAAAATTGATATGCATATTCTAAGTTTAAGCCCCCTGATGCATTGGCACAAATTAGATAGAGAGAATAGTGTATCTTACTCACAGGATGTGAATGATGATATTTCAGACTATACTGAAATAAATAAATCGAGATTCAAATCTTTTTGCTTTTTGCCGTTACAAGATGCAGATGCTTCAATTTATGAACTTGAGCGGTGTGTTGTGTCAAAAGGTATGGTTGGGGCAATGGTAGCAACAAATGTTAATGGTATGGATTGGGACTCAGAAAAATTATATCCAATATTGGAAGCTGCTAATGAATTGAAATGTTTGATATTCTTTCACCCTACNCGAGGAAGAGCAAACTCATGGCTAACAAATTACCATCTAAGAAACCTTATTGGAAACCCATTGGAAACAACTGTTGCAATGGGAAATATTATATTTAGTGGTATTATGGATAAATTACCAAATTTAAATTTATGCTTTGCTCACGGAGGTGGATATATCCGACAAGGGATTGGAAGATTTAATCACGGATATAACGTAAGAGAAGAAGCAAAATCAAATATTTCTCATTTACCCTCAGATTATTTGAAAAGCTTTTATTACGATACTATTACGCATTCAGAAGAAGGACTAAGAGACCTCATCAATATTGTTGGAGATGAACAAATTTTTCTAGGAAGTGATTATCCAGCTGATATGGGAGAGCCATATCCTGTTCATTTTGTTGAAAATTGTTCCAGTATAACTGATAGTGAAAAAAGTAAAATTTTTGAGAAAAATATCTCAAAATTTTTTGAGTAAAGGATATAAATATGGCAAAAATAGAAAAAAAAATTAAGGAAAATCTATCAAAAATATTTTCAGAAAGAAGAAGTCATTCATACCCAGCTCATGAGTGGCTTGCAGATAAGTTTCCTGATTATGTAAAGATAATGTTAGATTTAGACTATGAAATTAGACAAAAAACAAAAATCTTTGATGAGAAGATGCACGAGCTATTTCATATAATTGCCTTGGCAGTAAAAGGCTCAAATCCTCATAACCAACAGCACCTCAAAGCTCATATTAAGAAAGGTATTATGCTTGGGCTTGATCCTGAAGAAATTGCTGAAGCTTTGATGGTCTGTGTTAATCCTGGAGGTGCTATGGTATTGACCTATAGTATAACTTGTATGTTGGAGGCTTTGGAAGAATTGGATGCAGAAGGCTGGGAAAAATCAGAATAAATATTAATCTTTTATATTAAATATTTGCAAGAGGTATGGGTTGCCCTGTCTCGGAAGCTTCCGCCATTGCTAATGTGACAGCAAGTGTCTGACGTGCTTCTTTTGCTGTTGTTAGATGACATTTGGAACCAGTTGCTTGAGAATCTAACCACCCTTTTGTTTCATCTGCTATTCTTCCGAACATAACACCATCTGCCCACTCACCAGAGGATCTGCTGCCGAGGAATGCTAAATTTAATTTTTGATCTGGCGCATAGGCATTGCTATACCCATGTTCTGAATATAGTATTTGGTCCCTATGATCATCATCAATTAAAATTACACCATCACGACCCATAACTTCTAATCGAACACTTTGACCTGTTGTTGGAAAGCCTCCAGGTAAAGCGTAACAAATATCAAAAGAAAATACAGCTCCTGTTGAGTATTTAACCATGGTCAAACTNATATCATCTACATCAAATCCTTGATCTCTAAATATTGTTCCGTGACCCATTGCTTGCACTTCTACCGGAGATACGTCGGGCCCAAGACACCAACCAATATAATCAACATTATACGTTATAATATCTAATATTGGAGTGGCTTCTGGACATCTCTTCAGAATTTCAAGCATATTTGTTCTTGTATTATAAACTCTTGTCATACCTCCAATAATGGGTCCTAGTTTGCCTTTTGAAATCTCATCATGCGCAACAAAATATTTCTGTAAGAATCGTTGAGAATATCCAATTCGTAGATCAACTCCTTTATCCATCGCTAACTTTGCAAGCCTATCACCATCTTCAATTGTAAGTGCAAGTGGTTTTTCAACCAGAACTGATTTACCTGCATTTATAGCAGCTTCAACGGAGTCTCTGTGCTGATCTTCTGGAGTTGACACTATCACTACATCAACTTTAGGATCATTAATAACCTCTAAATTATTTACAGAATAACCATTTGCTTTTGTTATTTCAGCTAATTTTCTTGCCTGATCCTCATTTGTATCTGCAACAACCAAATAACTCACAGCAGAATGGAGCGATGCAAGTCTAGCCCTATGTGATCCCATTCTACCTGAACCAACAACTGCAACACCAATTTGACGTTTTTTATAGATATTTTCTGAAATTATCACGCAGCGTCCTTTTTCGGAATTCCGCCCGCTTCAACAAAGGCATATCTTTCCATTAGTTCAGGAGATAAATTTCGTCTATGTTCTTTAGGAAACGATAGCCACATTCTTAAGAGATGCCTTTTTAACTTTGGATCATCGTGATCCTCATAATCTTCTCGAGCATGNAGTATCTGATGATTATTAATAAATTGAATATCACCCTCTTGAAAGCCCATCGATAATCTTAAAGACTCTCTCTCGCTTATTTCCTGCACGATATCAAGAGCTTCTCTTTGTTTATCAGATAGCGCTAGATCTTCACCATGACG
The DNA here is from genome assembly GCA_002168075.1 of Rhizobiales bacterium TMED25. GTDB lineage: Bacteria > Pseudomonadota > Alphaproteobacteria > Rhizobiales > TMED25 > TMED25. Next base: position 39,615 of record NHCE01000005.1, read on the forward strand.
AGTAACAGACTCAAAGAAAGCTCTTGAGGTAATCCTGGAAGTTAATTTTCCATCGTGAAAGCTAAACATTGGGCAGGTATACCATGGTTTTTCACCCTCTGGATTTTCACCTCTCCAATCTAAATTGAATGGCTGATGGAGTATTTCTACTAAATCAGGTCTCTCCTGCGATAAAACATTATGTATGGTCAGAGCTGAAACAAGAAAGCTTGCACCACCTTTTTTTGCTTTTCTTTGGCAAAATAAACCAACTACATCTACAGGTAATTGATCTGAATGAAAGTCCATTTTCAATTTAGTTTGATACATTCTAGTGGTTGGATCAGATATAGATTTTCCTTCATCGGTGACATGACCAAGAAGATGGCCTCTTGTATTCTGGGATACAGGAGTTCCTAAATGAACACCGATACCCCAATATATCAACTCACAATCATCATCACTATATTTTTCTCTATCAATACCCCTTATAAGAACAAATCCCAACTGGTTCTCTAAAATATCGTAAAAAGAATGTATTTTTTTGGATAAAATGGGTAGTTTGAAATCATTTACTGAAAAGGGTATTTTTATATTGTCTTCCTTAAGTTTATTAAGCGCTATATCTATTTCTACCAGTTCCTCTTTATTCAAATGAAGAAGCCATTCATTTGAACCTTGGATATCGGGGCCAACCCAAGCAGCCCTCTCTGAAACAACCTTACCTATTTCCATGTCAAATTATCTCCTATTATCTTTTAATTTAATTATTGTCCTTGCAGTCACTATCACCATTACCGAACATGCAACAGATGCACTTAATATATAATCCTCAGAAATAAATGTAAATAAATTTTGCGTTCCAATATCTGAAAATAAAAGATGCCCTGCAATCCAGCCCAGGAGACCTCCACCAAACCATATTAATACTGGAAATTTAGTAAATATATTCAATAAGAAACTGCTACCAATGAAGAGTAGAGGAATTGAAAATAATATTCCAAAAACTATTAAAATGATTGAACCATGTGCTGCTGCAGCTACTGCTAAGACATTATCTAAGCTCATGGCTGCATCAGCTATTGCAATTGTAAATATTACCTTCCACAGTGTTTTTGCCTCGCCACCCTTTTCATCATACTTTTCATCTTCTGGCAAGATTAGTTTAATTGCGATCCATATTAAGAGAATTCCTCCGACAGTTCTTATAAAAGGCATATCAAGAATAAGAGTAATAATACTTGCAAATAATATTCTCAAAATAATTGCTGTTGAAACACCAAATATCAAACCAATTCTTTTTTGTTTTTCTGGAAGCCCCCTGCAAGCCAGTGCGATAACAACGGCATTATCACCACTTAATAGTAGATCAATCCATATTATCTGAAGAATCGGAATGAAATCAATTGACTCGAACATAGTCATCATTATTAATTTTGCTCCTCAGTACTTTATATGAAATCATTTCTTGGCAATGATATTGGTTCGCCAAGTTCAACAGACATATCCGCAGCTTGAGCAACTTGCATAACTAATTTTGCTTCTTCTCCAGATATCATAACGGGATGATCAAATACTATTGCGCTTATAAAATGATTTACTTCTTCATGCATTGAGCCCGCAAAAACGTGATCAATTTGCTCACCAGGCATAGAGGACATTGGATACTGAATTCCATCTTTGATCGTACTTAGCTGGATATCTTTATGCGAGTCATCAATTGTTAGAGTGCCTTCTGTCCCAACAATTTCGATAAATGCCTGAACATAATTTGGGGTATGAGGTGGGAGGATCCATCCAATACCTATTGTTATTGTTGTTCCATCATCCATTGTTATCATACACCACTGATGATCAGGGTTGTCACTATCTTTTGAGAAGAGCTTTCCAGATGTTTGAGAATAAACTCTTACCGGCATTCTCGGTTGCATAGCCCAAAGAATATAATCAAAGTCATGAACGCCCGCAATTGAAGCTGGTGATAAATTTGAACGACCGGTTATTTTCATTCCTAACTCTCGTGTTGAGTGACGAGAGATAAGGCAGGTAACCGGTTCTCCAATTAAACCACCTTTGAGGGCTTTATTCATATATGCATATCTGGGATCAAATCTCCTTGAATAGCCAATCGTTAATTTTAAATTATTTTTTTTGGCAAGCTGCAGAGCTTCATCAGCTTCTTGGATCGTTGGGGCAAGTGGTTTTTCGACAAATACATGTTTACCTTTTTCAAGACATTCCATAACTAAAGGAAATCTTTTTGTTTCGGGGGTCATGGAAATAACAACGGCATCTACATCCTTATTATCAACAAGGTCTTTCCAATTATCGGTAATAACATCTGGTTTTAGTTCTTTTTTTAACTCTCTTTGCCTATTTTTATCAATCTCTGCTATGTATAATTTATCAATTACAGGATTCTTTTTGCAAGCAGTCGCTCTGATTCCACCTACCCATCCGACCCCTATAACACCAACATTAATTTGATTTATTTTTGCCATTTTTTATAAGCCTATTATGAATATATTTAATAAGTAATAATTAAAAACATGTATAATATAACATGTCAATTAAGTTAGTAATAGTATCAATAAAATATTAGCTAATCATTAAAAATTACTCTAAGAGCATTGACATCACCCTTAATAATTGTAATTCTTTAAGCCTAGTATGCATTTAAAATCAGAGAGGTGTTAAAATGGATATTGCACAAATATATGCGAAATATGCGAAGGATTTAAATTTTGATGACTTACCTCAAGAGGTGGTTGATCATTCCAAAAAGTTAATTTTGGATATAATGGGAAATGATATTGGAGGTTATGAATGGATGGATTCAGGTCCATCTATTGTAAATGGTATAAGAGAAATAAACAGGGGTAATTCGGGATCCACTGTAATTGCAACCGGTGAGAGCATGGCACCAGAATGGGCCTCCTTTGCAAATGCATCAATGGCACACAGCTTAGACTATGATAACCATCATGCCAAAGGTGTTATTCACGCCGGAGGATCTGTTGTAAACTGCGCACTAGCAGCAGCTGAGGAAAATAATTCTAATGGAAAAGAATTAATTACATCCGTTGTGATTGGATATGAAATTGCCTGTAGACTAGCAATGGCTCTCGGACCGCATTCATCACACGAAATGGGATTTCACCCGACTGGAACTTGTTCAACATTTTCTGGTTCTGCAATAATTGGTAGATCAAGAAAAATGTCTGAGGAAGAGATAGTCAATGCGATGGGTTTGAATGGGTCTCAAGCTGCCGGGTCTATGCAATATGTTGTTAATGGAGCTTGGAATAAAAGAACTCACCCAGGTATTAATACACACTCAAGTTTTATTGCTGCTACCCTTGCACAATCAGGGTTTATCGGTGCGGCGGAAGTATTTGAGGGAAAACAAGGTTTTTTGCAAGGCTATGCTCTGAGACCTATTCCAGAAAATGCAACGAAAACACTCGGTCATAGCTATGAGACACTTGAGAACGCAATAAAGCCATTCCCATTATGTAGATATAATCATCAGACACTTGATTTAGTACTTGATTACCAAAGAGAATATAATGTAGAAACCTCAAAAATTAGCTCAATTCTTATTCATATGCCAACTTATGGAGTTCAATTATGTGGATCACCTATTGAATTGAAAAGAAACCCAAAATCTCCTGTTGATGCGCAATTTTCTGGTTGTTTTGCAGCTGCACTTGCTCTTACACAAGAAAAAGCAGATATGCAAACCTTTACAAATATTTTGAATACAGGTATGTCTTCAGAATTTAAGAGACTACTCTCAATTACAGATATTCAACAAGCTGATGATTTAGATGCTATCCATCCTGAGTTCTGGCCAGGTAGAGTGACATTAACAATTGATGGTGAAGATGTTGAGCTATATGGAAAGCATATGCGTGGCGAAAGAGAGAGACCAATGTCAATAGAGGAAGTACAAGAGAAATTTAGAGACTTAAGCCCAAATCATGACGAGTCTAAAAGAAAAGAAGTTTTCGAGGTAATCAATAATCTTGAGAATGCAACAATTGATGACCTACTGTCACCACTTAGAAAATAATACTTAAGGAGATATAAAATATGTTTAAGATTGCAAAAATTGAAGCATGTGCTGTTGCGATACCACTTAAAATGCCCATAAAAATGTCGGGTATATTAATTGAAACTTGTGATAATTTAATTGTCAAAATAACAGACTCCGAAGGAAATGTTGGTTGGGGAGAAGCATCTTCTGCACCCACAATGACTGGCGAGACAGCTGAAGGCCTTGTGGCTGCCACAAAATTTATGGCAGATAGACTGACTGGCATTGAAATAACAAATCATGAGGGTTTAGTTGATCTAATTGAACCATTAATGCATGCAAATCATAGCGCAAAATCTGCAATTGATGGAGCCTTGCATGATTTAATTGGTAAGCATTTGAAAAAACCAATGTACGATCTCCTTGGTGGAAAAAAGAGATTGAATGCACCTATGTTTTGGATGATTGCTGGAAGTAAAGATGAGATGGAATTAGCAAAAGCCAGAATTGATGATGGATATATCGCATTTAAAGTAAAAGTTGGGATGAACCTACCTGAGCATGATTTGGTGAGATCTGAACAATCAAGAAAAATTTGTGGTAATGGTGTTCATGTATCAGCAGATGCAAACCAAGGATATAGCCCACCAAATGCTATAAAATTTGCAAAAGGAGCTGGAGATGCTGGGCTTGATTTTTTTGAACAGCCAGTTAACGGGCATGATATTGAATCAATGAAAAATTGTGCTGCAGTTTGTTCTGTCCCCATTGCTGCAGATGAAGGTATTCATTCTATAGAAGATATTCAAAAACATTATGACCAAAAAGCTGCTATGGGCGGAAGTCTAAAGCTAATAAAATTAGGAAGTGCTAGTGGGGTTATGGAGGGCGCTAAATTAATGCAAAAATTATCCATGTCAGTAAATTTAGCAGGTAAAACTGCTGATACTAGCATTGGAAGTGCAGCAATATCTCATTTAGCTGTTTCGCTTCCCACTTTAGAGTGGGATGCAAGTGTTACAAATCAATATCTTGCTGATGATGTAGTAAAAAATCCAATTCAGGTAGTAAATGGACATATAGTTACACCAGATGGGCCAGGTCTTGGTATCGAAGTAGACGAAGATAAAATAGAAAAATATAAAAGAAATCTTCAGTAAATGCAGACTATTAACCTTGGTATAATAGGACTTGGAAATTGGGGTAAAAAGCTTGCCTCATCTCTTGAACAGATTGATCATGTCAATCTGCTAACGTGCTTTGCCAGAACAAAAGAAAAAAGAGACTTCTTTTCAAAACAATATAAATGTGAGTCAAAGAATACACTCGAGGAATTTCTTAATGACAAAAGGATACATGGGGTCATTATTGCAACACCGCACACAACTCATGTAAATATGATCAAAGCTTCAGCGGAAGCAAAAAAAAATATCATGGTAGAAAAACCACTCGCACTAAATTCAAATGATGCGAAAATGTGTGTTGATATAGCTTTAAAAAATAATGTAATTCTCCAAGTAGCACATTACAGAAGATTGCTGGCTGCTACTAGATTAATGAAAGATTACATATCTGATAGTAGACTTGGAAATATTCATCATTTTGAAAGTAATTTCAGCAGACCCTTCGGCCCCGATCCAAATAGACCATGGAGAGATCAAGATGCCGAAGCGCCCGCTGGTGCCTTTACAGCATTGGGGGTTCACATGATAGATAACCTATTATACCTTGGTGGGAATATTGAAAAATTATGTTCATTAAGTAGCTCATTCGACAGTGGAATACCTCTGGATGATATTACTACTGTAATGATGCAATTTGAAAGTGGAGCTCATGGCATAATAAATACCTCTCTGAGGCTGCCATTTGTTGCCTCATTGTCAGCTCATGGTAATTTAGGGTCGTGCTGGAGTGAAGAGGATGGAACAAAATTCTTTAGTCAAAAAATTAATGAGGAAAAAAGAACTGAAATATCTGTGTCAAAAATAAATGGAGTAATAGAGAATTTAAAAGTTTTTTGTGACTGTATACGAAACTCAAAAACACCTGAAACCTCTGGGCCTGAGGGTGCCAAGGTTGTTAGAATACTCGAGGCAATAAAAGAATCCTATGAGTCTAAAAATAAATTTATCAGAATATAGAGTATTCCATCAAACTCATTACTATTAGTCATATTAGTAACAATTAAAAAAATATTAATATTTTTCTCTTGCTCAATTTTTTTATTGATATTATCGTTTATATTGGAGCGGCTTAATCATTTTTAATTGGGAGGTTTTATAATGATGAAAAGTAAAAACTGGGTAGTTACTTTTGCGCTTGTATTAGCATTTGTAGTTACCACAACCGCATCAGCATCAGCTGATAAAATTAAACTAAGAATTGGCTCAGGTCATCCAACAGGTGTTGTTTATGCTGGGCTTATGCAAAATTATTTTCAACCAATGGTTGCAGACCGTGTTGCTGCTGAAACTGATCATGAAATCCAGTGGATTGAAGGATATAGTGGTTCAATTGTAAAAAATACTGAAGTACTTGAAGGTGTACAAAATGGTATAGTTGATATTGGAGGTATGTGTTATTGCTTCGAACCATCAAATCTGCCACTACATGCATTCCAAGTAATGCTTCCATTTGGCACAATGAACCCAATAACAAGCCTAAGAATTGCTCAAAAAGTTTACGCTCAAGAACCTTACTTAACAGATGTCTTTGAAGATAAATTTGATCAAGTGTTATTAGCAAGAATTACTGACCAAGGTTACAACCTCGGAACAACATTCCCATGGACTGATTTATCAGAACTAGAAGGTGAAAAAATTGCAGGTGCTGGGCTTAACCTAAACTGGTTAGAATATGCCGGAATTACGCCCGTCCAGGGAACTTTGACGGAAGCTTATACAGGTCTTGCAACTAATCTATATGAGGGTTGGGTAATGTTCCCAAGCGCTTGGGTTAATCTTAAATTATACGAACATGGTGATCATTATACTTTAATTGGATTTGGTGCAATGACTTGGCATGGTCTAACAATAAATAAAGATACCCATGATAGACTTCCTGAGGATGTTCTCCAAATCATTAAAGAATCAGCCTTAGAGTATGAAGAAAAAGTTGGTATTTTCAATCATAAACAATATCCTGAATATCTAAATACTTTGGAAGAAGAAATAACTGTAACAGAGCTCTCAGCAGAAGTTAGAGCAGCATGGGCAGAATCACTAAGAGATTGGCCTCAATCTGTGGCGACTGATCTTGAGTCCAAGGGATTACCTGCTATCAAAGTGCTAAATCTCGCACTTGATGCAGCCGAGTCCCAAGGTTATAAATGGCCAGTTCGTTACGAAGTTAAATAAATAACTCATCTGAAGGTGCTTCTTTGCACCTTCAGATAAATCTCTAAACTTAAAAAGAATGAAATAATGTACCTAATCAATCTGAGCGATAGAATTGCAAAAGTTATGATGGTATTCGCAGCTCTTTGGGCATTCGGATTATCTTTCTTAATTGTAGCGGATGCACTATCTAGAAGTTTCCTTAACTTCCCCTTAAATGGTACAAAAGATATCGTAGAAAATTCAATAGTAATAATAATATTTCTGCAAGCAGGATACGCAATTAGATCGAGATCTATGTTGCAATCTGATATTCTCCTATCTCGTTTACCACTAAAAATTAAAAAAATTATGCTTCTTATAGGCTACTTATTAGGTATGTTCTTCTTTTATGTGATGATCAGTGGTAGTTGGGATATTGCAATTCAAGCATTTGTAGAGGGGGAATATGAGGGTGAAGGTGCATTAAAAGTGCCTACTTGGCCAACAAGATTTATGATTATAATTGGAAGCGTATTTTGTTTCTTAAACTATATTGTCTTAGCTATTACAGATGTTTTTGGTATCGAAGACAAGGAAGGCTTCTAACTAGAATGTTTGATTACACTACATTTGTCCTGATAGGATTATTAATTTTTTCAGTTGCCATGGGTGTTCATATTGTAATCGCATTGGGTATGACCAGTATAGTTGGAGTTTACCTCGTAACTGGTAATTTTGGTATAGTTCAAAAGTTAGTCGGCAGCACTTCTTTTGAGGCTCTAAGGAATTATGTATTCGCTGTCATTCCATTGTTTATGCTGATGGGTGAATTTATAAGTAAATCTGGAGCAATAACTGATGTCTACAGAGGCATCCAAAGAGGCCTTAGGAGATTACCAGGACGTTTAGCTTTTGCTACAGTATTAGGAAATGCTATATTTTCATTTGTAACAGGCGTTTCCATTGCCTCAGCTGCAGCCTTTACAAGAATAGCATACCCAGAAATGAAAAGGCATAAGTATAATAATGGTTTCTCGCTTGCCGCAATAACTGGTTCAAGTTGCCTTGGTATGCTTATCCCTCCGAGTGTTCTGATGATTGTGTGGGGAATTTTGACTGAGAGATCTATTGGGCAAATATTTCTTGCTGGTGTTTTGCCCGGACTTTTACTCACATCATTATTCATTATTTATATATTCTTTGCGTCCATACTTAAACCAACTTTAGTTGGGCTAAACAAAGATGGGACAACTGATGGTATTGAAATAATAGATGATACCATTGGACATGCAGAGGGAAATGTGTGGCTTAGTTTCTTGTGGATTATAGGAATAATATCACTTGTTTTGGGTGGAATTTGGGTCGGGTTTTTCTCCCCCACTGAGGGAGCTGGTGTCGGTGCTACACTTGGATTATTATTAGCTATTACTAAGGGCGTCACTAGGAAAGAAATAATTGATACAATTCTATCTGTTGGCCGAACGTCTGCTCCGATATTGCTCTTACTTCTTGCAGCATCGTTATACTCAAGATCATTAGCTATGACTGGGGTAACTAATACGATAAATGATATGTTTTTAGCAACAGGCTTTGGGTTCATTGGCATAGTTTTTTTAATGATATTGGTATGGTTTATTCTAGGAATGATTATTGATAGTATATCAATAATGCTTCTTACTGTTGCTATATTTGAACCAATTGCTGTATCACTGGGTATTGAACCTCTTGCATTTGCTATCATAGGTATAATAGCAATAGAGGCCGGTCTTCTAACGCCCCCGTTTGGATTACTTGTGTATACAGTTAAAACTTCTGCAAGAGATGATGACGTAAAACTTGGTCAGATATTTTACTACTCAATTCCATATTGGATAATTATGTTGTTTACGGTGTTCATCTTATTGATGTTCCCGCAAATAGCAACATTTCTTCCAGATGCTGTATTTTAAAATAAAATATTTATTTATGTAATGAAAAGAGTGGTGCCCTGACCTAGATTTGAACTAGGGACACAACGATTTTCAGTCGTTTGCTCTACCAACTGAGCTATCAGGGCACGATGTATGATCATTTATAAAAAGTTTTTTATGATAAGTCTAGTTTATCTTTGATATTTGTATCAATTAATTCCAAATTATCAAATGCGGAGTCATCTGTGATTTTTTCACCGGGAATAACGTATCTTCCAGTAAGCCAATTTCCGAGATCCTTATTTGCACAAGTATCTGAGCAAAATGGTGAAAATTTATCTTTTGAATTTTTCTTACAGATTGGACAAGTGTATTTTTTCATAATTAATGATACTTATTTTTTAAATGATTCTCAAAAATAATATATTTACTCAATATAATACTCCCTAAGATTACTTTCTCTCCCGTTATTCAAAGTCAAATATATACTTATTGAAGTCGCTGAAGGAGGAAGAGTTCTATATGTTTCAATTTTTTTAATATCTCCATTACAAGTTGGTAGTACTAAAATATTATTTGGCATTGATTGGTTTATTCCATATCTTACTTCTTTTATGACGCACTTATGATGTATTAAATAATCAAACGTTAATCGAAGCTCGCCATCTTCTTTTTTTAGTGCAATCCAACTTATATTTTCATCATTAAGTTCATCGATTAATGGCTTTTGACTCTGCGTGTATAAATAGAATGAAACACTTACTATCAGAAGGATAATAATTATTAGAATAAAAAAAGTTCTAACTTTTTTAATTTTATTATTCATTGACCCAATTTTTACTTATATTGAAACCAATCCCATTAAGTAAATTTGCAGTTTGATATAAAGGTAGGCCTACAACAGATGAATAGGAACCAACTAAACTTATTATAAAAGACCCGGCTATACCTTGGATGGCGTATCCCCCAGCTTTATCTTCCCATTCTTTCGACTTTAGATAGCTATCAATTTCTTGAGCAGATAATTTTTTAAATTTTATTCTTGTTTCTGTAACTCTCTCATACAAATTACCTTTTTGGTCGATAACACAAATTGCTGTATAAACTCTATGATTTCTTCCGGACAATAAAGTTAGTTTTTTATAGGCATCATCAATATCTTTTGGTTTATCAAGTATTCTCCTCCCTACTGCAACAGTGGTATCTGCAGATAGTATAATATGACCATTAAATTTTTTTTTGGCATGAATGAACTCAGCTTTTTTTCTTGCTAAGATAATAGCTTTATCTTTTGGAGATATTTTCTTATCAATCAAATTTTCATCAACTTCACTAGATTGAATAACATTTGGGATTATTCCAATTTGCTTCAAGAGATCAACTCTTCTAGGAGAATTACTTGCTAATATTAATTTATTTAATATTGTCATTTATTTATTTTATTTAATCTTAGTTTTAGTGAACGAGCATGGGACATTAGCCCCTCTTCTTCAGCGATAGAGATTGCACTTGGTGCTATTTTCTGGAAGTTATCCTTATCGCATTCTATGATAGAAGTTTTCTTCATAAAATTCAATACCGATAGTCCTGATGAAAATTTAGCAGTTTGTAGCGTTGGAAGGACATGATTTGACCCAGCCACATAATCACCAATTGCCTCAGGGGTATATTCACCAATAAAAATTGCGCCAGCATTTGAAATAGATTTAACGAGATCATTGGCATCTAATGTGCATAATTGCAGGTGTTCAGGAGCTATATAATTTATGAAATCTGTTATCTCTTTGTTGTTTTCGCATAAAATTATACTACCGTAACTATTCCAACTATTTTTAAGGGTACTATTTTGTTCTATTTGAGACAGTCTTTGATTTATTTTCTGCTCAATGATATTTGCAAATTCAATATCTTTTGTAACTAAAATTGATTGTGCGTTATCATCATGTTCAGCTTGGGCAAAAAGATCTTCTATGACCCAATCTGAGTCAACATTAGAATCAGCAACAACTAGGACTTCTGACGGCCCAGCAACCATATCAACTCCAACGTCGCCAAATACATTTTTTTTTGCTGCGGCTACGTAACTATTACCAGGACCAACTATCATATCTACTTTTCTTATTGAAGATGTCCCATATGCTAAGGCAGCAATAGCTTGCGCACCACCAATTTGATATACTTCATTTACATTACAAATACTTGCTGCCGCAAGAATTGATTCATTTGGAGTGCCATTTATTGAAGGAGTAACCATTACAATTCTCTTAGCTCCCGCTACAATTGCTGGTATTGCATTCATAAGAACGCTACTAGGATAAATTGCTTTTCCACCTGGAACATAAATGCCCACAGACTCAATTGGGTTCCATACAAGATCTATTTTTGTTCCAATTTCATCCACATAAAATTTATTCTCCGGTTTTATATGTTTATGATAGTCATAGATCCTCTTGTATGAGAACCTGAGGGCATTAGATAAATCTTCATCAATATTATTGATACTCTGATCTATTATATTTTTACTTATTAATAAATCATCTAGTATGAGCTTGTTTTTATCGAATCTATTGGTATATTCAACGAGTGCATCATCTCCATGATCTCTAATTTTAGAAATGATTTCTATCACATCATTTGATACAGCATCAAAGTTATTTGACCTTTGTAATTGAAGCTCGTCAAATCTCTTCATAGACTTTTGATCCTTTATATTGAATATTTTACTCATTAAATAACCTCATATTTATTCTCTTGTATTCTCTCAATTATACCACCACAATTTAAAATCTTTTTTTCTAAGTCCTCAAAGCCACGATCTAAGTGATAAACACGGTTTATTATTGTTTCACCTTTTGCTGATAAGGCGGCAAGAACCAAAGAAACAGATGCGCGCAAATCTGTTGCCATTACAGGAGCCCCAATTAATTCTGTTTTTCCAATTATTGTTGCCTTATCACCATCTAAATTTATTTTTGCTCCCATTCTAACTAATTCTTGTACATGCATAAATCTATTTTCAAAAATTCTTTCATTAATTATTGACTTACCAGATGCTTGGGTCAGTAGAGCCATAAATTGTGCTTGTAAGTCTGTTGGAAAGCCAGGGTAGGGTTCAGTTGTAATCTTGGCTGGCTCAAAATCTTTTACTACCTTTTCAATAACTATACGTCTATTAAATAGTTTTATTGAACAACCAATATTTCTTAATATTTCAAACGGACTCTCTAATAAGTGTGGATCAAAGTTTGTTAGCTCAATTCGCCCCCCTGTCATACAACCAGCAATGGCATATGTGCCTGCCTCAATTCTATCAGACATTATCTCATAGGATGCTCCTTTAATATTTATTGTACCTTGTATTTGAACATTATCCCCATGAACATCGATATCAACTCCCATTTTTCTTATACAAGCAATTAAATCCATAGTTTCAGGCTCTATAGACGCATTCAGAATTATACTTTCACCCTTTGCAAGAGAGGCAGCCATGATTAGATTCTGCGTTGCTCCAACGGATGGCTTTGATAAATGAATCTTATTTCCAACAAGCCCATTCTTTGCTTCTGCAATCACATAGCCTTTTTCAATTTTAATGTCAGCTCCAAGTTTTTTTAGCCCCATCAAATGCATGTCAACCGGTCTTGTACCAATCGCACAACCTCCCGGCATTGAAACCTTTGCATAGCCTGTTCTAGCCAGAAGAGGACCAATAACAAGAAAGCCTGCCCTCATCTTTGATAAGTGCTCATAGTTTGCCTGATTGCTTATTATATTCTTAAATTTAATATGCATAATTCTATCAGAAGTTGTGCTTAAAGAAGATTTTCTTTTTGGAATAGAATAATTAATATCAGCTCCAAGATCCTTTAGTATCAATACTAGTGTCTCTATGTCTGTTAGGTTCGGAATATTATCTAAAACAAGCTCTTGATCAGTTAATAATGAGCTAATCATAATTGGAAGTGAAGAATTCTTTGACCCAGATATTTTAATCTGACCTCTTAACTGATTACCCCCTAATATGCGAATACTATCCATCTTGATTAATACTATTCTTCGAATTAATTTTCTTCTCTAATTTCTGTTTAGCAGCCTGCAATTTTCTTTTCCTCAAATTTTCTCTCAAAGCCTTGGCGAGTTTTTGATTGTCTTTTTTTTTTATTTTTGTCATATTGTTTTATTGTAATATTATTTATTTAATTAAAAAATATTTATTAGCATGATAGCATTGGCCGCAGTAGCTCAGTGGTAGAGCGCACCCTTGGTAAGGGTGAGGCCGAGTGTTCAATCCACTCCTGCGGCACCATGATATTTTAAATATATATAAAAAACATGTATAAAGATATTATTTATAATCCTTTGTTTATCGGATAAAATTAAATGAAAAAACTGCTCATCATATCTAATCTTCCCTCAAATAACACTAAAATTTTGTTAAACCAAGTAAAAAAAGGAGCAAAATCAATCAATTCAGAAAACTTAGAGATAATTTCATCAAATGCAGTAGATATTTCTTATGAGATAATAAAAGAATCTTCAGCAATTATTCTTGGAACTACTGAAAATCTTGGTTATATGAGTGGTATTATGAAAGACTTTTTCGATAGAAATTATAACCAATGTCTTAACAAGACAAATGGATTACCCTATGCATTATATATACGAGCGGGGCACGATGGTACTGGAACAGAATTAAATATGAAAAGAATTATTACTGGATTAAAGTGGAAAGAAATACAAACACCTCTTATATTAAAAGGTACATGGAATGATAATTTCAAAGATCAATGTTTCAATTTAGGTGCAACTGTTGCAGCAGGTCTTGACATGGATATTTACTGATAAGGTTAAAAATATGAATATATTTATACATAATAAAAAAAATGCAATACCCATAACTATAATTGGTAAAAATGATTTAAAAAGTTACTTTAAAAAAAATTTATCTCACAATAACTGGATCAAACAAAATCAATTTACTGCACAGCCGGGGGAAATACTAATTATCCCTGACACGAATGGTAAAATTGAAGCTGTATTAATAGGTGAAAGTTCAAAAGATAATCCCTACTCGGAACTATTTGCTTCTAAACTTTCCAAATCTTTACCTGCAAATAATTATTATTTTACAAATGTAACTACATACAATCATTTGCCTTATATTAGCTGGGCGATGGGCTGCTATAAATATAATAAAACTGAAAATATTCAATCCAAATTATTCCTTCCAGATGAAATAAAGAGTGATGTTGAGAATACTGTGAAAAGTATCCATTTTACTATGGATCTCATAAATCATCCTGCGAATATATTAAATACTGATTATTTCGCTGAATTGATTAAAAAATATTTCTCGGATAAAAATTGTAAAATTAATGAAATCAAAGGTGAGGATCTTCTTAAAAATAACTTTCCCCTTATTTATGAGGTTGGTAAAGCAAGTGAATATGAACCAAGACTCATTGATATTACTTGGGGTAATAAGAACAAGCCTAAAATAACACTTATAGGTAAAGGGGTAACTTTTGATACTGGTGGACTTGATATTAAGCCTTCCTCTGGAATGTTGCTGATGAAAAAAGATATGGGTGGTGCTGCAAACATCCTCGGATTAGCTAGTATGATAATTCTAAATAAGCTAGACGTAAATCTAAGAGTGCTAATACCGATTGTTGAGAATTCAATTTCAGGAAATTCTTTCAGACCCGGTGATATTTTACAATCAAGAAGCGGTTTATCAGTTGAAATTGGTAATACTGATGCAGAAGGAAGATTAATCCTAGCAGACTCATTGAGTTTAGCTGATGAGGATAATCCAGATTTAATAATAGATATGGCAACTTTAACTGGAGCTGCACGCGTTGCTCTAGGTCCAGAAATAGTTCCCTTTTTCTCAACTAATGTCATGATTGCGCAGGATTTACAAAAGATATCTAATGATCTTCAGGATCCTGTCTGGCAAATGCCTTTTTTTGTTCCATATTCTAAATGGCTAGATAATGATATTTCTGATATAAATAATTCTCCAAATACGCCTTTTGCCGGGTCAATCGTCGCTGCTGAATTTTTAAAAAGATTTGTTAAAAAGACCAAGAATTATATACATTTTGATGTTTTTTCTTGGAATACTGGAACTAATTCATCCATACCTAAAGGAGGGGCTGCACAAGGAATTAGATCAATTTATGCATTTATTAAAAATCATTATAATTTATCCTAACTAATGCTGGTGCAATATTAATACATTTATAGTAATTAAAAATTCAGCTGAGATAAAGAACGAACCAAAACAATCTGCAGAGACTGTTACAGAAGCATTATATGGTGAATACTTTATCATTGAAGAAAATTATAAACATTGGTATTCAGGAAAACTTCAAACAGACGGCTATTTTGGATATATACGAAAGAACAGTATTAAATCTGATGATGCTATACTTCAACCTCTACAATCACGTGTAAATGTGAATAACGGACATGTATATTCGAGACCGGATTCTAAATCAAAAATTAAAAAAACCTTATTTAGAAATTCTAAAATTATGTGTATGTCGGGGGCAATGGAAAATGGTTTCCTACCTTTAGATGGTGAGGAGGGGGGATATATATATGCAAACCATGTTCTGCAGCCAAAAGAATATCAAGAATATATACCCATAAAAAGCTTTGTAGATATTGCATCCTCGTATATCGGCACACCCTATAAATGGGGAGGTAGGACAGCTTTAGGAATTGATTGCTCAGGCTTAATACAAACGTCTTTACACTCCGTTGGTCTTGACTGCCCTCGAGACACTCATGAGCAAATTTTAAGTGTTGGTGATCTAATCTCAGATGATGAAATAGAAGAGCCCCAATACGGTGACTTGGTATTCTGGGATGGCCACGTTGGTATATATTTAGACTCCAAAAAATTACTTCACAGTAATATGACAACAATGGATACAAGAATTGAAAATTTTAAAAATATAAAAAAAAAATATGCAAAGAATAATAATCCAATTAAAGCCATAAGAAGAGTTATCCCTCCCGAACCTAAGTTTATTTATATGTGATATCAATTGAGCATGGCTGAGGTAATTAATTTCTTTGTATAATTATCCTTTGGGCTATTAAATATATTCTTCGTTTTATCAATTTCCACTATATTCCCTTGATTTATTACTAAAACCCTATCCGATATATACCTTATGACACGTAAGTCGTGACTTATAAATAAATATGATAAGTGGTATCTGTCTTGTAGTTCTTTTAACAGATCTAGTATTTGTAATTGAACAGTAGTATCGAGTGAACTAGTTGGCTCATCCAGAACAATAAGTTTAGGCTTCAAAATGATTGCTCTTGCAATGGCGATTCTCTGTCTCTGCCCACCCGAAAACTCATGCGGATACCTATTCATAAAATCAACTTCTAAACCAACATCATTGAGTGTATTCTTTACTAATTCAAGACGTTCTTTGCGATCTAGTAATATTTTTTGAGCTATCAATCCTTCCTCAATTATCTCCCCAATCGTCAATCTTGGTGACAAAGAACCAAATGGATCTTGAAAAACTATTTGAAAGTTTCTTCTCTCCTTTTTGAGGGCATCAAACCCTTTATCAGATATGCTATTTCCTAAAAAAATTATATCTCCATTGCTACTAATCAATCTTAATATAGCAAGACCAAGGGTAGTTTTTCCAGATCCAGATTCGCCAACTAGACCAATAGTTTCACCAGTTTTTATCTCAAAATCAATTCCGTTTAGTATCCTTGTCGTTTGTTTCTTAGAAAATAATTTATTTTGTTCAAATTTGACCTCTAGTTTCTTGACCTCAAGTATTTTCTCAGAACTTAATACTCTAAAATTCCTAAAACCTAAATCTTTTGCAGTTACCAAATTCTTTGTATATTCATTCTGTGGGTTATTGAATATATTCTCTGTATATCCCTCTTCAATCATTTGCCCGTTTTGCATAACATAGACATAATCTGAAAAATTCTTAACTATACCTAGATCATGGGTAATGAATAATATGGTAAGCCCCATCTCCGCTTGCAGTGACCTTAATAAGTTTAATATTTCAAATTGGACGGTTACGTCGAGAGCGGTCGTCGGCTCGTCTGCAATAATTAAACTTGGCTCATTAGCTAGTGCCATTGCAATCATCACTCTTTGTCTCTCGCCTCCTGAAAGCTGATGTGGGTATCTATTTATTTTAATTTCAGGATCTGAAATCCGAACTCTATTTAATAATTCTATCACCCTATTTTGGATAACTTCTTTCTTTTGCAACCCATGGATAATCAGAATCTCAGATATCTGTTTTTCAACAGTATGGAGTGGGTTAAGAGAACTCAAGGGCTCTTGGAAAATCATAGATATTTCACTGCCTCTGATATTATTTAATTTTTTTCTATTTAACTTTAAAAGATTAATACCATTGAAGAATATTTCGCTATCACTACTTATGTTTGAGGAATTGGGGTTTAATCTTAGAATTGATAGAGCTGTTAGGGTCTTACCTGAACCAGATTCGCCAACTATTGCACTTGTTTTTCCTTTTGGAATTGAAATATTAATTTTATCAATAATAAACTTATAATTTTGAGAAGTCCCAAAAGATAGTGAAAAATTCTTGATTTCCAGAATATTATTATTGTCCATATTAACCTATTATCCCTAGCTTATTATATTTGACCTTTATTCAATAAATACTTTTCTTGGATCAAAGGCATCCCGGACTCCTTCGCCTATGAAAATCAATAAACTGAGCAAAATTGCGATTCCAAAAAAACTAGTTAAACCAAGCCATGGTGCATGAATATTATTTTTTCCCTGAGCAAGTAGTTCACCCAAAGATGCTGATCCTGGGGGCAAGCCAAAGCCAAGAAAATCAAGTGATGTGAGTGTTACTATTGATCCATTCAAAATAAAGGGCAGAAATGTTAATGCAGCAACCATAGCATTCGGAAGCAGGTGTTTAAACATTATCTTAGAGTTAGAAATTCCAAGGGCTTTCGCTGCTAAAACATACTCAAAGTTTCTAGCCCTCAAAAATTCAGCTCTAACAACCCCTACAAGGCTTACCCATGAGAATAATAATAATATTAATAATAATAACCAGAAAGATGGAGTTATTACAGCTGATATGATAATTAAGAGATATAATGAGGGTATTGAATTCCATATCTCAATCAATCTCTGTGAGAAAAGATCTGTATACCCTCCAAAAAAACCTTGAATAGCTCCAACAAATATTCCAATTACTGAAGATAAGATAGTTAAAATTAATCCAAATAGAATAGATATTCTAAACCCATATACAAGTCTTGCTAATACATCTCTGCCTTGATCATCAGAGCCAAGCCAATTCCAATTCCAGATTGAACAACTTGTATCATCAATTCCATTAATATAATTTTTACAACGTGTCTCCTTATCTATCAAATAAGATGGTGGTGATGGGGCGGGCAAGGGTAGTTCATAATTAATTGTCTGGTAATTGTACCGAACCAATGGCCAAATCATCCAGCCATTGCTATTGATTTCATCTGCAATAAATGGGTCCCTATAATCCGTTATTGCTAAAAAACCACCAAATGTCTCTTCAGGATAATCTTTTATAATTGGGAATAATATTTCACCTTTATAGTATGTAATGACAGGCTTATCATTTATAATCACTTCGGAGCATAGTGACATTAGAAATAAACATATGAAAATCTTTAACGAGAGATAGGCTCGTCTATTCTTCTTAAAATTACTCAATCTTCTTTGTGATAGAGGAGATAGATATCTTTTATCATCCATATTAAACATAATTCATCGCCAATATACTCATAGTTGCCTTTTCTCAAAATCTATTCTTGGATCTATCCAATGGTATAAAAGATCTGAGATGAGATTAATAATTAAACCTATAAACGAGAAAATATATAGCGATGCAAATACTACCGCATAGTCTCTGTTTATAATCGACTCAAAACTCAATAAGCCAAGACCATCAAGTGAAAAAATAGTTTCAATTAATAGTGCCCCAGTAAAAAAAGCAGAAATAAATGCTGCGGGAAATCCTGAAATAATTATTAACATTGCATTTCTGAATACATGCCTCTTTAACACTTGATAATCTGTTAACCCCTTAGCCTTAGCAGTTAATACATATTGCTTACCAATTTCATCTAGGAAAGAATTCTTTGTCAGCAAAGTTGTTGTTGCAAATGCGGCAAGAACCATTGATATAAGAGGTAGAGTTATATGCCATATATAGTCAATAATCTGTTGGTAAAAGTTCATCTCAGCAAAATTATCAGAGGTAAGTCCCCTAAGCGGAAACCAGTCTAAATAACTACCTCCAGCAAAAAATATTATTAAGAAAATAGCAACTAGGAAACCGGGTAAAGCATAACTTATGACAATTAGCGTAGATGTCCATATATCGAACTTTGAACCATCTTTTATTGCTTTATACATACCAAGTGGAATTGAGATCAAATAAGAGATTAAAGTCATCCATAAGCCTAATGAAATCGAAACAGGTAATTTTTCCAATATTAAATCTATAACTCTAATATCTCTATAATAGCTATCACCGAAGTCAAATCTGATATAATTTGAAATCATTTGTAGGAATCTCTGAAGTGGAGGTTTATCAAAACCAAATTGTTTTTCTAACTCCAAAATAAATTCAGGATCTAAACCTTTACTGCCACGATATTTTCCGCTTATATCTGAATTTTGATATGTTGACTGATTAAAATCTCCAGTATAACCGCCAGAAACTCTGGATAGTGCAGAATTTTCAGAGCCATTTATTTGAGATATAATTCTTTCTATAGGACCACCTGGAGCAAACTGAACTATAACAAAACTAATTGCCATAATCCCTATAATTGTAGGTATAATTAAGAGTATACGTCTTAGAGTATAAGCTAGCATAATGGATGGCTGAATTGTTTTAACTTGTCTATATTATTTACTCCACCAAGTGAATATACTTATATTATAATCTGGAATATTCTTTGAGAAGTTAAATTTGTTCCACCTCGCCAATCTGATACCATCTGCATAATAATGAGGAATTAGGTAGTAATTCCACATCAAAACACGGTCTAAAGCCATTGTATTGATAATTAGCTCTTCACGAGAGTCCGAATAAATGACTTTATCTATTAAGAAATCTATTGCCTCATTTTTGATACCAATTAAATTTCGACTACCCTCAACATCTGCTGCCTCAGATCCCCAATAATCTCTCTGCTCATTACCCGGCGAGAGACTTTGAGGAAAATTTGCCACAATAATATCAAAGTCAAATTGATCTAGTCTTTTTTGATATTGGGTATTGTCAACTAATCTAATATTTGAATCAATCCCAATTGATTTCAGGTTAATCTGAAATTGACTAATTATTCTTTCCATATCCATTTGTGAAATTAAAAAATCTATCACTAATGGTTCATTTGAAGTGCTATCAATTAGTCGACCATCCTCAATAATATAACCAGCCTCTTTGAGAAGAAGCTGGGCTTCTCTGAGATTCTTCCTTGTTTGCTGAATACTACCGCCAACTACATTTCTGTACTCCATATTAAAAACTTCATCAGGAACTAAATTACTAACTTCAAGTAGAACATCATACTCTCGACCAACTGGAAGTGACTTTGACTCTAATTCTGAATTATCAAAGTAGCTGTCAATTCTTTGATATTGATTATAAAATAATTTGGAGTTTAACCATTCAAAATCAAATGCCAAATTTAAAGCCTTTCGAACAGCAATATTATTGAATTTTTCTTTTCTTAGATTAAATACAAAAGCCTGCATACCCTGCACATTTTTTGATTTAAAAACATCTAAAATAACGTCCCCCTCATCCTTTGCAGGAAAATTATATCCTGTTGCCCACCTTTTTGATGAATTTTCAAAAATAATATCAATTTCATTTG
Organism: Rhizobiales bacterium TMED25; assembly: GCA_002168075.1. Taxonomy (GTDB): domain Bacteria; phylum Pseudomonadota; class Alphaproteobacteria; order Rhizobiales; family TMED25; genus TMED25. The sequence goes on from NHCE01000005.1 coordinate 60,797, forward strand.
CTTTAAATGCTTCTAGTTGAACCTGTCTATCTCTAAAATATTCAAATACAATCTCATCAAAATTATTTTGTCCTATATTCACAGGTAAATCTTCTCCCCAATAATCAGAAACGCGTTCGTAAACTACTTTTTTATTGAGAATTATCTCTTTAAATTTATATGGACCCGAGCCTAAGGGGAATTCGAGACTAGTTTTATTGAATTCCCTTCCAGATTCTTCCCAGTAGTGTTTTGGAAGTATTGGAAATTGCCCTGTTATTAATGGTAGTTCTCTATTTCCAGATTGGTCGAAATAAAATTTAACTATTTTATCCCCTAAAGCTTCATATTTAATAATATTATTATAATAGTATTTATAATTTGGATTATGCTCTTTTAATGTATCCATTGACCAAATAATGTCTTCCGCTGTGATATCAACACCATCATGCCATTTGGCGCTATCTCGAATCTTATAGATAACATATGAGTAGTCATCTGGATGGAATACGCCCTCCGCAATTAGCCCATAATAAGAGAAGGGTTCATCATCCGATCTCTTTAACAAAGTGTCATATATATAATAACTTCCATTTGCAGCCACCCCCTTTAAATTAAAAGGATTTAATGTATCAAAAGAGCCAATAGCTGGTTGTGAAATTCGACCACCTTTGGGCGCATTGGGATTAACATAGTCAAAATTGGAAAATTTAGTTTTATATTTTAAATTATCACCTAAAGTAAGGCCGTGTGACCAAACATAAGAACTCTCATCATTTTGAGAATTTACCTCAGTAATTGATGGAGCATTAATAATAAATAGACACGTAAATATGAAAAGATATATTATTTTTTTTATCATATAATAAATATAATTAAAATACCAATATATGTCTATTTGTTATAGAACTTATTCTTCAATTACAGAAGTAGAATCAGGTGAAATATTATGGAGATAACTTATTAGATCAGCTCTATCATTTGGTTTTCTAATACCAGCGTAACCCATAATTGTTCCAGGTAACCATTTTTTTGGGTTTTCTAGAAAATGGAATAAGTTATCAAAATTCCATTTATCATCATTCTCTCCCCTTGCAGCCAAAGATTTTGAATATGCAAATCCATCTACAATACCCATTTGCCGATCCACTATATTATACAGATTAGGCCCAATTTTACTTGGGGCATCAGGTTGGAAATTATGGCAAGATGCACATTTTTTTGCGACTTTAGCACCATTTTCTGCACTTGCAAGAATTAGAAGAGACATCACATCTATCTCAACAATTTCTTCAACAGCAGACGCCATATCTTTTACACTTTCGCCTAAATCAACTATATATGCTTGCTGTTCTAGTTCCGGCTCTGAGTAGAGATAATCTGATACGATAGTTAATACTAATATGAATAGAGCACTACCAAAAACGGCTGCAGCTATTTTATTGAGTTCAAAACTATCCATATTTTCCTATCCAAATTATTTTTTTTATATATTAAATGAATTACTAAAACCACAAAAAAATTTACTAATATTCAATAATACGTATATTAGATAATGAATTTCTTACTAACTCAATGATGATATGAATAATAATAATAAAACTGTAATTTTAATACCTGCTCGAATCGGCTCAACAAGATTACCAAATAAACCACTGCTGAAAATAAATGGGAAGGAAATGATCCTACATGTCTGGGAAAATGCTACAAATTCAATAGCTGATGACGTCATCGTCGCAACAGATTCAGAGGATATTCATAATTTAGTTCAAGATCATGGTGGTAAGTCTGTAATAACAAGCCAAGATCATCAAAGTGGTACTGATAGAATTTATGAAGCAATACAAAAATATAATATATCCGGCAAATACAAATACTTTATGAACCTGCAAGGGGATTTACCAAATGTCCCTATAGAGGTCATAAATCTTGGAATTAAAAAAATTCAAGAAACAACTTCGGATATACTAACCTATTCTAGAATTATCGATAATCCTGAAGATATTCATAACCCCAATATAGTTAAAATAGCTATAAGTGAATTAGATAATAATGAAATAAATGCAATCTACTTTTCTCGTTCACCAATTCCAAATCAAGCAGATATTTACTATGAACACATTGGTATATATATATATAAGCAACATGCAATTGATAAATTTATCACATCAAAGCCTACAAAACTTGAAAAAATTGAAAAGCTTGAGCAACTTCGTGCCCTAGAAAATGGTCTAAAAATTAATTTGATATTAATTGATGATATTATAATAAGTATTGATACAATGGATGATATGAGAAAGTTAAAAAAATATTTAATATATAGGTCAATTAAATGAATAATAAAATTGTTTTTCAGGGCGAAATGGGTGCTTATTCACATATTGCATGTGTAAAAAAATATCCAGATATGCAACATATACCTGTCCAAACTTTTGAAGATGCATTCTTTCAAGTAAAAGATGGAAACGCGAAATATGCTATGATTCCTATAGACAATTCACTTGCTGGAAGAGTTGCAGATATACACCATCTTCTACCTACATCAGGTTTGTATATTATTGATGAATTTTTTCTTCCAATAGAACACCAATTATTAGGAAATTCTGACGCAAGTGAAGAAACTATCAAAAATGTTATGAGTCATCGGCATGCCCTCGGACAATGCAGAAATATAATTAGTGAATTAAATCTCAACCAAGTGGTGGGTGCAGATACTGCTGGCTCAGCTAAGGTAATTTCTGAGAATAGAGATCTATCTACAGCAGTACTAGCAAGTGAATTAGCTGCAGAAATTTATAATCTTAAAATAATTAGACGTAATGTCGAGGACGAGAACCATAATACAACGAGATTTATTATATTGGCATCTGAACCTGATGATGCAGAACCCAATAAGCATCCTACAATAACAAGTATTGTATTTAGAGTAAGAAATGTCCCAGCTTCATTATATAAGGCAATGGGTGGGTTTGCTACAAATAACGTTAATCTGATAAAACTAGAATCATATATTGTAGGTGGTAGTTTCTCAGCTGCTCAATTTTATGTAGATATTGATGGACATCCTCATGATGAAAATGTTCGACTTGCCCTTGAAGAGCTCGATTTTTTCTCAAGTGAGCTCAGAATACTCGGGGTTTATAATGCAAGTGAGATGAGAAAAAAAATAAATAAAAATGATAACTATCTTAAATAGTTCTCAAGTATATTTAAAAAGCAATGGAATACTGAAAAAAACTAGTAAGAATTTATACCATTATTATATTTGATTTGATATACTTGCCTTGAGAAGTTAGCGTTGGACGTGAGTATCGCCAACCGGGTCAGATCTGGAAAGAAGCAGCCCTAACGATTTTTTTACGGGTCATTCACTAGCTTCTCACAACAACTTTCTTTTATGAGATATTTTTAAATTGATAAATACAACCGAGCACAAAATTCTTGCAAGAAAATATAGACCGCAATCTTTTTCAGAGCTTGTTGGACAAGAGAGTATACTGAATACAATTAGTAATTCAATTGAATCTAACAGGATTAGCCAGGCATACTTGTTCACAGGCATAAGGGGTGTTGGTAAAACTACAATAGCTAGAGTTCTGGCTAGGACTCTTAATTATACGCTCGATAATATAGAATATTCTCCATCCATAAACCTGGAAAATATCGGTTTAAATTGTGAAGCAATTATGGAGTCGCGCCATCCGGATGTATTCGAAATGGATGCAGCATCCAATACGGGAATTGATAATGTAAGAGAGATAATAAATTTTGCCCAAACTAGACCTACCATGGCAAAATATAAGATCTTCATTATTGACGAAGTTCACATGTTATCACGGCAAGCTTTTAATGGTCTATTGAAAATACTCGAAGAGCCTCCAGAGCATGTAATATTTATATTTGCAACAACGGAAATCGAAAAAATTCCAGTTACAATCCTCTCTAGATGCCAAAAATTTAATTTGCAAAGAATTGATAGTGAAATCATGATTAAGTATGTATTTGATATTGCACAAAAAGAAAAAGTTGAAATTAATGAAAAATCTGTGCAGATAATTTGCACTGCATCAGAAGGATCAATGAGAGATGCTCTATCAATTTTAGATCAAGCAATTTCACTATGTGACGGCAATATTTCAGAAGATAAACTTGCAGATATGCTAAACCTAAATGATATGAACTTCATAATAGAACTATTTGAAAAGCTTATTTTGTCGGAAATAGATCAGATAAAGAAGAAAATAGATCAGATATATGAAAATGGATTTGAACCAATATCTCTCATAAGGGATTTATCAAGAGTGACTCATCTTGCATCTTTAATTAAGATTAAAATACAGATAAAAAATAATTACTTATCAAGTGATCAAATTGAAAAAATCAATTCCATAATTAAAAATATTGATATTTCTTCTCTTATACACATGTGGCAAATGCTGCTTAGAGGGTATAATGAAGTTATGGAGTCATTCGATAACAACGTCGCCTTAGAAATGCTACTTATTAAGTTATGCTACTCGAGTCAATTACCACCAATAGATAGCTTAATCTCAAAATTTGAAGATTCGATGGATGGAGAAAAAAATAAGGCACCAGCTAAAGAAATAAAGATAGATATAAAAATACCAGAATCCTATGATGAGGCTAAATCAATGATAATAGATAATGATATTCGCCTTGCGGGTGATCTGGAAAAATTTGAGCTAATTGAATATAAAATTGGTCACATAGATTTAACATCAAATGATATGATAAATAATGCAACTATTAAACAAATAGAGTCCTCATTAAAAAATTTAACCAATATGGAATGGACCATAAATTATCTTGGAGAAAAAATACAAACCGTGAAACAAATTACAATTGATAATATCAAGCAACATTACCCCGATGCTCAGATTGTAAATGAAGATGAAATATAATATGGAGAAGTAAATGGATTTTTCTGAAATAATGAAACAAGCGAATAAGATTCAAGACCAAATGAAGTCTGCAAAAGAAAACCTGGTAAAAATAGAATGTGAGGGTAATGCAGGCGGTGGTCTAGTAAAATTGACCTTGAATGGGGAGAGTAATATAGTAAAAATTGATATTGATAACTCTATCATTGAAGATAATGAAAAAGAAATAATTGAAGATTTAATAATTGCAGCGTTCAATGATGCCAAAACTAAGCTAAATGATGAAATTGCAAATAAAATGAAAGATATAACAGGAGGCCTTCCACTTCCTCCAGGTTTCAACATGGGTTTCTGATAAATGGCACCCAGTGAAAAAAACGAAATTGAAAACTTCATTAGACTATTATCTAAACTTCCAGGATTAGGACCTAGATCGGGAAGACGAGCCGCGCTTGAAATTATAAAAAGAAAAGATCAGCTTCTGACTCCCTTAAGAGAATCTTTTATTGAAATTAGTGAAAAAATTATTGTCTGCGAGAACTGTAATAATATTGATGTTATATCACCTTGTTCCATCTGCACGGATGTTCGAAGAGATGAATCAATAATATGCGTAGTAGAAGAGGTTTCCGATCTTTGGGCAATTGAAAGATCTGGAGCTGTTAAAGGTTATTATCATATCTTAGGAGGTGTATTAAATGCTCTAGATGGTATTGGACCGGACCAATTACATATAAATAATTTAAATAAACGTATAAAAGAAAATCAAGTTTCCGAAGTTATACTTGCATTGAGTGCAACAATTGATGGGCAAACAACAATGCATTACCTTAGTGATTTATTACAAAATGATAAGATAAGAATATCAAAATTAGCACACGGTATTCCTGTTGGTGGGGAATTGGATTATCTAGATGATGGTACTCTCATGCAGGCAATAGTATCAAGAACTAACACAGACTAATCAATTTTTCTCTATAGTTTCTTGTGAATTATTACTTTCAAGCACCTGAATTTTTCTGCCACTGCTGGTGATTTTTTTTGATGAGGCCACAATATTTTCAATATCTTTATTAGCTAGATTAAAATGTTTTTGAAGATCTTCGACCCTTATACCAAGACGATCAACATCCATTAGAATCTTTCCAACTTCCGTTTTGATTATACCGATTTGTTTTTGCATCTGCGCATCTCTAATTAGGGTTTGAAGTGTCTGAACGCTGAGCATTAGAGTATTTGGAGACACGATGATAATACCTAGTTTGTATGCTTTTTGAAAAAGATCATCAAAATTTTCATATAAGTCAGCGCATACTGACTCTGATGGTATAAACATTAAAAGTGGGTCCCTGACCTCACCCGGAATTTTATATTTCTCTGAAATATCATTAATATGCTTAGTAACATCCGTTTTAATTTTTGAACTTGCATTCTTTTTATCAATAGATGTCTTTGCTGCTCGAAGATCATTGAAGCTCTCTAGTGGAAATTTTGAGTCAATCACAAGCAGTTCATCTGTATTTGGCATCTTAATAATACAATCGGGACGTTTTGAATTAGATAAAGTATACTGAAAGGAATAAAAATCATTAGGCAGTGCATCAGATATTATTGACTCCATCCGACCTTGACCGAAAGCACCACGCTGTTGCTTATTGGACAGAATCCCTTGTAAATCAATAACATTATTTGATAAATCGGTAATATTTTTTTGTGCATTATCAATAACAGCCAATCTTTCAGATAATTTTGTCAAATCTGCATGTGTCTTCTCGCGACTTTCTGATAACTCTTTTTGGACCTGCTGATTAATCTTATCTTTTATATCCTCAATCGAATTCTTCAGCCTATCATGGTTTCCATTGAATAAATCTGATAATGACTTAATTGTAATGTTTAATTCAGAATTCTGCTTAATTATTTCGGATATATCATTATCTGAATTATTTTTATTTTTTCTATTTTGATTTAGTTGAATGTATAATAATATTATTACTACAATAGAGAAAAACAGAATTATTATTGTGCTATCGATCATTTTTTTATTTTTAAATAATTTATTCCCCATATTAATATGATTTCATCTAAAATACTAATTAATATATAGCTAAGATATGATCTATCCAATTCTTAAAATACCTAATAAAAAACTTCGAGAGAAGTGTGAGCCTATTGAAAAAATAGATAAAAACATAAAAACTATCTTAGATAATATGGCAGAAACGATGTATGATGCGCCCGGCATTGGCCTTGCCGCAATACAAATTGGAATCAATATGCAATTAGTGGTAATTGACTGTGAATATGGAGAAAATAAGAAAAAGAATCCTTTGTTTCTTATAAATCCTGAAATTATTTGGAAATCGGAGGAAATGACTATCTTCAAAGAAGGCTGTTTATCCATACCAGAAATATATGAAGAAGTTGAAAGATCTACAAAATGTCGAATAAGATACAAGGATAAGAAAGATACAATTCAGGAACTTGAATGTGATGGCTTATTATCTACATGTGTTCAACATGAGATTGACCACTTAAATGGTAAATTATTCATCGATTATTTATCCAGACTAAAAAGAACTTCGATAGAAAAGAAATTTATAAAAATGAGTAAAAGAAGATCTTAACATGGAAAATATGAAACTTGTTTTTATGGGTTCTTCACCATTTGGAATTCCCGCCCTTGAAGCGCTAATAAGATCAAAACATGAGGTGGCCACTATATATACGCAGCCATCAAAGAGAGCAGGTCGCGGTTTAAATATTCAGTCTTCTCCAATGCACCAAATTGCTGAATCGAATAATAAAATTATAAGAACTCCTTATAATTTATCTAGTGAGGCTGAAAAATCATTTCTTGAAAAAATACAACCCGACATAGGTATTGTGGTATCTTATGGAATGTTAATCCCTGATCACATCCTATCAATTCCTAAATATGGATTTTTGAATGTGCATCCATCACTTTTGCCACGCTGGAGAGGGGCTGCTCCAATTCAACGTTCCCTGATAAATGGTGATAAAATAACAGGTATAAGTATAATTAAATTGGATACTGGTCTCGATACTGGAGATATTTGTAGTTCTCTTGAAGTTGCGATTGATTCAAAAGATGATTTTCAATCATTATCTTCAAAATTATCCAATATTGGAACAAAAATGATTTTAGATTCGATAGATGATATAATCAATAAAAATATTTCATATAGGGTTCAAAGTGAAGAGAACATATCCTACGCTGAAAAAATCGATAAATCCGATACAAAAATATCATTTGAAAATTCAGCAACGGATATCATAAATCTTATTAGAGGACTAAGTCCCAATCCTGGAGCGTGGTTTACATATAATGATGGAGGTAACTCTTTTAGAGTAAAAATATTATCAGCTGAAATAATGCCAAATAATGGTCCATCAGGAGAATTATTAGATGATCAATTGTTAATAGCCTGTGGTGAAAAATCAATAAAACCATCTCTTCTTCAAAGAGAAGGAAAAAAAATAATGTCAATTGATGATTTCTTGCGAGGTATAAAAATGAATAAGGGTGTCATTCTTAATAAAGAATAACTTTTGATAATGATAAAATATAAATTACTAATTGAATATGATGGTACAGATTATTGCGGGTGGCAAAGGCAGAGTCAACCCAACTCAATCCAAGGAATAATCGAACATGCGATTAAAAAATTTTGCGGAAATATTGTAACAGTTCAGGGAGCTGGAAGAACCGACTCAGGCGTGCATGCCTCTGGTCAAGTTGCCCATGTTAATCTAGAGAGAGAATATGATATAAAAAGAATAGAGCAAGCTATAAATTTTTACTTGAAAGATGAAAAAATAAGTATTTTGAAAGTTACAAAAGTTGACAAAGATTTTGATGCAAGATTTTCAGCACTGAAGAGGTATTACAGATACAAAATAATCAATAGAAATAGTCCTCTAACATATGATTTAAATAAGTACTGCCATGTAGTTACGCCATTAAACCTAGAAATAATGGAGCAAGCAGTAAAATCTTTTATTGGACAACATGACTTTACAACATTTCGATCTTCAAATTGTCAATCACCTTCACCTGTAAAAAATATTGATAAAATTATTGTGAAAAAAAACTGCGATGAAATATATATAGATTTTGTAGCAAAATCTTTTTTACAAACTCAAGTTAGATCAATGATGGGGTGTATTATCAAAGTAGGTGCTGGATCATGGAATAGCTACAAAATATCAGAATTAATCAATGCAAAAGATAGATCACAATGTGCTAAATTAGCTCCACCATGTGGATTATATCTCACAAGAGTTGATTATTTGGAGTAATAACTCACTAAAAAATCATCAAAAATCTCAGTTAAAATCTGAAAATCATCTAAAGTTATATTCTCATCAATTTGATGCATTGTTCTTCCTACAAGACCGAATTCAATGACTGGGCAATATTTTGATATAAATCTTCCATCTGATGTACCTCCAAAAGTACTAAATTTTGGTCTCAATGAGGTTTTCCTAAAGATTGAGTCTGATAGAATATTAGACAAACCTTGTGAACTAGTATGATAAACATCCGCGTTAGATATTTTATTTAATTGCCAGTTAATTGAATTATCCTCGAGGTGCTTTGAAAAAATATTTTCAAGAAACTCCGTAAGTTTATTCTCTGTCCATGAATCGTTATATCTAATATTAAATTTTAATTTCGCTTTATCAGGAATTACATTATGGGATGTATTATTTACATCAAATGATGTGAACTCAATATTTGTTGGAAGAAAATCCTCAGTACCTTTGTCAATCTCACCAGAAATTTCGCGGGCTATCTTTATAGCAAATGGAATTGGATTCCTAGCTTTCTTTGGGTAAGCAACATGACCCTGTTTACCCTGAATATCCAACTCAAAAGATAGGCTACCTCTTCTTCCTATTTTTATTGTATCACCTATCATATCCTCATTTGTGGGCTCAGTAACGATACAATGATCTATTTTATAACCCTGGTTAACCACCCATTCTAAAAGAGGCTTTGTCCCATTAATTGCTAAACCTTCTTCATCTCCAGTTATTAGATAGCTCAGAGTTCCAATAGTATTGACGTTTTTATCAAAATAATTTATTCCAGCTACTAAAGATGAAATTATGGCTCCTTTCATATCTTCTGCACCTCGAGAATAGATCTTATTATTTTCAATTTTTCCAGAAAATGGTGGGTTTTGCCAATTAATATAGTCTCCAGGATTAACCACATCTGCATGCCCAGCATAGCATAAGTGAGGGCTTCCATTCCCTTTAATTGCAAACATATTTTCAACTTCATAAGAATCGTCTAGTTTAAATTTTACTCTATGAATTTCAAAATTATACCTCTTGAATATATCTTCAAGAAAATCAAATGCTTCTTTAACATTTGGCGTAATACTCTCTATACTTAAAAAATCTTGAAGGAGTTTTTGTGCAGTATTCTTATCAATCATATATAATATCCACTCTAAAAAAAATTAATCTCTCAAAAGCTCATTAATTGAAGTCTTAGATCTTGTTTTTTCATCTACCCTTTTTACGATAACTGCACAATATAATGCCAGCCCATCTTTTCCCATTTTCTCACTTGGAATTGTCCCAGGTACCACAACGGAATATGGGGGGACACGACCGTAAAAAATTTCACCGCTTTCCCTATCTATAATTTTTGTTGATGAACCTATAAATACTCCCATTGATATTACAGACCCCTCTTCAATTATAACACCCTCTGCGATTTCTGATCTTGCACCTATAAAGCAGTTATCTTCTATAATTACTGGGTTTGCTTGCAGTGGTTCTAAAACACCACCAATTCCAACACCACCGCTTATATGACAATTTTTACCTATTTGTGCACAAGACCCAATTGTAGACCATGTATCGATCATAGTTCCCTGGTCTACGTATGCTCCTACATTTATAAACGCTGGCATGATAACACAGTTTCTTGCTATAAATGCTGATTTTCTAATTGCACCATTTGGTACATATCTAAAACCTGCACTTGTATATTCTTTTTGCCCCCAACCAACAGTTTTTCCTTCAACTTTATCAAACCAAGTAGCATAAGGGCCAGACAGAGTATCATTTTCTTTTGTTTTGAAACTAAGTAATATGGCTTTTTTTATCCACTCATGGACAACCCATCTACCATTTATTTTTTCTGAAACCCTTAATTTACCAGAATCTAATTCATTCAGGACCTTCTCAACTGTATCTTTTATCTCATCAAAATCATCCCTTGAGAGAATATCGGTTCCAAAAGCATTATTTATTATTTGCTCATAATTTTTTGTCATATTACTTTATCCTTTAAAAACAAGATTAAATTTACATATATTTCTTTATAATTTCTGAATTTTTTTCTTCATTTGATAATTTATTTATGTAGTTGATATCAATTTCAAGGTCACTAAACTCCCCTGTTTCATATAAATTTTCAAGAGATCTTCTATATGCTTCCATTGCAGCGAAATAGGCATTATGCCCAGGCAAACTAACTGATACCCCCATTTTGGTGAGTTCATTTAAAGATAAATCTGTAGTATTATTACCTAATATTATTGGAATATCATGAGATTTTACTAGTTTTTCAATATCGTTCTTAGAACTTACATTTATATAAAAAAGTGCATCCGCACCAACTGACTCATATGATTTCCCTCTTTCAAGAGCTGCATTTATACCCTGATATGGATAAACTCCAGTTCTGGCTATTATAGAGGTGCTTTTATTTAGCTTTCTATCTACCGCTAGTTTGATTTTAAATGCAGCCTCTTTTATAGATAGAAACTCAGGATATTTTGTCTTCCCAAATTTTATTGGCAAGTCAGTATCTTCGAGAGATATACCAGAAGCTCCTGCATCCTCAAGACTTTCTATTGTCCTGCATACATTAACTGCATTTCCATATCCATTATCTGCATCAACTATTAACGGTATTTTTGCATACTTGGCAATTCGTCTTACATTTTCAGTTAATTCCGTTAATGATAGTAACATCAAATCTGGATCTCCGAGAAAATCTAATGATATTATTTTCCCAGGTACTATTCCAATTTTGAACCCTATTTGTTCAGCCATACGTGCAGAGAGAGGGTTAAATATTGTAGCTGGATTGTAACAATTCCGATCCAGCAACAAATCTTTTAACTTTTTATTTAAGTTAGTACTTATCATAATAGTCTTACCTTTAATTTATATTATGTAATTATAATCTACTATTATTTAATTTGTTATTATAGTGGTTTCCAATCCTCTTTTTTCTTTTCCCAATTGTCAAAGATATCCTGAGCTGCCTTGAGTGCATGATTAGTTTTTGGAAAACCAATATATGGTGAGCATTGAAGAATCACTTCTATTAACTCTTCTTTCTTTGCACCTCTATTCATTGCACCCCTAACATGCAAACCAACCTCGTGAGGTAGGTCTAGTGCGGCTGCAGCAGCCATTACAATCATTTCTCTTGTTTTTAAATCCAAATTAGGTCTATCCCATATCGTCCCGAAACAATATTCATGGATCGCATCTGCATGGGTTGGACAAATCTTATAAAGATCATCCCATCTTTCTAAACCCTCTTTTCCAAAGGCCTCGTCGCGTATTTCTTTTCCTCTTTTCCATTTTTCTTTACTCATGAAAGTTCTCCTTTAATTTAAGTTTAATATTATTATTTATCATATCTTTGTAACCAATAATACCGTTTCTAGTTTCTGCATTATATATAGCCCGACCTATTGATCTCGTTAAGGTATCTGCTGATAATGAACTAATAGTTGTGAATAATTGATCTGAAATATCTAATTTTTTTTCACAACTACTTATCACAAAAGTTAGATCACCATCAAAAGAGGTTCCGACAGGTCTAATAGCTCTACTTAATCCCGTGAAACTCATCTTTGCAATCTTATACAGTTGTAACTTTGATAATTCTATATTGGTTGCAATCACAGATATGGTCGTATTCTTCCCAGCTTGTTTTTGATTTTCATCTATTGATATATCATTTATGCTTTGATCTGTGCTGTAATTTATAAGATCTTCGTAAAAATTTTTTAGATTTCCACCAAGCTCATCTTCAAGTTCATAAAAGCTAGAATATAGTACATTTGTTCCCGGGATAAGAGTTGAACCAAATGAATTAACAATTGATATTGCACCTATTGTAGCTCCTCCAGGAAATCTTATCGATGCACTCCCCTGCCCACCCTTGATTGATCCTGATCTAGCTCCATATCCTGCACCATTACTTCCCAATCTGAAGTCATGACCTGCAGAATTATATGCATGCTTTATTAGCTCAATATAAATCTTAGAAGAAATATTTTTAGACATTTTTTTAGATAGATCATAGATTGAGGCACAAGGAACAATTGGAATAGAAATATTTGAGTCTCTTATTTTATAACCTCTATTTTCTTTGTAGAGAATATCCACAACCTCCGAAGCTGAAGCTAGTCCAAAAACTGATCCCCCGCTCAATATAATACCATCAATATATTCAACAGTATTATTTGGGTTTAATAGATCAATTTCATGAGATGCAGGGGCTCCTCCAATTACAGCCGCTGACGCTTTGAATTTTTTAGATAATTTTATGTAGGTGACACCAGTTCCGAAATCAATATTTTCAGCATTACCAACTTTAACACCCAAAATATCAGTTATAAGATTCCTTGAACCCGTAATTACTTTCGTTCTAGTCATTTAAAATTTCAACTTCTGCAAGATATATCTATATTTTAAAGAATCAAGACCATAATATTTTAAATTACTAGATTATTAAATAAATATTATTTTTTGTTTATGTTTTATATATATTATTGTATAGATTATCTTAATTTATTTTTTAAGGAGTAATAAAAGTGAAGCGTACCTATCAACCCAGCGTGCTTGTTAGAAAGAGAAGGCATGGATTCAGGGCAAGGAAAGCAACGAACGGTGGCCTTAAAGTCTTGACAAGGAGACGTGCTAAGGGCAGGAAGCGTCTATCAGCATAGCCTTTAATAGAAATATAATCTAATGGAACACTTAACAAAGAGAAACGATTTTATAAAAGCATCGACAGGTCAAAAGTCTGTCACTCCATCTTTTGTCCTATTAAAACATATGCGTGATTTCTCTGAAAATTCATCCCCAAAAATTGGTTATACAGCATCAAAAAAAATTGGAACTGCAGTTATAAGGAATAGAGCTAAACGTCGATTAAGATCAGCGGCAGTTGAAACAATATTCAAAAGAGCAGAAGAACATACTAATTATGTATTAATTGCCCGTAAACAGCTATTAGAATATCCCTATGCAGACCTGATAAATGATCTAAAAGACTGCATGAGTTAATTACGTATAAATAATATTTAACAAAAATAATTAAGAAATGAACGAACAAAGAAATTTCATATTAGCAATTGGCTTATCAATTTTAGTATTGCTTGTTTGGCAATACTTTATTGGCAGCAACGAAATTGAAAATCAAAATGAAACAATTATTGCTTCAGAAAATACTAGCTTAGACGATGCTAACCTTTCAGATATTCCAGTACCAAGTCTAGATGACTCTCCTGATATTAATGCAGATATATTAATAGAATCATCAAATGATACTTTTTCTGAGGACACAGCAGATAGAATAAAAATAGATACACAAAATATTGAGGGATCAATCTCTTTAGTCGGAGCAAGAATAGATGATATTCAGCTAAAAAATTTTAAAGAGACTATGGCAGAAGATAGCCCCCTTGTTCAAATACTTAAGCCAGCATCATCGCAAAAACCATTTTACATACATCACGGTTGGGTTGCCGGCCCAAAGGAAAATATAGTTCTTCCAAATGAAAAATCTATTTGGAAATTAGTTAGAGGAAATACTCTAACAGAAACATCGCCAATCACACTTGAGTGGGATAATGGTGATGGTTTAACTTTTTCAAAAAAAATAGAGATTGATAGTAATTACCTCTTTACTATCAATCAAAGCATAACTAATAATACGTCTGAAGATTTCACTTTGTATCCCTATTCACTTATCTCTAGAAATGGAATTCCTGATGACTATACAAACTTTTTCGTGCTACATGAGGGATTTATTGGAGTTCTAGGTGAGTCTGGAGAAAAAAAGGCTGATTACAACGATATTGCAAAAAATCCTGAATCCTTTGAAAACATAAATGGAGGATGGTTAGGTTTTACTGATAAGAATTGGGCGACTGTGATTATTCCCCCGAGTGACTTAATTTATCAGGGGAGATTTACTTCACTATCAAATGGTAACACATACCAGGTTGATTATCTTGGTTCTGCGCAAGATATAAAGTCAGGTTCAATAATAAATATTGAATCCATGATTTTCTCAGGGGCTAAACAGGTGAATATCTTAGATAAATATGAAGAGGAACACTCAATAGAAAAATTTGATTTACTTGTTGATTGGGGATGGTTTTATTTTTTAACAAAACCACTATTTTATGTGCTCCAATGGCTATATGGTATATTAGGAAATTATGGTCTATCTATTCTTGGAGTAACAGTTTTAATAAAAATAGTATTCTTTCCTCTAGCCAACAAAGCCTATGTTTCTATGAGTGCTATGAAGAAACTACAGCCAGAGATGTTAAAAATCAGAGAAAACTATAAAGATGATAGAGCAAAGCAACAACAAGCAATTGTTGCAATTTATAAGAAAGAAAAAGTAAATCCTCTATCTGGATGTATCCCAATTCTTATTCAAGTCCCAGTCTTTTTTGCCCTATACAAAGTATTGCTATGTACAATGGAGATGCGTCATCAGCCATTTTTTGGTTGGATCCGAGATCTGTCTGCAAAAGATCCTACTACGATTTTTAATCTGTTTGGTCTAATTCCTTGGTCTCCTCCGTCATTTCTTTTAATTGGTATTTGGCCAATTCTTATGGGTCTTACCATGTCCATACAAATGAGATTAAACCCAACACCACCAGATCCTATACAACAGAAAATATTTGCATGGATGCCCGTGGTACTGACTTTTTTATTTGCTCAATTTTCAGCAGGTCTAGTAATTTATTGGGCGTGGAACAATACATTATCTTCTCTACAACAATATATTATAATGAAGAGAATGGGAGTGGAGGTAGAGCTATGGTCGAATATAAAGAGTGCTTTCAAGAAAAAGAATATAAAGAACTAGAAATATTAACAATTTCAGATTTTTCCACTGAAGAATATGAAAATGCTAGGGTACTATTTTCAAGAGAAAGCAAATTTATAACCTCAGCGGTTGATAGTACAGGGTATCCAATTCTTAATCTCAAAGAAGTAGCCTTTGCAGGCAGGTCTAATGTTGGTAAATCTAGTTTAATAAATTCAATTACAGGTATAAATGGGATAGCAAGGGTATCAAATACTCCAGGTAGAACGCAAATGATAAATTTTTTTTCACAGGATAATAAATTTCTATTAGTTGACCTTCCCGGCTTTGGTTACGCAAAAGCAAGTAAAGATCTCATTAAGAAATGGAAAAATCTAACCTATAAATATTTGCAAGGAAGAAAAGAATTAGAAACTGTTTTTTTCTTAATTGACTCTAGACATGGAATAAAAGAGATTGATGAGACAGCAATGGATATTCTTGATAACGCAGCCGTTTCATATCAGGTGGTGCTTACAAAATTTGATAAAATATCAAAAGATACGTATTTAAAACTTTTTAAATCAATTAATAGTATTATAAACAAAAGAGCTGCTGCAAGACCCGGTATTATTATTACATCCAGTAAAGATAAAAATGGTGTTGATCTATTGAGAGCGCTTATATATAGAATTATTAATATTTGAATAGATAGGGATTTGATGATAAAAATTGATTCTGTAGTCAGGGCGAAAATCTTATCTGAAGCACTTCCTTATATGCAAACCTATAATAGCAAATTCATTGTTATCAAATATGGAGGGCATGCTATGGTAAATGATAACCTATCAGATAAATTTGCACAAAACATTGTTATGCTTCATCACGCAGGCATGTACCCAATTATAGTACATGGTGGTGGTCCACAAATTGGGGATAATTTAAAATCACAAGGAGTGGAGAGTAAATTTTACAAAGGCCTTAGAATAACAGATAAAGAAACTATAAAAGTTGTCGAGAAGGTTCTTTATGAGATTATAAACTTTAAAATCGTTCAAAATATAAAAAAATTTGGAGGTAAGTCAGTAAGTTTATCTGGTAATAAGGACTCTATCATTTTTGCTAAAAAGCTTACAAACATATTTGAAACAGACTCTAACATCGAAAAGATTATTGATCTTGGTTTCGTTGGAGAACCTAAAGAAATTAACCCAAAGATAATTATCGACGAATGTATGAATGGAAATATTCCAGTTATTACACCCCTTGGTCTAGGTGATAATAATATAACCTATAATATAAATGCAGATACTGCTGCGGGATCGATAGCAAGCTCTTTAAATGCTAAAAGCCTTCTTATGTTGACAGATATTGCTGGAGTTCTAGATGAAAATAAAAATCTGATAAATCAGTTGAACATTAGCCATGCAAATAAATTAATCAATATGGGAGTCATTCAAGGAGGAATGATTCCAAAGATTATGACTTGTATTAATGCGATTAAAAATGGAGTGGAAAAAACTGTTATTTTGGATGGAAGAGTTGAAAATGCTATAATATTGGAATTGTTTACTGAAGAAGGTATAGGTACGTTAATCAATAACTAGAATAAGTTTTTATAGGCATACCATGGCAATAGAGAAAACCGGGATTATTCAACCAGATATATTTAAATTTACACTTGGACAATTTGAAATATCGACCCTACTAGATGGAATTGTTCAGAGAGATGGGCCTCATCCTATTTTTGGAGAAAACCAGAACGAGTCAACAGTCCAAGAGTTATTGAGACAAAATTATCTGCCTGAAAATAAGTTTGAGCACGGATTTACCCCCCTCCTCATAAATACAGGAAAAGACTTAATTCTATTTGATACGGGAAATGGTAAGCTGAATGATAATCATGGAAAATTAGTAAATTTACTGGAAAAATCTGGTTATAATCATGAGGATGTGAGTAAAATAGTTATTACGCATTGCCATCCCGACCATATTGGTGGTCTTGGCTTAATTAACGATGGATACTTCAAGAATGCAACAATAACTATTGGAGAAACAGAGTATACTTCATGGAAAACTGGAAAAAATATCCCCGAACAAAGAAAATCAAATAAGGAATTATTTGAAAAGATTTGTCTTCCTCTAACGGATAGGATGGAATTTATTAAACCCAATCAAGATGTGGTAGCAGGAATTACAGCAGTAAATGGCTTTGGTCATTCACCCGGCCATATGTGTTATAATATAGAAAGTAATAATAGAAATATTTTTTTTGCTGCTGATATTACAAATCATTATGTTGTATCAATGCAAGTCCCTGATTGGCATGTGATGTTTGATGATGATAAAGATATGGCAATAAAAAGTAGAAAACGTATTTTAGGCATGTTAGCAAAAGAGAAAATACCAATGATTGGTTATCATATGCCATTCCCTGCTATAGGATATGTTGAAGAAAGAAAGCCCAACAGCTACTATTGGCTTCCTATCAGTTACCAACTTAGTTTCTAATTTGAAAATTTGATACTTGCTTTTAACTTCTTATATGCTTTTTTTGCATGTGTTTCGCAATATGGCATTCCAGCATACGGTTGATGTCCACAAAAATGAAAATCCTCATCACTTGGGTCACCAATAGGCCATTTACAATTATTTTCAGTTAAATTCAGTATACTCACATATTCATGACTTCCTACTGAATGAAGATTATTTGACTTTGGTTCTGTGTGAGCTACATTTGAAGAATAATCTAGATCATCACTCGAAATATCTTTGAATGCTAAATTTCCAGAATAACTTACCGATATTAAATTTGAGTCTAATTGTCCAATAGAAACTTGCTTCTTTACTGGCTTCAATCTTGCTTCCAACCCTAGCCTATGAACTTTACCTATTACAGCGTTTCGGGTTACATCACCTAAACGCTTTGCAATCTGACTTGCACTTAATCCTTCAGACCATAAATTCTTCAATTCTTCAACTCTTTCATTCGTCCAAGCCATGTAAACCTCACGATCAAATTATAAATATTTTTGAAATCAATATATTGTCTTAAATACTGTTATATACTACTACATTTACTCAAAAACAGAACTTTTATGTATTGTTTTCAACAGAGATAAGTATTATATTTTCTCAATATGGAACAAAAAAATATACAAGTTAATTTCAGGAAACATAGGAAAATAGGTCGAGTGAATTGGCTTGGTCTATTAACCTTAATACAACGAGAAATTGGTAGGTTCCTCAAGGTTTGGCAACAAACGGTATTTGGGCCACTAATGACAGCCTTGCTTTTTCTTTTTGTTTTTTCTGTTGCTATCGGTAAAGCAAGACCTGAAATACACGGTATGGAATTCTCGCACTTTTTAGCACCTGGAATTATTATGATGATGATACTTCAAAATTCTTTTGCTAATACTTCGTCTTCAATTGTAAGTGGAAAAGTACATGGTATAATTATAGATTTATTATTGCCACCATTAAATGCTCTTGAAATTACAACAGGATATGTTGTTGGTGGACTCGCTAGGGGACTAATTATTGCAACTATTAGTTTTTCTATAATAACACTATTCTTAGATATTTCATTTCATAGCCTAACTGCAGTGTTATATTATTCAATTATGGGATCCCTATTTATGAGCCTAATTGGTATACTTGGCGGACTTTGGGCCGATAAATTTGATCACATGGGTGCTGTCACAAACTTTATAATAACACCAATGACTTTCCTATCAGGAACTTTTTACTCAATTCGTGATTTACCTGAAACGGTTTATAGTTTCGCACAATTTAATCCCTTTTTTCAAGCTATTGATGGCTTCAGATATGGAATCACAGGATATATAGACGGAAACTTATTTTTTGGCGGAGCTGTACTCTTAATATTGAATATTACCCTCTTTATATTCTGTTGCCATTTGATAAATGTTGGCTATAAAATAAAGTCATGATTAAAATATATATAATTGACTAATATTTTTTTCTGATTAAAATGTCCTATTTAACTCATTCATATATATATAAAAGATAATGAATACCTCTGTAGCAAATACGTATAACAGAAAAAAATTAAATTTTACCCATGGTAGTGGAATTTATTTATTTTCAGACGAAAATAAAAAATATATAGACCTTGCGGCTGGTATTGCAGTCAACCTCTTGGGACATTCCAATAAAAAACTAATTAATGCATTACACAAACAGTCAAAAAAGCTATGGCATGTTTCCAATTTATATAAAATCGAAGAACAAGAGCAGTTAGCTACAAAACTTACAAACCTCTCCTTTGCTAGTAAAGTCTTCTTCTGCAATTCAGGAGCCGAAGCTGTTGAATGCTCAATAAAGGCAGCTAGACGATACCAATTCTTGAAAGGTAAGAGAGAAAAGAAAAATATAATAACATTTACAGGATCATTCCACGGTAGAACTCTGGGTACAATAGCCGCTTCTAATAATGCTAATCACCTTGAGGGATTTGGTCTTCCGTTGGAAGGATTTATTAATATTGAACGAGATAATATTGATAAACTATTGGGAGCCTTAGATGAAAATACTGCTGCGATCCTGATAGAACCCATTCAAGGTGAAGGTGGAATAAATGTTTTTGATACAGATTTTCTAAAAAAAGTAGAAACTATTGCTCGTAAAAAAGATATTCTTTTAATACTTGATGAAGTCCAATCTGGTATGGGCCGTACTGGGAAATTATTTGCTCATGAATTATTTAATATAAAACCAGATATTATGTCTTTAGCAAAGGGACTAGGTGGAGGTTTTCCAGTTGGGGCATGCTTAATGAAAGACTCCGTTGCTAATGCAATGAATCCAGGAACTCATGGCTCTACATTTGGAGGAAACCCTCTGGCAATGGCAGTTGGAAACTGTGTGACTGATATTGTATCTGATCCTATATTTTTGGCTGATGTCGAGAAAAAAGCAAACCTATTTCATAAGAATTTAACTGAGATAGCGAGTGAATACCCCAGTGTAATATCAAAAATTAAAGGCCTTGGCCTGATGATTGGTATAAAATGTAAAATTGAAAACTCAATTTTATCAAATGAACTATATGATAATGGCATTTTAACCGTAAATGCTGGAGATAATGTTATACGTATACTGCCTCCCCTAAATATCTCAATTCCCGAGATAAATAAAGTAAGCCAAATCATAAAAAAATCTGTCCAAAATATAGATAAGAAAAATGCAAAAAAATAAAAATAGTAGTACTCGTAATTTCATTAATTTAAATGAAATTGATATTGGACAACTTCATAATATTATGTCATTTGCTCACGACGTAAAGAAATCTAGATATGGATATATTGAATTACTCAAAAATAAATCGTTTATCTTACTATTTGATGAACCATCAACAAGAACAAGAATTTCATTTGAGCTTGCCATTACACAATTAGGTGGAAACAGTATTTTTTTAGATCCAAGCACTTCACAACTTGGGCGAGGTGAGTCAATCCAAGATACAGCAAAAGTAATATCTAGATATGTGGATGGTATAATTATAAGAAATGCTAGCCATAAAGATTTACATGAATTTGCAAATAATTCAAATATATCTGTAATTAATGCTCTGACAAACTTGAGTCATCCTTGTCAAATTATGGCGGATTTGATGACATTACATGAACATTTTGGTACTATTGAAAATATAAATGTTGCATGGGTTGGTGATGGAAATAATGTTGCAAATACATGGATACAGGCAGCCCAAGTTTTTGGGTTTAATTTGAAAATGGCAGTTCCTCAAGAGTATAAACCTAATCAAGACTACTTAAAAAAAGCATTAGATAATAATGCAAAAATTGTCATATCTCAAGACATCAATAATATAATATCTGATGCTGATTGTATCATTACTGATACATGGATGTCTATGAATGATAAAACTACGAACTCTGATAAAAAAGTTGGCATCTTGGAGAGATATCAAGTTAATACAAGGCTTTTTGAGTTGGCACCCAAGCATGCAATATTTCTTCACTGCCTACCCGCTCATAGAGGCCAAGAAGTTACTGATGAAGTAATTGATAGCCCACGATCGCTTGTCTACCAGCAAGCCGAAAATAGACTCCACATTCAAAAAGGCATCTTAAAATATTGCTTTGATAACTAATCAGATGTTCCTCTGATTAAATCCATAAAAAATAAAATACCATTTCTAATATCTTCAATTTCAATGAATTCATCTGCTTTGTGAGCTTGACTAATGTTTCCGGGTCCGCAAACAATTGTTGGCCATCCAATATTAGAAAAAAAACCAGCATCTGTTCCATAAGACACCCCTTTTTGTGAAGGAGACATATTTTCTTTTATGAGGTTTATTGTATTTAAGATTTTGCTTGGGCGAAGAGGGTATATATTTGATAAATTTGAGTTTAATATATGAGATATTTCATGGTTTTTTTTCATTTTCTTCTCAATTAAGGGTAATTGATTTATAAATAAATCCTTAAGAATATGATTATAATCAATATTTGGGAGGCATCGAATATTCCAAGTAACTTTGGTATAATCGGGGACAACATTATGGGCTACGCCACCTCCAATTTGACCAACGCTTATTGTTGTATAAGGTGGATCAAAATTATGATCATTATACTCTATTTTTAGTTTCTCTTCTAACTCTCTTAATTTTGTAATGAATTCCGTTGCATAATATATTGAGTTGCAACCCCAAGCAGGATTTGCTGAGTGTGATTTTTTACCAAAGAATTCAGTCTCAAAAGTGTGACAGCTTTTGTGTCGATCAATGATTTTAAGTTCAGTTGGCTCCCCGACTATAACCAAATTTGGTGGCTTAATTTTATATCTTATTTCGTCTATTAATGGCCCAACACCTAAGCAACCAACCTCTTCATCATAAGATAATGCAACATGGATCGGATTAACAATCTTTTGCTCTTGAAACCAAGGAGTGAGAGCTAAAACTATGGATATAAATCCTTTCATATCGGTTGTACCTCTACCGTAATACCTATTATCCTTAAGTGTTAATTTATATGGATCTGATGACCATTCCGACTTATTGGCTGGCACAGTGTCTGTATGCGCTGAAAATAAAGTTCCATTATTGTCTGTTTGACCTATTGTATAAAATAAGGATGCCTTAGTTTTTTCATCATTTAAAATACGGATAGGCATTACATCATTCTGCCTTAAAAAGCTCTCTATAAAATCAACAATTGCTATATTACTTTTTTCACTAGTTGTATCAAATGAAACCAATTTATCTAGAATATACTCTTGTGAGCCAAGTATATTGGTAATATCAAAATTATTATTAATTTACTGCCTCCAAAAATAAGATGTAAATATAACAATGACCGTAAAGATCTCCAATCTTCCAAGCAGCATAGCAAAAGATAAAATCCATTTTGCATATATATCAATTGATGCATATGTTTCTGTTGGCCCAATAATATTACCCAGACCGGGACCAACATTTGCTAATGCACTCGCGGAAGCAGAAAATGCGGTAATTAAATCAAGTCCGAATAGACTTAAAATTATACCAATAAGAACAAAAGATAATATAAATATTATGAAGAATGACGTTACCGCCTTATTAATACTCTCAGGTATTTCTTTGCCATTATATAATGGTATAAATATAGCATTTGGAAATGCAACTTTTTTTGTCTGAACAAATAATTGTTTTAATAAAATTTGAAATCTAAATATTTTTAAACCACAAGATGTTGAACCGGCACAGCCTCCCATTAACATCAAAAAGAAAAATAAGGCGGTAATAAATGACCCCCATGACATATAATCAGATGATACATAGCCCGTACCTGTTAATATAGATGTAACATTAAAAGCCGCCCTTCTCAGTGCTTCACCATAATGGATACCTATATTTATATGCACATAAATAGTACAAAGAATAATTGCTGAAATTAAAATAACAATAAACGTTATAACTTGGCTATCCAAGAATAGGTTTCCGGGCTTACCCCTCACAAATTGAAGATAGAGTACAAATGGCAGGCTACCAATTATCATAAAGAGAACGGCAAAATATTCAATTTTAGGATTATCGAAAAAGCCAAAAGAATCAGAATGAGTTGAGTATCCGCCTGTTGATATTGTGGTTAATGCATGAGCTAGAGAGTCAAATAAACCCATACCAGCTATATTATAAGATAACGCGCAAGCAAAAGTGATTATTAGATATAATAGAACAATTGAACCTGCAATTTGAGTGGCTCTAGGTAAAATTTTATCGGCATTGTCAGATGATTCTAACCTAAATAGCTGCATACCACCAACCTGTAACATTGGTAAAACTGCAACAGCCATAACAATAATACCTATACCACCTAACCATTGTAGTAAGGCTCGCCAAATTAAAATCCCCTTTGATTGCAATTCAAGATTATTTATAACTGTTGCTCCAGTTGTTGTTATTCCTGACATAGACTCGAAAAAAGCATCCGTTATGCTTAAGCTTAAATTTGACATATAGAATGGTATTGAAGAAAAAATTGCAATCGTAATCCAGGTAGATGTTGTTAGAAGAAAGGCTTCCCTTAACCCTAATTGCTGATGTTTGCCCCATACTGATAGAAGTAATATGACACCAAACATACTTGTAATTAATGATGATAAGATAAATATTCTATAATTTTGATGCTGATATATTATATCAATTAACGCAGGCACCAACATAGATAAACCAAGTATAATTAAGAATATTCCAACTATTTTTATTATTGGGTAAAATTTCATATTGTTACTTTTATGTCCTAAATATCCAAATAACTAATGACATTATTTTCTGTCAATGTACCTGATGTTTCATAGCTTTCAGAAAATAAATTTTCTTCACTTAAATTAACTACGGATTTTGACCATTCAGTACTGTAATACAATATCTCATTATTATTTATGATTTCAGATATAAATTCATTTTCATTGAAAAAAGATTTTTTTTCTATACTTTTTTCGAACTTTGATTCTTTATTAAATCTGTAGATAGAATTTGAAAAAACTAAATATATAAATGAGCTAATATTTTTATGGAGCTCGTTTATATCCTCAGAGTCATCTCTAAGAACCATCCTTTGTGAACCTTTATCTAAAAATTTATTATGAAAATTTAATGAATTATTCAAATTCTTATCAGACATTTCAACTCCTTAATAATTAAATAATTAATAAGATATCATATGGAACTATATCTAATTATATTAGACTAAATAGCAGATGTAACTAATTATATTCATTAATGAGATTTAAAATAAATATGTGCTTAATTGAAGCATAATTGACTATTTATAAAAACTTTTTTATGTATAATAATTAATAAAAAATAATTGCACTAAATAAATGAACCTCATCCCTGATAAATTAAGTCAAGTAGCTAATGAAGAAAATAAAAATTTAAACCTAAGCGGTATAAGTGGAATACTTCCGGATGGACTAATTAATAAACTAATTGCTAGAAAAAAAATTCAGTCTATTGACCCAATACTGGACCACCAAATACAGCCCGCAAGTTTAGATTTACGTTTAGGTAAAAAAGCCTATAGAATAAGAGCAAGTTTTATTCCAAATAATGATAAAACTGTCCTTGAATGTGCACATAATCTGATAGATCACGAATTTAGTATCGTCGATGGAGCAGTTCTTGAGAGAGATTGCGTCTATCTTGTGGAGTTAAAGGAATTTCTTGAACTTCCTGATAGTATATGGGCCATAGCAAATCCAAAAAGTTCTACCGGTAGATTAGATGTTTTTACTCGCATCATTGCTGATGGAATACAATCATTTGATAAAGTCTCATCCGGATACAACGGACCATTGTATGCGGAAATAGCCCCACATAAGTTTTCTATAATAATTCGAGAAAATTCTCGCTTAAGTCAGCTCAGGTTTATCCGAAAAAATCCAACTCAAATGGAACAACAGAGATCAATAATATCTGATCGAGAATTATCAAAGCTCCACGAAAGTTCAGTTAAAAATCCAAGTGGCTTTGGATTAGTTAATGGTAAAGCTAAAATTTCAGATGGGTTACAACTTGGTGTGTCATTGAGTAATCCCAATAAGATAATAGGTTATAAAGCTAAACACTATACCCCGCCGATTGATCTTGATAAAATAAAAGCATACAAGACCGAAGATTATTGGGATCCATTATTTGAAAATCATCAAAAAAGACTAATCCTTGATCCAAATGAATTCTATATCTTATCATCAAATGAGGTTGTTAAGATACCACCTAATTATGCGGCTGAAATGGTTCCAATTGATCCATCTATGGGCGAGCTCAGGGTTCATTATGCTGGTTTCTTTGATCCAGGCTTCGGAGATACTGATGATATAAATAAAGCAAGTAAGGCAGTTTTAGAAGTTAGAAGTCTTGACGTTCCATTTTATTTAGAAGATAAACAAATCATTGCTCGACTTAAGTATGAGAAACTTGCCGAGCTCCCAACAAAATTATACGGTGCTGATATAGGCTCGACCTACCAATCACAGGGTTTAAAATTATCGAAGCATTTCAAAGACTAGTNGATTGTACAATAGTTAAATAAATTTTTTATTATGATAGAATACAGAAATATAAAAGCTTGGCCATTCTTAGAAGCTCAGAAACTATTAGATAAGTTACAAAATAATAGTAACGAAACTATAGTTTTTGAGACTGGCTATGGTCCCTCCGGATTACCACATATTGGTACTTTTGGAGAAGTTGCAAGAACATTAATGGTCCAGAATGCCTTTAAAGAAATTTCAAATAATACTATTAAGACAAAACTATATTGCTTTTCAGATGACATGGATGCACTACGTAAGGTCCCCGATAATATTCCAAATAAGGAAACCATTAGCCAATATATTGGGAAACCTCTTACGGAGGTTCCTGACCCATTTGGTAAATATAAAAGTTTCGGCGAGCATAATAATAACAGACTGAAAGATTTTCTTGATAGATTTAATTTTGATTATCAATTCATAAGTTCAACAGAACACTATAAGAAAGGGCGATTCAATGAGGTTCTCCTTGATATTTTGAAAAACCACGAAAAAATTATCAATGTCGTCAAACCAATACTTGGAAATGAGAGACGAAATAGCTATAGTCCATTTCTTCCAATCTGCAAGGATAGTGGTATAGTTCTCCAAGTTAAGATAGATGAAGTTGATATTATGAGAGGTACAATCTTATACATAGATCCAAATACCAAGAAGGAGACTGAAACTGAAATTACGAATGGAAATGTAAAACTCCAATGGAGAGCTGATTGGGCAATGCGATGGAAAGCACTTAAGATAAATTACGAAATGTCTGGTAAAGATTTAATAGACTCCGTTAAATTGAGTAGCCAAATTTGTAGAATAATCGATGGGCATCCTCCAGAAGGATTTAATTATGAGCTATTTTTAGACGAAAATGGGGAAAAAATATCAAAATCACGAGGAAATGGAATAGCTATTGAAGATTGGCTGAAATATGCATCGCAAGAAAGTTTGTCTTTATTTATGTACCAATCTCCGAGAAAGGCAAAAAGGTTGTATTTCGATGTAATTCCTAAGAATATGGATGAATATAACTCTCATCTGAAAAATTATACCAAATTAGAGGATNAAATGAGTCAGGTTATTTATGAAAATCCTGTTTGGCATATTCACAATGGTTCCCCACCTGAAAAATATTCAGAAATTCAATTCTCCCTTCTTTTGAATTTAGTTAGTGCATCAAACTCAATTAATAAAGATATCTTGTGGGGTTTTATTCAGAACTATTACAAGAATGACTTACTAGTTAGTAATAATAAAATAATTGATGATATGATAGGATACGCTATTAATTATTTTAATGATTTTGTAAAACCGAATAAGAAATACCGTCTTGCAAACCCAAAAGAGACAAGTGCGCTAAAAGAATTAAATGAATGCCTGAATAATTTTCGATATGAATTAGATCCAGAGGTAATTCAAACTGAAATATATAGAATTGGAAAAGAACATAATTTTGATCCCTTGCGGGGTTGGTTTAGTTCAATATATGAGATTTTGCTGGGGCAAAAAGATGGTCCAAGGTTTGGTTCATTTGTTGTTATTTATGGCGTTGAAAATACTCAAAATTTAATTAATAATGCATTAAATGGTAACCTAATAAAATAATAATGAGTTTCTATAAGAAAATAAGAAATATTGCATTTTTAGCTGAGCCAGAAAAGGCACACAAGCTAGCTTTATCTGCTCTAAAACTCGGAATTTACCCACCTTCACAATACGATTCAAAATTACTTGAACAAGAAATTTTTGATATAAAATTCAAAAACCCAATAGGCCTCGCCGCAGGGTTTGATAAAAATGGCGAAGTACCTAATGAAATATTAGAGTCTGGATTTGGGTTTACCGAAATTGGAACAGTTACCCCAAAGAGACAGGTTGGAAACAAGCAACCGAGAGTTTTTAGACTTGAAGAAGATCTTGCGATAATTAATAGGCTAGGTTTTAATAATGACGGAATGGAAACTGTTTATTCTAGATTGAGCAAAATAAAGAAAAAAGGAATTATCGGTATAAATATTGGGGCTAATTGGGACTCAAAAGATAAAATCAATGATTACGTAAAAGGTATACATAAATTTTATGAGATTGCGGACTATTTGACAATAAACATATCATCTCCAAATACACCTGGCTTGAGAGATTTGCAAACTGGAAATAATATTAACGAATTACTTAAATCCATAAGCCATTCTAAAAAAGAAAAAATTAATACACCCATTTTTATTAAATTAGCACCCCAACTAACTAAAAAAGAGCTAACATATGTTGTAAATAAATCTATTGAAAATAACATAGATGGACTGATATTAACCAATACGACTACAGAAAGAAATAACCTAAAAAATTTAAGATACAAAGATGAAAATGGTGGGCTATCGGGTCAACCTCTTATGACCCCATCAACTAAAACACTGAAAGATGCTTACATAATAAGTGAAGGTAAAATACCTCTAATTGGAGTTGGTGGGATTTCAACCGCAGATGATATCATAAAAAAAATAAAATGTGGGGCTTCCTTGATACAACTATATACATCCCTTGTATATCAAGGACCAAATCTTGTGAGTGATCTAAAAAAAGATTTAACTGAAAAACTAAAAAAAGAAGGTGTACAGTCAATAGATCAGCTAATTGGGCTTGAGGCAAAATAAACTATTCTATGGGTTTTAAGTTACCCGTGATACACCGATAATGATTAAGCCTGCGCACCAAGCAATGATTACTGAGATAATACCGTACAATAGTGGGTTTTTATTAGCCTGGTTATATATATATTTTCCAGATTGGGTTTTATTTACAAAAATATTCGAAATATCACTATCAATCAAGACTTGGTCCTCGAAGAAAAATATGGAGACTTCGTATGTTCCCTCTTTGATTTCCTGAGGTAATTCAATGGATGATCTAAATAACTTGTCCCCAATTATCCTTATTCCTGTAAAGTTTTCATTAAAGATATTACTTTCTGTATTTTTCTTCTTAATTGCATCATGAACATAATGAACCTGAGGCTCCCCAACTCTACTCGTGAATTTTAAATTATTTATACCAATTTCCTCCCTTACAAGAAATTCAGTATCTGTGATTCGATTGATATTCCTATTGCTATATATTGAATAGAAACTTGGCACTCCCTCAACCAAGGTTGCCTTATTATTAATCCAAATTCCATATTTTTTTATTTTCTCTCTAATTAGTGACTTCTTTTCTTTACCTTGGACCTTTATTATTATATCCGATTTTAATAGATCTCTTCCACTTATTGAACCAAATACAAGAAGCTTGCCCCCAAAAAAATTCGAGCCAATTTGAATATGTGGATCGTCAATCTGTGTTATTAGACTTCGCTCAGTCTTGTCCGCATACGAATACTGAATTTGAATAATAAATATTAAAAAAGTATATAAAAAAAATTTCTTCATCATATATAATCAGTTATTGTGAGAAGATCCTGAGGCTCTATCACAAGGCTAGTAAGAATTTTAATGCAAACTGCTAAAATGAGGATCCCTAGCATAAATCTAAGTTGTTCAGCTTTCAATCTGTGCCCTAGTGCAGCTCCAATTTGTGCACCTACAACACCTCCAGTCATCAAAATTAATGCTAACATTATATCCACTGTTTGGTTTTCATATGCATGCAGAATAGTAACTAAGCTTGTTACAAAGATTATTTGATATAAAGAGGTCCCAATGACCACATTTGTTGGCATTCTCAATAAATAAATCATAGCTGGTACCATAATAAACCCTCCGCCAATACCCATTATAGAAGATAAAATACCTACAAAGAATCCAATAACCAGTGGCGGGATTATACTGATATATAATCCAGATTTTTTAAATTTTGTTCGTAAAGGTAAACTATATATCCATAATCTTTCTCTATTTCTCTTTTTTATAGTTCTCAATTCATTCGGAATAATCATAGATCGTATCCCCTCAACGAAAGTTAAAGTTCCAATTATACCGAGTAATATTACGTATGATAATGATATAATGAGATCAATCTGCCCTAGGTTTTTTAAAAGGACAAACAGCCTAATCCCAAAGAGTGAACCTATTACACCACCCATGAGAAGTATAGTCCCCATTTTTATATCCACGGCTGCCCGCCTCCAGTGTGCATAAGCACCCGATATAGATGATGCAACAATTTGATTTGCTTCAGTGGCAACTGCAACTATAGGAGGAATTCCGTAGAAAATAAGAAGTGGCGTCATTAAGAAACCTCCACCAACTCCAAACATTCCAGACAATATCCCAACCATTCCACCCATTCCGAATAGTATTAATATATTTACGGATACCTCAGCTATTGGGAGATACATATACATATCAGCTATCTAAAACCTATTGAATTGTTGACGAAGTAAAAGCATAAGACGCATATCTAATATTTACTATTTATAAAAAGGGAATTAGTCATAAATCAAATTGAAATCCAAGTTTTTATTCATATATTATAAATTATAATTATTAATAACATACAAACAGAGAATATAACCAATGAAATACTTCCTTTTTTTCCTAATTCTATTATCGCCAAACTACCTGCTAGCAAATGAAAAGATAATATTTGCAACGAATTGGGTTGCGCAACCTGAGCATGGAGGTTTCTATCAAGCATTGGCCGATAAAGAATATCAGAAATGTGGTATAGATGTTGAAATAATTCAAGGGGGACCGGGAACTAATAACCGTGCAAAACTTGTAACCGGTAAGATCGATCTCTATATGGGAGGGAACTTAATACAATTAATAAATTCAAGAGCTGAAAATATTCCAATAAAAGTTCTGGCTGGTTTTTTTCAAAAAGATCCCCAAATAATCATGTCACATCCGGATAGTGATCACAAAAACTGGGAAGATTTAAAAAAATTATCTCCGATTTATATAAATGATTTTGGTCTTATTACTTTTTATAAGTGGCTCGAAAATGATCATGGTTTTTCATCTGAAAAGAGAAGGCCATATCAATATAACTCAGCGCCTTTTTTAGCTAATGTCAATTCTGCACAGCAGGGATATTTAACATCCGAGCCATACTCTATAAAAAAACAAATTGGTATCGAGCCGAATATATTTCTTCTCGCTGACCATGGTTTTGATACCTATGCAACAACAATTGAAGCTATGGAAGATACAATAAATGAAAAACCTGAGCATATTAGGTGTTTCATAAACGCATCAATTATTGGCTGGAATAATTACCTATATGGAGACTCAGAAAAAGCCAATGAAATTATAAAATTTGAAAACCCTGAAATCACAGATGATAAAATAGACTACTCCATAAAGAACATGAAGAAATATGGAATAGTTGACTCTGGGGATACCATTGAAAATGGTATTGGATATATATCATTAGATAGAATAAAAGGATTTTATGATACAATGGTAAAAAGTGGTGTTGTAAAAGAGCTTGAAAATATTGAAGATGTTTACTCAGTTGAGTTTATTAGTGATAACATAGGATTGGATATTAAGAAAAAACTACTATATCCATCCGAAGGGCTTAATGAATAAGTTAATATTTAAAACAGAGTATTTAAACTCATTGCTACCGACAATTCTTCTTCTATTAATTCTTATGATATGGGAACTTCTTGTAGAGATAAAAGAAATTCCAAGCTATATTTTGCCAGCACCAACTTTTATATTTAAGACACTTATAAATGATTGGTCAATATTATTTCCCTCAATGATTAACACACTGGAAATAGCTCTAGTTGGATTTGTGCTAGCTGGTTTTGGTGGAATCGCCCTTGCACTATTCTTAAGCTATTCAAAAAATCTCCAGAATGCTTTTTTACCTTTAGCAGTAATTCTTCAAGTGACACCTATAATTGCGATATCTCCTCTCATAATTATCTATGTGGAAAGCACCTATATAGCACTTTTAATTTGTGTATGGCTTGTGGCTTTCTTTCCTGTACTCACAAATGCGATATTTGGTCTTAATACGATTAATACTGAACTAATTGACTTATTTAGGCTGTATAATGCGACAAAGTTCAAAACATTATTATATTTAAGAATACCAAGTGCTATTCCTAGTATGGTGTCTGGATTAAAGATTTCGGCTGGACTCTCACTTATTGGTGCGATTGTTGCAGAGTTTGCAGCCGGATCTGGTGGAAGCAACTCTGGGTTAGCATTCCGAATATTAGAAGCTGGTTATCGTTTAAATATATCAAGGATGTTTGCTTGTCTTATTCTGCTTGCCATAATTGGAATTATTTTTCATAAATCATTAGAAATAATATCTCAGCTTGTACTAAAAAAATGGAATAATTTTTAGAGAAACTACTATTCCAGTTCCCCATTTATTACATAATCAAGAATTTTAACAACTTGGGCAGGGTCACTAGTAACTGCAAGACTAGCACCATCAACTTCTTTTAATGCATGTGAATGCTCTTCATTGTGTATTATTATTAGTGGTTTGTTTAGTGCTGCTGCGAAACCTGCATCGAATGCAGCATTCCACTGCTTGTATTTTTCTCCAAATCTTACAACTACGATATCAGCATTTTTAATATGGTGTCGAGTTCTTATCGCATTAATCTTTGCCCCCTTATGATCATGCCAAAAAGAATTCTCCTCGTGACCCAATATGTTAACACCGCAATCATCACTATTTGGATGATTTGTTACAGGACTTGTAAAAGTTACCTTCAATTTTTTACTCTTTGTCATCGTTATAATTTGATCTCTCCAATCTGTGTGAATTTCTCCAGAGAGATAAACGTTAAGTTCACTCATTACTTTCTCCTGTTTTTATTTTATTAATATAGCTGCTCTGCCAGTAATTTTTGCATCCTCTACAAGAGAGTGAAGCTGCTCAGCT
Source organism: Rhizobiales bacterium TMED25 (assembly GCA_002168075.1). GTDB lineage: Bacteria > Pseudomonadota > Alphaproteobacteria > Rhizobiales > TMED25 > TMED25. The sequence continues at coordinate 94,211 of NHCE01000005.1, forward strand.
TCGTTCATATCTCGCTTATCGGTTACCAATGGCCAAACATCTCCTCGCGCAACTAATTCTAGTGAGTCTATTACTTCTTGCTTTGTTGCATAGCGGCTTCCCATTACAACAGCTTCTTTATTTAGCAAATCCATAGAATTTGCAATTACCGCATTCTGATTTCCGCCTCCACCACCAAGAGTCACTAAACGACCTCCTCTACCCAAAATTGAAAATCCGAGATTCAGAGACTCTGCACTAGATACAAAATCGATTACAACATCAACACCTTTACCGTTAGTATAATCAAAAAAAACCTGATTATCATTGTGCTCTCGTGGATTAATACAAATATCAGCGCCTACATTTTTACATGCTTGAAACTTATCACTTGCAACATCAACAGCTATAATGTTTGCATGGGCCCATTTTGCCATCATAATCATATGAATGCCTAAGCCACCTCCTGCACCCATTATTGCAACTGTATCGTTATCTTTAATAGAAGCATGTCTTATTACTTTATAGGGTGTTGCTATTGCATCGCAAATAACAGCAACTTCGGCAGGGGATTCTTTCCAATCTAATTGCTCAGGTAACTTAAGAAAATTTTGCGAGGGTAACTTAATATATTCAGCATATGCACCATCGATTTCTCTTCCAACATAACCGCCGAAATTTTCACATAGTGTTTCCCTATTATTTCTGCACCACTTGCAATATCCACATGTTAAGTAAAAATATGCAGTAACAGCATCACCAACTTTAACATTGGTGACATTCTTACCAACTTCTTCAATGACAGCTGTGATCTCATGTCCAATAATTCTTGGATAATCGACCTTTATCCTTCCTGCTCTGACATGTTGAATTGTAAGCCCAGAACCACACGCTATGACTTTTGCTACCGCTTCATTATCAGTTGGAACAGGATCTTGAACATCTTTATTAACAAAAGGCTCGCCCTTTGACTCCAAAACCAATGCTTTCATTATAAATCTCCGACATAATTGATGAATATATTATCATATTATATTATATTATTGTTAACGATAATATTTAAGTTATTTATTAAATTGGACAAAAATATGATTAATGCAGCTATTTTAGGTCTTGGCTGGTGGGGGAAGCATATTACTGAAACCCTGAGTAAGAGTAGTCTCATACAAATAAAAGCAGCTTGTTCACGTACTAAAGAAAAGCATACGCAATTCATAGAAGAACATAATTTGAAGTACTATAAAAATTATATAGATCTGCTATCAGATAACGAAATTGATGCGATTATTATATGTACCCCTAACTCCCAACATGAAGAACAAGCTCTCATGGCTATAGATGCAAAAAAACAAGTATTTTGCGAGAAGCCCATGACACTCAAAAGTAAGTCTGCCAATAATATGATTAATGCAGCAAAGAAATCCAAATTAATTCTAGGTATTGGACACGAGAGAAGATTTGATCCTGCGATGGAAATGCTAAAAAAAACAATAGAGCATAAGAGTTTTGGAAAGAAAATGCATATAGAGGCAAATTGGTCTCATGATATTCTCGCAGGCCTTGATTCGGATAATTGGAGAGGTACATCAGATGAAGCGCCTGCAGCTGGAATGACAGGAACTGGCGTGCATATGACAGATTTATTTTTATCAATGTTTGGCAGTGTTGAAGGACTTTTTGCACAATCCTCCAGTAGAGTCTTGAAGTTCGAGACAGGTGATTTGTGTACAGTGATGATGAGATTTAAGAGTGGGGCGACCGGTCAGCTATCGGTCCTTTCAAAGACGCCTTATTATTGCAGGTTAACAGCTTTTGGAGATAATATCTGGTCAGAAGTCAGGGATATAAAACATCCAATGTTCAAAGGTAAAACTGAATTTACTCTATGTAGAATTGGGGAGGAGCCTGAGAAGACTCTCTATCCCGCAATTGATACAATCAAATCTAATCTTGAAGAATGGTCTTTAGCAATATTGAATAGGGGATCCTATAGATTCACCGACAAAGAAAAGATAGAAAATATCGCACTCCTCGAAGCAATTGATCAGTCTATTCTGGATAATAAATGGATTAAACTTTAAAAGCAGAAATTAAAATATTAGGTTGCCTGCATTTACCATCATTGTGATACCTGTAATATATCTCGCGTCATCTGATGATAAAAAAACTGCAGCTTTTGCACAATCTACAGGCTCAATTATATTCTTTAGAGGATTCATCTTCGCAATATTTGATATACTGCTAGCATCTCGAACTTTTTTAACCCGAGGTGTTAGGGCTGTACCGGGTGCAATAGCATTAACTGTTATGCCAAATTCTCCAGCATCTCTTGCTAAAAGTTTTGTCATACCCAAGAGGCCTGCTTTGGCAGCGCCGTATGGAACATATGATGGCGCATGTGGATTTGGGGCAATACCAGCCCCAGAAGAAATATTTATAATCCGACCACTTTTACTCTTTTCCATATATTTCATTACTGCCCTTGTGCAGTAGAATGCAGAGTTCAAATTTGTATTTATAACTTTATGCCACTCTTCATCGGTTACATCCGTTATTTTATCAAAGTTATAAAAGCCACCTACAGCATTTACGAGAATATCAATTTTTTTATATTTTTTACACAATTTAGAAATAGCGATATTTACGGCACCTGAATTACAAACATCGATAATAACTACCTCAGTATCATTATTCGTTTTCCTAAGTTCTTCTTTTACACGATTTGATTCATTAGCATCTATATCAAAAATAATTGTTTTTGCCCCCTCTAAGGCAAACTCTTTTAATATAGCCTCCCCAAGACCTTGAGCCCCACCTGTAACTAAAGCAACCTTGCCTTCTAATTTTCTTGTTTCAGCCATATAAGTGTCAATCGAAGATGAAAAATTATTTCTTAAACTCAATTTCTAATGCCACAACTTGCTCATCGCTTGAATTAATAGCATTGTGTTCAAGTGGTGCTTTAACAAGTGACGTTGTCTTGGGAACATAGTCAATTTCCTTTGTACTTCCATCAGGAAACTCAAACATTAACTTGCCGGTAGATAGTTGTATTGGCATATAGTCTAATTCATGCAAATGCCATCCCGTTTGCTCACCAGGGTTAAAAACCCAATGTGTTACTATTATCTCATCATTTTCAAGAACGATTTTATGTTCTGCAATTTCTCTTTTTGCAGATATGCCTGTATCCTTATTATCAAGTTTTTTTGACATGAAACCTCCATTACTTTTGCATTACTTAAGTTAGACTATTTTAGATTAGAAAACTTTGTTGGTTGCAATATTTGATTTGAATAGGACGCCACTATTGGCCCATTTGGTTCAGTTGCGGCTCTCTTTTTAATCCATTCGGGGTCTGCCTGAAAAGCATTCCACTTTTCTTCTCTCTCGGCAAGAGACTCCCATTCCAACAGATATGTAATATCCATATTAGACTCCCCAATATAGGTTGTCCAAAAACCGACTGATTTAATCCCATACTTCTCCCAGAAATCAAATACAATATTTTCAAATCTATCTAAAACCTTTGGTACGCATCCAGGCGTACAATGGTAAACTCTAATTTCATGTAACATGTATTCCTCCAATATATTTTTTTTAATTATAATTCATAATTAAATATGATCCATAAAAATTATTATAAATTTTCTGCAAATATACTTTTTATCTCGTCAGCTTCTATTCTTGTAACAGGACCGATATATTTATTAATGACAATACCATTTCTGTCGACTAAGAAAGTTTCTGGAATGCCATAAACCCCTAAATTAATTGCAGACATTCCATCCAAATCAAACCCAATAGCTTTATAAGGGTTACCTAATTCGTCAAGAAAGAGTTTTGCATTTGCAATCTTATCCTTATAATTTATACCGTATATAGGAATTGAGGCATCACGCAGCTCAATTAAATATTCATGTTCAGCCCTACATNGTGTGCACCATGATGCCCATATATTTATGACTGAAAGTCTATTATACATTAGATCTTCCTTCGAAAACCCCTCATATTTTATGCCCTCTATAACTTTTGGAGGATAATTGATATTTGGAAACTCTTTACCTACAAATACGGAGCGAATATCTCGGTTTTTTTCCGTACTTAAGGAACTATAAAAAAAGATAACCAGTATTATAATTGATGCTATAAAGGAGAAATATATTATAAATTTTTTCTTATTACTCATTCAAATCCTCGTACTTTTTTGCCAGCTCCTTTTCTATTTTTTTTAATTTATTAATTGAGTAAAGAAAATATGTAATAAATAATACTAATGCTGATAAATAAGAAATTAATACAAAATATAGATAATTTTCTGTCATAAAATTTTATCTCCCCAAGTTATAATTTAATTTTTCTTAATTTACTCTTCATTATTTCTATTTTTAGCGCGATGGTCAAAAGGGATAAGCATAAAAAACACAGGCCTATAAAAACTAAAATTAATGGATATAACATCGTATAATGTATTGATGGGCCATCAAGTCGTAATATACTTGCAGGTTGATGTAATGTATTCCACCAATCAACTGAAAACTTTACGACTGGGATGTTTATAAATCCTAAAATTGTATAAAAGGATGCAATTTTTAGTAATTTATTTTGTTTGTTTTCAAGGCGATATATTAAAATTAAGCCCATATAAATAAAAGTGAGTATTAGAACTGAAGTCAATCTTGCATCCCAAACCCACCAAACTCCCCACATGGGCCTACCCCAGAAGACCCCGGTTAGAAGAACAACTAATGTAAACATTAAACCAATCGGAGTGGCCGCTTTCGCAATTATAGCTGCAATTGGTGTTTTTGTTACAAGATATATAATACTCATGAGAGTCATAAAAAAATACACCCCAAGACTAAGCCAGGCAGATGGAACATGTAAATACATAATCTTTACCATTAGCCCCTGCTGATAATCATTTGGTGAAATAAATAATGCCCACAGAAATCCGAAAGATAAGATAAGACATGATATTACCAAAATAAATGGTAAAAGCTTATCGAGATATTGCAAAAGGATATTTGGATTTAATATTTTCAAAATAAAATTACTTTCATGAAATTAATTAATCAGTATTTATTCTTAAGATATATATAATAAAATAGGGTAAAATTACCATAGATAATAAAGAAGCTGCAGTTAATAACATAGCTGATCTTACAAAACCGAAATTTATAAAATCATTATTAATAAATGGCAAAGTTCCAATTATCAGAATTGGTATATAAAATGGAGTGATAAGTGAGGTTATTAATAAACCCGAATTGATGGTTTTGATTGTTATAGCCGACCCAATAGCTGAAACTAATATTATATAAGGGCTGCTAATTAGAAGCAAAATAATAATCTCAGAGGTTTGATCAAAACCAAGATTAAGCATCACACCAGCAATGGGAATAAATAAAATTATAGGTAATATTACAGCAGTCCAAAAACTTAAAATCTTACTTAATATCGATAATATCGGATTATCAGATTCTATAATTATAACATCTAGCGAACCATCCTTAAAATCGTCTGTAAAAAGTAATGGCATATTTAGAAGAGTTGATAGTAGAAAAGCAATCCAGACTAATCCAGGTGATATTGATCGAAGTATTTTTAGATCTGGACCGATTCCTATTGGAAGCATCACTGTTACAAGTAGAAAAAATATTATAGCGAGTATAAAAATAGACTTGCTCTTATAGAATATAGAGATGTCTCTCTTAAAAAGAGCTAAAAACTGTCTCATAGGTCAACATCCAAGTTAATTATCATCTTATCTACTAAATCTAGTTTCGAATGGGATGTAATTATTATTATTCTATCATTATTAAGCCTCATCAATAGAAGTTCTCTGAGATAACCATAAGCTTTTTTATCAAGATTAGAAAATGGTTCATCAAGTAACCAAATATCTTTATTTGACATGAGAATACGATAAAGAGCTAACTTTTTCTTTTGTCCAGCAGATAGATTACTGACTATCATTGATGATAATTTATCCAGACCCAACTCCTCAAATTCTCTTGCTAAGAGATCCTTACCATAAAAATTATGCCAAAATTTTATATTTTCTTGCACAGTTAATTCTTCTTTTAAAGCTAGCTTATGACCAAGATATGATATATTTCCATTAAATTTTAGTGATTTATCATTATTATCACGTAATTTAATACTTCCTGAATTTGGCTTTTCTAATCCAGCTATTATTTTTAAGAAAGTAGATTTCCCAGACCCATTTTGCCCGAGAAGAAGTGTGATCCTATTTGATGATAGCGTATGAGTCTGATTATTGAAGATAAGACCATTATCATAAGAAAAATTTAGGTCTTGAATATATAATTTCATTGCAGTTTATTTGAATAATCCAGTATTATATTTTATTATATTATTTATATGGTTATATAAATATATTATCAAAATATACTTGAATGTCTATTCTATCATGGTAAAACTTATTAACCAGAATGTGATATACTGCTTTTTTTAATGAGGATTAAAAATAACAGCGCAAAAAAAGTATTTTGGGCTTTAGATTTTATTTTTAATAGATTGCTATGAATTTATATAACCTATACCTAGCAGAGATAGAAGAAAGAAAGAAATTGGGTTTAAAGCCTAAACCTATCGATGATGGTGCTCTAATAAGTGAGCTTATTGAGCTTATTAAAGATTCTAAGAATGAACATAGAGCTGACGCACTTAAATATCTTATATATAATACTTTGCCGGGAACCACTAGTGCAGCAAATGAGAAAGCAGAATTTTTAAAAGAAATTATTCTTGAAAATATTAATGTAAATGAAATTACCCCAGCTTTTGCATTTGAATTATTGTCGCATATGAAAGGCGGTCCTTCAGTTAAAGTACTTATAGACTTAACTTTAGGTAATAATTTAGAAGCATCTATAGATGCTACTAATATTCTTAAAAGCCAAGTTTTTCTTTATGAAGCAGATACAGAAAGACTTAAGAAAGCTTACTCAGAAGGAAATACTGCGGCAAAAGATGTTATTGAGAGCTATTCTAAGGCTGAGTTCTTTACAAAATTACCTAAGATTGAAGATGAAATTGAGGTTGTTACTTACATTGCAGCTGAAGGTGATATTTCAACAGACTTACTATCACCGGGAAATCAGGCGCACTCAAGAGCTGATCGCGAGCTACATGGTAAATGTTTTATATCAGAGTCCGCACAATCCGAAATTCAAAAACTTCAGCAAGAAAATCCAAATAAAAGAGTTATGCTTATTGCAGAAAAAGGAACTATGGGTGTTGGTTCATCTCGGATGTCAGGTGTAAATAATGTCGCACTATGGACTGGAAGACAGGCTAGTCCATATGTACCATTTGTAAATATCGCTCCTATTGTTGCAGGTACTAATGGTGTATCACCTATTTTTCTCACAACCGTCGGTGTAACCGGAGGGATTGGAATCGACCTAAAAAACTGGGTAAAGAAGCTGGATACAGAGGGTAGTCCAATATTAAATAATGATAATAATCCTGTTCTTGAACAAAAATATTCTGTTGAAACAGGAACGGTACTCAAAATAAATACAAAAGATAAGAAACTCTATAATGCCGATGGGAAAGAGGAGTTAATTGATGTATCTGCATCATTTACGCAGCAAAATTCGGATTTCATAAAAGCGGGTGGTTCCTACGCAGTTGTATTTGGAAAAAAACTTCAAAACTTTGCTTGCGAAACTCTTGGCATCACTGTTAATTCACCTTACGCAAAATCAAAGGAGGTCTCAAATCCAGGGCAAGGTCTTACCGCAGTTGAAAAAATCTTTAATAAGAATGCTGTTGGAATAGAAAAAGATATAGTTTTACATGCTGGGGCTGACGTCAGAGTAAAAGTAAATATTGTTGGATCACAAGATACGACAGGTCCTATGACAGCCCAAGAGCTTGAGTCAATGGCGGCAACAGTTATTGCACCAACAATTGATGGTGCATATCAATCAGGTTGTCATACAGCTTCTGTGTGGGACATAAAAGCACAAGAAAATACTCCAAAACTAATGAAATTTATGCAAAAGTTTGGTCTTATTACAGGTAGAGATCCAAAAGATAATTACCACCCAATGACAGATGTAATACATAAGGTATTAAATGATATTACAGTTGATGACTGGGCAATTATAATAGGTGGAGACTCACATACACGAATGTCAAAAGGTGTNGCATTCGGAGCCGATTCCGGCACAGTCGCACTTGCTCTTGCAACGGGAGAAGCAACGATGGCAATTCCAGAGTCCGTCAAGGTTACTTTTAAGGGTCGTATGCCAGATCACATGGATTTCCGTGATGTTGTTCATGCCACTCAAGCTCAAATGCTGGACCAATTTGATGATAATGTCTTTCAGGGCCGCATTATAGAGGTACATCTTGGAACTCTCTTGGCTGACCAAGCTTTTACTTTTACAGACTGGACAGCAGAAATGAAAGCAAAAGCAGCAATTTGTATTTCTGAAGATGATACACTCGTTAAATCGCTTGAAATTGCAAAAAGTAGAATAAAAAAAATGATCGATAAAGGTATGGATAATGATATTAAAATGCTTCGTGGTTTGATCAAGATTGCAAATCAGAGAATTCTAGAAATTAAGAGTGGTGAAAAGCCAGCCCTATCACCCGATGTTAATGCTGAGTATTTTGCAGAAGTAATTGTCGATTTGGATAAGATAGTTGAGCCAATGATAGCTGATCCAGATGTGAATAATATTGATATATCCAAACGATATACCCACGATACAATAAGACCGATCTCCTATTACGAAGCAAAGAAAAAAGTAGATCTAGGGTTTGTTGGTTCTTGTATGGTTCATAAAGGTGATGTCAAAATCGTTGCGCAAATGCTCAGAAATCTGGAAGCTAAGTCAGGTATTGTCAAATTCAATGCTCCTCTGGTAGTTGCAGCCCCAACCTACAATATTATAGATGAACTTAAGGAAGAAGGTGATTGGNGTATCCTTCAAAAATATTCTGGTTTTGAATTTGATGACAACAATCCCAAGAATAATGCGCGTGTTGAGTATGATAATATTTTATATTTAGAAAGACCTGGCTGTAATCTATGTATGGGAAACCAAGAAAAAGCTGCAAAAGGTGATACTGTCCTTGCAACTTCAACTCGTCTATTTAAAGGAAGAGTGGTTGAAGACTCGGAAGGTAAGAAAGGAGAATCGCTTTTAGCATCAACGCCAGTTGTTGTTCTCTCAGCTATTCTTGGAAGAACACCAACTATTGAAGAGTATAAAACTGCAATTGTTGGTATTAATCTAACCAAATTTGCTCCACCAAACGAAAAACCATTGGACTCACTATCAGTTCACTTTTAGACTTTAATTGAATAGCTTATTTTATTTTACTGAGAACTTCTTGCATATTCTTGCTAAAGTTTGAAATATCGTTAGGTTTTTCTCCGTCCATAATTCGAGCATAGTCATACAGAAGATTTGTTAGGGTATTTACATCTTTAATCTTCTTATCCTTAATCTTACTAGATAGAATTTTAATTAGATTATGTTCAGGATTAATCTCTAGAACAGGTTTTGAGAGTTCTACCCCTTGCTTTTCTTGTAATATCCTCTGGATTGTCTTGTCATATCCACTTTCACCTAGGGATAAGCATACAGGACTTTCAATGAGTCCCGGATTTACCTTAACGTCACTGACTTGGCCATTAAGTATTTTTGATACTCTATTTATGAGTTCAGATATCGAGGATTCTTCAACTTTAGACTTAGACTTTTTTTCTTTACCTTTGTTTTTGACTTCAACTTCTGTAAGTTCATCTTTGGCATGTGAAACTTGTTTTAAATCGTACTTCTCGTAATTTATATTAGAGGCTGTCCAGAAGCTATCCACTGGATCTGTCAAGATCATAACTTCAATCTCTCGAGCTTTAAAGCCCTCTAGTATAGGATTAGCAAGAGCTGAGTCATAGTCATCAGCAGTAATATAATATATTGATTTTTGCTGATCTTTGATATCTTTAATATACTCATCAAGAGTTCTAGTTCCATCTTTATTTATTGTTGATGTAAATCTTAACAATTTGAGTAACTCATCTCTTTTTTCAAAATCTTCATATAAACCCTCCTTTATAACTGTCCCAAAAGTCTGCCATATCCCTTTATATTGCTCATCCTCTTTTTCAGACATTTTTTTCAAAGTATTTATAATCCTATTTTTAATCGCTTTTTTAATTGCAATTACAACCTGATTCTCCTGTAATATTTCCCGGCTGACTGTAAGAGGTATATCTGCACAATCGATAACACCGCTTATGAATCGAAAGTAAGATGGTATGATGTTACTGTCATCGCTTATCAATACTCTTTTTACATACAATTTCAATTTAGCCTTTCTCTGCTGATCAAATAGGTCAAATGGACGAGAAGTTGGAATATATAACAAGACATCATATTCATACCTTCCTTCAGCCTTATAGTGGATGGTAGAGATTGGGCCATCGAAATTTCCACTTACAAGTTGATAGTGTTCTTGATATTGCTCTGCTGAAATATCTTTTTTCTGTTTTGTCCAAATTGCATTGGATGTATTAATTTGTTCTTCTTCATCGGTGGTAATATCTTTTAGATAGATTGGAAAATTTATATTATCTGAATATTTTGATACTATTTGTTGAATCTTATTTTTTTCAATAAATTCTTTGGAGTCCTTATCTAGCATGATAATTATACTAGTACCTTTTTTTTCGCTTTTATCTAGTTTAGAAATATTATAGGATCCCAGGCCATCAGATTCCCATGAATATGTTTCTTCAGAGTCATATTTTGTTGAAATAACTTGCACATTCTTTGACACTATAAATGCTGAGTAAAAACCAATTCCAAACTGTCCAATTTGAGTGCCAAGATCTTTTGACTCTTCTGCGTTTTCGATAAATGCTTTGGTACCCGATTTTGCAATTGTTCCAAGATTTTCAATCATTTCATCTCGGCTCATACCAATTCCATTATCATGTATTGTTAATGATTTCTTTTTAGAGTCTAATACCACGTCTATTCTTAGATCATTAATCTTTACATCAGATCTTGTAGAGGAAATATATCGTAACTTATCACAGGCATCAGATGCATTTGAAATTAACTCTCTGAGAAAAATTTCTCTATTTGAGTAAATTGAATGCGTTAACATCTGAAGTAATCTACTTACCTCAGCTGTAAATTCTTTTTTCTCTTGTTTTATTGCCATATTTATCCCCTTGTATCCCTAGTATATAAATTATTTAAATTTTCTATGATATATATAACAATCTAATGAGGAATTTCCATATTTTTTATCTTTATATTCGTCAATTTTTTATTGTATGCTAAAATAATCTATGTGAGAAAAAAATGAATAATATTTTAAAAATTTTAAATTTTACTGATAATCATAAGAGATTAGGTATCTCATCAAAAAAAAGTAAAGAGCCTCTCACAAATAAACTGACTGCTTTTTCGAGAGAAGAATTAAATCAAATACTAACATTATATGGTAGAAAAGTTGTATCAGGAGAATGGAAAGATTATGCTATTGATACATTAAAAGACCAAGCTGTATTTTCGGTATACAGAAAAACAAATGAGATCCCTCAATTCACAATTATTAAAATACCTAAGCTACGGCATAGTAATGGTGTATATCAAATCAAGGGTCAAGATGGCCGTATTTTAAAAAGGGGCAGTGAACTTTCTAACCTATTAAAGATACTCGAAAAAGATACAAAGCGTTATAAAATAATATAAGTACTACCTTCTTGATCCAAAGAGTTGTAGTAGTAAAATAAATAAATTGATAAAATCAAGATATAATCTTAAAGCACCCATAATTGCTTTTCGACCGGAAGCTTCAGAGCTATCTCCCTGATAATACATCTCTTTAATCTTTTGAGTATCGTAAGCAGTAAAACCTGCAAATATTAGAACTCCAAGCACAGAAATTATAAATTGCATTCCGCTTGAACCAATAAACATATTCACAATTGATGCAAGTATGATCCCAACCAAACCCATGAAAAGGAAAGATCCCCAAGCTGTGAGGTCCTTTTTTGTTGTATATCCAAATATACTTAGTGCACCAAATGCACCTGAAGTGACTAGAAATACACGTGCAATACTATTACCTGTATAGGCAAGAAATATATACGACAGAGATAACCCCATAAGCCCCGAAAATATCCAGAACGAGAGTTGTGCTGTACTTACAGACATCCTTGATATTCTAGCACTAAGATAGAAGACCATACCTAATGGAGCAAGCATTACAACCCAAATTAATGGTGTCTGTGCAATAGCGAGGTATATTCCAGATGCAGCCGCAAAGAAAGCAACAAAACCAGTAATTAGCAGACCAATTGCCATATAATTATAGACTCGTAGCATATATGTGCGCAAACCTTGGTCAATATCTACTGATGATAATGTTGATTTATTATAAGTTCTTGGTTCCATTTGTATCTCCGTTCATATGTTATATAATATATAAAATGATTGTTGTTATAGAAATCAATTAGATATTATGTTTTATTACATATTATAATATAATTACTTTTTTGTTAAATGTATAAAAAAATAAAAAAATCCAAAGGAATAGATAATTGATAAATAATGATAAAAGTCAAAAACTTCCCTGGCCCACAATTAAAGGTGGACTATTTATGAGGAAACAATTTAAATTTAAAGACTTCAATGAAGCCTGGAGTTTTATGTCTGATGTAGCATTGGCAGCTGATCAATTAGATCATCATCCTGAATGGTCAAATACCTATAATAATGTTGAAATTATCCTAACTACTCATGATGCGGGAGAAATTACAGATCTCGATATTAAATTAGCAAATAAAATTGATACTATAGAAAAGAAATACAAATAGTATAAAATGATGAACTCTGACTATATTCAAAGAGGATATTTTTCAATTGGTGTTGAAAATATTTCAAAACCAATGAATCTTGGAAATTTAATGAGGTCTGCTCATGCTTTTGGTGCTAACTCTGTTTTTACTGTCAATCCGCACCCAAGAGTTGCTGAAAATAATAATAGAATAAAAAAATCTGATACATCAAAATCAGATACTCATATTCCCTATTTTGAATGGGGGAATATTGATGAAGTCAAGATGCCGAAGGGTTGCAAACTAGTCGGAATAGAAATAACGGATGATGCAGAAAATCTTCCGAACTTTGTTCATCCAATGCAAGCTATGTATATTTTAGGACCTGAAAAAGGCTCGCTATCGAATGAGACTCTAAAAAAAAGTGACCATATAATAAGGATCCCCAGCAAATTTTCTTTAAATGTTGCAATAGCAGGTGCAATTGTTATGTATGATCGAATAAAAACATTCGGTAAAATCACAAGATAAAAATTAATATTTATAGTTTGTTTACTAAAAATAAATAAATTTTCCTTAATCTATTTATTAGTTTGGAATATATATTTAATGAACATTTTAGATAGAAAATACTTTTTTTTTATAACTCTAGTGATAATTTATCTTGCATGTGCAACTATAAGTAATGCGACTTCACACGGGGAACCAGAAGTTCAAAGTAGGTTTGGAGATTGGAGAGTTCTAAAATATGTAGATGATAGTAAAGAGCACTGTTATATTGCAAGTAGCCCGATTAAACAAGCACCAACAGATAAAGAATGGAATCCAAATTTTTTTATTAAAAAAATTGATGGGGGGAGTCATAATGAGCCTAGCTTATACGCTGGCTATAATTTTAAGAAAGATACACCAGTAACTATTAAAATCTTAAATAGTACATTCTCAATGTCAGCTCAGGAAAAACATGCTTGGTTAATAACAAAAGATGAAGAAAATAAATTAGTCGAAGCTATGAAAAAAGGCTATCAAATGATAATAAAAGGTACATCAGAATTTGAAACAAGTACCACAGACCATTACTCTTTAAAAGGCGTGACTCGAAGCCTACAAGAGTTAAATGATATATGCCTATAAGACTTAATATTACCAGAACGTATTACTAGAAATATGTTAGACCTTCAAACTAATACATCTAATAACGATAATACGCTTCAAAAAGTAAGAGCTTTATACGGATATTCACAATCAGAAATATCTGAAAACCTAAAAGACTATGATATTCCTTTGAAGCAGAATTCAATGAGGACTAAGCAATTATGGAATTGGATCTTTCTAAAAGGTATAAAAGAATTTTCAGATATAAGAAATATGCCAAAAGATCTCCTCAACGAACTATCAAATGACTATACATTAAAAAGAAATTCAGTTTCAACAGAACAAAGATCAGCAGATGGTACAATAAAATGGCTTCTTGGATTATCCAATAATGGTCTTTCAACACCCAATGAAATTGAAACTGTTTTTATTCCTGAAGAAAAAAGAGGTACTTTATGTGTTTCAAGTCAAATTGGATGTACATTAAATTGCTCATTTTGTCATACTGGAACACAGAAATTAATACGTAATCTTACGACAGAAGAAATAGTATCCCAGTTGCTAATTGCAAAAGATAGGCTCAATGATTGGCATGGGAGTGAACCCGATAAACTTCGTAAAATAACAAATATTGTCATGATGGGAATGGGAGAGCCATTATATAATTTTGAGGCTGTTAAAAAAGCACTACTTATAATGACTGACTGTGATGGATTAGCATTATCGAAAAGAAGAGTAACACTATCAACCTCTGGAATTGTTCCCTTCATGGAAAGAGTTGGAACAGAAATTGGAGTGTCACTGGCTGTTTCCTTACATTCTGCAAAAGATGATGTAAGAGATATTTTGGTGCCAATTAATAAAAAATATCCCTTGAAAGAATTAATTAAAGCATGCGAAAATTATCCAAAGCTCAAGAACTCAAGTAAGATCACATTCGAATATGTTATGCTAAAAGATATTAATGATAGTATTGAAGATGCAAAAGACCTTGCTAAATTATTACGAAATATACCTTCAAAGATTAACCTAATACCTTTCAATCCGTGGCCAGGAAATAACTACCAATGTTCGGATATGGAACAAATTAAGAAATTTTCGGAACTGCTTAATAATGATGGTTTTTCATGCCCAATTAGAAAACCGCGTGGCCAGGATATTATGGCTGCATGTGGTCAGTTAAAATCTGAAACCGTGCGATTAAGAAAAAGAAATTAATATACTTTAACTTATTAATATTTTATGTTGATGAATAATGAAGAAAATAAATAAAATTGTACTTGCATACTCGGGTGGATTGGATACATCCATTATGCTCAAGTGGCTTCAAAATACCTATGAATGTGAAGTTGTGACATTCACAGCGGATCTAGGTCAAGGAGAAGAGATTGAACCCGCAAGAGCGAAAGCTGCAAACTTAGGCGTTAAAGAAATATATATAGAGGATCTTAAAGAAGATTTCGTAAAAGATTATATATTCCCAATGTTCCGAGCTAATACCCTATATGAAGGGCAATATCTTCTGGGAACAGCAATTGCAAGACCTCTAATTGCTAAAAGACAAATTGAAATAGCAAAGCTAACAAATGCAGATGCAGTTTGCCATGGTGCAACAGGAAAAGGAAATGATCAGGTTAGATTTGAACTTGGCTACTATGCACTAAACCCATCAATCAAAGTAATTTCGCCATGGAGAGATTGGGAATTAACCTCAAGAAAAAAATTAATAGAATATGCCGAAAAATATCAAATCCCAATTCCAAAAGATAAAATGGGAGAAGCACCTTTTTCTGTAGATGCCAATATTTTACATACTTCTTCAGAAGGAAAGTTAATTGAGGATCCGGAAAATGAATGCCCCGAATATGTCTTTCAAAGAACAAATTCACTAGATGATGCAAATGACATACCTTCAATTGTAAAAATTGGATTTGAAAAGGGAGATCCAATATCAATTGATGGAAAAAAACAAACACCAGCCGCATTATTAGAGAAACTAAATAACTATGGAAGAATACACGGAATTGGGCGATTGGATCTAATTGAAAATCGTTTTGTTGGCATGAAAAGTAGAGGCATCTACGAAACTCCTGGAGGGACTATATTACTTAAGGCTCATAGGGCGATTGAAGAACTTACATTAGACTCTGGAAGTATGCATCTTAAAGAGGAGTTGATGCCAAAGTATGCCAATTTAATTTATAATGGACTATGGTTTTCCCCTGAAAGAGAAATGTTACAGAAGGCAATTGATCTATCTCAAGAATACGTATCGGGTGAAATAACTTTAAAGCTCTTTAAGGGAAACATACTCATAATTAATAGAAATAGCCATAATTCTCTTTATGACACAGACCTTGTTAGTTTTGAAGATAGTGAAACCGACTATGACCAATCTGATGCAAGTGGTTTCATAAAGATAAATGCTTTAAGGCTGAAAATACTATCAAAAAGAAGAAGGTCTAAATAACTTTCTAGAGAAACTACATCTGTAATGTTGTAGCAATTAATGTGTTTCTCATTAAACACGCAACTGTCATTAACCCAACTCCACCAGGAACTGGTGTTATCGCTGCGACTTTCTTGATTGCTTCATCAAAATCAACATCCCCAACTAGTTTCTTCTTATTGTTACCTTCAGATTTATCACTAATTCTATTAATACCAACATCTATTATGACAGACCTATCTTTTAACCATTCGGCTCTCACAAATTTTGGTATGCCTATTGCCGCAATTAATATATCTGCCTGTGATATAAAATCTTCAATATTTATAGTCTTTGAATGGACTTGTGTTACAGTGCAATCAGAATTAGTAAGAAGTTGACACATAGGTCTACCAACTAAATTTGACCTACCAATAACTACCGCATTTTTTCCAGATAGATCATCTAGGCAAGTTCTTAACATAATCATACAACCCTGCGGGGTACATGGAACTAATGTTTCAACATTATTCATTAATCTTCCTGCATTAATGGGGTGTAATCCATCAACATCCTTATCAGGAGATATTGTATTAATTATTTTTTGTTTATCGATATGAGATGGCAAAGGAAATTGAACAAGTATTCCATTAGTGGTCTTATCTTTGTTTAAATTAATTATTATGTCTAATAGCTCTTCTTCACTAATTCTTTCATCTAAGTTAAAATCTATAGATTTAATTCCTACTTTCTCGCACATCAGCTTCTTGTTTCGCACATATACGGAGCTTGCCGGATCATTGCCAACAAGAACTACTGCTAGACATGGTTCAAGCCCATTTGATTTTATTTGAATAATAGATTCTGAAACTTCTTTGAGGACTTTTGAGGATATGATCTTACCATCAATTATCTTTTCAGCATTAATCTCTTTATTAGCCAATTCATTATCTCCAAATTAAATATTCATAATAAGAATATTTATGAGATCCTTAATGATAAATAAAACAAAAATCGCAATTAAAGGGCTGAAATCAAGTCCACTGTATGATGGTATATATCTTCTGATTGGTTTTAATATTGGATTGGTCATTTTAAATAGAAAGTCTGCAATAATCGAAACAATGTATTGACTTGAATTTAGAATCCTAAAATGAATTAGCCATTCCGTGATTACATTAAATATTAGCAGCCATACAACAAGACCGGCAATCCATTGAATAAACATTAATGTATGTAAAAAAATCATGATAATTATATTATAATTTGCCAAGTAAATTAATTCAAACTATATCTACTACTTCTTTTCTTTTTTAATAAATCTAGCTAGTACTATTGATATTTCATACAATAATATTAGAGGTAATGCGAGTAAAAATTGACTTATAACATCTGGAGGGGTCAATATAGCGGCGATTATGAATGAAAATAATATACAA
Source organism: Rhizobiales bacterium TMED25 (assembly GCA_002168075.1). Lineage (GTDB taxonomy): Bacteria > Pseudomonadota > Alphaproteobacteria > Rhizobiales > TMED25 > TMED25. The sequence continues at coordinate 111,999 of NHCE01000005.1, forward strand.
TATTTTCTGTTTTTCGAGAGCCACTTAACGTCGATAATGCCAACTTTTACTAACAGCAGTATAAGAATGGGCAATTGAAAGCATATACCAAATGCAAGTATCAACCTCATAACTAATGCTAGATATTCTGAAATTCGAGGTTCTACTTCAATTGGCAGACCGATTTGATTTGAGGTTAACTCAAATGATAAAAAAAACTGCCATGCTAGTGGCATTACAATGTAATAAACCATTAAAAAACTTAATAAAAAAAGGAAAGGAGTGGCAATCATAAAAGGTAGAAATATTTTCCTCTCATTTTTATAAAGTCCCGGAGAAATGTATTTCCATATTTGAACTAGAATTATTGGGAGAGATACAAAGAGGGCAATATAAAAACCAACCTTTATTTGAGTAAAAAAACCTTCGTGAAGTGCTGTAAAAATCATTCTACCGCCTCTTTCATCTAAAATATCGGCAAGAGGCTGCTGTAAAAAAATATAAATTAGTTGTGCAATGCTTATATGGAAGTCACTTATCTTAAATTTTATAAGTGATATGAAAAAAACAAGAATAAATAATATAAATGAATAAATTAATCTTGTTCTCAGCTCTGCGAGATGATCCAATATTGACATTTTTTTTGATAAAAAATCATCTTCTTTTTCAGCCATTTTTTGATGCTATCCAATGCACTTTTTTTATAATATTATTCATCTTTTACTTCTTCATTTTCATTAAATTCTTTTATTAAATTATCATCAAATTTTATATCTTTGATAGTCTGTTTGACTTTACGTATATCTTCTTTCGTCATAATATTTTCAGTCTCAGAGAGAAACTCCCTTGCTAATATTTGTATTTTTCTTGATATATTTAGAACAAAATTTAGAGCATTCGGTAACTCTTTTGGGCCCAGTATAATAACAATAACGACAGATATAATGAGAAACTCTTGCCAACCAATATTAAACATTACTAATACTTTTACTCTTTATCTGATACATCATCTTCTATATCTTTTTTATCTCCCTTTAAGCCATCTCGAAAATTTCGCATTCCGACACCTAAATCTCCCAAGAGTTTGGATATTTTGCCGGGTCTTGAAAATAATAAAAGTATAATAAGGGCGATTATTACCCATTGCCAAACACCTGATATTCCCATTTTTATTCTCCTTTAATTAGCTGTTATATATACATTTTTTTGAATAAGTTCATGAACCAACTGGAGTACCAGCATAATTTCCACGCTTCAGAACAAAATCTTTACCCCCAACTTCATCTAGCATCTTTGACTGAGATTGCCTAGCCATACTATCTACATATTTAGGATCAATTATTGAATTTAATTCTTTATCAAGCTTATCGACAAGCTCATTATATTTAACTTGGTCACATAAATTTACTTCCTCATTGGGGTCTTCTCTAACATCAAATAGCTCCCGTTCATGACCAACATAGTAAATATACTTATAGTCACCCATTCTGAGCATAAATGCACCCCCATAAGCCCCTGCCCCATGATATTCACTTAAGATACATCTTTCTTTATCGTATTTACTATTTCCAATCTTGATAAGAGATTTACCATCAATGTCTGGGCTTGCCTCACTTTTATCTAAAGAAGTAATATCCAATATTGTTGGATATATATCCAGTAATGAAACGGGAGTTTCACAAATCGAATTTTCCTTAAAATCTTTACCAGATATAATTAAAGGAATTGATGAAGAGTCTTCGTACATAGTCATTTTTCCCCATAAACCTCTATTCCCAAGCGACTCACCATGATCACTGGCATAAATAATAGTAGTATTATCATAAAAATTCGATTGCTTTAGCTCGTTAACGATCTGTCCAACATTTGAGTCCATAAAACTGCACATACCGTAGTATGCTTGCACAGCAATTTTTCTTTTTTCATTATCCATATAATCATCATATGGCCAGCTTTCACGAATACCCCTTACCCAACTATGCAGTTTACCTGGCGGCTGGCTAGGATAATTATCATAAGGCAAATTAATATCATTATATAAGTCATAATAATAAGGTGGAGATACAAGAGGATAGTGAGGAGATACAAATGAAACAAACAATACCCATGGCTCGCTAGAATTATCCGAACCACTATCTTGATTCTGTATCCATTCTGTAGCTTTTTTTGTAATTAATCTGTCATATTCTAAATATTCACATTCCCCTCTGCCCAACTCTTCAGAGAGCCTTTTACATGCATCTTTTGGAGGCATATCTTCTCGAAGTAACCCAAATAGATCGCCTAAACCATCTTTTAAATGCATTGGTTCAATGCTTTCCGTGAATCCTGTGTCCACGGTTCTGTCTTTGTAATGCAACTTACCAACTGAGGTAACATTAATATTATTCTCTCTCAAAATATGCTGCCATCCCATTACTTTCCCGTCATATGCATGGGCCCCATCCCAATATTTATTCTTATGAACATAGGTTCCAGTTGCCAACGATGCACGGGCCGGAACACACAAAGGAGAAGGGGTGTATGCATTAGAGAATAAAGTCCCACCTTTTATTAAATTATTGATATTAGGTGTTATAATTGAATTATTACCTACAGCATTTATACAATTATAATTATGTTCATCTGCCATTATAAATAAGACATTATTTCCTTGCATTCGTCTAAACCTCTAATTATTTGTATAATATATATTAATTTTTATTATTTCAAAATAATTAAAAAAATAGCTGAAAGTGACTTTTATAATATGTTCAAAAAATTAAAAGATTTGTTTAATAGTACACCGGCTTCTGAATACCAAATTGTTTATAAAGACTTTATAATAAAGGCAAAGCCAAAAAAAATAAGAGGTTCGTTCACAACCGAAGGTATTATTTCAAAAGAAATATCTGGATCCTATCTTGNAAAAGCTTTTATTCGTACTGATACGTTCAGTAAAAAAGAAGACGCAGTAGAGTTATCACAACGAAAGGCTAAAATTATCATAGATGAGTTAGGAGAAAGTATTTTTAAGAAAGATTGGTTATAAAATTGAGGTTGCTAAATTATTAGGCTTAACAAAATTAATCAACCGCATATCATAAGAATTAATTTTCTCCCAATTTTCTGATTCATGCTCTAAAATTGCCATTCCACATGTAGAAAATTTGTCCAACGCTTTATTTTTATCGTCTTCCTTCGAATTTCTTATGAGCTGATTGGTTAGTTGTGTTAAAACAGGCTCGTGATTAACTATCATTAAACTGTGCGTTAGATCACTTGTATAGGAAATCAAATTTAGTAAAAAGGGTAAATCAGCTCCGTATAAATTATTTTCTATTTTAACTATTTTATTATCTAAATTAATATCACGATCTTGGAAAATTAACTCAAGTGTATCTATACACCTACGGGCACTCGAACAATAAATAATATCAGGAAATATGTTCTTAACAGATAGATAATTAGATAATTTNTTACAGTCTTGAATACCACTAATTGAGAGCATCCTATCTTTATCAAGAAAAGTAGAACTATCCCAGACTGATTCTGCATGCCTTACTAGATATATTTTTTTCACAAAATATGTGCCAGTTTAATCAAAATAAGTATTATCAATACCCATAAGTTTCATAGCATTTAAGCCACAAATTTTTTCTCGATCTTTTTCCACTAACTCGGGTAATTGGTAAACATGCTCTACTGGATTAAATTCTGCCATATCAAAAGGATAATCAGTCCCCAGAAGCACATGGTCAGAACCAAAATTTTGGATAAGGTAAGATAGCTGTTCTTTTGAGAAAACTAGAGTATCGAAATAAAATTTCTTTAAATAATAACTTGGCTTCATATGTATATCTTCCCTACAATCAGGCCGTGCTCCATATGCATGATCCATTCTTGCAAAATAATGTGATGCGAATGCACCTCCGTGACTTAGAACAAATTTCAGATTTGGATATTTTTCTAACACTCCTCCAAATATCAAATAATGGACCCCAACAGTAGTATCCAACGGGTTACCAATAATGTTCATCATATGATACTTAGATAATCTAGGACTTGAAAAAGATGAAGGATGAATTAGCATTGGAATATCGAGCTCTTGTACGGCTTCCCAAAAAGGGTAGAGCCTTTCAGAAGATAACTCCTCATCTTCTTTTATCCTTGCACCAATTTGTATACCTTTAAATCCAAGTTCGTTAACACATCTTTTAAGCTCTTTAACAGCAAGGTCTGTATCTTGAAGTGGGACAGTCCCAAGACCTACATGTGTTTTTTTATTTTCATTTACCACTTTAGATATTCCATTATTTACTATTTGACTAGTTTCATGCCCCAAGGTTGGATCGGTTGAATAATAGAATTGCCTTGGAGCGCATGATAGGGCAGCTACATCAACTTGCATTTTTTCCATATCTGGAAGTCGATAATCCATATCTGTCAAGTAAGGAGCCCTTTCCATATGATGTTTATCACTTTGCTCCTTGGAAGCTTTACTCGCAAATCTATCGGCGACTTGAGAGTCCTTTGGAACTCTATCTCCTACTAATTTGTCAGCTTCTAGAATCCTCATATGAATATGGAAATCAACAGTCTTAGTTTTTGGTCTTGGTTTATCATCAATATGTTCTCTTCCAGCTGTTGGACCATATGGCTTCATTGGTATATCATGTTCCATCTTTATGTATCTCCAAAATTATTATGGTTATATTTTACTTTAAATTATCTATCATATTATTCCATAACTTTAGTCTTGAAACAATTTAATCTTTTAAGATAACCAATTTAAAGGAAAAATTTCAGAAGGTGAGAAATGACCTTGAAACTAGATAACCCAGATAAGAGGAAGTGGCAGTTAGAAATGTTCCCCAAATAGTATCAACAAATACAACTTGAAGAGGCCAATCCCTTATGGTTGAATAGTTTGTCATATCATATGTCAAATATGCAAAAAAACCGAATAAAGCTCCGTAGATTATTGCTATTGAGGATGAATTTTCTTTAAGGGCAGGAATAGTCGAGAAGATGAGTATCCCAATCACATATAATGAATAGAATAAACCAGCAGCAACCATATTAGGTCGATCTGCAAGAATATATCCAAGATTACTAAAGTAGAATTTTTTTGCAATTAGACCAAGCCATACAGCATCAATAGCCAAGAATATTGTTAGGACAATAATATATGTTAGGAAGTACTTTGACATAACTATACCGTTTGANTGATAAATACTTAACGTATACAAATACAGCATAGATCAATTTTATTTAAAAAGGTAGAAATTTTAGACATGAGTATAACTGAAAAAATAGGAATTATTGGCGGAGGTATTTCAGGCTTATCCGCAGCATGGCATTTATCAAAAGATAGTGAGGTGGTTCTTTTTGAGAAAAATAGTTATCTTGGAGGGCATGCTCACACGGTAGAAGTCAAAGATGTTGATAATATAGTAAATATAGATACAGGATTTATGGTTTATAATGATGAGAATTATCCGAATCTAATAAAATTATTTGAAAATCTTAAGATCGATTCATATAGCTCAGATATGAGTTTTTCTCTTTCTGTTGACTCATTAAATTATGAGTATTCAGGATCGGGTTTAACTGGCTATTTTGGACAAATCAAAAATTTATTTAATTTGAACCACTGGAAGCAACTCTTTTATATCCGAAAATTTTACTTAAATGCTGAAAAAAATATAAGAAAACATGCTAGTAATTCAACTTTAAGAGAATTCCTAATAGCAGAAAAATACTCAGAGTATTTTATCCAAAATCACGTTATTCCAATGTGTAGTGCCATATGGTCCTGTAGTCCTGAAAAGATGCTTGACTACCCTGCACTTGACTTTGTAAGATTCTTTGCAAATCACGGATTGTTTAAACTTTCCAAACGACCCCTCTGGAAATCAATAATCGGTGGTAGTGTTAAATATGTTGACGGAATTGTGAATAGTAGCTCGTTCGTTACAAAATTGAATACTGAAATAATAGCAATTAAGAAAAATAAAAATAAATATGAGATATCAACTGGTGACGAAGAAAAAGAAACTTTTGATAAATTGATTTTTGCGACTCCAGCTAATGAGAGTTATAAAATAATCCAATCATTTGACTCTGAACTAGCAGAAATTCTTGCTAACTTTGAATATCAAGAAAATGTTGCCATACTACATAATGACTCATCTCAAATGCCTAAAANAAAAAAACTTTGGTCCAGCTGGAATTATATTAAAAAAGATAATTCTAAAAATAGCAAAAATTTGTCTATTACCTATTGGCTAAATAGTATTCAAAAACTAAAAACGAATTTAAATTTTTTCCTGACCTTAAATCCATACTCTCAAATAAAAGAAGAGTCCATTCATAAAGTAATAAGATTTAGCCACCCAATATTCGATACTAAAAATCGGATTTTAAAAAATGAAATAATTAAAAAACAAGGCAAAAATAATATATGGATATGTGGTAGCTTCCTTGGGTATGGATTCCATGAAGATGGGATTCAAAGCGGTCTTCTTGTTGCTGAGGATATTTCAAAAAGAAATAGACCATGGACAACTGATCAAAGCTGGAATAGGCTTGCAAATTAATACTGAATTTATCTATACGTATCATGAATTATAATAAAATATTAGTTGGAAAAGTTATACATAAAAGAGTCTTCCCGATTCAGCATAAGCTTGATTATAATGTTTTTGCTGTAATGATAGACTGTGATAATTTGCATGATACACTTAAAAAGTCAAAAATCTTTTCTTATAATAAATTTAACCTTTTCAGCATTTTTGATAAAGATCATGGAGATGATGTTAGTATAGGCACTTTCCTTGAAAAGATCCGTGATAATGTAGTAACAAGAAAGCCTGTAAAACGCTTCTCGATGATTGCATACCCGCGTATTCTTGGCTATGTCTTTAACCCAATAACAGTTTATATTGGCTTTAACGAGAATGACTTAATAGAAGTTATGGTCTATGAAGTAAATAATACATTTGGTCAGCGAGTTATTTACGTTATCCCAGTTAATGATAACTATAAGAAAACAATCTATCAAAAGTGTGAAAAAAAATTATTTATATCACCTTTCAATGGTGATAGTGGTATTTATAGTTTTCAGATAACAGATAGTGATGGAATATTTAATATGGGGATCAATCTCCAAGTAGATAATAAGCCAATATTGAAAGCTTCTTTTACTAGCAAAAAAGTAAATTTATCTGATAAAGAATTGATCCGCTCTTTGAAGAGAAATGCTTTTTTGACCTTTAAGGTTATTTTAGCCATCCATCTTGAAGCAATTAAGCTCTTTTTTAAGGGCCTCAGGTTAAAGAAGAAACCCTTAGCTCCAAAGTCCCAAATTTTTTATTTTAGCGAAACTAACAATTAATTAAATGAAGAAATACATATTAAAACTATTTGATTGGAAACCAGTTGGATCAATTAAATTAATATTTCCAGATAAATCATATTTTTTATTTGGCTCCGAACACTCCTCTTTAGAAATAAAATTTAATAATTATAAAATTGTAAGTAGTTATTTTTTAAGTGGACCCAATGCATTTGGCGATTGTTATGTTAATGGTGATGTTGAATGCAGCAATTTAACTGATTTCTTCATTTTCTATCTAAGAAATAAAGAAAATTTTGATAAGATGATACGTTTTAAAATATTTAAAATTAACATTTCATATATTTTTCATCTCTTTCGAAAGAATACAATAAAAGGAGCGAAAAAAAATATACGTGCCCATTATGATATGGGTAACGACTTCTTTGAGGAATGGCTTGATAGTAATATGCAATATTCAAGTGCACATTTTGAGAGAGATAATCAAACCCTTGAAGAAGCACAAAAGAATAAATTTAAAAAACTTGAGAATTATCTATCTTTAAATGATGGAGAAAAATTACTTGAAATTGGATGTGGTTGGGGAACTCTCTCTCAATATCTATTTAACAATAATCAAATAGATATAGATGCAATAACAATCTCCAAAGAACAATTAAGCTTTGTTAAAAAACTTAATATTAAAGACTCGTTCAATAATTGCTCTTTTGATATAAAAGATTACAGAAATCTATTTACAAACTACAATAAAATTATTTCAATTGAAATGATTGAAGCCGTTGGTGAAAAATACTTACCCTTATACTTGAGAAAGATTAGAGAATGTACACGAGATGATGGCTTTGCAATCATTCAGGGTATAACTATATCCGATAAAAAATATAAAGAATATAGCAATCAGGTTGATTTTATTCAAAAGTATATTTTTCCCGGTGGTTTTTTACCAAGTAAAGATACTCTAATAAAAAAAGCAAATGATGAGGGTTTAGATGTTCAAATTATTGAAGATTTAAATTCTTCCTACGTCAGAACACTAAGATTATGGAGAGAGAGATTTAATCAAAAGTGGCCCAAAATTAAAACTATGGGTTACGATGAAAAATTTAGTAGAATATGGAATTACTATTTATCTTACTGTGAAGCTGGTTTTTCAGAAAAATCAATATTCGTTAGTGTATTTAAATTAACGCCAAAATGATTTATTTATTTAGGAGACTCTTTCCAAATAAATTTTTTAATTATGTAAAAGTATAATTTATGTGGGATGAACCTCATAATCTTGAAAGTAAAAGATAACAAAAAAGGAAAACATATTTCATATTTTTCTTTACTTAGTCCATGAATAATTTTTTTTGTAGCATAATCTATTGAAACAAGACTTGGCATATTAAAGTTATTAACTTTTGTTGCATCCGTATCAACAAACCCGGGGTTGATTATAGATACAGTAATACCATGATGAAGTAGTTCGGATTTTAATATATCCGCCAAATTAATTAAAGCAGCTTTTGAAGGGCTATAAGCGATAGAATTTGGAAGTCCTCTGTAACCTGCAATAGATGACATAATTGCAATATGGCCCTTTTTTCTTTTTATCATATCAGGAATTATTACTGAGAGACAATTTGTAACGCCAAAGTAGTTGGTCTCCATAGTTTTTATAATATCAGCATACCTCTTGTTTATATCCTCAAGGGTAAAAAGCCTACTAATACCTGCATTTAAGATCACCAAATCAATACCGTTATCAAAATTTTTGTTTATTTCCTTATATCTACTTTTAACATCAGTAATATTTGAAACATCGAGTTCAATCGGAATTATATTATCGTGACGTGATGCCAGTTCAGTTAATTTATCTTTTCTTCTAGCTGATCCAACAACGGTTGCCCCGGAAGCCGCAAGTGACTCTGCCAGGCTATACCCAATTCCGGAACTCGCACCGGTAATCCATACAGATTTCCAGTTTTTGTACATCTAAATACGAATGAGTGATTGTAGCTTATTTGCAAGATAATTATTAAATATCAACGGACCTTCTGTAGATATAATACAAATGCAATCTTCATCTGAGGATACAATAGGCTGATGTGTTTCAACACCATCATGTTCCGCAATATCACCAGCTGCATAAGATCCATGTTCATCATCGAATGAGCCTTGCAGCACAAGGGTCATTTCACGTCCTGTATGTCCGTGAGCTGGTATTTTCTTTTTTGGCTTGATTTTTAATAATGTAAGTGAGTTACTTGGATCATTATCAATATTGACTTGATATTTTTTAATACCAAAAGCTAAAAATGACCAATCAATATTATTAAAATTTTGCCCGATATATGGTTGGAGTACTGAAGGTATGACTGATTTTCGGTCGTAATTATATTTATGTTTTTTATTCTTATTTTTTAGTTCATTGCTATCAAGTTTTTTTAGAAAGGCGCTGTAATCGATTGTCTGTTCTTCGTTCGGTTCAATGTTATCTATATAGTCGCCGCCTATCTCTTCACCTACCTTAACTATTTGTTTGGACTCATGACAAGTCTCAATGTGCGCTGATACTAGAATAGAGAATGGTGTGCTCAAAGTACCGCTTGCGTATTCTAATAATGTTGCTGGGTCTGGGTGATGTTTCATACTGTAATTTCCTTTAAATTATCTTTCATTTTTTGATAAGCTAAACGCATTCTTGATTTCACTGTACCGATTGGAATATCAAGTTTGGATGCAATTTCATCTTGGGTCATGTCATTCATGAACGAGAGTTCAATAACTTTTTTTTGTTTTGAAGGGAGAAGATTTATAGCATTTTTTACTTGCTGTGATAGTGATTTTTGTTCGGCAATATCCTGCCCATTATCTTTTTCAGAAGCTATCTCTATCTCATAGATATCTGTGTATGGCTTTGATGATTTTTTTCTTAATAAATCAATTCTATTATTTCTTGCAATTGTGAAAATCCATGAACTAAATGAACCTTTTTCAGAATTATACATATGAAGTTTCTCCCAAACATTTATCATAGTATCGTGCATAATGTCCTCAGCTTGTGCTGAGTCTGCCCCTCCCTTTATCAATAAAGATTTTATTCTTGGCGCGTAGTACCTAAAGATAACCTCAAAATCTTTACGATCTTTATTGATTTGAAATTTTTTTATAAATTCCTTATTTATTTCTAACATTATAAATCTACAATACTCATCATATAAAATATGACTATTAAATTACGTTTTATTCTATAAAATAGTTTAAATTAATATAAATTAAACTTTAAATCTTCATTTATTGATACTCATAGAATTATATATAATGACAAAAAATAAAAATTCTCGTTTTAAAAAGTCAAAAATAGCTATTATTGGTGCCAATGGTGGTATTGGATCAGCAATCATTCATAAGATATTTGAAATAGACAGTGAAAATGAAGTTATAGAAATTGTAAGGACAAGAAAGCATGAAAAGCAATATCAGATTGATATGCTAGACGAGCAATCCATATCAAACTGCGCTGAGGATATAAAGAATAATTATGGATATTTAGATATAATAATTAATGCAACTGGCATATTACACATTGGGGACTATAAGCCCGAAAGAACATTTAAGGAAATTAGTTACGAATACTTGCATGAAATTTTTAAAATAAATACCTTCAGTCCATTCTTAATATCAAAATATTTCACTCCACTCTTAAACAAGAATAACACCTCTATAATTGCTTTTCTCTCCGCGAGATTGGGGAGTATTTCAGACAATAATCTTGGGGGTTGGTATAGTTACAGATCCTCTAAAGCTGCTCTAAATATGTTAATAAAAACTCTATCTTTAGAACTTACTTACAGAAATAAGAATGCTATTTGTATTGGACTTCATCCAGGTACTGTTGACACAAACCTATCTAGCCCTTTCACTGATAGGATGAAAAATAAGAAAATATTTGAAAGAGATCAAGCCGCTGAGTATTTGGTTAATATAATTAATGACGTTGATGTAAGTCAGAGTGGTGATATTATTGATTGGCAGGGTGAGAAAATCGATGCCTAGCTTCTACTCTTATAGTTTAATAATAAATCAAATTTATAAATGATAGATCTTTCTAATAAAAAAATTGCAATCCTTGGAACTGGGGCAAATGGAAGTTGTGCTGCAGCAGATATGACCCAAGATAAATACGATGTTATTTTAATTGATCAGTGGCCGGATCATGTTAATTCAATGAATAGCAACGGCTTGGTAATAAATCTTCCCGATGAGACCAAAAAAGTAAATGTATCTGCTTATCATTTATGTCAATTGGCAGAGATGAATATAAAATTTGATTATGTATTCTTATTTGTTAAAGCTTACGATACACAGTGGGTGACTAAACTAATTACACCCTATCTAAATGCAGAAGCTATCATAATCGGGGTACAAAATGCTATGACTAATGATAGAATTTCTGACATTGTTGGATCTGATAGGACTCTCGGTTGTGTTGTTGAGTTATCATCTGAATTATTCACACCTGGCATAATTCAAAGAGATACACCAAATCAGAAGACTTGGTTTGGTATTGGAGCGCTATGTAATTCTATGGAAACTCGCTTGCCTGAGATAAAAAAAATCCTCTCATCTGTTGGCAATGTTGATATTATAGAAGATATTGTATCTGCAAAGTGGATGAAACTAATTATTAATGCAATGTGTATGGGTCCTTTCGCAATGCTAGGAACTAGTTTATATGAAGGATTCAAGATAACAGGAATGAGAGAAATTATAATGAAAATTGGTACAGAAGCTCTTTTAGTAGGCCAGAGAAGAGGTTACAAAATTGTACCGATATTTGGTCTAAGCGAAGACCAAATTAATAATTCCAATAACCCTATTGAGTTAATGCTAGATAAATTAATAAAAGATATCGGACCGAATGCAAGAGACGCTGTTTTTCACGATCATCTTAAGGGTCGTTACAGTGAAGTTGATGAAATTAATGGTCTTGTTGTAAAGATGGGGAAAGAAATGGGAATAGACACTGCAATTAATCAGAAAATTGTAAATATCACGAAAAAGATTCATGCGGGGGAAATAAAACCCTCAATTGAAAATCTCATAGATTTTATGGAGTATAGTTAAACTTTCATAACAATTTGCCCAATTGTTTTTCTAGCCTCTGCATCTCTATGAACTATTTTCACATCTTTTAATTGGTAATTTTTATTTAAATTTAATTGTATTTCTTTATTTTTTATTTTTTCAAAAACTCTCGCGGCACTGTCCCTCGCAATTTTACTAGATGTCATATAATTTACCATCGTAGCTCTGTGAATAAATGCTGAGTTTTTTATACCATCTTTTGCAATATCGTAAAGTGGCGGGTTACCAGAGGCACTTCCAAAACTAACTATAAGTCCAAGTTTCTTTACACAAGAAAGTGAAATATTCCATGTTGTAAGACCAACAGAGTCATATACAACATCAACACCCTTGTTATTTGTTATTTTCATGATTTCGGAAACAATATCATGATCTTCCATATTAAATACGAATTTATATCCACATTTTCTTGCATATTCTTCTTTATTTTTATTTCCCACGACGCCTATTGCTATAGCTCCAATTGAACGTGCCCATTGTCCTGCTATTTGACCGACACCTCCAGCTGCTGCATGAAATAATATATATTCATTTTCTTTTAAGTTATATGTCCTATTAAAAAGGTATTCTACGGTACGACCTTTTGTTAATATTGCGGCTGCAATATCTAGCCCCATCCAATCTGGAACTTTAATCAAATCTTTTGATCTGATTATTCTTTTATATGAATAAGCTCCAAGACCACTCCCACTTCCTGCATAAGCAACTCTATCTCCCACTTTGAAATACTGATCTATATCATCTTTGGAAATATCTTCAATAATACCTGAGGCCTCAGTTCCAAGTCCACATGGTTTTTCCGGCGTTGGATAAATTCCTGAACGATGATAAGTATCTATCATGTTAAAGCCAATAAATTCATGTCTCAGAAGAACCTCCCCACTTGAAGGGTCAGGCAGATCAGTCTCTTCCCATTTCATATTATCTATATTGCCTGCTTCATATAATTTTATAGATTTTGTTTTCATTTAATTAACCAGCTATTTTTTTCAAAGTAAAAAAACTACTTCAATCAATAATAATTTTTTAATTCATTTAATAAAGAAAAGTTGACTTAATTGATTTAAAATATTAAACATTGATAGTAATTTAATTTATACCTTATTAAATATAAAAATTTATACGAAAGCAAGAAAATGACTGCAGTTATTAGGACTGGTGGAAAACAATATTCAGTTAATAAAGATGATATAATCATTGTAGAAAAATTACCTGAAGAACAAGGCAAAACAATAACTTTTAGTGATGTATTAATGATTACTGAAGGAGAGAAGACTCTTGTTGGTACTCCATATGTAGAAAATGCTTCCGTAACTGCTCAAGTAATTGAGCAGAGTAGATCTAAAAAAATTATTGTCTTCAAGAAGAAAAGAAGACAAAATTATAGAAGAACAATGGGGCATAGACAATTACAAACAAAACTTAAGATTATAGATATAGCAACATCTAGCTCAAAAAAAGTAGTAAAAAAAGTTGTAACTGAAGAAGAGAAAAAAGTAGTCAAAAAAGTTACAAAAAAGGTAGAAGCTGATTCGGTCAAAAAACCAGTGAAAAAAGCTGCTGCTCCAAAAAAAGCAACTACCAAGAAAGTAAGTGCTTCAACTAAAGATGTTAAGAAAAAATAATAAAGGGACTTAAAAAACTATATAAAAATAGAATTTAAGAGAAAATTATGGCACATAAAAAAGCAGGTGGTTCATCAAAAAACGGTCGTGACTCAGCAGGCAGAAGACTTGGCGTTAAAAAATTTGGTGGTGAGCAAGTAATCCCCGGTAATATAATTATTAGGCAAAGAGGTACAACTTGGCACCCGGGTGAAAATGTTGGAATTGGTAAAGATCATACAATCTTTGCGAAAAAAACAGGTACTGTCAAATTTATTGATAAAAGAAGCGGTCGAAGAACAATTAATGTTATAGAAACAAATTAATATTTGTACACCTAATAACTATTCAAATCTCAAGATACATTAATAACATTTTACGTCATTAAAATAATGATGTTATGGTATAGGCTATGAAATTCTTAGATGAAGCGAAAATATATATTAAAGCTGGAAATGGTGGCAGTGGAGCTGTCAGCTTCAGAAGAGAAAAATATATTGAATATGGAGGTCCAGATGGCGGTGATGGTGGCAATGGTGGTAATGTTTATATAAAAGCGGTTGAAGGGCTAAATACTCTCATCGATTATAGATATAAACAACACTATAAGGCGGAAAGAGGAAAAGATGGTGCAGGAAAAAATAAAACTGGTCATGGCGGGAGAGATATTACACTGTTAGTTCCGCAAGGCACCCAGATTTACGATGAACTAAAGGAAGAGTTAATAGAAGACCTTTTGGAGATAGATCAAGCTTATATGATTGCAAAAGGTGGTAGTGGTGGNTTTGGTAATTCACGTTTCAAATCATCGACAAATCGTGCACCAAGAACTGCAAATAAGGGAACTCCTGGAGAAGATACAATAATCTGGCTTCAGATGAAGCTTATTGCTGATTGCGGTATTGTTGGTTTACCAAATGCTGGAAAATCAACTCTTTTATCCAGAATTAGTCAAGCGAATCCAAAAATTTCTGATTACCCTTTTACAACTCTTAATCCTGTATTGGGTGTTGTAAATCACTCAGATGATAATTTCATAGTTGCTGATATACCTGGGCTAATTGAAGGTGCTCACGAGGGAACGGGACTTGGTCACAAATTCTTATCTCACATAGAAAGATGTCCTATGCTTATTCATATGATTTCTTTAGAGGAAGAAAATATTCAGCAATCATATAAAATAATTCGGAAAGAAATCAAAAGATATGGCGGTGACCTCTCTAAAAAACCCGAGATCATAGTACTCAATAAAAGTGATTTAATGAATGAAAATGATATTCAAGAAAAAATTAAGGATTTTAGTGATAAGATTAGATCGAAAATACTAATTACTTCGGCTGAAAAGTATATCGGAATTGAAGAGCTTAAGGAAAAAGTATACCAGTTAGTCGTAAGGCAAAATAGAAAGAGCTCAAAGCAAGAAAAATGGCAACCGCAGATAAAATAAAGAATGCTAAAAGCATAGTGATAAAAATTGGATCAAGTCTTATTGTTGATGAGGACGCAACAATTAGGCAAAGCTGGTTAAAAAGTCTTGTTGATGATATTGCGATTCTAAAGAGTGAGTTTAAGGATGTAATTGTTGTTACTTCTGGTGCTATTGCATTAGGAAAAAATATCCTAAGTATTAAAAAAGATGAAAAATTAAAATTGGATATTGCACAAGGAACGGCAGCCGTTGGACAAATAGAACTAATTAGTGCATTCAAGAATGCTTTTTCAAAGAGGGATTTAAAAGTCGCACAATTACTGTTGACTATCGAGGACACAGAAAAAAGAAAAAGATATCTTAACGCCAGAAATACAATATCTATGCTACTAAAGAATGATGTTATACCAATTATTAATGAGAATGATACAGTTGCTACTTCTGAAATAAGATATGGAGATAATGATAGGTTGGCCGCTCGCGTTACGACAATGGCAAGTTTTGATTGTTTAATTATACTATCTGATGTGAATGGAGTTTATACATTACCCCCTGAAGATAAGAAGGCTGTTCATATTGCAGAAATAAAAGAAATAACAAAAAAAATTCAAAATATGGCTAGAGACACAAATAAAAGTTACGGTTCTGGTGGAATGATTACTAAAATTGAAGCAGCACGAATTGCTATGGATGGCGGATCAAATATGTTAATTGCAAGTGGTAAGAACTTTAATCCCATTCAAGCAATAATAGAAGGTGGAAAAGCTACGTGTTTTATAGCTAAAACTTCGCCTCATTTAGCAAGAAAAAAATGGATTGCAGGAATGTTAGTTCCAAATGGAAACATATATATTGATGATGGTGCTTCAAAAGCACTTAAAAGTGGGAGAAGCCTATTGCCAGCTGGCATAATAAATGCAGACGGTCAATTTGAGAGAGGAGATGCAGTTTTAATATTTGACTCACTTAATAATGAAGTGGCACGTGGTTTGACTGCATATTCAGTTGGGGAAACACAAACTATAAAAGGTAAAAATACAGACGAAATTGAGAATGTACTGGGCTATCGCGGCAGATCAGCTTGTATACATAGAGATGATCTTGTCCTAACAGAAGAAAAACAAATAGATGAAAAATAATATTAAACAAACAATGAATGTTATTGGCTCTAATGCTAGAAAAGCAAATTCAAAACTTGCAATAGCTACAACTAATGAAAAAAATAATGCACTCAAAATTATCGCAGAGAATATTGAAAAGGATACGAAAGAAATATTGAATGAAAATCAAAAAGATCTTGATATTGCAATTTCAAAAAATAAACCAAAATCCGTTATTGATAGATTATTACTTGATAAAAATAGTATCAAGAATATCTCAATAAGCATAAAAAATATTATTAGCTTAGATGACCCTATTGGAAAAATAATAAGCAGTTGGGAGAGACCAAATGGTTTATTAATCGATAAAGTGAGCATTCCAATTGGTGTTATAGGAATAATTTATGAGAGTCGCCCCAACGTGACAGCAGACGCAGCGTGCTTGTGTTTGAAATCTGGAAATGCATCCATATTAAGAAGTGGTTCTGATAGTTTTTATTCAAGTTACGCTATATACAAATCAATTAGGGACGCGCTCGAAAAAACCAAGCTCGATGATAATTCAATACAATTTGTTCCAGTAACTGATAGGAATGCAGTTGGGATGATGCTTGATGGTCTTGACTCTAATATCGATGTAATTGTGCCAAGGGGTGGCAAAAGTTTGGTATCACGAGTAGAAAAAGAGGCAAAGGTATCAGTTTTTGGTCACCTTGAGGGTATATGCCATGTTTATATCAACGAAAGTGCAAAACTTGATAATGCTATAAATATTAGTTTAAATGCAAAAATGAGACGCCCATCAATATGCGGTGCTGCAGAGACATTATTAATTGATAAATCTATTGCAAATAACTTTCTTCCAAAAATACTAGAAAAACTTGACCATCTAGGATGTGAAATAAGAGGTGATGAAAATATAAAGAAATTATTCAATAAAACAAAATCTGTTAATGAGACTGACTGGTCAACAGAGTATCTTGATGCTATTATTTCAGTTAAAATTGTCAATGATATCAAAGAGGCAGTTTCACATATTGAAAAATATGGTACCGGCCATACTGAAGCTATAGTTTGCGAGAGCAGTGAGTCTAGTGAGTACTTTCAAAAAAATGTAGGTAGTTCAATTATACTTGTCAATGCATCGACACAATTTGCAGATGGAGGTGAATTTGGTTTTGGTGCAGAAATCGGTATTTCAACTGGTCGATTGCATGCAAGAGGTCCAATTGGATTAGAGCAGTTAACTACCTTTAAATATATTGTTCGTGGGAGCGGACAGGTTAGGTCTTGAGTAAAATATTAAAATGATAAGCAAGCCTAAAATAAATAGATGGATTATAGGTAATACAAAGTTTGCGTCTAGTAATCAAAGAATTGGTATCCTTGGGGGGTCGTTTAATCCAAGTCATGATGGTCATATAAATATTAGTGAAGAAGCTCTAAAGAAATTAAATTTAGATTTCATTTGGTGGTTAGTAAGCCCTAGAAATCCACTTAAACAATATGATGTGCTTTTTGACTTCAAAAAAAGAACCTCTTCTGCTAAAAATCAATCGAAAACAAAAAAAATAATTATAAATGATATGGAGCAGAGAGCCGGTATCGTCTATACTATTGGTACAGTAGAATATTTAAGGAAAAGATATCCAAATACAAAATTTGTATGGATAATGGGTGCTGATAATCTGAGAGATTTTCATCTGTGGATGGACTGGGAGAAATTAATTAGAGAAATACCAATAGCTATTATTGATAGACCTAGATCTTCTCTAGATGTCNGCTCAACTATCTTTGCAAATAAATATAAGAAATATAGAATTGACGAAAACGATGCAGCTAGTATTACAAAATCAGAGACACCATGTTGGGTTTTCATTCATAATAAACGTAACTTTAATTCATCAACTGAAATTCGTAAAAATTTAAATATACANATCCAAAATGATCGATAAAAAAATTATTAAAATCGTAAGTGATTGTCTCGAAGAGATGAAAGCACAAAATACAACTATCATCAATATAAGTAAAAAAAGTTCAATTGCAGATTATATGGTAGTTTCAAGTGGAACATCCTCTAGACACATAAGCTCAATCGCCGATAAGATACAAAGAACATTAAAAAATAATTCATATAAGAATATCCAAGTTGAAGGACTACAAAATTGTGACTGGGTTCTAATAGATGCTTTTGATGTTATTATCAATATATTTAAGCCCGAGGTTCGAGAATTTTATAGGATAGAAAAAATCTGGTCAGAGAATTTGGTTGTTAATGATGAAACAAAAATAGGTTGAACAGTTGAATCTTAGATTGTTGGCTATAGGTAAGATTACTAATAGTAAATTCAAATTATTGTGTGATCATTATTTAAAAAATATTAATGCAATTAATAAGCAAATTGGAATAACTAATGTAGAAATGATCGAAATCAATAAGGCTTTGGATAAAAATCCAGATTCTCGAAAAGATAGAGAATGTAAAATGATACTGAAAAAAATTAACTTAAAAGAGTCAGTAAATATTATATTAGAAGAAAAAGGAAAGCCCCTCACAACCCAGGAATTTAAAAATATGTTGGATAAATATCTAAATCAACCAAGGAGTGAAATAAATTTCATTATTGGAGGACCTGATGGAACATCTAGAGATCTTTCAAAGATAGCTAACGAGACAATTTCATTAAGTAAAATGACACTTCCACATCTTATGGCAAGAGTTATTCTAATTGAGCAACTATACAGATCATTATCGATAATAATAAACCACCCATATCATAGAGATTAAAATGACCATTAAAAATAATAAAACCACAAAAAAGAATACAGCATTACCTCTAATAATCTTAGTCCTATTAATCTCTCTATTTACAAAACCTAGTTTTGCAGACGACCATGATGAAAATATTGAGCTATTTAAGTTATTTCTTCGTGTTTTTAGTGAAGTGGAAGACCAATATGTTGATGATATTGATAGCAAAGAACTTATGTATTCAGCATTAAGGGGTATGCTCCAGTCATTGGATCCCTACTCTACATATTTATCAGAAGATGACTTCAAAGAAATGGAAGTTGATACCAAGGGTTTTTATGGTGGGCTTGGTCTTGAAGTAACCCTCGATGCTAATGGCTTTGTAAGAGTTATCTCTCCAATTGATGATACTCCGGCAGCAAAAGCCGGAATTATTACTGGTGATTATATAACATCGATAGATGGAGAAGATGTATACGGTTTGACTCTGGATGAAGCGGTATCTCTTATGAGAGGTTATGCTAATACACCCATAACACTCACAATCTTTAGAGAAGGCGAAGACTCCACATTCGATGTTAAGATAATAAGAGAAATAATCCAAATCACACCTGTAAAATATAGGCTTCTTGATGAAAATATTGCCTATATCAGAATATCCTCATTTAATGATATTGCTGATAAAAAAATTGTTACTGCCATAAATGAGTTAAATAAGGAATCTGGTAATAAAATAAAAGGCTTTATAATTGATGTTAGGAATAACCCTGGGGGCCTTCTGGATCAGTCAATTAAAGTTACAGATCTTTTNTTAAATAAAGGCGAAATAGTTTCAACAAAGCTGAGAGAACAAAAAAGAAAAACTAGGTTTTTCGCTAAAAAAGGTGATATTACAAATGGTTCTGATATTATCATTATTACCAATGGTGGGTCTGCTTCAGCATCCGAAATATTCGCAGGTGCCATGGGCGATAATGCAAGAGCAACTGTAATCGGAACCCAAACATATGGAAAGGGATCTGTTCAAACAATTATACCTCTTGGATCAAAGAAGGATGGGGCAATTCGGCTTACGACTGCAAAATATTATACACCTAACGATATATCAATAGATAAGATAGGTATCAAACCTCTTTATATAATTGAGAATGAAAATAATATTTCTAATGATGATTCTTATGACTTCCAACTTGAGTTTGCACAAAAACTTATTAACTCCCGATACTCAAGGAAGATGAAATGATTGACAAACTAGATGAAAAATTCAGACCCTGTGTTGGTGCTATGATTATTAATGATAAATCTCAAATATGGATCGGAAAGCGAATTACTAAAATAAAAAAAGAGGGACTAGAAGAAATATCAAATTATAAAGATAGAAAGCTTTGGCAAATGCCACAAGGAGGTATTGATCCAGGAGAGGAACCAGAAGAAGCTGTTTTCAGAGAGGTGTATGAAGAGACGGGCCTAAAAGATATCAAAATACTCGCAGTCTCAGACCACTGGTATCAATACGAAATACCAAAAACAATATTAAATAATTATAAAGGTAAATTTNTTGGACAAACACAAAAATGGTTCCTTTTACAACATTTGGGTANTGATAATGATGTCAATTTGGTTCCAGATGAAAATTCTGGAAACTACCAAGAATTTGCAGACTGGAAATGGGAAAATCCTGAAAAAATATTAGATCAAGTAATTGATTTCAAGACAGAGACTTATAAAAAGGTCTTAAAAGAGTTTGAAAATATTAGAATGCTTTGACTAAATATCACTCTGGATAGCTTTAATATTTTCAATCTTCATATTGTATTTATTTTTTCTTATATCACTATCTGTGTTATCTATTTCCATTTGATACTCATCAATTAAACTAACTAATTTCTGATCATCTAAAAGATCCTTTTCAATAGCATTTTGAGCCAATATTGTTAAGCTGTTTGAGGCCATATCAATAAATCCTTCTGTAACAAAATATACGACGGGTACACTATTTATATCGGAATATATTCTTATTAAACCAGCCTTCATAGATGATATAATTGGTGAATGTTCAGCAAGAATTGTAAACTCACCTTCAGATCCAGGTATTATTACTTGCTCAACTTCACTTGAAAATAATAGTTTTTCTGGTGTAACAAACTCAAATTTAAATTTATCCATATTATAGCCTCAAAATTATGCTGCATCACTTTTGAGTTTATTTGCTTTCTCTATCACTTGATCGATAGTACCACACATATAGAACGCAGCCTCCGGAAGATCATCATGTTTTCCATCACAAACTTCTTTAAAACCTCTAATTGTATCCTCTAATGAAACAAAAACTCCGGGGCTACCCGTAAATACTTCTGCAACATGGAAAGGTTGAGATAGGAACCTCTCAAGCTTCCGAGCTCTTGTGACAATAAGTTTATCTTCTTCTGATAATTCATCCATACCCAAAATAGCAATAATGTCCTGTAATGACTTATACCTTTGTAAAATCTCTTGAACCTGCCTAGCTACAGCATAATGCTCATCACCAACTATACGTGGATCTAAAATTCTACTATTTGAGTCAAGTGGATCTACGGCTGGATATATGCCCTTTTCAGCAATTGATCTATTGAGCGTTGTTGTTGCATCTAAGTGAGCAAATGAAGTTGCTGGAGCTGGGTCTGTTAGGTCATCAGCAGGAACATATATTGCCTGAACTGATGTAATAGATCCTTTTGTAGTTGTTGTAATTCTCTCTTGAAGAGCTCCCATATCTGTGGCTAAGGTTGGCTGATAACCAACAGCAGATGGAATCCTACCTAATAAAGCTGAAACTTCTGAACCTGCTTGAGTAAACCTAAATATGTTGTCTACAAAGAATAATACATCTTGTCCTTCGTCCCTAAAATGCTCGGCGAGTGTAAGACCTGTAAGCCCAATTCTCGCTCTGGCTCCTGGGGGTTCATTCATTTGCCCAAAAACTAGAGCACATTTTGAACCATTCCCTCCACCTTCTTTGTTAACTCCTGCCTCAATCATTTCATGATATAAGTCATTACCTTCTCTGGTTCTTTCGCCAACACCTGCAAAAACTGAGTAACCACCGTGGGCCTGTGCAACATTATTGATTAACTCTTGTATTAGAACTGTTTTACCTACACCTGCTCCACCAAATAAACCAATCTTACCACCTTTTGAATATGGAGCTAATAGGTCAACCACCTTAATACCTGTAACCAATATTTCAGTTTCTGTTGATTGTTCAACATAAGGAGGAGCTGATGCATGAATTGGTCTGGATATTTTTGACTCAACTGCAGCCCCATCATCGATAGGTTGGCCTACAACATTCATAATTCTACCGAGAGTCTCCTCCCCAACTGGAACTTGAATAGGACTTCCCGTATTTACGACCTCTTGCCCTCTTATTAGACCTTCTGTTGAATCCATTGCAATAGTTCTTACAATTTTTTCACCAAGGTGCGATGCAACCTCTAGTACTAGATTTATGCCGTTATTTTCAGTCGTTAAAGCATTCAATATTTCAGGTAAATCCCCGTCGAATTGCACATCAACGACGGCGCCTGTTACTTGTGTTATTTTTCCGTTTGATATCTTGTTAGCCATTTTCTACCTCGTAAATTTAAAGAGCTTCTGCACCAGAAATAATTTCAATTAATTCTTTTGTAATTATTGCCTGCCTAGTTCTGTTATATTGTAATGTTAATTTATTTATCATATCGCCTGCATTTCTTGTGGCATTATCCATTGCAGACATTCTGGAACCCTGTTCGCTTGCAGCATTTTCTAATAAGCCCTGAAAAATTTGAATATTTAAATTTAGAGGTAATAACTCCTCCATTACATCAGCTTCTTCAGGTTCATAATCATAAATTGCTTTACTACTTAAGGCAGGATCTTTCTCTTCGTCGTCTTTGAAGTCATTATTGAATTCAAGGGGAATAAGTTGCTTTGAAATAGGTATTTGAGAAATAACCGATTTAAAGCTTGAGTAGAATAATTTACAAACATCAAAATTACCCTCATCAAACATTTTAACGACCTTATTTCCAACATTTGCAGCTTCGGGATATGATATGTTCTTTATTTCCTTAAGGCTAATGAAGTCGACAATATTATCCTTATAATTTCTTCGAAGTAAGTCGTAACCTTTTTTGCCTATGCAGAGTATTTTGACTTCTTTCCCATCTGACAATAGTTCTTTTAATTCTTTAGTAGCCAATTTTATAATATTCGAATTAAAAGCTCCGCAAAGTCCTCTATCAGCTGTTGCCACAACTAATAAATAGATTTCAGATTTACCCGATCCAACCATTAATTTAGGTGCATCGGACCCTCCTTCAACAGATTGTAGAAGATTGCCCATCACTGTCGCTAGTCGACTTGCATAAGGTCTTGCACTTTGTGCGCTTTCTTGTGCCTTACTTAGCTTAGCTGCGGCAACCATTTGCATAGCTCTCGTTATTTTCTGAGTTGATTTGACACTAACTTGCCTATTTTTTAACTCTTTTAAATTTGGCAATTAATTACTCCGTTGAAAATGATTTTGTATGAGTCTCGATAACCTCTTTTAATTTTGCCTCTGTCTTTTCGGAAAGCTGCAATTCTTTTGCAATTGAAGATAGTATATCTTTATGCGAACTCGTTATTGTTTCTAAAAGCTCTTTTTCATAGGATGAAATCTTATTAACTGGTATTGAGTCTAAAAATCCGTTTACTGCAGCATAAATTGAACAAACTTGCTCTTCAACTTTAAGTGGACTAAATTGTGGTTGTTTTAATAACTCTGTTAATCGTTCACCCCTAGCTAAGAGACGCTGTGTAGTCGCATCCAAGTCTGAACCAAACTGCGCAAAAGCTGCCATTTCTCGATACTGAGCTAATTCTCCCTTGATCTTTCCTGCAACCTGCTTCATTGCTTTTATTTGCGCTGCAGATCCAACACGACTTACAGATAACCCAACATTTACAGCAGGCCTAATCCCTTGATAAAATAAATCTGTTTCTAGAAATATTTGACCATCAGTTATTGAAATAACATTTGTCGGAATAAAGGCTGACACATCATTTGCCTGAGTTTCAATAACAGGAAGTGCTGTTAGCGAACCTGAGCCATTATCTTCATTTAATTTTGCGGCTCTTTCTAATAATCTTGAGTGTAAATAAAACACGTCCCCTGGGTATGCTTCCCTACCGGGTGGTCTTCGCAATAATAGTGACATTTGCCTATATGCAACTGCTTGCTTTGATAAATCATCATAAACAATTAATGAATGCATGCCATTATCTCTAAAATATTCTCCCATTGTACATCCAGAGAATGGTGCTAGAAATTGCAGTGGTGCAGGATCAGAGGCCGTTGCCGCGACTATAATTGAATATTCTAAGGCACCATTATCTTCCAAGATCTTAACCAATTGCGCAACAGAGGATCTCTTTTGTCCTATTGCAACATAAACACAATATAACTTTGCACTTTCATCGTCTGTCTCATTGACTGTTTTTTGATTAAGTATAGCGTCAAGGGCGATAGCTGTCTTACCAGTTTGTCTGTCACCAATTATTAGTTCTCTTTGCCCTCTTCCGATAGGAATAAGTGCATCAATAGCTTTGAGTCCTGTTTGCATTGGCTCATGAACAGATTTTCGAGGCATAATACCGGGAGCTTTAATATCAACTCGGCCATTTAGTTTTGACTTTATTGGTCCCTTACCATCTATCGGATTACCAAGTGCATCAACAACTCGGCCAAGTAGCTCTTTCCCAATTGGTACTTCCACAATATCACCAGTTCTTTTAACTATATCACCTTCGTGAATATCTTTATCATCACCAAAAATAACTATCCCGACATTATCCATCTCAAGGTTCAAGGCCATCCCTTTAACGCCATTTGAAAACTCAACCATTTCACCAGCTTGAACATTATCAAGACCGTAAACTCTTGCAATACCATCTCCCACAGATAACACTTGGCCAACTTCAGAGATTTCTGCATTTTCGTCAAAGCTTTTTATTTTTTCCTTTAGTATTGCAGAAATCTCTGCTGATTTTAGATCCATTAGTTTGCACCTTTCATTAGAATTTTGAGATTATTCAATTTAGTGGATACAGAGGNATCTATCATCTGTGATCCAATTTTAACTATCATACCACCCATAATTTCTGGGTCTAATTTTGTGTTCAATTTTATTTCTTTATCAGTCAATTTTCTAAGACTCGACTTTACTGCAGAAAGCTGCTCCTGCGATAGATCTTGCGCCGATATCACATCGGCTATTATTTCCCCACTATTATTGATAATTAGGACATTGAAGGCTTGTATAATTGATTGAAGTATATTTATTCTACCGTTATCGATGAGCACATTCACAAAGTTTTTTACTATTTTTGCTGCTTCTTGCTTATCAAGTAGTGACCCCATTACCTGAATTTGTTCGTTTGACGAGAATGTTGGGCTTGTTATTAGACGGGAAAGTCTATCATTTTCATTTATTGCTTTATCCAAGGACATTAAATCTTTTGATATTTTATCAAGTTCTTTGTCCTCACTTGCTAATTCAAATATAGCCTTTGCATATCTTTTAGACACTTCTGGTATTGATATTTCTTGTGTCATTACTGCGTATTATCCCTGTATTATTTTCTTAATTGAAGTTAGTTAAGTTTGATCTGCACACACTTAAATTAGAAATATCTATTCATTATCACAGCTATTGATGATGTGCAATAAAATCATAATAAATTTCAACAAGAGAGCTACAATTCAATGAAAATATTACCCCTAAATAAAATTTTGTGGATCAACATCAATAATGATCTTTATTTGCGCACCCATCTTGTTACTATCCAACCACCGTTTTGTATAAAATTGAATGTTTGAATTTCTTGGTCCTCTGATTAAAAATCTCATTCTATGTCTTCTGTTTAATCTCGAAATTGGGGCTTCAATAGGACCATAAAGATCTATATTTTGGGGGAAATTTCTATCTAAATATAATTTTTCTGCATATTGATTTAAAAGTTGCCAATTCTTCGAACTAATTATAATAGAAATTAATCTAAAAAAAGGTGGCATTCGTGAATTAGACCTCATTTCTATTTCCGTTCTATAAAAATCCTCTTTTTGGTTTTTTAATATTGACTCAATAAGGGGATGATCAGGCATATGCGTGAGTATCTTGACTTTACTATTTTGCTTTATTCTTCCAGCTCTACCTGATACTTGATTTAGTATCTGGTAAGTCCTCTCCGCTGCGCGAACATCTGTCATTTCTAGGCCAAAATCTGCGTCTAAAATCCCAACATATGTCAAAAATGGAAAATTATGACCTTTAGAGACAAGTTGGGTCCCTATAATTATATTAATTTTGTTTGCTTTGATATCCTTCAGCATATTATCCATTTGCGACGAGTTTTTTAGATAATCACTTGAAAATACTACTCTATTGGCATTTGGGAATATTTTTCCAATTTCTTCATCAACTTTTTCTATCCCTCTTCCGCTTGGTATAATTGTATTTTCTGACCCACAATTTTTACAACTCGAATAATGAGTTTCCGAGTATCCACAATAATGGCAAATATATTTGGAGTTATTCTTATGAAAGACCAGCCAAGTATCACAGTTTGGGCAATCAATTCTTATACCACAATTACCACATATGGATAATGGCGAATAACCTCGCCTATTTAAAAATAAAAGGACTTGTTCGTTTCTATTAAGTGTTTCATCAATATCTCTAACTAATTCGCTCGGGAGAAATGAGTTTCCTTCCTTCTCAGCATACCTCATATCAATTGAATTTATAATTGGCATTTTTGTACCTGAATACCTTTCCCCTAAAACTACCTTCTCATATCTCTTCTTTAAAACGTTTTCATATGACTCAACTGATGGCGTTGCGGAGGCTAAAATACAATTTGCTTTTGATTTCTGTGCCCTGAGAACCGCCATGTCTCTAGCATTGTATATGATACCTTCCTCTTGCTTATAAGACTGATCATGTTCTTCATCGACAACTATTAAACCCAATTTATTAAATGGAAGATATAAGCTTGACCTTGCTCCTATAATTAATTTTATTCTTCCAAAAAGAACTCCCCTCCAAATATTTCTTCGATCTTTTCCAGTCAGGTTAGAATGCCACGCAGCAATTTGGTCACCAAATCTAGACTGAAATTCTGTTAAGAATTCATGCGTTAATGTAATTTCTGGAAGCATAATCAGAGCTTGCTTACCCATTTGTATAACTTTACTCACAGCATCGAGATATACTTCTGTCTTTCCAGATCCCGTAACTCCGTCAATTAAAATTACTTTCTGTGAATTATAAATCTCATTTGAAATTTTTTTCACAGCTTCATTCTGCTCCTTATTGAAAGTAACTTTTTTTGATAAATTAATTAGTTTCAAATTTTCTTCCTTAGGATTTTCAGGAAGTAATATCTCATTTTTAATCATGCGTGAAATGACAGCTGGAGATACATTAGATAGTTTTATTAGGCTCTTTCTGTCTAGAGGCTCCTTTATTTTTAATACATTAAGAACTTTTGATTGTTGNGGCGTAATTTTTTTTACTAAACTTCTATTAGACTTATAAGTAAAATTATAATTCATTTTTTTTTCAATGAATTTCGCTTTTAATGCAGCCTTTAATACTAAACCAAGGGGCATCATATAATATTCAGATACCCAATTTATAAATTCTATTAGATCAAGTGGAAGGTAAATTTGTTCTTCTGAGGAGATATCGCTCAGTATTGATTTTATTTGATGTTTCTGAAGTATAATATTTGTATCAGATGGATTCCAAACCACACCCATCGACTCACGATTAGAGAATGAAACCTTAACTATTGTTCCAATCTTTAATTTCTTAGTATATGAATATAAAAATGTTTTCCCTACATTGGTTGGCAGCAAAATAGATAAATTATTAGTATTATTCATATAAAATTAGGTATTTCGTGATTATTTAACTAAGTAATAATAATTACCAATTATTATCTATATTCTAGGTAAACTTTATTTATTTGTCATTTATATATATGGCTTCTTCCTATATTTAATGTGATTGGAGAAAATATGAAATTTTTTGTCGATACAGCAGAACTGGATGAGATAAAAGCCTTGTTAAGTTCAAATCTTATAGATGGTGTTACAACAAACCCATCTTTAATTGCTAAATCTGGTAAGAATATTAAAGATACAATTTCTAATATTTGTAAAATTGTAAAAGGACCAGTTAGTGCAGAAGTTACCTCTACAGAGACTGAGGGTATGATTGAAGAGGGTAAAGTATTATACAGTATAGCATCAAATGTTATTGTCAAACTCCCATTAACATGGAATGGCCTTGAGGCATGTAACAGATTATCAAATGAAAAAATTCCAACAAATGTAACTTTATGCTTTTCTGCAGCACAGGCATTACTTGCCGCAAAAGCTGGTGCAACTTATGTTTCTCCTTTTATTGGAAGGCTTGATGACTCCGGAATTGATGGAGTAGAATTAATCAGTCAGATCAGGGTCATTTATGATAATTATCAAGATCTAGATACAAAAATATTAGCAGCATCAATTAGAAATACAAACCATGTAATACAAGTTTCAATGCTGGGGGCAGACGTTGCGACAGTCCCTCCCAAAATTTTAAAAGATCTAGTAAAGCACCCTTTAACGGACATAGGTCTGGAAAACTTTTTAAGTGACTGGCAAAAAACTGGGCAAAAAATAAATTAGAAACAGAATGAATAAAGTATACGAAATAAATTTAGTAAAAGACGAATTGAATCTTGCTCTAAATTCTTGGATTGAATTTATCAAAAATGAAAAAAGAGTCTCACCAAATACTATTGATGCCTATTATCGAGATATTGATGCTTTTATAAATTTTTTGATTGATCATATTGGTGGACCACTCTCAATTAAAAATCTTGAGAATTTAGTTGCTGCTGACTTTCGTGCTTTTATGGCGAAAAAAAGAAGAGATGGTAATTGCTCGAAAACGATCGCAAGAGTTATGTCTAGTATTAGATCACTATTTGAATATTTAGATAAAATTGATATCTTGAAGAATAATGCCTTAAATCATATTCGTATGCCAAAATTACCACAAAGTATTCCGAAACCACTCTCTTTGGAACAAGCAAAAGATGTGATATCGAATGATAATAATAAGAATCCAAAGAGTAAAGCTGGATGGGTTGAGGCAAGAAATACTTCAATTTTTCTGCTCTTATATGGATGTGGTTTGAGGGTAAGTGAAGCTTTGGAGCTGAATATAAATGATGCGCCAATGGAAGACTGGCAGGATACTATTAGAGTCAGAGGAAAAGGTAATAAATATCGAGAGATTCCAATACTCCCTGATATAAAAGATGGTATTAAAAAATATTTAGATTTATACCCAAAGAAATATAATTTAAAAGACCCACTTTTTATTGGTGTTAAAGGAGATAGACTCAGTCCTCGGATTGTTCAAATCATAATGCAGAAAATGAGGAGTAATCTGAGTCTACCTAAAAATGCAACACCACATTCACTAAGACATTCTTATGCAACTCATCTTTTACAGGCAGGTGTAGACTTAAGATCAATTCAAGAGCTACTCGGTCATGCGAGCCTTTCAACAACTCAAATGTACACAAAAGTAAATCAAACAGAGCTACTAGATATTCATAAAAAAGCTCACCCAAGAAATAAAGAAAATCATCTTAGGCTTGTATCGGATAATTCGTAGTCCTTTATATATTTTTTAGAGTATCACCAAGTAGAGCTGGAGACTTTGATACAATAATTCCAGCACTATTCATTGCATCAATTTTTGCTTCAGCTGATCCGGAAGACCCATCCACAATTGCACCGGCGTGCCCCATCCTCCTACCAGGTGGAGCTGTAATCCCCGCTATGAAACCAACAATAGGTTTTTTTGATTTACTCTTTTTAATAAAATCTGCTGCATCTTCTTCAGCTGAACCACCAATTTCTCCAATCATTATAATCGAATCTGTTTGAGGATCGGCGAGGAAACTTTCAATAATCTCAATAAAATCTATACCTTTTATTGGGTCACCACCAATTCCTACACAGGTTGATTGCCCAAAACCTACAGCTGTTGTCTGAGCTACGGCTTCGTATGTCAAAGTCCCCGACCGAGATACAATCCCAACTGATCCAGCCTTGTGAATATGCCCGGGCATNATACCAATCTTGCACTGACTTGGTGTAATTATACCAGGACAATTAGGCCCAATTAGGGTTGAATTACTCTTATTGAGAGCAGACCTTACTTGGAGCATATCCAATACAGGAATA
This sequence comes from Rhizobiales bacterium TMED25, assembly GCA_002168075.1. GTDB lineage: Bacteria > Pseudomonadota > Alphaproteobacteria > Rhizobiales > TMED25 > TMED25. The sequence continues at coordinate 142,658 of NHCE01000005.1, forward strand.
CCTTCTGTTATGCATACAATTATTTCAATTTCAGCAGCTATTGCTTCCAGTATAGCGGCGGCCGCAAAACGAGGTGGAACATAGATTGAGGTTGCATTTGCACCAGTATTTTTAACCGCATCTACAACATTATCAAATACCGGACGCCCCAAGTGACTTGTTCCACCTTTTCCTGGGGTAACACCACCCACAATGTTTGTTCCGTACTCAATTGCCTGTTGCGAATGAAAGGTGCCATGCTTACCTGTAAAGCCTTGACATAAAACTTTTGTATTAGAATCTACCAAAATAGCCATTAATTATTTGCTCCTGACACTGCTTTTACAATTTTTTTTGCCGCGTCATCTAAATTATCTGCTGATATGATATTAAGCCCTGATTCATTTAAATATTTTTTGCCAAGTTCAACGTTTGTCCCCTCTAGTCTGACAACTAGCGGAATATTTAAATTTAATTCATTAGCAGTTTCAATAATTCCTTGTGCAATAATTTCACAACGCATAATCCCACCAAATATATTTACTAGAATACCCTTAACATTTTCATCACTTAAAATAATCTTAAATGCACTCATCACTTGTTCTTTGGTGGCCCCACCTCCTACATCTAAGAAGTTAGCCGGCTTTTCTCCGTATAATTTTATAATATCCATTGTTGCCATTGCTAACCCTGCGCCGTTTACCATACAGCCAATAGATCCATCTAATTTAATATAGTTTAATCCATGATTTGATGCCTGTATTTCAAGTGGGTCCTCCTCCTCGAGATCTCTTAGCCCCACTATCTCATCATGTCTAAATAGAGCATTTGAGTCAAAATTCATCTTTGCATCCAAACATACAAAATGTTCGTCTTGAGTTAAAACAAAAGGGTTTATTTCTAATAAGCTTGCATCTTTTTCACAAAATAACTTATAAATATTATTTAATATCTCACCCAATTTTCCGTTATGATGTGTGTCTAGACCAAAAATACTTTGTATTTTACTAAGATCCGACTCCTTAATTTTTTTATCGTCATTACTCAAATAAATTTTTACTATTTTTTCTGGATTATTTTCTGCTACTTCTTCAATATCCATTCCGCCTTCTGATGAGGCAATTATGCATATTGAATTTGTTTTTCTATCAACCAAATATGACAAATAAAATTCTTTGCTAATGTTACAACCATCCTCAATATATATTCTATTAACAACCTTACCTTCTGGGCCAGTTTGGTTTGTTATTAGTTTCATTCCCATCATATCATTGAAAACTTCATTCACAGCTTCAATTGTATCTACAACTTTTACACCACCACCTTTGCCTCTACCCCCAGCATGTATTTGAGCTTTTACAACCCATTTTGGTCCATTGAGACTGCTAATATTTTTTCCAAGTTCCTCTTGATTAAAGGCGACAAAGCCATCTAATACTGGAATATTGTATTGGCTTAGAAGTTGCTTTGCTTGATATTCATGTATATTCATATTTAAAAACTTTGTATCGGTGATAAATTATTTCAGATCAGGGGCAATATTTTGGCATGCTTTAACAAGATTTTTAACCGAGTCAACAGATGAATTAAATTCTTCCTTTTCATCCTTATTGAGATTGATTTGTACTATCTTTTCAACACCACCTTTGCCTATAACTACAGGAACACCAATATAATATCCGTTTACATCATACTCTCCATTCAAAAAAGCTGCGGCTGGTAACAACCTCTTCTTATCCTTTAGATATGACTCTGCCATCAATATTGCAGAGCTTGCAGGGGCATAATATGCAGAACCTGTTTTTAATAAAGATACTATTTCAGCTCCACCATCGCGAGTCCTTTGAACTATATCCGCTAATTTTTTTTCAGTGAGCCATCCCATTTTGATAAGATCTGGCAGAGGAATCCCGGCAACTGTTGAGTATCTTGTGAGTGGAACCATCGTATCTCCGTGACCTCCCAAAACAAAAGCTGTGACATCTTCAACTGAAACATCCATTTCGTCTGCTAGAAAGTGTCTAAATCGAGCGGAGTCTAATACCCCTGCCATACCGCATATCATATTTGGTTTATGTCCCGTTGCCTTTTGAAGAGCCCAAACCATCGCATCAAGTGGATTCGTAATACATATAACAAATGATTCTGGAGCATACTTTTTGATCCCTTCACCGACTGCACCCATTACCTTCAGATTAATTTCTAGTAGATCATCTCGGCTCATGCCTGGTTTTCTTGGCACTCCAGCAGTCACAATAACAACATCTGAGTTCTCTATTGCACTATAATCTGAGGCCCCTTGAATTTTTGAGTCAAACATTTCAACCGTACTTGATTGGGAAATATCTAGAGCCTTTCCCTGTGGGACTCCATCCACAATATCAAACAGTACTATATCTCCTAATTCTTTTAAACCACTCAGAAGAGCTAATGTGCCTCCAATTTGCCCTGCTCCAATTAGTGATATCTTATTTCTACCCATTCCCATTTTCGTTCCTCACTTCTAAATTATTGCTTGATTATATTATTCAGATAATCTGCAGATTGCATTTCCTCCAACCGAGATACTGTTCTTTGAAAGATTTTAGCATCCTTACCTCCATCCAGTAAATCTTTTGCTGGAGAATCTGCTAAAATGAATAAAATACTTCTCGCTTCATATAATGTATCGACTAAATTAATAAACCTTTTTATTTCATTCCTTTTTTTTACATTCATTTTTGGTATCTCTGAAATAAAGATCACATTAAAATTTTTTGATATTTCTAAATAGTCAGCTACACCTAACGGCTTTATACATAATTCATCATAGGTAAATTTTACATATTTTCCAGCAGAATTCGGAATAATTAAATCTCTACCCTTTACTTTTAGGATCTTATTTATAACTTCTATACTACCCTTAAGCTTTTGCCAAGCTTCGTTGTAGTTAATACGATTGATTTTATTATTTGGCGAAAAATAAACTGTTTGGTCCCTCAATCTATCTATCCTATAATCTTTCTCAGCATCGAGATGATATATTTCCATATTTTCTTCTAGAATATCTATAAATGGAAGAAACGTATCGCGATTCAGCCCTTCAGAATATAGATCTCTAGGATGTATATTAGACGTAGCTATAATTAATATTTTCATATCAAAAAGTATTTTAAATAGCCTACCTAAAATCATTGCATCTGCAATATCTTCAACTTGAAACTCATCAAAACATAATAGTTTGCATTGTTTTTTAACTAACTTTGCAACCATTAAAATTGGATCTTTATCCTCCTCTTTAGATGGTTGTAATTTATTCTTTTCACGCCATTTGAATATCTCCTCATGCACTTCATTCATAAACTCATTAAAGTGAACCCTTCTTTTTTCTTTAATATTAATGCTGTCAAAGAATAAATCCATTAGCATTGATTTACCTCTTCCAACTTGACCATATATATACATGCCTTTTGGTGGAGTCCGTTTGCTTATTCTGAGTTTTTCAAGAATTGAACTTTTGTAAGTAAATTTATGAAATATTTTATTCTTCTGAACGAGAACTTTTACTAAATCATACTGCTTTTGATCATATTCTATTTGTTTATCTTTAAGTAATTGATCAAAATTCTTATCAATATCAATATTCATTATTTGGCTATATTCAAGAGGTAATTATGATTTCTTATAGAAATTAGAGTAAAACAAGCAAATAGTTCAATTTATAGGAAAAAGGGCTAAATTAGCCCTTCTTTATTTTGATGACTTGCTATGTAAAAATAGCAACGATATAGCACTTAGAAAGCTTGCCCGTATGTTGCAAATTCATCAAGCATTTCGATTTCAACAGTTTTACTTCCAACAACCACAGGTTCATCAGTTTGGTTTGTTCTCATAAGAGCGCCACCTGTAGAGGAAGACCCAGTGTTATCTTTNCCAGCGTTGGTCATAATAAAATAAGCCGCTACTGCAACAACAACAGCAACAATTGCTCCCATTACTAATTTGTTATTCATGCCTATCTCCTTTTTATTTCATAATATCAACAGATCTATTTAATATTATTATAATAAAATTAGATAAAGTTCAATCCATAATAATACTATAAAACTTCAGAAGTAATTTCCACAAGCTCTGATTTATATAAATATGATCTTTTAACATAGCTACCTTGAGCTCTTTTCATCATAGCTTTATGTTTATCCTGAACATCACCAATCACTTTTCCTGGGGCCCCAAGTACTATTGAGTTATCAGGTATTTCTCTCTTTTCGGGAATAAATGAATTTGCCCCAATCAAACACCCTTTACCAATTTTTGCTCCATTTAGGATGATAGCCCCAATTCCAACTAATGAGTTATCTCCTATAGTACAACCATGGATCATTGCCATATGACCAACTGTGACATTTTGTCCAATTGTGAGTCCATAGCCAGGATCTGTATGAGCTACTGAACCATCTTGTATATTAGAACCTTTACCGATAGTTATTGGTTCATTATCCCCTCTTAAGACTGCATTCCACCANATACTTGTTTCTTCTTCTAAAATAACATCTCCAATGAGAACTGCATTTGATGCTACCCAACAATTTTCATGTATTTGCGGTCTTTTACCTTGGTATTCATATATCATTTATTAACTCCCCTATTTTAATTTTTGATCTATTAAGTGCAAAAATGAGCCGAAAACGTTTTTCTTAATTAAACCATATCCATTAGTACTTAAAGTTTTTTCTTTTTCCAAAAAAAGAGGTTCCCCTTTTTCTTTGATAATGGTTGAATAGTGATACTCATGACCTGTAAGAAATAATTTCCTATCAAAATATTTGCATTTATGATTTGCACTGACTTTTCTATAACCAAGGTTCAATTTCCTTTCATGAAAACTTGTTATTAGATCTAAAAAACCTAGCATTTTATATTCTTTATTTTTATTATTGAAGATCGACTCTCCAAGTACCATATATCCCCCACACTCACCATATATTATTTTATTTTCAATCCGAGCTTTATTCATTGATTCTAAAAATTTTTTATTTTTCGATATCGTTTCACAATGAAGTTCTGGATATCCACCTGGTAAATATATGCCGGTAGAACTTTTATCAGGTGATTCATCATTTAGTGGTGAGAAGAATTTGAGTTCTCTTCCTTCTTTTTGCCATTGATAGAGAGTGTGGTCATATATAAATGAAAAAGCTTCATCTCTGGCAATTGAAATTTTTTGTCCTAAATTGATAGGAGATGGCAAATCTTTTTTTGGCCTTATATCCTTTAGTGGTTTAGCTAACGATAAAATTTGATCAATTTTAATATTACTCATTACTACAGCTGAGGCTTTATCTATAAGTGATTTATATTCATTTATTTGATGTGCTAAATGTAAACCTAAATGACGCCTTGGAAAAACCAAATCAGGAGTTGTAGGTAAATATCCAATAACATTTATATTATTTTTTTTTAGCTCTTCATCAATAAGCAAAAAATGCCTTTCGCTTGCAACCTTATTAAGAACAACCCCTATAAAATCAACCTCAGGGTCGTAACTCATCAGCCCTTTACAGATTGCTGCAAGAGTTTGAGATTGTGATGTGGCATCAATTACTAATAATACCGGTATTTTATATTTCTTTACAAAGCTTGCAGTGGATGACTGCTGGTTACTTGTGCCATCAAATAATCCCATTACACCCTCAAATATTTGGAAGTCGGCAGCATTAGAAGACTCTACCATTAAATTATCCAGAGTGTTTTCATTCATAGCCCACGTATCAAAATTGAATACATCCCTTTTAGTCAGGGATCTTGAATATGTAGGATCTATGTAATCAGGGCCGACTTTACCAGCGGATATAGAATAACCTTTTTTTAATAATGTATTGATTAGTGCAGATGTAAATATAGTCTTACCACTTCCTGTCATTGCAGCGGATATACACAAACTAAGTGATGGCATCTTTTATCACATTCTCAATTAACTTTGAGCGTAAATCAACAACTGGACCTAAGATAATAATTGCAGGGGATTTTATATTATATTTTTCTATATCTTTATTGACATCACTTAGTTTTGACTCCAATACTTTTTGACTTACCAGAGTAGCATCTTGAATTATTGCTATTGGCTCATCCTTCTTTTTTCCCTCCAATATAAGCCTTTTAATTATGACAGGAAGGTGCTTCAGAGCCATATACATCACAACGACGGGTATCTTTGAAACAGCTGCCCAATCAATATCATCAGGCACTTCTCCATTCGAGTTATGACCCGTAAGGAATAAAATACAAGAATTAGTATTTCTAGAAGTTGCAGGAATTGATGCTGAAGCCATTCCTCCAATAGAAGAGGTTATCCCAGGAATAACTCTATATGATATTTTATTCTCATTTAATTTNAATGATTCCTCAGCGCCTCTTGCAAATACATAAGGATCCCCCCCTTTTAATCTTAGAACTTTTTTACCTTCTAAAGAATATTTAATAACTAGTTCAGATATGTTTTCTTGAGAGTGGGATGGCTTTCCACCTCTCTTCCCAGCATATACAAGTGTTGCATTCCTAGAGGATAAGGATAATATTTCGTCTGAGACTAGCGCATCATATATAATAATATTAGCCTCTGATAGAGCATATAAGGCAAATATTGTCAGTAGCCTTGGGTCTCCGGGGCCAGCTCCAACGAGCCACACCTCTCCTTTTTTGAATTCAGGTAAATTAAGTTTATCGAATATTTGCATTTATAAATTTTAAATTTATTATTGTTCATATGTTAAAAAAAAAATTACGCAGAGGTTGGACAACCGGTGCATGCGCAACAGCAGCATCTAAAGCTGCTTATATAGGGCTTCTAACAGGTATATGCCCTGATAAAATTACAATCACGCTACCAAATGGCCAAAGTCCGACTTTTACTATAGCATATCAAGATGTAAATCATCAATCAGTCAGTGCAGGAATAATCAAGGATGCTGGGGATGACCCAGATGTAACAAATGGAATACTTATAATTTCAAAAGTTGAAACGTGTCATGAAAATAATGGAGTAAAATTTTTTGCGGGTAATGGTGTCGGCACTGTAACCCTTCCCGGTCTTCCACTGGATGTTGGTGAGCCGGCAATAAACCCTGGACCAAGAAAAATGATCATAGATACACTTCAAGAAGTCGCAATACAAAATAGTGTAAAACTTGAAGTGAATATTACTATTGAAGTGCCCGAGGGATATGAAATTGCTAAGAAGACTTGGAATACAAGATTGGGAATACAGAATGGAATATCAATTCTTGGAACCACCGGCATAGTTATTCCTTTTTCTTGCGCCGCTTGGATACACTCTATCCACCGGGGCGTTGATGTTGCAAAGAAAACAAACTTACTTCATATTGCTGCATGTACAGGCTCGATATCAGAGAAGGTAACCCAAAATTATTTTGAACTTCCAGATCAAGCTATGATTGATATGGGAGATTTTGTTGGAGGATTGTTAAAGTATTTAAAAAAAAATACTGTCCCTAGAATAACCATAGCTGGGGGGTTTGCCAAGCTTGTAAAATTATCTCAAGGCTCAATGGACCTTCACTCAAGCAGAAGTCAGGTTGATTTGTTATCGCTTATTGAGCATATAAAGGAATTAAAAATTGATGGGGAAAAATTTAAAGATATCAAAAGAATAACAACTGCTAACCAATGTCTTGAAATACTAGGAGATATAAAATACGACTTATCACTTAGTATTGCAAAAATGGCGCAAGACCAAATTTTAAATATGCTCAAACAAACCCAAATTGGTATAGATGTGATGATCATTGACAGAAAAGAAGAAATCTTAGCTCAAACTGATATTAGATATGCATAAGATACTAATAATAGGAGGAACAGCAGAGGGATTCAAGATAGCCTCTTCTTTAAATGAAAATAATTATTCGTCAGTATTATCGCTCCAGGGTAATACCCTCCAACCACGACAAGTTAATTATGTTACAAGGTCAGGTGGATTTGGAGGAATAGATGGGTTAAAAAACTATTTAAATAACAACTGTATAAATATTATAATTGATGCTTCGCACCCATACTCAACCCAAATTTCAAATAACGTTAAACTTGCCGCGAGAGAATTGAAAATTAAACTATTCATTCTGCATAGACCTGAATGGCAGAAAAAGTACTTCGATCAGTGGGTACATACAAATAGCTTTAATAATACAAGAGCTATANTAGAGACACTACCTCGCGAATCTCGTTTATTCCTGACAATAGGAAAAAAGTATATACCATTGTTCTCTGATTGCAAACAATGGCTGATGATAAGAACAATAGACCCATATATTGCACAACCGCAGNGAAATAGAAAATATATTACTGGGAGAGGTCCGTTCCATGTCTCACAAGAATTAATACTTCTTCGAGAAAATAAAATTACTCATTTAGTCTCAAGAAATAGCGGTAGTATTGAAACTTATGCCAAAGTGGAAGCAGCTAGAATTCTCGGAATTGAAATAATTATGATAGATAGAAATGAGAACACTCCAAGAAAATCTTCTCAAATTGATGTGCTGATGAAAGATACACTTTCTTACTTAGGTCGGAATAAATGATTATGATGAGAGTCATATAAAACAGAGTTCATTTCTGATTTCTTTTTAAAATTTTTCCCAGTAATAATTAAAGCCGTCCTTGTTATTTTATTTTCCCTAACCTTTTTTGCAATATTATCTAATCGGTCTATTATGACCAATTGATCTGACCAACCAATTCTATATAAAACAGCAACGATTGCATCATTACCAATAATAGGAGATAACTCTCTTGCGATATGTTTCATTCTTCTTATTGAAAGATGAATTACTAGCGTGGATCCTGTCTTTGCAAGATTTACTAAATCTTCTCCTTCCGGCATGGGCGTTGAACTAAATGATGTTCTTGTCAAAATAACACTTTGAACCTTACCAGGTATCGTTAGTTCCGTATTAAGAATAGCTGCAGCTTGAACATATGCTGGAATACCTGCTATGATTTCATATTCAATATTTAGCTTATCCAAAATATCTATTTGCTCAGAAAGTGCTCCGTAAACGCTTACATCTCCTGAATGTATCCTCGCTACATCTTTATTTTCTTGTTTAGCATTTATATAATAACTTTCAATTTCTTTTAAATTTAGGTTTGCGGTATCCACTACAGTTGCCCCTTTGGGAACAAATGATAATATCTCTACAGGAACAAGAGAGCCAGCATATAGGCAAAGTTCTATATTACTTATTATCCTATGTGCTTTTAAAGTTAATAACTCAGGGTCACCAGGACCCGCACCAATAAAATAAACTTTCATGGAAAAATTCCCTTATGAGTCAAGGTTATATCCTCGAGGTGTATATACTCTTTTTGACAAATCAGCTGCTTCATATTCCTTAGTTGAACGAGATCCAATGATTAGCATTGTAAACATATCAATTTCATTTGGGTCAATATCTCTTAATTTTATACATCTAATTTTCTCTTTTTTCCTTCCAATATCTCTTGCAATTACAATGGGTGTATCGCCAGATCTATTTTTTTTGATTTTTTCTAATGCTACTAAAAAGAATTTTTTTCTTTTGCGAGATGATGGATTATAAATACCAATAACAAAATCTGCTGTTAAAGCTGAATATAACCTATTCATTATTACCTCCTCTGGTGTTAATAAATTTGATAATGAAATTATACAGAAATCATTACCAAATGGGGCTCCAACCCTCGCAGATGCAGCTTGAAAAGCTGAAATACTAGGAGTTATATTAATATTTATATCTTTATATTTTTTCCCTCCTTTATCAATCAGTTCAAAAACCACTGAACCCATTGCATATATACCAGGATCTCCAGAGCAAACTAGAGCAACGCTCTTTCCTTGACTTGCGAGTTCCATTGCTTTTTTTGCCCTATCTTCTTCTTGCCCTATTTCATATGGAAAAAATTTTTTATTTTTTGTTTTTCTAATTTGATTTAAATAACCAGAAAATCCAACTAAGTGAGTAGACTTTTTTATTATATTTTCCACTTCATGCGTTCTCCAATTCTCATCACCTGGTCCAAGGCCTATGATTGATAAAACCCCCTCTTCAATTAATGAAAAATCTTTTATTCTTCGGCTACAGACAATAGAACAGGTTGCCTCTGAGATTTTTTGTTTCGCAACAATGATTTTTGATCCTTCTCCTGCGGCTAATAAAGCTGCAGGTTCTGCAACTCCATGAGATCCAACTGTATCATATACATATTCCGATGGTGATAGAAGTTGATGCGATACACTCTCTAATTCTGTGCTACTATAATATAATATTGGTTTTTTAAGTTTTTTACCAAGTTGTTTTATAGCTATCTCGTTTCTTTTTATATCTATTGTTGCAATGGCACTAATAGAATGAATAGATAAATTATTGTCTTGTAATATTTGCATAATAAATTTGTATAATACATTGGTTCTAGCTCCTGAAATTGAGCCCACGCCAATCACTAATTTTTGAGGATGGTATAAAAGTGTTGTATCTTTATTAAATGACTCTACATAGATTGAGCTTTCAATTTTTAATTCAGATTTATCTGATAATTCTATTTTTGATTTACGTAGCCATGAGAGCCTAGGTAATTTATTAACAGACCCTTCTTTTAATAACCTTGAAATAAAGCCTTTATAATTGCACTTTGGATTTAAAATATATCCTTTTGGTGGATCATCTAATGCTATCTCTAGCTTTGCATCACTTAAAGTTGTGATTACCGCTTTGCAGTTAACAATATTAGCTAACTCTAAAGCAAGTTTATTCCCTCCAGAATGAGACTCTAATAATGGGATAGCGTACTTTCCATCTGGTGATAGGGCAACTATTGGATAACCATCTTTCTTTGGCAAAAAATTACTATCTAGTGACCTTATGATAATTCCAATCGAGCATATTGCAATTATATGACATTTTTCTTTTTGTAAGGATCTTAAATGCTTTGAAAGACTAGAAAATGTAGAATTTATTTGATCTGATTTCATATTCATTGAGTGTATCTCACTCCCTATTATCTTATCAGATATAGACTGTGCTAATTTAATATTTGCTTCAGATAGTATAATTATGACTGTACGTGTAGATTTCATCTAATGAACATTGTTATTCTTTATTATTATTATTGAAAAATAATCCGTAGGATTATTTTTAATCTTGCTTAGCTTGCTAATAAATTGTCGCTCACTATAAATATTTGACAGGAATATAGAATGATCTGATAAACCCATTGTAGCTATCAATTTATTTATTTTTTGAAACTTATTTCCAATTTTAATTATAATTGTTGTATTTGATGAATTTATCTTTTCCTTAATAACTTTATTAATCACATTGGCTGTTATTATACTTACAGAGTCATCTCCTATTGCCATATATTCATCTATTTGACTAAATGCTGACATAACTGATGAAATTCCTGGTATTATTTCAACTTTAAATTCATCTCGTATATTGTGCCAAATATTTATGAATGATCCAAAAAAAAGTGGATCGCCTTCACATAAAACTCCAACATCTTTATCTTCATTTAAATAACTCATTATTTTACCAGAGTACTCATAATAAGCCTTAAATTTATCTTTTGGTGGCGAGAGAGGTACCTTCATTTCTATTTTTTTGGTTCTATTATTTAAATATGGTTTTGCAATATTAAGAGCCATATTAATCTTGCCAAAACTTGGGTAAAAAAGTATATCTAGACTCCCTATAACCTCAGCAGCTCTAACAGTAAGTAGCTTTGGATCCCCGGGTCCAACTCCTATTCCATAAACTTTTCCAACCATACTATTTCTTTATATACTTCCACTGCGTAACTTGCATTTTTTGATCCCACGCATGGAGGTTCCCGACTTTTTTTATACTCGATGTTGAGTATTTTGATAAATCTCCTCCATATTTTTTATAAATATTGAAAAGTAGTAATTCAGTTTCAGTCGTTACTCCATTTGCAACCAATATACCAGATGGAAGCAGACTATTTATTGACTTTTGGATTATCTCCATGCCATCTAAATTTGAGAGACCACCTCCAATAAAAATCCTATTTGGTCTATCCATATCATACAAAATTTTCGGAGCTATATTTTCCATAATAGTTATATTATTGATGCCAAATTTTTTAATATTATTTTTAATAAATTGAATACGTTTTTTATTCTTTTCAACAATGCTTATGGTAGTATTTTTATGAATTTTTGACCATTCAATAGAAATTGAACCTGATCCACCTCCAATATCCCATAGTATTGACTTTTCCATTGGCTCTAATTGAGAAATTGTTATTGCCCTGATTTCACTTTTAGTAATTTGTCCATCATTTTCGAATTCTTTATCAGCAATGCCAGTAAAATTTGGATAATAAATTGAATCTTTATTGGAGATACACTCTATAAGAATAGAATTTAGATCCGAAAATTTTTCATTAACAGGTTCATTTACTCTCTTCTTTGTAATAGTTTCATTCTCACCACCTATGTTTTCGAAAATATAAAGATTGCTATCCTCAAATCTGAGTGTATTTAGTAACTCGATGATCCTACTTGGGGTGCTTTTATCATGAGATAAAACAAATATTCGATTATTTGGCTGAATGTATTTAATAATATCATCAAATTCCCTACCATGCAGAGAGACGACTTCAATATCTTTTATATTATATCCAATTCTTGCACAACACAGAGACAAACTTGACGGACTAGGAATAACTTCGACTTCTGAGATTGAATAGTGCTCTAATAATAATCTACCAATACCATAAAATAATGGGTCTCCACTTGCGAGAATGCATATTTTTTTCGATTTATATTCATTAATTTTTTTAATATCTTGCTTTAAATCTTTTGACCAAGATATTTTTTTTGCTACTACCTCAGGAAGCATGGACAGATGTCGTAAACCACCAATAATAATCTCAGCATCTAATATAATTGATTGAACCTTTTTGGAGAGACCCTCAAATCCATCATCACCGATCCCGATTAATTTAATCTTTTCACTCATTATTATATATTAATCCAATCGCATTCATTGCCGCACAAGCCATTGCACTACCTCCTCTTCTCCCACGGATCGTGATGATATTCAAATTTAAGGAATTATGTAAATCGATCAGTTCCTCTTTTGATTCAACTGCACCAACAAAACCTAGGGGCATGGCAATAATCAAACTTGGAATAAAATTATTTTCTTTAATTATTTCAATGAGCCTAAAAAGAGCAGTAGGAGCATTTCCAATAATGATAATAGAATTCTTTATATAATTCTTCCATAAATTAACCGCTGCTGCGGAGCGAGTAGTATTATACATGCTAGCAATTCTTTGGACATCTTTGTTGTTCAAAAAACATTCAACTTTATTCCTTGGTAGGTTTTTTTTCATAATTCCAGCCCTAACCATTTCACTATCCGTTAGGATTTTACAATCTGAACGAATAGATTTAAGGCCTTCAGAAATTGCATATTTTGATATAAATAAATCATCCATAACTGACGTGTCTCCACACGAATGAATAACTCTAGTAATCAATTTTTGGTGATAATCATCAAACGCTTCAAGGTTTACCTCAGATGAGATAATATCAAAGGATTTTTTATATATTTTATTTGGATCTTTGATATAATTTTGCATAACTCTTAATGATCACTTCTTTAGTGTTACAGGACCTAAAGGATGCTCACTATGTGGATATGGGTGATGGTGTGTGTGATCATGATCATGTTTGTGGTTATGATGATTATGAGCCCCCCCCTCAACATGATGATGATGGCTTTCCTGGGCTAGCCCAACTTCATCCTCAAAACCCAGCACCTGTTCTCTATACTTGCAGAGTTGACAGTTCATATTTATTTCGCCATCAATTACATTTAGTATTCTCTCACAAAAAGTTTCAATTACCAGAGGATGGTCATTTAAATAAGGTGCTTTGATAAACTCAATTTCTCTATATTTTGAAGAAATTAAATCAACTGATTGATAAATTCTATCAATCAAGATTCCTGTAAATAAGAAATATGGGAAAATAATTATCCTTTTATAACCCACATTAATCAGCTTCTCTAATGCTGGCTCCACAAGAGGAAATGTTACACCTGAATATGCTGTCTCCGCCCAGCCAAAACCTATCCCTTCCCATAACAATCTCGTAACTTTCGTCACATTAGAGTTTGCATCTGGATCAGAGGCCCCCCTTCCAACTACCAAAAGTAGAGTATCATGCTTATCTATTAAATTATCTGAACTACCTATAGCCTCAGTTACCCTATCAGCTGCAGCCCTTATCATAAGATTATCAATACCCAATTCTTTACTATATTGAATCTTCATATCAGGATTATCGGCAACGTATCTATTAAGAACTGATGGTATATCATTTTTAGCGTGGCCTGCAGCGAATAACATCGCTGGTATCGCAATTATTTCTCGTACACCCTCTGTTCTAAGTTTTTCTAATCCTTCATTAATTATAGGCTTTGCAAACTCAAGATATCCGTACTCAATAGGTATTTGAGGTAAAATCATTTTTAATTTATCAACGAGCCCAGCAAATTGATGGACTGCAGCCTCACTTCTACTTCCATGACCACACAGCATTATACCTCTTCTTGCGGGCGCTTTAGAAAAATAGTCTTCCAGTTTCTTTAGTTTAATTTTAGATAACATTTTTTACCTGCTTATATTTATTCATGGAGGAAATAAAAGAACTATTCAATGAAAGGTCTCAATTTAACTCCCGATTTGGGTCAGTTATTAGAGTGTTAATTACAACGAAGTAATACTCAATAATTTTATATTAAAAGAAAATGAAAAAATATCCATCAATCAATTTAGAAATTGATAATTTTTATCGGTATTTTATTTTTTTTATTCATTTATTCATATATATTTATATATTGAACTATATTTTTTGGTAATTTTAATGCTTTCAAAAAGAAATTCCATAGCTGTAAAGGTTGGCAACGTTATAATTGGTGGTGAGAACCCAATAGTAGTTCAGTCTATGACAAATACTGACACTGCAGATATAAATAAAACAGTAGCACAAATTATTGATCTTTATGAGGAAGGATCGGAAATTGTGAGAATAACAGTTGATAGACCTGAGGCTGCTGAGGCGGTTCCATATATAAGAGAATCTCTAGAGAAAAAAAATTACTCAATTGGATTGGTAGGAGATTTTCATTATATAGGACATAAATTATTAAGAGACTATCCCGCATGCGCAGAAAGTCTTGATAAATACAGAATAAACCCAGGTAATGTTGGTTTTAAAAATAAAAAAGATAAACAATTTTCTGAGATAATTGAAATTGCTTGCAAAAATAATAAACCAATCAGGATTGGAGCAAATTGGGGTAGTATTGATCAAGAATTACTCACTATAATGATGAATAAGAATAATGAGCAGAAAATCAAAAAGTCTTCAATTGAAGTTCTACGTGACTCTCTGGTTAGTTCAGTAATAAAATCAGCAGAAAGAGCAACAGAAGTTGGTCTAGAGAGATCTAAAATTATATTATCAGCAAAAGTAAGTAATGTTAGTGAGTTGATCAAAGTATATGAAGACTTGGCTAGCCAAACAGATTATGCTCTTCATCTTGGCTTAACGGAGGCGGGTATGGGGATAAAGGGAGTTGTATCCTCTGCAGCTGCTATTTCTATTTTATTAAATAAAAATATTGGTGATACTATAAGAGTATCTCTCACTCCTAAACCAAATGGTGACCGTGTGGAGGAAGTCAAAGTAGCAAAAGAAATATTACAGGCTCTGAATATAAAATCATATAGGCCTGATGTTGCATCTTGCCCTGGATGCGGAAGAACAACATCTACTGTTTTTCAGGAGCTTGCAATTGATATAGAAAATTTCATTGAACAAGAGATGCCAATTTGGAAAAAGAATTATGTTGGTATAGACACACTTAAAATTGCGGTGATGGGTTGTATAGTGAATGGTCCGGGTGAATCTAAGCATGCAAATATTGGTATTTCTTTGCCAGGTACTGGAGAACAACCGGCGGCTCCAGTATTTGTTGACGGTGAGAAATATAAGACGCTTAGAGGAGAAAATATTTCAGGTCAGTTTAAAGAAATCCTGTATAATTATATTAATGAAAAGTATCAGAAGAATAACTAGGATTAGATTATGTATGATGGGAATGACCAAAAAACTGTAACTTTGAGTACAATCAAAGAACTTAAGTCAAAAGGAGAGAAGATTGCCTGCTTGACAGCCTATGACTCTACGTTTGCATATCAACTTGATCAGGCAGGTATTGAAATTATATTAGTTGGAGATTCTCTCGGTATGGTTATACAGGGTCATAAGACTACTGTTCCTGTAAAAATTGAAGATATGATCTACCACTCAAAAAATGTATCATCTTCTATAAAAAGTGCCTTTCTAATATCTGATATGCCATTTATGAGTTTTTATAATTCAGATATTGCCCTAGAGAATGCAAAGAGACTTATGCAAGATGGAGGAGCCCATATGGTAAAGCTGGAGGGAAATCAGTCACAATTAAATATTATTGAAAAACTAGCTATGTCGGATATTCCGGTATGCGCACATATTGGTCTAAGGCCTCAATCGGTAAATAAAATGGGTGGTTATAAAGTTCAAGGTAAAGAAAATCGTGAAGCAGAAAATCTTATCGATGAAGCAGTTCGAATTGAAGACTCGGGAGCGGATATTTTATTATTAGAATGCGTTTCATCCCTAACAGCTAAAAAAGTTACTGAAGCAATTAATATTCCAATAATTGGTATTGGTGCTGGCTCAGATGTAGATGCTCAAATTTTAGTCCTTTATGATATTTTAGGGTTAACACCTGGCAAACTTCCAAAATTTTCAAAAAATTATATGACTGGTAAAAACACAATTCAAGAAGCAATTGCCTCTTACATTCAGGAAGTTAAAACAAAAAAATATCCATCAGAAAAATATTCCTTCAAGTGATATGCAATTAATCTCCGATAATTTTAATGAAGTTCATGAGTTTATTTCAGCTTGGAAAAGGAACGAATATAAAATTGGATTTGTTCCTACGATGGGGAATCTTCATCAAGGACATCTCAGCCTAATCGAGCAAATTAAGAAAAGTAATGTTGATAAAATTATTGTAAGTATTTTTNTCAATCCAAGGCAATTTGGTCCAAGTGAAGATTATAATAATTACCCAAGGACCTTAATAGCTGATAGTAAAAAACTTGCAGACTTAGATGTCGATCTACTATTCTGCCCAAATGAACAATTAATGTATCCCATACAAAATTTAGGTGAATTGAAAATTGATAATAATACTTTAATGGCAGACTTGTGTGGTATAAATAGGGTAGGACATTTCAATGGAGTACTAATAGTTGTAAATAAACTATTTAATCTTTTGCAGCCAGACATTGTAATTTTTGGTCAAAAAGATTATCAGCAATATTTAATTATCAAAAGTATGATTGAGAATTTATTTATGCCAATTGAATTAATTCTATCACCTATTGTTCGTGAAAGTGACGGCCTTGCAATGTCATCAAGAAACCAATACCTTAACAAAAATGAGAGAGAGAAGGCACCACTCTTATATGAGTGCCTAGTAAATATTAGTGATGCAATTTTAAAAAACCCAAATAAAATTCAATCAATTTTGAAAAAGGAAGTATCTATCATAGAAAAAAGTGGTTTTAATATTGAGTATTTAGAGATTAGACACAGTGATGATCTCACTCCAGTAGAAAATTTTCACTATAGTGAAAAAAAATATATTCTCTTATTAGCAGCGAAAATAGGGGCTACGAGGCTTATAGATAATCTTATATTATGACTTTCGATCAACGAGCTGAAGACATAAATTATATAATACCTTACCCTTATTACCATATCTCTCTAATATGGCTTCAACCTGCTGTAAATTTATAGCAATTTTTCTTTTTGATTCTTCTATTCCTAAAAGTCCTATAAGTGTTGATTTACCTGCCTTAATATCTTTTTTAACTGACTTGCCTGCTATCTCCAGAGTAGACTCAATATCAATAAGGTCATCACTTATTTGAAATATTGAACCATATAGTTCTGCAAATTTAGATAAGTTCTCGATATCATCTTCGGACCCACATCCTATAATAGGACCAGCTGTACATACAAAACGGAATAACTCTCCTGTCTTCATGAATTGCATACTATTTATATCTTTAATACTGGAAGTTGAGGGGTCCATATACATATCTAGCATCTGACCTCCAACCATCCCCAACCCACCACTAAATCGCGCTAAATTATTGACTATCTGGATTTTACATTCTGCAGACAAGGCTTGGTTTTCATTTGTAATTAGTTCGAAAGCTAGAGATATTAGAGCATCTCCAACCAATATCGCAGTTGCCTCATCATATTTCTTATGTAATGTCAATTCACCTCTACGATAATCATCATCGTCCATTGCGGGTAAATCGTCATGAATTAGTGAGTAAGTATGAATACACTCAATAGCAAGAGCAATATCCTTAACATCTTCATAATCAATATTAAATAGACTACATGACTCAATTAAAAGTATTGCTCTAATCTTTTTTCCCTTACCTAAAAAAATATATTTAATAGGGTCTATGATATTTTTGGGATAATTTGCAGAATAAAGATAATCAATGAGACGTTTATCTATATCTTTTCTTATAGTAACGTATTTTTCCTCAGTACTCATTGTATTCCATGTAATTAAAAAATTTATTAAATATAATAAAAGATTATATTTAATATATAAATGATGACAAATAATAAATGAATATGTATATGTATTAAAATTACAATATTACAATTATAAACTGGAGATACTTATAATGGCAGTCCCAAGAAGTAAGGTGACAAAATCAAAAAGAGGAATGCGAAGATCAACAGACTTTCTCAAGGGTGAAGCATATGTTGAAGATAAATCTACTGGCGAGTTGCATAGGCCGCATCATCTTGATTTAAAAACTGGTATGTATCGAGGAAAGCAAATACTTGATCCAAAAGAAGAAAAATAATTCTCTCTTTTAAGTTATTGAGTCATCGATCTCTCGACCATCATCTTTTTAATATTAGCTATTGCTTTGGCTGGGTTTAGTCCTTTNGGGCAAGCTTTAGCACAGTTCATAATAGTATGACATCTGTATAATTTAAATGGGTCCTCAAGCTTGTCTAACCTTTCATTTCGTTCGTCATCTCTACTATCAATAATCCACCTATAAGCCTGTAATAATGCTGCTGGCCCAAGGTATTTATCTGAATTCCACCAATAGCTTGGACAAGATGTTGAACAACAGGCACATAATATACACTCATACAAACCATCTAATTGCTCTCTATCTTCTTTAGATTGCAACCATTCTTTATCTGGATTTGTTTTCTTAGTTTGCAACCATGGCTCGATTGATTTGTGTTGATCAAAAAAATTCTTTAGGTCCGGCACCAAATCTTTAATAACTTTCTGATGGGGTAGAGGATATATGCTTATAGTTCCTTTTACATCCTCTATAGCTGTAGTGCATGCAAGCCTATTGACTCCTCCAATATTCATTGCACAAGAACCACATACACCTTCTCTACAAGATCGCCTAAAAGTAAGGGATGTATCAATATCACCCTTTATTTTCATAAGAGCGTCTAATACCATTGGACCACAATCTTCAGTATCTATATAATATGAGTCCAGAGATGGATTTTTATTATCATCTGGGTTCCATCTATATACCTTGAATTCACGTACTTTTCTATCACCAGATGGCTTTGGCCACTTTTTTCCTTCTACGAGTTTTGAGTTTCTTGGTAAAGTTAATTCAACCATATTTGAACCTAATAAACCCTCTCTTTTGGAGGAATATATGCAACTTCATTACTAAGAGTATACTCATGAACTGGTCTGTAATCTATAGTTGTTGTTCTATTCTCGTTATCAATCCAAGCTAAAGTATGCTTCATCCAGTTTTTGTCATCTCTTTCAGTAAAGTCCTCTCTTGCATGTGATCCTCTACTTTCTTTTCTATTTGCAGCACTTTCGACAGTCACAACTGATTGAACAATTAGATTATCCCACTCCATTGCTTCAATTAAATCTGTATTCCAAACAAGGGATCTATCATTGATTTTTATATCATCAAGACCATTCCAAGTTTTATTAATAAGCTCTTGTCCCTCTTGTAGTACATCCCCCTCTCTAAATACAGCACAGTTATTTTGCATGATTCTTTGCATGTCTGACCTTAATTCTGAGGTTGATGTCTGTCCATCTGAATACCTAAACCTATCAAGCCTCTGAAGAGCCTCTATTCCAGCATCTTTTGGAAGGGGGGGCTGCTTTGCATTAGGTTTTGTAGTATCTGCAGCTCTTTGTCCTGCAGCTCTACCAAATACAACTAGATCAATAAGTGAATTTGAACCCAGTCTGTTTGCACCATGAACTGAAACACATGCCGCTTCTCCAATAGCCATTAATCCTTCAACAATACAGTCTGGATTACCGTCTATTTTTGTTAAAACTTCACCATGAAAGTTNGTTGGTATTCCACCCATATTATAGTGAACTGTGGGTAGCACAGGTATGGGCTCTTTTGTAACATCTATACCAGAAAAAATCTTTGCTGTTTCCGAAATACCTGGAAGCCTTTCAGCCAAAACTTCTGGGGCAAGGTGCTCAAGGTGAAGATGAATATGGTCTTTATCCTTTCCAACTCCCCTTCCTTCTCTGATTTCTATTGTCATTGATCTAGAAACAACATCTCTACTTGCTAAGTCTTTCGCAGATGGGGCGTATCTTTCCATAAAACGTTCCCCTTCTGAATTTGTTAAGTAGCCGCCTTCTCCGCGTGAACCTTCTGTTATAAGACATCCAGCTCCATAAATACCTGTCGGATGAAACTGCACAAACTCCATATCTTGTAGTGGTAAACCTGCTCTCAAAACCATTGCATTACCATCCCCTGTACATGAATGAGCTGAGGTCGCAGAAAAATATGCTCTTCCATATCCACCAGTTGCTAGTATAGTTTTTTGAGCTCTAAACCTATGGAGCGTACCATCCTCTAAACAAAGAGCAACTACACCCCTACACTCTCCTTTTTTGTCCATGATCAAATCAATTGCAAAGTATTCTATGAAGAATTCAGCAGAATGACTTATTGCCTTGCCATATAGTGTGTGTAACATGGCATGTCCAGTTCTGTCAGCAGCTGCGCATGTTCTCTGTGCGGCCGGTCCTTCGCCATTATGGGTGGTCATACCTCCAAATGGTCGTTGATAAATTTTTCCATCTTCTCTTCTACTGAATGGGAGTCCAAAATGCTCTAACTCATAAACTGCCTTAGGAGCCTCTTTACATAAATATTCTATTGCGTCTTGATCTCCAAGCCAATCAGCACCTTTAACCGTATCGTACATATGCCATTTCCAGTCATCTTCACCCATATTTCCAAGTGCAGCGGCAACACCACCTTGCGCTGCAACTGTGTGACTTCTTGTTGGAAAAAGTTTAGTAATACATGCTGTTTTTAAGCCGGCCTGAGAAGAACCAAGGGTAGCTCTTAATCCGGCACCACCAGCTCCGACAACGACAACGTCGTATGTATGATCTGTAAATTTATATTCTCTACCATTAATATTATAAGTGTTTTCCATGATTATTTTTTTTCCCTTTTAAAAATTAATCCATTAAAAAAATAACTACAATTGAGTATGTAGACCCAATAATAACGATTGAAGCAACTAAATTGTTCAATAAAGAAGCTATTTTAAAATTTTTTTTATCATGCACGTAATCCTCAATAACTGTCTGCATACCTAATTTCATATGATAAGAAAAATTTAGAATAAGAAATATAGTTAAAATTGTTACAAACGGTTTTTGGAACAAATCTATAATATTATTATATGTCATCGTTGGTAAATTAAAAATTAGATACAAAAGGAATATTGATAAAGGTATGTTAAGAATAGCTGTAATTCTTTGCACTATAAAATGTCTTGTCGCATGCTTATGATTCCAACTATTTAAACCTTTATTCATTAAAATAACCCATTGAAAATAATATATGATACCCAAAAAAGAATGGTTAATATAATGCCTCCTATGAGACTTGCACTTGCTAGAAGATCAATAGTATTTAAATCAAATCCTTTTACATTATCCCAAATAATATGTCTTATTCCACCCAGCATATGATGGAATAAAGCCCATGTTATCCCAACTAGTATGAAATTACCAATCCAAGTGCTAAGCAATATTGAAAATACATTATAAAACCCACCACCGAAAGATAAAGCCAACAAGAAGATAAATAATAGTAACATTGCAAAATACATTGCCCCACCTGTAATTCGGTGTGCAATAGACATCATCATATTAATTTTGAATTTATATATAGATAAGTGTGGCGATATAGGATTATTCATAATTCGATGGTTTTCTGTTTAGTATAGTATAAGTATAATTATAATTATTTTGTCAGAAGAATACTATAAAAATATACTCAACTAATTATTTTCTTATTTATTAGCAGCTCAGCTATTTGGACAGCATTTAACGCTGCTCCCTTTCTTAAATTATCAGATACAACCCACATACTAAGACCATTCTCTACTGTCGAGTCCTCCCGTATCCTGCTAACAAACGTAGCATACTCGCCAACACATTCGATAGGTGTGATGTATTTATCCTCTTCAGGATCATCCACGACCATCAAACCNGGTGACTCTCTGAGAACTGATCTCGCCTTTTCGGGAGTAAGAGAATTTTCAAACTCAATATTGACTGCTTCGGCGTGCCCAACGAAAACAGGAACTCTTACACAAGTTGCCGTTAATTTTATAGATTTATCTATTATCTTTTTCGTTTCAACTAACATCTTCCATTCTTCTTTTGTATATCCATCTTCAAGAAATATATCTATGTGGGGAATTACATTGAATGCCATCTGCCTTGTAAAATTTTCAGGTTCTGCAGCCTGATTGACAAATATACCTTTGGTTTGATTAAACAACTCATCCATTGCTGCATTACCCGCACCAGAAACTGATTGGAAGGTAGACACAACCACACGTTTTATTTTTGAAATATCATGCAAAGGTTTTAATGCTACCACCAGCTGTATGGTGGAACAGTTTGGATTTGCAATAATACCTCTTTTTTTTGCATGATTAATATCGTCTGGATTTACTTCAGGTACAATTAATGGTACATCATCATGATATCTCCAAAAAGAAGAGTTATCAATTACGATTGCTCCAGCTGATGCAGCAATTGGTGCCCATTTTTCCGATATTTTTGAACCAGCAGAAAATAAAGCAATATCTATTTGGCTAAAATCAAATGTTTCCAAATCTTTTACTTTAAGTATTTTGTCACCAAATGATAACTCACGTCCAATTGACTTTCGAGAAGCTAAAGCCACAACCTCATCACAGTGAAAGGCTCTTTCATCAAGAATATTTAAAATCTCACGACCAACATTTCCTGTCGCCCCAACAACTGCTACCTTGAATGCCATATTTTAATTCTCAGCTTTTTAAGTTCATTTGTGAAAGAATTGCATCAGTCATTTGATGAGTTCCAACTTTTTGCATACCTTCTTGCATTATATCAGGAGTTCTAATTCCTGTATCTAGAGCAGAAGAAATAGAATCTTCAATTAATTGTGCTTCTTCTGTAAGGTTAAACGAATATCTCAAGGCCATTGCAAAAGAGGCAATCTCAGCTATAGGATTTGCTATGCCCTGACCAGAAATATCTGGAGCAGAACCATGGACAGGCTCATACATTGCATTTCTTTTCTTTGTTTCTTCATTAACAGCACCCAAAGATGCAGATGGCAACATTCCCATTGAGCCAGTTAACATCGCGGCTTCATCTGATAATATGTCACCAAAAAGATTATCTGCTACTATAAGATCAAATTGTTTTGGATTTCTAACAAGCTGCATGGCACAAGCATCAGCTAAGATATGTTCAAGTTCCATGTCAGGGTACTCGTTTTTATGAACTTCTGTAACGACATTATTCCAAAAAACACCGGATATCATGACATTTTTCTTTTCGGTGGAAGTCACTTTCCCTTTTCGGGTTTTAGCTAATTCAAATGCAACCCTAGCAATTCGTTCAATCTCACTTGTTGTATATACTTGCGTATCTATTGCCTTTTTCTGCCCATCAGGTAAATCAATAATTTCTTTTGGTTCACCAAAATAAACACCCCCAGTCAGCTCCCTGAGAATAAGAATATCCAGTCCTTCAACAAGATTCCTTTTTAGGCTAGATGCATCAGCAAGTGCTTTGTAACAAATTGCAGGTCTAAGATTTGCAAATAAATCTAAATCTTTTCTTAGTCTTAAAAGACCGGCTTCAGGTCTTACTTCAAAAGGTACATTATCCCACTGAGGACCTCCAACAGCTCCAAAAATTATTGCATCACACTTGTGGGCAAGATCCATTGCGTTTTCCGAAATTGCAGCACCATGGGAGTCAAATGCTGCACCACCTACTAATTCAGACTCGGTCTCAAATTTGATTTGTGTATTTTTATTAAACCATGCGATCACTCTCTCAACTTCTTTTATGACTTCTGGTCCGATCCCATCGCCTGGTAACATTAATAAATTATACGAACTCATATTTAACCCCTATTTTTATATTTTAAGAAAATATGAAAGATACTAAACCCATGGTCTATCATTCTTGATTTTTGCTTCATAACTTCCAATATTTTTATCTTTTTCAAGAGTAAGAGCAATATCATCAAGACCATTCAATAAACAATGTTTTAAAAA
This sequence comes from Rhizobiales bacterium TMED25, assembly GCA_002168075.1. Taxonomy (GTDB): domain Bacteria; phylum Pseudomonadota; class Alphaproteobacteria; order Rhizobiales; family TMED25; genus TMED25. Next base: position 167,439 of record NHCE01000005.1, read on the forward strand.
ACTATCTATTTTAAATTTAATAATATTTCCATCTGATGTAGTAATTTCTTGGTTTTCAAGATCAACGCTCAATGTCGCATTAGATCCTCTTTCTGCTTCTGACATAAGAAGGTTGACTTCTTTTTGATCTAGGACAATTGGTAACATTCCATTTTTGAAACAATTACCGAAAAATATATCCGCAAATGACGTTGATATTACAACTTTTATTCCAAAGTCTAAAAGAGCCCAAGGAGCGTGTTCCCTACTTGAACCACAGCCGAAATTATCACCAGCAACTAAAATTTTTGCATTCTTATATTTATCCTTATTAAGGACAAATTCTTCGTTATCTGTTCCATCATCATTATATCTCATCTCCGAGAAAAGAGCCTTTCCTAGACCTGTCCGCTTGATAGTTTTTAAATATTGTTTTGGTATGATTTTATCAGTATCAACATTTATCTCTGGTAAAGGTGCTGCTACACCAGTCAAGTTTGTAAATTTTTCCATTATAGTATTCCTACTTATTGAATTCTCTTATATCTACAAAATGGCCAGCAATGGCGGCGGCGGCGGCCATAGCAGGTGAAACTAAATGAGTTCTACCTCTAAACCCTTGTCTACCCTCAAAATTTCGGTTTGAAGTAGATGCACATCTTTGTCCGGGCAATAATTTATCTGGGTTCATAGCTAAACACATTGAGCATCCTGGCTCCCTCCATTCGAAGCCTGCGGCCATAAATATTTTATCTAGACCTTCACTTATAGCTTGCTCTTTAACCAGACCAGATCCAGGAACTATCATTGCATTTAGATTTTCATTTACATGATGTCCTTCAACAACTTTTGCAACTTGTCTTAGATCTTCAATTCTTCCATTTGTACATGATCCTATGAAAACTATATCTAAGTTAATATCTTTAATCTTTGTTCCAGGCTTCAATCCCATATATTCGAGAGCACTCTTTTTTGAGTCTCTTCTATTTTCATCCATTTGTTCTGGATCAGGAACCTCACCATTAATTGATACAACATCCTCCGGACTTGTCCCCCATGTAACAACAGGTGGTAATGATCCTGCGTCAAGATTTATTTCTCTATCAAAATAGGCCTCTTTATCTGTGTTTAGAGAGTCCCAGTAATCAATAGCTCTGGCGAAATCATCTCCCTTTGGTGATCTGGGTTTATCTTTCATGTAAGCAAATGTCTTTTCGTCAGGCCCTATTAAACCGGCTCTTGCACCACCTTCAATAGACATATTACACACAGTCATTCTACCCTCCATAGATAGGTCAGATATAGCTTTACCTGCATATTCTATTACAGATCCTGTTCCTCCGCCTGTACCAATTTCACCAATTATAGATAAAATAATATCTTTTGCTGTAATATCTTTTGGTGTAGACCCGTTAACGTTAATTCTGAAGTTCTTAGCTTTTTTTTGAATTAATGTTTGAGTTGCTAAAATATGTTCAACCTCTGATGTTCCAATGCCCATCGCCAGTGCGCCGAATGCTCCATGGGTCGAGGTATGACTATCTCCACACATTATTGTCGTACCGGGTAGAGTAAAACCCTGCTCTGGTCCTATGACATGGACTATACCTTGTCGAATATCTAGTTCATTAAAATATTCTATTCCAAATTCCTTACAGTTTTTTGCAAGAGCTTCAACTTGTATTCTTGATTCTTCATCGGCAATTCCATTCTTCCTGTCAGTCGTTGGAACATTATGGTCTACAACTGCCAATGTTTTCTCTGGGCACCTAACTTTCCTATTTGAGACTCTCAGGCCTTCAAAGGCTTGAGGAGAGGTGACTTCGTGAATCAAATGTCTATCAATATAAATGAGTGATGATCCGTCTTCACTTTCGTTTACAAGATGGTCATCCCAAATTTTATCGTAAATTGTTCTTGAATTACTCATTCATTTTCCCAAAATTTATTTATATAAAACTTATTACTAGAGTACCAGTTTTATTATTAAAAAAAATCTTATTTATTTTCAATATATTTTTGAAGAATACTCAAAGCATTCTCTAAATCATTTTTTTCAATCATCTCAGTAACAGTATGAATATATCTTGTCCCAACAACAATACCAATTGCTTTGGCACCTGATCCAGATTGTTGCCCAGCAGCACCATCCTGCCCACCTCGGCTCAAGATAGTTCTTTGGTATTCAATTTTGTTTTTTTCTGCAAGTTCTACAAATTCCTTCACAAGTTCAGCGTCAGAAATAAATGAACCATCTTTTATGTGCAGACCAAAACCTTTTCCCTGTGCTGTTATCCAGTCTTGTTCTGCAACACCAGGTGTATCACATGCAAGTGTAGTATCAATTCCAATTGCTATATCAGGATTAACAGTAAAGGATGCAGTCTTTGCACCCCTCAGCCCAACTTCTTCTTGAGAAGTAAAGACAATATATAAATCATTATCTAACTCTAGCTTATTCTCATGAATATATTTGGCAAGTTCCATACCTAACCAGCAAGCAATTCTATTATCAAGTGCTTTGGACACTACCTTATCTGATAGTTCAAGAAATGGCTCATCCATTACAACAAAATCACCAATTTTTACTTTATCTTTTGCTTTTTCTCCAATACCCATGTCTATGAAAAACTCATTTGGCTCAGGTATTTTTTTTCTATCCATCGCACTTTGAGTATGAACAGGTTTTCCTGGTGGATTCATGACAGCCTTATAATCGCCATTTTCAGTACAAACTAGAACTCTTCTTGAAAATAAATTTCTTGGATCAAAACCGCCCACAGGATCAACAAATAAAAAGCCCTTACTATTAATATGGCTAACAAGGAAACCAATCTCATCCATGTGACAAAGAAGAAGTATTTTTTGCTTTGCTTTCTTTTTTGAAAATTTCTTACAAATTATTGAACCTAAAGGATCAATTTCTATTTCATCAAAAAAATCTTTTACATTCTCTTGAATGAAACTACTTATTCTTGACTCTCTCCCGGCCACAGATGGAGTCTCACATAATGTTTTTAAGAGTTGGTAATTCAAATCATAATCCCCGTTTAGTTAAGATTTAAGGATTTATTTAGACTCATCTTTTGACGATTCGTCTTTTTTTGCTGATAAATCTTTTGCTTTATTACGATTTACATCTATTTTTTCAGCTATTCGGGCAGACTTACCTCTTCTTTCTCGAAGATAATATAGTTTAGCTCTCCTGACTTTACCACGCTTCAATATAGTAATAGACTCTATGGTTGGGGAGTAGACCGGGAAAACTCTTTCAACACCTTCACCGTAAGATATTTTTCTAACAGTAAAGTTTTCATTTATTCCGCCACCAGATCTACCGATAACGACCCCCTCATAAGCTTGGACTCTCTCTCTTGTACCTTCACTAATCTTCACGTTGACTTTCACAGTATCGCCTGGGCTAAAATCTGGTATAGATTTATTTTCTTGTAATTTTTGAAGTTGCTCGTTTTCTAGTTCTTGAATAATATTCATTGTTCTGCTCTTAAGTAGATGAATTAGATTTCATTTATGTTCTATCGAATTTTTTCGATATCTTTGTTGTATTCAAATCATCAAAACACCATAAAGCAAAATAATTAGATGTTTATACATGAGATAATTTGTGTTTATATATTTAAATGACATAAATGTATATAATTTATTTTCAAAAAAACAAATTTTTATGGAAAGTATAAACTTCAAAAAATTAACGAATTTAATCAGAGTAGGTGATATGTCCCCTGTGACATTAACTGAATATTACCTAAACAGAATCCACAACTATAATACCGATTTAAACGCTTTCATAACAGTATTAGAAAAAGATGCAATTTCAGAGGCAAAAATAGCTGAAAAAGAAATTTCAAATGGTAATTATAGGGGCCCATTACATGGAATACCCTATGGCGTAAAAGATATAATAAATACAGCAGGTGTTCGAACGACAAATGGATCAGAGAAATATGATAATTTCTTCCCAGATTCTGATGCGTTTTGTATTAAAAAAATGAGAGATGCAGGGGCTGTTTTAATTGGTAAAACTAATACTCACCAGTATGCTGCAGCTTCAACTACTATCAATAATTTTTATGGTTCTACAAAAAACCCCCACGATAAAAATAAAATAGCTGGCGGTTCGAGCGGTGGTTCAGCATCCGCAGTCGCAGCGAGTCTTGTTCCCATTGCACTTGGAAGTGATACCGGCGGATCAATTAGAACCCCAGCTTCATTATGTGGAATAGTCGGTTTTAAGCCAACCTATGGAGCAATAAGTTTAGATGGTGTATTTCCAAATTCACCATCCATCGACCATCTTGGGCCTATGGGTGAGTCTGTAATATCAACTGCTATTACCTATCGTGTATTGGAAGGATATAACTCGTTAGATACAAGATCAATTCAACATGAACGCACAAACCTTAACCATTTAGATGAACCCATTAAAGGTTTTAAAATTGCTATGTGCCCTGATTTATATGAAAATCAAGAAATAGATAGGGCCGTTCAAGAGTCCTATATAAATGTAATAAATATTCTGAGAGACCTTGGTGCGGAAGTTTCAGAAATTAAGTTTGAGGAAGTAAAACTAATACAAAACCTTTTTTATGATATTGCAGGACCAGAATTCACGAGGGTTCACAGAAAACAATATGAAGAAGATCCAAATAGTTTTGATCCTGATGTAAAAAAAAGAATGGATTGGTCAATAAATATTTCTATAGATGACTATCTTAGGGCAATGGAAGATAAAGTTAAAATGACTAGGTTATTAGAACTAAAACTTGAAAAATTTGATGCCTTAATATCCCCATCCGTACCTTTTACAGCCCCTCGGATCAGCGACTTGATGGTAATGATAAATGACCAAAATTATGATTATACCAAAAATTTACATAGACAATTTTTCGCACCTTATAACGTCACAGGACTTCCTGCGATCGTTTTACCAAATGGGAAAGATAAAAATAATATGCCAACATCTATGCAAATAGTTGGGAAAAGATGGTGCGAAAATATAATTCTTCAAATTGCCAATAACATAGAACGTAATATAATGTATAATAAAGCTATAAATTTTTGAGAGGTTAATATGGAAATAATAGATTTAAGCCGTGAACTATATCATCGTACTCCGCAATACCCCGGACAACCACCTGTAATCCATGGCGTATGGAAAAGTCACAAGGAAGCATTTGCCGACTCAGGAAATATACAAGGGAATTCTGTTCATTATTTTTCAATGTCTGATCATGGTGGAACGCATATTGATGCCCCACGTCATTTTAGCGTTGATGGTATTCCAATTAATGAATACCCACTAGAAAATTGTATAGTAAAAGGTATTTGTATTGATCTTAGACATATTGAACCAAAAGCTGAAATTACGCCGTCAGATTTAGAAGATGCTGTAAAAAAGTCGGGGCAAAATATTCCGAAAAATGGTACTGTTTTATTGTGTACAGGTCATCATGAAAGGACCTTTCCAACACCTGCTTATTCGACAGATAATCCCGGTGTAAATGTAGATGCCACAAAATGGCTTGCAGAACAAGGGGTGGTTCATTTTGGAATCGACTCGATGCGCCCTGGTCCTATTGGAAAAGTGAATGCTCTTGTTCATAAAGTATGCCATGAAGTTAATATTACGCACCTAGAAAGCTTATGCAATCTTGAGAAAATTCTTGGAAAAGGTACATTTACATTTATTTGTTTACCTATGGCTTGGAGAGGTGGCACTGGATCGCCGGTAAGAGCTGTTGCCGTTTTTGATATTTAATGTCCTTATCACCAAAACCACCAAGGAGAGTAGTTGTTGGTACAAACAAAAATGGTAATTCGGCCATAATTTCTGATAGTGATAATCCATATCAATTCAATAGAGGTGGAGGCTCAACAATATATTTCAATGAAATTTGGACTTTTGATAATTGCCCTGTTAATTCAAAAAATATGAATGATGGAGCTGATAGGCCTCTTAGTCACTCACCCCCTCAAAATGGGGCCCATTTTAGGGTTATAGAATCAAAAAAAGAAGATAATAAAAAAATAGACCAAAAAGAAGCAGATAAATTTTTTGAGTCAATGAATAGGACCGGCTTATCAGAAAAGATGAAGAGTGATAAACATTGGAATATGCATCGAACTAGAACTGTAGATTATGGAGTTGTTACCAAGGGAAATCGTACGCATGTGCTTCCCGATACTGAATTAATTATGAATCAAGGTGATATAATTGTCCAACTTGGTCATTTTCACTCCTGGGATAATTCTCATGGTGCAAATGAAATGTTATTTATAATGATTGGAGGAGATGATGAATAATTCTTCGACATCAAATAAAAGAAGAATTGTTATAGGCCAATACCCCAATGGTGAAATAAAATTCATCAGTGATGAGATAGCAAAAGATATTATTAAAGATCCCGCTCGACCAGGATACTCCTCAACTAAAATCTGGGCGACCCTTCAATCTCCAGCAAACTTTGGAGAAAAAGCTGAAAAGGAGAGTGATGGGTTTGCTCATAGCCTAATACCCCCAAAATCTGGATCAATCTGTAGATTCATCAAAATACCACCAGATAAGAATTTTGGAGAAATTACTAATGAAAATATCAAGAAATTCTATCAATCAATTAACTCGGATGAATTATTTCAACCAAATGAAGGTGCCCACCCATTCATGCATAAGAAAGATAGTCTAGATTATGTGTATGTTATGACCGGGTCTATTAGATTGATACTGGATGAAGGTGAGGTTGATTTAGAGCAAGGCGATACTGTTGTTAATATTAGTGCTAATCATGCTTGGAGTAATATAACTGATACTAATTGTGAATTGTTTATTTCATCACATGGTACAATTTAATATCTTGAATTAATTTATTTTTCCCTCCACCAAATAAGAAGACCTGCTAATATGACAAGACATGCCCCAAAAATAGTTTGCGAACTCGGTAGTTGATTAAAAATATAATATCCCATAATTGTTGATCCAATGATTTGTAAATATAGAAATGGTGCAATAATTGATGATGGGGTTATCCTGAATGCCTGCGTTAGTAGTAAATTTGTTATAATTGATCCAAAAGCTATAACTGCCAGTAAAAACCATTGGAATGTGTCTGGCATTACAAGTGCAACGCGATCATATCCTGTAATACCACCAAAAATGAATATAGCTGTCATCATGATAACTGCTGTAATTGCCGTATAATATTGAAACACGGGAAGTCTTGCTGCATTTGCCCATTTTCTTGCCATCAATGCTGAGAGACCGTGAAATAATGCCGCTAGGGCTGGAAATACTGCGCCCCATCCAACATCATCAAAATTTGGTCCGATCACAAGCAGAGCTCCACCCATTCCAGCCAAAACAGCAATCCACCTATAAATGCCGACTTTTTCTCTCAATAGTATAGATGACAAAGCAGTTATAATGATGGGTTGTATGAAAAAAATAGCAACAGCATCCACAAGTGGGAGGACTGATAATCCGGCATAGACACATAATGTCCCAAGACTTGCAAGAATGCCTCTCACTAATAACGGCCAGCTAGGTTTGGCGATCCACTCCTCTTTTGGAAGATACAAATATATATAAACGCTCAATACTACAAAATGTAGCATGAATCTGGTAAAAGAAACCTGCGGAGGCGCCATGGCATCGCCGAGAAGTTTTACAGATGCCTCAATAAATGGCACTGTCAGAATGAAACCAAAGGTGAATAGTGTACCCTTAGTTGAGTCATCAATAATTTTTATTTGAGCCATTTTTTCCAGATTATAAATTTACAATTTAATACTGTATTGGTTTAATTTATCTTCATCAATATTTATTCCGAGGCCAGGACCGTCGTCCGGAGTGATTATGTGACCTTCAATAACTTTGACTGGATTTTCTGCTATATCATCTGACAAATATTGACTAGATAAACTCGCATCCCAATCAAGAGATGGAAGTGCTCTGGTGAAGTGGGCTATCGCCGCACTTCCAATTGATGTATTTGCAGCTTTTCCAGCAAGATTTATATGCATGTCATATGAATGCATCAGATTTGCAGCTTCAAATAATTGCGCGACGCCTCCAAATTTGATCATTTTGAGACTACCGCCATTTGCTGCCTTACGATCATGATGTATCTTTATGTCATCAATATTGTGGATTCCTTCATCCACACCAATAGGTGCATACGATCTTGCGTTGCATTCCACCATTGTATCAATATCTTTTCCAGTTACCGGCTGTTCAAAAAAATCTAGTCCAATATCACCAGTTTTTGATGAAAAAGTTAATGCATCTTCTCTATTAAAACCCTGATTGGCATCAGCAGAAAGGGTGTAGTTGTGATCAAGAATCTTTTGAGCTTCGTAAGCCCTTTCAATATCTTTTGTTACTTCATTTGTTCCGACCTTTAACTTAAAAGAGACAAAACCAAGATCTATTCTTTCTTTGAGTAACTTGAATTCATCTTCTCCACCAGCCACTAACCAAATCATTGGAACTTTTTCTCTTTTCGATCCTCCAAGTATATCATACAGAGGTTTGTTTAATATCTTCCCAGAAAGATCATGTAATGCCATATCGATTGCTGATTTGGCCCCAGAATTACCATAAATAGTCACTGCTAAAATATCTTTTATTTCATCTATGTTTTTCACTTCAACATCAATTAGACGCTCTTTCATAAAATCAACTACCGCAATCATACCTCTTGTAATCTCGCCATTAAAAAAGGGGGCATAAGGTGCCTCTCCCCAACCAACCATTCCATTATCAGCTGAAACTTTTACGACCATATTATCGCAGTGCTCAATGGAGACCCCAGACATTTTTAAAGGTACATGCAGTGGAACTTGGATTATAAAAGTCTCTATTTTTTTTATTTTAAACATTTGTGTTTCAAAATTATAAATTAATTGTGCTATTTTTTTTTGCTGACTCTTCCATTGCTAATGTAATCAATAGATTTTTTCTTGCATCCTCAGGAGATGCAATTGGGCATGGACGTCCCATTGATAGATGGTCGAGCCATACTCTTGTCTCATCGGCAACTGGACCCCAATAATCTCCAAGATGCCAATTACCGGGCGTAGAACTCGATAAGAATGCTGTATTAAATTCAAGATCTGGAATATATGCATGGGGAATACCATTATTGGTGACTAAAAGCTCATCCGTATGATCATCATTTAAAATAAGTGCACCATCATCACCATAAACTTCAAACCTTACACCCATCCCTAATTGAGGTGAATGAGATGGAAGAGCAAAAAAAACTCCTAAATTTACAATTGCCCCATTACTAAATTTAATAAGACTCCAAGTTGTGTCATTAACATCAAAACCTGCCTCCCTAAATACTGTTCCTGTTCCTCTTGCGGTAACTTCAACTGGTTCAATTCCTTCCAGATACCAACATGCTACATCAACCCAATAAGTCAAAACATCTACAACAGGTGTTGCGGTCGGAGATCTTTTTAGAATTTCAATACCCTGTGCTCTTGTGTTACATGCACGAGCTGAAATTGATAAAATATTACCTATACGCCCCTCTACTAATTGGTCCTTACCTGATAAATATCTTCTTTTGAATCTTTGTGCATAACCAACTCTAAAAAGAGTATTTGCTTCTTTAGATTTTTTTATCATTTTATCTGCCTCATCTATATTTAAGGCGATTGGTTTTTCTACCAAAACAGGTTTACCTAATTCCAATGCATGCATTACTGCGTCATAATGATCGTGCTCGCTGGTTGATACAATTACTGTTGTTACATTTGGATCGGAAATAAGCTCATAATTATTATCCGTATATTTATTTGCATTACATCTTTGAGCAAGCTTTTTAGCATTATTTATGTTTATATCAGAAACACCCAAGAACTTTATTGCTGGATGGCCAGATGATAGAATGGCTCGCAGTGATCCAATTCTTCCAGATCCAATTACCGCCAAACCTAATTCTTTTGATGGCATATCAGGTCTTTTCCCCTATTGATTGAATGATTTCTATGACAAGCTCTCGTGATGGGTGAAGAGTCCCATCATGGATCTTAGTTGTCATTTCTACGATCATATCATTGACCGGAGTACTTATTCCTAATTTTCTTCCTCCTTCGGAAACCCAGCCATTTATAAGATCAACCTCGCTAAGCCGTCCCTTTCTATGATCTTGAAGTACGGTATTTAAGGCCGTTGGACCTACATGTTTTGATACAGTATCTAAAAGAAGCTCATGGACTCTATTTGAACTATCTATATCTTCTTTTGAGAGACCCATAATAGGCTCTAATTTATATCCAAGACCTTCGCCTACTTTTAATGCCTCTTCTCCAGCTTGTAGCATCACATCTTTCATGCCTTCTATAGCATAAGCCTCGGAAGGCATCATATCGCCAATAGCTTTCATGCCCATACCCATCACATTTACCACGAGCTTCATGAATTTAGCAGATAAAATTTGTTCACTTATTCCAACCTTACCAGAAAATTTAAGCACTTCTTCTACTTCTGGAATACGGTTCACCATTTCAGGAGAAAGAGCTCCTAATCCAAACCAAGTACCTTCGGGTGGAGTATTTCTCTTAATTTCACCAGGATTAAATAGCTCTGAGGATAATTCAGCAACACAGCCAATAGTTCTATTTGCACCAACAATATCTGAGATTAACTCAGCCATCATACAATTTTGTACCCCAACCAAAATCCCATCATCCTTTAAGTAAGGTTTAATTAGCTCACATGCCCATGCAGTATCATAGGCTTTTACAAAAAGTAACACTATATCAAATTTATCTGAAAATGTTGCTACATCACATAAATGAAAAGCATCAACATTAGTCTCTAATGTTCTATTTGGCATCTCAATCTTGAGGCCATCTTTACGCATCTTTTCAACATGTTCTGGCCACTGATCAATTAATTTTACATCAAGTCCGTTACTAGTAAGATCAGCCGCCACACTACTTCCATTTGCCCCAGTCCCTAAAACTGCAATTTTCTTATTCATCATTTTAATCCCTATTACTTCATACAAAACTATAGACAGTCGGTCTAAATAATGCCATGTAATAAAATTATGGTCTACAATAAAATGAAACTTATATTTCTAATTATCATTCCATTTGGTGTTGGATATATGTTGTCTTTCTTTCTGAGGAATACAAACGCAATTCTTGCACCTGAGTTATCAGCAACATTCTCACTAAATGCTACAGAAATAGGCTTTTTAACAAGTATCTTCTTCTTTTCCGGAGCAATCCAATATATCCCGCTAGCAATCCTATTAGATAAATTTGGCCCTAAGAAAATATTCATTTGGGAAATTCTACTAGCAATAGCTGGCTGTCTTCTGACCTCATATGCTGATAGCTACATAATGCTAGTTATTGGCAGAGCCTTCTTAGGATTTGGCATTGGATCTTGTCTAACTACGGCTTTAAAATCTGTTACTATTTGGTTCCCAAGTCAGTTTTGGGCAACCGCTAATGGAATGATTTTATTTTCTGGATCGATTGGTGCAATTCTATCCACAAAGCCGCTTCAAATCTTCATGACCACCTATCACTGGAGAGATCTCTTTCTTATAGGGTTTATTATTTGTTTTTTACTTCTAATTTTAGTCATATTTTTAATGCCAGAAAAGAAGATAGAAGTTCAATCTGATAAAGAGTCCAATTTTTACGTCTATATGCAAATTATTAAAAATAAGAATTTCTATACTCTTGCTCCTGTATCTGCCCTCGGACTTGCAAGTTTCTTTTCTATCCAAGGTCTGTGGGCTAATGGCTGGATGTCAGATGTCGCGGGCCTAACACAGGAACAAATCGGAATTCGCTTACTAATTGTCGCAATCGCTATGTCTTTTGGAACTTTAGGGAATGGTGCGCTTGTTGATTATTTATCAAAACGTGGATTTAACAGAGCAAAATATCTTGCGATAGGATTATTAGCTTTATTTCTTATTCAGATATCCTTTGCTCTAAATATCGATACTGACGGTTATTGGCAGTGGGCTATTCTGGGTCTTACTGGAAATATTGGTGTTTTAGTTCATCCCATTCTCAATAAAACATATCCCCCTGGCTATTCTGCAAGATCAATATCTACAATTGCCGTTTCAACATTCTTAATGGTCTTTTTAATTCAATTCAGTATTGGGTTCATTCTAGATATCTGGGGTCCAAACGATTTAGGTTCTTATCCAAAAGTTGCTTATAATTATGCTTTTGGTATGCTTGTAATTATTGAAGGAATATTCTTCAGTTGGATGCTCGTAAATATTAGAAAGCTAAAAATTAATTTTTAGATTAATTAATGTTCAAAATTAAAGACATAAAAATCTATAATATTGGATTACCTCTCAGGCAAACCATACATATGTCAAATATTACTATTGAAAGAAGCAATAGTATCTTGGTCAGGGTAAAAAGTTCTGACGGAGATTTTGGTTGGGGTGAAGCTGCCGCCTCCTTGTCGATGACAGGAGAAAGTTCTGTTGGAATGATACAAGCAATTAATTATATGAAAGAGATTTTAGTTGGAGTTGAAATCCAATCATATGAATCTATTTCAAATTTAGTTCAAACATCTATCTATGGTAATGCTGCTGCAAAATCATCTATAGAAGCTGCTCTAATTGATCTATTTGCGAGAACCCAAAAGAAATCCTTTTCTGAAATAATAGGAAAAATAAAAAGATCTGACCTACCAATAATTTGGCGAATTGCAGGATCAGAGAATGAAATTGAAGAAGCAAAGAAGAAAAGAGATGAGGGATTTAAAGCATTTAAAATCAAAGTTGGAGCAAAGACAATTAAAGAAGATCTTCAAAGAGCTGAAAGACTAAGAGTGGCGCTTGGAAATGAAGTTCAACTCACAGCTGATGGTAATGCCGGCTATAATAGGAAGAGTGCTCTACTGTTCTGTTCATTGATTGATAAGGCTGGGTTAGATTACATGGAACAACCTGTCAATGGTTACGATATTAAAACAATGAAAGCATGTAATGAGTTGATGTCCACAGCTTTAAGTGCTGATGAAGGTATTCACTCTTTGGAAGACCTATCTATTCATAAAGATATGAATGCTGCCGAAGGAGCAAGTTTAAAATTGATTAAATTTGGTAGCATAAAAAATCTCCTCGGAGCTATTGATTTTATGAAAGATAATAATATGCACGTGAATATTAGTGGTAAAGCAGGTGACTCATCGATCAGTGCAGCTTGTATTGGGCATATCTCAAAAGTCGTAAATAAATTAGATTGGTTCAGTAATGTAAGTATTCAATATTTAGCTGATGATATCATTCTAAATCCAATGTCCATTAGAGATGGAAAGCTTATGATAAACCCAGGGCTTGGATTAGGGGTTGAAGTTGATGAAGAAAAAATAGAAAAATATGCAATATAGGAGTTTCGAGAAATGATTACAGTTAAGGGAAGAAATACGTCTGGGAATGTGATGAAAGTCACTTGGATACTAGAAGAACTTGGAATTCCATACCAACAAGAAGATGTTGGTGGTAAATTTGGAAAAAACAAAGAAAAAGAATATTTAGATTTAAATCCTATGGGACTTGTTCCAACACTTATCGATGATGATATAGTTTTATGGGAGTCAAATACTATTGTAAGATACTTGGCCAAAAAATATAGTTTTGATGCGATGTCTCCGTCAGATGATGGTGTGAGAGCTAAATTAGAACTATGGATGGATTGGCAATTATTTGCTATAAATCCAATGATGAGACCAATTTATCATGGCATTATTCGAACAAGTCCTGAGGATAGAGATTGGAACAAAATCAACGAAAATATAGAACTTGGAAATCGACATTGGAAAATTTTGGAAAAACACCTTGAGGGTAAGGAATATATTGGTGGACATACTCTCACTATAGCAGATATACCACTTGGTCCTGTAATACATCGTTTTCATACTATAGTTGAGGATAGGCCCTCAACTCCAAATATTGATCGTTGGTATGAAAATTTAAAGAAGTCTGAAGCTTATAAAAAAATAGTAATGATCCCTTTGGAATAGAGGCATCGCTTCCAATCATGAAGTTACTCTAGAACAGAATTAATTCCATACTTTTCTGCAATCTTTTCTAGCTGTTCATTCACGGCAGGGGTAATAGGTATACCCAATCTCATATTTTCTTCGATAGCGATTGCCTCTGGTTCACCATGTATATATACCCTATCTTGATCAGGTTCTTTCTTGGCATTTCTGAGAATATCATAGGTAGCATTCATCTCATCTTGTATTTCTTTTGGATCCCGAAATCCATCGAGCCTTATGGCACCCATAAGATGTCCCATGGCCGGTCTTTCAGTACCTCTTGCACCTTTTATTCTGTCAGCAAAGGGTGTGCCCGTAATTGCACCACAAAGCAATTCCACCATCAAGTTTAAACCATAACCTTTATGTCCCCCAGTTTCCATTCCTGAACCACCCAAAGGAAGCAATGGGGCTCCATATGTTAATACTCCGTTATCATCAAGGTCAGGTGTATCACCCGTTGGAGATACCCAGCCATCCGTGATTTCCCTACCTTCACGAAGTGCAGTCTCAATTTTCCCAACAGCAACAGTCGAGGTTGCCATATCAAGTAAAAAATCCGTCGATTCACCGCCAGGTATCGCTACTGACATCGGATTTGTTCCCAGCATAGACTCTCTTGCATATGTTGGGGTAGTTCTACCACCACTATTTGACATGGATATCCCAATAAACCCTCTCTTCATTGCTAAATCAGACCAGTATCCAGCAAAACCAAAATGACTAGAATTTGCAACACCAATAAAACCTGTGCCATACTCCTCTGCAATTTCAAGAGATCTTTGCATTGCTTTATTTGCTGCAATTATTCCAATTCCATCCTCAGCATCTAAAAGACCGGTTGTTTTTGTATTCATCTTTATATCCATTTTTGGATTAAGGTTCAGAGTTCCTTTCTCAAGGCGGACTATAAAATAGCTAAGCCGTGCAGCTCCATGACTGCGTACACCCCTAAGATCAGCTCCAACAAGAACGTCTGATACTAAATCTGCATCACCTGGTTTTACACCAGCTCTAATAAGAGCTGTTGCCAAAAAGTTTTTTACAACTTCAGGGTCATGTCTCTTGGTTCCTTCTGGAAGTGCTGCGGTTTCAACCATGCTAATTATCCTTTACAAACTTAGTAGAATATTTCAAAATCTGTTATAATATATTTTAAAATTTTATATTTAGGAAGGGATTTGATAATGAAAAAAAGATCAGGGGCTCATATACTAGTAGAATCTCTGGTGAATGAAGGTTTAGTTAATATCTTTGGTATCCCGGGTGTTGATACCTTAAGTGTTTATGATGCTTTCTTAGATCATCCCTCCATTAAAGCGATTAACGTTAGACATGAACAAAGTGCTGTGTTTATGGCAGATGGTTATTATCGAGCGTCTGGAAATATTGGAGTTGCCCTCACAAGTGGTGGACCCGGAGCACTAAATACGTTAACTGCAATGGGAACAGCCCACAATGACTCATCTGCAATTTTGCATCTTTTAAATGATAATCCAGCTCACGTAAGAGCAAAAGGCCGTGGTTATTTTCATGATGTAAGGGATCAATATGGAATATTTAGACCAGTTATCGATTTTGGCTATCAGGCAACAATGCCTCATGAAATTCCTGACTCTATCCGAACCGCGGCAACAGCTCTTAAAAGCCGAAGGCCTAAGCCTGCAATGGTCGAGATAGGCGGTGATGCATTCAAGATACATAGCGATATATCCATTGGGGAGAAATCATCCAGTCACAGAAGAAAAGCCACGGATGAGGAATTAAATCAAATCGTTGACGCATTATATCAATCAAAAAAACCGATGATATGGTCAGGTGGTGGAGTCGTCCATGCTGATTGCTCAGAAGAATTAATAAAATTTGCAGAAACTTTGAATGCCCCAGTCATTACATCACAAACAGGCAAAGGATCTATACCTTTCGATCACCCCTTACATGTCGGAAATTGGAGTAATGAAAAACCTGTGAGAGAGTTTATAGATGATACAGACCTTGTTATTATCCTTGGTAGTCGATTATCCTACTTCCCAACTGGTGGTTGGACATTAAAGTTTCCAGGTAAAGTTATTCAGATTGATATCGATCCAGCGGAACTGGGAAGAAACCACCCTGTCAATTTAGGTGTTGTTAGTGACCTTGGAAATGCCCTTGGTAGAATTAACACAATTATTGATAGCAAGAAAATTGAATTTAATACCGCAGAACGTAAGCCTGAAATAAAAGCCTTGCTTGATAGAATCCATAGAGCTCTTGGTAAGCCTGTTGAGGTTGAGGTTCTTGATCAATTACGTTCTGCATTGCCTCCGGAGACTATTGTCTTTAATGATCCAACAACTATTGTGTTTTGGATGCGCTCTTATTGGAAAACATATCTTCCAAGAACTTGGTTTGTCCCTTCTGGTTTTGGAACATTGGGATTTGCGCTTCCTTCGGCAATAGGCGCTAAAGTTGCAAGACCAGACGTTCCAGTAGTTGCAATGCATGGTGATGCCGGAGTAATGTTCACGATTCAAGATTTGATGACAGCCGTAGAACATCAAATTTCAGTTATTCTTTTTGTGTTCAATGATCAAGGTTATGGAGTTGAAAGACGTCATCAAGATCACTTATATGGAAGAAGAAGCGGAGTGGATATTAAATCTCCAGACTTTGTTGGCCTTGCAAAATCGTTTGGTGCAAACGCAATTCGTGTTGATGATCTATCAAAGGTAGGTGAGGCAGCTAATGTAGCATTAAATAATGTTGGACCTACTCTTATTGAAGTGCCCTGCGATTTTAAACATCCTGGTTATGGATCTTTCATTGATTGGTCAAAAGAATAAAAGAGAGCTATTTTGTCAGACTTTAATAAACTAAATGGAGAATAATATGCGATTATCTCAATATATTTTAACCCCTATATTTTTAATCATTAGCTCTATCTCATTAGCTATGGAACCTCCAGAAACTAAATACTTTATGGTAACAGATCAATGCTGTGGAGAGGACTCGGACCCACATGCTGTTCATGGAATTTCTGTTGAAGAAAATGGCTATATTTTATCTGGGAAAAGTGTTGATAATGAAGAATCCCATGATGGGTTTGTTGTAAAATTTCCATACCTTAAAAATGAAGAAGGTAATATTTGGCTCCACCCAGAAGATGATTTCAATATTGAATGGACTTATATTTTTGGCTCAGACGGTAAATTAGATGCTGCCAATGCGAGTGCATCTTTAGATGGCTTTGTATTCGTAGCTGGACATTTATCTAGTAAAGAAGGAGTTGTGAATAGATACTTAGCAAAGCTAGATTTATCTGATGGGAGTTTGATATGGGACATGTCCTATCCATCTGCAAAAAAAAATAAAGATAGCTCTTTTGTGTCTGCATCTATAACCCGCGATAATGGTCTTATACTAACGGGAGTAACAAACGCAAAGAGTGAAAGTCTAGAAGGCTTTAAATCATATGGAAATCCTTATTCGGGGAACACTTTTTTAATGTATTTTAATGAAGGACAATTAAAGGCAGATAATGCTCCCGAAAATCCCTCTTGGGAAACAGAAATTGGAAACTCGATGATAGGTTTGGCAATAGAAGAGAGTCATGACGAGCAAGCTTATGTTATTGCTGCTGCAACTTCAGAAAAAAAAGGTGCTACTCCAATGATTATAAAAATAGACCAAGAAGGTAATCAAATTTGGTCAAAAAAATACTCTGACCATGGAGAAGTAACTGATATTGCTATTTCAACCATAAACGGTGAAGTTGATGGATACCTTATTACTGGGCATAACGGTGGAGAAAAAGGAGGCATTGATGCCATTATAACAAAGGTGTCAATGGATGGTTCTATTCTATGGGATGAATTATATGGTAACCCATCAGGGGGAGATAGTATATTTGCAGATCTTGGAAGAGGAAATGAAAAAATTATATATGATGAATGTTGGGGGATAGAATCCATGAATGATGGTGGTGCGGTTATAGCTTGCGGGACCGGAACGCATTGTTATGAGCACAAAAGAAATAAAAAATTATTTGCCCAATGTGAAGAAGACCCCAGAGGAACATGGAGAGCATTATTGGTAAGAGTCGATAAGGATGGAAATCTATTATGGGAGAGAGCCGACTCATTTCTTGAAGAAGAGGAGGAGGATTGGATCCCTGATACAGCTTCTGAGTATGTTACCCTTACAAGTAGTAAAAATATTGTATCGATATTAGACTTAGGGTTTGGATATGGTATCCAAGTGCTGGAGTCTGAATAATAAATATTAGTTTCGTTTTAGAGATAAATCTTTTCAATAGTTGAGTTAAATTTTTCATACTCCTCAAACTGAATCCAATGCCCTGAGTTTGGGATTATATGAAATTTAACATCAGGAATTAATTCTTTCATCCTATTTTGAGCATCATCAATCCCATTGATTAATGTAACATCAAATTCACCCCAGATTATATCTATAGGTTGAGATATATTTAGGATCCTGTTTGGTAGATCATGCGATGCAACAATCTCAAGACTTCTTACTTTTGCTCCTTTTGTATTTAGAGTCTGTAGATTGATAGCCATATCATCTATCTTTTCTTGTTTATGTATCATCATGACAGATAAATTATGTCTTTGTGCCGTATTTAATTCTTCTTCCGTTTTTGCAGCGCGCCAACTTAACATTTTGGGTCTCTTAAACGGCATATTTCCTGTTCTATTATAGCCAACGAGCGTTAAGCGATTAACGCTATCTCCTGCAAACTTAATCATATGCGATCCAATTGCTGAACCAAAAGAGAAACCAATAATATTATAGTTGCAACCATTAGTGAGGGAGGAGAGGGCATCAACTAGGGTTTGAGCATACTCATCGAGATTTGGAACTTTCGGGAGAGGTTCCGATTCACCAAATCCTGGCATATCGGGGACTATTACCTGAAAATTTTTTGATAATTCTTCAACGTTTTTCAAAAAATGCATCCAAGATCCATAGCCACCGTGCAATAAGACAAGGATAGGACCTGATTGACCCCAGATTCTAAATGAGATCTTAGTATTTTCTTTTGACAGAATAATCTTCTGCTCTGAGAAATTTTTAATAGTTTCTATTTGTTTATTTATCTGTTCCACAATATAAATTTCTTAAACAATTTATTTGAATTTGTATAGAATAATATAGTAAATTATAAATTAAACACCTCGATATTTATCCATAAAAGGAAAAACCATTCGATACCCTGCGCTTCACAATAAGTATTTTCGATACTATTTATTTGGTATGACACCATCTATGCTAGCTGTATGGATTACCAGAATTGTCATAAGCTGGATTGCTTGGGACCTTACAGGTTCGAGTACATACGTTGGATTATTATCTTTCTTCTTATTTCTTCCGTACATAACTACGATCCCTTTTTTTGGTGTATTATTAGATCGTATTGAGCCTCTTCGAACTGCAATCCTAGCTCAGCTAATTCAAGCTCTCATGGCATTCACAATTTTTCTCATGCATGTCACGGAAACTCTGTCAATTTCAACACTATGTTTTGTAGCCTTAGTAATTGGCACTGCAAATAGTGCGCACGGATCAGCAAGACAAACTATTGTTCCAAGAATTGTCGACAAACCAACAATTGCAAATGCTGTTGCTTTTAACGCTATGAATTTTCAAGTTGCCCGTATTATCGGTCCGGGTATTGGTGGAATAATGATTGGCTTAGTTGGAACAAAATATACAATTTTGATTTCTACAATCTTCTTTTTACCTGCTCTTATTACTTTATCTTTAATAAAGCTAGCACCTAAAAATAGTGAAAAGAAATCTAAGGATTCAAATTTCTTATACGAATTATATGATGGAGCCAAGGTTGCATATAAGAATTTTATAATCCTTGAGTGTATTATACTAACATTAATATCTTCAGTAATAATCCGTGGATGCCACGAACTACTTCCTGCTCTAGCAGATGGTAAATTTAATATGGGAGCAGAAGGATTGGGTAATATAATGGCTTCTGCAGGGGCAGGAGCTCTCATAAGTGCTTTTCTAATTGCATCGCGGAAGAAGACTTACAACGATAACGGCATCCCGTGGGTTGCAAAAGGTTCTCTTATTATTGGACTATTATCTGTCACAATGCTTGGTCAAGCTGATAGCTGGAATATGGCTTTATTAACAGCATTCATTGGTGGTGCAGCTGTTACCAATGTTGCGATTGATATGCAATCGACAGTTCAAATGCAATTAACAGATACCTACAGAGCAAGAGTTGCAAGTTTATGGTTGGCAACGGCAATAGGAGGGAATGCGATTGGTTCGATTTTAAACGGTATTTTTTCTGATATTTATGGAATATCGAATACTTTTTTTTATGTTGGTATTTTCGGAATAATATTAGTAATAATTACTCAAGTCATTTTAACAATTAATAAAAGACCCCTTAAAATATAATGCCAGTTTCAGAGGTAAAAACAAAAGTCGTTCCAAATGCTCTTTTATTCACACTATTGTTTGCAGGTCAAATTGCATCAACAATGTTTTTACCTGGTTTACCAGAGCTTGCGATAGAATTAAATGTTTCCCGTTCATTGGTCCAGACAATGGTACCAACCTATCTTGCCGCTTTTGCTATTTCTCAACTAATGATAGGTCCCTTATCCGACAAGTATGGAAGAAAGCCAATAGTGCTTTTGGGTATCATAATCTTCACTCTTGCTAGCTTTTTTTGCGCAATAGCTAATGATATACAGACATTACTATTCTGCAGAGTAGCACAAGCAACCGGCGCATGCTCAACGCTCGTTATTAGCCGAGCTATAATTCGTGACACTTCCGATGGTTTAGAGGCAGCAAAGGCGATGGCAATATTAACTATTGCTATGGCTGTTGGCCCAATCATAGCACCTTTTCTTGGGGGTTTTTTAACGTCATGGTATGGTTGGAGGGCACCATTTGTATTTATCACATTAAGTGGTCTTGTTGTAATGTATTTTATAATATTCAAGTTAAAAGAGACCTTGCCAAAGGATAGGCGAGATCCTCCAACACTTAAAACTCTGGTTATTAATTATCGTGCATTATTAATGAATAGAGAATTTACAATTTATAGTTTAATCGTTGCTTTCGCAAGCGGAGCAATGCAAGCCTATGTGGTTTCATCCCCTATTATATTTATGGTTGTGATGGGTGTCTCACCAGAATTATTTGGTTTCTTTTTCATGATTATGCCATCTCTTTTTGTATTAGCAACATTCACCTCAAAAAAATTAATGGATTATATTTCCATTGATACAATAATCATAATTGGCGGAATAATGAGTATTTCAGGCGGAATACTCCAACTGTCATTTGGAATAAGCGAGGTTCAAACTCCACTTCCTGTTCTTATCGCGTTTGCCATTTCAAATTTCGGCACTGGAATGTTGATGAGTAACTGTTTTTATAAAGCTTTAAATTCCGTAAAACCTGAAAAAGCTGGGACTGCGTCTGCTTTAGGTGGTTTTATTCATTTCGGTTGGGGTGCTATTTTAACTGTAGCACTTGCAAATATTGAACAAAATTCTTCATTTGTATTCAGCGTAGCTCAGCTGATAACGACTTCACTTGCTTTCATTACAATTATTCTATTTACTCTAATATTTAAGCCAAAATAATTAATATAATCGAATGAATTTCATAGCTATATATCAATCAAATGAGAAGATTTTCAAATTTCTTTCTTCGATAATACTTATTCTGATTATGGTCTCAGTAATAGTTTCTGAGTGGCTAGGGTTTAAATCATCATATCTAATCGCCTCTATGGCGATTGTTTTTTATTTATTTGTTTCACTGAATAACTTAACAATATCTCGAAAAATCTTTATAATATTAGGAATATTTTTAATATTACTATCGTTTTACTATACCGAAGAAGCCCTAGTTCTTATTACCGACTCACTCATAAAATCATCATTTGTTGTTGCATTTTTTTTATCATTGCAATGCTTACGCAAAGCGGCTGCAAGTTCCTCCGGAATGGAAAGATGTGGTAAATTCTTAGCTGAACAAAAAACTAATATACGGTATTTATCTCTAACATTTGGTGGGCATATATTTGGTGTATTATTGAGCTTTGGTTCAATATCACTTCTTGGAAGTTTGGCTGAAAAGGGAAGTCAACAAGAATTAGATCCAGAGTTACGAAAGATCAAAAGAAAATCTATGTTAATTGCAGTTCAAAGGGGTTTTATTGCTATGACTTGTTGGTCTCCACTTACCTATTCTATAGCTATCACTACCTCAATAATACCTGGGTCTAGCTGGAATGGTGCCGCTTTTTCATGTGTGATAAGCGCCTTAATCCTTATATTTCTTGGGTGGATAATAGACTCCCGTAATAATGGTAAGAATAAAAAGCAAATATTAGAAAATCCACCTTTACAGCGTGATAGTTGGGTTGCAGTCTTACCGCTCTTCTTCATATTTACATCTTTATTAGGCATTATTTTCTTGATGCAAAATATTACAAATCTAAACGCAGTTCCCGTCGTAATGTTAGTTGTTCCTCTCTATAGTTTAATCTGGATCTCAATTCAGAATTCTGGATCATCAAAAAAGATTTACTATGGAACAAAAAGAAAAGTTTTAGAATATGTTAAAGATGACATCAATGATTATAAATCTGAGCTTGTTATATTAATTATGGCAGCATTTATTGGAATAATGGCATCTAGTTTAATTAATATATTGGCAAGTGATAAATTATCTTTTTTAGAGTCGTTATCGCCAATATTAATATTAGTTTCCATTGTATGGATAATGCCACTATTTGGACAAATTGGAATGAACCCCATACTTTCAGTATATTTAATAGGACCCCTAATTCCAAATGCAGATATTTTAGGGATTTCTCCAAATAGTATTATATTAGCATTAACAGCTGGCTGGGCATTATCAGGTATAAGCTCCCCTTATACCGCATCAACGTTACTAATTGCAAAACTCGGTAAAGTATCACCTCTCCATGCGGGTCTTAATTGGAACGGATGGTTTACAATTATTGGTGGACTGCTATTATCTATATGGATTATAATTGCAAATGAATTTATAGTTAAATAATGGATCTATTAGATTATAAATGGTTTATGCTTGGTGCTTTACTTGGAATAATTCAATTTTCTTGGATCCTTTACCGAGGAAAAAGAGAAATACCAGGTCCGGGTCAGTTTCTAATATATGGAGCAATACTTGGAGCAATTGTATATGGCTGGTTAATTACGCTGATCGACAAATTTATTTAAGGAAAAAAAATGAAGTATCCTCCAATTCATATTAAGGATGTTCCAATTGCAAAGATGGAATCTAAAGATGGCTGGAATATATCCGAATTTAAATTACCAATAACTGGTGAAAGTGGTTCGTCAACAACAGTTTTTCACTCTATTTTCAAACCGGGTTCTACTCACAGTAAACATCTCCACTCTCGATGTCCAGAAATTGCTATGTATTTGAGAGGTCATGGTGTCGTGGGACAAGGATCTGGTCGAACAAACGTACGCGCAGGACATTTTAGATTGATGCCAGCAAATTCTGAGCATTTTTTTCATAATGAAACTCAAGATTCTGACGCAGAAGTTATAGGATTCTATTTAGGAGCAAAAGATGTTGAAGATACAGGGTATGAATATTGTGGTCCCGTTACAGATAATGACTTAAATAGTGAAAGAGTCGGCTTTAGCGAAGGAATATTAGTTCATATTGATGATATTGAACCAGAAAAAATGGATGAAGGGGATGGCTGGTCCATAACAGATTTTCGATTACCAATTAGTAAAAAAAATGGTTCAACAACTACTGTCTTTAATGCAAAATTTATGCCAAAAGCAATTCATAAAAAACATATGCATACAAATTGTGAAGAAATTTATTATATCGTTTCAGGAAAAGGAATAGCCGGTGCTGGGGGAGAGAGAACAGAAATAGAAGCTGGACATTTTCATTATATACCGGCAGGTGTAGAACACTGGCTTTATAATACCAGTGATACTGAGCCAATCCATGCTGTCGGGCTGTATATTGGCTCTGGTAGCGTTGAAGAAACCGGATATGTCTATCTTGGTGACGTAACAGAAGAAGATTTATCTTAAAAAGATTTATGGAGAATAAAAAAAATGAAATTTCTATATTTTAACGACTTCAGACTTGGTGTTTTAATAGAAAATAAAGTCATTGATATAACAGATCAACTTTCGGACATACCCAATAGAGACTCTAGAGATCTAATCAATGGACTGATTGAGAAGTACGATAATTATAAAGACCTTATTGAGGACTATGTTAATAATAATGATGGAGTTGATATTAATAGCGTAAGGCTAAGAAGCCCATGTCCGCGACCATCTAATATAGATTGTATGGCTGTTAATTACATGGAAGATGGCACTAGAAAAGAAGCAGCACCAATTAACGCATTTCATAAAGCAACAAGTACTGTCATTGGACATGGCGATACAATGGAATTAACTGATATACCTGCAACAATTTTTGAAGGCGAAGCTGAGCTTGCCATTGTGATTGGTAAAAGAGCTGAAAATGTGAGTGAAAAAGACGCCATGGATTATATATTTGGTTATACAAATCTAATTGATGGCTCAGCAAGGGGTCTCATTGCTTCAAACTTCTTTTTTCAAATGAAATCTCGTGCAAGTTATACACCTATTGGGCCATATTTAGTAACCAAAGATGAAATTAATGATCCACAGAATCTCCAAATTTTGCTCCGTAATAACGGTATAGTTATGCAAGACTTTAATACCGATGACATGGCTCATAAGATACCCCGTTGCATAGAATGGTTGAGCTCAATACATGCTCTGGAACCAGGTGATATTATCGCAACAGGTACTAATCATAGAGGATTGAATCCATTTATGGACGGGGATAAAGTTGAATTAGAAATTGAAAAAATTGGTACTCTAAACTTCAATGTAAGTGACCCATTAAAACGCACCTGGGAGAGAGTTACAAGGAAAACTCATATCGAAGATAGGGGACTTGAAGGTGCACATACACCTCAACTCACAGGAAAATACGCCAAGGAAGAAGAATCAAAAACTTCAACAGAGAGAGACAGAAAGCTTACAAGTATCTAATATTATTCAATATTAAATAATTTGAGTGCAGTCTGGCCTACAACATTCTTCTTTTGCTCATCAGTGAGATTACTATCAACAATATGCTGCACTGGGAAGTACTCGGCCATATCATAAGGATAGTCTGTTCCCATGACAATATGATCATCACCATAATTATTCACTAGATATTCTAACTGTTCATGTGTGAATACTGTTGTATCAAAATATAATTTCTTTAAATAACTAGTTGGTGGATTTGGAAGATTTCCAAATGAATCTTTCCTTGCCCCCCAAGCATGATCAATACGTCCTGAGTAAGCAGGTAAGAAGCCACCCCCGTGAACACCTAATATTTTTAAATTTGGATATCTCTCTAACAAACCATTAAAAATTATATAATGAAGGGCAACTGTTGTATCTAGTGGATTTCCTATGACATTTGTAAAATAATAGTTCCCAAACCTTTCACCATGNGAAAAGCCTAGAGGATGNAGCATTACTCCAAATTCATANTCCTCAACCTTTGCCCANAATTTTTCAAGAGATTTATCAGATATCTCCATACCATTNACATTTGTTAGAATTTGCAACCCCTTTATGCTTGTCTCATTTTTTATATAGTCNAGAGTATCAAGTGCAATTGAAAGATCTTGCAGGGGAACGGTACCTAAGCCAACAAATTTATCCGGATGNGCATCCACCCATTTCATTATTCCATCATTGACTAACCTTGAAACCTTATTCGCATCTTCACCTTTTGCCATGTAGTAACATTGATTAGGAACAGATGCTATGACTTGTATATCTATACCCTGTGTTTCCAATAACTCTAGGCGATCTGGAATGCTTGATAAGGCTACAGTTCTNTCCCTATCTTGTATTTGCTGAATATTNAGTGTTTCTGCACTAGAGTTATGNACAAACGGGATATCTCCTAAATTGTATAACGGGCTAATAAAATCATGNGCTTCTGGAATTAGGACATGCGCATGTGTGTCAATAGTGACAGAGTCCATTTTAATTTTGTTTGTAGATACNTTTCTTGCCGATGTTGGTCCATATCTATTTAAGCTATCACCTAATTTAGGTGTATCAATTACACTATGAGACATTTTATTCCCTCTAAAAATTCAATTATGTTATAAAATAAATACATATTAGCTAAAAGAAGCGTAAAGTGAAATGAAAAAAAANATTTTAGCAAGAAANCCAATATCNCATATTAANAAAAGCCTATATGAAGGTGAGATATCGGTNGTAAACATTGCGGAAGAAGTTATTAGTAANTANGAGTCTTCAAACTCTAGTCAAAATGCTTTTGTTGAATTTAATGATGAGAGAATTATTCAATCTGCATTAAAAATAGATGCAGATTTNAAAGATAATAAATTCTCTGCATTATCTGGAATACCAATTTCTGTAAAAGATTTATATGGAGTAGACAGTTANAAAACAAGGGCNGGAACACCAAAAGAGCTTCCNAAAAAATGGGAGGCCCAAGGTCCAATAATAAATATNTTAGAGCAAAATAATGCACTTTTTACAGGNAAAACTCATACTGTTGAATTTGCTTTTGGTGGTGTTGGTATAAATCCACATTGGGGGACACCAATCAACCCATGGGATAAAAAAAACCATAGAGCTCCTGGTGGATCAAGCGCAGGAGCAGGTGTAAGCCTTTGTTCTAATACTGCTTCGGTTGCACTGGGAACTGATACCGCAGGCTCCGTGAGAATACCAGCCTCTGTGACAGGGAATGTTGGCTTAAAAACAACAAAAAATAGATGGTCAACTGATGGTATTGTTCCACTAAGTAAAAGCTTTGATACACCAGGTATATTAACTAATACAGTTGAAGANGCTATCTATACTTTTGAAGAATTGGATAAAACAAAGTNCTATCATACAAAAACAAAAGATGATGTGATAAATAAAGATATTAAATTTACTGTAGCAACNTATGATTGGTTCTTTGAAAAATGTGAGGACGGAATTGATACAGAAATACTGCAAATAATAAAGAAAATTGAATCAAAAAATAAAGTAATAAATATTAAGTCAATCGATGAAATTGATGAGTCTTACCACTTATTTACAAAAGGTGGGCTTGCTGCAGCTGAGTTTGCATCATTCATTAATGGTGAAATGATTCAAATGAAAGACTCACTTGATCCAAATGTGTCATTTAGAATTAAAGATCTACATTCTTTTTCTGCAATAGAATATTTGCAACGTAAAGACCGTCTTGAAAATATATCACTATCAATTCAAGAAAAATTCGATGAATTTGATATTATTCTTACTCCAACAGTTCCTATTTCTCCCCCTGAAGTGAGAGAATTAATTGACCCAAAAAAATATTCAGAGGCTAATGGACTAATGCTAAGGAATACCTCGCCAATAAATCTACTTGGTTTATCGGCAATAACAATACCAGTCGCACTCGATAATAATAATATGCCAATTGGTCTTCAGCTAATTGCTCCCGCATATTCTGAAGTAAAATTATTGTCTGTAGCATCGGCTATTGAGAGCTTAATTGGCAATAAGTATGAAAACTTATTATGAAAGTATCTTCAAATTTTTAACTTACCTTCAATAATACTGAGTAATTCATTATCAATATCTGGAAGAATATCAAACCATATTTTCCATGATAATGCGGCTTGGTGAAGAAGCATAGGTAGTCCATTTAAAACTCTATGGCCTCTTTTTTTAGCAGATTTGATCAGCTCTGTTTCTATTGGATTATAGACAAGATCAATAANAATCGCATTTTCATTAAATGAACTTACATCTATNTCCAAGCTATCNTTACCNAGCATCCCNAGACTCGTNCAATTAATTATTATATCTGCNTTTGAAATCTCTTTACTTTTTTGATCCCANTCAACAGGATTNAGNACTCCATTAAAATCTCTACCAATTNCCTTTAAACGNTCTNTAGATCTATTAGAAATACTTATTTTTTTAACAGATTCTAATAATANAGAATAAATAACTGCACGCGATGCACCNCCGGCACCAATAATCATGATATTAGAATTATCAAATCCTATTTCAGGTATGAACTTGCGAAGTCCTGACATAAAACCAGCTGCATCTGTATTTGCTCCTACCAGCTTGCCTTCATTATTAATAGATATACAATTAATTGCACCAATGACTTTTGCACTGTTATCAATTTCATCCATNAATTCAAATACATTTATTTTATGTGGAATGGTTACNTTTAAACCCTTAAATTTTGAAATATTATCCTTAAAGAAAGTTGTAAGATCATTGGTTTGAATCTCTAAGGAATTATATGATCCTTTTATTTGATATTTTTGCATCCAGTAGTTGTGAATGATTGGTGATAATGTATGAGATAATGGATATCCCAAGACTCCCAACTGAAAATTTTTATTAAGATCTGTATTTTGTAAATTCATAGTTGTTATATTATATTTTTTTTTTGTTTATATAAATTAAATATATTATGTATATATTTAATATACTCCTTATAAAAATTGGAATTACAATGAATTTTATAAAAAATCTATTTAAAAAAGAAAATCAAGAANCACCGGAGATAAAATTTACTCCAAACCCTTTGCAAATTGCAATATCAACAATATTAGTGCGTACAGCAAAAATTGATGATGAGTTTCATATACTNGAAGAGCAAAAAATTATTGATTTACTTGTTGAATATTTCTCAATTAGTAAGAATGATTCAGCAGAACTTTTATCTGTGGGATTGAATGAAGAGAAAGATGCTACTGACTTATACAGTTATACAAGTATTATAAAGAAAGAGCTGTCACTCCAAGATAGAAAAAAAATATTGGAAATGATGTGGCAAATCATTGTTACAGATCAAAATTTTGATCCATACGAAAATAACCTTGTTTGGAGAGTTGCTGAATTGATAGGTATTGCAACTCGAGAAAGGGTACAAATAAAAAAAGACTTCTTAAATACAATTAATGACTAAAAAAATACTTATTATATTGCACCAATCAACCTCGACTCCTGGACGGATAGGAACACTTCTNGAAAATCGNGGATATAAATTAGATATTAGAAGACCTGCATTAGGCGACCAGCTTCCTCAATCACTCAAAGGGAAATTTGATGGCGCAGTAATGTTTGGTGGACCAATGAGTGCTAACGATGATGAGGATTTTATAAAATATGAAAAGGATTGGATACAAATCCCATTAAAGGAAAATATCCCTTTCGTTGGCATATGTCTTGGTGCACAATTATTGGCCTGTAGCTTAGGGGGATCCATAAAAATAAAAGATCATGTAGAAATAGGGTATTACCCTATAGTACCAACAGAATATGGGGAGAANCTATTAAAATGGCCTCCATTTGTTCATCAATGGCATCGTGAATGGATGCAACCACCAAAAACTGCAAATATTTTAGCTACTGGGAAAGAAGATGATGCTCAGGCTTTTAGATATCAAGAAAATGCATTTGGAATACAATTTCATAGNGAACTNACGCTTGCTATGATCAACAGATGGCTCGTGAAAGCTGAACATAGGCTAATTATGAATGGAGCTCAGCAGAGAAAATATCATTTTGAGGGAAGGTTTCTTCACGACCATCATGTAAAAACTTGGCTTAATGATTTTTTTGATTTATTATTAAACTAATTATCAAGTCTAAATAGACTTGGCTAACCTAATAATAATATTTATCAAGGATAACCGGAAAGGATAAAATTATGATTAAAACCTCTAGCTCCGAGCTTGAAGCTGCTAATAAAATCGTTCCAAAGATAGACGTTGCAACTGGAATTGAAAAACACAAAGAGGGTAAATCAGTTTTTATTGATGTACGTGATGGATTAGATATTAATAAATCTGGTACTATCGCTGGTGCACTTCGAATTCCTAGAGGTTTCATAGAATTTGCAGCAGACCCTAGTACCCCGCATCATAATGCGTCACTTCAAAAAGATGCTGATATTGTTCTAGTATGTGGTGCAGGAGGGATGGCTGCATTAACTGGAAGAACATTACTTGAAATGGGTTATACGTCTGTCTCTAATGTTGGAGGCTTCTCTGGCTGGAAAGACGGAGGGGGGCCTGTAGATGAGTAAAAAATACCTATCCTAGTTGTAATTTATTGATCTTAAATTAAGGATTTTACAGATGTCTAAATATGTATGTGATGAATGCGGAATGAGTATTGGAACTATGACATGTGGTGAGTGTGAACAAGAACTAGTTCACAGTACAATCGTAAAACCAGATGGTAGTAATGTTCATATTTCTGAGTGCCCTGAAGGCCACGGAAAAGTAAAATCACCTATGTGCTGTGGATCAGATATGTCTTGCAACACATAGATACCTC
The DNA here is from genome assembly GCA_002168075.1 of Rhizobiales bacterium TMED25. Taxonomy (GTDB): domain Bacteria; phylum Pseudomonadota; class Alphaproteobacteria; order Rhizobiales; family TMED25; genus TMED25. The sequence continues at coordinate 197,937 of NHCE01000005.1, forward strand.
AAGTTCATAAAAAGAATTTAATATCCTGAATGCCATTTATGTAAGCCTAGATCGGCTTCTGAGAATCTCTCTTTCCCCATAAATTGTTGGTGCCAGTATGGATATAGTAGGTTTGGTTTACTAACGTCGTTTAATGTATTGAGTTCTTCCTCACTCAAAATTAGATCTGCAGCTGGTAAATTTTCTTTGAATTGTTTTTCACTCTTCCCACCGACAATTAATGAAGTGACAGTTGGTCTGGTTAGAAGCCAAGCTAGTGCTACTTGTGATGGCGGTATTGATCGCTCTTGCCCAATTTTTATAATTACATCAATTATATTATATAATTTTTCTTCATCATAAATCGGAGGATTTTTCCATTTACGTTCAAAGTGCCTTGAACCTTCTGGCCCAGCCTCCCCTCTTTTATACTTACCAGTAAGCAAGCCACCCGCTAATGGACTCCATACCAAAGTGCCAATATTTTCTGATATCCCAATTGGTATCAGCTCATTCTCGGCTTCTCTTGATTGTAATGAATAATGAATTTGTTGACAAACGAAACGCTCTCGATTTGCTCTATCTGCAGCTGAAAGTGATTTCATTAAGTGCCACCCAGAAAAATTAGAGCAACCTATATATCTGACCTTTCCAGTTCTAATTAAACTATCAAATGCCTCTACAATTTCTTCTATAGGCGTCATACCATCCCATTTATGAGCTAAATAAACATCAATCCTGTCAGTTTGTAGTCTTTTCAAGCTAGCCTCACAAGCTGATATTATATGATATCTTGAAAGACCAATATCATTTGGCCCCTCACCCATTGGGTTCCACACTTTTGACGCAATTAATAAATCTTCCCTTTTATCTTTAATTGCATCCCCTAAGATTTCTTCCGATGCACCCTTTGCATATCCATCGGATGTATCAATTAAATTTATTCCCTCATCTATACATAAATCAATATTTCTTTTTGCTTCTTTAACACCAAGTGAAAAAAGTGGCTGATTTGCATCACCTTTTCCATAATTCATTGTTCCTATTGCTAAATTTGAAACCTTTAATCCAGATTTACCGAGTAAGTTATATTTCATTTAATTATCCTTCTATCTAATAATGCTATGGGTCGATTTACTTACGCTTATAAAAAATATTTTGATTTATTATAGCAAATATACAATAAAAAAATATTATATTTTTCTATTTGCAATGTTTCGACTATAGCTCGTTAATATCATCTTCGCTGATTATACCTGGATCATCTGGTGCACTGGTTTTTCCTATATCTTTGGATTCATCTTTTTTAACAGATTTCTTATTTATTTTTTTTATCTCAGATTGTTTTTTATCAGCCTCAATAATATTGACTTCTTCAATCTCATCCACTTCAACGTCATCTATTTTAATGTCTGAGTTTTTTTGGTCATTTGGGATTAATTTATTATTTGCGAAATGACCCAAATATTGATGGTTTATATCAATTGATTTAATTAAACAGTCCCCCCACATAAATGATTTAATCTCTCCAGTATCTGGTATACAGGGAAGCCAAACGTTTGAGGTAAAGTCATCAATATACCAATTTGTATCATATTTTGAGTTCATGGCTTTACGCATCCACTCTGCAGATTTAGTACGACTTTCAGATAATGTAATCTCAATCTCAGCTAGTAGTTGGTAAATTCTTTTACTAGATTCTTCATTTATATATGGTTCTAATACCGTCCTTGCTTCCTCGAAGCTTTTTGCATCAATGTAGGCCCTTGAGAGCGCAACAGCACCCTCTATATTATTTGATTTTGTTTTTTTGATTAATGCCTCAATTCTTTCGATTCTTTTTTTCGGCGATATACCAGGAACTATATGGCTAAATATATATGCAAGATCTTCATGTGGGTTTAATTTCCATGTATCAAAAATAATTTTTTCCGCTTTAGAAATATTTCCTCTTTCTGAAAAAATTTTTGCACTCACGAGAGTGGCAATTATTTGTTTCTTATCTAACTTATTGGCTTCTAAAGCAAAATTGAGTGCCTCATCAGGACTATCCTCTTCAATAGATTTTGCGTGAGCAGTAAGTATAATCGCCTTTTGTACATTATAATCTTTTCTTTGAATTAGTTTATTTTTGTATTTCTTTTCTATTATATCTGCAGCACCAATCCAGTTCTTTGTCATCAAATAACATTTTAACATCTCCTCCATAACCCAAGGCTCATTGGAATTATAAGTTTCTGCATCTTTAAGTATTTCAATTGATTTTTGCGTATTTTTGGAGTTTTTAGAGAGAGTATAAAGACCTCTATAGCTAAGCATTTTTGTTTCTTCAACATCACCCATTGTTTGAAATATTTTATTTAGTTGGTTCCTGTCTTTCTTTAGACTTGCATTCTGAGCTTTCAAAACCAATGTCATGATATCTTTTGTTTCTTTTGTATCTTTTATTAGACGATCAATTTTTTTTATCTCTGCATCAGCAGCAATACTATTACCCGAGGAAGCGTATACAAGTCCCCTTGTGATAGCTTCTTGGATTTTTTGTTTCTTTTTTTCTTGATTAAATTTCTGAATCTTTTTTGGAAGTGAATATAGATAACTCAAGATTACCCAAGTAATTATTGAAAATGTAATAATTGATATTGATATTATTATAAAAAATACAATTGATGTCGTAATCTCATATTCACCGACCTGAAGCAGTATTTGACCATCATAAGAAGTCATCCAGTTAAAAATGTAAATCAATCCTAAGAGCGCAGCCAGTAATAGAAATAATCTAATCATTAGTTATAGTCCCATAAGTACTTTCAATTATTTTCAAACCTTAGCTTTAAATTATTCAATTCATTTAGGTAAACGGTTCTTAATTCTAACTTTTCTGATATATCTATTAATTCATCTCTAAACTCTAACTTGCTTAAAATGATCTTTGCATCAGTCAAGTCATCGTTGTAGATATTAGATTTCAATTCTTCTATAAGAGAGGTATCACTGTAATTCACACGAGCTACATTTACTTCTCTAGATAAAATATCAAAAAATTTCGATTTCAATTTATTATTACCTATATATAGGTTTATATTTTCTTTTAAATAATTATCCAATTCGCTTATTATTTCCTCAGGTGTTGGTATCGGGGTATTTGAGATATTTTTCAAATTATCTATATTTTCATAATCCAAATCAAGTGTTAATAGAAGTTCTACTTCATCATCAAAATTTTCTTTGACCCTCACATTTTCTTCAATTTTATCAATTATCAAAGCTGCTAGATTATTTTTTTCATCGTCAATTGATTTATTTATGGGTGCCTCGTTAATAGCCTCAGTATTAATATTACTTTCATAGATAGAATCCTTATTCTGCTGCTGATCAAAAAGTATTTTCTCCTCATAATCTAATTGTACTTTTTGTATTCCTTTGGGCTCTTCAATTTTTACATCTAGATCTTTAGGTTTTTCACGGATTAATTCTATATAATCAATCAATTCCTTGTTTTGTTGGGTTATTAGATTATTTTTTTCTGAAATTTCTTGAATCTCAGTATTTAGCTCTAGTATTTTAGCTTGTAAATTCAGAAGGACATCATCTTTTTCTTCCAAAAGATCTAATTTTTCTTTGTTACTAACTATCTTATTTTCTATCTCCAAAAGTTTTTTTTCTTGATCCATGATAAATGAATTATCCAGAATGCTGAGGGTTGATAAATTCTTGATATCTGGATAATATTTTAATATACCAAAAGTAAAAATTGATATTAACGAAAGTAAAATTAATCTTTTTTTTGTAAAGAAAGCAAATATACCAGAGAATGCCCCTTTAAATTTCTTCCCAGTAGATATAGTAGCTTCTTTTTGATCGATAGTGACTTTCGGTTTAACTTGTTTTTTACGGGTATTAAGACTCATTTATTTCTTCATTTTTATATTAAGTTTAATATTGCCTCATTTGTTGAAGTTAGAGGATATTTTGTTCTAATCCCAAATTCTTCTAGAATCTGGGAAATATTCTTTGATAAACAATAGGCTAAAATGATTGACGTTTTATTACCTAATTTATATTTCTTTAGTGTATTTATAAATATATGAGCTGTTCTTTCCGAATATAAGAAAACACCTAATGGGTTATTTTTTGTAAACTCTTCAATAATTTCTGGCGTAAAATTACGTATTTGATTTGCCTCATAAATAATTTCTTCATTCGATTTTATATTATTATCTTTGAGTAGTTTATTAAAATTATAAGAAATATGCCGGCCACGAAAATACATAATATTCTGATTTTGAATATTTTCTATGTCGGGGAATTTTTTTACAAGATCGCTTATATTTTCAAATAGAACATACTCATTACTTAATCCAAATTCTAATGCCTCTTGGTAGGCTGATTTACCACATATAAAAAAAAATTTGTTAGTAATATTATATCTATACTGCTTTAAGGCTCTAACTGAATGCCTACTTGTAAAAAGTACTGAGGTAAACTGATTTATATTTATTTTTTTTTGTAGATATACTATTTCGAGTAAAGGATTCATTATTAGATCATGATCCTTGCCTTTTAGGTCATTCAAGATTTTTTTTGAATCATCTATTGGCCTTGTAAGAATAAGTTTCATAGGGTTTAATTAATATCATTCAGTAAATGCTCATTATAATAGTTTAGCAATCTTTGGCCAATATCACCAGCAATATCAAAAATAGTTAATGATGTTCCATTTCCAGATAGATGTAAATTTTTTGAACCACTTTTACTATATATAACGGCATCAATGGTAATCTCGTCATTTTTTAAATAATAAGCATGAATTGCAAGTGGTTGGAAACAGGATCCACCAAATTTTTCCATTACTTTTCTCTCTGCCTGGATGCAATCAAACGATTCCTGGTGATTTAATTTAGTTACAATTTCTCGAGCTCTTGTATCATCTTTTCTAATTATTAGCCCGATTGCCCCTTGCCCAGCCGCTGGTAAAAATTCTTTTGTTTCAATTGGGAGAATATAACAACCTTTATAATTTAATCTCTTAATTCCTGCCATTGCCAAAAATGTTGCATCAACTTCCTTGCCAATTAACTTCTTAATCCGAGTTTCGAAATTTCCTCGATACTCTATTACCCTCACATCTTCTCTTATTGATCTAATAATTGCCTCTCTTCTTGGTGAAGCTGAACCAATGAGACAATTTCTTGGTAAGTCATCAATATTATCGAATTTATCCGTTGTAATTAGAGCATCTCTTGGATCTTCACGTTCTAAAACCCCATATAGTTCAAGCTCCGCCGCTAAATTACTTTCAAGATCTTTCACAGAGTGAGCTGCAATATCAATCCTTTCATCTATGAGGGCTTGATCTATTTCTTTAGTGAATAAAAGCTTACCATCATATGGCCCAATGGAAGCGGAAACATAATCACCAGAGGATTTGATTGGGATAATTTCAATATTATCAATTTTGGCAATTTTTTTATTAATGATTTCTTGTGACAGTATCTCAGCTTGTCTAATTGCTAACTTAGTTGCTCTTGTACCTATTCTTATACTCTTATTGGAATCGGATTTGGGCATGAAAACTTCAAATTTGATAAAATATTATATAAATAATGTTATTAATGATATTATTTATATCATACATGGTTTAGAACAAATCTAATTTAATAGCAAATGAAAAAAATGATTATCCTTGGAATTGAAACGAGCTGTGATGAGACTTCAGCGTCGATTGTTAAAGAAGGTAAAAATGGACAATGCGAGATTCTATCAAATATAGTTCATTCGCAGATCTCTGAGCACACAGATTATGGCGGAGTTGTTCCAGAGATTGCAGCAAGATCGCATATACAAAATATTGATAAAGTAGTTGAGAAATCTATTACGGAATCAGGGATTAATCTGAAAGATTTAGATGCTATCGCAGTAACTTCTGGACCAGGTTTGAAAGGTGGTTTAATTGTTGGTGTAACTTTTGCAAAAGCTATGGCTAGTGTATTAAAAATACCTATATTAGGTATTAATCACCTTGAAGGACACGCGCTTACAATACGAATGGTAAAAAATATTTTGTTTCCATATTTGTTATTACTTGTTACTGGTGGGCATACCCAACTCCTGATTGTTAAAAATGTTGATGATTATGAAAGATTGGGTACAACAATAGATGATGCACTAGGTGAAGCTTATGATAAAGTATCTAAATCGCTAAACCACGGGTACCCTGGTGGTCCGGTTGTTGAAAGGATGGCTCAGAAATCTAATTTAAACAATATTAAGTTTCCAAGACCACTGATAAACTCAGGTGACCTAAATTTTTCCTTTTCGGGTCTTAAAACTGCTGTCAGAAGAGAAATTAACAAATCAAAACCCCTAGATAATCAGATGGCTTATAATATATGTGCTGAGTTTCAGGACTCCGTAATTGATGTTATATTAAGCAAACTATCTCTGGCGATAAGATTGTTTAAAAATAAATATGATATTCAAAATCCAAGTGTTGTTTTAGCAGGTGGAGTTGCTGCTAATAAAAAGATATTTTCTTCAATAAAAAAAGTAAGTGAAGGCGAAAAATTTAATATCTCAGTGGCCCCTCAACATCTCTGTACAGATAATGCAGCTATGATTGCTTGGTCTGGTATTGAGAGGTTACGAAAAGAAATTAAATCTACTCCAATAGTTATAAAACCAAGATGGCCTCTTGATATACAGAATGATGTTAAGTCTGAAGTGGATATAAAAGTATGAGTAAAATTGGGATATTGGGTGCAGGTGCATGGGGAATAGCGCTTGGAATGAACGCTAATAAAAATGGCCACGATATATGCATATGGCACTACGACAAAGATAAAGCAAGTCTATTAAATAAAAATAGAAAAACATCCTCACTCAAAGAAATTAATATTCCAAAAGAAATTAATTTTGTTAGTAATCTTAGAGAGCTAATTGGAAGTGATATTTTAATATATGCTTCACCAACTCAATCTTTTGATGGAATAACAAGAGAGATAAAAGAAATTAATAATTTAAAAATTCCATTAGTGATCGCCTCTAAAGGTATAGATACAAAAAATAATTTGCTATTAGAGCAAATCAATAAAATTAATCTACCTAATTGTCCCACCTTGATACTCTCAGGTCCAGGATTTGCTATTGATATTGCTAATAATCTCCCGACTGCTCTTACACTTGCTGGTAAATCGAACGAACTCCTTGAGCGTGTTGGACATATTATGGCAAACAATAATTTTCGTCCTTATTACAATAGTGATTTAATAGGCGTTCAAGTTGGTGGTGCACTAAAAAATATAATTGCTATTGCCACCGGTGTTGCAATGGGTAAAAAATTAGGTGACGGTGCAGTTGCCTCATTGGTAAGTAGAGGTATAAATGAGATTATAACTTTTGGTGTTGCCCTTGGGGCAAATAAAGATACTTTTCTTGGTCTTTCAGGTCTTGGTGACTTAGTCCTAACTGCAACAAATATGAAATCTAGAAATACACAATTAGGTTTTCAAATTGGTTCATCCAATCAGTTTGAAAATAAAGTAGAAAATCTAACTGAAGGTATTTATACAACTAAAGCCGTATATCATATGGCAAAAGAACTGAACTTATCATTACCAATAATTGAAGGTGTATATAATATAATATACAATAGGCACTCAGTTAATGATGTGATAAATTTGTTACTAAATAGGCCATTAAAAAAAGAGTCCCTATAATTGATTTATATTGGAAAATAATATGAGTAATTTTGCTGGAAATAAAGTAAACTCTGAGTGGTCTGAAAATGCATATATAAATTTGGATAAATATCAGAAACTATATGATGCAAGCCTGGCATCTCCAGAGAAATTTTGGGCAGCAGAAGGTAAAAGAATTGATTGGATCAAGCCTTATACAATAATAAAAAACACTTCCTATAAAAAAGATAATATTAATATTCGCTGGTTTGAAGACGGCACCCTTAATGTTTCAGCAAATTGTATTGATAGGCATTTAGAAAAAAATTCAAATAAAAAAGCAATAATATGGGAAAGTGATGACGGAGAGGAAACAAGAACATATACCTACAAAGACCTCTATAAACATGTTTGTAAATTTGCAAATATATTAAAAAAACTTAATGTAAAAAAAGGGGACAGGGTCACAATTTATATGCCCATGATACCTGAAGCTACATTTGCCATGCTTGCATGTGCAAGAATTGGCGCAATACATTCTGTAGTTTTTGGTGGTTTTTCTCCAGAAGCACTCGCAGGCAGAATCCATGACTGTAAATCAAAAATTATAATAACTGCAGATGAAGGTGTCCGAGGCGGGAAAATAATACCACTCAAAACGAATGTAGATAGAGCAATAGATATAGCAAGAAAATTGGGTACAAAAGTTGAAAGTAATTTAGTAATCCAACATACGCGAAATGAAGTTTCCTGGAATAATAAAATTGACTTTTGGTACCATGAAGAAACTGTATCAGTTGATGAAATATGTCAACCCGAAGAAATGAATGCAGAGGATTCTTTATTTATTTTATATACCTCAGGCTCAACTGGTAAACCGAAAGGTGTATTGCATACATCGGGAGGATACCTTGTTTATGCTTCAATAACACACCAATATATATTCGATTATAAACCAGACGATATCTATTGGTGTGCAGCTGATGTCGGATGGATAACAGGTCATAGTTATATTGTATATGGTCCACTATCCAATGCAGCCACAGTTGTTATGTATGAAGGTCTTCCAAACTATCCAGATGCTTCAAGATGTTGGAAAATTATTGATAAATATAAAATCAATATATTTTATACAGCACCTACTGCTATAAGAGCTTTAATGGGATCTGGTGACGAATACGTAAAAAAATCAAGCCGAAATACTCTTAAACTTCTTGGTACGGTAGGCGAACCAATAAATCCTGAAGCATGGAATTGGTATTATAATGTTGTGGGTGAAAAAAAATCTCCTATCGTGGATACATGGTGGCAAACAGAAACAGGAGGTATTATGATATCTCCACTTCCGGGTGCAATAGATCAAAAACCTGGGTCAGCAACTTTACCTTTTTTTGGAATAAAACCATCAATTGTCGATGCAAACGGTAAAATATTAGATGGTGAATGCTCTGGTAATCTTGTGATTCTTGACTCTTGGCCCGGTCAGATGAGGACTGTTTATGGAGACCATAAGAGATTCGAAGATACCTATTTCTCAACATACAAAGAGATGTACTTTACAGGAGATGGATGCAAAAGAGATAAAGATGGTTATTACTGGATCACAGGGAGAGTTGATGATGTAATAAATGTTTCAGGTCATAGACTGGGAACTGCTGAAGTTGAGTCTGCTTTAGTTTCAAATAAAAATGTTTCTGAGTCTGCAGTTGTTGGATTTCCTCATTCAATAAAAGGTCAGGGAATATACGCTTTTGTTACACTTAAATCTAGAATAAAAATTAATGAGGATGATGTAGTCCAAGATTTGCTTAAAACTGTAAGAGAAGTAATAGGTCCGATAGCAACCCCAGATTATATTCAACTTACGCCTGGATTGCCAAAAACAAGATCTGGTAAAATTATGAGAAGAATACTGAGAAAAATAGCAGAAAATGATTATTCAGACCTGGGAGATACATCAACACTTGCGGAACCAGCTGTTGTTGAAGAATTAATAATAAATAGAAAAAATATTTAGCTAAAAATCCGAAGTTATACCTTTCTTTTCCCAATCACCGTATCGGGTCGGTTCTGGTCCTTGAGGTCCATCTATCTCTTTTGGCCTTGAAGTTTCATTTTTTTTGTTTTTTTTTCTTCTTTCTTCAGCTTCTGCAAGAGCTCTTTGGGCTTCTGGTGAAAGTTTCTTATTTTTTTTAAGTATCATAATTTGTATTTCTATATAAGTTTTCAAGTATAATATAGTAACTAAGATATATAAATTAAATATGAGATCAATAATTAATAATAATAGTAAAAATTTAAATGGATTAAATTCAAGGGAACTAGCAACAGATATCCTTATGGATATTATAGAAATGCAATCTAATCCAGATCAAAGTTTAGAAAAATTTCTAAAACAGGATAAATATAAATCTCTTTTAAGAGAAGATCTGGCCTTTTGTAAAATAATTATGATGACAACTTTGCGGCGTTGGGGTCATATTGAAATCATTTTATCAAGATATTTAAAGGATAGTATTGAAAAGCATTCAAGGCGTATTCACATTATACTATTTATTTCAATATGCCAGATAGTTTATCTTAATAATGCGGCCTATGCGGTCGTAAATATTGCCATAAATCTTACAAAAAGAGATCGAAAATCATCTAAACTTTCTGGACTTGTAAATGCTGTATTAAGGAAAATAAGTAATGAAAAGGATAGTATAAAAACAGAAGAAATGGACTCACTAGATTTGCTACCAGAATGGATGCAAATAAAGTGGAGTCAAGTTTACAGTATTGAAGAGTTGGATCAAATATCGAAGACTCTATTATTTGATCCACCTCTTGATTTAAGTGCCAAAAACAGCAATCAGAAAATTGCCGAAGATTTAGGTGGATCTCTTCTATCTACAGGATCTATTAGATTAAATAATTACTCCTATATTCCAAGTATAAAGTACTATGACGAGGGATTATGGTGGGTACAGGATATATCTGCTTCAATTCCAATCAAACTAGTCGAAGATAATTTGAAAGGTAAATTATTCGTCGATCTGTGTGCAGCCCCTGGTGGAAAGACAGCAAATTTATTAGCAAAAGGAGCTGTAGTTACCGCCGTAGATAAAAGTCTTAATCGCTTGGAGATATTAAAAGATAATCTAAATAGATTAAACTATAAGGCCACAATAATTCACGCTGATGGAACTAAATGGCAACCAAAAAATAAGGTGGATGGTGTGTTAATAGACGCGCCCTGCAGTTCGACTGGTGTTATAAGAAGGAATCCAGATATTCTTCTAAAAGAGATAGGTAATATAGACTATTTTACTCAAAACCAGATAAATTTATTAAATAATGGAATTAATATGCTTAGGAAAGGTGGTGTTTTGATCTACTGTACGTGCTCATTGGAACCGGAAGAAGGAGAAAATCAAATAAATAAAATACTAAAAGACAGGGAGGATATTCACATAAGAGAAATTAATGCAGAAAAAATACCTGAATTTAAAAAATGTATAAAAAAAGAAGGTTTTATGAGAATTCTACCGGGGGTAATAGCAGATGGTGGAAATGATGGTTTCTTTATTTCCATATTAGAAAAAAAATAATAGTATAAAATTGTACCTAAATTAAACTTTGGAGAGATAGTCATGCCAATTTTTAGAAAGAATGAAATGACAGCAACACCTGATGTTGCAAGACCTCATATTATGATGAAACAGTTCTCGGGTGAAATACTAAAAGTGGGAATAGTTAACTATAAAAAAGGTGATGTACCGCCTCCCCATTATCATCCCAATGATGAACAATGGATCTATCTATTATCTGGGAAACTTGCAGTTTTATTGGGGGATGAAACAACAACAGCTGAGTCTGGTGATCTAGTTTACATACCGCGGAATACCATTCATGGTATTAGAGTTCTTGGCGATGAGTGCGTATTCTTCACTTGTAAAAATAAAAGTGGAGAAGGTGGTCTAAGTGAGGATTATACTGGTGTTGATAATCTAGAAGAGCTAATCGAAAAACTCGCAAAACAAAATTGAGATAATTGAACAAGTAAAAATTATGATTGATGATAATGAATACTATTAAAATAAAGAGGGCTTTAATAAGTGTTTACGATAAAACAGGTATTATAGAATTTGCTAAAGGTCTTGAGAAAGAAGGTGTTGAGATAGTTTCTACTGGTGGAACTGCAAAATTATTAACTCAGGATGGAGTTCAAGTTAAAGAAATTGAAGAAATAACTAAATTTCCTGAAATATTAGGAGGAAGAGTCAAAACATTACATCCAAATATTTATGCTGGTATCTTATCCCGGTTAAATAATATTGATGATTCAAATATAATTAAAAATCTCTCAATTCAAGAAATTGATCTCGTAGTTGTTAATTTATATCCATTCCAGAAAATTGTTAAGACAACAGATAATTTAAGTCAGATCATTGAAAATATTGACATAGGTGGGCCCTCTATGATTCGAGCTAGCGCTAAAAATTATGATCGTGTTTCAATAGTTACAGGTATAGACTCCTATCAATCTATTCTTGAAAATATTCAGAATAATGGAGGCTTATCAGAAGAAGAGAGAGCAGTTCTCGCGGCAGATGCATATTCTGTAACTGCATCCTATGATACAATGATTGCAAATTGGTTCAAAAAATATCTAGGACATACAAATCAAGAAGAAATAATTTCATCAAATGGAGATGAAAAAATCCTTCGTTATGGAGAAAATCCTCATCAGAATGCCTCACTGCGTGTTAATTCAAATAATGGTTTTGGTTCCATTGAAAAATTACAGGGTAAAGAGTTGTCTTATAATAATATAAATGATACCGATGCGGCCCTTCAATTGATCAATGATTTTAAAGAGGATATGCCTACTTTTGCAATAATTAAACATACGAATCCTTGTGGAGTTGCTCAAAGAAATACTATACTGGATGCATACAAAGAGGCTCTTTCGTGTGATCCAACAAGTGCTTTTGGTGGTATATTAATAGCAAATAAAACTATTGATGATCTCACAGCAATTGAAATTATAAAAGTATTTTCAGAGGTTATCATCGCACCAGATTTTTCTAAAAAAGCATTACAGGTCTTTTCAAGTAAAAAAAATCTGCGAATAATAAAAATCAATCAATTATCAAATGACCAATCTGATAAAAAAATAATTAAGTCTGTTTTTGGAGGTTATCTTATCCAAGATAGGGATGAGTTTGTAATTCAAAAAGATAATCTTAAAGTTGTTTCACAGAAAAAACCGGATGACACACAAATAGATGATTGTATCTTTGCCTTTAAAGTTGCTAAACATGTAAAATCAAATGCAATTGTTTATGCAAAAAATAAAAAAACAATTGGAATTGGAGCTGGACAGACAAGTCGAGTTGACTCATCAAGAATTGCAATTCAAAAATATCATGAAAACTTTATCGATAAAAAAGAAAAATTGGGCTGTGTAATTGCATCTGATGCTTTTTTTCCTTTTTCTGATGGATTGACAGCTGCAATAGAATTTGGAGTGAAAGCCGTTATCCAGCCTGGTGGTTCAATTAGAGATGATGATGTAATTAAAACTGCCGATGAGGCTGAAGTAGCGATGGTTTTTACCGGTTACAGGCATTTCAAACATTAGAAGTTAGATATATTCACTAAGTTTTGTTGATAGAAATTTTCCGCTACCAGGCTTACTTTTGATTAAATTATCTTTTACGATGGTATTGCCTCGCAATATAACCTCATTTGGCCAACAGCAAATATTCATTCCAGAGTATGGATTATATTTAGACCCATCAACAACCATATTATCAGATAAAGTAATGTTTAATTTAGTATCCCAGATGGTAATATCTGCATCTGATCCTATTTTTATTTCTCCCTTAGATGGGTATAATCCATAAACCTTTGCGGGCATAGTAGATGTAATTCTAACAAAATCTAATATATCGAGATCACAATTTTTATTTATCACTTTATCTAATAAGATCGGTAATCTCCATTGAAGCCCAGGCATACCATTTGGAATCTCTTTAAAGTTTGGATTATCCCCTTTGAAAAATTTTCCATTACTATCAAAACTATAAGGCGCGTGGTCAGATGTAACCAGATCTAAAGTATTATCTTCAAGCCCTATCCATAGGGCCTTTGAGTCACTAGGAGAGCGAATTGGAGGACTACAAATCCACTTGGCTCCATCATTAATTTTCTCTTGATCTAGTAAATGAGAGTTTAAGGTTAAGTATTGGGTACAAGTTTCAGCAAAAAATTTTACACCTCTTTTTTTACCAGCTTCTATTTCCTTTAGTCCCTGCTCCGAAGATACATGAAAAATCATTACGGGTTGTTTTGTTTCATCTGACATTTTAATTATTCGCCTAAAGGCATCAACTTCACCTTCAACTGGGTGACTATCTGTGTGATATTTTGGACTATCAAAACCGCCTTCAATAAGTTCTTTAACTTTATTCGTTATCATTTCATGATTCTCCGCATGAACTGATACCATAGCTCCAGAAATTCGTGCCTGATTTAATATTTTTAGTATATTCGTGTCGTCAATTTTTAATCGATCATAAGTCATAAATATTTTAATAGAGCTATGACCCTCTAATATCAATTTTGGTAACTCTCTTGTTATAACATCATCTGACGGGCCAGCAATAATCATATGCATTGAATAATCAACTATAGATCCCCGATTTGCTAATCCATGATAATTATTTACAACCTCTATCAATGAATCACCGGCATATTGAGCAGCAAAAGGGATTACTGTTGTGTTGCCTCCAAGAGCGGCCGCAGATGTTGCTGAGTGAAATGTATCCGAGTTTATCAGCCCAGAAGCTGATTTCTGTTCAATATGGCAGTGACTGTCAACTCCACCTGGGAGCACTAACTTATCTGTTGCATCTATTATTTTATCTGCTTCTTCCGATAAATCTCTTCCCATTTTTGAGATCTTATCATCTAGGATAAAAATATCCATCTTCTGTATATTATTCGAATAAGCTACAGTTCCATTTTTTATTAGAAGTCTCTGGGATGGCATCTATAAAACTCCAGATTTTGCAGTTTCCTACTTCAAAGTTTTAACAATGGAGCGGGCGATGAGATTCGAACTCACGACCCCAACCTTGGCAAGGTTGTGCTCTACCACTGAGCTACGCCCGCAAAATTCACACTTAATTTATATATGGATTTATCTTTTTTTACTAGCAAATAATTACATAAATTTGATTGATTTTGTGTTATTACTAATTATATTAATTATGTCTTAGATTATAATATTAGTAAGCTCAAATGGATCAATCCAAGCAAAATATAAAAGATATTTCTACAAGCACTTTTGAGGTTGATGTAATACAGGCATCCAACTCTAGTCCTGTTATCGTGGATTTTTGGGCTCCTTGGTGCGGCCCATGCAAACAGTTAACGCCACTTCTAGAAAAATTAACAAATGAATATAAAGGAGCAGTTGATTTATGTAAAATCAATATTGATGAAAATCAAGCGGTTGCTGGCCAAATGGGTATCCAGTCAATTCCTGCAGTATTTATATTCAAAGATGGTAAGCCAATTGATGGTTTTATGGGTAATATTACTGAAACTGAATTAAGAAAGTTTTACGAAAAACATATTGTAATTATAGATAATTCTACTTCCAAGTTGCTTCAAGATTCTATTGATATGAAAAACTTAGAAAATTACGATGGAGCCCTATTGAAACTTAATGAAATTCTTGAAAAAGAGAATGACAATATTAACGCTATTGCTGAGGTAGCAGATTGTTATATAAAAATGGGAGACCATGAAAAGTCAGCAGCTTTTATAGATAGCCTTCCAAAATTAATACAAGATAACGCTCAAATAAAGAAGTTTAAAACAATAATTGATTTAGCCCAGAATGCACCGGCTGATGCTAGAATAATTGAAGAACTCCAGATAAAAGTTAATGATAATCCGGATGATCATCAGGCTCGAATAGAACTATCTTTATACTATAACTCATCCGGGAACCAAGAACATGCAGCTGATCTCTTGATTGAGTCTATTAAAATTGATAGAGAGTGGAACGAAAAAGCGGCTCAGGGTCAACTACTTAAATTTTTTGAAGTGTGGGGATTTAGTGATCCCATAACAATTGAAAAAAGAAAGAATTTATCAGCTATTTTATTTTCGTAAGGACAAAAATGATGATTAAAGAAATAAGTTTAGAAGGTCTACCCGAAATTATTCGTATTTTCCCCCTAGATAAGTGCGTGCTTTTACCCAAGGCAATATTACCCCTAAATATATTTGAACCTAGATACCTGGAAATGATAGAGGATGCTATGAAATCAGATAAATATATAGGAATTATTCAACCCTCAATCAGTAAGAAGGAAAATAGTGATACTGAAGAAGTTGGATGCCTTGGGAAAATATCTACTTATGTAGAGAATGATGATGGTACACTAATTGTAAAACTGACAGGTGTCTGTAGGTTTAATATTAATGAAAAACTAGACTCAGATACAGCATATAACCAAATGAGGGTTTCATATAATCAGTTTAAAGACGATCTTAAATTGAATGATCCGATTAAATCTATTGATAGAGATAAACTGTTAAATGTGATATCTGATTATTTAAATGTAAATGACTTGACGACTGATTGGTCTGTGATTACTGATACAGATACAGAAATATTAATTAATGCCTTTGCGATGCTAAGCCCGTTCAGTTCAGAAGAAAAGCAAGCCCTTTTAGAAGCAAAAAATATAGAAAATAGATCAGAAATACTCATAGCACTCAGCGAAATGTCTATTGCTTCAAGAAATGATAAAAAAAATAATTTTATTCAATAATTAAAATGTCATCTTTTAACTCTGAGCTATTAAAAATCCTTATTTGCCCTATATCAAAAGAGCCACTCCAGTATGATGAAAAAAATCAGGAGCTAATATCGCAGAAAGCAGGTGTTGCATATCCTATAAGAGATGGTGTTCCAATTATGTTAGCCGATGAAGCCCGAGCATTAAAAGATAATTAAATATTTTATTATTATAAATTTAAAGGTACCCCCTTTACTAATTTCGGAGAATTCTCTTTAATACCTGATGCTTCTTGAACAAAATTTTTCTTCAGAATTGGAATTTTATCCACGAATCTTATCGCAAAATCTTTTAAAGGCTCTAATGCTTTAAAATCATTTGAATAAAATTTATTAATTCCATCAAAAATGATTGCAGAAGATACAATATCAACCATTCTCGATTTTTGATATTTTTCAAGTATATTCATTGAACCAAAATCTAAACCGTACTTTATAGAATCTACAATCAACTCTGATAAATGAGCTACATCTCTCAATCCAATGTTAATGCCTTGCCCTGCTAAAGGATGGACTACATGTGCTGAGTCGCCTATAAAAGCTACTCTTTGATCTATAATTTTTTTTGTGATACTAAAATATAGATTGAAATAACCGATATGATCTACTTTGAGTATTTTACCTCTGCGATTATCAAATTTACTATTTAGTTCTTCTATAAGCTCTTTTGTACTAAGATTTTTTATTCCCTCCATTATTTCATTACTAGCGGACCATATTATTGATGATTTTTTTTCTCCTAATGGAAGTATAGCAAAGGGACCAGTCTCCAAAAAAATTTCTAATGCAGTTTTGGGATTGCTCATTGAATGATTTACAACACATGATATTGCAGTCTGTTTATAATCCCAAGTAATAGACTTCGTACCCAATAGATGTTTTATAATAGAGTTCCGCCCATCGGCCGCAATAATCAATTTTGCAATAAATTTTTTGTTCTTGGTAGAGAGTTCAGCATGATTCTGATCTATATTTATTTCGCTGATATCCTCAGTAAATACTCTTATATTATTAAAATTTTCTAACTCTATATCAAGAATTTCTCTAAGATTTTTTTCATTTATGATGTATGAAGCTATTTGATCACTTATTCTGTTGTTGAATTGAAGATATCCGTCATTTAGTAGACTTTTTGATATACTTGAAATATCTATTCTCTCTACTGGATAGCAGTAAACTTTTACTTTATCCCAAATATCAAGTGCTTTGCATATATTGACGGTTGATAAAGATATGGATAGAGCACGAACATATTCATCTGAATTATTATACAATATATCTTTATCGATAACATTTATTTTAAGATTATTTCCAAAGGTCCTTAGTAATGCAAGTGATAAAAATTGTGACGAAATTCCATTCCCCACAATTAACAAATCACTTACAATTTTATTTTCAGGTTGCATTTGGCTCTTAGTTGATTTCTAATTTAAATAATACGTATAATTAAGCATTATTGTTTATTAATTTAATTTGATTTTTTAATGAGTGCTATAAAAAAACTTAAAGATCTGCTAAATCTCGTAACTATTGATAGCGAAACTTTCACAGTGCCCGCGAAAGAGATAGGCTGGAGGAGAATTTTTGGAGGACTTATAGTGGCCCAGGCAATTATGGCTGCATATCGAACAGTTGAAGAAAAAAGCCTACATTCTCTTCACTGTTATTTCTTGAGAGCAGGTGACCCAGATATTCCAATTATATACAAAGTCTCAAAGCTTCGGGATGGAAATAGTTTTGTTCAGCGTAATATTTATGCGTATCAAAATAAACATTTAATTTTTCAAATGATAGCTTCATTTCATAGAGTCGAAGATGGGCTTATCCACCAAGACCCAATGCCCCATACAAAAGATCCTTCAGCTCTGGCAGAAGAGATTGAATTATTAAAAAAAGCTTTTAAAAATGGTCCCAAGAATATTCGTGATACAAGAGATAGACTGAGGCCAATTGAGTTTCGTCCTGTTAAGCCAAGAAATATGATAAATCCTAAGAAAGAGAAACCAGAACAATTAGTTTGGTTTAAAACATCCAGTAAAATAAATACTGATGTTTCACTTAACCAGGCACTCCTAGCATATGCAAGCGACTATACAATATTAGATACAGCTTTAATGCCTCATGCCTTATCTATTTTTCAAAAAGACCTTCAAATTGCAAGCTTAGACCACTCTATATGGTTCCATAGACCATTTGATGTAAATGATTGGCTACTATATTCACAGAGGAGTCATAGTGCCTATGGGAATAGAGGATTCGCCAGTGGTCATATTTTTTCTCAAACTGGAAATTTGGTAGCCACCGTTGCACAAGAGGGCATGATAAGACTACCGCACAATAATTAGGCATTATTTATAATGTGCCTTTAAATTAGGCATATTATAATACTTCAGATTTTTAAAAAACTACTACAAATTTTTTTTTCTTTGTTTTTCAATTAGTTATATAAATATACTACAACTTTGGCACGCTTTTTGCAGCTATAGAGTTATAAAGAAAATTTACTAAGGAGAAATTCAATGAAGTTAATTACAGCAATTATTAAGCCATTCAAGCTTGATGATGTAAGAAAAGCCCTCGTTGATCTCGGTATTGAAGGTATGACTGTTACTGAAGTAAAAGGTTTTGGTCGTCAAAAAGGTCATACAGAGGTCTATCGTGGTGCTGAATATGAAGTAAATTTCATTCCAAAAATTCAAATAGATATTGTTATTAAGGATGAAATTCTTGATTCAGCAACAAGCGCGATCGTTGAGTCAGCAAAAACAGATAAAGTTGGTGACGGTAAAATATTTGTCTTTGATGTAACAAGCGCAATAAGAATAAGGACCGGCGAAGTAGACGCTGAAGCCCTTTAAATTAATATTAGGAGAAAAAAATGTTAAAAAAATTACTTTTTTTGGTCATAGGGTTTAGTTCAGTAACTTACGCCATGACCGAGCCAGCAAATGCTGCTGCTGAAGATACAGTATATGTATTTAATACACTGTTATTTTTGATTGGCGGTTTTCTTGTCATGTGGATGGCAGCTGGATTCGCAATGTTGGAAGCCGGTATGGTAAGATCCAAAAGTGTAGCTATGCAATGTACAAAGAATATTAGTCTTTATGCAATTGCAGGTATAGCTTTTTGGGTCCTAGGCTACAATTTAATGTATGATGGTGTTGATGGAGGTTTCTTTGGAAGCTTCACAGCATTTAGTGTACCTGATCCATCGGCTGATGCTGGTGACTATTCAGCAGCATCTGATTGGTTCTTTCAAATGGTTTTCTGTGCAACAACAGCTTCAATAGTGTCCGGAACATTAGCTGAAAGAATAAAATTAATTCCATTCTTAATTTTTGTTGTACTACTCTGTGGTGTTATTTATCCTATTCAAGGCGCCTGGCAGTGGGGCGGTGGATTCCTATCAGAATTAGGTTTTAGTGATTTTGCAGGATCTACGATCGTTCACTCAACAGGAGGTTGGGCCGCTCTAATGGGTGCATTAATATTGGGTGCAAGAGCTGGTAGATATGTTGATGGTAAAGTTACTGCAATGCCAGGGTCTTCTATGCCATTGGCTACACTTGGTACATTCATTTTATGGCTTGGTTGGTTTGGCTTCAATGGTGGTTCGCAATTAGCGTTAGGATCACTAGAAGATGCATCTTCTGTATCAAAGATATTCATGAATACTAATCTAGCTGCAGCTGGAGGTGTTGTTACTGCTATAATATTAACACAAATCCTGTACAAGAAAGTAGACTTAACAATGTGCCTTAATGGTGCTCTTGCAGGATTAGTATCTATCACAGCAGAACCGCTAATGCCATCCCCATTATCCGCAATAATTATAGGTGGTATTGGTGGANTTATTGTAGTATTTGCAGTACCAATGCTAGATAAGTTAAAAATCGATGATGTTGTTGGTGCAATACCAGTACATCTATTAGCAGGTATTTGGGGAACATTAGTAGTTCCGTGGTCAAATCCTGACACAAGTTTAATAACACAATTNATAGGTGTTATATCAATTGGACTATTTGTTAGCGCAATAAGTGCCNTTGTTTGGTTTGTATTAAAATCAACAATTGGTATACGCGTAAGCGAAGAAGCCGAACAAGTTGGAATAGATAAAGCAGAGCTTGGTATGGAAGCATACCCTGACTTTACAAAATAATTTATTCTGATTATATTCTCCCTAGAAAGAGGTGGCTTAATTGCCACCTTTTTTTTTGATAATTAAGATAGGTTTAACCTGATTGACTTATAGTAAAAGTAATGAATTTTTATTATGAGGCTTAATGCAACCTATATCACCATTCCAGAGAACAAGAAATCTACTAAAAGATTATCCTGAGCCCACGGATTTGATTGATTTATCAATAGGATCACCTCGTCATGCTACCCCTTTATCTATTAAAAAAATAATAAATGATAACTTTGATAAATATGCTTCATATCCTCCAGCAAAAGCCAGTACTTATTTTGGAGAAAATATTTCGCATTGGCTAAAACAAAGGTATGAAATTAATAAAATTGAGCCAAGAGATAATATCTTACCAGTTTCTGGTTCCCGTGAAGGATTATTTTATGCAAGTCTTTTAGCAACAAAAATAAAAGAAGATAGATCTATATTTATATTACCTGATCCTTTTTATCCCGTTTATTCAACGGTTGCTAATTATACTGGAAAAGAGATATACTCGATCAATGTGAATAAGGAAGATAATTATCTACCAAATCTTAATGAGATACCAAGATCAGTACTTGAAAAAACTATCGCCTTCTTTTTTTGTTCACCCACAAATCCACAGGGATCGGTTGCTGATGAAGATTATTTATTAAAACTGTATTCGCTGGCAGTAGAATATAATTTCCTAATTATTTCAGATGAGTGTTATTCCGAAATTTATAGAAGTAGTGCACCAAAAAGTATTTTGCAAATATCTGAAAAAAATAACTTCGAAAATGTTCTATCCCTCAACTCACTTTCAAAAAGATCTAATGCACCCGGACTCAGATCTGGTTTCGTTGCAGGGAATGAGAATTTGATTAATGAATTATTTAATTTAAGAAATATTGCAGCCCCAACAGTACCTATTCCGATCCAGATTGCTTCTGAATATTTATGGGGTGATGAAATGCATGTGATAGAAAACAGAAAATTATATAATGATAAATTTGATATATTTTATAAAAATATAGATATTGGATTTGATTTCAAAATTCCCGAGGGCGGTTTTTTTGTCTGGCTGGATATTTCGAAATATGGAAATGATGAAGAAATTACAATAAAACTTTGGAAATCTGGAATGAAAGTGATACCAGGCTCATATCTATCGATAGAGAGTGCAAACTTATCGAACTCAAGTAATTATATCCGTATTGCTCTTGTTGGAAATACCGAAGANATTAATCAAGCTACAATGAAATTAAATAGATTGGCCTTTTGATATGAAATTATCTAGCTTAAATTTTATTGAATCTATAGCACCAATTAGCTTGAGACAATTAATCAAAAGACAGGCAAAAAGAATATTTGGAATTTTTATTTTTCTGTTAGCTATTTACCTAATAATTTCACTAATTTCTTGGCACCCAAATGACCCAAGCTTTAATAATCATAATAATGGACTGATTCAGAATTTCTTGGGTACTTCAGGTGCCGTTATATCTGACTTAATGCTGCAGGCTATTGGTTTAGGNTCATTTGCTTTAATATCAATGCTGATTTTTATAAGTGCAGATTTAATCTTACAGAAAAGNAAAATATTTGGATTACCAAAGTANATTAAATATCCTTTATCATTTATTTTAATAACAATTCTCTTATCTAGTATAGATATTACAAACAGTGGATTATTTAAGAATGTAATTAACTGGCCATATTTGATAGGTGGTGGTGGATTATTTGGTGATATACTCGTTCAATTTATTAAAANTATANTTATTGGTCATGTTGATTTTATACCTATCAATCACCAAAATAAATTTATATTCTTCCTTACGTCCTTATTACTTGCACTAATTTATNTTCTTAATAAAACTATNCTTCGTTTCAAAAAGAAAAAAGATANAAAATTACTACAGTCTGATCATGANAGCCAGAGTCTAGTTAAGCAGAAATGGAATTTTTTCCANATATTTTTTAACTATTTGATAAGACTAATTGAGAATNTAAGAAGNAAGATCNCCGGATTAATATCAAGAGATAAGATGGAAGACTTGAGTTTTGAAGAAATTAGAGACTCCATAAGTGATAAAGAACCTAAAGATAATATTATAATTGGAGAGAGTATTGACACAAAACCAACTACAGACAACTTTGAGATAAACCAAAAAGTCCCTAGAAAAAGAAAAGCGGTAAGAGAACCAGCCTCAGAAAACCTTGATTTATTCAAAAAAAATAGCTANTCGCTTCCGTCCNTANATTTATTAAAGGATAATAACGAAATTAATTATNNTAATAAAATAAGNCCNGAAGAGCTCGAGCAAAAGGCNTCAGAGCTNATGGAAATANTATTAAAATANAAAGTTACGGGCGAAATAGTAAGNATTAGTCCAGGTCCNGTCGTATCACTTTTTGAATTACAGCCNTCTATTGGAACGAAATCTTCTCGGGTNGTAAGTNTAGCTGATGATATAGCNATGTCTATGAAAGCTGTATCCGCTAGAGTNGCNGTTATCCCNGGAAGAAATATAATTGGNATAGAACTTCCACTTGAAGATAGAAGCACAGTCTATCTCAGTGAAATCATAAAATCAGAGGAGTTTTTAGATTCGAAGCATAAGTTAGCTATTGCTCTTGGAAAAAATATAGGTGGGAGACCGGTTGTTGTTGACCTTGCAAATATGCCACACCTTTTAATAGCGGGTACCACAGGATCTGGTAAATCTGTTGGAATAAACACCATGATTTTATCTCTACTATACAAATATACACCCGAAGACTGTAAAATGATTATGATTGATCCCAAAATGCTTGAGCTTTCAATATATGAGGGTATACCTCATCTTTTAACACCCGTTGTAACAGAGCCAAAAAAAGCTATCGTTGCCCTTAAATGGATTATTAAGGAAATGGAAAAAAGATATAAAAATATGTCTAAAATTGGTGTTAGGAACCTTGATGGTTATAATAATGAAGTTAAAAAACACGGAGGTGTTTTTAAGCATAAAATCCAAGTTGGATATGATGAGAAAACAGGTCAGCCAAATTATCATAACGAAGAAATAAACCTAAAAAAAATGCCCTTTATTGTTGTAATAGTTGATGAAATGGCAGACTTAATGGCTGTTGCTGGAAAAGATATTGAAACTTCTGTAGCAAGACTTGCTGCTATGGCAAGAGCGGCTGGTATTCATATCATTATGGCTACTCAAAGACCTTCGGCTGATGTTATCACTGGGGTAATAAAGGCTAATTTTCCAACAAGGATAAGCTTTCAAGTAAGCTCTAAAATAGATAGCCGAGTAATTTTAAATGAATCTGGAGCCGAGCAGCTATTGGGTAAAGGGGATATGCTTCACATGTCTGATGGGGCTAGAATTAATCGGGTACATGGAGCTTACGTTGATGAAAATGAAGTTTCAAGTATTGTAAACTTTCTGAAATCCCAGGGATCACCGGAGTATTTAGAAGAGATAACCAAAGATCCTGATGAAGATACCTCTAATTATATTCTTAGAGATGATAATATAGATCCCCAATTATATAAAAATGCTATAAAACTTATATTGTCTGATCAAAAGGTATCCACAAGCTATATACAAAGAAGACTGAGACTTGGCTATAACAGGGCAGCTGATATCGTTGATAAGATGGAAAGAGATGGGATTATTTCGGCAGAAAATTCAGGCAAAAGAGAAATATTGTTGAATGGTCAAGATTTTGACAATATATAGATATATATAATATATTATCTAAAATTAACTTATGTAAGTCCTTATGCTTAGAAAATTATTACTACTATTTATATTATTCCAATTCGATATAACAACTTTGAATGCAAGCTTCTTAGATCCCCTGCAATTAGAGGCAGTTAATTCCGTTAGCCAATACTTAAATAATATTGAACATATGGAAGGTGATTTCATTCAAATTAACCCCAATAATTCTATATCTGAAGGTCGATTTTACATAAGGAAACCAGGTAAGTTTCGATTTGATTATACAAAACCTGAATCCCTTTTAGTGGTGTCGGATGGTGTATGGCTCGGTATAATAGATAGAGATCTTGAAACGCTAGATAGGTACCCAATTCGATCAGCACCTCATTACGTAATATTCAAGAATAACGTTAACTTGTTAGAAGATGCAAGAATACTTGGTATAGATTTCTATGATAAATTTCTAATCTTATCACTCGAGGGCTTAACAGATGAAGAGATTGGTGAAATAACCCTTCATTTTCATATTAGAGAAGAAATAAATGAGTCATATACCAACCTAGAATTATATGAGTGGTATACTATTGATGCGCAAGGGTATGAAACAAATGTAAAACTATCCAATGTTGAACATGGAATCATTGCTGAACATGACTTCTTTGTTGTAAAAAATAATTAGTGATATTTGGGCGAGAATATTTGTGAAAATTATAACTTGGAATATTAACAGTGTCAGAATAAGAATAGATCAATTAAGTGAAGTTATTAATGAATTAGATCCAGACGTTATATGCTTACAAGAAACAAAATGTGATAATAAGAACTTTCCTATTAGAGAAATTCAATCACTTGGGTATAAGTATATTGCTATAAATGGCCAGCCCTCCTACAATGGGGTAGCTATTTTATCTCGCCTAAAATTTACTGAAATACTAAATAAAGATTTTTATAATAAAAATGATTGCAGATACATTGGTGCAAAATTTAAATATCCAAAAGTTAAAAATGATTTACTGGTACATAATTTTTATGTACCGGCAGGCGGTGATGAGCCTGATCCAGATATCAATGCAAAATTCTTACATAAACTAGAATTCCTAGATGAGATGGATTCTTATTTAAAAGAGCAATTTCAAGAAAATCCACATCATGTTATTGTTGGCGATATGAACATTGCTCCGCACATTAATGATGTCTGGTCTCATAAACAACTAATAAATGTTGTCAGCCATACAGATATAGAGAGAAATAAACTGACAAGTATAATCAAGGAGAATAGATTGATAGATATTATGAGATATGATGTAGCTGATGAAGAAAAAGTATTCTCATGGTGGAGTTATCGAAACCGTGATTGGAAAAAATCTAATCGTGGCCGCAGACTAGACCATATTTGGATTACGAAAGATTTAGTGGACCATTATAAAGATCATTCAATATTTACAAATACTCGTGATTTCACAAGACCGTCAGACCACGTCCCTGTCTTAATTGAAATTTAGCTCATATTTATTATTATACTATAGTTCAATCATTGATAAATTACTTACCTTATTGTGAAGATCTTTGGCTACCTTATCTTTTAAAAAAGTGATAAATTCAGGAAAATCATTGGCTAGCTTTTCAAATAATACCCTATCAATAATTAACACTTCACCCTTTGATCCCCCTATAATAGCATACTTTATTGGCTTATCATTGATCAGAGCGAGATTGCCAATAATATCGCCAGCTCTAAGTTCAATAGACGTTTCTTTTTTTTGAATAAAAGCTCGACCTTTAAGCATTACCAAACACTTGGCTGTCTTATCATCGGACTTTACAATTAGATCCCCAGTTGAAAATTCTAACTTCTGTGCACTGAAAGCTAATACATTCAGAAGAGCCTTGGATTGCCCACCAAAACTATAGGTCTTATCTAAAATAGATGTAATTTCATCAATTTTCATTATTTAAACTCTTTTCCCAAATATCTCGCTCCCTACTCTCACATGTGTTGCGCCAAATTCTATGGCTTTAGTATAATCTGCACTCATACCCATTGATAATTTATTAATGTTATAGTCAAGAGCAATTTTTTTTAACAGTGCAAAATAGAGAGCTGGTTCTTCATTATATGGAGGAATACACATATAGCCGTCACAGTTAAAAAATACTCCATTTTTAAATTTAAGCATGATTTCTTTAAGATCATTTACAATGATACCATCTTTCTGAGGCTCATTTCCTAAGTTTATTTCAAGGAGAAATTCTTTGGTTTTAGTTTTCTCATGACTAATATGTTTTTGAACTTCGTTTATTAGTTTTACAGAATCAACCGTATGTATGCTATCAAATATTTGGAGTGCAATCTTTGTTTTGTTTGTTTGTAGATGGCCTATAAGATGAAGTTTAGTATCGGGATAAGAAGTAAATAATCTGGACCATTTATCACCAGCTTCTTGCACTCTATTCTCACCAAAGTTCTTATGCCCAATATCTAATAGTGGAAGAATCGACTCCTGATCATATGTTTTTGTTACAACAACGAGATTTATTGTGTGAGGATCACGGCCGATTCTCTCAGAAACGGCTGTAATTTTTTCTAGAACTGAGTAGTAATTACTAATTATCTGTGACGTTTCGAAAGATGATCTTTTATACATATGTTAATTATAATATATTTTGTAATTTATCCATAAAAAAAAGAGCGGTAAAACCACTCTTATTTTAAAATAATGTTACCGGGATATTTCTATCCCGGTAAACAATATTCATTAAGCTATTAGCTTTATAATACTAGGTATTAAAAGCCAACAGTCATAGATGCTTCTGCGAAGTAGTCTGATGTAGAATCATTACCACCGAATGCAGTTGCTTGTGAAGCTAGGTCAACATCGTTTTGTGAAAATTGGACTTTCATGTCAACGCCGTCACCTAGAGCTGTTTCAAGTGAAACACCAATGATGCTTTGCTCATCTTCAAAACCACCGACAAGATATTCTTTAACAGTGTTTCTGTAGTTGATTTCAAGATCATAACCACCTACAGCTGTTGATAGGCCAAGACCCATACCTGTAGTATCTGCTTCATCTGTATCTAGTAGGTTGTAACCTGCTTTAATGGTCATATCTGAAACACCCATCTCTGCACCAACATATGTTAGTGTTTGGTCACCACATGATTCACCACCATAAACAGCATCCATTAGAGCAGCAGCTCCAATTGCAGCATCAAGTCCGCCAGCAGCAACACCTGCACAATTAGCAGCAGCATTTGCTGAAGCTGATTCAATACCAGCAGCAACTGTTATGTCACCGTTGTATACCATACCAAAACCAAATGTGTCTGTGTAACTAGC
This sequence comes from Rhizobiales bacterium TMED25, assembly GCA_002168075.1. Classification (GTDB taxonomy): domain Bacteria; phylum Pseudomonadota; class Alphaproteobacteria; order Rhizobiales; family TMED25; genus TMED25. Next base: position 225,676 of record NHCE01000005.1, read on the forward strand.
AGTATCGTATCCTGAGTCATCTGAGTTAGGAGCGTATGAAACATAAATGTCCATTGCACCCATTGATGGCACACCATACAGAAGACCAGTACCGTCTGTACCAGCTGTTTCTGTTTTGAATTTACCAAGGTTGTCGCCAGCAACATCAATGTCGAACTTGTCTAGAAGAACTGCATCAACACCACCTGAAGCGCCGTCTTTGATTTTCAATGAACCAAATGCACCAGATAAATCTAATTCGAATGCACCTTGTTCACCAGCAACATCAGTTAGATCAATCTTATCTGCGAAAGTAACAGATAGACCGTTTGCTAATGTACCACCAGCTTCAAATTCGATTTCTTTTTTGAAACCAAGAACTGGGTTATCAGGATCTGCGCCTGAACATGGGTCAGCAGCAAAAGAAACTGCGTTAGAGTTACGTGCAACATCAGCTGCTGCAGCGATGATGACTTGGTCACCAGTAGCTGTACCTGCTGTACCTGTTGCAGTGTTTGTGGCAGAAGCATCATACCATACACCAGTAACTGCTTCATCTGCAGCTGTTACAGCAGCAGCATTATGAGACATTGCTGTTAGTGTAGCTAAGTATGTGTTGATACCAGCTTCTGTATCAGTAACGGCTGTTGAATCAGCAGCTTCCAAGAAAGCTTCTAGATCTGTATCACTTGCAGCTGTAAAACAAGTGTCTGACATTGATGCCATCACTTGCGCTTCACCGCCAAGAGATAGTTCGATGCTTGCAGAAGCAGGAGTAGCATATACGCCACCAGCCATAATAAGAGCTGCTGCACCACCGAGTAGTATTTTCTTATCCATGATATATCCTTTCATCGTAAATAAGTAAGTTAATAAAAAAGTTATCTTATATAAAATAACGTACACAATGCACACGCATCGTGTACATGAGAATAATTTAACAAAAAATCGTATGGTATCAAGAAAGAAATTCTAGATTTTGNCACTTTAATTTTTAGTGTGGTATAAATACAACATCAATTAATTACTTATTAACATTTCCGATGTCTTTGACATAAAAACAGCCGGAAAACCAGCCAAATATAGCCCTAAAGTTTATATATATTTACTTGAGTATTTAGTTTTTTAAAAATCGATAGCGACAGAAACACCAGCACGCCAGGCCTCTTCAGCACCATTACCAAGTTGTTGTGAGGCTTTATCGATTTCAGTAGTTGAAAAATTAAGACCTAAGTCAATTCTCTCATTTAACGGCCTAGATGCTTCAAGCATAATAATTTTTGAGCTATCTTCAACTGACTCTCCTGACACTTTTTTTCGAGCATAGTCGAGAGATTCTTCTGTATAACCGATTGTATAATCTACATCGTTAAAACTTCGACCTATACCAACTGACCAAGTGGATGAGTCGCTATTTGAAGAATCGAGAGAGGAAAATGCTGTAGATATGGTGTAGTTTCCATACCCGAGTTCAGCCCCAATAGCTGATAATGTTTCCGATCCACATCTTTTGCTACCATATAACCCATCATAGAGGCTGTCAGAGGATGTCGCACTCTCGGCTATAGATAGATCATCTGTTAAACAAGAGGCCGAAGTGTCTATGTCATTTGTAGCCTTTTCAATCCCGCCACCTAATGAGATTACCATATCTCCGACATATGTTTCGTACCCAAAACCGACAGAGTATGTTTCAAATTCTGAGGATGCCGATCCCAAATTACTATCATTAATATTCAATCCAAGGGCAACATCTAACCCTGAAAAAGATGGCGTAAAGTAAACAGCATTTAATCCATCATCTCCACCAGATGTATTTGTAATATGACCATCTAAGATTGGGGTAATCGCTGTTTTGGCTCCCGATCCAGTAGTGCCAACAAGCATATTATCTACTGCTGATGTTCGTTGCTTGAGCAAAAGTGATCCGTATTCACTCTCTAAAAGAGCTTCTGGTGTATGTTGTTCTTTCTGGATATCAAACGTATCTTTTAGACTAATATGTAACCCATTAGACAATTCTCCACTAGTTTCAAAGGATAATTCTGTAAATTCAAAATTAAAAATTTTTTCGCGGCCAGTAGCTGTATCACATTGACTGTATCTTGTATCAAGATCAAATGTCATAGAATTTTCATATCCCAGCGTTGAGCCTGTTGCAAAACCAAGAGTTTCCAAATCTGATGTTATTGATGACGCATTGGTTTCGTTGAGCTCTTCAGCAAACACATCCATAGGGCTTGCATTTTCATAGCATACGCTACCTGTATAGAACCCGTCCATAATGACATTTCCACCAAAGGAGAAGGACTTACTTTCTGTGTTTTCTGGAGAGTTTCCAGCTAGAGCAGTCCCGCATATAAAAATACTTGCTAAGTAAAGACTTGTTTTTTTCATAGTTAGGTTATCTTAAAGTTTAACGAAATTATTATTAATATACTACAAATGAGACCTTGGAAGTCAATAAATTTCCTATGTTGAAGTATCCATCAAAGACAATTATTTTGGCTTGTGTTGTAGTTAAGATACAGTTATTAAGGAATTGTTAATCTTTTAATTGTTGACATATGGTATGCTTTATTTTTAACTTCAATAAAAAAATGCTATAAGTGTAAAAAATGCTTCAACATAAAAAATATTTTCTATCAGGGTTTTTTAGAAAATCTCCAAAAGATTTATTATCTCTTTTCCTATCAATTATACTTCTTACTGGTTGCTCTACTGGTATGAATATGCCTGGTTTTATGGATGCAGAGACTGGGAACGATCGATACAAAGAGAGGATGCAAAAGAGAGATGGGGGACCAACAGGAAAAGTACAAGATAGTCTAAATATATTTGGTAGCGACGTAGAGGATAAAGGGGCACTAATTGGTGTGAACTCACTTCTTTGGCGAGCTTCACTTGATACAATATCTTTTATGCCGCTAGCTGAGGCTGATCCTTTTGGAGGGCTTATCATGACAGAATGGTATATTAGTCCAAATAATCCGAAGCAAAGAACAAAAATTACCATATATATATTGGATACTAGGTTGAGAGCTGATGCATTAAGAGTTTCGTTGTTTGTCCAAAATATGATAAACGGTGAGTGGGTTAACCTCGATATAGGTAATGACTCTAGGTTGAAGCTAGAGGATACTATTTTAACTAAAGCCAGACAAATGAAACAAAAATAGATCGAAGATTATGGAAAGATATAATCATAGGGATATTGAAAAACACTGGCAAGCTACATGGGAAAACCGGGAGACTTTTAGAGCCAGTGATGACTTCAGCAAAGATAAATATTATGTTTTAGAGATGTTTCCATACCCATCTGGTAAAATACACATGGGTCACGTTAGAAACTATACAATGGGTGACGTTGTAGCAAGATACAAACGGGCATTAGGCTATAATGTTCTTCATCCTATGGGGTGGGATGCTTTTGGTATGCCTGCCGAGAATGCGGCAATTCAAAATAATATTCATCCAGCAAAATGGACATACCATAATATCTCAAATATGAGAGATCAGCTAAAGCTACTCGGCCTATCAATTGACTGGACAAAAGAAATTGCAACCTGTGATCCAGAATATTACGCACATGAACAAAAACTGTTTCTGGATTTCTATAAAAAAGGCCTCGTTAGCAGAAAAAAATCAAAGGTTAATTGGGATCCTGTAGACCATACTGTATTAGCAAATGAGCAAGTAATTGAGGGTAAAGGTTGGCGGTCAGGTGCTACTGTTGAAATTAGAGAGTTAACCCAATGGTTCTTTAATATTACAAATTATGCTGAAGATTTGATAGAGAAGCTTCAGACACTTGATAAATGGCCTGAAAAAGTAAAAATTATGCAGAATCACTGGATTGGAAAATCAACAGGACTGCAATTTAAATTTGAAATAGAAAATTCACCTTTCCCAGAATTTGACACACTTGAAGTTTTTACAACAAGACCCGACACGCTCTTTGGGGCTAGCTTTGTTGCTATAGCCGCTGACCACCCTATAGCAAAAGAGCTCGAGAAGATTGATAATGAGGCAGAAAAATTTATCAAGGATTGTAGGTCTAAAGGAACCACTTTAGCAGAAATTGAAAAAGCTGAAAAAATGGGTTTTAATACGGGCATCCATGTAAAACATCCATTTTTAGAAAATACAAAGCTCGATATATTTATTGCAAATTTTGTACTAATGGAGTACGGCACTGGGGCAATATTTGGCTGTCCAGCCCATGATCAGAGAGACTTAGACTTTGCAAGAAAGTATGATTTGGGTGTAACACCTGTCGTAATTCCAGATAATGAGACAGAAGAAAATTTTACTATTAATGAAGTAGCTTACACCGGAGATGGTAAAATTTTTAACTCTCATTTTCTCAATGGTCTGTCTATTCAAGAAGCAAAAGATACAGTCATAAATAGAATGCTAGAAAATCAAATTAATAAATCACCCCAAGGTACTCCAAAGATTACCTATAGGTTAAGAGATTGGGGAATTTCGCGGCAAAGATATTGGGGCTGCCCGATTCCGGTCGTGCACTGCAAAAAATGTGGCATAGTTGAAGTGCATGTTGAAAATCTGCCAGTTAGATTACCAGATGATGTCGACTTCAATAATCCAGGAAATCCTCTTGAGAGGCATCCAACTTGGAAACATACCGAGTGTCCATCTTGTAAAGGAGATGCAATAAGAGAAACCGATACCTTTGATACTTTTGTTGACTCATCATGGTACTTTGCCAGATTTTGTAGCCCAAAATCGAGTGATCCAGTTGATACCGATGCCGTTAACTATTGGCTACCTGTAGATCAGTATATTGGTGGCGTTGAACATGCTATTCTCCACTTGCTATATTCGAGGTTTTTTACGAGAGCGATGAAAGAATCTAATTATGTGAAATTAGAAGAGCCATTTGCAGGTTTATTTACACAAGGAATGGTAACTCATGAAACATACAAAGATCATGATGGAAAATGGATATTTCCAGAAGAGGTCATATATGAAGATGGAAAGCCTATCCACGTAGAAACCGGCACGCCGGTTACTGTTGGGCAAATAGAGTCTATGTCCAAATCAAAAAAGAATATTGTAGATCCACAAAACATTGTTGAAACATATGGTGCAGATACAGCCAGGTGGTTTATTTTATCAGATACACCACCAGAGAGAGACATTCAGTGGACAGATAAGGGAGTAGAAGCCTCTTCTAAATTTATTCAAAAAGCATGGAAGTTGATAAATGATGGTAAGAGTAAATTACCTAAAAATAATCAGAACATACCTCAAAAATTTAGTTCTGAAGCTATTGAAATTAGAAAAGTTACTCATAGAGCAATTAGCGATGTGACTGATGCATTAGATAATTTAAGATTTAATAGAGCGATTGCACACGTATATGAATTATCTAATCAGATACAAATAATATTTTCTGAAAATAATAAATATAATGATATCAGTGCTTTATATGCTAAAAGAGAGTGTCTTGAAACCTATTGTCAGCTTTTTTCCCCTATGGCACCCCACCTTGCAGAGGAATGTTGGAAAATTCTAGAATGTAGTGATATAATTGCAGAGAAAGCGTGGCCAAAGTTGATTAAAGAATATCTGGAAGAGGAGGAAGTTCTAATAATTGTACAGGTTAATGGAAAGAAAAGGGGAGAAATAATGATACCTAAAGATACAAATAGGAGTACAATAGAAGATGAAGCACTTGCACTGGACAATGTTAAGAAAATTATAACCAGCGAGATAAAAAAAATAATATATGTACCTAATAGGATCATTAATGTCGTTTTATAAAATAAAATATATTCTTCTAAGCTTGATTATTCTCTCAACGATCTCAGCTTGCTCTTTTAATCCTATGTATGGAGATAATAGCAACTCTAAATATGTAATGGACAATATATATATTGATGAACCTGTTGATAGAAACCATCAAATAGTTCGAAATGAATTAATAAAATACTTTGGAAATGTAGAAAATAAAAATAATCCACTACAACTCATTTTTGAGACATCGATAAATAAAAAATCCTTATTACTAGACTCATCTGGTGAAGCCAAAAGAATGCAAATCGAATTTGAGGTAAACTATTCAATATTTAAGGTTGGGGAATATAAAGAGTTAGCCTATTCAAATACCGTAAATGTTTTCAATACATATACCCTCTCTATATCGGAGTATAATAACTCAAGAGCTGAGATCAAAACGTACGATTTGATTGCTAAAGAAATTGGTAGTATTATCGTAAATCAAATATCTATGAATTATTTACAGTTAATGGACTAAAATCCTGGGTGGAATGTAAAGTTGGTTATCTTAAGAAATAAGCAAGCAGATAATTTTGTAAAAAGCCCCTCCGCGAATGTCAAAGGTGTCTTAATTTATGGCCAAGATTTAGGATTAATTTCACACAGATCCTCCTTATTAATAGACCAAATGGTCACAGATAAGAATGATCCCTTCCAACTCTCAAAATTAAGTACAGAAATTTTAAATGAGAATCCTGATCAACTAGTGAATGAACTAGATACTTACAGTCTTCTTAGTACGAGAAAAGTAATACACTTAAAGTTATCTCAAGATCTTGCAAAAGATCAAATTGACGCTATTTTTGAGAAGAATAGTCCAAATCTGTTAATAATTACAGCAAGTGAGCTGAAGCCCACATCGAAGCTTCGAAGAGAATTTGAATCTAATACTACAGATTATATTTCTATACCCTGCTATACTAGTAGCAATATAGATATTATGAATATTTTGAATGAAAAATTGATTGAAAAAAAATTGAATATGGAACAAGACGCAAAGGAATTACTGATTCATTCTCTTGGTGATAATTACCAGAATACTCTATCTGAAATTGATAAGATCTTATCTATGAATAATTTACAAGGATCATCCATCACAAAACAATATGTTGAAAATTTGGTAGTTGACTCGTCTAATATAATAATAACGGATTTAGTTGATTTAATATTCGAAAAAAAGACAAAAAGTATAAGTGCTTGTTACCAGAAATCACTTGAGGAATTCCAACCTCAACAGATTTTACAAATAGTTTCAAACCATGCTATTAAACTTCTGGATATGAAAGCAGTTAAAGATACAGAGAATATTCCCGCTAAACAAATAGTAGAGTCATATAAACCAAGCTTCTTTTTCAAAAGACATAGTTCTATTCAGAAACAATTAGGCTTATGGACTTTAAGTACTTTATCAGAAATATTGGAGATCATTTCTGATACAATAATGGATACAAGATCATACAACGAAATTACGAAAGAGATTACAGAAAGATCCCTCTTAAAAATATCTAGTTTAAGAAATTAGCTTATTAAACGCTTTTTAATATTTTCTAATTGATCATTATCGAGATAGTTTATCAATACTTTTCCAGCTACGTTATCTTTAGTCTGTATTTCTACTTTTAAACCGAGACTATCAGTTATAAGTTCTTCAAGATTTTTTATATTTGGATCTTTTACGCTCTTAGCTGTTTTTTTAAAGGAAGGTGAGCTAGTGCTTTTTATCAAATCCTCTGTTTGTCTGACACTTAAGCCCCTTGAGATAACTATGCTTGCAAGCTTTTCCGGGTCATTACTTGATATTAATGCTCTGGCATGACCTATTGTTAATTTACCAGAAGATAACAGTTCTTGTACTTTTATGGGTAGATTTGACAGCCTTAATATATTAGCCACATAACTCCTACTTTTTCCAATAACACGAGATAAATCGTCTTGCGTATAGTTATAGATATCCAATAGCCTCTTATAACCGGATGCTTCATCAATAGGATTAAGATTACTTCTTTGAACATTTTCAATAATTGCAATTTCTAGTGCATCATCGTCAGTAAGATTTTTAATAATTACAGGCACATTATCCAACTGGGCAATTTGCGCTGCTCTCCATCGTCTTTCACCTGCAATTACCTCATAAGACTCATTATTCTCTCTTTGTCTAACAATGATCGGTTGGAGAATACCTTTTTCTTTAATTGAATTCGCTAGATCAACTAACTCATCCTCTGAAAAGATGCTTCTTGGATTTTGCTTATTGGCTTGAATTTGCTCTATCGGTAATGTCCCAATATTCATAGGATTATCACCTAGATCAGATGCTATATCCTTCGGTGCGTCACCAATAAGAGATGCAAGACCCCTACCTAATCTTGATTTAGTTATATTCGGTTGTTCATCTGACACAGTATTACCTTCCTTTATCATCTGTTATTTAAAATTAGTTTATCTTTTCTTAAAAATTCTGTCGCCAAATTGATATATGCTTTTGAACCTTGGCATTTATTATCATAAATTATAACAGGCTTCCCATATGATGGCGCCTCGGAAACTCGTACGTTTCGAGGAATAACCGTATCATAAACCTTATTCCCCATGAATTCTCTTACATCTTTTGCAACTTGACTAGATAGATTATTCCTTTCGTCAAACATTGTAAGAAGAACACCATGAATGAGAAGGCCCTTATTTAAGGTTTCTCTCACATGGTCCACAGTCTCCAAAAGCTGACCCAACCCTTCCAAGGCGTAGAATTCACATTGTAATGGAACAATAATAGCGTCTGATGCCGCAAGAGCATTTATGGTTAATAAATTTAATGATGGTGGGCAATCAATAAGTATATAGTCAAAATAGCTATCACTTGAGCTATCGAGTGATTGTATAGCTTTTTTGAGCTTATAAGATTTATCTGAGTCATTGACGAGCGTTGACTCAAGACCTAATAGATCGAGTGTCGAGGGGACTATTTCGAGATTACCGACAGGGGTATCTAATTTTATATCGACTATATTTTTTTCTTGAGATAATACGTCATATATTGAAAAATCTCTATCTTCTTTGTTAATACCAAGACCGGTGGAGGCATTACCTTGTGGGTCTAAATCAATAATAAGTACCTTTTGACCAGACTCAGCCATGGCACTCCCGAGGTTAATAGTTGTAGTTGTCTTACCAACCCCTCCTTTTTGGTTTGCAAAGGTAAGTACTTTGGTTTTCTTTCTATCTTTTTTAACTCCAAATCCAAACATTAATTACACTCAAAATCTAAAATATATGATTCCTCATCGAGGATACTTTTATGATAGACCATATTCACTATTGATGAAATATTTAATTTGCTCAACTCATCTTTAGTTGTGGCTCCTCTCTGTAATAAATACTTAGTTTGATGTTTCGTATATGGTTTAGAGAGGTTTATTATATTTTCAATACTCGAAAAAGCTCGAGCTGTGATGATATCAGCTCTAACTTTATCTTTTATACTCAGACTCTCAATGCGTTCGGGCAGCACAACAACTGGGACATCACATTTCACAGATACGAAATCTAAAAAAGAACATTTTTTTTTGTTAGAATCTACTAAATATACCTCTTTGCTCTGGTCTGCGAAATAAATAGCTAGCACAAACCCCGGTAAACCAGCTCCCGTTCCTATATCTATTAAGGTCTTAAAGTCCCTTGGGATATGTGTAACTAACTGAAGAGAGTCAAGTATGTGCCGACTCCAGATACTTCCAATAGTCGACTTTCCTATTAAATTTAATCTAGTTTGCCATTCAAGCAAATGATTAACATAGCATTCAATTTTTTCCATTGTTTCACGTGAAACATTATATTTTTTTTGTATACTAGATGCTGTCCAATCTATTCCACTCACGTCTTATGCTGACCTTATGGCGCTTTTATCTAATAGCTTAATATAAGATAATACTTTTAAAACGGTAGATGGATCTATTCCCTCCATTCTAGATAGATGCCCTATAGTTGTGGGTTCAATTTTCATAATTCTATCTCGTGCCTCGTTTGAAAGGCCTTTTATATCAGGGTATTTTATATTCTTTGGGATGGGTATGGCTTCATCTCTCTTGAAGGCAATTATTTCTAATTTCTGCCTTTCCAGGTACTTAGAATATACAGCATCTGACTCTATCTGAGATATTATTGATTTATCTATACCTTTTAGCTGGGGCCATATTTTATATAGGTCTGTAATCTTAATATCAACATAAGATAGCAAATCAAGGACAGATCTTTTCTTCCCGTCTTTATTAATCTTTAGTCCATATTTATGAGCTTCATTAGGGGATATGGATAAATTGTTTATTATCTCATTAGCATTTTTCAATAACTTGGACTTCTCGTTAAAAGAGCTTGACCTCTTATTGCCTACAAAGCCCATATCTATACCGCTTTGAGTAAGCCTTTGATCTGCGTTATCTATTCGAAGTGTAAGCCTATACTCAGCTCTGGAGGTAAACATCCTATATGGCTCTGTTACGCCCTTTGTAATTAAATCGTCTATCATCACCCCAATATATGCGTCAGACCTATCCAAAACATACTCATTTGTTGTTGTTACTCTCATTGCTGCATTTATTCCTGCAATCAACCCTTGCGCGGCCGCTTCCTCATAACCTGTGGTGCCATTTATTTGCCCAGCCAAATAAAGATTATTTATTTTTTTTGTTTCTAGCGTGTTTAATAGCTCCCTTGGGTCAATATAATCATATTCAATGGCATATCCTGGTCTTTCGATGATTGTATTTTCAAGACCTTTAATAGAGTTAACTATTTTACGCTGGACATCTTCTTCGATGGATGTTGATATTCCATTTGGATAAATTGTATCCGTGTTGAGACCTTCTGGTTCAAGAAAGATCTGGTGACCATTTCTTTCTCCAAACCTGACAACCTTATCTTCTATTGAAGGACAATATCTTGGCCCCGTTGATTCGATCTGTCCTGAATATAGGGGTGCCTCGTCAATATTTTCCAGAATAATTTGATGTGTTTTTTTATTAGTTCGTGTCATGAAACATGAGCGTTGCTCCTGCTGGACTTCATTTGTTAAATAGGACATAAAAGCGGGCTGCTCATCCGGTTTTTGTTCTTCAAGGATTCCCCAATTAATAGTTTTCCCATTTAATCTTGGAGGTGTGCCTGTTTTAAGTCGACCTAGTTGAAAATTAAATTCTTTAAAAGTNTTTGATAGATGCATCGAAGCCTCATCACCAGCCCTCCCAGCAGGATAAATTTTCTTTCCAACATGAATTAAACCATTTAAAAAAGTACCTGTAGTTATAACGACTGATTTTGCATTTATGTCGTCATTACCATTCAATTTCACACCGATACATTTGCCATTTTCAATTAAAAGGCCAATGCACTCCCGATCTAGTATTGTCAAAGTTGGATGTGATCTCAATGCCCCCTGCATTGTTCTCTTATATATCTCTCTATCTGCTTGAACACGAGGTGCTCTAACTGCAGGACCTTTACTTTTATTTAATACTCTATATTGTATTGCAGATTTATCTGCAATCTCACCAATTAGGCCATCTAATGCATCAATCTCTCTTACTAAATGGCTTTTGCCGAGGCCTCCTATTGCTGGGTTACACGACATTTCACCGATAGTTGATAGTTTATGTGTAACAAGTAATGATTTTGCTCCAAACCTAGCAGCAACAGATGCAGCTTCACAACCTGCATGACCTCCACCTATAATAATAACATCATATTTATATTTCATAATAAGGTTCCTAGATACTATATATTATATATTATATTCTGCGTTATTTACCAATACAAAAGTCTGAAAATATTACTTCTAATAAGTCTTCAACATCAACATTCCCAGTTATACGCCCAAGTGAGTTAACGGCGCTCCTAAGTTCTTCTGCTAAAAGCTCTAACTCGATTTCAGAAATTTTAATAGAATTATCTAAATGGTTTTTTGTCTTTTCAAGAGCATCCCTGTGCCTTGATCTAGTTATGAATGCACCTTCAGTTCTACAGCCTTCTTCTACATATTGTCCAATAATATCAATGAGTTCTGTTATTCCTTGATTCATTTTTGTCGATATATTTATATCTTTTTTGTTTATTATGGAGATATCAGACTTTGTCCAAACTTCTATAGATTTGTTAACTATACTTTTCGGAACTTGTATATTATTTTTTTTACTTGAGTCCATTAGCCATAATACGAGGTCGGCATCCATTATTTTACTTTCTGCTCTTTTAATGCCTATTTGCTCAATATTTGTACGAGCTTTTCTTATTCCAGCAGTATCGGTAATTATGACAGGAAAACCTTTAATATCTAAGTATGTATCCAGACTATCTCTTGTGGTTCCAGCAATAGGAGAAACAATAGCAATATCCCTATTTGACAAATGATTAAGAAGACTTGATTTGCCTGTGTTGGGTGCACCAGCTATTATAATTCTGAAGCCATCCCTTAATCTTTCTCCTTTATTTGCATCATTAAGGTGATCTTCAATTTCTCGGTAAATATTCATAATTTCTTTCTTTTGTTCAGATATAAGATTTAATGGTAACTCCTCCTCGATAAAGTCAATGGTAGCTTCGATATATGATAGATTTTTTATAAGCTGGCTTGTCCACTTATTATAAAGTGATGATAACTTTCCTTCCATTTGATCAAAAGCCTGCTTCCTTTGAAATTCTGTTTCAGAGTTAACCAAGTCATTTAATCCTTCAATCGCAAGAAGATCTAATTTACCATTTAAGAATGCTCTTTTTGTAAATTCACCCGCTTCTGCATATATGAAATCTTCGTGCGCTGATAAAACTTTGAAAATAATGTTTTGTATTGCTTTTCCGCCATGTATTGAGATTTCTATAACATCCTCACCTGTATAACTTTTAGGCGACTTAAAGTATGTTATTAGGGGGTTATCTATAATTTCCTTAGTTTCTGGATGGATTAATTTGCATAACTTTACACGTCGAGGATTTGGAATATCTATACTAAATATTGAGGCTAAATTTACTACACTTGGACCAGAAAGTCTTATAACGGACATTCCCGCTTTACCTGGAGCCGTTGAAAGTGCAAAAATATTTTTAGGGTTAGATCTTAACATAGCCATTTCTAATATTTATTATCTGCATATTAATACATCAATAAATAGTTATAATGAAACATAAAATTATTTCAGAAAAACATTCTCTTCTGATTTATTCTAATATAAAATTGATATTTTGGAGGGGTACATAAATGAGAAAAATAATATTGAATAAACTTGGTGATGCTGAGCAAATGGAGCTTACCGAAGTAGAAATACCATCGGCAAGTGCTGATCAGGTTTTAGTTAAACATGCAGCTATTGGTATAAACTTCATCGATATCTACCAAAGAAGTGGACTATATCCTCTTAATCTTCCGTCAGGTCTAGGCCTCGAGGCATCTGGTGTAGTGGAGTCTGTGGGAGAATTGGTAAAAAATTTTAAGGTTGGCGATCGTGTTTGTTATTGTAATGGTCCTGTTGGTGCATACGCAGAATTTAATTTAGTTCCAGAGAGTCTGCTAGTACATCTTCCTAATGAAATAGACTTTGATGTGATCGCCGGTGGATTTTTAAAAGGCCTAACCGCTTATTTCTTGCTTCACGATGTATACGAGGTAGCTAAAGGACAAAAAATTCTGTTTCATGCTGCAGCTGGTGGAGTTGGTTCAATAGCTACATCCTGGGCTAAATCAATGGGGGCACTTGTAATTGGTACTGTGGGGTCTGAAAAAAAACTTGATTATGCGAAGTCTAACGGGTGTGACTTCGTCATAAATTATAATACATCTTCTTTTAAAGACAAAGTGAATGAAATTACGAATAGTGAAGGCGTTACAGTTGTTTATGACTCTATAGGAAAAAATACAATAGAAGACTCCATGGATGTATTAGAAAAGAGGGGTTTATTGGTCTCCTTCGGAAACGCATCTGGTGTCCCCGAACCGATCAATATCCTGGATTTAATGAAAAAAGGATCGATATATGTTACTAGGCCAACTCTGTTTGATTATGTAAAGACTAGAGACCAGCTTGAAAAAGCATCTAGTTCTTTCTTTGAAGCACTAATCAACAAAAAAGTTTCCATTGATATTCAACAAGAATTTAGTTTAAGGAACATAGCCGATGCACATAATTCTCTGACTAGAAGGGAAACAATGGGTGCGACCATTATTAAACCATAGAATTAAGTATTCATTGAGTCAAAAAACTCACTATTGTCTTTAGTTTGAGCAATTTTATCTAGCAAGAACTCCATTGCATCTACAGTTCCCATAGGATTAAGTATTCTACGCAGCACAAACATCTTTTTTAGAGTAGCATCGCTTATGAGCAGTTCCTCTTTTCTCGTACCAGAACGAAGTATATCCATAGATGGGAACACTCTCTTATCTGAAACTTTTCTATCCAAAATAATTTCAGAATTTCCCGTTCCTTTAAATTCTTCAAAAATTACCTCATCCATCCGACTTCCAGTGTCTATTAATGCAGTAGATATGATAGTCAAGGACCCTCCCTCTTCAATGTTTCTAGCCGCCCCAAAGAATCTCTTGGGTCTTTGAAGTGCGTTGGCATCAACGCCACCTGTTAAAACTTTACCTGATGAGGGTACAACTGTGTTATATGCACGACCTAGGCGTGTAATTGAGTCTAATAGTATTATTACGTCTCGGCCATGCTCTACCAGTCTCTTTGCTTTCTCAATAACCATCTCCGCGACTTGGACATGCCTAGATGCTGGTTCATCAAACGTCGATGAGACCACTTCTCCTTTTACTGATCTTTGCATATCTGTAACTTCTTCAGGTCTTTCGTCAATGAGTAAAACTATAAGATAACATTCTGGATGATTTGATGTAATTGAATGAGCAATGTTTTGCAGAAGAACTGTCTTCCCTGTTCTAGGTGGAGCAACGATTAATCCTCGCTGCCCTTTACCAAGAGGTGCAACGATATCAATTATCCGTCCGCTTTTGTCTTTCAATGAGGGGTCTAGTATTTCCATACTAAGGGACTCATCTGGGTATAAAGGTGTCAAATTATCGAAGTTAATTTTGTGCCTACTTTTTTCTGGATCTTCAAAATTTATGGCATTTACCTTTAATAACGCAAAATATCTCTCACCCTCTTTAGGACTTCTAATTTCACCCTCGATACTGTCTCCTGTTCGGAGGGTAAATCTTCTTATCTGACTCGGACTTACGTATATGTCGTCTGGACCTGGCAAATAATTTGCATCTGGAGATCGAATAAAGCCAAAGCCGTCTTGTAATACCTCTACTACACCATCTCCAATTATGATAATATCTTTTTCCGCGAGTCTTTTCAAAATTGCAAAGAGTAATTCTTGTTTTCTTAAGGTGCTAGCATTTTCAATTTCATGCTCCTCAGCTAATGATAATAATTCGGCTGGTTTTTTCTCTTTGAGATTCTTGAGACGTACCTTATTCGAGACTATATCTTTTGAATTTTCTGTCATGTTTGATGAGATTTTGTATGAAAATATACTGGGTAATAATGATTATTAAAGTTAATGATATCATAAATTATTGTTGATATCAAAGAAAAACTTGATACGACTTTATATCAGTCTTCAATATCTTTCATGATGTTCATTGCAAAGTCGTTAACTCGATCCCAATTGGTGAACTCGTGCGATGTATCTATGTTAGTTGGTCCACTTGTTAAGAACATTATAAATCTTATTATAAATTTATCATAAAATCGATAATTTGGGTAATCAATCTTACCCGCAAATACCTGCGACCTTCTTGGTTTCCACGATGTGGCCTCAAGAAATTTTACTACATATGGATTCTTTTCTGGAGTATTTTTCCCGGTCTTACGAGCTGTTGCGTTGACAGAAAAAAAACTCGTATACTGTTCGCCAAAGAGCTTACTATTATTTCTAATAAAGTTGATAATTTTTTTACTGTGCCGACCATACCTTACGCTAGCACCAATTATAAAATTATTATATGAGGTAATATCAACATCAGAAATATTATCAATTGAGATAACATCAACATCTTTTTCTTTAACCAGTATTGACCCAATATGATTTGATATTTTTTTTGTGTGACCATCTTTTGAGGAATATACTATTAGAATATCTTTCATATAAAACCTAGTTATAATCTCTAATTATTTTAATAAAATTTTCCACATTTGTTATTGGTGTATCTTTTATTATACCATGTCCTAGATTTATAATAAAAGGTTCTTTGCCAAACTTTTCCATGGTATCAAATATCTCATCTTCGAGCTGCTGGCCACCTGTTCGTAATGATTCCGGAGATACATTGCCTTGTAGTATTGCTTTTTTCTGTAGAGTATCTCTACAAAAATCTCTATTAAGATCGTGATCTAACGCTATTATATCAACACCTGTCTCATCTATATAGACTTCATAAAAATCTTTTGCACCTTTCGGAAAACCGATAACTGGAACTGCCTTATATTTATTTTTTATGGCTGAAACTATATTTTTTGTTGGTTGAACAACCCAGTTTAGAAAATCTTCTCTTTCTAAAACCCCAGACCAGGTGTCAAAGATCTTAATTACGTCTGCGCCTGCTTCAATTTGTAAGCTTAGATAATCTATAGATAGCACTGTTAATACGTCTAATAATTCTGCTGCCAAGGTTTTGTTGTTATGCATCCAGCTAATAGTGTCTTGGAAGTCTCTCGTAGAAGTACCATTAATTAAATAAGTTAATACTGTCCAAGGAGCCCCACAAAAACCAATTAAACTCTTTTCTTTTTCCAATAAGTTACGACTTAGATCTATGGAATCCATAACTTTCATAAGCCTTGAATTTTCAACTTGTATAACTTTATCTAAGTTTAAACTATTTGTAATAGTTGGTGTGATAATTGGCCCAACACTATCCTCAAACTGAAGTTTAAGATTAAGATTTTCTGCTATTAATAATATATCTGCAAATATAATTGCAGCATCAAGATTAAATCTCTTAATAGGTTGCAACGTAACTTCTGAAGAATATTTCGGATTATAACAAAGATCTAAAAAAGAACCTGCTTTTTTCCTGATTATATTATACTCAGGTAAATACCTCCCAGCTTGCCTCATAATCCATATTGGGGGTGGCCATATTTTTTTGCCGTTATTAATTTCACACAGTATTGTCATAACTACTATTCTTATAAAAAGTTGTTGTTGTTGTTAAGTCTGTGATTTTCGGGAATTATTTTTTTTACACATCTTATAAACATATATAATTATACACATTCAAATAACGATAAGTTTACTAAAAAACAAACTAATAACCAATATTTAATATTTGATAGCATAAAAATCAATGCCATATATAATATACTCACTGCGGAAAACCTGTGAAGAAATTGTGGATAATACGTGTATAATTATACTTATGTACAGGTCATAATAAGTTATATTTATTAATTCACAGCGTTATTATTGTTAATTAATTTTTAATTAAATGTATAATAGTGATTATTATTATTGGTTAATTAGAGTAATACACAATCTGAGGGGGAATTATCAACAATGGCTGTTAAGAATCGACTAAGTCATAACATTCATATGGTCAGCGACTCTACAGGGGAAACACTAACTACTATTGCAAAGGCAGTTTTGGTTCAATATAAAGATCTACCATTTAAACAGTTCATGCATTCTTTGGTCCGCAATAAGAGGCAAATTGATACGGTATTTGAATCTATAAAACAGGATCCAGGAATTGTGCTATGTACGTTTTCAAATTCTAAATTGAAAAATGATTTACAGATTCTATGTGATAGTTTAAGCATTCCACTTATTGACCCACTTGAAATAGTACATAAATCTTTATCGAATATATATAAAATAAAAGCAGACACTATAATTGGCGGCCAACATGAATTAAACACAGAATATTTCGAAAGAATTGATGCTATGAACTATACTCTTGCTAATGATGATGGTGCCATTTCAGAAGATTTAAATATAGCGGATATTATTTTAGTAGGTGTCAGCCGCACGTCCAAAACACCAACAAGTATTTATCTTGCAAACAGAGGTATAAAAACAGCAAACATACCTTTTATTGATGGAATTGCACTTCCGAATGAATTATATAATGTTACAACACCTCTTATAATAGGACTTATAGCAACACCTGAAAGAATTGTACAAATAAGGAAGAATAGATTAATGGCCTTGAATGAAAGTGGTGATACAAATTATATTGATAAAAGATCAGTTAGTGATGAAATTATAAAAGCAAAAAAAATATTTGGGAAGAATAATTGGCCTGTTATAGATGTGACCAGAAGATCTATTGAAGAGACAGCTGCAGAAATTATGTCACTACTAAGACAAAGAAAATTAAATCATAATGAAAACGAAAATTATCCTAGCATCTAAGAGTAATATAAGAATCAATCTCTTAAAAAATACAGGTGTCCCTTTCACTAGTATTGGCTCTAATTATGATGAGAGCATTATCCAAACTGAGTATACGAAGGTAAAACAAAATATTGAAACTGTAAAAACAATGGTTTACAAGCTTGCATTAGAAAAGGCTAAAAATATATCAAAAGACCACCAAGAAGATATAGTAATCGGCTGTGATCAGGTCTTATTATTTGATGATAAAATTTTTCTAAAACCTAAAAGTATAAAAGAGTCAGTGAGCCAACTTAAGCAGTTAAGTGGAAATATTCATAATTTAGTTACAGGGACACTATGTATCAAAAATGAAAGAGAAGTATGGCATTATATTTCTGTACAAGAGATGAAAATGAGGAAGTTGAGTGATGAATACATAGGTAACTATATAAAATCTATGAATGACAAGGTATTTTCTGTACTAGGTGGTTATGAAATTGAAACTATAGGTATAAACCTATTCGAAAAAATAGGTAAAGACCTATTTTCTATTCAAGGTATCTCGATTTTAGAATTATTAGTGTTTTTAAGATCTGAGGGATATATTGAATGATCAAGGTGGCATTAACAGGTGGAATTGGCGTCGGTAAATCCTTTGTTCTAAATATATTAAAAGATAAATATAATTTTCCAATTTTCAGTTCAGACGATTGTGTGCGAAGCTTGTATTCAAATAAGCCTTCACTAATATCCTTTGTCAAGAGTGAGATAATGAATAATGAAGATAAATTCAGCAAATCTCGTATTGCAGAAATAGTTTTTAATGATCAGAAAAAATTGCGAAAGCTAGAGTCTTTTATTCACCCATTAGTAAAAATTGAGAGAGAAAAATTTATCGATCAAGAAAGAAGGAAAGAAGCTAAAACTATAATAATTGAAATACCATTACTATTTGAAAAAAATCTTACTGACGAGGTAGATATTGTTATTTTAGTAAGGGCGAGTGACGAATTACAAAAACATAGAGTACTTAAAAGACCAAATATGAATGAAGTATTATTTAATAAAATAATTAAGAATCAGATGGATGTATATAAAAAAGAAAAAAAAGCAGATTACATAATTGACAGCAATGATTATGCTAGTACCGTATTACAAATTGAAAATATTGTAGCAGATATGGAAAAAAAATAAATGCGTGAGATTGTTGTCGACATCGAGACTACAGGACTTGACCCAAAAAAAGGTGATAAAATTATTGAGATTGCTTGTCTTGAATTAATTAATCACATACCAACAGAGAAATATTTTCATACCTATTTGAATCCACAAGAACAAGATATCTCGCCAGGTGCTTTTAAGGTGCATGGTATAGAGAAGGACTTTTTGTCTGATAAGCCAATTTTTAAAGAGATAGCAGCAGATTTCTTGAAATTTATAAATGAAGCATCAGTCCTTGCGCATAATGCNAGTTTTGATATTGGTTTCTTAAACCACGAACTTGCTAACGAGAAGATGAAAATAATAGATGATGAGAAAGTAATTGATACCCTCAAAATTGCCCGTAACAAACATCCGGGTATGCCAAATAATCTAGATGCATTATGCAAAAGATATAATGTAGCAGAGCAGAAAAGAGGGCTTCACGATGCAAAATCAGATTGTGATCTTCTAGCTCAGGTATATATAGAGCTAATTGGTGGCAGACAACGTAACTTTAAGCTAAATGAGGAAAATATACATGAAGACGAAGCGGAACTTAAATCAAAAAAGATTATCAGAGAAAAAAGAGCATCTCTTAGCTTGACGCAGAAGGAAATTAATGAGCACAGGAAATTTATAAAAACTCTAGGTGGAAAAGCATTATGGAATGGTAAAGAGGATAATTAGTTTTTTCTGATATTATTCTCATAAAGCTTCAAAAAATCGATAGGTTCAATATATAAAGGAGGGAAACCTCCATCTCGAATTGTATCGGCAATAATTCTCCTTACGAATGGAAATAGCATCCTTGGAATTTCTACTAAGATAACAAAAGATTTATTTTCCTCATCAATTTTATTCAATTGAACTACTGAAGCGTAAGTTAGTTCTGCTAAGAAGGATACCTCTCCATCGTTCGCAGCCTCAACTTTTGTATTAATTTCAACCTCGAAAATATTTGACTCTTTGTCAATTGTTATACCATTTACATTTACACCAACATTGATCTCAGGTTTTCCAATCATGTGAGGAAGTTTTTGAGGTACTATTGGATTATCAAATGATAAATTTTTAATATACTGGCTTAAAAATTTGAAACCGCTCTTTAGATCTTCATTCATATATTAATTCAATCTATGTTAAANTGNTACAATGATATAATATCATATTTACTTGTCAAATATTGTAAAAATATTTAAAAAAATATATTATTAAACTATGTCAAATTTAACAAAGAAAAGATGGGAAAAATGATAGATATTATAAATATCATACTACTAATTGCTGTTGTTTTTATTTTTATTGCCCTGCGTTCGGTCCTTGGTAGGAGAACTGGCTTAGAAAAACCGGTTATATTTGATATAGAAGAAGTTGTAGAATCTGCTGTAGAATATGATAAAAAAAGAGATATTGTTGATAGTATAGAAGCAACTGATCTTCAAAATAAATTTGATAAAGAACTAAAAACTCTAGTGAAGAACGATAAACAGTTCACGGTGGATTATTTTTCTGAAGGAGTAAAAAGAGCGTACGAGTTGATCTTGGTAGCATATGCAGAAGAGAACTTAAAATTACTTGACTCTCTCCTAACTCAAAATATTTATGATGAATTTAATGACTCAATAAAAGTAAGAAAAGATAAACAACAAACTTTAGAATATATTTTAATTAAAGTTGAGAATTTAGAGATACAGGATATTTCAATAACAAAAAATATTGCCAAAATTAAGGTTTCAATTCATACAATGAATAACACTTTTGTGTCCGAGATTATTAATGATGAAAAAGTTAATAAACACAGTACGGCAAATATAAAAGAGATATGGACTTTTGATAAAAATCTGAAGTCATCAGACCCAAATTGGAAAGTTTCTGAAATAAATCGACCTAACTAATCAGTAATATACATAATTTTATGTTTGAAAATTTAAATTCATCTATAACTAAAAAAATTTCCTTTGAGGACATACCAAAGTGGTCAGAAGACGATCATTTGGCTGCTTTTAAAGCTTTATTGAAAGGAGAAAAGAAAGATTATAGTAGTCAAAATATAAAAACTATGGCACAGGCAAAGGTATTTTTTGAGCAAAATTATAATCCATATAAAATAAAAAATGCAGAAAGCGATAATAGCCTATATACAGGTTATTTTGAACCAAAGTTAAAAGCGTCTAGAATAAAAACAGATATGTTCAGATACCCTCTTTATGGAGTTCCTGTAAATAAGGATCAATGCAAGCAATATTTTAATTTAACAAGAGAAAGCCTTACAAAGAATATATATAAAAAGCTACCAACTCTGGCATGGCTAGATGATAAAATTGATCTATACTTTATGCACATACAAGGATCAGGCCTGCTAGAGTTTGCTGATGGAACACATAAAAGGTTTGTATATGCTGGAAAAAATAATTTTCAATATAACTCAATTGGAAAGTATCTGACAGATAATGGTATTATCAGTAAAACCGATATATCAATGTTAAAAATAAAAGACTGGTTGAAAGAAAAAGAGAAAAATTTTGAAATCATATACTTGAATAAGTCTTTCATTTTTTTTAAAGAAGACAAGTATGACAATGATAAAAAACATCCAATTGGGCAATTGGGGATAAGGTTATCACCATATCGTTCTTTAGCAGTTGATATGAGCGTCTATGATCTGAACACACTTGTATGGTTAAATACAAAAGTCCCTGCGAAAAGTAATAAAACTATTAAAGAATTTAATAAATTAATGGTAGCTCAAGATCAGGGCTCAGCCATTAAAGGTCTATTTAGAGGTGATATATATTTTGGGAGTGGGTTAGAAGCGGGAAAATTAGCAGGGAATATGAAATATAGCGGGGATATTATAATACTAAAAAAACTGCGAGAAATAAAATGGTAAAGAAATTATCAGGTGAGGATAAGAGCTTATGGGATCAAATTAGAAGTGAAATAGATCCCTTAAATAAAGTTAAGTCTCATGCCAAGAATGAAATTTCCGAAGGTAATGGGAATGACGAAAATATAAGAACTAATATTAGTCACTCTTCAAATATCAAAAATTTAGAAAGAAAATTTAATGCTAAAAAAATAGATAGAGAAGATAATAACCCATTATTGAATGAGATAAAAAAAGTAGATGAAGAAGAGATATCATTTAGTGGAATACATCGTAAACTTGAGCAAAGAATGAAAAGAGGGAATATAACAATTGATGATACTCTTGACTTGCATGGTATGACGCAAGAAGAGGCTAGAGGGAAATTGACATTATTCCTCGGAAACTCAAAAAAACAGAGATATAAAATTGTTTTAGTAATAACTGGAAAAGGTTTAACTTCAAAAAAAAATAATGAGGCTCATTTTAGTCAAGAAAAGGGTGTATTGAATAAAAGTTTACCAATTTGGTTAAAACAGGAACCTTTTAAAAATATTGTAAATGGTTTCAGATATGCCAATCAAAGGCACGGCGGCAGAGGTGCATATTATATATTACTAAAAAGTAAGTTATAGAATAAACTTGGATAAATCTGAATCTTTTGCTAAATCTTCTATGCGATCAGTTACATATTTTTCATCAATCAATATATTTTTTTCATCAAGATCGGGCGCAGAGAAACTAATTTCATCAAGAACTCTCTCTAGAACAGTATGAAGTCTCCTTGCTCCAATATTCTCAACATTAGAGTTTACTTCAACAGCAATAGCTGCAATTTTTTCAATAGCACTTTTTTTGAAATCTAGAACTAGTCCCTCAGTATCCATAAGAGCAACATATTGCTTAATTAAGCTTGCCTCTGTATCTGTTAGAATACTTACGAAATCATCTTTAGATAGGGTAGTTAATTCAACTCTAATAGGTAAACGACCTTGTAACTCTGGAAGTAAATCGGATGGTTTCGCTAAATGAAATGCTCCGGACGTAATAAATAAAATATGATCAGTTTTTACGATACCATGTTTTGTCGATACTGCGGTACCTTCAATTAGTGGTAGCAGATCTCTTTGGACACCCTCACGGCTTACATCGGCACCTTGTCTATTTTGACGAGCACAAATTTTATCAATCTCATCGATAAAAACTATCCCATGATTCTGTACACTTTTCAGGGCATCTTGAACTATCGTATCATTATCAAGTAAATTGTCAGCTTCCTCCTGAATAAGAATATCATAGCTCTCTTTTACGACCACTTTCTTCGTTTTATATCTATCACCTCCGGCTTTTCCAAGCATATCACCAATATTTAACATACCCATTTGTGCTCCTGGCATACCCGGTATTTCAAAAGAGGTCATATTTGAGCTAGTTTCTTTTATCTTCAAATCTATTTCTTTTTCGTCAAGCTCTCCATTTCTTAATTTTTTCCTGAATGTATCCTTTGTAGATGCAGAAGCGTTTTCTCCAACAAGGGCTTCAACAACTCTCTCTTCAGCCAATATATGAGCTTTCGCTTCAACTTCTTTTCGTTTTTTCTCTCTTATCATTGCTATACTTGTTTCTACTAAATCTCTTATAATTTGCTCAACATCACGTCCAACATATCCAACTTCAGTAAATTTAGTAGCTTCAACCTTAATAAATGGTGCGTCAGCTAATTTGGCGAGCCTTCGTGAAATTTCAGTTTTTCCAACACCTGTAGGTCCTATCATAAGTATATTTTTAGGTAATATTTCGTCTTTAAGTGGACCTGTTAATTGTTGCCGTCTCCATTGGTTTCTAAGCGCTATAGCACAGGCTCTTTTAGCCTCATTTTGACCAATGATAAAACGATCTAATTCAGAAACAATCTCTCTTGGCGAAAAGTCAGACATCAAACCTCCTTTTATTTAATTTCTATGGNTTCTACTACTAAATTGTTATTTGTATAAACACAAATCTCAGATGCAATTTTCATCGATTTTTCTGCAATTTGCTTTGCATCAAGTTCTGATTTAAACAATGCCTTTGCAGCTGCTAGTGCATAGTTACCTCCTGAACCAATCGCAACCACACCTTCCTCTGGCTCTAAAACATCTCCATTACCTGTAAGAACAAAGCTACAATCTTTATCTCCAACTAACATCATTGCTTCTAATCTNCTTAAATACCTGTCTAACCGCCAATCTTTAGCTAGCTCTACTGCAGCTCGGGTTAGTTGTGTTGGGAACTGTTCTATTTTGGCTTCTAATCTGTCAAACAAGGTTAAAGCATCAGCTGTAGCTCCTGCAAAACCTGCTATCACATCTTGTGTCGGACCAAGTCTTCTGACTTTCTTTGCATTATTTTTTATTATGGTTTGTCCCAAACTAACTTGACCATCACCTGCAATAACAACTTGGTTATTCTTTCTGATCATTATGATTGTAGTCCCAATCATAGTTTTATCATTGTGTTCCATAACTAAATCCCTAATGTTCACATACATGGCATATGTTTATATTAAATTTATCATATATTAATTATANTAATTATAATATTATATATGACGTTTATATTATAAATATTCAAGATTTTAGGTAATGGAAAATTATAATGGGTAAGATTTCATCTCGGCAATCCAAGGTCGAAAGAAAAACAAAAGAGACTTCAATATCTTGTCAACTAACATTAGATGGTAGCGGAAAATCTGATATACAGACCGGTATAGGATTTTTAGATCATATGCTAGAGCAGATAGCTCGGCATAGTTTGATTGATATTGAATTAAAGGCTAAGGGTGATCTTCACATTGATATGCATCATACGACGGAAGACATTGGAATAGTAATGGGTGAAGCGTTCAGAAAAGCACTTGGTAATAAAGCTGGTATAAAGAGATTTTCACATATAATAATACCGATGGATGAAGCATTAACGCAAATCTCGTTAGATATATCAGGTAGACCCTATTTAAGATGGGCAGTTCATCTCTCACCTCCAAAGATAGGTGAAATGGATTCAGAATTATTTAAAGAATGGTTTTATGCATTTGTTCAAAACAGTGCAATAACACTTCACGTGGAAAGTCTTCACGGATCGAATGCTCATCATATTATTGAGTCATGTTATAAGGGCTTGGCAAGGTGTATTGGTGAGGCAATATCCATTGACTCAAGAATTTCTAACTCTATTCCAACTACAAAAGGGATTTTATAAAGTAATGAGTAGATATGGCCTTGTTCGAGATATATAGAAGGATTGGTAAGTCTGGGAGGCACGACGGTAATATTCTAATACTTAAAGATAAAATATCCATACTTGCTCTAATATTCCCGCCCTTATGGTTGATAATTAATAGGAATTTTTTCCTTATACCTATTTATTTTCTAGTAATTTTTTTTATTATATTTCTATCAAATAAAACTGGACAAGGAATAATTATATTTAGCATAATATTTTGTCATTTTTTCTTTGCTATTCAGGCTAATATATTGAGGGAGTGGATTTTAAAGTTCAAAAATTATCAATTAGATAGTATTATTAGGGCAGAAAATAAAATGAGTGCTTATAATATTTATAATCAAGATAATAAAACAAAATCGTCTGAGTCTATGCAGAATCCAAATCCATCTAAAAATAATAAGAATGACGATGAAACAATACTAAATATTTTCTAAATATAAGAGTAATTTCAAATGGAAATAATTGGTATAATTGATTATGGTTCTGGAAATCTTCATTCAGTAACAAAAGCATTTGAAACAGTAGCAAATCAGATTAAAAAAGAAATAAAAGTAATGAGAATAAGTGACTCGAAGCATGTAAGTAAGTGTGATAGGGTTATTCTTCCCGGTGTGGGTACATTCAATGACTGTAAAATTGGAATAGAGGAGGTAGATAACTTAACTTTTGAGTTAGAGAAAAAAATAATTAAAGAAGCGAATCCATATCTTGGTATATGTGTAGGGATGCAATTATTGGCGGATAAGGGTTTTGAGGGAAGAGAGACAACAGGTTTTGGTTGGATATCAGGTCATGTTGAAAAGATCCCCATCAAAAAAAATATTAAAATCCCACATATGGGTTGGAATACTGTTGATTTTCATAAAGAACATGAAATTTTAAAAAATATACAAAAAGATAAACGTGAAATGATTGTATACTTTGTCCATTCCTACCAATTTGAGCTTACTAGTGATACAAATTTATTGGGGTCATGTGACTATGGCTCAAGGATAACAGCTTTGATAGAAAAAGATAATATTATAGGATGTCAGTTTCATCCAGAAAAAAGCCAGAAAGCTGGACTGGAATTTATTAATAATTTTATAAATTGGTACCCTTAAATGATATTATTTCCTGCAATTGATATAAAGAACGGTGAGTGTGTCAGGCTAAAACTTGGGAACTTGAATGAATCAACCACTTATAATAGCAGCCCCCTTTCTCAAGCAAAAATTTTTGAAGAGATTGGCTTTAGTTGGTTACACATTGTAGATTTAGATGCTGCAGTAAACGGAAAAAGTAAAAATTTCGAGATAATTAAAAATATCGTAAAAAATACCAATTTATCAATTCAATTAGGTGGTGGGATTCGAAGTATGGGGCAAATTGACTTTTGGTCAAATTTGGGAGTTAAAAGAATAGTCTTAGGAACTGTCAGTGTAACAGATATTGAACTTGTTAAGGAGGCAGCACTTAAATATAAAAATAAAATTGTAATAGCATTAGATACGAAGGAAGAGCTTGTTTGGATTGAAGGTTGGAAGAAAAATACGAACATAAATGTATATGATCTTGTGTCAAAATATCAAAATTTAAATATAGAAGCAATTTTACATACGGATATTAATCGTGACGGTATGCTGGAGGGTTTAAACTTTGATGCATCAAGAAGCCTTGCTAATAGGACTAAAATTCCAATTATTTTAAGCGGAGGACTCAGTTCAATTCAAGACATAAAGGAGTTAACTTTGAAGAAAAATAAAATCTTTTCAGGAGCAATAATTGGCAAGGCTATTTATGAAAAGAAAATAGACCCAAAACAAGCACTTGATCTTATAAAAAAAGGATATTTTTAAATTGCTTAAGTCCAGAATTATTCCATGTCTAGACGTAAATAATGGGAGAGTTGTAAAGGGTACGAACTTTATTAACTTACAAGATGCTGGTGATCCAGTTGAAGTTGCCAAGTTATATGACGCGCAAGGGGCCGACGAGCTTTGTTTTTTGGATATAACAGCTAGTCATGAAAATAGAGATACAATATTTGAAATTGTACAAAAGACTGCAGAAGTTTGCTTTATGCCTCTAACTGTCGGTGGAGGTATCAATAAGGTTGAACATATAAGAAAACTATTACTTTCTGGGGCGGATAAAGTATCAATCAATTCTGCTGCAGTGAGTGATCGCAATTTAGTTAGAGAAGCTGCTGAAAAATTTGGTTCTCAGTGCATCGTTGTTGCAATAGACGTAAAAAAAAATGATGCAGAGGATGTATGGGAAGTATATACCCATGGTGGCAGAGTAAATACAGGGCTCGATGTTATGAAGTATGCTAAAAATATTGAAGCATTGGGTGCAGGGGAACTACTGGTGACTTCAATGGATAGGGACGGAACTAAAAAAGGTTTTGATAATAAATTAATGAAACAAATAACCAACTTAGTCAGTGTCCCAGTAATTGCAAGTGGTGGAGTAGGTAATTTACAACATTTAGTTGATGGTGTTAAAATAGGAAAAGCGGATGCAGTTTTAGCTGCCTCAATATTTCACTTTGGAGATTTTACTGTTGGTGAGGCAAAAATTTTTATGAAAGATCAGGGTATCGAAGTTAGAATAACTTAAATACATTAGTTAATTGGAAAGCTCAAATGAAAAATATAGAATACCTAATTACATTATCAGATATAATTAAAAGAAGAAGATCTGAAAAATCAGAGAAATCCTATACGGCGACACTTATGGAAAATAATGAATTATTAACCAAAAAAATTGGTGAAGAGGCCATTGAGCTAATTATATCTACTTTAGCCAATGACAAAGAAAATATTAAAAAGGAGGCTGCCGATTTGATTTATCATTTGATGGTTTTACTTGAAAAAAGTGATTTAAATTTAGATGATATATGCGCAGAATTAATTAATAGAAATGGTGTTTCAGGACATGATGAAAAAAAATCTAGAAAATAGTATATCAAATGGCCAAAAAAGAAAATCAGTACTCCCCATACATTATCTTTTCAAAAGATGAATGGTCTAGCCTAGGGTTTGGAACGAAATTATCACTTACAGAGAAAGAAGTGAAAAAATTAAGAGGCTTAAATGAGCCCATGTCAATAGAAGAAGTAAAAGATGTTTACTTACCCATTTCACGCCTTTTGAATTTATATATTGCGGGCACTCAAAAGATTTTTGATGCAACCCATACATTTCTTGATAAAAAAAATATTAAAGTACCATTTATAATAGGNATTGCNGGTTCAGTTGCTGTTGGTAAAAGCACTACATCAAGAATAATGCAGGCGTTATTATCTAAATGGTCAGCTAATTTAAATGTCTCATTAGTCAATACAGATGGTTTTTTGATGAGTAATAATGAGCTCGAAGAGAAGGGGCTAATGAATAAAAAAGGATTTCCTGAAAGCTATAATACATCTTTACTTTTAGATTTTTTAAATAACATCAAATCTGGAAAAAAGAAAGTCAAAGCACCTATATATTCTCATCTCTTGTATGATAACGTGATTGGCGAGTATATAGAAATAAATGACCCAGATATTGTTATTATAGAGGGATTAAACGTTCTTCAGCCAGCTCCACTTCCAAAAAATGGAAATGCGATACCCTATGTATCCGATTTCTTTGATTTTTCTATTTTTGTAGATGCGCNGGAAAAGGATATAAAAAAATGGTACATAGAGAGATTTCTCAAATTAAAAGAAACGGCATTCAAGGAGGATGGTGCATATTTCAATAAATATGCCAATTTATCAAAAAAAAGAGCAACCGAAACAGCAAGTGATCTTTGGGAAAAAATAAACTACAAAAATTTAGTAGAAAATATATTACCCACAAGACAGAGGGCAAATCTAATTATCAGAAAATCATCAAACCATTCCGTAGACCAGATATCTTTGAGGAAATTATAATCAAAATTTTAAAAAGTTCTCTTTTATCTTACTAATACTATCTTTATTCACTTTTCCTCCAATAGTTTGTATTATTTCAGATGCATAATAGTTCCCCATTTCTGAACATTTTATAATATTTCTTCCATTTATATATCCTTTTAAAAAACCTGACACAAATAAGTCGCCTGCTCCCGTCGTATCGATAATATTTTTTATTTTTTTCGCTGGTATAATTTTAATCTCATTTTTTTGTGCAATTACACAGCCATATTTGCCATTTGTCATAATAAAAGTAACGTATTTAGTAGAATTTTTCTTTAGTTGAAAATTTAAGCTCTTCTCATCATCTACCTTAAAGAGATGCATCATTTCTTTTTTGTTTCCAAATAAAAGGTCTATTTTATTTTCGTCTATCAAATTTAGAAACTCATTCCTAAAATTTTGAACACAATTAATATCAGATAGAGAGATAGCATTAAAACCGCCAATTTTCTTAGTTTCCGTAAATAGTTTTGATATAATCTGTGCTCCATATCTGGAGTAATATATATAACCCTCTACGAAAGAGCCCTTAATATCTTCTAAAGCCTTTCTAGTGATATTATCTGGCACTAAGTTTACGGAGGCACCCAAATGGGTATTCATAGTGCGTTCTGCATCAGGGGTTATATATATTATTGAAATACCTGTGCTATGATTAATATCCCAAACCATATATTCGGTGTTTACGAAGTAATCTCTCAAATTTTCTAGATATAGTTCAGAGAATTGATCTTTTCCAACACTACCAATAAACCTTACATTTTCGTCNAGTAAGGAGAGACCACACGCACTATTATTTGAGCTTCCACCGGCAATGATTGACTTATTTTTTAAATTATTTATCAGCTCTTTAGCTTTTTTAGAAGAAATAATTTCCATTTCGCCTTTTGTACCATGGGCAATATTTTCTTCATTCTCCACATGACTTATAAAATCGATAATTGAATTTCCAATAAAACAGATAGCCATATTATTATGCTAAAAAATCAATAACGTTTTACAAATAATTCTGTTTTCTTAATCATCTTTTTATCATCATATTCATAAACAATTGG
Organism: Rhizobiales bacterium TMED25; assembly: GCA_002168075.1. Lineage (GTDB taxonomy): Bacteria > Pseudomonadota > Alphaproteobacteria > Rhizobiales > TMED25 > TMED25. Next base: position 256,166 of record NHCE01000005.1, read on the forward strand.
TATTCCAGTATTTATTTCAACATTAACTATCTCTTGCTCGTCTAATCCTTCAACTAGCATAATGATTGACCTCAGTGAATTACCGTGAGCTGTAATTATTACATTCTCTTTATTGTATAACTTCGGTAATATTTGTTCTTTAAAGTAAGGAATAGTTCTGTCTGACGTATCTTTCAGGCTTTCACCATTTTCTGGAGCAATATCATAAGATCTTCTCCATATTTTTATTTGTTCATCACCCCACTTTTCGCGTGCCTCATCCTTGTTTAGACCGGTTAGATCTCCATAATTCCTCTCATTTAAAGCTGCATCTGAAATAATGGTAGTTTGATTTTTTAATATGTATAAAACAATATCAAGTGTATTTTTTGCTCTTTTTAAGGCACTTGAATAAGCGTGATCAATTTCAACTTTAAGATTTTGGATTGCAAATGCGGCAAGCTTGGCTTCAATTTTACCTTGGTCTGTTAAATCAACATCTTTCCAGCCTGTAAATAAATTTAACTTGTTCCATTCACTTTCTCCATGCCTAAGCAATATTAGTTTTGACATATTTAATTCCTCTATTTTTTGAGACTTAGGACATCATCCATGGTATAGAAACCCGGTTTTTCCCCAATAGACCATTTAGCAGCGTGCATTGCACCACTCACGAATATTCGCCTACTTAATGCTGAATGTGATAATTTGATAATTTCACTATCGCCAGCAAATATTACAGTATGTTCTCCTACAACATCACCACCTCTTAATGAAGAGAAACCGATTGAATTTTTTTGTCTAACACCCGTATTACCATATCTCTGGTATGTTGCATTTGAGTCTAGTTTGATATTTCTTCCATCTGCTGCCGCATTACCAAGGAGTAGGGCTGTGCCTGATGGTGCATCTATTTTTTTATTATGATGCATTTCAAGAATCTCAATATCAAAGTCTGTTAGTATTTTGGAGACTTGTTTCGTGATCTGAGACATCAAGTTGATACCGAGGCTCATGTTTCCAGATTGAACAATAACGGCATGTCGAGATGCATTCATTATTTTTTCTTGATCTACAGGAGCTAAACCAGTTGTTCCAATAATATGAGAAATACGAGCTTGGGCAGCTAGAATACTGTTTTCTACAGTAGTTTTTGCATTAGTAAAATCGATAATTACGTCTGCTGATTTTACAAAATCAATTGGATCAGCCACGATTTTAATATTTTTTTTATCTCCAGATATTAGTTCACCAACATCTTTCCCAATCCAAGGTGATTTGGCATATTCACTTGCTCCAATTAATTCGATTTCATTGTCTTGATAGGCATATTTTATTAACTCTTTGCCCATTCTGCCTGCAGCACCTGCAATAATTACTTTCATTAGATCTTTACCGTCTGATATTTTTCTTTTTATAATAATATTACGATGAATTTAATATTATTGCCACAAATCTCTTATTTTTTTGAAGAAACTATGGCTTTCAGGGTTTGTTTTATCATTTGACATTTCTTCAAATTCTTTCAGGAGTTCTTTTTGTTTCTTTGATAAATTTATTGGGGTCTCAACAGTAATTTTTAGATAGAGGTCGCCCTGCCTTTTTTGTCGCAATATCGGCATACCCTTGGACCTTAACCTGAACTGTTTATTATTTTGTGAGCCTTCTGGGATTACTACCCTTGTTTTACCACCATCGACAGTTGGTATATTTATCTGTCCCCCAAGTGCGGCTGTAGCCATAGAAACTGGAACATTACAAAAGAGATCGGAACCGTCGCGCTCAAAGAAAATATGAGGTTTGATAGATATGAATATATATAAGTCTCCAGGTCCCCCACCTCTAATGCCGGCTTCACCCTGCCCACTTAGTCTAATTCTATTCCCATCCTCAACACCTGCTGGAATATCAATATTGAGTTTTTTCGGTTTTTTCTGACGACCCTGCCCTGCACAGGATTTGCATGGATTCACAACTATTTTACCATTTCCATGGCATGAACTGCAAGTTCTCTCTATTGTAAAAAACCCTTGGCTTGCAAGTGTTTTTCCTGAGCCTTGGCAGCTGGGGCATATGATGGGGGCCTCTCCTTTTTCACCTCCACTTCCTGAACAAGTAGAACAGGTTGTATTCATGGGAACATTGATAGTATCCGATTTGCCATTGAAGGCTTCTTCAAGTGAGATTTCTAAGTTGTATCTTAAATCTGAACCTCTATTTGCTGATGCATTTGATCTTGATGTTGAGCCAAAATCTCCAAAAAAATCGTTAAATATATCTGAGAAAGAAGATGAAAAATTCCCATCAAAACCTGCACCACCTTGTCCCCTTCCAGCAGATCCGTCAAAGGCTGCATGACCATATCTATCGTAGGCAGCCCGAGATTCTGGATTTTTTAGTCTCTCATATGCTTCTGATACCTCCTTAAATTGCGCTTCCGCCTCAGGATTTCCGGAGTTATGATCTGGATGATATTGTTTTGCTAATTTTCTGAATGCAGTCTTCAGTGATTTTTCATCACAGCTTTTATCAACACCTAATATATTGTAGTAATCCTTTTTAGCCATATTAGTTGATCTCCACTATGAGAAAATTACGTTCTAGGACTTATTTTCTTCATCTACTTCTTCAAAGTCTGCATCTACAATTGTGCCATCTTCGGGGTCTTGGGGTTCACTTGGGGCCTCTTCTTGGCTATTCTGCTGAGCTTTATATATCGCCTCACCAAGTTTCATGGCTTCTTGAGTTAGAGCTTCTAAATCTTCTGCAATTTTTGTTGTATCATCACCCTCTATGGAAGATTTTAATCTTTCTATAGCATCTTCAATTGATTTTTTATCTTCTTCACCAATTTTATCGCTATTTTCATTTAAACTCTTTTCTGTTCCATGTATTAATGATTCTGCTTGGTTTTTAGTCTCAATCATTTCTTTTTTTGCTTTATCTTCTTCAGCATGTGTTTCTGCATCTTTGACCATATTCTCAATATCTTCATCTGATAAACCACCTGAAGCTTGAATTTTTATGGACTGTTCCTTATTTGTTGCTTTGTCAACCGCTTTAACATTTACGATACCATTAGCATCAATATCAAACGTTACTTCAATTTGCGGAACACCTCTTGGAGCTGGTGTAATTCCAACAAGATCAAAATTACCAAGCAATTTATTATCAGCTGCCATTTCTCTTTCACCTTGAAAAACTCTAATGGTTACAGCTGACTGATTGTCATCCGCTGTTGAAAAGGTTTGACTTTTCTTAGTAGGAATTGTTGTATTTCTTTCAATTAATCTTGTAAATACACCTCCAAGTGTTTCTATACCAAGGGATAGTGGTGTTACGTCTAGTAGAAGAACATCTTTCACATCTCCTTGAAGAACACCAGCCTGAATAGCAGCACCTATAGCTACTACTTCGTCTGGATTTACACCTCTATGAGGCTCCTTACCAAAAAAATTCTGAACTTTTTCTAGTACTTTTGGCATTCGAGACATGCCCCCTACCATAACGACTTCGTCTATCTCTCCAGCCTTTAGACCTGCATCTTTTAATGCTTTTTCGCATGGTGTGATAGTTTTATCAACTAAATCAGCAACTAAAGTCTCAAATTTAGCTCTAGTTAATTTGATATTTAAATGCTTAGGTCCAGCCTGATCTGCTGTTATGTATGGTAAATTAATCTCTGTTTGCGTTGTTGAGGATAGCTCTATTTTAGCCTTTTCCGCGGCTTCTTTGAGNCTTTGTAAAGCTAATTTATCCTTCAAAATATCAACACCCTGATCTTTTTTGAATTCTTCTGCTAAGTAGTTAACAAGACGTGCATCGAAATCCTCTCCACCAAGAAATGTGTCACCATTTGTTGACTTCACTTCAAAAACACCGTCCCCTATTTCAAGGATGGAAATATCGAACGTCCCTCCACCAAGGTCATAAACAGCAATTGTTTGACCATCTTTCCGATCTAGACCATAGGCTAGTGCGGCTGCAGTGGGCTCATTTATAATCCTAAGAACTTCCAGGCCGGCGATCTTACCGGCGTCTTTCGTTGCTTGTCTTTGTGCATCATTGAAGTAGGCAGGAACTGTGATTACAGCCTGAGTGATAGTTTCACTTAAGAAACTTTCAGCTGTTTCTTTCATCTTTTGAAGGATAAAAGCTGATATTTGTGATGGTGAATACTTTTCAGATCTAGCTTGGACCCAAGCATCACCATTTTCTGCTTTTGCAATTGTATATGGTACTATATTTTTATCTTTTTTTACCAAAGGATCGTCAAATCTACGTCCCATTAAACGCTTTACAGCAAAAAGTGTATTCTCAGGATTCGTAACTGCTTGACGCTTAGCAGGTAATCCTGTAGTTCTTTCAGAGTCCTCGCCAAATGCCACAATTGATGGAGTTGTCCTTGCTCCTTCTGAATTTTCAATTACCTTTGGATCTTTTCCATCCATTACTGCAACACATGAGTTAGTAGTCCCTAAATCAATACCAATTATTTTTGCCATCCTCATTACTCCTTAAAATAGCTCTAAAATGTATTTATAATTAATTAATCCCTTACACTTCTATATAAGAGCAAAAATTATTCCTACAAGATATTATTCTATTTTTTTATTTATTTTTTAATCGTCAGAGCTAAAAAATATATTAAACCCTCATTGGCATAAGAACATATAGGGTTGCCTCATCATCTGGATCTAGTATAAGACACGGCGAACTTGGCTCTGAAAAAAGGAATTTCACTGATTTTCCACTTAGCTGAGATGNGATATCTAATAAGTACTTGGAATTAAAGCCTATTTCGAAATCTTCATCATTAAAACTAACAGATATCTCTTCTATTGCAGTCCCAGCTTCTGGACTTGTAACCGATAATGTCAGATTATTTTTACTCAAGGATAATTTTACAGCACGACCACGCTCACTTGATAAAGTAGCAACTCTGTCAACTGCATTAGTTAGTAGATCGGTATCCACAATCATAGGCTTCTCATTTTTAAACGGAATAACTCTATTATAATCAGGGAAAGTCCCATCAATCACCTTGGTTGTAATTTCTACATTATTAAATATAAATTTTAATTTACTTTCAGATACTCTTACTTCTATATCACCATCTAGTTCCTGAGTAAGTTTTAGAATTTCTGAAATTGCCTTCCGAGGGATAATCACTCCAGGCATACCACCAGACCCGTCTGGTAAGGGCAACTCGGCTTGTGCTAATCTGTGACCGTCTGTTGACACAGTCCTGAGAGTTGGAAGCGGACTACTTTTGTCAATAGCTTCTGACTCATGTAAATATATTCCATTTAAATAGTACCTTGTTTCTTCATTGGAGATTGCAAATCTCGTTTTCTCAATTAATCTGTTCAATTCTCCGCTCACAATTGTAAATGTATGAGTGTACTGATCATTAGAAATTTCTGGAAAATCTGATCTGGGTAATGTTTGCAATTTAAAGTTCGATTTACCGGAGCTAATGGTTAAATGATCTTGATCTTCTTGCTTGGATATTAATATTTTAGAACTATCTGGAAGTTTTCTTATTATATCATAAAGAAGGTGTGCTGGAGCTGTTAAGCTTCCACCTTCTTCAATTTTCGCCTCTATTTCTTCAATTACTTCTATATCAAGATCAGTTGATATTAATTTTAACCCAACACCTTCAGCAACAATGAGTATATTTGCAAGAATTGGTATTGTATTTCTTTTTTCAACAACATTTTGAACGTGGTTAAGAGCTTTTAAAAGCTGATTTTTTTCTAAAATTGCTTGCATATCGATAGTTTTTTGCTTCCTATATCAAATAGCTTATTGAAAAAACATTTTTATATCAATGTTAATCAGCATAATTGACAGGAAATATAGCAATTTATTCCTTCAGAGAGTTTTCAAGACTTACAATTGAATTCTTAATACTATCATCACTTGCGATCAACCTCTCAATTTTTCTGACGGCATGTAGCACAGTTGTATGATCTCTCCCACCAAACTTTCTACCAATTTCGGGTAGGGATCTCGATGTCAGTATTTTTGCTAAATACATTCCAATTTGTCTTGGGTAAACTATTGTCTTATGTCTTCGGGAAGACAAGATATCTTGCCTTGTTACATTAAAGTGACCACTTATTGTTCTAAGCACATCTTCAATCATAATTTGCCTATTCTGCTCTTCACTTATTAAATCTTGGATAGATACTGCTGCCTCTTCAACAGTTATAGGTCGTTTATTAAGGCTATGTGCAGCTATAATTCTATTCATAGCACCTTCCAATTCTCTACCTGAACTCTGTATTCTTCTTGCAAGAAAATCTAAAACAGCAGATGAAATTTCAATTCTAGTATTCCCTCTTAATGTCTGCGCCAATTTTTTTTCTAAAATACCTCGCCTAATATCAAAATCAGTTGGACCGATTTGAGCAACAAGGCCACCTGATAATCTTGATTTCATTCTATCATCTAACATTTCAAGTTTTGATGGAGGGGAGTCGCCTGCAATAACTATTTGATGCTTTGATGTATCTAATGCATTGAAGATATGACAAAATTCTTGCTGAACTGCTTTGCCTTGGAGAAATTGCATATCGTCAATCAGAAGTAAATCAACATCAGCAAATATTTTTTTAAAACTAATTGTATCTTTGGATTTTACCGCCTCAACAAAAGAGCTCATAAATCTGACAGCGGATAGAAATAAAATATTTCTATCAGGGTTTCTTGCTTTAGTTTCCCAAGCAATAGCATTTAACAAATGTGTTTTACCAGTTCCAACTGGCCCATGAATATATAGTGGATTAAATTCAATTGGAGTATTCCTTTGCGGTTGTGCAACTCTCATTGCAGCGGCATGCGCTAATGCATTAGATCTTCCAACAACATAATTATTGAAAGTATATCTCCTATCGAGAGGGGTGCCATTATTTGCAGAAGTATTATCATCTGTAAATTGAATATTTTGGGATGAATTATTATTTGCTGATGCATATCCATCAGAATTAGAATTTTCAGATTTCTTCTCACCGTGATTTCTCACACGCAGCTCTACACGATTTATTTCAGGTATCTCAGCTTTCCAAATTTCGAGAAGTTTATCGCTATATCTTGATTTTATCCAGCTTTTTAGAAATAGAGTTGGAAGGGATAGGGTTAAAACTCCATTTTCTATTTTATGAGGTTCCAATCTGGTAAACCAGCTATTATATAGGTCCTCACCCACCTGAATACGTAAGCTTTTATTGACTATTTTCCAGCTATCTTGGACATTGTATTTTTTATTAACACTATCTATAGCTGAATCCATGGCAACCCCTCTTTTTTCCAACCATTGATACAAGCGCGATGATGATATTCATTTGGATCACCCTCAAATCCAAACGCAATATTATAGCAATTTTTCCAACCCCTTTGAGCCATTAAAGATGCTGATTGGGCACTTCGAGCTCCGGAACGGCACAGAAATAAGATGGGGTCCCCCTTCTCTATATGCTCGTTCTCTAACTCAACTTCTGCTTGTTTAGCAAATTCTGAATTTAATTTTCCGCTTGGGAAAATTTGTAACTCAATATTTTTTACTGATTTATTAATAGATGATAAATCTGGTTGACCAACAAAGTTCAATTCCGCATATGTTCTTACATCAAGTAAGGTTGATTTTTTAAATTCTTTAAGAACTTGCCATGCCATAGCCGGGGATATATCGCCTGCATAATTTGTCTCATTTTTGAATGTTTCAATATGCATTTTGTTTATATATCCTATTAAAAAAATATTTATAAGAAATTATTTTCACATTTAGAGTGGGTATAAAACTTATTTATTATGTTAACACTATATTGAAATTATATTTTTTTTAAAAGTGTAATTTTATATAATCAGTACACTGATTATTAAATATATATATTATTAACTTATCAAAAAACTTTTATAAATTATGACAACTGACTGAAGAATAATAATAAATTTATATTGATAAAATGACACTATTTTTAAATTTCTTAGAGCATAATTTTTTTTTTTTGACAAATGATTTGGCAAGCATTTTAATACTTTTTTAATGTTTGTGACACTTTATTAGTAACTTATTGTATTTATTAGATTTTTTCTAATAAGAAAAAAGAGGTTATATTCTGATATAAAATATCTGAACAAAAAAATGATTTATTAATATTACAACACTAATATTATGAGATATGGCTTGTGGGAGATTGATTATAATTCTCTGAGGGATTAAGAATTTATCAGTTTTTTTGTAAGACGAGAGATCTTTCTTGAGGCCATTTTCTTGCTGAAAGCACCTTTTTGAGCGCCACGCATTAAATGTTTTTCAGCGTTTACTAATGCTTCCTTTGCGTTTTCTTTGTCACCAGAGTCAATCAAGACCTCTGCTTTTTTCACAGAAGTTCTAACCATGCTACGACGCATTCTATTTACGATGGTACGTTTTTCAATTTTACGAACCATTTTTTTTGCAGATTTAGTATTTGCCATTTTTTACTATCTATAAATGATTAATAATGAATATATAGAGATTCATTGATATAACGTCAACTCAATAATTTACTAATCGTAAAATTGCGGTTTTCTTTTTTCTCTAAAAGCAGCAATCCCTTCGACTCCATTTTTACCTTTGATTATTTTATAAAAGTTTAACTTTTCTTTTTTTATTCCATCTTCAATTTTTCTATCGTAACTTTGTTTAATAAGTTTTTTTATAGTTATGATCGACTCCATAGATTTAGACGCTATCTTCTCTGCAATATTTTCAGCCAGTGGCATTAAATCATCTTCTTTACAAACTTGATTTATGATACCCATTTCTTTTGCTTCTTGTGCAGATATAGTATCACCTGTCAAACATATTTCCATACTCCTATTTTTACCTATTACTCGAGGTAGGCGCTGGGTGGCTCCTCCACCTGGAATCAATCCCAAATTAATTTCAGGTTGCCCAAACTTAGAATTTTTTGCCGCTAAAATAATATCAAACATTAATAATATTTCTAAACCTCCGCCTAATGCAAGTCCGCTGACAGCAGCAATTATTGGCTTCTTGACCTCATCTATATATTCCCAGATTTCAATAAAATGTGGATCTCTATATAGTTCTGAAATATCTGCACCCACACAGAAATTATTTATGCCTGATACAATAATACATTTTACAGTTTTACAATCATCTGCATACCTCATTGCCTTAATCAACTCCTCAGATAGGACTTTATTTAACGCATTATAATGACTAGGTCTTTTTAAAATAATATGGAATATATTTTTATTTTTTGTTCGAGTCTGGATGTATTTAAATTCTTCCATATTATTCTTTCTGACAACTATCACAGTAAAACGTAGAGCGCCCTGATTGTCTTATTTTTTTTATATGTGAAGAGCAATTTTTATTATTACATTCTAAATTTTCTCTATTATATACATTAAATTTATACTGAAAATAACCACTTTCCCCATCCATATTTTTATAATCGCTTATTGTTGATCCACCGACCTTAATTGCGTCTTTGAGTATAAACTTTATTGAGCTTATTAGATTATCAACTTTTTTATTACTTTTTGCAATATCCTCACTTCTTTCAAAGGGTGATATACCCGCTCTATATAACGCTTCTGATGCATATATATTTCCTACACCACCAACAATTTTTTGATCAAGTAATGCATTCTTGATATCAATTTTTTTATTTTTTAATTTATTTATCAAATATTCGCTATTAAACTTACTACTAATAGCATCAACTCCTAACCTTTTATCAAAAAAACTAGCAACATCTTTGCCTGATTCAAAAATTATTATAAAACCAAATCTTCTTATATCAATATATCTAATTACTCTAAAATTGGACATTAAAAATTTTATATGAGTATGCTTAATAGGAATTATCTCATCATCTGTATGGTTGACAAGAAAATTCCCAGTCATACCAAGATGAATAACCAAGATATTATTGTTATCCAGAGTAACAAAAATATATTTTGCAATTCTTTCAATGTTTACAACTTTTTTATTTTTTATAGTTTCTATAAAATTTTGTGGTATTTTATAACGAAGTTTATCACAATAGACTTCAACTGAGAGAAAAGTCTTGTTGAGCAAACTTTCCGTGAGGTTTCTTTTTATAATTTCAACTTCAGGTAGTTCTGGCATATCTTTTCAAATGTTATTATTAGTAAATTACATGAAATAAACAATAGATAAAATATTAATTATGAAAAAAATAAACAAATTTTACTTTGGCGAGGAGGAGGTGTCAAAAGAACAGAAAGTTAGACTTGTCAATGACGTGTTTGACTCAGTATCGAAAAAATATGATTTAATGAATGATATTTTATCTTTTGGAACGCATAGAATTTGGAAAGACATACTAATTAATATGATAATTAGTATGAAATCTTCCAATAAAAATTTTTCTTATTTAGATCTTGCATGTGGAACAGGTGATATTGCATATAAGCTATTGAAAAAAAATTCTAAAAAGATTGATGTCTTTATGATGGATATCAACGATCAAATGATATTACAGGCTAAGCAAAGAAAAGAACATAAAAAATATATAGGAAATTTATGTTTAGCTGTGTCAGATGCTGAAAACATTCCCCTCGTTTCAAAGTCCATGGATTGCATCACAATTGCATTTGGAATTCGGAACGTAGCTTCAGTTGACGTTGCGCTGAAAGAAATATATCGTGTATTGAAGTATGGAGGAAAATTTTTATGTTTAGAATTTTCACAAATCGAACTGTCTGGAATGGATAGATTTTACGAATTTTATTCAAAAAATATTATACCAGAATTAGGAAATATCATTGCCGATGATAGAGGTTCATATAAATATCTGATAGAAAGTATAAAAAATTTTCCAAAACAGGACGAATTTAGCGACATGATAAATAATGCAGGTTTCACGAATACAAAGTATAAAAACTTATCGGGCGGAATTGCCGCTATACACTCAGCATGGAAGATATGAGATAAGAAAATGAATTATCTTCCAAATCTATATCGCTTAGTAAAGCTATATTATTTATTTACAGATTGTGAACTACCTGAAAATTTTTTACCTCAGAATAGAAGTTCATTAATTGGCAGAGTTTTAAGGTTAAAGAAGAATAAAAATAAAAGCTTTTCCGAAGTTTTGATCCAGCTTGGTCCATCATATATAAAGCTTGGGCAGTTCCTTGCAACCAGACCGGATATTATAGGTGGACACTTTGCAATTGAATTATCTACATTACAGGATAATTTGCCAACTTTTCCTATTGATATCTCAAAAAAAATCATAGAAGAGGATTTTAATAGTGATATTTCAGACGTTTTTGTTGAATTTAATGAACCTATTGCAGCAGCATCTATAGCCCAGGTTCATACAGGATTAACACCTGATAATCAAAAAGTTGCAATAAAAGTTTTGAGGCCAAACATTNAAAAAAAATTTAATGATGACTTCAAGTTTTTTTATTTTTTATCTAATTTATTAGAAAAATTAAATTCAAACCTGAGGCGTTTAAAATTTACAGAGTCCATACAAACCATGGAAAGATCAGTTCAAATGGAAATGGATTTAAGACTAGAGGCTGCAGCTATATCTGAGATAAATAGTAATATGACTGACGAGGATGAATACATCATTCCAAAAATATTTTGGGAGAAGACCTCAAAAAATATTCTAACAATTGAATGGATCGATGGTATATCAATACGTGATACCAAGTATCTAGAAAAAAAAGGTTACGATCTAAAGGATCTAGCTAGGATAATAATTCAATCATTCTTAACTCAAGCATTAAGGAATGGTTTCTTTCATGCTGATATGCACCAAGGTAACTTATTGATAAATGAGCAAGGTAAATTAGTGATACTCGATTTTGGGATAATGGGTAGATTGGGTGAGAAGGAGCAGGTCTTTCTAGCTGAAATTCTATGGGGTTTGATAACAAAAAACTATAAGAGAACAGCAGAAGTTCACTTTGAAGCTGGCTATATCCCAAAGGATCAAAAGTTAGATGAATTTAGCCAAGCACTCAGAGCAATTGGTGAACCACTTTCAGGAAAAAATGCAAATGATATTTCAATGGCAAATGTTCTGACGCAACTTTTTGAAGTAACAGAGCAATTTCACATGGAAACCAGACCGGAATTATTACTTTTACAGAAAACTATGGTCGTTACAGAAGGTGTAGCACGAGAATTAGATCCAAAGCTTAATATGTGGGATATAGCGAAGCCAATAGTATCAAAATGGATGGAAGAGAAAATTTCTCCTGAGAGAAAGGTAAAGAGAAGTTTTGAAAACCTTGTAAATTTTGGCTCAGTGATAAATGAATTTCCTGATTTAATAAATCAGGCAAAACAGACTACCGAAAATTTTAATAAGCTAATTGAACACAATCAATCAAAAAATAAAATGAGTAGGAATAGTTTTTTTCAAGNTAAATTCTGGATTATAACAATTATACTATGTCTCGTTCTAGTATTTGCTATTTTGGTTTAATTTGAATGAATAATTTAAAAAATAAAAAAATATTGTTTATAATCTCTGGTGGGATTGCAGCTTATAAAAGTTTAGAATTAATTAGACTTCTAAAAAAATTAGAAGCTAAATTAGANGTGATTTTAACAGACTCTGCAAAAAAATTTATAACAGAATTAAGTGTATCCCAATTAGCTCAGAGCGAAGTACATTCGGAGCTTTTTGATTATAAAAAAGAACTAAATATGGGTCATATCAACCTATCTAGAAACGCAGATATTGTCGTTGTTGCGCCAGCTACTGCAAATATTATTGCAAAAATAGCAAATGGTATTTCAGATAACCTTGCTTCTGCAACATTGTTAGCTTCTAACAAACCTATAATAATTGTTCCTGCAATGAATCCCCAAATGTGGAAGAATCCCACTACACAGGATAATTTAGATAAAATACAAAAACATGGTACTCATATATGTGGGCCGGGAGTCGGAGACACAGCATGTGGAGAAAATGGCTTAGGTAGAATGGAGGAACCTACTTATATTTCAGAATATATTTTAAATTTTTTTGCAAGATATTCCAAGTTGACTGGTAAATCAGCTATAGTAACAGCAGGTCCAACTATCGAGCCAATAGATCCTGTAAGATATATAAGCAATAATTCTTCAGGTAAGCAAGGTTATGCAATTGCATCTTCTTTAGCGAAACATGGAGTAAAAACAACGCTCATAAGCGGTCCTTCTTCTGAAAAAGTTCCAGATGGTGTTAAAATAATAAGGGTAAAAACCGCTGAAGATATGTTAAGTGCAGTTAAAAGCGAGTCTCCGGCAGATATAGGGGTGTTTGTAGCAGCAGTAGCTGATTGGAAAGTAAAAAAGTATAATAAACAAAAAATAAAAAAAACTACTACAGGAGACGCCTCCATCGAATTAGTTGAAAATATAAATATAGTTGATGAAATCTCAAAAAATAAAAAACTCAAACCCAAATTATTGATAGCATTTGCCGCAGAAACTGAAAATATCATTGATAATGCCAAAAAGAAAATGTCAAAAAATATAATAGACTGGCTAATTATAAACGATGTGACTGAAAATAAAAAAGTCTTTGATGGAGATTATAATACTGTAATAATGATGACTAAAGAGTCTACAAAAAAATGGAAAAAAATGACTAAGATGGATGTAGCTCATCAAATATCAGAAAAAATTATAGAACACTTTCAATAATTTAGAATGACAAAAGAAAAACAAATATCGATCAACATAATCCGCCTTGCAACAAAAAATATATCCAATATTCCGAAGTATCAGACGGTCGGATCTTCAGGTATTGACTTGTCAGCCAGTCCTGATATTTCAGATAAAGGAATGATTATAAAACCAGGTTGTAGAGAAATTATTCCAACTGGGATTGCAATCGAGCTATCTGAGAACTTGGAAGCTCAAATTAGACCAAGATCTGGTTTAGCTTATAAATATGGTATTACAGTATTAAATTCACCAGGGACGATTGATAGTGACTATAGGGGTGAAATAAAGATTATTCTAATTAATCATGGACAGAAAGATTTTTTGATATTACCAGGAGATAGAGTAGCGCAAATGGTTTTTTCTAATGTAGAAAAGGTTAAATTAATTGATAAAAAAGAATTATCTATTACAACACGGGGTAGTGGAGGTTTTGGTTCAACTGGAATATAAAATCAATGCAAAAAAGAATAAATAGTATATCTCTGAGTAGAGAGGAGATTGAAAGATATTCAAAACAAATTTTAATAAAGAATATTGGTGGTCCTGGACAGAAAATCATAAAATCATCAAATATACTCGTGATTGGTGCTGGGGGTTTGGGATCCCCAGTTATTACTCATTTGTCAAGTGCAGGGATTGGACAAATTGGCCTAATTGATAATGATACAGTTGAGCTATCGAATCTTCAGAGGCAATATATCCATGGAACAAGCCGTGTGGGCAAATATAAAACAGATAGTGCCAAATACTTTATTAATGAGTTAAACCCAAATATTATTGTAAATTTATTCACAATGGATGTAATGGATAATGCTATTGATAACATAATANCTAAATACGATGTCATAATAGATTGTACTGATAACTTTAAAACTAGATACAGAATTGCTGACTCTTGTGAACTGCATAGTAAACCATATATCATGGGAGTTGTAAGAGGATACGAAGGTCAACTTACAACAATAGTACCTAATAACATATCATATAATAATCCTAAAATTCGTGATATATATGACGAATTAAGTATTCAGGACATAAACAAATCGTGTGCAGATGAAGGTGTATTATCTATTACAACAGGTTTAGTTGGGACATTAATGGCCTCTGAAGCAATAAAATTAATTCTTGATATTGATCATCTCCTGATTGGAAAGCTTTTACTTGTAGATTTGTTGAATATAAAGTTCGAAATAATAAATTACACTTCAAATGAATAGATTGATAAAAAATAAGAGGTTATTATTTACTGCTTTCGGGATATTTTTTATCCTTTTCATATCATATCGAATATTTATAAATATTTTTCAAGAATATGAGGATTTGAGCCAATCTACAACAATTAATGTTTTAAGTGATGAAACTTATAAATTCAAAAGTCTTAAATCTAATAAAACCAATGTTAGGCAGGGTCCATCACTTGGACATGATATACTATGGACATATCAAAAACGAAATTTACCAGTTGAGGTTTTAGAAGATATTCAGGGTTGGAGCAGAATAAGGGACTACGAAGCTAAAACAGGTTGGATAAAAAATACACTTATATCGTCAAATAGAACAGCAATAGTCACACCCTGGCATATCCCAGATAAAAATTCACACTTTAGTGAAATTTACCAAAATAATGATAAAAAACAATTAGAAATGAGACTACAAAGTGGGGTGATTATCAAAATAATAGAATGTGATGGGGCACTATGTAAATTGGAAGTTAGCAACAGGGAAGGATGGATTAATCAAGATCTGATTTTTGGTGTTTATCAAGGGGAAATTATATCTAAAAGTGACTAAAGACGTTATCTATTCATCACTAAGATTTATTACAACATCAATAGATACAACTTTCTTACCCTCTGGGATATTTTTTGAATTATATTTAATCTCTAAATCACTAATGCTGATATCTTGAAGGTTTTCTTTATATTTATAGTGATAGTGATGGTCTGTATTTGTATCAAAAAAAGTTTTTTGATTATCTACTTGCAGCGTTTTAATCAGACCGTTATCGGAAAAATGATTAAGGGTATTATAAACTGTTGCTAGGGATATTTTAAGTTCATTTCTTTTTGTTTCATCATGAAGCTCCTCAGCTGTGACATGACCACATGGAAGATTGAATAATAAACTTGCCAGTGCAACTCTTTGCTTTGTTAATTTAATATCTTTACGGCGAAGCATCCCCATAATACAAATTCTGTTTATTCTGGGATCATTATTAATTTGAATGTTTTGCATATTGTTTATTCATGATATATATATGTATACATTGAACTTAATATATATTTTAATTAATGTAAATTGTTGAATTAGCAAAAATGACGATATCAGATAAAGCAGTGTTTAAATATGAAGATTTAATCTCATGTGCAGAGGGTAAACTTTTTGGACCCGGTAATGCACAGCTACCTATGCCGCCTATGCTAATGTTTGATAAAATATCACTCATAAATAAGGATGGGGGTACCTTTTCCAAAGGGCAAATAATAGCAGAAATGACACTGAATAAAGACGAGTGGTTTTTTGATTGTCATTTTCAAAATGATCCCATTATGCCTGGTTGTCTCGGGCTAGATGCACTTTGGCAAATGGTAGGATTTTATCTTGGTTGGCTTGGTAGACCTGGAAGGGGGAGAGCCCTCGGAGTTGGAGAAGTTAAATTCTTTGGAATGATCGTACCCACTGTTAAAAAATTAGAATATATAGTAAATATCAAGAAATTGATTACAAGAAATCTCACCCTTGGTATAGCAGATGGTGAGTTATTAGCTGATGGAGAAAGAGTATATTCAGCTGAGAGTCTTAAAGTTGGTTTATTTCAATAATTTTCTATAGGATTTTAAATGCGCCGTGTTGTAGTTACAGGAATAGGAATTGTTTCAAGTATTGGAAATAATCTAGAAGAAGTAAGATCCTCGCTGCATAATTGTACCCCCGGGATTACAAAGGCTGCGGGTTATGAAGATTTTGGATTTAAATCTCAGGTATATGGATGTCCAAATATTGAATTAGAGCAAAATATAGACAGAAGAAAATTAAGATTTTTAGCAGATGGTTCCGCTTGGGCCTATATTGCTGCTGAGCAAGCTATAGCAGATTCAAATCTTGAAAATAATGAAATTTCACATGAAAAAACAGGATTAATTGTTGGAACTGGTGGCCCATCTACAAAAGCTATCATTAAAGCCGCAGATCAGACAAGAGATCGTGGTGCGAAGCATGTTGGCCCATTTGCAGTCCCAAAAGCTATGTGCTCTATGGCCTCTGCTACTCTCTCAACATACTTAGGTATCAAGGGCGTTAATTATTCTATTTCATCGGCATGCGCAACTTCCAATAACTGTATCGGCAGTGCTTATGAATTAATTAAATGGGGTAGCCAGGATGTTATGATAGCAGGTGGTGCTGAAGAGCTTGATTGGGGTCTTTCAGTTCTATTTGACGCAATGGGTGCAATGTCATCTAATTTCAATGATAATCCGTCTCAAGCAAGCAGGGCTTATGATATTAATAGAGATGGTTTTGTGATAGCAGGTGGTGCTGGAATACTAATATTAGAGGAATATGATAGAGCCATCAACAGAGGTGCAAAAATTTATGCAGAACTATCAGGTTATGGATCTACATCAGATGGGAGCGATATGGTTCTGCTATCCGGTGAGGGTGCAGAAAGGGCAATGAAGAATGCCATGAAAGGACTCGAAACAAAAATAGATTATATAAACCCGCATGCAACATCGACTCCACAAGGAGATATAATAGAAGCAAAAGCGATGAAAGCCGTTTTTGGAGATAAAATGCCGATAATATCTGCTACGAAATCTTTAACGGGTCATTCACTCGGAGCAGCAGGTGCCCAGGAAGCTATTTATTCTCTCATAATGTTGAATAATAATTTTGTTTGTAAATCTGCAAATATAGATTCATTAGACCCTAATTTCGACGACCTTCCAATTGCATTGGAAAGACATGATAATATTGAGCTTAATACAGTCATGTCAAATGCTTTTGGTTTTGGTGGCACAAATGCATGTCTTGTATTTCGTAAGGTTAATTAATGGAAAAAATCGATAACCAGGATATAGATCTCTCACTTCTAAAAGGAAAGCGAGGGGTTATTATGGGGGTTGCGAATGATCATTCTATTGCATGGGGTATTGCAAAAGCCTTAAATAATGCTGGGGCAGAATTAGCATTTTCTTACCAATCTGATACTTTAAAAAAACGTGTTGACCCACTAGCAAGTCAGCTTAATTCTAAAATTGTATTACCATGTGATGTCGAATCATCTGAGAATATAACTGATTTTTTCTCAAAAATTGCAAGTAGTTGGGGATCGATAGATTTTGTTGTGCATGCAATAGCATTCTCAGATAAAAGCCAACTTAAAGGTAATTATTACCATACGACAAAAGATAATTTTATAAAAACAATGCTGGTATCATGTTATTCTTTTACAGAAATTGCAAGAGAGTCTCAGAAGTTTATGCCCAATGGAGGCTCTCTGCTAACACTAACATTTGGTGGCTCAAATAGAGTCATGCCCAATTATAATGCAATGGGTATTGCAAAAGCAGGCTTAGAAGCATCTGTAAAATACCTAGCCTCTGATTTTGGGGAAAAAAATATAAGAGTAAATGCTATCTCTGCTGGTCCAATGAGGACCTTGGCCGGAGGCGGGATCGCCGATGCGAGGGCAATGTATAATTTTCAAAAAAGACATTCTCCACTTAGAAGAACTGTAACGTTGGGGGAGATTGGGGGTGCTTCAATATACTTATTATCCGATCTCTCATCTGGAGTAACAGGTGAAATCCATTATGTAGATTCGGGTTTCAACACAATTTCAACACCAAAGCCAGAAATGCTTATGGACGATAGTATCTATGAGAATTAAATAATTAGCTTATATTATGTAATTATTTCTTTTTACCCCTACTTTTTTCCTTTTTCGGGGCTTGATGATCCTCATCAATTGATTTTGAGTCTTCTTTCCCTGTTTTCTGATTAATATTTTTCATTGATAATCTTGCTTTACCACGATCATCAAAACCAATTAATTTAACATATGCTTCTTCATTCTCATTAACAACATCTGTAACATTAGATGTTCTTTCATTACTGAGTTGAGATATATGGACAAGTCCATCTTTTGGGCCAAAGAAATTAACAAAAGCACCAAAATCAACAACTTTGACAACCTTACCTTTATATATTTGTCCTACTTCTGGGTCATCAACAATTAAATGAATTCTCTCTTGAGCAGATTCAATTGCATTNTTATCTGCAGATGCAATTGTAATTATACCAGAATCCTCCACACTAATTTTAGCCCCTGTTTGTTCGACCATCTCTTTGATTACCTTACCACCTGAGCCGATTACATCTTTAATTTTATCTGTAGAAATTTGCATTGTAACGATGCGTGGTGCATGGTCTGCAACATCAATCCTTGACTTTTTGATAGCATTTTCCATTTCAGATAAAATATGTTTTCTTCCATTTTTTGCTTGATCAAGTGCTTTTTTCATAATTTCTTTTGTTATCCCGGATATTTTAATATCCATTTGTAGAGTAGTAATACCCTTACTGGTACCAGCTACTTTGAAATCCATATCTCCAAGATGATCCTCATCTCCAATAATATCTGACAGGATAGCAAATTCGCCATCTTCTAAGATTAATCCCATAGCTATACCGGCAATTGGTTCTCTAATTGGAACTCCAGCATCCATTAATGCCATAGAGGAACCACAAACAGAGGCCATAGAAGATGAACCATTTGACTCGGTAATTTCAGATACAATTCTAATTGTATATGGCCAGTCTTCCTTACTTGGAAGAAGGGGGTGAATGGCACGCCAAGCTAATTTTCCGTGACCAATCTCTCTTCTTGAAGTTCCGCCCATTCTTCCAACTTCACCAACAGAGTATGGGGGAAAATTATAATGCAGCATGAAATTGGCTTTCTTTGTACCGTCCAGTGAGTCAACGTACTGTTCATCTTCAGCTGTACCAAGAGTTGTAACAACAAGAGCCTGAGTTTCACCCCTTGTAAAGAGTGATGAACCATGTGTTTGTGGAAGGGTACCAACTTCTACAGAAATTGGTCTGATATCAGATAAACCTCTTCCATCAATTCTTTTTGAAGTTTTTAGGATAGAGGATCTTACAATATCGCTTTCAACATCTTTAAATATACTTGACGCAGTTATTTCGTCAAAACCATCTTCATATTGTTTTCCAAGTTCTTCTATCATGAAATCTTTAATCATAGATATTTCAGAAGATCTCTTTTGTTTATCAGTAATCTTGAAAGCCTTTTCTATTTTGGTNTTAATTAGTTTATTAATAAATTTAGCTATTTCAGAATTATCAGGTTTTTCTATTTGCATAGGATATTTTGCACATTTCTTAGCAAGATGTATTATCATTTGTATAACGTCTTGCATAGATTTATGAGCATACATTACTGCATCAAGCATTGATTTTTCACTTAATTCTGATGCTTCAGATTCGATCATTAGTATTGCATTTTTTGTTCCTGCAACAACGAGTTCTAATTGTGAGTCTTGCATTTGTTCTGTAGTCGGATTGAGTACTAACTCATCATCAATATATCCTATTTTAGCCGCAGCAATTGGACCTTTGAATGGGATCCCAGAAATTGTCAATGCTGCAGAGCAAGCAATCAAAGCAACAATATCGGGATCATTTTCTTGGTCGTAAGTTAAGACTGTTGCCACAACTTGAGTTTCATTTTTGAATTCTTTTACAAATAGGGGCCTTATAGGTCTATCAATTAATCTTGAAATTAAAGTTTCTCTCTCCGTTGGACGCCCTTCTCTTTTAAAATATCCACCAGGTATTTTTCCTGCTGCATAAGCTTTTTCTTGATAGTTTACAGTCAAAGGAAAGAAATCTATTCCTCCCTTAGGCTTTTTTTCAGCACATACAGTAGCAATTACTGATGTTCCACCATATGTTACAATTACTGCACCATCTGCTTGACGTGCCACTTTTCCTGTCTCAATCTTTAGAGGTCTTCCACCCCAATTAATTTCTTCACTATGTATATTAAACATTTCTTTCCATTCTTATTGTTATCTTCTAATACCTAACTGCTGAATTATTTCTTTATATTTATCTTCATTTTTTGACTTCAAATAATCCAGTTGTTTTCTTCTTTGACTTACTAATTTGAGTAGGCCCATTCTTGAGTGATTATCTTTTTTGTGTGTTTTAAAATGATCGGTTAAATTAACTATTCGCTCAGTTAATATTGATATTTGCACTTCAGGCGAACCTGTGTCCCCCTCATTTCTTGAATATTTTTTAATTAATTCACTTTTTGTCTCTTTCTTAATCGACATCATAATTCTCCTTATCTATAAATATTGAATTTTATAAATTAAATACTCGAACCGGTTTTAAAAAGTCGCCTTCAATATTGCAGATTGCTATTATTGAGCCTGAATATATCGTATAAACTTTCCCAGAACTTGATTTTTTATCTATATCTTTATAATGAATAGATAAACCATTTTTTAATTTACAGGCTTCCTGATTGCTAACATTTACTGCCAGGATGTCGTCCAGCACAGTATCTATTGGTTTAACAACTGACCTTAGACTATCTATATCACGGTTTAATTGCATAAGTCTATCAATAGATAAAATATTTTTTAAATTGAAAGGTCCATACTCTATACGATCTATTTTTGAAACATGACAGCAGACGTCGAGTGCATTTCCTAAATCTCTTGCAATTGAGCGAACGTAGGTACCTGTTCCACAAGTTACACTAAATACAAATTCTTTTTTATTTATTTCTTTTACTTTTTTTATGTTATAGATCTCTACATTTTTTGGCTTTAGTAGAGGAAAACCTCCACTTCTTGCAATAGAATAAGCTCTACGTCCGTTTATTTTCTTTGCAGAATATATTGGAGGCATTTGTTCAACAATTCCTGTATATTTTGTTAAAAACTCTTCTATACTTTTGGAGGAGGGTACCCTATTAGACGTTTTTTGAGTGACACCTGTTCTATCATCAGTATCTTTTGTCTCCCCAAATATAATATTAAATATGTAGGTCTTGTTTTTTTGGTGTAAATATTGGACTGTTTTTGTGGCTTCTCCTATAGCAATTGGAAGTATCCCCGTCGCCATGGGGTCTAGTGTTCCCGCATGTCCTATCTTATTTTTTTTAAATATTTTTTTTAGTTCTCTAATTATACCAGCGGAGGTTACATTTTCATGTTTGTAGATATTAACCCAGCCATTAACTTCACTATTAAATGATTGGGTCATCTATGTAATCCAGATTATTTTTACTAATTAAGTTCTTGTGATATTTTATTAAGGATTGTATCAATTTTTGCAGCATATTTAAATGAGTCATCTTCTCTAAAATAAATAGTTGGAGTATATTTCAAAGATAAGGATGTGGCAATCTTACCACGTATATATCTTGAGTGTTGGTTCAAAGCGGATACAATTGTTTCTGTGTTATCGCCACCGAGTGGAATGATGTAAGCATTAGCTTTTTTTAAGTCAGGGCTTAACATGACTTGCGTTATTGTAATAGATATACTCTGCAATTCGGGGTCATGAATAGCATCTTTTTGCAAAAAATCAGAGAGAGATTTTTTAATTAATTCGCCGACTCTTAGCTGTCGCTGACTTAAGGTAGGCTTTTTATTTTTTTTTAGCATCTCTACAGAGTTCTCTCAATAGTTTCAATTTCGTAACATTCGATGACATCACCATCTTTGAGATCTTGATAATTTTGGAATGAAATACCACACTCTTGACTTACTTGAACTTCCTTTACTTCTTCTTGAAATCTTTTAAGTGATGAGAGTTTACCCTCGTGTATGACTATATTATCTCTTATTAATCGAAGATTCTCTTTATTTCTAATTAAGCCATCAGTCACAATACATCCAGCAACTTTACCAACTTTTGAAATATAAAATACTTCTTGTATTTTTGCATTACCAATAGTTTTTTCATTGATTGTTGGATCAAGAAGACCTGATAATGCCAATTTAATCTCATCAATTAGATTATAAATAATTGAATACTGCCTTATCTCAATTTCATCTTTTTGGGCTTGTAATTTCGCATTATTATTTGGCCTGACATTGAAGGCAAGAAGAATCGCATTTGATGCTGCTGCTAATGTGACATCACTTTCAGATACGGCACCCACAGCACCGTGTATTATTCTAACAGAGACCTCTTCTGAGCCAAGTTCATTTAGGGCGGCGCTTATTGCCTCAATGGAACCTTGCATATCAGCCTTCAAAATAACTGTAAGCTCTTTCAAATCTTTATCTTTAATTTGCCCCATCATATTTTCAAGTGTAATCTTATTTGTAATTCCAGAGGAATAGTTCTTTGTTTTCCTGAGTCTATATTCTGTAATTTCTCTAGCTCTTGCTTCATTATTAACAACAGTAAACTTATCTCCAGCATCCGGGACACTATTTAAACCCAGAATTTCCACAGGATCTGATGGTTTTGCATTGCTAATTGATAAACCAGAATCACTTGTGAGTGCTCTGACCTTTCCCCACGATGATCCTAGTACAACGATATCTCCAATATTCAGAGTTCCTCTTTGAACTAAAACGGTTGCAATTGGACCTTTTCCCTTGTCAAGTGAAGACTCTATTACGACACCATCTCCTGATCTGCTAGGATTTGCTTTTAATTCTATTACTTCTGATTGCAATAAGATTATTTCTAAAAGTTTATCTAAGTTTAATTTCTTTGTCGCTGAAACTTCAACTTCTAGAGTATCTCCACCCATGGACTCCACGACAATGTCATGTTGAAGGAGTTCATTTCTAACTTTATTTGGATCGGCCCCCTCTAAATCAATCTTATTTATTGCAATTATTATGGGAACCTTGGCTTCTTTTGAATGATTAATAGCTTCTATTGTTTGAGGCATTACTCCGTCATTTGCAGCTACAACGACTATAACAATATCCGTAACCTTTGCTCCTCTTGATCTCATTGAGGTAAAAGCGGCATGTCCCGGTGTATCAATAAAAGTAATACATTTATCAGTATTTGCATTTAACTGATAAGCTCCTATGTGTTGAGTTATACCTCCCGCCTCAGTTGTGACAACACTGCTCTTTCGTAGAGAGTCTAATAAACTAGTTTTACCGTGGTCAACGTGACCCATTATTGTGACTACAGGGGGACGTATCATTAGTTGCTCATCAGTATCGTCAATACCTTCAAGTCCATCCTCAACATCTGCTTCAGATACTCTTTTAACAGTATGACCTAACTCTTCAGCAATAAGTTGAGCCGTATCAGCATCAATTATATCTGTAATTTTATTCATCTGCCCCTGTTTCATTAAAAGTTTTATTAAGTCAACAGCTCTTTCGGCCATTCTATTTGCAAGTTCCTGGATTGTAATAACCTCAGGAAGTATAATTTCCCGACTAATTTTTTGAGTTGGAATGGGTGTTGTGTGCTGTCTGCGTTCTCTCTCTCTGCGCCGACGTATTGAAGCTAGAGATCTTTGTCTAGGAGTATCATCCAAGGCACTAGTGACTGTAAGTTTTGTCTGTCGTCTTTCTTCTTGACTTCTAAATCTTGTAAATTTATTTGCAGGTTTATTTTCTTCATCATCTTCATCAGGTTTTTTGTAAGTCTCGATAGCCGAAGAATCTGTTACCTTTTTATTTTTTCTTATATTCTCATTTTCTTTTTTTTCTAATGCGGACTCATTTTGATTTATAGTTTCTTTTGGAACGGAGGCAGTCTCGGTATTTTGTATAACTATGGTATCCTTAGGTACTTGTTTGTCTAATACCTCATCTTTTGAATCAATATTAGAGTCAACTATATTTTTTGAGTCAATTATTGCTTGATTTCTTGCATCAATTTCTTGATTTGTGAGATCTTTATTCTCTACTTTATCATTAAAAAAAGGTGTCTGTGGTCTTGTGACCCTTTTTCTCTTTGTTTCTACAACTACAGTATTAGATCTATTTGAAGTAAAATTAGACCTTAATTGAGTTGGGTTAACATTTGTTTTCAGACTAAGGGTCTTTTTTTGACCTTTTGGTTCAGTAGTCTTATTATTATTTTTTTCTTCGGTCATACTAATTTTTTTCACTATCTTTTATGGTATTATTTTAATATTCTCGCGTTTAAGATTTTTTCAGATATATCTATTTTCTTATCATCATCATCATCAATAACTTTACTTTCACTTTTGGGATTGGTTTCCTCAGAACTTTTTTCTTCGATCCAACCAAGTTTGAGTCTTGCATCTAATATCATCTTTTCAATTGCTTCACGGGATATATCAAAATCTGAGAAGAGACCTTTTTGTTTTTTACTTCCTAAATCAGTTTTATCGACCCAGCCATAAAGTTCATCAGTAGAGAAATCTGCAAAATCATCGAGGCTTTTTACTTTATTCTCTCCAAGCACAACTAACATATTCAGAGTCATACCATCTATTTTTTCNATATCATCGCTTACCCCAAGGTCTTTTCTTTTTTGATCTTGTTTCGCTTTTTCCTCTTCTAAATAAGTTCTTGCTCTTGATTGGATTTCAATTGCCGTATCATCGTCAAATCCTTCAATATTAGAAATTTCGGATAGCTCAACGTAGTCTAGATCTTCTATGGATAAGAATCCTTCAGACACTAAAAGCTGCGCAATCATTTCATCAACATCGAGTGCGTTGATAAAGATTTCACTTTTCTCGTTAAACTCACTTTGCCGTCTTTCAGACTCTTCAGCTTCAGTAAGTATATCTATATCCCATTTGGTTAGTTGACTTGCAAGTCTAACATTTTGTCCTCTTCTACCGATTGCTAGTGACAGATGATCGTCGGGTACAACCACTTCAATTCTCTCTAAATCTTCATCGAGGACTACTTTTGTTGCTTCCGCTGGCGCTAGTGCACTTATAATGAAAGTTGCAACATCAGGGCTCCATTTTACAATATCGATTTTTTCACCCTGTAATTCATTAACAACAGACTGAACTCTACTTCCTCGCATACCCACGCAAGCTCCTACTGGGTCTATTGAATTATCAGTTGTGTGAACAGCGATTTTTGCACGACTACCGGGATCTCTTGCTACTGCAATTATTTCCACAATCCCATCATAAATTTCAGGAACCTCTTGCATAAAGAGCTTTGCCATAAATGTATTATTAGTTCGTGAGAGAAAAATCTGTGGTCCTCTTTGTTCTCTTCTTACATCTTGGATGAAAGCCAGAACTCGGTCTCCATTTCTAAAGGTTTCTCTTGGAAGTAACTCATCTCTTCTAATTACAGCTTCATTTCTACCAAGATCAATTATTGCATTGCCATATTCAACTCTTTTTACAATACCAGAAACGACTTCGCCAACTTTATCTTTAAATTCTTCGAATTGTCTATCTCTTTCTGCATCTCTTACTTTTTGGAAGATAACTTGTTTTGCACCTTGTGCGGCTATTCGCCCAAACTCAATTGGCGGAAGATCTTCCGAGATAAAATCACCAATCTCTGCTTCTTTATTTATCTTTCGAGCTGAGTCAAGATCTATTTCAGTTGCATAATTTTCTACAATCTTAACAACTTCTAGAAGCCTTGCTATATTTGTCTGTCCAGTTTTCGTATCTATTTCAGCACGAATCTCATTTTCACTACCATACCTAGTCTTGGCAGCTTTTTGAATGGCATCTTCCATAGCTGAGATAACAATACTTTTATCTATTGACTTATCTCTTGCAACAGCATCCGCTATTTGCAGCAATTCTAGTCTATTTGCACTAATTCCTGATTCAGACATTATGATCTCCAAAATTTATTATTTAAATAAGTTATCATTTAAAATAAGTTTAGCCTTATTTATTATTGTGATTGGTATTTTTATTTCTTTATAAGATTCTACATCATTATCTATTTTAACAGCTTTAAGATTTAGGATATTTTCAGCAAATCCTTCTATCATACCTTTGTATTTTTTTTTATTTTCTATATTTTCTAATAATTCAATTTTAATCTCATTTCCAATATTTTCTAAAAAATCTTTTGGCCTTACAAGCAGTCTATCCACCCCGGGTGATGATATTTCAACTCTATATTCTTCTGGTAGTACATTATTCAAATCAATTATTGGCATAATGCTACGGCTTATTTTTTTACAATCATCAATATTCAACTCAGCATTAATTTTTTCAAGCATAATTTGTAATATTTTTTCATGTTGATTTATCTTAACTTGAATGATTAAATAGCCTTGATTTTCTATAATAGGTTCAATTAGAGATGAAATCTTAGATTCTTCACTGGTTTCACTTTTAATTCTAAATTCAGTATTTTCCATATCCATAATTTTGTAATTTTCCGTGTAGTAAAAAAGCCCTAAAATGAGCCTTAAGATTTTATTTAATTTTTAGGAAATTACATATATTATACTTTGCTATTTTTATTTTTACAAGATTAATTTTTTTCAAAATTTAAGTAAACAGGTCTTCTACCAGCCAAAATTGCTTTTTTTTCATATTTTGTTTCAGGGTATTCGTATGGTTTTGATTTAAAGTCATTACAACCAGAACATATCCATCTAAAGTCACTTCGATTACTCATTATCTCTAATATCCAATATTGATACTCCTCGTGATCCGTTGCAATAAATAACTGGCCTCCTTTTTTCAAGACATTTGAAAATTTATCCAAGTTATATTTGGATATTAATCGTCTTTTATGATGTCTTTTTTTTGGCCATGGATCTGGAAATAATATATAAATTGTAGTTAAAGTATTTTTATCTAGGGTATCCACCACGTCAATTGCATTACCATTATATATCTTGATATTTGATAATTTTCTCTCATCAATTTTTTTAGATAGAGAAATTATACCACCTAAGAACGGTTCTGCACCAATAAAATTACTATTAGGATTAGTTAGTGCCTGATGAAGAATATGTTCTCCAAATCCAAACCCAATCTCCAACTCAATCATATTGTTTTTTATGAGATCAACCTGAATATCTTCCAGTTTTAATTCATAATTTGGAAAAATATCTCTAATGATACGCTGGTTTTCTTTTCCAGAAGAACGAGTTTTTTTTCTACCATGTAATTTTGTATTTTGGACTAATTGACCTTTTTTAATAAGCATTGTGATTATAATTCGGAGATTAACTTTTCGGATAGGTCAAGTTTTTCCCATGAGAAACCTCCTTCTGAGTCAGGTATTCTACCAAAATGCCCATAGCAACTTGTGCGAGCATATATTGGTTTATTCAATTCTAAATATTTTATGATACCTCCTGGAGAAAGATCGATAATCTTATTTATTGTATTCAACAATTTAGCTTTCTCAACTTTTGTGTTTTGATCTAATTTAATATTTAATGAGAGAGGATATGGCATTCCAATTGCATATGAGATTTGAATAAGACATTTGCTACTTATTTTTGCATGAACNATATTTTTTGCAATATATCTTGCCATATAAGCTGCAGACCTATCTACCTTTGTAGGATCTTTCCCTGAAAAAGCACCTCCTCCGTGAGGTNCCGCGCCCCCGTATGTATCCACTATTATTTTCCGACCTGTTAATCCTGCATCACCATCAGGTCCTCCTATGACAAACTTTCCAGTGGGATTAACAAGAAAATCATCATCATTGCACATCCAGCCCTCAGGCATAGTTGAAACTACAATATCTTTTATTAAGTTTCTAATTGTTTTATTGTCGGCTTCTTGAGAATGTTGATTAGAAACAAGAATTTTTTTTGCTTTAATTGGGTAACCATCTTTATACAAAAGAGTTACTTGGCTTTTTGCATCAGGCCCCAGTTCATTCAATAATCCAGATTTTCTCATGCCAGATATTTTTAATAGAATCCTATTCGCATAGTAAAGTGATGCTGGCATATAGTTTTCAGTCTCATCCGTTGCATATCCAAACATTATACCTTGGTCACCAGCTCCAATTGGCTTGTTTATGCTCGCATCAACGCCTTGAGCTATATCTGATGATTGACCATGTATTCTGTTAAGTATTTCAACTTTTTTCCAATGAAAATTTTCTTGATCATAACCAATTTCTTTAATGCAGCTTCTGACGATATCATCAATATTTATTTTTTCATTGAAATTTTTAAGGCTAGTCTCACCTGATAATACTACCAAATTTGATGTAACCATTGTCTCTATTCCCGCTCTAACATCAAAATCAGTATGTATCAGTTGATCTAAAATTCTATCTGATATTTGATCCGCAACTTTATCTGGGTGGCCTTCGGCAACCGCTTCACTTGTAAATAAATAACTATCTTCAGCCATTCTCTTCATCTTTCTGTTTAGTATATTTATAATTATATTTATTTACATAACATATAAATATAAAACTCATCAGCAAAATAAAAAAAAGAGGATAATAATTATATTTTGTATAAAAAGTTGGGAGAGTTTTACTTGGTAGTATTTCTTTATCATAAAACTCAACATTTAATGATGATTTTGATATAATCTCTCCATATGAATTTATAACTCCGCTTATACCAGTATTCGCAACTCTTACAAGCGGTTTACCTCTTTCGACAGCTCTAAGTCTTGCCATGCTGAAGTGTTGATATGGTCCTGTACTTCTTCCAAACCATGCATCGTTTGTTATATTCAATAGCCAATTTGTTTCATTGATTTCCTCATATAATCGATTACTGAATATAGCCTCATAACATATAAGGACATCGGGTATGTATATATTATAATCCAGAGTGGTTAAGCCGGTGAAACCTCTTGAAAAATTGCCCGTCAAAGCACTTAAGTCTATAAATTTTAATTTCTCAAAAAATTTTAAAAGCGGGAGGTATTCTCCAAATGGAACTAATTGGTTTTTATCATAGGTTCCAATAATTTTATTTTCGTTATTGATTATAAAAAAACTATTAAAAAATTCATACGCATCCATGCTTGTTTTCTCTCGTCTCATAGAACCAATCATAAGATAATCATCTTCCTTAAAATACTTTGTTATCTTGTGAGTTATGGATGGGTTTTCGTCAACAAAAACAGGTATTGCCGTTTCAGGCCATATAAAATATCTTTGTCCAGGGTTGTTTGCACTAGTGGTTTTAGCCATTTCAATACTTTGATCTACCAATTTATTTATATTCATTTCCAAAAGATCTGGATCCCACTTATCTTTTTGCGTAATATTGGGTTGTAATATATTAATCTCGATATCAGTAGACGAATTTTTATAATTACCTTCTCGATAAGATGAAAAAGTAAAAATTGAAACAAAAATTAATATAAATACTAATAGTGAAGTTTTTTTATATGAATTATTTCTTTCAAGCATAAACATAGCTGGAAAAGTAAATAATATTATTCCGATAGTCGTTAGAGATAACTCACCAAATAATGAGCATATTTGTATAATATGCTCAATCGGTATCAGTGCGTGACCTATTTGTGACCATGGAAAACCTGTTAGTATAGATCTTATCATTTCTACTGATGTAAATACAATTGATGAGAAGAAAACACTAGTAATATTTCTTGGGCAGAAAAAATATAAAAAGACAGCAATTAAACCATAAAAGAGAGATAAAATTATTGGTATTATGATTAAACTTGGGAGAATTAGTAAAAAGTATTTATCAAATTCATGTAGGAAGGAAATATTAATCCAGTATAAACCGAAGAAAAAATAGCCGAAGCCAAATGAAAGGCCAATCAGGAAGACATGAATTAGACGCTTTCTATAATAAGAATTATTTATCATCTCATAGGAGGAAGTGCTATTTAATAGAAAAAGAGGAAGTGTAATAAATAATATATAAAAGAAACCAAAAGGTTCTAATGATAGGACAGATAGTGCTCCAAGAAATAAGTTTATAAGACATCGGCGAATAAAACTTATATTTTTAAATTTCACATACAATACATTCATGGTAAATTTTATTGCAATAATAATATTTATTTAGTTTCATAGGGGTTAGTGTACCCGAGCTCTTTTAAAATTCTTATTTCAAGTCTCTCCATTTCTTCAGCAGCTAAATCATGTTCGTGATCAAATCCTAATAAATGAAGAACGCCGTGTATGGCAAGGTGTGTTATATGTGCTTTAAATTTTTTTTTATAAGTCTTTAATTCTTGATTAATGTACTCATACGAAAGTATTAAATCACCTAAGTGAGGTTCTGTAGATGTAAATGATAAAATATTTGTTGGCTCATTTAAGCCCCTATATTTCTTATTAAGCTCAATTATTGTCTTATCAGATGTAAGATAAACACTTATTTCATCAAAATTATTATTATTAGTTAATTGAAGGGTTTTTTCTATGGCCAAACTTATTGTATACTCAAGTTCTGGGTGTTTTTTCCATCTGTCATAATCAATAATAATATCAGTAAGAATTTCATTTTTATTTGGTTTCATTATAGGCATTTATTATTTTTGCTACTAGTGTATGTCTTACAACATCATCAGCCGTGAAGTTAATTTGAGTTACCTCTTTAATATTTTTTGTTATTTGAATTGCCTCAAGAAGTCCTGAGGGTGTATTATTTGGAAGATCTATTTGGGTGGGATCACCTGTAATTACCATTTTGCTATTAACACCAAGTCTGGTAAGAAACATCTTCATTTGAATTGAATTACAATTTTGGGCCTCGTCTAATATTACGAATGCATTTTCTAGTGTCCTTCCTCGCATGAACGCAAGTGGTGCAATCTCAATAATATTATTATCCAGACCTTTTTGAACTTTATTAGAGGGCAGGCAATCGTACAAAGCATCATATAAGGGCCTTAAATAAGGATCAATTTTTTCTTTTAAATCACCTGGAAGAAACCCAAGCTTTTCTCCTGCTTCAACTGCAGGTCTTGATAGAATAATTCTATCTACGAGGCCAGCTTCTAAAAAATAGGATGCAGCAGCAACGGCAATATAGGTTTTTCCCGTTCCTGCAGGACCTATTCCAAATGTGAGAGGATTACTATATATAGAATTTATATAGTTATCTTGGCTAACAGATCTTGGAAGTATTGTTTTAATTTTTGTTTTAATTATTGTTTTTTTCTCTCTTTCTTTCTTACTACTTGGGGATGAATTTTTGATCCTAATTGAACCTGATACCTCATCTAAATTATTGTCAATTCCCATCTCATATCTATCTAGCATGTCAACTATAATATCTTTTGTCTTATTGATTTTTCCCATAGTGCCCTTTATTTGTATTTTATTTCCATGTGGTATAATTTCAACTTTAATTTTATTTTCTATTAATTTCAGATTCTCATCATTCCTACCAAATATATTTACAAGTTTTTCGGAGTCATCTATTGCAATATGCAAACATGAGTCTGAAATTTTCTCGATAGTAAGTCCTTTTATATTTTTATCTGTTTTCAACGATACTTCCATCTAGACTGCTAACACTGGCAGAATCAACATATACTTGAGCAAAATCACCAATATTAAGTTTATTGCCTTCATTATTAAAATATACAGATTGTAAATGAGGACTTTTTCCTGTCAGACGACCATCTTTGGCTTCTCTCTCTATCAGAATTGAGACTGTGGTATTTAAGAAATTTTTATTAAAATTTATTTGTTGTTCTTTCAATAAACCTTGAAGGTGATGTAATCTCTCCATTTTTATATTTTTTGGAACCTGATTTTCATAATCTGCTGCAGGAGTTCCAGGTCTTGGAGAGTAACTAAATGAATAAGCTTGGGCATAGTTAACTTTATTAATAAGGCTGATTGTTTTCTCAAAATCTTTATCTGTTTCCCCGGGAAACCCCACAATAAAATCACTAGAAATGGCTATATCTTCTCGTGAATTTCTAATTTTTTCAATTATATCAAGATAACTATTTTGTGAATGTTTTCTGTTCATCAACTTCAGCATCCTATCAGAGCCTGACTGCACAGGTAGATGTATGTATGGCATTAGTATTTCTATATCCCTATGAGCAAAAATAAGATCTTCATTCATATCATTTGGATGATTTGTTGTATAACGTAGTCTTTTTAAGTCAGGTAATTTTGATAACTCATAAATGAGATCTGCAAGATTAGCTGTTTTCTTGTTCAAATTATCACCATGATAAGCATTTACATTTTGACCAAGTAAGGTCAATTCTATAATACCTTGGTCAATCAACTCTTTTGCCTCTTCTATGATTTCTCTTGTAGTTCGTGAATATTCCGACCCCCTTGTATAAGGAACAACACAAAATGTACAAAACTTGTCACAGCCCTCTTGAATAGTAAGAAAAGCAGTGGGTTTTTTCTCTTGCTTGGACCTTTTTTTAAGGATATCGAATTTACTTTCTAGAGGAAAATCAGTCTCCACGAATTTATTCTTTTTATCTAATTTTGGGATTAAATTTACAATATTATGATACGATTGAGGTCCAATAACTAAATCAACATCTGGCATTCTTTTTATAATTTCTGTATTTTCAGCCTGTGCTACGCATCCTGCTACTATGATTTTTTTTGTTTTACTATTTTTTCTAAGTCTTCCAATATCAGAGTATAATTTTTCGGCAGCTTTTTCTCTAATATGACATGTATTAAAGATCACAACATCACTATCTTTTATTTCCTTACTTTGTGTAAAACCTTTTTCAGACAAAGACTCTATAATTCTCTCGGAGTCATAGACATTCATTTGACATCCATAGGTCTTAACAAATATTTTTTTCATCATATAATCCTATATACCCCTTTTAAGTGATTGAAGAAAACCATTCCTTATTTTCTCTTCACATTCACTTGATATTTCTTTTCTAGATTTTTTTTCAGATAAGTCAATTTTATTATGGAAAGTTATTTCAATATCAAATGAACCCGATTGTATCATTTTATATAAATGGCTTAAAAGATTCATATTTCCATACCATGCGATTAAAGGACGACTTGTTCTATCTATTGCTAGCCCGTTATATTTCGTATATGCAATTGAAATTGGTTGAATATTAATATTTTTCTCTTTCATTAAATCACAGATAAGAAATATGGATGACTTAAATGGGAGAATTTTATTACCATCACTTGAAGTTCCCTCAGCAAAAATAACAATTTTTTCGTTTTTTAATATTCTTTTTTCTATGTCTTTTACCGTCTTTATCATCTTCTTTGGATTATTCCGATCAATAAAAATAGTTTTTTGTAACTTTGCAAGAAAACTTATAATTGGCCATTTTGAAACATCATTTTTTGCAACAAAAACTGTTTTTGAAATTGAACTTATCAAGAAAATATCAACCCATGAGCCATGATTAGAAATTATAAGTCCCGGTTTATCATCTATCTCTCCTTTTATTGTAATTTTGATACCTAAAAGTTTTATGAAAATCCTGTGATAAAACATTGGGAGGGTATAGGAAGCTTGGGTATTTAATTTATGAAAGAGGGTTTGAATTGGTAGTAATAAAGTTGTGATTATTAAAATGATTATTATGATGACGAAACTTTTAATTCGGGATGTTATCATAAATACCTAACTTTTATTTATTTTTGCTTTATAGCATATATTTCTAATCTATGTTCGATGATATCATAACCTAATTCACTAGCTATTCTTTCTTGAAGTTTCTCTATTTCTTCGTTTTGGAATTCAATTACTTTACCTGTTTCTATATCTATTAAATGGTCGTGGTGGTCTTTTTGAATAGTTTCATACCGTGATTTTCCATCTCTAAACTCATGTTTCTCCAAAATACCATTTTCGTTGAATAATTTGAGCGTTCTATAGACTGTCGCCAGAGATATTTGACTATTTATTTTATTAGTACGATTGTAAAGTTCTTCTGCATCGGGATGGTCTTTAGAAGTTGCCAGAACCCGAGCTATAACTCTCCTTTGATCTGTCATTTTAAGACCTTTCTGAATACATTTTTTTTCTATAATATTCTCAATCATTGCAGTTTCAAAATATTTATGTTTTCAAATCGAATAGGATTATAGCATTAAAATCAACTATTGACCAACCGATATGATATTGCATCAATTTCAAGATTATCATATTTATAATATGCAAGTCTTTCACTAAATTTCTTGAAACCGAATTTCTCATATAAATTTATGGCAGAGTGATTAGTAGCTGCTACATCTAAAAAAATTTTCTTTATTCCATAGGATTTTAAATAGTTTAAAGTCTCACCCAAGAGAAATTTAGAATAACCTTTTCCTCTATGTTTTTGATCAATAATTAACATGATGATATCACACTCATCTTTTATTTTTTGTATAGCGATAAAGCCAATAATCTCATCTTCAAGTTTTATAATATTGAGAATATACGCTCCATTATCGATCATCTTATAGAAGAAATCTTTATCCCATTTTATATGGTAACCATATTTTATTATATGATTAATTTTATCAATTTCATCATATTTTGCTTCTCTATAATTTAGATTTTCTTTATATGTAGATATTTTCTTTCTTATATTTCTCTGCATTTGGATCTTTTATATATTTTGGTAAATTTTTATTAGTATTTTTATCAAGATCTTTAAAAATAATCCCAATTGAACTGATAGACATAATATGATTGCTTTTTAAATTGCCAAAATTTTTATTATTTTTTAATAATAAGCTTAAAAAATCTTTTCCAGTTTCAATTACACAGAGTTTTTCCTCAATAACTTCATTAAGTATATCCTGGAAACCTACAACCTTGATTTCATCTAAACTTATTCCATTATTAAATTTCTGAAAATAGAAATCTTCATTTTTTGCATGGACTAACACACCGAGATTAGAACTTAAATTCGTTTTATAAGTTTTGGCTACAAGTTCATGTTGAGTTATACCAAATGTGGGAATATCTAATGCGATTCCAATACCTTTTGCTGCAGAAATTCCCACTCTAATGTTTGTATAATTTCCGGGCCCAATAACTGCAACAATTTTTTCTATCTGATTATAGTCAATATAATATTTGTTAAGAAGTGCTTCAATTTTAGAGATAATAACCTCGCTTGAATTCTTCTCCGTAGAGAAAATGCTTTTACCTACTAATTTGTTATTTTTTTGAGACCAAACTAGAATCATCGAGTTGTTAGATACAACGTCAATTAATAAACTATACATATTAAATCAAATAGCTTCAACTTCCATGACTTCTGGAACATAATGTTTTAGTAAATTTTCAATACCATTTTTGAGTGTCATAGTAGAACTTGGACATCCTGCACAGGCACCTTGTAAGTTCAGATATACTGTTCCTTTTTCATAACCTTGAAAGGTAATATCACCCCCGTCTTGAGCAACAGCTGGTCTAACTCTTGTTTCAATAAGTTCCTTAATTTTTTCAACAAGATCAGAGTCTTGTGAATTATAGAATTCTTCTTTTTTTTGTTGCACCTGCCCGGTAATTAATGGATTTTCAGACAAGAAGTGTTCCATTATTTCTCCCAATATTATTGGCTTAAGTTGTGGCCACTCGAAATTTGATTTTGTAACAGTTATGAAATCATTAGAGAAAAAAACACCAGAAACTCCGTCGATTGAGAATATTTTTACAGCTAAAGGAGATTCTTCAGCTTCCAATTGATTTTTATACTCTCGAGTCTCTCCTGGCAACACTTCACAACCTGGAATAAACTTTAGTGTATTAGGATTTGGCGTAGAGACTGTTTCTATAAACATAATTTTTTTCCTTATCAGTGTACGATTATAACTTATATACTTAGTATATTCAATTCAAGTTTTATGTAAGAGCTAATATGGTCTTTTCAGAGAGATTTCCTGGAACAATCGTTATAGGTATTGGAAAAGTTCCAACTTTTGAACCTGTAAACTGCGATACTAATGGGCCGGGCTTACCGCTCTCGCTTGATGCAGCAAGTACTAGAAGTGAGATAGTTTTGTCCTCTTTAATAAAATTTATAATTTCTATTGAAGGCTCACCGAATCTAATAATAATTTCTGGTATTAAACCAGTCTCACTATGTACTTTTTCAGACAGACTCTTGAGGATCTCTTGTGCCATCTCCTCAGCCTCTTGTTTCATAATTCCTTCAACACCGTAAAGGTTCTTAAAATCAGTGGTATTGATAATGCGAAGAAGAGATAATTTCCCATTTGTTCGAACAGCCCTTTGACTAGCATAACTTATTGCTCTGTGGCATTCAGTCGTATCATCTACTACTACTAAAAATTTTCTTATTTTTTTGGTCATATTTAAAATCATTGTTAAATTTGCCCATATTATAAGGCTTAATTTAAGCTAAACCTATTATTTTTTTTGTCTCTGCTAAAATGGGTTTAGAAATAGCTCGTGCTTTTTCAGCACCATCGAGTAATATACTGTCAATATATGAAGGATCTGAAATTAGTTTTTTCATTTCATGACCAATGGGACAAATTTCTGCGATTAAAATATCTGTGAGGTATTTTTTCAGTTTAGAGAATTGTTCTCCACTAAACTCATTTAGAATATTTTGGTGTGATTGTTTGCTAATTCCAGAATATATTGAAATTAAATTTCTAAGTTCAGGTCTATTATCTAGCTCTGAAATATCAGAAGGTATAATACCTGAGTCTGTTTTTGATTTTCTAATTTTATTAAAAATTTGATCTTCGTCATCCATAATATTTATTCGAGACATATCAGATAAATCCGAACTAGACATTTTCTTTTTACCATCCCTTAAAGACATAACTCTTGGAACAGGACCATTTATAAGAGGTTTTGGTAAAACAAAAAACTCGCTATTTTTTGTCAGGAGATTAATTCTATCCTTATAGTCCGTATTAAATTTTTGTGCAATATCCCGTGATAATTCAATATGTTGTTTTTGGTCTTCACCAACTGGGACATGGGTTGCCTTGTATGCCAGAATATCAGCTGCCATTAGTATTGGATATGTATATAAACCAATAGACATATTTTCTTTATTTTTCCCTGCTTTTTCTTTGAATTGTGTCATCCTATTTAACCAGCCAAGTCTGGCAGTACAATTTAAAATCCAAGATAATTCAGAATGTTCAACTACCTTACTTTGATTAAAAATTATATTTTTTTTAGGATCTAGGCCGGATGCAACAAATCCGGCGGTTATTTCATGTATATTTTTGTATAAATGACTAGGCTCCTGCCAAACCGTAATTGAATGCAGATCTACAACACAGTATATACATTCAGCTTTATTCTGTAGGCTAACAAAATTTACAATAGCACCCAAATAATTACCTAAGTGTAAATTTCCTGATGGCTGTATTCCTGAAAAAACTCTCATTAGCTCATTTTATTATCATTAAAGAAATCTTGGATTTTTATAATAGCCATTTTACTGCAAACTATGTAATAAAACATAATACCTATTATAATATAAAATAAGAGTATTAAGAAATTCACAATACCTGCGAAACTATAGTTTATATCTAATATATAGCTTTCGATAGCAAATAGGAAGGCTATCATTAATATTGATACAATTATTACTTTAAATATTTTTTTAGGCAAACTTGCACTAATTTTTAAAAAATTTTCTTTTATAGATTTTCTAAAAAGTAATATTGCATTTAACCATGATGATAAGGTTGTAGCAATTGCTATACCCATATAGCCAATATATTGGAATAGAATAATCGAAAGTATTATATTCGTAATCACACTTATAAGTGCAAAACGCATTGGCAAACTTGTATTTTCTCTCGCAAAATATAGGATTTGTAAAATTTTTATACACACAAAAGCTGGCAAACCCAGTGCGAATATCATTAAAACTCTTGAAGTTGCAATGGTATCAGTGGTATCGAATAAATATCGCTCAAAAAGAACCATAATTATATCATTTGATAAGTAAATCAATCCAATTGATGCTGGTATTGCAAGTATGAGGGATAATTCTAGCGATTTATTTTGTATTTCTTGAATTAACTGTGAATTATTTTTTTTAATTTCCTTCGATAGATTTGGTAATAAAACTATTCCAATTGAAATTCCAATTAAAGCAAGGGGTAGTTGGTAAATTCGATCAGCATAGTATAAATATGAAACAGCTTTATTCTCAAAGGAAGCTATTATAGTTCCAACCAATATATTAATTTGGGTAATACCACCGGCACCCATAGCAGGGAAACTTAGCTTGAAAAAGTCTTTTATATTTTTTGAAATTTTTGGATAGTGTATTGATGGTAAATAACCCAATCTTTGACAAGCATAAATGCATATTAGTAGTTGAGCTAAACCGGATACTAAAAAACTAGACATTAATATTTTAGCAGCACCCTCTGTATCGGATATACCATTATTAAATATAAAAAATAGTGCTAATATCATAAATAGATTAACCAAAATTGGCAGAGAGGCTGCTAAAGTATATTTTTCGAGAGAATTAAGTACTCCACATAATAATGATGTAAGTGAAATAAAAAATAGATAGGGGAAAGATATTCTTGCCAAATCTAGTACAAGATTAAATTTTTCATCACTATCCATAAAACCCGGAGCAAATAAATAGATTAATGATGGCATAAGTAGCTCAAATATTGATACAACCAGAATTAGTGACCAAAATAAGAAATTAAAAATTTCTCTATAAAACTTTTTTGCTGTGTCTTTATTATCATTTTTTTTTGTAAACATTGGAACAAAAGATATATTCAGTGCTCCTTCGGCAAGTATTCTTCGAAATATGTTAGGAAACTTAATCGCAACAAAGAAAGCATCAGCAATCCCACCTGCACCAAAACATGCAGCAATTAATATATCCCTCAAGAAACCAAAAATTCTGCTTATTAGCGTCATACCAGATATTTGGAAAAGTGGTTTGATTATATTCATAGTAGATTTAATTATTTTCTTCTAAATTTGATATGAGTAAGTTCTTTATTCGATTTATTTTTTCTTCACTATCTATTTTTTCATCAAATAAGTTTGTTACATAAAATACATCATTAGCTCTTTCACCAAATGTTGCAATATGTGCGGATTTAATATTGATATTTGTTGCTCTAAGAGTATTGGTAATTTCATATAAAAGACCAGGTTTATCTCTTGCTTCAATCTCGATAACGGTTGAATAATTTGAAAACTCATTTGTTAGTGACACAATATTATCAACTTTAAAAGTTTTTTCATAGCTAATGGCATGTTTTTTCTTCAAAAGCTCTTTACTTAAAGATAAGGATCCCCCAAGACTTTTTTTAATTGTATCGGCTATTTTTTTGATCCTTCTATCTTCATCATTATCACTAAACTCTCTCTTTACTGATATTGTGTCTATAGCAATACCGTCTATAGTTGTC
This sequence comes from Rhizobiales bacterium TMED25, assembly GCA_002168075.1. Lineage (GTDB taxonomy): Bacteria > Pseudomonadota > Alphaproteobacteria > Rhizobiales > TMED25 > TMED25. The sequence goes on from NHCE01000005.1 coordinate 296,159, forward strand.
TCAATCTGAGCATCTACAATATTAACATCATAGAGAAGGCAAGCTCCTGCAAGGGTAGAGAGTAGGTTTGGATAGTCAGGTCCTATTAGGGTTATTATAGTTGTATTACTTTCCTCATTTTTAGTAGTAAAAATTTCTAATGAAATATTGCTAGAGTCTTTATCTCTTAAAATTTTAGAATGCTCAATTTGCAAAGCTAAATCTGTAGTAATCCAATAGGAGTCATTAAATCTATCAACATAAGATTTTAGTATAGGACTTGGCCACTGGATATTATTTTTCTTAAAAGTTTCTTTTGCAATAAGGGAAAGATTTTCATTTTTTGGATATTTTTTATCATTTCCTTTTAAAAAAGCAGTTGTTTGATAGTGTAATGTTTTAAGCAACCCGTTTTTCCAAGCATTCCAGATGCTGGGGCCAACTGATAGGATATCAGCTACAGTTAAAGCTAATAAACTATCTAAATTTTTCTGGTTTTGTATAATTTTTGCAAAATCTGATATTGTTTTTGGGTCATAAAGATCCCTTTTTTGGGCAATATCACTCATCAATAAATGGTTCGTAATTAGCCAAGATATATCATTAATTTCACTTCTTTTTAGACCAAGACGTTTGCATAATCTCTCGGCTATTTGCGATCCTAATAAGCTATGATCTTGTTTTCTCCCTTTTCCAATATCATGCAGAAATGCAGCAATTAGTAGAACTTTTCTATTTTCTAAGTTTCCAATAATTATATTTGAAAAGGGGTGAGGTTCAGGCATTTTGTTAGAAATAATATTATGCATATTTCCTGTCGTTTTCAATAGATGTTCATCTACCGTATAGTTATGATATAAATTGAAGAGAGACATTCCCTCAATTTTCCTAAACTCTGGGATGAACCGTCCTAGAACACCTGTTTCATTCATCTTTCTCAGAATTTTCTCAGGGTCTGAAGACTGAGAAAATAATTCTAAAAAAAGTCTATTTGCAGTCTTATTAATTCGTATATTTTTATCAATAAACCTGAGGGATCTTGTTATTCTTTGAACTATATCAGGGCTTAATAAAACATTTTCTCTATCGGCAATAACGAATAATCTAATTAGATCTACAGGACTATCCTCAAAGATTGTATTTTTTCTAATACTAAGACGTCCTTTATTAATAGAGAAATTTCTATTATTTACTTTATTTCTTTTAAAGTTTAGCAAGTTATCAATTACTGAATATAATGTAGGCTCTTTCTTTATTGATCTTTCCTCAAGTGAGGCACAAACAATTCTAGTAAGATTGCCAACATCCTTGGCAGTCATAAAATAATGCTTCATAAACCTCTCTACATCCTTTTGACCCGGCCTTTTAGAATAACCTAGTCTTGAAGCCAGCTCTAACTGCTTATCAAAAGTTAAAACTTCATTTTCTCTATTTGATATAAAGTGGAGATGGCATCTTATAGCCCAAAGAAAGTCTTCAGCTTTTTGAAAACTATTTAATTCAGATTTAGTCAGAAAATTATCAGAATTAATCAGATCTTCTGGTTTTTCTGGTCTAAAAAGATACTTACTTATCCAAAAGAGTGTATGTAGATCTCTCAATCCACCTTTGCTCTCTTTAATATTTGGTTCTACTAGGTATCTTGATGAACCATAAGTTGTATGTCTCTTATTTCTTTCATCTAATTTCATTTCTATGAATTCGTCTGCAGTTTTAGCAATAATATTTTTATTGAATTTCTCATTGAGATTTTTAAATAATTGGATATCTCCATGGATATATCTCGCTTCTAATATAGATGTTCTGATTGTAAAATCTGATTTTGATAAATTAAGACACTGGTCAACATTTCTTGTGGCATGGCCAACTTTAAAACCTAAGTCCCAAAGCATATACAAAATAAATTCTATTACTGACTCAGCCCAAGCTGTAAGCTTGTTGGGGTATAAGAAAAGTAGGTCTATATCTGAAAATGGAGCTAAGGTCCCCCTTCCATAACCACCAACCGCAACAAGGCAAACTTTTTCACTCTCTGTTGGGTTTTTTGACATAAATATATGATGAATGGCAAAATCGTAGATAATTTTAATTAATTCATCTTGGAATTTTGATATACTTCTCGCAGTTCTTATACCACTCCCGTGCCTAAATAAACCATCTTCCGATTTATTTCGTGCTTGGATTAAATGATCTTTCAAAATTTCAAAAATATGACTTCTCAACTTATCCTGATTAACCTCCCCATCTTTACTTATTTCTAGTATTTGTGATCTAAGATCATTAATATTTATCAATTTATCAACTTTCTGATTCATTTATTTTTCTTCTCTATAAGTGACTTAATATTATTAAGTAAATTTAATGCATCGATTGGTGTAATTTTATTGATATTAATATTTCCGATTTCCTCTTTGATTTTCATAAGTTCTATATCCTGAATCTCCTGATAATCATTTTTGAACAATGGTAAATCTTTATCAGAAAAACTCTCTTCACTTTCAAGAGTTTTCAATATAACCTCAGCTTTTTTCGTTACTTCATTTGGTAAGCCTGCAAGTTTAGCAACTTGGATCCCATATGATTTATCAACAACCCCTTCTTTAATTTCATGTAAGAATATAATTTCTCCGTTGTCCTCACTTATCTGCATAGCCATATTTTTTATATTTCTTAATTCTTCTGTTAGTTTTGTAAGTTCATGGAAGTGAGTAGCAAATATTGTTCTGCAGTTATTATTTTTTGCTAGAAAATCTAAAGTTGCCCATGCTATTGCTAAACCATCAAATGTTGCTGTTCCTCGACCAATCTCATCAATAATAACGAAAGATTTAGATGTTGCTTGATTAAGAATGATTGAGGTTTCAACCATTTCGACCATGAAAGTAGATCTCCCACCAGCAAGATCATCTGATGCACCAACCCGGGAAAATAGTTTATCTATTATTCCAAGCTCAGCATATTTTGCTGGAACAAACGATCCGATTTGAGCTAATATTGCTATTAAGGCATTTTGACGAAGATATGTTGATTTCCCTGCCATATTTGGGCCAGTAATTAATTGTATATTTAACTTTTCATCAAGATAACAGTCGTTAGAAATAAATTTTCCTAAACTTTGATTATCCATGGAATTTTCTACGATTGGATGACGGCCTTGCTGAATAATAAATTTTCTAGACTCATCCACTAATGGCTTGCAGTAACTATTTTTCTCCGCAAGCTCAGAGAGAGATAAAGTAACATCTATTTCAGAAATCATATCGCTTATTTTCATTATTGAATCTGAGTAAGTTAGGGTAATTTTTATAATTTTATCAAATAAATCATCCTCAATTTTATAGATCTTTTCGGATGCTTCAATTATGTTAGTTTGTAAGGCATTTAATTCTTCAGAGGTAAACCTCATTTGGTTTTTAAGAGTTTGCCTATGAATAAATTTAGTTTGAGTTAGTTCGTCTAGGAATTTCTTGTTGGTTGAAGGAAACTCGATGAAATATCCAAGGAAATTATTATACTTTATTTTAAGAGATTTAATGGATGTATCTTGTATATATTTACTTTGAAGCTCTAATATATGTTTTGATGTATTTGCTTTTATAGACCTCAACTGATCAAGTTCTGAAGAAAAACCAACTCTAAATATATCCCCATCTATTATTGTATTGGGAAGGTTTACGTTAAGCGCATCGTCGAGTTGTTCAAATAAGTTCTTTTTCAATTCGTTCTTAATTATTTCAAATTGATTTTTTAATCTGGTAGTAAATTTATTTTTTATATCTTTTTGAGTTACTGAAAATATATTTTTAGTAATCTCAAGACCAAGTCGAATTGAACCAAGATCTCTTGGCGAACATCTTCCAAGAGATGCTCTTGCGAGAGGCCTCGTAATATCAGGAAATAGCTTAAGTAGATCTCTTATGTTTTGTCTTAAAATTTTATTTTTTAAAATATACTCAATATCATTAAGGCGGTTATTTATTTCAGGAACTGAAACTGATGGTTTGCATAGTCTCTGATATATTTTTCTTCCACCCGCCGCAGTTTGCGTATAATCAATTGTATCCAGAAGAGACCCCTTATAATCTCCGGCATTTGTTTTTAGAAGTTCTAGGCTATTTTTTGTAGCTGTATCAATTGACATGTAATTATTTATTGTAATATTTTTTGGATTTTGAAGTTTCACTTTTTTACCCATCTGGGTCATCTCGATATAGCTTAAAAGGCCTCCCATAGCAGAAGTTTCCTCATCTTCCATATGACCGAAACCAGCTATTTGGCTAATATTATACATCTCTTTTATATATCTTTGTGATAGCCTTTTATCATAATATTTTGAAAGAAATTCAGATACTTTAAAATCTTGATTTTTAATAGATAAATTTTTAAAACTATCTTCTGGTAAGATAATTTCCTTTGGATTTATTGAAGATAATTCATTATTCAAATCATCATGGGTGGTATTAGAGTAAAATGTTTCGCCAGTTGATATATCGCACCAAGCAAGTCCAATTTTTTCATCACTAGAATATATTGATAGAAGGAAGTTATTAGTTTTTGCGTCTAGTAAATTTTCATCTGTGATTGTTCCCGAAGTAATAATTCTAGTTATTTTTCTTTCGACTATTGTTTTTTTATTTTGATGAATCTGTTTGTCGGATTGCTCACAAATAGCTACTTTATTTCCACTTTTTATGAGTTTAGGCAAATATTGATTAATAGCTGATATTGGAATACCGCACATTGGTATTTCTGCACCATTTTGATAACCTCTCTTTGTCAGTGTAATACCAAGTATTGGGGAAGCCCGAACTGCATCATCAAAAAACATTTCATAGAAATCGCCCATTTGATAAAAGAGTATGTGATCTTGATATGAAGATTTCAAATCCATATATTGCATCATCATGGGGGTTAATTGTGATTTTTCTTTAGATTTTTTCTTTTCTTTTAGGGTGCTCATGTACAACTTCTTAAATTTATTTCGTTGTAAATTTATCAACGAATTTCTTTTGAATATTGCTACGTGGCATTACAACAAAAACATCAATTGTTCCAAATTGCTTATCAATAACAGCACCATCGCCAATATATGCACCAAGTCTTAAATATCCCTTCAGAAGAGGTGGCATCATTTTGAGAGCTTCTTTGTTATTAATTTTATCTTTTTCCAACATATTCATACTGACATATCTTGACTCATTTGCTCGAACTCTCCAAATTTCAGGAGCTAAGGAATTATGATACAAGAAGCTCAATGGCATAGCTATCTCTGATGGGTCATGGGCATGAAAGCTTGCACAGCCTATCATTACGTCAAAATTATTATCCACTATATACGACCATACTCCTTGCCATAAAAATTCAATAGTGGATTTCTTTCTGTAAGTTTTAAAAACGCAAGACCTTCCCAGCTCAAGGAATTTTTTATTTGGGTGTCTTTTTAAAAGAGGTGCGATATCATATTCATCTTGACTGTAAAAGCCGCCATTTATTTCTGCCTCTCTTTGTGGTAATAGCCTATAGGTCCCAACCACATTTTCTCTTTTCTTTCCAATTAATAAAACGCCTTTCTTTTTATTAGAATTATCTATTACCAACATATGTTTACAAATCTTATCAAAGGTATCTTTGTCTTTGCGTGTAAATCTTGTAATCAGGTTTGGGTTTGCGGATAATTCTCTATAAAATACACGATAGCGTAGTTGTTGAGCTGCCTTTATTTCCTGCTTCGTTTTTGCTAATCGTGCCTCTAAATCAACATTTTGGGGCTCTTTGCTAAAACGAAGCTTTATGGATAGTGTTTGTTCATTATATTTTATATTGATATATTTTTTAATATTTTGATAAAAATTAGCCATATTTATATTTTATATTAAATTGTCTAATTGATAAATATTATTTGAGTCTCGTTTCTAATTCATTCCAAAATATGAGGGAAACATCATTGCCACTGAGATTATATATTTCTCTTATACCTGTAGGTGAGGTTACATTAATTTCTGTAATCAAGTTATCAATAATATCAATTCCTACAAAAAATAACCCAAAATTAATTAGATCGTTTGATAACGCTGTGCATATTTTTTTTTCATACTCTGTTATTTCAGTCACTGTAGCTTGACCACCAACATGCATATTAGATCGAATTTCTCCATCCCGAGGCACCCTATTTATGGCTCCAGCGATTTTTCCATTAATGATGATTATTCTTTTGTCACCAAGTGTAACTTTTGGGATAAATTTTTGGACAATAAACTGTTCGTCACTAATATTTTGGAAATATTCAATAATTGATTGAAAATTTTTATCATTTTTATCAGAATAAAAAACATCAGCTCCACCATTACCATATAGAGGCTTTATAACAATTTTATCATACTTATCCTTAAAGCTTTTGATTTCATTTATATTTCTCGTAATTAAGGTAGGAGGCATGAATTGGCTGTATTTATTTACAAATATTTTTTCAGGGCAGTTTCGTACATAAAAGGGGTTATTTATTACTAGTACTTTATTCTGAATTGTCTCAAGTAAATGAGCTGCAGTTATATAACTCATATTAAAGGGAGGGTCTTGCCGCATTAATAAAATGTCATAGTCTTCAAGCTTTACTCTTTTTGCTGGAGATATTTTTTTTATTTCATCCGGATCTGTGCTGACTAATATTTCATATGCATCCGCATACAAAATATTATTATCTAGCGTAAGCATATCAGGTGAATAAAAATCTACTTTATAGCCCCTATTTTGGGCCTCATTAAGTAATGCAAATGTGCTATCACCCGATAAGTTTAGTTTTTCAATAGGATCCATCTGAACAATGATTTTCATATTAGTATACTTTTAAATCTGAGGTATAATTAGGAATTACTTTTTAGTTTTAGACACATATCATAGATAGCTTTCTTAGATATATCATATTTTATATAAAGCATATTTGTAATTTCTTTTACTGGCAAATTATTTATTAATTTTTTAATCTCTTCTTCAAGTTCATGCATATCGGTAAAGGGTTTCATATCGGCAGTGTTAAACAACAATACAATTTCACCTTTGAGTGTTTTATTATCCATTTTTTTTATGTAACTATCTATTTCCTCAACAATAACTTCTTCATAAATTTTTGTAATCTCCCTAGTAATTACAATCTTTATATTACCAAAATATTTTTTTAAATCTAACAGTGTTCTATTGAGTTTTTTTGTGGTCTCAAAAATTATAATTGTTGCATCTAGTTTTCTAATTTTTTCAAATTCAATTGTTCTTTTACTGCTTGAAGTGGGAAGGAATCCAGTAAAATATATTTTGTTGGATGGAAGCCCAGATAATACAACAGAAGAAATTAAAGCAGATGGTCCAGGAATAACATTCACTGGGATGTTTTGATTCATACATTCACGAACAAGTTTATACCCGGGGTCGGATATTAGCGGAGTACCTGCATCTGATACAAGACCTACACTTTGGTTTTCTTCAATATTTTTAATTATATTCTTTCTAGAAACTTCACTACTAAAGTCATTATATTTAAACAAGGTTTTTTTTAAATTATAGCGTTGTAATAGTTTTGTTGTAACGCGCGTATCTTCACAATAAACCTTATCTAAGTTTTTTAGTGTTGTGAGAGCACGGATCGATATATCTCCCAAGTTACCAATGGGAGTGGATATAATGTATAAACCAGGTGTGAGGGTATCGTCTAATTTTATTTCCATTTTATACTATAATTTATAATGCAAGTTCCGAGATTATGAAATCACTAATGATACTACCCTTGCTTGTAATTTGTAAATAATTTGTATTTTTATTAACCTTGATATACCCACCAGCCGTCAAAGACTTTAGCTTCGTTTTATCGAGATGGCCACCAAGGTCAGTATATTTATTAACACTCATACCCTTTGAAGTTCTCATAGACATTAAAATATATTCATCACAAATATTTTCTTGGCTTAAATTTTGTTTTTTAATAGAGGAAAATCCAGACATTTTTACGTATTCTTGCCATTTACGAGGATCATATTCATTGATAATGGAAATTCTTTCACCATCCTTATTTTCAATCCGTGAGTGAGCACCTGGCCCGACTCCAACCCATTCGCCACTATTCCAGTAATTTAGATTATGTATAGACTCATGTCCTTTTTTAGAAAAATTTGAAAGTTCGTATTTGAAGAGTGAATAATCTTTACAAACAGACTCTGTTAGGAGGTAGAGTTCTCTTGATAATTCTTCGTTAGGTAAGATTAATTTTCCAGATTTAAATAACTTTTCATAGGTTGTTTTGGGTTCTATGGTTAGCTGATAGAGAGATATATGATGCGTTCCTAGCGCCAAGGCTTGAAGAAGTTCTGCTTTCCATTCATTAATCTTTTGTCCGGGCCTACTATAAATTAAGTCTATGGAAATAGAATTAAAATATTGATGAGCTATTTCTATTGCTCTAATTGCCTCTTTAGAGGTGTGATTTCTACCAAGTTTTTTTAGATCTATGTCATTTAAAGATTGAACCCCGATCGAGACTCTGTTTATACCAAAATCTGAGTAATGGCGAAATTTATCTAATTCAACACTCGTTGGGTTCGCTTCAAGCGTGATTTCAGTTTTATCATCAAATTTAAATTTTTTCTCTATGTGGTTTAAGATTTCATAAACTACGGATGGATCCATTAAAGATGGCGTTCCTCCTCCAAAAAAAATTGATGATATGTTTTTACTATTCATTACCTCACAATAGTGATCCAACTCTTTTTTAATAAGAGAGGAGTATTGATCTTGATCAATTTTCTCTTTTGATACATGGCTATTAAAGTCACAATAGGGACATTTTGATAAGCAATACGGCCAGTGTATATATATGCTGAATTTTGATTTCATATCATTTTTTTGTTAAAAATTTAGCAAATTTTGAAAAGGCAATCGCTCTGTGCGACAAACCTACTTTATCAATAGCCCAAGAATGTTTTTCACTTGAGGTAAGTTCTCCAAATGTTTTATTCAGACCATCAGGTAAGAATATAGCGTCGTATCCAAACCCATATTTTCCGCGAGGTGGCCACACTATTTTTCCATCAATTTTACCTACAAAAAATTCGTGTTCCCCACTTGGATAATATAGACACAAGGCACATACGAAACATGCACGCCTTTTCTCTTCTGAAACAGCTCCTAATTCATCAAGCATCCTATTTATTTCCGACATTGCAAATACAAAGTTTTTATCAGGACCTGCCCATCTAGCCGAGTATATTCCGGGCCTTTTATCTAGTGCCTCAACCTCAATACCTGAGTCATCAGATAGTGCTACAATGCCGGATAGTTCAGCGGCAGATTTTGCCTTAATTAGAGCGTTCTCTTCAAATGAAATTCCATCTTCAACCGGCTCAGGTAATTGTAATTCTTTTGAAGAAATAATTTTAACATCAAAAAAATTAAGTAATTCTCTAAATTCTGATATCTTCCCTTCATTATGACTTGCTATTAATAGTTTCTTCTCCTCTAGATTTATCATTTTATAGAAATTGCATCCTTTTGGATCTTAAAAATTTGGTTAGATACGTCTTTAGCCATGCTAATCATTTTCATTAGCTCTTCTGCAGAAAATACTTTCTGTTCAGCTGAAGATTGGATTTCAATAAGATTAAAATTATTTGTAAATACAAGGTTTGCATCAACATCAGCCGAAGAGTCTTCGTCGTAGTCTAAATCAATAATAACTTCATTATCTAATATTCCACAAGATATGGCAGCAATTTGTGATTGTAAGGGATTTCTCTTTATTAGGCCAATTCGCATCATTTTTTGAATGCACAGATTTAAAGCAACCCAACCTCCTGTTATTGAAGCTGTTCTAGTTCCTCCATCAGCTTGAATCACATCGCAATCTATAAGGATCTGCTTTTCATTCATTTGGTTCAAGTCTAGACTTGCCCTGAGACTTCTTCCAATTAATCTCTGAATTTCTTGGGTACGACCCGATTGTTTCCCAGATTTTGCTTCGCGCAACATTCTTTCATTCGTTGATCTTGGAAGCATTCCATATTCTGCTGTTAACCAACCTTTTCCAGATCCACGCAACCATGGAGGTGTCCTATCATCAATTGAAGCCGTACATATCACTTTTGTTTCACCTATCTCCACAATACAGGAACCATCTGCATTTTTTATAATATTTGTTTCAATATTAAGTGGTCTAATATCAGTATTACCTCTTTTGTAACTTCTCATCTATGCCTCTTGCATTTAACTTATATTTTTTATTAATATAAGGTATAACATTTAACAACAGAAACAGAAAGATAAAGAAGATTTATAATGATCCAGTCAAAGTCAAAAATTTTTCAATTAGATAACAGATCACGGGACGTTTTTAAAAAAATAGTTGAAGAATACCTTGCTATTGGAACACCAATTGGCTCTAAGACAATTTCATTAATGAATGATATTGATTTATCTGCTGCTTCCATTCGAAATATTATGCATGATCTTGAGTCGCTTGGCTTGATCTATTCGCCACATATAAGCTCTGGGAGGATACCTACAGAAGGTGGTTTAAGGCTCTTTGTGGATGCAATGCTGGAAATCGGAAATCTAACTGATATCGATCAAGCGGTTATAAAAGAACAAACTATTTCAAGAAATATTACCGTTGAAGATGCTCTTACTAAAGCAAGTGAAATGTTATCTGGCCTAACCAACTGTGCCGGGGTTGTTTCTGTGAATAAAGATACAAAGTCTATAAAACATATTGAGTTTGTATCATTAGAAAAAGGAAAAATACTAGTAATACTGGTTGATCAAGAGGGAAACGTTGAAAATAGAATAGTCAATAACTCGGAGAGACTTACAGCCTCAAGCTTAGCCACGGCTAGTAATTATTTAAACCATCATATGAGAGGGTTCACTCTTCAAGAGGCAATTCAGAAGATTGAAATGGATTTAAAATATAAAGAAAATGAAATTGACAAAGAAACTGCCAGCCTTCTCAAGCAGGGGTTAGCAGTTTGGAGTAACTCAAATTATAAAAAAGATGATCGAATATTGATTGTTAAAGGAGCTTCTAAGCTGATAGCGAATATCGAAGCAACGGATGACTTGGAGAGGATAAGACATTTATTTCAAGATCTTGAGAATAAGCAGGAGATAATGGAAGTATTAGGCCTTGCGGAAAAAGCTGAAGGTGTAAGAATATTTATTGGTTCAGAGAATAAATTGTTTTCTCTATCAGGTTCATCTATTATAGTGGCACCTTATCAAAATGAAAAACAGCAAGTGGTAGGTGTTCTTGGTGTAATTGGTCCAACTAGAATGAATTATGGAAGAATAATACCAATGGTTAACTATACAGCTGAAATGATGAAAAAAATTTTAGGGTAAAACTGGAAACATATTCAATTGATATTATATTTTTTGATATAAATAATTTAGGAAATTAGATTTGAAATGATGACGAACCGAGAAAAAAAATTGAGTGAAAAAGAGAAAAAAGACTCCGTAGAAGCTTCTGCTGTGGATGAAGAGGAATCAATAACTGAAGATAAGCAGGATTTTGATGAGGATATCGCAGATCAGAGCACTACCGAATCCATACAAGAAAAATTAGATGAGTCAAACGACAGATTATTGCGAATGGCGGCAGAGATGGAGAATTTAAGGAAGAGGAGTCTCCGTGAAAAAGAAGATGCAATTAAATACTCAATAACAAAGTTTTCAAGAGATATTATAACAGTTGCAGATGATTTAGAGAGAGCTCTTGAAAGCACAACTAATATTGAGACTCTAAATATTGAGGATACAAAAAATTTAATTGAAGGCATTGAAATCACAATGAAATCTCTAAAACAAATATTTACAAGGAATGGCATAGAACGTTTTGATCCGTTAGGAGAAAAATTTGATCCAACTCAACATGAGGCTATGTTTGAAGTTCCTGATGACGAAAAAGAAAGTGGAATAGTCGCTCATATAGTGGAGCCCGGATATAAAATTAGTGATAGAGTTCTGAGGCCAGCAAGAGTTGGTGTAAGCAAATCAAATACAAAAAAGAATGGCTAGAATTTACAGTTACTATATTCTAATTGTATGATAGAAAAAGAAAAAAACCACACAGTTAAATTTTCTGAAATAAATAAATTAAATCTTACAGATTTTAGAAATCATAATTTCACATCTATATCGTCTAATAATAAATTTATTTCTATTGTTGGGGCAAATGGTTCAGGTAAAACGAACATACTCGAAGCAATTTCGATGTTTACTCCTGGCAAAGGAATGAGAGGTGCTCAATTAGCTGATTTATCAAATATAAGTGGGAAAGGTGGTTGGTCAGTTTTTATGGAGGTGAGCTCATGTTACGGAACAACAAAATTAGGTACAGGTATCAGCAATATAGGAATTAAGAATGGAAATTCTAGGCAATGTAGAATTGATGGAAAATCAACAAATAGCCCAAAATCATTTGCAAATAGTATAGGTGTTATTTGGCTCACACCCCAAATGGATGGACTTTTTGTTGGTGGGAGAAGTGAAAGAAGAAAATTTTTTGATAAATTGGTTGCTCTCATTGAGCCTAATCACTCGGATAATATCAAAAATTACGAGAGAATTATCGCACAGAGAAATAAGGTTTTATATAATTCTGATAATTTATCAAGTAAGCTGTTAGATAATCTTGAAAGACAACTTGCAAAAATAGCTGCAAGTATATTGATATCAAGACAAATAGCAGTAAATCAAATAAATCATATAATGATTAGAGATGTTAGTAATAATCTGTTTCCATCAGCAGAAATAATAATGAGGGAAGAACTCGGTTCCCTATCAAAAGATTGCACAATATCTGAAATGGAAGAGGATTTTTCCAAAATTTTATGTGTAAATCGTAAAAAAGATAAAATGACATATAGAACAAATATTGGTCCACATCGAACTGATTTTACTCTTTGGTACAAAAGAAATGACATGTATGCTGAAAATTGTTCAACTGGAGAGCAAAAAAATCTATTAATATCCCTGATATTAGCTCAAGCTCGAGTATATCAAATGAACAATCAGGGTATTTCGCCTATATTATTATTAGACGAGATTACAGCTCATCTTGATATGGAGAGAATTAATAATCTCTTCGATCAAATTTTTACATTAGGTTCTCAGGTATGGTTAACGGGTACAAAAATTGAATTATTTGATTATATACATTCCAAATCAGATTTTTTTAATATTAACAATGGAAAACTAACTCAGATAGAGTACTAAATTATTATAAACTTGCAGAATCACGTTTTTTTTAATCTAATAATAGCTGTAAACAATACACAAATAATCATTCATGAATGAAATAAATTCCGAACAAAACACAGATTACGACGCAGGATCCATAAAAGTTCTTAAGGGACTCGATGCTGTCAGAAAGAGACCTGGAATGTATATTGGTGATACCGATGATGGATCAGGTCTTCATCATATGGTTTACGAGGTTGTAGATAACTCCATTGATGAAGCACTAGCCGGTCACTGTGATAAAGTTGACGTTTTTTTGAATCCAGACGGATCTGTGACAGTCAGAGACAATGGTCGTGGGATACCGATAGATATTCATGAGGGGGAAGGTATATCAGCGGCTGAAGTTATCATGACGCAGCTCCATGCCGGAGGTAAATTTGATCAGAATTCATACAAAGTTTCTGGAGGACTACATGGTGTGGGTGTCTCTGTTGTTAATGCACTTTCATCATTTTTAAATTTAAAAATATACCGTAATAATAATATATACGAAATGACATTTAAAGATGGAACACCCGAGGAAAAACTTAAGTCAACAGGAGATTGTGACGAGGGGGTTTCCGGAACAGAAATAACATTTTATCCATCCGATAAAATTTTTACTAATATAAAATTTCTTTTTCAAACCCTAGAACATAGGCTTAGAGAACTTGCCTTCCTAAACTCAGGCGTTGAGATAAATTTATCAGATAATAGAGGAGTCGATAAAAAATCAGTTAGCATGAATTATACGGGCGGTCTCGAGGAATTCGTCAAGTACTTAGATAAGTCGAAACAATTATTAATTGAAAATCCTATTAGTTTGAAATTAGAAAAAGAGGGACTTTCTGTTGAGATTTCTTTGTGTTGGAATGATAGTTACCACGAGAATATACTATGTTTTACAAACAATATTCCACAAAGAGATGGAGGAACCCATTTGGCAGGCCTCAGGGCTGGATTGACAAGAACTATTAATAATTATTCTGGACAAATTAATCACGCAAAGAAAGATAAAATACAAATTACGGGTGAAGACGCAAGAGAAGGTATGACATGTGTTCTATCTGTAAAGCTTCCAGATCCTAAATTTTCTAGCCAAACAAAAGATAAGTTAGTTTCTTCAGAGATTAGGCCAGTTGTTGAAAGTTGTGTTAATGATGTATTAGGAAGTTGGTTTGAAGAACATCCTAATGAAGCTAAAAATATAATTTCAAAGATTATTGAGGCTGCTTTCGCTAGGGAGGCTGCGAGAAAAGCAAGAGAGCTTACAAGGCGGAAGGGGGTATTAGATATTTCTAATCTACCTGGTAAGCTTGCAGATTGTATTGAGAGAGATCCGGCTAAATCAGAACTTTTCATTGTTGAGGGTGACTCAGCCGGTGGCTCCGCTAAGCAAGGAAGAAATAGGGATTGTCAGGCAGTATTACCGCTAAGGGGTAAGATTTTGAATGTAGAGCGTGCAAGATTTGATAGAATGTTATCATCTAATGAAATTGGAACTCTTATTACAGCACTTGGAACAGGTATTGGGAAAGATGAGTTTGATATAACTAAGTTAAAATATCATAAAATCATAATAATGACTGATGCTGATGTTGATGGCGCTCATATTAGAACATTACTACTAACCTTTTTCTATCGTTGGATGAGACCATTAATTGATGGGGGCTACTTATATATAGCTCAACCACCATTGTATAAAGTCAGTAAAAATAGGTCAGAGAGATATATAAAAGTTGATAAAGAACTAGAACAATACCTAATTGAAACAGGTTTAGATAATGTTATATTCAAGAGTGGATCTGGATCAGAACATAGTGCAAATGATCTGAAAGAAATACTCAAAATATCGGGCAATGTACGCAATATTTTAGTTCAAATCAATCATAAATATCCTAAATTTATAATTGAGGAGTGTGCAATTGCTGGTGCCCTTGATCATAAATTGTATGATAATAAGAAATACTCACAAGAAACAGCTTCGTATATTGCAAAGAGATTAAATAACAAGGGGGATTCAATCGGTGTGGGTAATAATTGGGTTGGAACAACTAATCTAGACAACGATCTAATCTTTGAGAGAGAAAATAGAGGTGTAAAGGAGAGCTATACCATAGATAAACAGTTTATGTTCTCATCAGATGCAATTGCATTAAATGATTTATCAGCAAAGCTTCAAGAGGTGTTCCTAAAAGCAGGTACTATTAAATTAAAAGATATTGAAGAGATTATATATAGTCCTACAGAATTATTTGAAAAGGTATTAAATAATGGCAGAAAAGGTGCCTCAATTCAAAGGTATAAGGGTTTAGGGGAGATGAATCCTGAACAATTGTGGGAAACAACCTTAGATCCAGATATGCGAACATTATTACAAGTAAAAGTTCAAGAGGCTGATGAAGCAAGCAACTTATTTACTCGTTTGATGGGCGATGAGGTTGAGCCTCGTAGGGAATTTATTCAAGATAATGCTCTAAGAGTCGCGAATTTAGATACCTGATTTTCCCAATATCTTATATTTCTATATATCCTTGCTTAAATGTATGAAGTCTTACCGCTTTGTCTTTTTGAATATGGACCAACTCACCTGTTTGAATTCCAGCATTGTGATCTCTAGTAATTACATTTGGCTGAATGACGACTGTCATATTCTCTTTGAATTTAAAACCTGGGTAATGGCTTGCCGGGCGACTCTTAGTTCCAATAACTGGATCGAGATACCCACCACCATATCCGTGGATTAGATCATCCCATATAGAGAAGTTACCACTTTCAATTGTTGAAGATATTTCATTTATTTCATCTATGGATGTTCCATCTCTTAGAATTGAAAAAATATTTTTAAAAACTTCATCTCCAACTTCGTGTAATTCTGAGTAGAGTGTATTCATTTTTTTAAAACCAATAGTTCTTAAAACTTGCCCTGGGTAATTCCAAAAATGGGAACTAATTTCAGTGGTTATAATATCATCTGCTGAGATAATTTTATTTGAAGTATATTGATAAGGCACGCAATTATCAGGATTATCCATATTTGTAATACCAAAGAAATTAATAATCTTATGACCACCATGCTTTAAATAACCCGATTGTGTTATCTGAGACATTTCATGTTCATTTAATCCGGGCGTAAGGTTTTCAACTAAATTATTAATACCCTCATCTGTTAATGCTGCAGCAATTTTTAGCCAAGATAATTCTTCATTACTTTTAATAGATCTCATTAGATTATAATCAGAAAATATATCAATCACTTTGATATTATTTTTTTGAATTTGTTTTATATAGCTATAAGGAAGTCTTCCGATAACACCAATTGTGCTGCCTTCCTGAAGATCTTCCATTATCTTAGGAAAAATTTTTTGGGATAATTGCCTTTCTCCCCAAAATAGTTTTGTGATCTTGTTAACGAGTTTCTCTGCCATTGGTAGGTGATTGTAGTGCTCAACATATAGATTTATTTTTTCATCAGAATTAACTTCAGCAAGGGCTTCTTGTGTTGTGTGCCAACCTGTAAAATACTGGATAGCACTTCCTGAGCCTATGGCTTCATAGATTATAATTTTATCTAATTTATTCTGAATTAGAATATTTTCCAGTAAATCAAATCTTCTTTTATATTCGTTTTCAGAAAATAACGGATATTTTGCATTGAGGTAATCCTTACTTTTACTATCTATATTCTTTATAAAATAACCATTTTCCATTTTATGACCTATTAATTATACCACGAGTAATTTTAAGATAATCCATATAGTAGCTTACCTGGAACCGGCAGACTCGCCCTCATTATTCTACCATTCATTGAGTCAGTGATGTAAAGTGTTTTTCTATCTGGGCCACCAAAAGCTGTGTTAGTCATCAAACTATGATTATCAGTATAAATTAGGTGAGTTGGAAGACAATTATTATCAAATCTCCAAACACCGACACCTAGATGATTTACAATCATACCATCTTCAGAGTCCATTTCCAGTCCATCAGGTCCAGCGTGGCCACCCGATAATTGGATTGCAACACCACTCTTGCTTACACTATTGTCACCCATTAGTGGAAGACGCCATATTTGTTGTGATCTTGTTATAGCGACGTATACTTGATTTTCTGAGTTGTTAACAGTTATCCCATTTGGACTTGGCGCATTTGTTACAAGTTTATGTAATTCACCATTTGCAGTTAACCTAAACACCCTTCCGGTTGGATCTATTATACCAGTCTGACCTTGGTCAGTAAAATATAGGTCTCCGTTTGATGTAAAATGAAGATCATTTAAACCTTTAAAACCCTCAGAGTACATTGTTCCTATAATTGGTTCTATTGATCCTGAATTAACATCTAATTTCATTAAACCTTGTTTATAACAGGCAATATAAGCAGAGCCATCCTTATGGAATTTTAGCCCATTTGGCCAACCATCATATTCGCAAATAATATCCCATTCTCCTTGAGGAGTAATTTTAAATATTCTACCGAAAGGTATATCAGTTACATATAGGTTTCCTTGTCTGTCAAATGATGGGCCTTCAAGAAATTGATTTACTTTTGCTCCTTGCCTATTTGGATTAGACCAAGCTGTTTGTTTTGTATCCCTATACTTTTCTGGTAGCTCAGTAAATATTTCAGCTTTTATTAGTTCTGGTTGATTAAACGGGTTTAACATTGAATTTCCTCACAGTAAAATTTTTTTGAATTGTATATATAACGTACCATATAAAATATTTATGATTATACATAGATTTTTTTTCTGACATATATAAAATAAAAACAAAATTGTGCATGAATGTGTAAGTTTAGGAGATTAAGATGAGTAAAACAGATAATTCAAATGGTTCAGGTGGTATGATTTTTGATCATATAGCCCAGGCAGTTCCAAATATTGAAGATGCAGTGGAGCAATATGAAAATACCTTTGGTATATCCGCGGGGGAAATAATAATAATTGAAGAGCAAAAGATAAAGATGGCAACCATATCAATAGGCAATATAAAAATTGAACTTATGGAACCATTAGATGACCAGTCTCCAATTGCAAAATTCCTTCTCAGAAACCCAAATGGTGGTTTACATCATTACTGTTTAGCTGTTGATGATGTAAATAAAAAGTATGAGAATCAGAAGAGTAATGGTGTTAGCATCATATCTGAACCAACAAAAGGCTATCATGGTAGAAATTTATACTTTATTCACCCAAAACAAGTTTCAGGAGCATTAATTGAGGTTGAAGAACGCAAGAAATAATGATAGTTTTTCGCATTATGAAATTAAAAAAATAAATATAGAGGTAAAAGATGTCAAAAGCAGGTGGAGATTATAAAGAAGTTTTATTTGAAATTAGAAATAAGGTTGCATGGATATCAATTAATAGACCAGATGTACGAAATGCCTTTAGGGAACAAACTCTTGATGAGTTAACACACGCAGTCTTATCTACTAGAAATGATCCATCAATTGTTTGTGTTGTAATTAACGGGGTTGGTGATAAAGCTTTTTCAGCTGGTGGTGATTTCCATGCAATGATGCGATTGGATTGGGAAAACGCAGCCCATTGGAATGATAGAATGTTAGCACTTGCAATGGCTATAAGGGGTATTCCAATTCCTGTAGTTGCATCTGTTCATGGGTATTGTATGGGCGGTGGCCACGAGTTAGCACTTTGGTGTGATTTAGTAATAGCTGCGGATGATGCAGTATTTGGCCAAAGTGGAGCTGTTGTTGGAGCCTGCCCAACTGTTGGAGCAACTCAGTATTTACCACAACTAATAGGTTCTCGATTAGCGAAAGAAATGATATTCATGGCAAGAAGATTCACAGCTCAAGAAGCTGTAAATATAGGCTTGATTAACAGAGTTGTTCCAAAAAATAAATTGGATGAAGAAACTCAAAAGTGGTGTGAAGGACTCATAGAAAGAAGTGGGCAAACAATCAGACAGACAAAAAAATCACTAAATCATGACTCAGATACTCTTTACGCAAGTTGGCAGCATGGTATGGAATTATTAGCTCATGTATGGGGTTCAGATGAGTCTATGGAAGGTATGAATGCTTTTCTAGAAAAAAGAAAACCAGATTTTCAGCAGTTTCGTGAAAAAAGAAAAGATAACGTTGAGTCATACTTAGATGGTCTTGAAAATGATGAAAATGAAAGATCATAAAAATGAATAAAAGATATCATAATGGCTACTAAGATGGAAGGTCCACTAAATGGTATTAGGGTCCTAGATTTAAGTAGAATTTTAGCTGGACCATTTTGCACAATGAATTTGGGTGATATGGGTGCAGAAATAATAAAGATTGAGCAGCCTGGAAAAGGTGACGATACTCGTTCTTGGGGACCACCTTTTGCAGGAAGCGAAGCTGCTTATTTTCTTGGTATTAATAGAAATAAGAAAAGTGTGACTCTAGATTTAAAGTCAGATCAAGGAATAGAGATATTAAAAAAGCTTCTTAAAGAATCTGATGTATTGATTGAAAATTTTAAGTTTGGAACGCTAGATAAGTTTGGAATAACTGATGATTGGCGCAAAAAAGAAGCACCTCAGTTAATCCATTGTCAAATAACTGGTTATGGAGGGAGGGGACCAAGAGGGAAAAGACCCGGATATGATTTTTTACTTCAAGCTGAAAGTGGACTTATGAGCATCACAGGTGAAGAAAATGGTGATCCCATGAAAGTGGGGGTTGCATTAGTGGATATATGTACAGGTATGAACGCTACGATAGCAATATTAGGAGCTCTAAATTCTAGAAACTCATCAGGTGAAGGTCAAAAAGTTGAGACCAGTTTATATACTACAAGTATATCTATGCTCGTAAATGTTGCAGCAAATCATCTTGTCTCTGGTAAGCCTGCAAGAAGGTTTGGAAATGGTCATCCGAATATTGTTCCATATAGAACTTTTGAAGCAAGCGATGGAAGTATTGCGATTGCTGTTGGAAACGATACACAATTTGAAAAATTTAGTGTATGTCTCGAAAAAGAGGAATGGTCCAAAGATAGTCGATTTATCAAGAATGCAGATCGTGTAATAAATAGAGATGCTATAGATGCAGAAATTCAAAAAGTTATTGAAAGAAAAACAGTTAAAGAATGGTTGGTGCAGTTGTTAGACTCTAACATACCAGCGAGTGCAGTAAATTCTGTCGAAAGCGCTTTATCAGATGAACAAACTTTGGCAAATGATATGGTGGTTGAGATTGATCATTCTCAGGCAGGTAGGCTCAAAATGCTGGGTGTTCCATATAGGTTTTCTAATACTCCAGCACAAATTAATAAAGCACCACCTCTACTCGGGGAAGATAATCAGAATATCTTAAATTCCCTTGGTTATGATGACGAGATGATTAACGATATGAGATCGAAGAAAATAATTTAAATAAATTCATTTCATGATTGAAAAAATTTCAAATATAAATGAGACTATAAAGAATAATATCACCAATAATGATACTATATTCATTGGAGGGTTTGGTCATTTAATACCTTTCTTTTTAAGCCATGAATTAATCAGGCAAAATAAAAAAGATCTTACAATTTGTAGGTCAGGTGCAGATATTTTATTTGATCAATTAATTGCAGCAAAGATTATTAAGAAAGTTATATTTGGATATATAGGCAATCCATCAATAGGGCTATCACATTCATTTAATAGAGCTTATAAATCAAAAAAAATTGAAGTAGAAGAATGGACAAATCAATCCATGATTTTAAGATTCCATGCAGCTCGAATGGGAGTTAGCTATTTACCCTCAAAAATTCTTCAAATTGGAGATAAACCGCCTAGTATAGATTACTTGCAATCAACTAGCTGTCCCTATACAGGAAATATTTATTCTGCAATACCCTCTTTAAAGCCGGATGTTGCGTTAATCCATGCACAAAAAGCAGATAAATATGGCAATGTTCAAATGTGGGGGATAGATGGTGACACAATTGAGGGTGCATTGGCCTCAGACAAGATTATTGTTAGTGTAGAAAAAATTATTGATAATGAAACTCTCAAATTATCTCCAGAAAAGACAGTAATTCCCTCACATAGAGTAACGAGTATTGTAGAAGTGCCATTTGGAGCATATCCATCTTATGTTTCTGGCTTCTATTCAAGAGACGACGATCACTATAAGGAATATGATAGTATCTCCAGAGATGAAGATAAGCTTGCGCAATATCTTGATGAGTGGATCTATTCATCTGAAACCATAACAGAATATCAAGAAACGATTGGGAAAGAGAAACTTATCGACCTTGAAAAAGGTCCATGTGGTAAAATATGAAAGTAAATAATTATAAAGATATATCAATAAATAAACGCATTGCAATGATTGCTGCTAGTGAACTCATAGGTTACCAATCCTGTTTTGTGGGTATTGGAATTCCATCAGACGCTGCATGTTTGGCAAAGCTCAGTGTAGAGCCAAATCTAAATTTAATATATGAGTCAGGAGCAATTGGTGCATTCCCCCAAACGAAATCCTATTCAACCGGAAGTCCATCAATTGCCTTTGGATCAGATATGATAACAGATAGTTTCTCTGTATTTTCAGAACTCCAAGCTGGAAGAATTGATGTAGGTCTTCTCTCGGCAGCTCAGATTGATAAGTTCGGAAATTTAAACTCAACTGTAATTGGCTCTTACGATGAACCAAAAGTTAGAATGGTAGGATCTGGTGGAGCTCATGATATCGCTTGCTTGGTTCCGAATCTATTTATTTTAATGCCTCATGAGCCGCGAAGATTCGTTAATGATGTAGATTTTATTACAAGCCCTGGCTCAGGATCAGAGATAGACCAATTAAGAGATAAATACAAATTAGGTAGTGGTCCATCAATGCTAATAACTGATAGAGCTAAATTTAAAATGAGCCCAGACGGCTGGTATTTGCACAGTATTCTGCAAGATTTTTCTTATGAAGACGCAATCGAAGGACTACCATGGGAGCTCAAAAAACCGTCCAATAATCCAATTATAGTGGATAGTAAAATAATTGACTCAATTGATACAATTAACTTGTGATTTCTTTCAAACTAATAAGTGTCTTTTCAATAATTATATCAGCTTCTTTTTCATTTAAGCATAATGCTGGAGCAAATCCAAGTGTATCACCTGAGGGCATTGCCCTTGCTAAGACTCCATTTTTAGACATTACCGTAACAAGTTTCTGTGCAAATTGACCTTGTTTGTCAAAAAAATTTCTATTCTTTTTGTCTTTTACAAACTCGACAGCAGATAACAATCCAGCTGACCTCACATCTCCAACAAGTGGATGATCTTCAAGCTTTTCGATAAGCTTATTATTGAAATAGTTCGCAATCAAATGACCATTTTCTATCAAATTCTCATCATCAATTAATTGTAGATTTGCAACACCTGCCGCACAAGATATAGGATGAGCGGAATAGGTAGACCCCTGCATTAATGGGCCAAATTCGTCAGTTCCATCAGAAATAACTTGGGATATTTTATCTGATATAATTGATCCCGAAAGGGGGCTGTAAGCTGACGTTAAACCCTTTGCTATTGTTATCATATCAGCTTTTATATTATAATATTCAACACCAAACATTTTACCTAACCTACCAAACCCAGTTATAACTTCATCAGATATAAATGCAATTTCATATTTCTTAAGTATATTTGAAATTATGGGCCAATAATTTTTTGGTGGAGGGACAAGACCACCATTACCCATTACTGGTTCAGCAATAAATCCTGCAATTGTATCGGGCCCTTCGTTTATAATTAACTGCTCAAGATTTTCACCGCACATTATAGAAAAGTCGTTTTCATCTTGATCAAGATCATCACGATGAAAATAATGTGCAGCCTCTGTATGGATAATACCACTTATTGGAAGATCAAAGTTCTCATGATACTTTTTTAAACCAGTCAGACTTCCAGTCAAAATGCCTGCACCATGATAGCCACCTATACGTGCTATTATCTTTTTCTTCTTTGTTTTCCCTATTAAATTATTGTAATGCCAGAGTAATTTGATATTTGTTTCGTTAGCATCAGAACCTGTAAGACCAAAGTAAATTTTTTTCATATTATTAGGGGCTCTCTCAATTATCATATCAGATAATTTTATAGAAGCCTCAGTGGCATTTCCATAATAGGAGTGATAGTACGCTAGCTGTGATACTTGTTTTTTAATTGCGTCTATTATTTTTTTTCTACCATACCCTACATTGATACAATATAGGCCCGCAAATGCATCGATATACTCTTTTCCTGATGTGTCTTTTATAAGCACACCATTAGCGGACTCCATTATTCTGCTCGGTATCTCTCCTCTTTCAAATTTTCCAAGATGAGTTAGTGGGTGGATAAAATTTTTTCTATCTAATTCTTCATAAGATTGATTATTCATAGCAATTTTTATATATTTACAATGTTAAGAAGGGCATATATTAGTATGATAATTCTTAATATTCAATAAGAACATATCACTTTTATATAGTGCAAATTAATGAGTTTTTAAATCGATAAAAAAAGAATATAAATTGGGTGTGAGTAATTGAATAAATCAACATTAGGGATTAGGGATTAGGATGTGTTGATTTTATAGCTTTTTGAGTTGAGGTTCATATACTAGGTATCAAATACCCACACAACAATTATACGGTTGGCATTTGCGATGAGATCACTTTTTAAATGTTCTTGCCTTCTCCATGGACATGTTTTTCAATATGTCTTGAGGGTGATTTTCCTCTTATGTCTGTTCCAATTGGAGACCATGTACATACGTTTGTTGTTTGTGTCCAAATTGTTTTATTTTCACCAGGCACAAAAAATTCTACAAATTTACATTGGTCGTCTTTGGTGTAGAACCAGTGTTTCTCATTCTCAAAGTTATAAAGAAGGTCAAATTTATTTAATTCTTTCTCCTCTCCGTCTAAAACTGCAAATACCGAACCACTTGTAATGAATTGATAATGTTCGGCCCCCATGTGGTAATGCTCAGGACAAGAAGTGGATTGAGGGTACACAATCAATTCACCTTTAACACTATCCGTCCCTACAAGTGAGTCAGATAAGAGATAGACTCTTTTCCGATCATCATGTTCAGATTTTAAAACAGGCTCATTCCCCCAATTTACAACTCGCAGATCACTCTCATACATATCATTTGCATCATTTTCATGGATTTTATAATTTGGAATCCTTGTTACAATGAAAGAAGATCCTTTGGGAGTATCCAGACTAACATGATGGGTTCCCTTTATAAAAATAATTTTAGTATCATCAACTCGTCTACCGGGTATATATGTATTAGGATAGTAGGTATCTATCCGTCCAGAAAGTATCTGAATCCATGTGATATCATTTTCATTATTGCTAAAGTCTAATGAAGATTTTGGTGATGTTTCATAATAATCTATAATAATTCTGTTATCGTCTAGAGAACTGGAGTCTAGAATATTTTTACATTTGATACCATTTGCAACGTCTGTAAAATTTATATCTGAGAATTTCTTTATTATTGGCATCTGTTTAATCCTATTTACATTTAACCTTGAATGAGGATATAATTTTTTTATTTATCAGTAAACCAAATTAAATAAAAATGACGTTCAATATAATATTGATTTAGATTCAATATAGTATTGATTTAAAAAAGNTTGTTAATCACAGACGAAAATATATATTAGAGAATGATGACAACTGAATTAAAATATACGCTTATTTTTTATCTTATGTTCTTTATTTCTGGATTTATTTTTCACAAAATAAATTCTAGAAAGGCACAAGATAAACCAGACTCTTTTATATTAAATAAGATTGCATCAATATCAGGAATAATATTAATTATTTCATTCGCATGCGCAATTACAATGACAGTAATAACTGTAACAAAATTTTTTAATTAGGCTTATAAATGTCATTTAGACCAATTAACACGATCACAAAGCCTACATCAGTTATTGAAGGGGCAGGTGTATCCCTGGATAGGGTGTTTGGATTTACAGAGCCTGAAAAGCATGATCCATTTTTATTACTTGATGATTTTCGTAATGATGACCCGGAAAGATATAAAGCAGGATTTCCGTGGCATCCCCATAGAGGGATAGAAACAATTACTTACGTTCTAGAAGGATCTGTAGAGCATAAAGATAGTCTGGGTAATACAGGATTATTAAGGGGTGGTGACGTTCAATGGATGACGGCAGGATCCGGTATCATGCATCAAGAAATGCCAAAAGGTAATCAAAAAGGGCAGATGCATGGCTTTCAACTATGGTCAAATTTGCCATCTGACCAAAAAATGGTTAATCCGCGTTATCAAGATATTAAATCATCAGATATTCCTCTATTAGAAGATAATGATGGAACCAAAATTAGAGTCATAACTGGCACATATAAAGGCATTACTGGACCTGTTGATGGAATTGCTTCTGAGCCAGAATATTTAGATATTTATGTTCCACCTAATACCAAGAAAGTTCTTCAAATTGATACATATAAAAGTACATTTGCATATATATTTAATGGAAAAGCTCTCTTTAAATATTCATCAAATCCAGTGGGTATAAAAATTGAAAAAGAGTTGGATGGTAGAGAAATAAACGTTAGAGATCTA
Source organism: Rhizobiales bacterium TMED25 (assembly GCA_002168075.1). Classification (GTDB taxonomy): domain Bacteria; phylum Pseudomonadota; class Alphaproteobacteria; order Rhizobiales; family TMED25; genus TMED25. The sequence continues at coordinate 321,980 of NHCE01000005.1, forward strand.
TCTGGAGATAAGACATTAATTTACTTCGACAAGGGTGAATATGTGGAATTACAGACATTTGATTTTGGAGTCAGATTTTTACTTATTTCAGGTAAGGCTATAAAAGAGCCAATAGCATGGCATGGGCCTATAGTAATGAACTCTCGAGATGAATTAATGCAGGCCTTAAAGGATTTAAAAACAGGAAACTTTATTAAGTAGATTTATAACTCGAAATTTAAAATTAACTTGGGGAGAAAAATATGAATAAAAATAAACTTTTTGTTAAAGGGGGTTGCCCATTTTCTTATAAATTTATTATTTTTTTAAATGAGGTAGGTCACTTGGAAGATTTTGAAATTGATGTTGCTCATGCTGATGAAGAGTCTTATGAACAAATCACAATGTATATTTATGAAAAATCTGGCAAAAAAGCAAGCTTCCCAACAGTTGAAACCGATAATGGGATATTCATTGCAGGATCAGATGAACTGATAGAGCACTATTCAGAAATATATAAAAAGTCTAGAGATGATATAGAAATGCTAAAATACTGGGAAAATAATATGATGCCAAGAATGAGGGATATTATGAGACAACTTCGTGAATCAAAAGAAAAACTAGCTAACATAAACTAAAGAACAGTAGATAGTCATTTTGATGATTCTAAACGAGAGTATAGATATATACTGTGAGAGAGTATCTTCAGATATTTTCGCAGAACCAATAAATTTTATTACTAATTTTGCATTTATAATCGTTTATATTTTGCTATATCGACGATATAAGAAAAGAGTATTTAACTCAAAGGTAGAACAATATTACTCTTTGATACTGATACTCTTAATACTCTTTATTGGATTTGGAAGTTTACTATTTCATCTTTTGGGTACAGTATTATCAGCAATTACAGATGTTGTTCCGATCATGATATTTATTATTCTTTATTTATATTTATCAGTGAAGTTCTTTTTAAATTGTAGTCAAAGAGCTGCTATATTTTCAATTGGTATTTTTTTGATCTTCAATACTCTCCTTACGGCCCTAGGGGTCGAAGAAATTGCATCATATTTATTAGCGTTATTTTCAATGCTACTAATCTCCATATTAACATATAAAAAAAAAGAATATGATATCTCATTGGGTCTTTTAATAGCGTCTTTTATCTTTACTATTTCATTATCACTTCGACAGATGGATTTATTATATTGCGCCCATTTAGAAATTGGAACTCACTGGTTATGGCATATTCTAAACTCAATTCTATTATATATGTTGGTAATATTATTCATGGATAGGAAATTAAAATAAGTCATATTATCCTAAATAAAGTAGTAATAAGAATATTGGAATATCTATGAATAGAAGCTTATTTTTAAATATCCGAAATCATAAGGTTTTTCAAACTTTTGTTATATTCGCAATTATTCTTTCAGCTTTCTTAGTTGGTGCATCTACCTATAATATACCAGTTCAAATTCTCTATATTCTTCATTCTTTAGATGCTTTAATAACTATTTTCTTTGTAATTGAAATTTCGATAAGATTTTTTGCTGAGGAGAAAAAATTATTATTTTTCAAAGAGGGATGGAATATCTTTGATACAATTATTGTACTTGCTTCGATTATCCCAGCAGGACCTAACTCTTCAATATTAGTTTTAAGATTATTAAGAATATTTAGGGTCTTAAGATTAATATCAGCAATTCCTGAGCTAAAAGAATTAATTGAAGCACTTCTTAAATCAATAAAAAGAGTATTCTATGTCTCTCTTCTTTTATTCATAATTATTTATGTGTATGCATCATTTGGAAGCATATTATTTGCTCAATCGGATCCTTCAAGGTGGGGTGACCTAGGTATTTCCATGATTACACTTGTCCAAGTTTTAACACTTTCAAGTTGGGAGAATGTGATGTTGCCAATGCAGGAATTACACTGGTGGGCTTGGATTTATTTCTATAGTTTTGTCGCAATTGGTTCAATAACTATTCTAAATCTAATTATTGCCGTATTAGTAGATGTGGTTGCTAATAATAAATCAAAAGAATAGAAGAAATTAATCTATAAATTATATCAAAGCGTATAATCAATATTATTGGAGTTGCACTAGTGAAAGTATATTATAATGAAAAATGCTCTGTATGTAGATTTGAAATAGAGCATTACAAAAAACAAAATAACAAAGACATTAGTTGGGTTGATGTAACTCACCACTCTAACTCAACTACAATTAAGAAAAGCAAGAAGGAACTCGTCAGAAGAATGCATGTTGAGGTTGATGGGAATATCTATATTGGAGTAGATGCATTTAAAGTACTATGGGGAAGAATGGAAAAGTATAAATTTTTAGCAAAATTATTGGATAATAAAATTATATATAAGGTCGCACACTATTTATACGAATTTATAGCATTTTTTTTATATTTAAAAAATCGTGGGCATATAAATGAGTAAAAATCTCCCTCAGAAAATTTGTTTAACATGTAAGAGACCATTTGATTGGAGAAAAAAATGGAAGCTTAATTGGGAGAGTGTGAAATATTGTTCAAAGAAGTGCAGCGGTCGAAATAGATAAATATGTGCATATTTCTCATCTAAAAAAAGAATTTATTATGCATTTATTAAAAATATCAATCAAGATGAAACCGTTGGTGACCAGTATATTACAGAGGAATCTATCAATTCGTTAATAAAATTAAAGAATATTTAATTATTTCTGTATTAAAAAACGGGTTTTAAAGCAAAAAATATATTGTTTTTAGAATAATTTTCTAATATTTTATGTTTTAATGAAACTAATTAGTTTGTTATTTAATAGGGAGACTTAATATGACAACAGGAGCATTAAATCCATCTGACCTAGTAGGTGTTAGTTTTTGGATTATCTCTGCAGCTATGGTTGCAGCAACTTTCTTTTTCTGGGTAGAAAGAGATCGTGCCGTTGGAAAATGGAAAACATCTTTAACTGTTGCCGCTATGGTTACAGGTATTGCTGCGATACATTATTTCTATATGCGTGGCGTCTGGGTTGATACAGGCGAATCGCCAATCGTATTTCGATATGTAGACTGGCTACTAACAGTACCTCTACAAATCGTTGAATTTTATTTAATCCTTGCTGCGATAGCTGTTGTTGCTGCATCACTTTTCTGGAGACTATTAATTGCTTCAGTGGTAATGCTAGTTGCTGGTTATCTCGGTGAAATAGGCGCAATGAATGTATGGCTTGGCTTCGTAATTGGTATGGCCGCATGGATATACATCATTTATGAAATCTTTGCTGGTGAAGCAAGTAAAATCAGTGCTGCTGAGGGTACTGCTGCATCTCAAAAAGCTTTCAATGCGTTGAGAATTATCGTAACTGTTGGGTGGGCAATTTATCCACTAGGTTATGTAATCGGATACATTGGAGCCGGCGACGCTGGGTCACTAAACCTAATATACAACCTTGCAGACTTTGTGAACAAGATTGCATTCGGTGTTGTTATTTGGGCCGCAGCTACAGCTGACTCTAAGTAGCTAATACTTTTGGTGAAAGCTAATAAGTGATCACCAGACTTCAGCTCAAGAGTATCATAAGGAGCTGCAACATTCGTTTTATCTGGTCAAACCAGATTGAAGGGAAAGTTGTAGCTCCTTTTTTTATATTCATATCAAATCGAAATATTTTCGAATACTAGAGATGGAAATACAGTAAACTGGTGAATTAAAAACCAATATAGAATGGTCACATTAATACAGTTATGTTAGACTTACATGTATATTGGATATCAGATATAAGATAAATCAAACAGGATAAAAAAAGTCATATGAAATCAATTATAATTGGTTCCGGTTTTGGTGGGATTGCCGCAGCACTTCGATTAAAGTCAAAAGGTCATTCTGTAACATTAATTGAGAAACACAAAGATTTAGGTGGTAGAGCTCGAGTTTTCAGGAAGGGCGGTTTTACTTTTGATGCTGGCCCAACAGTTATAACAGCCCCATTCCTAATTGATGAGATATTTGCTTTATTTAATAAAGATCCAAAAAAATACATTAATATCGTACCGTTAGATATTTGGTATAGATTCATCTTTGAGGATAATTCCTACATTGATTACTCCGGTGATGAAGAAAGCATGAAGAATCAAATATCCAAGTTTAATAAGTTGGATGTAGCTGGTTACCAAAAACTTCTCGCTTTTTCAAAGAAAATATTTGACAAAGGTTTTACTGAGTTATCTGCTGTTCCATTTAATAAACCTTTTTTTATGATGAAACAAATACCATCATTATTAAAACTGAGAAGTTATGATTCTGTATATAGTCTTGCAAGTTCATTTATAGAAGATGAGAAATTAAGAAGAGTTTTTAGCATGCACCCATTATTAGTTGGGGGTAATCCTTTCACAACAACATCCATATATGGATTGATAATGTATTTGGAGAAAGAGTGGGGAATTCATTACTCACTTGGTGGCACTGGAGAAATTATTAATGCATTAGAAAAACTGATGGATGAGGAAGGTATTAATATTATTAAGGGGAAAGAAGTCGAGCAAATTCTTGTGACTGGTAAAAGAGTAAATGGTGTTAAGCTGAGTGACGAAAGTAAGATTACAGCAGATAATATTATCTGTAATGCTGACCCTCCATCAGTATATAAAAAAATGCTAAATGAAAAAATTAAAAGCCCAATTTTTAAATTAAAAATGAAAAGAATGCAATATTCAATGGGTCTATTTGTCTATTATTTCGGTACTAAAAAAAAGTACGATCATGTGAAACACCATACTATTAAATTTGGTGACAAGTATGAAGAGCATCTCAATGATATTTTTAATAATTATAAATTAAATGAAGATATCAGTTATTATTTACATCGTCCAACAGCAACTGATCAAACTATGGCACCCCCAGGACATGATTGTTTCTACGTATTAGTTCCAGTTCCAAATAATAAGTCAAAAATTAATTGGGAAAATGAGGGAGAAAAATTTAAGCGTTTAATAATTAGTAAAATGCAGGATCATTTAATGCCAGATCTTGAAAATAATATTGTTGAAGATTTTTATTTAACACCTGATTATTTTGAGAAGGAACTTAATACACAGTATGGATCGGGTTTCTCAATTCAGCCAAAATTTACTCAGTCAGCATATTTCCGTTTTCACAATAAATCGGAAATATACGATGGGTTATATTTTGTAGGAGCTGGCACACATCCAGGGGCTGGAATACCAGGTGTCTTATCATCAGCGAAAGTTTTAGATAAAATTTTATAATGAGCGATATAAATTACTTAGCAAGATACTCAAAATCATTTAATTGGGCAGGTTTATTCTTACCAAAAAAAACTTACAGAGATTGTACCTCTCTCTATAACTTTTGTAGGTCAGTAGACGATATCACAGACTCCAAAGACGACCTACATATTAAAATTGATAGATTAGAAAAATTCAGGGGTGATTTTGAAAGAAATAATAATAATAATAAAATAATAAGTAATATGTGGGATCTAATGGATGAATATAATATTTCAGAACTAATTATATTTGACTTATTTGATGGCCTTAAAACTGATCTAGTAAAAAGGTTGGAGTTTAAAACAAAAAAAAGCCTACTAATTTACTCATATAGGGTTGCTGGAACCGTCGGTCTAATGATGGCCAAAATACTTAAGGTATCAGATTTAAATGCTTTTAGAGGTGCTATTGACCTTGGTATAGCGATGCAGTTAACAAATATATCAAGGGATGTGATCGAAGATGCAAATTTAAATAGATTTTATATTATGAATAATTTTAGCAAGTTGGATGAGACCATAAAGATTGCAGATATGTTCTACGATAGTTCATTTTATGCATTAAAAGCTATTCCAATTAGAATGAGATTCTCCATTATTGTTGCGAGAAGAGTATATAGAAAAATTGGATATAAAGTGATCAAACTTAGAAATTTTGAAAATTATAGAAATGCGGGTAGGATATACGTTACTGGTCCTGAAAAGGTTCTGGAAACACTAAAATCAATATACGACTTATTGAGACTAGTAATGTTAAAAAAGGAGAAAGACCTAACAAAGCATTATCATAGCTTAGTTATGGAAGAAATAGATTATAATGCCAGATTTTGATTATATTATTATTGGTGGTGGATGTGCAGGTTTATCACTTGCATATAATCTTGAGATTAATGGTATTTTAGCCACTAAATCACTAGCTATTATCGATCCCAGAGATTCATATTTTAGAGATAAATCTTGGTCATTTTGGAAGATTTTTAATCATAATTTTGAAGATTGTGTCACAAAAAATTGGTATCAATTTGATGTTAAAATTCCAAACGCTAAGAGGAGGCTTGACTGCAAAAGATTCCCATACCAAATGATTGATAGTGGTCTTTTTTACGAAAAAATTCTTGATAAATTAAGGAAGAATCCAAACGTGGTTTTTCTACAAAACGAGAGCGGTATCAACAAGGTAGGATCGGTTATATTTAATAGTGTATATAATAAAAATAACCTCACTGAAACAGCAATGTGGCAGCACTTCGAGGGTTATGAAATTGAAGTAGAAGAAGATATTTTCAATGAAGAAATAGTAACATTAATGGATTTTGATTGTGATCAAAAAGGAAGTACTCATTTTTTTTATATATTACCTTTTTCGAAAACTAATGCTCTCATTGAGTCAACATGGTTATCAAAAATGACAGATCCTTCAGAACAAAATTATGATCAGCAAATTAGTCACTATATTGAAAAAAAATTAAACATTGGAAATTATAAAATTAAATATAAAGAAAACGGTAAAATTCCAATGTTCGAAATAAATTCAGACATAGAGGATAATATTATTAATATTGGTACTGCTGGGGGAATGACACGGTTAAGCACAGGCTATACATTCTTAAATATTCAACAACAGTGTGAATATATTTTGAAAAATTTAGATGAGATTACTACAAAAAGACCTTTTAAAATTCCTAAAAAGTATCAATATCTAGATAAGATTTTTTTAAGTGTAATGGATAAAAATCCACAGAGGATGCCTGCTATTTTTTTTGAAATGTTTGGATGTAATCCTGAGACAATTATTAAATTTTTATCTAATAAAAGTAATTTCATTAGTGACATATCAATTATTTCAGCGATGCCAAAAAAACCCTTCATAAGAGCAATAATAGGAAGATAAATGTTAAATAAATTGAACTTAAATCATTCCATAATATTTTTGATCTTTTGTCTAGTATTAGTATCACTAGATTACTTTCGGTTAAATACTCTCCTTTACACATGTTTATTTTTAGTCATAACAATTGGGATATCTCATGGATCTCTAGATAATTTAAAAGGGAAAAAGCTACTTCAGTTATATAATATTAATAATATGGCCTATTTCTATTTGGGATACGTATTTTTGAGTTTATTTGTAATAATTTTTTGGTTATTTTTCCCAAGCCTACTTCTGATTTTATTTTTAATTATTGCTTCTTACCATTTTGGGAAAGAAGACTCTGAATTTCTCTGTATATCAAAAGGTCTATTTTTTGATATTTTATTTTTCTTGAAAGGAAGCATAGTAATTTCAGCTCCACTAATATTTCAAAAATCAAAAACCCTAGAAATTTTTGATACAATAGGTATGAATACAGAATTAATAATCTTTTCGAGTGATCTACTTGTAATTATTTTTGTCCTTTTAAGTATTCTCTCATCTTTTATTATTGTGAGCTCCGTAAGAAATTTATATGCACTTGTTCTTGTCCTAGATCTGATGGCTATTTTGGTATTAAATTACTTTTTACAACCACTTCTTGCATTCACACTTTATTTTTGTTTCTTGCATTCAATAAGGCATTCAATATCTTTGATGTATGAGTTAGACAAGAATCTTACAAAATCTATCCCAATATTTTTTAAAAAAAGTTTACCTCTTACTCTTCTTACAGGGGTCTTATTTGTTATTATATTTATTTTATTGATGAGCGAGTATGATGTTAGCAATAGTATTAATAAAGTTGTATTCATTGGTCTTGCGGCACTTACCCTGCCACATATAACTCTTGAGTATATACTAGAGAAGAAAGCAGAAATTTAACTCAGTAAAACCTTTGTCAAATATTTGAAACTAAATAGATTGTTAATTAATCTACTTTACAATTAAATTCGTAATATTTATGAGGATATTAGAAATGCCAGATATTAATCCTAAAACATTAGTCAAGTTTGTTGAAAAGTTTTTATTAGCTGCAATTGCTATTTTAACAATTATAGCAACTGTCCAAGAGATATATAAGATATTTCTATCGGGACAAGTAAATCTTGCTGACCTACTCTTATTATTTATTTACACTGAAGTTCTTGGTATGATTGGTGTATTTTATTCAAGCAATAGAATACCAATAACCTTACCATTATTTATTGCAATGACTGCAATATCGAGGCTGATGATTCTTCAGGGAAAAGATATGGAAGCCTCAACACTTCTATATGAAGCAGGTGCAATTTTAATATTATCATTAGCCTGCTTAGCGGTGAGATTTAGACCAAGCAGACAATACGAATATCAGGGCGAACCTGTCGTAGAAAAAGAAGACTAATTTAAGCTTGGTGGAGCCAGGGGGGGGCTCGAACCCCCGAACGAGTTACCCCGTCACAACTACTGATTGGTTATCAGGAAAAGTGTGTCAGCGATTAATCAAAGGCTCATCAAGCAACGATTTGATTGGATTGTAAAAAGTCAGAAAAATTTTTTTGCCAAAAATCTATAACATATCGTACCCTAAGCTGTGTAGCATCAAGATAGTTTGACAGCTCAGTTTTGTTGACCCATCTGCATTCTGAGATGCCCTCTTCTATCTGGGGGGTAGTTGCATCATCTCCGCCTACATAACGCATTAGGTACCAATGCGTTTTCTTGAGGTATCGCAAATTATCGTGTCGGGTCGTATGCCAAGTCGATACCAATTTTCCCTGTATTGATAATTTATGAAAATCCAGCCCGGTTTCTTCTGCAACTTCGCGTAGTGCCGTTTTTTCTTTTGACTCTCCGCTCTCAATCCTGCCTTTGGGCATATCCCACTTTTGACCTTTAAAGATTAATAAAAGGTTGTTCTCATCATTCAAAACTAACCCGCCGGCAGACTGAATTTTGGGCAGGCATAGACTATCAGATAAATTTTTTGGATTATTAACTAACTCCATATTTATTCCTTAGATGATTCGGGAAATAATAGCAAATTAATATTTGGGTTATAGTATGTAAATAAAATACTCTCATTTATTTTTAAGATTTCAAGATAGTTCCTTGAGATCTCTGAGTTCTTGTAGAACAGAAAATTGTTGCAATGTTAAACCCCGGAATTTCACTCCATTTACTTTAATACTATGGTTGGCCTTTATATCATCACCGGTTAGAGGGATGTAATCTTTACCTAAGAATTTTCGCACAAGATACAGCATGGAAGTTAATCGTGCTTCTAATTTTTCATTTCCATTGATGACAACCCACGGAGATATTTTTGAGGAAGTATGTTTAAACATTTGTTTCTTATATTCTGTGAAAACGTCCCACTTTTTTCGGGCTCGAATGTCGGTATCTGAAATTTTCCAGTAACTTAAAGGATCATTTATTCGATTTTCTAGCCGATATAGCTGTGTTTCTGGATCTACAGAGAGGTAATATTTTATCACGATTAATCCTTTAGCAATATGATTGTGCTCCCATGTCAAAACTTTATTCATAAAATTTTGATATTTTCGATTTGAGCAATAGTGCAACGTCGGTTCTATCAAAGCACGGGAATACCACGATCGATCAAAAAAAGTTATCTCACCAGGTTTTGGGAAATGCCGCTCATAACGCTGGAACCAGTTTTTTGATTCATGCTTTGTTGGAATGCCAAGTTCCAACGTTTTATAATATTTTGGTATCAGGTTTTCTGTAAAGCGTTTTATTGTGGAGCCTTTTCCGGCCGCATCTCGTCCTTCAAAAATAACAACTAGGCGCCATTTATTCTCTATTATTCTTTGTTGGATGTTTAACAGCTCCACTTGCAACCGCTTTTTTTCGTTTGTGTAAGCTGTGATGTCTACCCCTGCATATGGAGTTTCTATAGCTTTAATCTCTCTTAGCTTCACGCCAAAACTCCAATATCATAAACAATAAGTTTTATTATACTATCAAAAAGTTTACAAAAATGTTACAGCAGGATGAAGGTATTTGGAAAGAGGATGAATTTCTATTTAAGCTTGGTGGAGCCAGGGGGGCTCGAACCCCCGACCTCTTCGCTGCCAGCGAAGCGCTCTCCCAGCTGAGCTATGGCCCCATTTTCTCAAACATACCATAATTACTATTTAGATGCTATATGCTAAAGGTCACATATAAGGTAATTAATTTTTCTTTTTGCAATAATTTGGCAATGGGAGCTTTTTTGATTCTATCGTTTCATATATTTTGTACCTACCATTGGAGTATTGCTCGCAGTCCCTAGCACAGTGATTTCCAACAATTATTTCTTGAAGGTTTTTACTTGAGTCACCAATATTGATATGACAAATACCAACAAATCTATCGTATGTTTTTTCACCGGTTAATTTACAATTCACTGAGGTAGATTTCTTAATTATTGCCCTAACTAATTCCTTACAATACACATAAGAGCTGTGCCCACGCTCAGCTGCAGAAATACCATTTAATCTAATTTTTTTATCACAAACCTTAATAGTATCTGCATCTATAACCTGAACTTGATTTGGGGTACACGAAATATTATCAGCAAAACTCACTTCATGACTTATTAATGTGATAAATAAGATGCCAATTAATTTGTACATTCCAAAATATCTTTAATGGTTTATAAATCTGGATATAATATCTTAATTAATATCTTAATTATATTAAAAAATGATCAAATCTGAGCGAGTAAAAATCATAATGAGAGTTTTGGATAGGATATATCCAAGCCCACCAATTCCTCTTGACCATACAAATATATTTGAACTCTTAGTATCCGTACTTTTAAGTGCGCAATGCACAGATATAAGGGTTAATCAAGTAACTCCATCTTTATTTAAGCTCGCAAACAACCCATTTGATATGAAAAATATTGAACTTGAAACCATATATAATATAATCCGTCCTTGTGGTTTAGCTCCTCAAAAATCTAGAGCAATAAAGGATTTATCAGATATTTTAGTAAGAGATCATGAGGGTCAGGTTCCAAGAACATACGATGAGCTAGAAGTTTTGCCGGGAGTGGGTCATAAAACTGCATCAGTTGTTATGTCTCAAGGACATGGCTATCCTGCATTTCCTGTCGATACCCATATTCATCGACTTGCCCAACGATGGGGCCTGACAAATGGAAGGAATGTAGTTCAAACAGAAAAGGATCTCAAAAAATTATTCCCTGAAGAGTCATGGAACAAGTTACATCTTCAAATTATTTTTTATGGTCGTGAATATTGTAAAGCCAGATCTTGCTTTGGTATTGAGTGTGAGATTTGCACAAATTGTTATTCAAATAGAACAAAACCTATAAATATTAAAAAACCATAAGAATTCTTATTACATTAACTAATCTTTCGTATGTTATGAATCGTTCATAATACACTTAAATTTTAAAATAAATAAAGGAGTGTGTAATGCGTATAATCACAGCGTCAATGGCCGTATTGTTTCTGACCGTTACTGTATCAGTTGCAGAAAATTTCAATATTGACATGTTAAACAAAAGAGATGATGGTCAAAAGATGGTATATTCAGAGGATGTACTCTATATCAAATCAGGCGATATGGTTACTTGGTTACCGACGTCAAAAGGCCATAATGTAGAATTCGTTGTAGGTCCCGATGCCGCAGATTTACCAAAGAAACCATCAAAAGTAAATAAAGAGTATACCCATACATTTACACAACCTGGCATTTATTTATATCAGTGTTCCCCTCATAAAAGTATGGGAATGATTGCTCTTATTGTGGTAGATGACGATACAACTAATATAGAGACTATAAAATCAACAAGGGTGTTTGGAAAAAGTAAGAAAAAGCTCGAAGAATTAACAACAGGTCTATAAAATATTTATTAGTTACTAGGTTTAACGCTATGAAGGGGAGTAGATGAAGAATGTTGCTATCATAGGGGCTGGAATCTCTGGCTTAGCTCTAGCAAATAAAATAGGGCATATTGCCAATGTCACAATTTTTGAAAAATCAAGAGGCTTTGGTGGCAGAGTCGCTACCAGGCGCGTGGATGACTTTTCTTTTGATCACGGAGCTCAGTTCTTTAAAGTAAGAGACCCTGATTTTAAAGAATATATCAAACCTATGATAGAAGAAGGTATTATTGATATTTGGCGTGCACGTTTTGTAGAAATTGAAAAAGATAAGGTCATAAGCAGCAGGCTTTGGGGAGATGATCCAGCAAATTATATTGGGATACCATCTATGAGTTCAATTGGCAAATTTATGTCACAAAGTTTGAATATTAAGCTTTCTGAGCAAATAGCTAAAATAGAGAAACACGATATTTGGGAACTTTTTAATGAAGAAGGTGTTTCTCAAGGAAAATATGATTGGGTTATATCTACAATCCCACCAGTACAATGTGTGCAATTATTCCCAAATATAAGAGATATATATAGCGATATAGAAAAACATGAGATGTCGGCATGTTTCTCTTTGATGCTTGCCTTTGATGAGGATTTGAATTTAGATTTTGATGCTGCATTAGTAAAAGGTACAGACATTAGCTGGATTTCATGTAACTCATCAAAACAAAGTAGGGGGAAAAAATATACAATTTTAGCACATTCTACTAATAAATGGGCGAGTGAATATATTAATCATGACAGAGATTGGGTTAAGGGTTATCTGTGTAAAGAGCTTTCGAAAATTATTAAAAAAGATATTAGTGAGGCAACTTATACTGGTTTACAGGGTTGGCGATATGCGAATGCCAAAAAGCAAAATGGACAAAAGTTTTTTATTGATAAGGAGCAAAATATCGCATTATGTGGTGATTGGTTTATTCAAGGTAGAATCGAGTCAGCTTATATTAGTGGTTCTCAACTTGGAAATGAACTGACAAATGAACTAGCTTAGTTATGCATTATCCCAATATTTTAATAATTTCGGAAATGCTTCCTTACCATTTTTTTCTCTTTGGGCGGCAGTAATATCCCCCCAATCATAAATTGCCTTTTTATAGGCAGGTCTAACACAAATTCTGTCGTACCAATCATCGAGATGCTTCAAATCTTTCCAAAGTGGTCTCATCATAAATGACTCGAGTCTATGCAAATAGACAACGAATGCTATATCAGATAGAGAATAGCTTGGACCAGAAAGCCATTCATTATTTTTTAGGTGGTCATTCATATCTTTCAGAAGAGATTTAAATTCTATTATTGCCTCCTCCAATAGTGGTGATTCAATTCCAAGCTCAATATTAATTTGATCATTTTTTTTTCGAACTTTGTCACGCATTTCTTTGTAGTATTTTTTTACTTGGGTTTGATCTTTTTTTTGTAAAATATGTCTATTAACTAGACAAACACCAATTGTTCTACTTGCTACATGAATACCTTCATCAATTTTTCTTATCCATAATCTCATCTGAGCAATATCCTTGGGGTCCTTTGGTCGTAAAGATGGATCTCCACCATATTTATCTTCGAGATACTCAATGATTACTAATGACTCAGGAACAGCAATACCATCATCTATTATTACAGGTACAAGACCTTTGGGATTTAGCTCATAAAAATTTTTTGGAAGCTGGTCTATATCACCCAATGCAGTATCAACGATTACACTTTCCCAAGAAATTTTTTTTTCTTCCAAGTATAATCTTACCCTTTGAGCCGCACTTGTCCTATCATAGTGAAATAATGTGAGCATATTTAAAGGTCCTCGAGATCTTTAGAAGGAGTATTTAGATTAATAGTAATATTTTTTCTTTGAGTAAAACTATCAAGCATTCCTTCAAGAGAGAATTCTCTTCCCAAGCCAGATTGCTTAAAACCTCCATAAGAGTGTCCAGTTGCCTGTCCTAGACCTTGGTTTACCTGCACCCAACCTGATTCTATGGAGTGAGCAGCCCTAATTCCTCGCGTAATATCCCGAGTCCAGACATAAGCCGCTAAGCCATAATGGCTATCATTTGCCATTTTTATAACTTCTTCCTCATTATCCCAAGGTATTGCTACAAGAACAGGTCCAAAAATTTCTTCTTTTGCTAATCGCCATTCATTTGAAGTATTTCTAAAAATAGTCGGTATAGTATAGTAACCTTCACTTAGAGGGCCAGATTTTGGAGGTAACCCTCCGCAAATGACTTCAGTATTCTTATTTTCTAAGCCATCTTTTATGTAATCACATACTTTTGTATATTGTTTATTATTAATAATTGTTCCCATATCTGTACCTTCATCAAGTGGATCACCAATGACCAGATTACCAAGTTTTTCTACAAGACTTCCAATAAAGTTATCATATATTTTCCGATGTAGAAATAATCGAGATCCAGCAGTACATGATTGGCTTTGTCGTGTAAATCTCATTGCTGCAATAATTCCATCAACCGTCCATTCTTCATTAACATCGGGATATACAATTGAAGGACTTTTCCCCCCAAGTTCGAGAGAAACTGGAAGGATTCTTTCTGCAGCTGCCTTCATTATAATTTTTCCTACAGCTGTTGAGCCTGTGAAAGATAACTTGTTAATTAGAGGATGATAAGCAAGTGGTTCACCGCACTCACTTCCTGTTCCAGTAATTAAATTTAAAACTCCGGGTGGTATGTATTTTTGACATATTTCAGCGACCTTGAGTATAGCCAAAGGAGCGTCTTCTGCCGCTTTCATTACTAAAGTATTTCCACTACATAGAGCCGGGGCGATCTTACACGCACCGAGCATGACAGGGGCATTCCATGGTATTATTGCACCAACGACACCGATAGGCTCACGCCTTGTATAGCTTAGAACATGTTCTCCTAGTGGAATAGTTTCTCCTTTTAATTCTGATGATAGACCGCCAAAATATCTAAAGATATCAACCACAAGATTCATCTCTGGTCTTGCTTGAGTTTTAATTGCGTTACCAGTTTCTTTAGCAATTATTTTAGCTATTTCTTCCTTATTCTTTTCTATATCGTCAGCAATTTGAAGTAATATCTTACCTCTCTCTTTTGGCATAACTTTATACCAACTCTGAAATGCCTTCTTTGAAGAATTGACAGCTAGATCAACATCTTCCTTATCACCTCTAGGAACTGTTGCAAAAAAAGCTTTATTTGAAGGACACTCAATTTGAATTTTTGCTCCACTTTTACTGTCAACAAATTCTCCGTCTATTATCATTTTATAGTCAGTAATCTTTTCACCCATTTTTTTTGTCCTTTATTAGAATTTGCTACACTCAATCATACACCAACCAATCACTTATTCAATCACTCACTGAACAGTTTCACATATATTATCCGTACAATTCATTTTGATTATTTCATCATTATTGGAATTAAATATATTCCTGGGGCCATTCATTTTACCCCTCCGGTACATAATCTCAGATCTTTTTGTTTCATCTAGGTTATAAAACTTCCATAAGCCCTCTTTTAGGCCATCAATATATTTTCCTTCATACCATGTAACATTTGTAAGATCCCAAATACATCTGCTATTGCCTGAAAATGGTTTGTTTGATCCTTTAAGATACAATACTCCCTCTCTAGTAAATCCATCTAGATCGTCGCATATAGTTTTTGTAGAAATAATAAAATATATACTAAAACTTAGAACTATTAAAATTAGGACAGTTAATCTATTTTGTATTAAAAAATTCAATATTCTACAAGCTCATCATCAATAAAGAGCCAGAGATACCAAGTTGCCACAGTTCTGTAGGGTCTCCAGCAGTCAGAAATTTCAACTATTTTTTCTAGTTGATCTTCTTTACTTAATTGACGAAGATCATATACATTTTTAATTGCGTTCAAAAGACCAATATCTTTTAGGGGTAATATATCGGGCTTCATTGCATAGAAAATTAGGAACATTTCTACTGTCCAGGAGCCTATTCCTTTTATTTTTATAAAATTATTTGTGATATCAGCAATAGATGCTATTTCAAGATATTCATCTGATACTAGGTCAGGATTTTGAATGAAGAATTCAGAGATATTTAATATATAATCAACTTTTTGCCGTGAAAGGCCTACTTGCTTCAAGGTCTCTCTCTGACAGCTTTGGACTATTTTAGGACTAACTTTCGGTCCAATTCGATCAACTAACTTATTGTATACACTTTCTGCAGCTTTCACAGAAATTTGCTGACCAATAATTGCCTTAATAAGTGTATCAAAGGCATTTCTTCTTGTTGTAAGGACTTTATCTTGGTTTTTCTCGATAATTTTTTTTAGTATTGGGTCGGATGCACCTAATTTTCTAATTGCATCATTCCAATATATTGGCTTCATTGAATTGTAACCAACTAATTATTCATCTTTAGATTTGGGTTTGATAATTAACTCAGGATCTTCTATGTCATCTTCTACAACAAGGAAGTCATCATCACCATCAATCAATGATTCGTCTGCCTCTATTTCAGGTATATCGATTTCATCGCCCTTTATTAATTCATCCTCATTTTCATCATCGATTATATCTTCGTCATCCATAAGTATTGGGTTATCCTCGTCTTCAATAACACCCACATCGATACTTTCATCAAGAGCTTCGACTTGTTTTTCTTCTTCTTCTATATTTTCAATAACAGCATCTTTTTTTGATTTATTTTTTAATATTAGAGGCTCATATCGATTTGGCTCATTTATATTTCCTATGGCATCAGCAATTTTTACATCACAGCACGGGCACATCGATAGTTCTCTATTTAAATCATAAAATTTCATACTACATACTTGACAAGTATATTTATTTCCGAGTTCGCTTCTAGCCACTTCTAATCCTTTTTCTATTCTATTTGTATGTCGTTTCTATTAATATATACTATACAGTAGTATTATAATATCTATTCCTATATATACATGATCATGAAAATAAACAACAAAAATAATGCTATACTTGTCAAACACTCTAAGTCGCTTGAGGGGTTAATCCAAACGCCTAGTGATAAATCTATTTCGCATAGATGTATCATGTTAGGTTCACTTTGCGTAGGTGAAACAAAGATAAAAAATTTGCTTTTATCAGAGGATACAACAATAACTATAAATGCCATGCGAGAATTTGGTGCGAAAATTATTGAAGATAAAGAAAACAACACAGTAAACATATACGGGATTGGCATTGGTGGACTATTTCAACCAAGTAAAAATATTTACCTTGGTAACTCAGGAACTTCAGCAAGGTTGCTTATGGGTTTAATGTCAAGCTGTTCAGTGGAGGTAAATTTTGAAGGAGATAATTCGCTCTCAAATCGTCCAATGGGTCGTGTATTAAATCCACTATCTGAAATGGGCTTGGAAATCTTAGATGAAAGTTCAGGTAAATTACCTATTAGACTTAGGGGCTCCAAAATGTCCATTCCAATAAATCACAAAATAACAGTTCCATCAGCACAGGTAAAATCAGCACTTATGTTCTCGGCACTGAATATCAAAGGAAAATCAACCATAGTTGAGCCAATTATGACACGTGATCACACAGAGAGATTATTTGAATTATTTGGAGCAGATATTAGCGTAACAAGAAATAATGAAGGATATAATCTTATTGAGATAATAGGTGAAAAAAAACTAAAAGCTCAGGAACTTGATATACCAGGAGACCCAAGCTCGGCAGCCTTCTTAATTGTTGCTGGATTAATTGTTCCGAAATCTAAGTTAATTATAAATAATATTATGTTAAATCCCACAAGGTCACTATTTATAGACTATTTAATTGAGATGGGAGGAGATATAAAGTTTAAAAATAAATACGTAAAATGTGGTGAACAAGTATGCGATATAGAAGTGAGGTCTAGCAAACTGAGGGGAATTCATACTCCAAAAGAAGTTGCACCATCATTAATTGATGAGTATCTCGCATTATCGATCGCGGCTGCTTATGCAGAAGGTGAAAGTCGTTTTTGTGGATTATCCGAATTAAGAGTTAAGGAGAGTAATAGGTTTAACGCCATAAAAGACCTCCTAAATCTGTCGGGTGTGAGCTGTCAAGAAGTTGAAGATGATCTACTTGTAAAAGCTAATGAAAATGTCCGAGGAGGTTCGGCGATAAAAGTTAATCTTGACCATCGAGTTGCAATGGCTGCAATGATTTTGGGTATGAACTCAAAATACGAAATAAGCATTGATGATATATCTCCAATTTCAACAAGTTTTCCGGAGTTTGAAAAAATTTATAGCCAAATTGGTGGTTCCTATCGATATATATAAAAAAATGATTATTGCTATAGATGGTCCCGCTGCAAGTGGAAAAGGTACAATTAGCAAGAGAATTGCTGATTATTTTAGTCTACCTCATTTAGATACTGGAAGCTTGTATAGGTTGGCGGCTCATCACATTATTGAAAATAATATAGATCCGTATGATATAAATAACATAATTAAATCCTCCAAAGAGATAAATTTTTCCGAGAAAAAACTTCTAGATATTAGAGATAGTAACGTGTCATATACTGCGTCAATTATATCTCAATATAAAGAGTTGAGAGAGCTTCTAATCGATTATCAGAGAAATTTTGCCTCTGATGGTGGTGTAGTTGATGGAAGAGATATTGGTACTATTATTTTTCCAAACGCTGATTATAAATTTTTTATCACGGCATCATTAGAGGAGAGGGCAAATAGAAGATATTTGCAGTATAAAGAGGATAATATCAAATTAGATAGGAATAGCATAAAGACCGATATAAAAGATAGGGACCTGAGGGATATGAATAGAAAAATAGCTCCATTAAAACGTGCGATTGACGCCGTTGAAATTGATACTACTTCTATGAAAATTGACGATGTAATTGACTTTATTGTAAAATACATACATAAAGGAATGAAATTCGATTAATAACTGGAGATTTTGAATATATGACAAAAAATGATTTAGAGAAATTAAATCCAAGTGTAGACGATTTTGCTGCCCTTCTTGAAGAAAGTTTAAGTAAAATAAACCTTGAAGAGGGTAAAGTTGTGACAGGAAAAGTGTCTGCAATTGAAAATGATTTTGTAATTGTTGATGTTGGTCTAAAAACTGAAGGACGGATCCCTGTCAGAGAATTTAAATCTTCAGCTGGCACTAACCTTCCTAGTACTGGTGATTCAGTCGATGTTTATCTTGATAGAGTTGAAAATTCAAATGGTGAGGCTGTTCTAAGCCGTGAAAAAGCTAAAAGACAAGAAAGTTGGAATAAACTTGAAAAGCTCCACGCTGATGGCGTAAAAGTTGAAGGTGTAATTTTTGGAAGAGTTAAAGGTGGTTTTACAGTTGACCTAGATGGTGCAATTGCATTTCTTCCTGGAAGTCAGGTTGATGTAAAGCCTGTTCGTGATGTTGGTGGTATGTTGAATGTAATGCAGCCATTCCAAATCCTAAAGATGGATAAGAAAAGAGGTAACATTGTTGTTTCCAGAAGAGCACTTATTGAAGAGTCGAAAGGTGAACATAATAGAGAGCTGGTAGATAGTCTTGAAGAAGGACAAACTTTGGATGGTATTGTAAAAAATATCACAGATTATGGTGCATTTATTGATATGGGTGGTATGGATGGATTATTACATGTAACTGATATCTCTTGGAAAAGAGTTACACATCCCTCTGATCTTCTGAAAATCGGTCAATCTGTAAAAGTTCAAATAATTAAAATAAACCCTGAAAGCAAAAGAGTTAGTTTAGGGATGAAGCAACTAGAAGCTGATCCATGGCAAAATATGTCAGAAAAATATCCAGTAAATACTCGTTTAAAGGGAAGTGTAACAAATATTACAGATTATGGAGCTTTTGTTGAAATCGAGCCAGGTATCGAAGGACTTACTCATGTATCTGAAATGAGTTGGACAAAAAAAAATATACATCCTGGGAAAATAGTCTCAAGTTCACAAGAAGTTGAAGTAGTAATATTAGAAATTGATTATGAAAAAAGAAGAATATCTCTAGGAATGAAGCAGTGTGTTGAGAATCCGTGGGCCAAGTTCGCTGAAAATTCTCCAATTGGTTCAATTTTGAGTGGTGAAGTAAAAAATTCAACAGAGTTTGGTCTATTTATTGGGTTAGAAGGAGATCTTGATGGTATGATTCACCTATCTGATCTCGACTGGAATGAAAAATCAGAATCCGCACTAGAAAAATATCAAAAAGGTCAGACGGTAGACGTGAAAGTTTTAGATATAGATGTTGAAAAAGAAAGAATTAGCCTAGGGATAAAGCAGCTCTCAGAAGACCCGTTCTCTGGTTTAAAACAAATTAAGAAAGGGGATGTTGTAACTTGCCATATTACACAGATTAGAGATGGTGGTTTAGACGTTACAATAGGAAAAGATGGTATAGCTTCATCTATTAAAAGATCTGATCTGTCTGTAGACAAATCAGAGCAGAGACCTGAAAGATATGCAGTTGGTGAGTTAGTTGATGCAAAGGTGACACAAATTGATGCTAAAAGTAATAAGCTCACATTATCCATAAAGAGCTTGCAAATTGAGCAAGAAAAAGAAGCAGTCGAGCAATATGGATCCGCTGATTCTGGGGCTTCCCTCGGTGATATATTGGGCGAAGCTCTAAGTTTAAGTGGAGAGAGTCCTATCGAAGCGGAAAGTGAAACTAAGGCTGAAAAGACTAAACCGAAAGCAAAGAAAACAGCTAAAAAGATTGTTGAAAAAGAAGATCTAGACAAACCTGAAGAGACTAAGGAATAGCAAACTTTATCGAGATAGCTATTGCGTTAATGTCTTACAAAAATGGAAGTTACTCAGTAAGATATTAAATGATTTATAAAAATAAAAAAGATTTCAAGCCATATCGTAAAAGTTTATTCATTTGGCGAACATTTTCTGTGATCACTTTATTCAGTATTATTTACATCATCTTTAATAATTCAGAAAATACTTTTTCATCAAAACCTCATATTGCAAAATATAATATTACAGGTTTGTTAATTGATGCTGAAGATATAATAGATGATCTTGAGAAACTAGAATTTGATGAGAATGTAAAAGCAATTATTATTTCAATTGAGAGTCCAGGAGGCACAACAGTTAGTGCTGAAGAGATTTATTTAAAGCTCCGATCAATTTCTATTACAAAGCCTACAATTACAATTATGAAGAATATGGCAACATCTGGTGCTTATCTAATATCATTAGGTACAGATCAAATATTAGCAAGAGAAAATACAATCACAGGTTCAGTAGGTGTCATATTTCAATGGGCAAGAATTGATGAGGGACTCTCAAAAATTGGAATTAGCATGAATCAAATAAAGAGCGGAAAATTAAAAGCAGAACCAGATTTATTTGGTGAGATTGATGAAATAACACAAAGAGTTTCACAAGAACTTATAGATGATACTTTCAGGTGGTTTATGAAGATTGTAAAAGAGAGAAGAGAGTTAAAACCATATCAGATTTCTAAGGTTTCTGATGGCAGAGTTTTTACTGGAAGGCAGGCATATAATCTTAAGTTAATAGACCAAATTGGTGGGGAGAGAGAGGCAAAATTCTGGCTAATTGAAAATAAAGAGATTGATCCTGATCTAATGATTATTGACTATGAAATTCCAAATAGTTTAAATTTTATTGAACTAAGTGTTGCAAAAATAATGGATTATTTTAATATACGATCATTATATCCAGACGGCTTTCAAAAGAGTCTATCTTTGATGAGTTTGGATGGTTTGGTGTCCGTATGGCGTTATCCCACTTAATAGAGCAAGGAACAAATGACAAAATCCGAGTTGATAGATCAGTTAGCAAAAGAATATCCTCATTTGTATCATAGAGATATAGAGAAAGTAGTTGATGTATTCTATAACTCTATATCTGAAGCACTTTCTGAGGGTCAAAGAGTGGAAATAAGAGGTTTTGGAGCTTTTTCAATTAAAAAAAGAAGCCCAAGAATCGGACGGAACCCAAAAAATGGTGAGAAAGTCGAAGTTCCAAGTAAGAAATCAATCTATTATAAGCCGGGGAAAGAACTTAAGGAACGCATCAACAAGAATAGATAATTAGTTTAGGTGGCTTCATTTGAATTTTAAAGATAAAAATGCTATATTCTGTGCCTTAGATATGAAAGATACAGATCTTGCAGTATCTTTCACAAAATCGATTTTAGATTATATTGATGGAGTTAAAATTGGAATGGAGGGTTTCTATTCTATGGGGATTGATGGTTATAATAGAATTCAAGATCTTAAGCTTCCCATTTTTTTAGATTTAAAACTACATGATATTCCAAATACTGTAAATTCAGCCATAAAATCATTACTTCCATTAGAACCATTTATGTTAAATGTTCATGTTACTGGAGGCTCTGAAATGATGCTTTCAGCAAAGAAGGCAATAGAAGAATCAATAAATGAAAAGCCATTATTGGTAGGCGTTACTATATTGACTAGTATGAATGAAAGTAGTTTTAAAGAACAAGGACTAAAATTAGATATTGAAAACCAAGTAACAAAATTGGCTAAACTAGCATTGAAAAGTGGGCTAAACGGAGTTGTATGCAGCCCACATGAAGCTAAAAAAGTAAAAGATATATGTGGTGAAGAATTCTTAACAGTAGTTCCTGGAATAAGGCCTCGAATTGCTGATTCGCAAGATCAAAAGAGGATAATGACTCCAGAAGAAGCTGTAAAAAATGGGGCTGACATATTAATAATCGGGCGCCCACTAACTAGATCAAAAGATCCCAAATCAGCCGCAAAAGAAATTCGAATAAGTATTGAGAATAATGACAATTAAGATAAAAGTATGTGGTTTGCTGGAAAGCTCGAATGTTGAATCCTGTATTGACAATTCGGCAGATATGATTGGGCTCGTTTTTTATCCAAAAAGCCCAAGAAATATCGAGATTAATGAAGCATATATTTTGAATAAAAAATATTCGAGTTTGATTGAAATTGTTGCACTTGTTGTGAATGCAAGTGAAGAACTCATTGATAATATCATTTCAAGAGTTGGAATAAAAACGATTCAGTTTCATGGCAATGAGAACATCGATTATCTAGAGTCATTAAAAACAAAGTATAATATCAAGATTATAAAAGCAGTCAGTCTTTCAAGTGATACATTAGATAATATTGATAACCAATCAGATGCTATAGATTACTATCTTTTTGACTCTCCTCCTCCGATAGCATCAAATAGACCTGGAGGTAATGGGTTAACCTTTGATTGGGGTCTTATTAATAAATTAAATTTAAAAAAAGATTGGATTTTATCAGGTGGTCTTACTCCAAGCAATATCAAAGAGGCAATTAGTATTACGGGAGCAAATTTTATTGATGTATCTTCAGGAGTTGAAAGTAAAATAGGTAAAAAGGATAACGATTTGATAACAAATTTCATATATAATGCGAGAAGTTAGTAAAGTAATAATAAAATGGTAAACAATATAAATTCTTATAAATCAGGCCCAGATCAGGATGGTAGATTTGGTATTTTTGGTGGTAGATTTGTTGCTGAAACTCTAATGCCACTTATCTTAGATTTAGAGAAAGCATATGATAAGGCAAAAAGCGATTTAAGTTTTAATGCAGAGCTTAGTTATTTAAATAAATATTATACGGGAAGACCAAGCCCCTTATACTATGCCGAACGGCTAACAGAACATTTAAATAGTGCAAAAATATATTTCAAAAGAGATGAGCTTAATCATACTGGAAGCCATAAGATAAATAATTGCCTTGGGCAAATCCTACTTGCAAAAAGAATGCAAAAGACTCGTATTATTGCCGAAACTGGTGCTGGTCAACATGGGGTCGCGGTAGCTACAGTTGCAGCGAGATTTGGTCTACCTTGTGTAATTTATATGGGTGCAAAGGACGTGGAAAGGCAAAAGCCAAATGTATTCAGGATGAAATTACTTGGTGCTAAGGTTATTCCCGTAAACTCTGGAAATTCAACTTTAAAAGATGCAATGAACGAAGCGTTGAGAGATTGGGTCGCAAATGTTGAGGATACTTTCTATATTATTGGAACAGTTGCAGGTCCTCACCCTTACCCTTCAATGGTTAGAAATTTTCAATCAGTAATCGGTCTTGAAACAAAAGAGCAAATCCTCGAACAAGAGGGAAGATTGCCGGACCATTTGATCGCTTGTATTGGAGGTGGATCAAATGCAATGGGACTTTTCTATCCATTTTTAGATGATATCAATGTACAAATTACTGGAGTCGAAGCGGGTGGTCTTGGATTGAATGGTGATCAGCATTGTGCTAGTCTATCAGCTGGTCGACCAGGAGTTTTGCATGGCAATAGAACATATCTACTACAAGATAATGATGGGCAAATAAAAGAGGGACACTCTATCTCAGCTGGGTTAGACTACCCTGGTATTGGACCGGAGCATTCTTGGCTAAAAGATAGCGGTAGAGTGGAGTATGTTTCAATCACAGACCAAGAAGCAGTTGATGCATTTCAATTATGTACAAAAATTGAGGGTATAATTCCAGCATTAGAGCCGGCTCATGCGATAGCACATCTCGTTAAGATTTCGACAACTCTATCTAAAGATGAAGTTGTTGTGATGAACTTATGTGGGAGAGGTGACAAAGATATATTCACCGTAGCAGAACACTTAAATATGGAGATTTAGTATTTTGCAAAATAGAATTGATAAATGTTTCAATAGACTAAAAAATAAAAATAAGAAGGCTTTAATTACCTTTCTCACTGCTGGGGACCCTGAATATGAATTATCACTAGATATTATAAAAGCTCTTCCTGAAGCTGGAGCTGATATCATAGAAATCGGAATGCCATTTACAGACCCGATGGCCGATGGCCCAATAATTCAGGCTTCTTCTCAAAGATCTCTTAAGTCTGGCCATACAATGAATAAAACCTTTGATCTGGTATATAATTTTAGAGCCCACAATACTGAGACACCAATTATACTCATGGGTTACTATAATCCTATATATAATTTTGGTGTAGAAAATTTCCTAGATAAGGTAAAACAGCTTGGAGTGGATGGTTTAATTGTAGTTGATTTACCTCCGGAAGAAGATAATGAGCTATGCGACCTAGCAATTGTACGTGGTATTTCATTTATAAGACTTGCAACCCCAACAACAGATAAAAAAAGACTAAAGAAAGTTCTGCAGAAAACATCTGGTTTTTTATATTACGTATCTATAGCAGGTATTACGGGGTCAAAAAAACCTGATCTTTCAATTGTTAAAGATGCCGTTATTAATATAAAAAAAAGTACAAATATTCCAATAGGTGTGGGTTTTGGTATAAAATCAAAAAAAGATATAGTTAAGATATTAGATTTTGCCGATGCTGTAATTGTGGGTTCGGTCCTTGTTAATTTGATAGCTAACGATGGTCCTGCATCTGATGTTAAGAAGCAAGTAATTCGAAAAGTTGAAGAATTCGCAAGTATTATGTAATATATAAATTGAAAGTATTTTGATAGATGAACTGGATAAATAACATTGTAACTCCAAAAATTAAGGAGATCTTGGCTAAAAAAGATGTACCTGATAATCTCTGGATAAAATGTCCTGAGAGTGGTGAGATGGTATTTCATAAGGACTTAGAAGAAAATCAATGGGTAATCCCCGGTTCAAATTATCACATGAAGATACCCGCAAAGAAAAGGTTAGAACTTTTATATGATGGTGAATATCAAATTCTTGATACTGAAAGCAGTATTAATGATCCATTGAAATTTAAGGATGAGAAGAAATATGTTGATAGGCTAAGGGATGCCCGTAGAAAGACTGGGATGGATGACGCTGTTGTAATATCACAAGGAATTATTGGTAATATGCCAGTAATAAGTATTGTTCAAGATTTTACATTTATGGGCGGCACTCTCGGTGTTGCAGCAGGCGAAGCTATTATAAAAGCAATGAATGAAGCTTTACTTAAAGCTTATCCAGTAATATTATTTTCAGCAGCAGGCGGAGCACGTATGCAAGAGGGAATATTGTCATTAATGCAAATGCCACGAACAACTATTGCTGTACAAAAATTAAATGAAGCCAAAATACCCTACATTGTGGTATTAACCAATCCAACAACGGGTGGTGTTACGGCATCTTATGCTATGCTTGGAGATGTTCATATCGCAGAGCCGGGAGCATTAATTGGGTTTGCAGGTCCCAGAGTAATAGAACAAACAATTAAAGAAAAATTACCCGAAGGATTTCAAAGATCGGAGTATTTGCTTGAGCACGGTATGATTGATATGGTTGTGCACAGGCATGATTTAAAAAATAAGTTAATTACTGTTTGTAAGCATTTGCTTAAGAAGTAGCATTCCTATAGTAAAACATGTCTCCCTACGAAATAAAATCAGTCCAAGAACGAATATTACCCTTATATCCTCGATCAATGGACCTATCTCTTGATAGGATTATTTTCCTATTAGAGAAACTTGGGAATCCTCAAAAAAAAATAAAAAATATTATACATATTGCTGGGACTAATGGAAAAGGTTCAGTTCTTGCCTATCTATCCAGTATACTATTATCTTCAGGGTATACTGTTGACTCATATACGTCACCTCATTTGGTCCACTTTAATGAAAGAATCAAGATTGGTGGAAATAATTATGACTCTTATATAGACGATGGGTCATTGGCAGATATTTTACATGAGTGTGAACGTGTTAATGATGGGGCACCTATAACAATATTTGAACTGATAACTGCAGCCGCATTCTTGAAATACTCGACAACTAATTCAGATTTTTTATTACTTGAGACTGGTTTAGGGGGAAGATTGGATGCGACTAACATAATTGAAAACCCATTAGTTTCAGTAATTACGCCAATTGGGATAGATCATCAGCAATTTCTAGGTAACAAGGTACAAGATATAGCAAGAGAAAAAGCAGGCATTATAAAAAAAAATGGTAAAACAGTACTAGGTAAACAAGAGAGTTTAGTCCTTTCTGTACTCAAAGAATATATTCAACTTTTAAATAATAAATCACAAATATGGAATGAAGATTATAATGTAATACCGCAAGATAAAAATTTTATATATGAGGATTCACGATATCAATTAAAACTATCCTTTCCGAATCTAATAGGAAAACATCAAATAGAGAATGCAGCAACATCTATTGCTACTCTATCTTCAATAGATGATGTCAAGATATCAAATAAAGATTTTGAAGTAGGATTAAGTAATGTTTTATGGCCGGGACGTCTTGAAAAATTAGAAGTTGGACCATTATCTAAATATGTATCTTCTGATACAGAAATCTGGCTCGATGGTGGGCATAATGAGCATGCTGCAATGGCAATTGCAGATACTATGAAAGATTATAAAGATAAGAAATTAATATTGATAATGGCAATGATGAATACAAAAGATAGTAAGAAATTTTTAAACCCTTTTGTAAATTCAGCAAGTCATGTCATTGCTATTAAAATACCTAATTCAGAAAATTTTTTAAGTCCTAATGAAATAAAGCAAAGTGCAGAGACCCAGGGAATATTAGCGATAACTAAGAATGATTTATACGAAGCCCTCGAGCATACTAAATCATTAAATGGAAAAATCCGTATATTAATATGTGGATCGTTATACCTAGCAGGATTCGTTCTTGAGAAGCATAGAGGAAGGGCAATATAGTTTAAATATTACTATCTACCCATTCAAGAAGGGCGGACTTTGGGAATGCTCCTACTTTCTGAGAAACTAGCTCAGAATTTTTAAAAAGAAGTAATGTTGGTATTCCACGAATACCATATGTTGATGGAGTTATAGGATTTTCATCAATATTAACTTTTATAATTGATAGTTTACCATCATATTCATTAGATATTTCTTCAAGTACTGGACCTATCTGTTTACATGGACCGCACCACTCGGCCCAAAAATCTACCAGAACTGGTACTTTAGATGACTCTATTTCAGATTGAAAATTCTCATCAGTAATTTGTTTTGTAGACATCACATAACTCCTATAATTTGTATCAGGTTAGCATTTAATCATCATAAGTCAATGTTGCACTTTGATATCCTG
Organism: Rhizobiales bacterium TMED25; assembly: GCA_002168075.1. Classification (GTDB taxonomy): domain Bacteria; phylum Pseudomonadota; class Alphaproteobacteria; order Rhizobiales; family TMED25; genus TMED25. The sequence continues at coordinate 350,112 of NHCE01000005.1, forward strand.
TGAGCATTTTTTCAAGATGTGAATTATAATCATCCAAAATCTCTAGATTTCTTTCATTTTCTATATGTTTTTCTCTCAAATCATCAATAGCAGCAAATGCCTCAGGGATTGTAAGCCATTTTTCAGTATTAGTACTGGTGTGTCTTGATGAAATTATCTTTGCTATGAATTCTCTATCATCTTTATTTAATAATTTTGGATCATAGTCATAGATAATTTTTTTCCCCAAATATGAATACCTTTTATCTTCAAAATCATCTAAGATTAACTTCTTTTTATCCCAGTCCAAACTATGGAATTTTTTCATTATTAATTTATCCCCATAAGACGGGAAACCACCTGAAAATAAACTTTCCTCTTCGAAAATATCCTCCTGTGAGTAATCTTTATTGGTTTCTTTTTCTATCTGAATTTGAATGATTTTATCACAAAATTCTTGATTTTCCTTTAGAACATTGGCACGTCTTTCAATTTCATCAATACCAATTTTTTCATAGGAAGGGAAATTCATAGCATTCTCAGGCCCCATCAATATTGGTTGAGTATTAGCTTTGATTTTTCGACATAATTTATCTTTAAATACTAAATTTTCTAATTCGCTGTAGGATGATGATAGATAATCATCTGGGTCATGCTTTAAGTCAAAAAGAATGAATTGATCTGTTCTGTTTTTAATAACCATCTTTCCGATGCATTTTACAACAAAAGGATTTATTTTACCATAATATGACTCATGATGACAAAGGATATTCGATTTTTCGAGTAATTCTATTACACCTATTTTACTAGATGTTAATAATGAATTTTCCCAAAATTCCGGAAACTGATTTTTAATTATCTTAGATATTTCTATCGTCATTATTACGTCTGCCATTGCGTCATGGGCATCTTGACTACTTATATTATTGGCTGGTGCAAGGTTTTCTAACTTAAATTTACCATCTCCATCTGGTATTTTGAGGCAGGTTGGTATATATAATGATGCGGCCCGAGCTATGTTCAAGACATCCGCTCTCTTATTTCCATTTATTTGTGTCAAGTATGGGTTTTCATGTAGGTTTTGAAAAAGTGCATTACGAAGGAACTCTTCATCAAAACTTATAGAATTATATCCAACAAAAATTGCAGGCCCCCATTGAGATAACTTTTCTGTCATCTCATAGACTAGTGTATAGTTGGATATATTATTTGAACTTCTTATGGAACTCATCGAAAGGCCATTAACTAATAATGCTGCTGGATGTGGAATTAAGGATTTATTCAAAGAGCATTTCATTTCAAACCTATCTAACTCATCAAGGTTCTCATTGCATAATATTGCTCCCACTTGGAGGATTTGGTCCCATTGACCATTCATGGTTTTATTATTTTTATCGAAACGACCTCGACCAGATGTTTCAAAATCATAAAAAATTATATTCATGAATTCTGCTCTCTGAAAAATTTATCTGCATAATCTAAAGATTGACTACTTCCTGTGTGACACCATTTATCATAATACATTCTTCCATAACACTTTTTATCAAAAATAAGTTTTTTCCATATTTCAATTAAAGAAAATTTCTTTTTATCTGTCAGTCTTAAAGTAATAGGATTAAGTATAGATATACCCATGAATACGTATTTGCTGGTAATTTTTTTTTCTGACTCTAGAATATTGTTTTCCCCAAGATAAAAATCTCCACTTCCCGAATAACCAATCGCATCAGATACTTTTGAGAGTGCAAGGATAGCATCCATATCACTCGGGATAAAATTATCTCGAAGCTCGGATAAAAGCCTTGAATAATTTTGCAACACTAGGGCATCACAGTTAATTATAAAGATTGGATCTGAGTATTCCTCACCTAATCCACTCTTAACACCTCCACCAGTATCTAGTAGTTCGCTCTCCATTTTGATATGGACATTTGTAAGTCCCTTTGTTTGAAAATATTTTTCAATTTGGTCCGATAGATAGTAAGTATTGATATATATATTTCTAATTCTAATATCAAATAGTGCATCCAATATATACTCTATCATGGGCTTTTCATTAATAGGCACTAATGGTTTTGGATTATATTTTGTATATGGGAGTAATCTTCTACCAAGTCCTGCTGAAAGAATAAAGGCATCCTTGACTATATGATTATTTTTCATCCGAAATCGAACCTTCAATCTTATCGTCATTAATATACTCTATTTTAGAAATGCTCTTTCCAGACAAAGTTGCTTCAAAAGTTTGGAGTCTCTTAAAGATTGATAGTAATTCAATGATTGTTGGCCATGCATTAACAATATACTGAAATGAATTAGAAACTTGGCTAAATGCAGTTAATATTTGCTGGAGTATACCAAAGGTTATTTTCCCTGCAATAATTGTTGGAATTAAGATTAAATATGCAAAAATATTATCAGCCTGTAAATAAAAGCTACGAGCTACATTAAAATATAGATAATGAAAATAAAGCCTAAAATAATTCTTACGGACGTTTGCAAATAGTTGGGATATAGATTGAGGGGAGGCTCTATTTTCGTCATCTTCGCCATAAACAAGCTCCTTTCTTAAGGATGCTTCTACTCTTTGATTTCGGAATTCTAAGCCAGGTAACTTTATTCCAACTACAGCTAATAGTATTGTTCCAAATAAAGACCAAAAAATTGCTGCATTTAGAAGTGGAGCGGGTATTTCACCAAAGAGTGGAAGAACCGTGACATATTCAGATAAAGCTAAGAGAACGGGTAAAAATGCAATCAGTGTCATAACTGCGTCAATTATAGAAACACCTAAACCTTCCATTATAGAGGCGAATCTCATTGTATCCTCCTGAACACGTTGAGCTGCTCCCTCAACATTTCTTAGTTTATTCCAGTGGCCTGTATAATAAAAGTTCATCGCAGTTCGCCACCGAAAAATATAGTGACTCACAAAAAATCTTGTAAGAACAAAAACTGCGAGTGCAATAAATGCAATCTGAGCAAAGATTAACATTAAAATGTATAAGTCCTGAGATACAACCGTACTATCGCCACCGAGAGCGGATTGGATGTTATCAAAGAAGGGTCTTCTCCAGTTATTGATTGCCACACTGACCTGAACACCAAAGTATGTAGAAAAAATTATTAATGAGGAGCCAAGAATTGACCAGTATTGCCATCTATGAGGAAAAAACCTGATCCAAAAAAATGCAAAAATGAGACTTGATAATAAATAATAAATATAAAACCAAATAAACTTAGGTGTAACAAAATATCCAAGTCCAATAATAGGATCATCGCTGCCCTGAAAATTAATACCTATCAATGAAGCGATATCTTCACCAATCCAAAACCATATTATAGTACATAAGATAATCCAAACTATTGCTGAGGGGAAAAATAGGTTTGGTCTCGGAAAGAAACATTTAAACATAAAATTCCTCCTTAAAATTTAATTTTAACCAATTCGATAAGTCACTTAAATTACTATTTTTCATATTCCTTCTTATGTAATGAATAACACGTGGCATATGAATAATATAATCATTTCTATTATCGATAATAGATAATCTAGCAAATATACCTAATATCTTAAGTGATCTCTGCACCCCTAATATACAATATTGGTCCATGATAGTTGATTTATCAAAATTATAATTAGTATAATTGACTCCAGCCTTATATTGCTCAATTAGAAAATTCTCTTGTTCTTCAGTAATTGTAACTCTTGCATCCTGCGATAATGAAACTAAATCATAGATTGGATGACCAGTTAAAGCATCTTGAAAATCTATTACACCACACTTTCTATGGTTTTTTTCGGTATCTAGGAACATTAGATTTGGTGAATGAAAATCTCTAAGAACAAGAGATTTATCAGAAGTTACTTTTCCAAGTAATTCACTAAATATATCCATAAACTCATTTTGTGTACTTTGGCTGCAAATAACCCCTTTCTTATACGGCCAATAAAATTTTATAAATATTTCAATTTCATTTAGGTATGTCATATCATCATATTGTGGAATCTTATATGTCATACCTCCAACTTCAAGATCACGTGGATGATCAATCTCAGTAATATGTAATAATGTATTAATTGCAGGTCGGTAAAGTTCTATGAAATTTCTCTCGGAAAAAATTCGGGAGTATTGCAAATCTCCAAAATCTTCTTCTATTAAATACTCATTTTCAGTATCAGTATAAAATAATTTTGGTACTCTGATATTTATCTTTTCAAGATATTTACATATATGAATATAGTCATTTATACTCGTGGATAGTTTTGTTGGATTAGCTATCTTCTTTTCTTGCGATGAGTCCATCAATATTAGTGTCGTATCTTCTGTATATAATCGGTTATACTTTCTTTTTGACGCATCACCTTGGATATTTTCTTGCCAGTTAATTTTTAAATTTGTTTGTTCAAGGAAATATTCTAAGGAATTTGCATTTTTTATTCTTTGGATAAAGTTTCCTCTTCCTATTACCTGGTACTCTCTATGATACCTCTTTTCTCTAATATGAACCTCAATATAATCGTTTTTTAGAACATTTATATATTTGTCGGCCCACTCAATAATTGTAATTCCACTTTCATAGGACTCAGCCAAATCAATTTCTGAGAGATCTTCTGAATCTTCTACTCTATAGAAATCATAATGATTAACTTGGACTCCATTTTTATTATATATCGAATAAAGATTGAATGTTGGGCTACTAATTTCATTAACCTGAATTGATGTTAATTCATTAATTAGTCTTTTAGAAAAAGTAGTTTTACCAGAACCTATTTCTCCAATTAGGGCAACAACATCACCCTTAACAAGAATTTTACTGATAGACCTCGCTAGATCTTGCAACTCTCTGATATCAGTAATTTTATATTTTTCTCGTATCATTTATACTTTTTGGGCAATTTTACAACTATTCGATTGTATTGTTTATGTATCTCTATTTCTCCATTAAAATATTCGATATATTTTTGTATTATTGTACTTTCAATATCACCCCGTGAATATATATATTCATCATTAATATCTTCCAACGAATATTCATTTTCTATCAACTCATCTTGAAGATTAAAAACAAATTTATGACTTTTCTTCTCTAATTCAACAGTAACTTGAACTTTTACTTCCTTTAAATCTTCAAAATTATTTTTTTTATTAAAAATTTTTATTACTCCGGCGAATATACGAGGTATACATTTTGTGTCTATGTATATTTTTGTTGTATTTTTGACATCTCTTTCTTCTATTTTAAAAGTATAATCTAGGAAATTGAGTTGATATAATTCCTCTTGAACTAGACTTAGGAATTTTTTTCGGGATATTTCTTGATATTTTAGAGAAATTTTTCCTGACTCTAAGGAAGTTATTTCAAGAATTTGATTGATTTGATATCTTAATTCATTTCCTGATTTCTTGATATTATATATATATTCTGAAGATCCTTTTTTTGCTTCCTTTGATATTCTATCTTCTAGTAATTCTGAAAATCCAATAATATTTTGAAGGGGAGCTCTGAGTTCATATGAAATATTATTCATAAAAATTGTTTTAATTTTATCTGCCTGAATGAGAGCCTCATTTTTCTCCTTTAGGGCTTCTTCAATTTTGAAACTATCTGTGATATCGGTAAATGTATATAAGATTGACCCATCAGGTAGTATTGATGATTTATAATATATAGTCTTATCGTTATTATTATTTATAGTTCCACTATGATCCCGCCTTGTAATACCTGTTGAGACAATATTCGTATATATCTCATCAAATAAGTTTTTATTTATATCATTTGCAAGCGCATCTATAAGATGTTCTATATGTACTCCATCCATATTTAACTTCATATTCCATAGTTCGTTAAATTTAGGATTTGTCAATTTAACCCTGCCATCAGTTCCAAATAAAGCAATACCCTCAGATAAGTTATCTATAGTTTGCTCTTGAATTGAACTCAAAAGCCTTGTTTCATTTTCAAGGGCTAGTCTATCAGTATGATTCTCAAAAATATGGGTCACGCCACCCAAAGGATTTGGTTGGGATAAAACTCTTATCGCCCTTCCATCTGGCAAATACCACCATTGTTCTCTATTGTTTAGTGTCTTATATATATTTAATTGCTTCTTCTTCCATTCTGAGAAATTTATTTGTGTTGGGATAAGATCCTTATATCTCATAGTATCTAATATATCGGATTCATTTGGTTTTTCCTTTAAATATTCCTCATCCATGGATGCAAATTTTTTAAATGCCATATTAAAAAAAACTAGAGAGCCATCTTGTGCGTAAATTGCAACAGGATCTGTCAGTTGATTCATTAAATGAAGATTTGTTTCATTTTGCTTATTTAATATTTCTTCATGATTTTCCTCATTTGTTATATCAAGTGCTGAATAAATATTAGAGTTTTTTTTACAAATTTTATTAACTTTAAAAACGTGTTGTTTACCATCAATTACAACCTTTTCTTTTTGAGGGTAGAGTAAGCCAGTTTCATTATCACGTATTGGTATTAGTTGAAAATTATTATCAATAACCTCCTGAAAGTTATATTCATTACATAATTCAAGATAATTACTATTTATTTCAACTATCTTATTATTTTCTGTTACCCAACATATCTCATTTGATTTATGTATTTGGTATTTGTTGGTTAGTTTTATTTTCTTAAATTTTAGTCTAATAAGATAATTTCTAGCAATATTTAGATTTAGATATTTTTGGATATTTTTCGTATATGCAACACTGAATTTTAACTCATTTTTTTTAGAAATTATGATCATAATTGCAATCAAAATTGAGAGAGAAATCAAATAAACAAGATTTTTTGAGTCATTTAGATAAATTAATATATTTTCCATTATTAAATTTTATCAAAGTTTTTTGATAAGTTTAACATTAATTATAATTATGAAATAAAAAAAATAATTTAATTTAATATCTATAGTGTTCTGGTTTAAATGGACCATCCTGAGACACACCAATATACTCACTTTGTTCATCGTTTAACTTTGTCAGATGGACATCTAGTTTATGTAAATGTAATTCAGCTACTTTCTCATCAAGATGTTTTGGAAGCATATATACTTGATTTTCATACTTCTCTTTATGTTTCCATAATTCAATTTGTGCCAAAACTTGATTTGTAAACGATGCGCTCATTATAAAGCTCGGATGCCCAGTGGCACACCCAAGATTTACAAGCCTCCCCTCAGCTAGTAAAATAATTTTCTTACCATCCGGAAACTCAATTTCATCTACTTGTGCTTTTATGTTAGTCCATTTAAAGTTTTTTAGCTTTGAAACTTGAATCTCAGCATCAAAATGTCCAATATTACAGACAATTGCTTGGTTTTTCATAATCCTCATATGCTCAAGTGTAATAATATCTCTATTTCCTGTAGCTGTTACAAAGATATCAGCAATTGAAGCTACTTCTTCCATAGTTCTAACCTCATAACCCTCTAAAGCTGCCTGAAGTGCGCATATAGGGTCTACTTCCGTTATTATGACTCGTGCACCAGAAGCTTTAAGTGATGAAGAACATCCTTTGCCAACATCGCCGTATCCTGCGACAACAACAACTTTTCCTGCAATCATTGTATCTGTTGCTCTTCTAATGCCGTCAACAAGACTCTCCCTACATCCATAAAGATTATCAAATTTAGATTTTGTTACTGAGTTATTGACATTAATTGCTGGAAAGGGAAGTGTACCTTTTTCTTCCATCATTTGTAATCTATTCACACCAGTTGTTGTTTCTTCCGTAACACCAATTATCTTATCTCTAATATTTGTAAACCATTTTAGATCTTTACTTGCACGTTTTTTAATTTGTTCAAAAAGTATTTCCTCTTCCTCATTTTGAGGATTATCAAGAACTGTCTTATCTTGTTCATATCTTGCCCCTAAGATAATATAGATGGAGGCATCCCCTCCATCATCTAAAATTAAATTTGGATTCCCATTTGGCCAATCAAAAATCTTATCCACAAATTCCCAGTATTCTTCTAAAGTTTCATTCTTAAATGCAAAAATTGGAATATTCATATTTGCGATAGCCGCTGCAGCATGATCCTGTGTAGAAAAAATATTACAAGATGCCCACCTTACTTCAGCACCAAGCTGAACAAGAGTTTCTATTAATACAGCTGTCTGGATTGTCATATGCAGGCAGCCAACAATCTTAGCCCCAAGAAGCGGTTTCTCGTTTAAATACTCATTTCTTAAGGATATTAGTCCTGGCATTTCGTTTCTTGCAAGTTCCATCTCTTTATCTCCAAAACTAGATAAAGATATATCTTTTATTATAAAATCATTAAACATATTTGCACTACCTCTGACACTATTAACTTTATCATTTAATACTTATACTAAATTTATATATCTTACAAAGCTTTATACTCTATATTTAGGTAATTTTATTTCAAATGTGGCTCCTTTTTTGGAGTATTTGAAATTATTTTTTACAGAGATGAGGCCATCATGAGACTCTATTATTTGCTTAGCTATTGATAGTCCCAGACCTGAATGTTTATTATTCCCAGTGATTACTGGTCTATCTGTGTAAAATCTATCAAATATGCGATCAATTTTGGTACCTTTTATACCTCCAAATGAATCTGAAACAGTAATATAAATACTGCTAGGATCTGATCTTATGGCTACAGCAATTTCTTCTCCATTTGTAGAAAAGGATCTTGCATTATCAAATAAGTTTATAAAAACTTGATTTATCCTATCTTTGTTAATTTTAGAGTAAAATTTAACTCCAGCACTTTCTACCTTTAAAAAAATTTTATTAGTAACTCCCCCAAAATTCTGCAGATTAATTAACTCTGATAATATTTCTAGTAAGTCAACTATTTCTCTTTTCTCAATAGTTAGGGCCGTATCAAGTTTAGAAGTCTCTGATATGTCTGAAATTAATCGATCAATTCTATCTATATCCTCATTTATAATTTCAATTAATTTTATTCTCTCTGATTTTTTCTTTATGACAGGGAATGCTTCAACTGCACTTTTTAAAGATGTTAATGGATTTCTTAATTCATGGGCTACATCGGCTGAAAACTTTTCAATAATATCAATTCTATTATACAGGCTCGCTGTCATATCATTTAATGACCGTGATAGGTTTCCTATTTCATCTTTTCTATCACTAAAGTCAGGTATCTTATGTCTTCTATTTAAATTATTTCTGACGTCATCGGCGGCATCTGCAAGTTCCTTCACAGGTTTACCAATTGTATATGATAAGACTAAGGAAAGTAGGATTGTAATAAAAGCTGCTACGATAAATACTTTTAAGATAGAAGCTCTTTCTTGATTAACTATCATATCAATTGCATTATCTTGTGTTGAAAGGACTAAATAACCTATGATAGCTTTATATTTTTTTATTGGGACAGCTATGCTTACGACAGCTTGATTCTTTTCATTTTCAGAAACAACAATATTATTAGATCCGTTTAGTGCATCGGAAAGCAAGTTAAAGTTAGTTGAGTACTTTAATCTATTCAAATTGTTAATACCTAATTTATTAAGGGTATTTAGGTAAATATTTGTAAAAAAATTATTTTCTTTTGATAACTGAAGGTTATTTTTTTTTATATTTTTTCTAAGAAAAAACTCATTAGAGTCATGCATTTGCTTGTTATTTGAGTCATAAACTTGAGCACGAATCTTTTCTGGAATAATTAATTTAATAATTATATCTTCTAGGAGTTTTTTATTTATCGTGTAGTTTCTATATTGAATTATCCTTTGATCAAACCCCAAACCATTATCAATATTCGGATCTAGTAGAAATAGATTTGTTCTTTTGCTAGAGGTTGCACTGGTAGAAATGGTATTCGAAATAATCTGACTTTGTGTCTTCAAGGCCTCAATTTTTGCATCGATTAGTCCTTGTCTAAATTGATTAAGATATAAAATTCCAAAAACAAGCATCAATAAAGCAATTAGATTAAGAATGATTATTCTCTTTGATAAACTAATAGGGATTTTTCGTGATATGTTGAAAATTTTCATATTTAATTATTAATAAATATTACAATATTATTCGATTTTATAGCCAATACCATAAATTGTTTTAATGATATCGAAATTACTATCAAAGAATAAGAATTTTTTTCTTATTCTTTTAATATGACTATCTATTGCTCTATCTTCCTTTTTTAGAGTCTCTTTGAATGCTTCATTTATTAAATCATCCCTACTTTTAATTATTCCTGGTCTAGATAATAAAGACTTTAAAATTGAGAACTCAGTTACAGTCAAATCGATATTATTTCCACGCCAGCTACAGGTCATTGTTTCATGATTAATATATAGATGCTTCAAACTATCACCAATCTGTGAGGTATTATCATCAGGTCTTATTGCGTTCCTTCTTAGTACAGATTTTATTCTTTCAATTAAAAGCTTTTGAGAAAAAGGTTTTCTAACATAATCATCTGCGCCAAGCCTGAGGCCTATAAGTTCATCCACCTCACTATCTTTAGATGTTAAGAATATTATAGGAACATTACTAAACCTTCTTATTTTATTATAAACTTCTAATCCATCTATTCTTGGCATCTTAATATCTAAAAGTATTATATCGGGGGATTTTTCTCTAACTTTTTCTATTGCAACTAAACCATTTGTATATGAATTTGTATCAAATCCAGAAGATTGTAAAACCATTTCGAGTGAAGTAATTATATTTTCGTCATCATCTATTAGAACAATTTTATGCATTTCTCACCAACTTCATTGACTACATTTAAATAACTATTATATTAACTTAGATTAAATAATTATCAATAATCTACAAGACTAATTCAGTTGGGGGAACTATTGGGCACAGAAGTTGATAGGAGCTACCTAAAACAAGCAAAGAAAATTCATCTAAATAATACAGCTGCCGAATTAATGCAATTAGCGTCTGTATACAATGAAGGTATACTTACAGTGGATGGTTCATTTTCTGTAGATACAGGAAAGCACACTGGTAGATCGCCAAAAGATAAACATATCATAGCTGATGAAGCAACACTTGATAATGTTTGGTGGGAAAACAATGCCAAGATTGAAAGAGATAAATTCAATTTACTTGAGAATGATATGCTGGATCATATGAATGGTAAAAATTTATTTATACAAGATTTATATGCTGGAACAGATCCTAAAGAAAAAATTAAAGTTAGAATAATCACAGAATTTGCATGGCAAGCATTATTCATACAGCACCTATTAATACTACCAGCAAGATCAGAACAAGAAGAGTTTAAAGAGGATCTTTTAATAATTGATCTACCTTCGTTCACGACTACCCCAGAGAAGTATGGTGTGAGAACAGAAACTACTATTGCATGTGATTTCACGAATAATAAAATTCTTATTGCTGGAACATATTATGCAGGTGAGATAAAAAAATCAGTATTTACATACTTCAATTATACATTGCCACCTAAAGGAATATTCCCTATGCATTGTTCTGCAAATAGCGATTATAGAGGGAAAAATACTGCAATATTTTTTGGTCTTTCAGGCACGGGGAAGACAACTCTCTCAGCAGACCCAGATAGACTTCTAATCGGTGATGACGAGCATGGCTGGACAACCAAGGGAGTCTTTAATTTTGAAGATGGATCCTATGCAAAAGCAATCAATCTCTCAAAAGAAGCGGAGCCACAAATATACAATGCAGTTAGAAGATTCACAACAGTATTAGAGAATGTTATTGTTGATCAGGAAACACGGGAGCTAAATTTTAATGATGATAGCCTTACCGAGAATACAAGAGCTGCATTCCCAATGTCATTTGTGGGAGATAATGTGTCGAAAGACGGGATGGCAGATATTCCAACCACAATAATTATGTTAACTTGTGATGCATTCGGAGTGATGCCTCCAATTTCAAAGCTTAACTCTAAGCAAGCTGTTTATCATTTCTTATCAGGTTATACTGCAAAAGTTGCAGGTACTGAGAGAGGTGTTGTAGATCCTTCTGCAACATTTTCAACTTGCTTTGCTGCACCATTTTTACCCAGACATCCAATTGTTTACGGTAGGCTCCTTAAGGAAAATATGGAGAAGTATAATGTCCAAACATGGCTCATAAATACTGGATGGAGTGGAGGTCCAGCTGGAGTTGGTCAACGAATGCCAATACAGCTGACAAGAAGATTATTAAGGTCTGCGCTTTCAGGAGAACTTGATGGAGTTGAGATGAGGGAAGATACATTTTTTAAATTAATGGTCCCAGTTTCAATCAACGGTGATACCAGTTATCTTAATCCAATAGATACTTGGTCTAATAAGGATGATTTTGATAAGCAGGCAAGAAAATTAGTAGGCATGTTCATCGAAAACTTTCGTAACTTTGAAGGTGAAGTTGATAATGATATTATATCATCCGGTCCAACTCTCTAATTACCTTCCATCTAGCCCCAACTTTTGGATACTTTAATATCTACCTTTAATGGAACAGAAAAATTGATTAGGGGTTCCGTAGCATTTTCCATATTCTCAATAATTAGGTTTTCCATTGCTTGTGTTTCATCACTAGGAACCTCAAATATAAGCTCATCGTGAATTTGTAAAATCATCTTAGATTGCATATTATCATTTTCTATCTTCTGTTGAATTTTTATCATCGCTCTTTTAATTATGTCAGCTGCAGAACCTTGAATTGGTGCATTTATTGCAGCTCTTTCATTAAAAGATCTTACAGGATGATTTTTAGAGTTTATTTCAGGAAAGTGGCATCTGCGGCCAAAAATCGTTGTTACATATTCATTAATTTTTGCAGAATCAATTGTAATATTCATGTATTCTTTAATACCCGGAAATCTCTTAAAATACTCATTAATGAATTCTTGGGAATCTTTTCGAGAAATTCTTATTTGCTTTGATAATCCGAAAGCTGATATTCCATATATAATTCCAAAATTTATAGCTTTTGCTCTATATCTATGCATCTCTGTTACTTCATCTATTGGAATATTAAATATTGTAGAGGCTGTAATTTTATGTATATCTAGATTATCCTGGAACGCATTTTGAAGTTGATCAATCTTCGCAACATGCGATAAAACTCTTAATTCAATTTGGCTATAATCGGCTGATATAAATGAATTATTTTTTTCTGGGATGAAAGCCGATCTTATCATCCTACCTTCTGCTGTTCTAATAGGTATATTTTGCAGATTTGGATTTGAAGAAGAAAGCCTACCTGTAGAGGTAAGTGCTTGCGAGAATTTTGTATGTATTCTCCCTGTAGCTTGGTTTATAAAATTTGGGAGACTGTCTGTATAAGTGCTTTTAAGTTTTGTTAATTGTCTCCACTCTATGATTTTGTCAGCAATAGTGTGCCCCATTAAAGATAAATCTTCTAAAATTTCTATACCAGTTGCCCATGACCCACTCTTAGTTTTCTTTGCTCCATCCAATTTTAGAATATTAAACAGAACTTCACCCAATTGTTTTGGGCTCGCTATATTAAAGTCTAAACCTGCAATAGAATGGATTTCTTGCTCAAGCATTTTAATACGAATATCAAATTTTTCTGATAGCACTCGAAGATCAGCGATATCTATTTTTATACCATTATTTTCCATTTCAAATAACGATGAGACCAGAGGTTTTTCAATGATTTCATATATTTGTATTGCCCCATTTTTTAATAGATCAATCTTTAAGATATTCCATAATTTGTAAATTACTCCAGCTCTGTAAGTATTTTTATAATCACCCTCCTCTCTCCTAATAACATTATTGATAGTTTCCAATGGAATATTTATTTTATTTTGGTATGCAATAGTTAGAGAATTGAAGTCATGTTTTATTTTGCCATTATTTATAGTATAAGACATCAGTGATAAGTCATCGAAAGATTGAATAGAGATCTTTTCCTTACGAAAAAAAGATAAATAATATTTATAATCATAAAAAATTTTATTTATGGCTGGGTCTTCTAATAGTTTTTTTATTTCAATTAAAACTTCTTGATATAAGATTTTTGACTCTTTATCATTATTGATCTCTATAATATATAAATCAATCCCATTTTGCGTCAAAACTATCTTATTAATTCTATTATCATCAATTTCCATATCAATGCATATAGACTCTGCATTAATAGTTTCTTTAATAGCATTTCTTATCTCCTCTATTGATTTTAGATCATGGGTAATCTCCAAATTTTCTATTATTTCCTTCGCATTATTTATTGACGATTTTGAGAAGTTTTTCTCCTTATTAATATTCGGTAATAACTCAGGGCTTGGTATTTTTTGAGATTCCTGAGAAAAAGAATTATCTATTCTATTAATGAGGTTAGTAAGCTCCATTTCTCTCGAAAATGAGATTATTTTCTCATAATTAATAGGAATATTTTCTAAGTCATCGATGTTTGTGATAATAGGTGAAGATATATCAAGTAGTGCCAGTTTATAGGATAACCTTGCGTTATCAGAGAAATCAATAATATTTTCTCTTCGTTTATTTTGCTTTATATTTTCAGCATTTGTTAATAGGTCTTCCAATGATCCATATTCATTAATTAATTCTGCTGCAATTTTAATACCTATACCTGGTACACCTGGTATGTTATCTGTTGAGTCCCCCGCAAGGGCTTGAACATCTACAACTTTTTCTGGATAAACTCCAAATTTTTCAAATACTCCCTCTCTATCAATGAATCTCTCTCTACCCGGCATGGGATCATACATTTGAACATTATCATTAATCAATTGCATAAGGTCTTTATCACCTGAAATAATAATAGTCTTTGCACTATGCTTTGTTGCTATTTTTGAATAGGTTGCAATAACGTCATCTGCCTCATAACCAGCAAGAGAAATTGATTTAATATTAAAAGCCTCAACAGCTCTATGTATTATTGGAAATTGAGGTATTAAATCATCTGGAGGAGCATCTCTATTTGCTTTATATAATGGATAAATATCATTTCTGAAAGTCTTTTCTTTTGTATCAAAAATTACTGCAATATGACTGGGCTGGATTCCATCAATGCCATTATTAATTATTTTCCACATCATATTACAAAAAGCCATAACGGCCCCTGTGGGAGTTCCGTCTGATTTAGCAAAGTTATTACCTCTTTTTTGAGAAGCTCTTAGCATAGCAAAATAGGCTCTAAAGATAAATGTAGAACCATCAATTAGAAATAATGTAGAATTAGAGTTGATCTTTGACATTTGTTCAGAGTTATTTATATATTAAATAAATTATTATATTTTAAGACTACTACGAGTATTAAAAAAAGAAAATAAAAATACATTGAATCATATGTCTCATATATCTGAATACGCTATACAAACAAATCTCCTGAACAAGATTTATAAAGGGAAAAAAGGACAAGTTTCAAAGCATGCTCTTAGAGATTTTACTATTAGCATAAAATCTGGTCAAATATATGGACTTCTTGGCCCGAATGGTGCTGGAAAATCAACATTTATTAATATATTAGCGAATTCAGTTTTGAAGACATCGGGGACGGCAAAGATAATGGGCTATGATATAGAAAGACAAAAAAGAGACGCACGTTCCTTAATTGGTATAGTACCACAAGAGCTTAATCTAGATCCTTTCTTTAAACCAATTGAGGTTCTTGAAACACAAGCAGGATTATATGGGGTCCCCAAGAAGGAGAGAGATTCCATTGGTCTACTACGTACCTTAAGATTAGAAGATCAAGCTTATGTATACGCAAGGACTCTCTCAGGTGGGATGAGAAGGAGGCTATTAATTGCTAAGGCCATGACACATAAACCCCTTGTCTTAGTTTTGGATGAACCAACAGCAGGTGTGGATGTTGAATTAAGACATGAATTATGGGATTTAATTAGAGACCTAAATCGTGAAGGAACCACGATATTACTTACAACTCACTATTTAGAGGAGGCACAATCCTTGTGCGACCATATCGGTATAATAAATAAAGGTACTTTAGTAGCAAATGCGCCAACCCAAGATCTCCTAAGAAGCCTAGATAGGAAACAGATATTAATCAAGGCTTCAAACTACGATGGGCAGAAAGAACTTAAAATTAATAGTGTTGGTAGCATTGAATTTGGTCAAGATGGCTATATATCGATAACCTATCAACCTAGTAAAATAAATTTTTTTAATATATTACAAGAACTGGAAAACCAAAACATAACAATAATAGATATTATTTCTAAAGAAACTGATTTAGAGGATATATTTCTTGAATTTGTAAGAGAAAAGAAGAAATAGGGCCAAATGTATAAAAATGACCCTTATTCTTTAATGAAATTTAACTATTTTAATTGGTTGACAACAATTAATGCTGCAATGACACCAATTAGACCGGCTCCTGAAAATTGATTTATTAGATCAATTAGGTTTCCAGCTACGTCAGCATTTATAAATGCAAGTGCATCGGGAAACAGGATTTGTAGTACAACCCCTAACCCAACTAAGACTAACGCAACTTCTATGCCGCTTTTAAGCATGCCATTTAATGATGAAAACATGTTATTTCTCCCATTTGTTTATAAAAAAGTTTAACAAAATTTACAGCACACTTACAAAGAAAGCTCGTACACCATAAATCCCTTTATTAATAGTACTTAGCTATTTACGAACAATAAGGTAAGCAACTAGTCCTGCGGCTATTAATCCAACAAGACCTTCACTACCAAATTGCGACATCAAACCACCTATATTACTGAGTATATCTATTGCGAAAAGCTGAACAAAGCTATCCCCAAATAATACTTGTAATAAAGTAAGAAGTGCCACTAACCAGAGTGCTATTTCAAGAGCATCTTTTAAATACCCTTTTAACTTATCTAATAAAGCTGTCATAACTTCTCCCATCTTTATATTTCTATCTTTTCAGCTGATTAGCATTTATAGATAGAATCACTATAAAAATTCTAAATGTGCTAAAAAAATAGTCAAGTGATTAAAATATAATCAATTGCGTAATTATTCTAATATGCAAATAGTTGATAAAATATTAATTATGAATTAATTCTAACCAATATTACTAAATCACTGAGATCTTTTTTTAGTTATTTTTATGCTAGTATATTAGATTAAAAGTATAGATTTTGAGAAGATGGTATAATGGAGTTAAATAATAATAAGAATATTCTTATAACAGGGTGCTCTAGTGGAATTGGGCTAGATACAGCAAGGGGTATGAAGGAAATCGGATGGAATGTAATTGCGTCATGTAGGAAAGAAAGTGACTGTAAAATCATGCGAGAAAAATATGGCTTTCTAAGTACTGTCATTAATTATGATGATGAAAAATCAATAACAACAGGTCTTAATTATTCTCTCGAAAAAACAAATGGAAGAATTGACGTATTATTTAATAATGGCGCGTATGGTGTCCCTTCTTTGGTCGAAGATATTCCTGTGGATTCTTTAAGAAATATATTTGAAACTAATTTTTTTGGCTGGCATTCATTAACAAAAGGAGTGATTCCTTACATGAAAGAGCAGGGATTTGGGCGTATAATACAAAATTCCTCTATTTTAGGGTTTATGGCGCTCAAATATAGGGGGGCTTATACCTCAACAAAATATGCTGTTGAAGGTTTATCTGACACATTACGTTTGGAATTAAAAGATCATAATATCAAGATTATTATTATTCAACCAGGTCCTATTACAACAAAATTCAGAGAAAATAGTTATATTCGTTTTATTGAAGATATCAAATGGAAAACTTCCCCTAATAAATTCATATATTCGAATATAATAATTCCAAGACTAAAGTCTAAAAATCCAAAAAAAATAGCCTTTGAGTTATTACCGAATGCTGTAACAAAAGCCGTTATTCATGCTTGCATGTCAAAAAACCCTAAAACCCGATATCGTATTACTTGGGCGACTATAATAATGATGTATCTAAAGAGAATATTAGCAGATAAAATTTTTGATAAGATCGCGCGTAGGCTATAGAGGTATTTAAATTTATAGATTATTCTATTTAAATTACTATTATGTATCTTATGAATTATGCACCCGTAGCTCAGCTGGATAGAGTAGGTGGCTTCGAACCACTTGGTCGGGAGTTCGAGTCTCTCCGGGTGCGCCAAAATATAATTGAAATTATTTACGAGAAATTTTATTAAGAGCAATAGAAAGTAATATCAGTATGGATAGAGCTATCTGGCTATTAACATAGTAAGTATGAAATATTTCTGGGCTATCCCATAGATTTACTGCCCAATAAGCATTTGATAAAAGTGGAAGACTAGCACTAAGTACACCGATAACAAATCCGTGTCCAACAAAAGCAATTCCGACAGTAATTAAATAGGATAGAACGCCTAATATAAGTGTTATTCTAACGGTGACCAGGTATAATTGTTTCATTTTAGATCTTAAATAAATTTTTTCTTAGCTTAATATATTTGATACTAGCGGTTTTTAATAAAATCATCTACACCTATTTTATGGTGACCATTCATACGGGAATATTGAATTATGAGAAAACTAACGGATAGCATATTATATAATAGGAATCTTCTAAAGTTTATTTGCCTGACTTGGTTTAGCCATTTTGCACTAAAAATTATTAGTTTAACTGTGGGATGGCAAATATATACAGAAACTGGGAGTCCGTTAGCATTAGGTCTTATTGGACTAATTCAGTTTGCTCCCCAATTCTTTCTAATTTTGCCAGCAGGTGTATTAGCAGATAAATATAATAGAAGGCACATATTAATAGTGTGCAATCTAGTGCAGATTTTTGTAGCTGGGTTCCTATTATATTATTCTATTTATAGCATTGGAAAGGTTTCAATTATTCCAATTTATCTAATATTAATAGTTCACGGAATAGCGATGTCATTTGAGGGGCCGAGCACTTTTGCAATTTTGCCAAACTTAGTTAAACCAGAAATTTTCCCAAGAGCTGTGCACTATGTTAATTTTTTTGAGGAATTTGGATCATTATTTGGCCCAATTATTGCTGGTATTTTAATTGCATATATAGACAAATGGGTTTATCTGGTCGCATTATTAAGTTTTGTAATTTCTACTTTAAGTGCAATATCACTTCCGAATATAGAGAATGGAATAAAAGAAATAAAAAGAATAACTGTTAAGGTATTATTGAGCGGCTTTGTCTATGTCTGGAAGTCAAAAATAGTGCTTGGAACTATGGCTATTGATATTGTTGCAATGTTATTTAGTAGTATCATGGGTATGTTACCAATATTTGCGATAGATATATTGAATATTGGACCTGAAGGGCTTGGAATACTAAGGGCAACACCGTCAATAGGGGCATTATTTGCTGCGATTGTACTATCTCAATTGACTTCAATAAAGTATCCTGGAAGGGTTCTAATATATTCAATTATAGTATTTGGATGTGCAACAATAACCTTTTCATTATCAACTTCTTTATGGATTTCTCTCTTTGCTCTATTTATATATGGGGCAGCCGATATGGTTAGCATGAATATAAGGCAAATTATTGTTCAGCTAGTTACGCCAAATAATATGAGGGGTAGAGTAATGTCAGTTCACTCAGTTATAACAACTGGCTCAAATGAATTAGGCGATTTTAGAGCTGGCCTATCGGCAACCTTAATAGGTACAATACCTGCAATTATGGTTGGAGGAATATTAACTGTCTCACTTTCGGTCATATGGTGGTATTTATTCCCTGGCCTGAAAGAAGTTAAAGATATAAAAGATCTGAATAAGTAAAGAAATATAGAATATCCAAGAATATACATGTTTTAATTATTTTAAGTGATTGGTATTTGATATAGATAGAAATATTTTCCAAAATTAGGAGTTTTGTTAATGCATTGGCTTTATCTTTTTTTAGCAATTTTAGCTGAGACTATCGGTACTAGTTTTTTGAAGATATCAAATGGCTTCTCTCAACTATTCCCCTCTTTAATTGCCTTATCTGGTTTCTTTATTTCACTTATCTTATTATCTTTTGTTTTAAGGCATATTCCAGTTGGAGTTGTTTATGCTATATGGTCAGGAGTAGGTATATTACTAGTAACTCTTGTGGGATATATATTTTTCAGGCAAAACCTTGATTTGCCAGCTTTGGTAGGTATTGGATTTATTATACTCGGAGTTGTTATAATATTTACGCTGTCAAGCACGCAGTCCACGTAATCCTAAGTAATACTCACTATTTAGGAAGCCATCTCATTAGATTATTTATAGTTTTCAGAAGCTCTGATCTTCTTTGATAAGGGTCTTTTATTTTTAGTTTATCTTTGAATGATTGAATAAAAATATCACCTTTTTCTATATTATTTTTTATATAAAAAAAAGTTTCTTCGAGATCACTTTTAGGTATTTCATTTATGAAAGAGGATTCATATATGTATTTTAATCTTTTTATAAAGATATGTTTCTCGTGGTCATTTAATATTTTCTCAGACCAATCCCCACCAAAAGATATATTTTTTAATTGTTTTTTTTTATCCATAGTATAGAACAAAATAAGAACAAAAATTAAAAAAATAAAGAAAAAAATAAAGAAAAAATATAAATGAGTAGATTTAGAACATTATATATCGATATGGATAGTTTTTTTGCAAGTATAGAACAACAGCTCGACTCGACATTACGAAATAAGCCTGTAGCAATAGCTGCCTTAGAAAATGACTTCGGCTGTGTTGTCGCTGCAAGTTATGAAGCAAAAGCATATGGCGTAAAAACGGGAACAAGGGTTAGAGATGCAAAAATCTTATGCCCTGGAATTCATTTTAGGCCAAGTAGACACAGATTATATTCAAAGTTTAATAAGTATATTTCATATTTACTAGATGATATTGCTGAGCTAGAGAGCATAAGATCAATTGATGAGTTTCAAATATATTTAGGAAGAGATTATTCAAGCTTATCTAGAGCATTACTTCTCTCAACTAGGATAAAGTCCATGATCTACGAACAGGTGGGTAAAGAGATTAGTTTATCAATAGGGATTGCAGCTAACCCATTATTAGCAAAGATTGCAAGTAAAATAAATAAACCAGATGGTTTACAGTGGTTATGTGAAGAAAATATGCCTTCAAGGATTAAAGATTTATATCTAGAAGATTTACCAGGAATTTCTAAGGGTATAAAGAGAAGGCTTTTAGGAGCTAAAGTATATTCTGTTGAGGATTTATACTACATGGATCCTAGACACGCCAGACTAGTATGGAGATCAGTAGAAGGGGAAAGGTTTGTCAGATCGTTAAGGGGAGAAAATATACCTATTAATAAATCAAATCGTGGAAGTTATGGTAATTCTAAAGTCCTTTCTCCAGAGAATCGCTCCCCTCGAAATGCATATCTTGTTGGCAGATGGTTAATTGAAAAGTCTGCTGAGAGACTTAGGAGGTATAACTATTGTGCTAGCCGCTTAGATATTTTTCTTAGACTCGATAACTTTGGTAGCTGCCAAGATTCAGTAACTTTTTTATATTCACAAGATACGCTATTTTTTCTTAAGCAATTCAAAATATTATGGACCAGACTAAGTCCAGTGATTGAGTCCCAAAGGATTAAGTTTGTTGGTGTCAGATTAAGCGGATTAATTAATATTCAAGATAGGTCTGGAGAATTCCTAACTAATTTATACCCAGGTGAAAAGAATATAAGTGAAAGGTTATCTTCATCAGTTGATAACTTAAATCTCCGATATGGTAAGAGAATTATAAATTTTGGTATTCATAGGGAACATCCAGGATTTTTTGAGCGTGGCTAGATTATAATTGAACTATTATACATTTGGCTATATGGGGATGAATAGTTATCTAGAGTTTAGTATACTGCTTCAAACTATCTAAAAATTTTTTTTTTGTCTTAAATACAAGCTCATTCAGAAAGTCTTTTTCTTTCTCATCCATATTTTCTTGAAGCCTTCTCAGTATATTCCTACCTTTGTTACCAATTTTAATTTCTTTATACCTCCTGTCGTTTGTACTAAATCGACAGCTTATTAAGTTCTTATCTTCAAGCTTTTTGATTATTTCGCTTATTGTTGTCCTATCAATTTTTGTATATTTTTGTATTTCATTTTGATTTGTCATCGGGTGATAATCAATAGTTTGAAGGATAATGAACTGTCTGGGTGTGATTTTATATTTATTTAGAAGTTTATTTTGCTCAGTATCCATCTTCTGCTGGGCTTGATGGAATAGTAGGAATACAGATTTCTCAGGATTTTTTGAATTTGGTGGTCTTTTTCTTATTGGCATGTTCTTTAGTCTAGCCCTACGATTAACCTTGAAAAGCTTTTTATATCGAAATCATTCAGATCATCAACTGACTCACCAATACCAATATAATGAATAGGTAAGCCAATCTCTTGTGCAATAGAAATAATATATCCCGCTTTTGCAGTACCATCTAATTTTGTTATAATGAGACCAGTAATATTTGCAATTTCATTGAAAACCTTAGCTTGCTGAATAGCATTTTGTCCGGCTGTAGCATCTAAAGTTAATATTATAGAATGAGGAGCTTCTGTGTCCTGTTTCTTTATAACACGGATAATTTTTGCAAGCTCATCCATCAATTCAGATCTATTTTGAAGTCGTCCAGCAGTATCTATGATGGCTACATCAAATTTATCATCTTTTGCTTTTTTGACTGTATCGTATGCTATACTTGCAGCATCTTTTACAATATCCGAAGCTACAATTTCAATATTTAATCTAGATGCCCACGAAGTGATTTGCTCTATTGCTGCGGCTCTAAAAGTATCTGCCGCTCCAATGAGAACCTTTGCACCATCTTTTTTAAAATTATTAGCTAACTTTGCGATTGTAGTTGTTTTTCCAGAACCATTGACCCCAACAACAATAATTATATGAGGGGATTGATCTTTATTGAAGATTAGTTTTTTATAGGAGGATGCAAGTTTTATCTCAATTTGATCAGCAAGGAACGTTTTTATTTCTGAGATGTCTATATCTTTATTAAATTTTTCTTTTTTCAAGTTCTCAATTATTGATACCGATGAATCGACACCAATGTCTGCGCTAATAAGAAGATCTTCTAGATCTTGTAATGTTGCTTCATCTAGTCTCTTTGAGGTTATTATTTTTGTTATTCCCTGAGAAATAGAGCTTGATGACTTAGATAGGCTACTCTTTAATTTTTGAAACCAAGTATTCTTCATATTTACCTATTTTAAGTTAGCGAAGTTTTTTAATTTAGTTGTGCCATTAGTTGATCTTTATTTATGCCAATTATTTTTTTTGTTATTAGCGTTCCTTGGTTATTATCTTCTGGAATTAAAACTTTTGAATATTGCTCAGTTCTACCAAAACCTGGCTTTTCAACTAAAACTTTTTTCTCCTTACCTACTTCATTAATAAGGAATATATTTAGTCTTTGGCCACCAACTTCCCTCAATTCTTTGGAGCGTTTCTGAATCACTTTCTTTTCTACTTGAGGCATTCTTGCAGCAGGGGTTCCTTGTTTTGCAGAGAATGGGAAGATATGCAGGTATGTAAGATTACAATCTGTAATATGTTTCTTAGTAGATTTATGCATAGAATCACTTTCTGTTGGAAATCCTGCAATAAGATCTGCACCAAAGACACTCTCTGGTCTAACTTTTTGTATTTTTTCACAAAATGCAATTGCATCCTTTGTTTGGTGTCGTCGAAGCATTCTTTTTAGAATCATATCATTACCTGATTGGAGAGATAGATGAAGATGAGGCATAATTATTTTTTCACTAGTAAAAACTTCTAGAAAGTCATCATCAATCTCAATTGAGTCAATAGAGGATATTCTTAATCTTTTTAGATTGTTTGTACCCTTAATGATGTTCTTAATAAGTATGCCAAGATTTATTTTTTCATTTAGATCTTGACCATAAGAAGTTATATCTACACCAGTGAGTATTATTTCATGGTACCCCTTATCTAGTAGGGTTTGGATTTGCCGGATAATAGTTTCTTGATCTATAGACCTTGATTGCCCGCGAGCATAAGGTATAATACAGAAAGTACACCTGTGATCACAACCATTCTGAATTTGCACGAAAGCTCTTGTTCTATTATCAAAATTTTTTATAAAAGGTGTCTCTTCTTCTATAATATTTTCTTCAGATATGTCTTTTTTAATTCCAACTAGATTTCCAAATGTACTTAATTTTGTTTTTTCATGATTTCCAATGATGCAATCAACTTCCGGCATGCTCATAAATTCATTAGGATGCAATTCCGCTGCGCATCCAGTAACAATAATTTTATTATCCGGGTTTTCTCGCCTTTCTTTTCTTATAGCTTGCCTAGTTTGTTTTACAGCTTGATTAGTTACAGCACAACTATTGATAAAGCTAAAGTTACTTAAATTATAATGCTCGGCCTTTTCTTTCATTACTTGAGTCTCAAATGCATTCAACTTACATCCAAAAGTTATAAAATTTAGATTATTCTTCATTTATATTTTTACCAGTATAATATTCTATATATTCTAATTCTGCAGGACCCGATTTGTATACATAATTTTCTTCATCAATAGATACATTTAGAATACCACCAGGTAATTTGATATCTACGTTAGAATTTACCATGTTTAATTTATAACCCGCATATGCAACTGCAGATGCTCCACTTCCGCAAGCTTTTGTTAATCCAGCTCCACGTTCCCATACAATTAATCCGATTTGATTTGGGTCAATAATCTGTGCAAAATTTACATTAATTTTCTCAGGAAAAATATCATGGTTTTCTATTAAAGGACCTAGTTTTTGATAAGAAATTTTATCAACATTATCAAGCCAAAAAATAATATGGGGATTCCCAATATTCACAAGACTTGGAAGATGTTGCCCAACCAGCTCTTTAATACCAAAATTATAATCGAATTTTAGTACATCTTCAGACGAGTAGTTAGTAGGTATCGACTTCCAAGATGTACTTGGTTGACCCATATTAATAATTATTTGATTATTCGCCATTTTCTTACATATATGCTTACTTTTTCCAGTACTTATTTCAATTATTTCATGGTCTTCTTTTTCAAAAAAAAGCTTTGCGACGCATCTTGAAGCGTTACCGCACACCTCAGCTTCACTTGCATCTTGATTCCATACTCTTATTTTGATGCGATTCTCATATGCATTATCAATTGAAATAAGCTGATCACAGCCTGGTCCAGTAGATTTTTTCGACAAGCGTTTGATCAACTTGGCATCAATTTCATGGTCCAAATTTAAGTTATCAATAATAACAAATTCATTTCCGAGCCCATTCATTTTATAAAATTTAATTTTTTTTGGTAGCATTTTTTATCATTCTAATCCAAGAATTTTTTAATTTTTTCTGTTATATAAATCACTTGTTCCTCAGATAGATACGGGTGCATCGGCAAACTTAAGACTTCTTGGCATAAACCCGTACTAATTTTTAAATTATCACCATTACTATATTTTTTGTAAGCAATCTGGTCATGCATTGGTTTAGGATAGTATATCATAGATGGGATATTAGCGTCACTTAGATACATTTTAAGCTTATCACGTTTTTTAGTTTTTATTGTATAGTGCGCCCAAGCTGAATAGACTCCATCTATAGCCATTGGTGTTTCAACTATTTGATCAAGCTCTTGATTATATATTGCTGCCACATTCTTCCTTTTTTCTAATTCTTGGTCAAAAATTGTTAGTTTCTTTAATAATATCGCAGCTTGGATAGCATCAAACCTTGCATTTGTTCCAATTCTTATATTTTCGTAGGGATTATCAGATATACCATGAGTTCGGACTGACCTGAGTATTTGTGCTAGATCATCATTATCTGTAAAGATTGCCCCTCCGTCTCCGCAACAAGAAAGAGGTTTAGTTGGATAGAAACTTGTGGTAGTTATTGGCGCTAATTTTCCAACTTTCTTATTACCAATACTTGCACCAAATGATTGGGCTGCATCAGATATTAGACTTAAATTATACCTATTTGCAATATCATTCAATCTATCATATTTTGCTGGTAATCCAAATAAATCAACAGCTATTATGGCTGATGGCATATCTTTAGTGGGCCTATATTTTTCAATTTTTTCTTCAAGATCTTTACAAGATATATTGAATGATCTTGAGGTAACATCTACAAATACAGGTTCAGCTCCTACAAGTGCGATTACTTCTGCAGTTGCAGTGTAAGTAAATGATGGGATGTATACTTTCGAACCTGGTCCGATTCCAAGTGCATGTAGAGATACAAATAATGCATCTGTTCCACTGGAAACGGTAACAACATTATTCACATTTGCGTATAAAGATAATTTATCTTCAATTTCCTCTACGAGGGGGCCTAAGATGTATTGACCGCTCTCCAGAACACCTGATACCGAATTAACTATTTCATTCTCAAGCTCTTTAAATTGTTTTTTTAAATCAACAAAGTTAATTTGTTCCATTTTCTTTATCCGTTTCTGCTAAGGATTATTTAATACAAGTGGAATATATATGCAATATAGTTATATATAATATTTTATGATACTAATTATTAGACTAATAGTATTATTTTAATATATTATGGGAAAAAATATTAAATAAGCTATATTTGACCCAAAAATTATATGAGATTTTAGAATGTTTGAATCACTATCGGATAGACTTTCATTAGTATTTTCAAAGTTGACAAGAACTGGGCTACTTACAGAGTCTAATGTTGACGAAGCACTAAGAGAAGTCAGAAGAGCTCTTCTTGAAGCTGATGTTGCCTTGCCTGTAGTAAAAGACTTCCTTGAAAAAGTTAGAGAGAAAGCTGTTGGTGAAGAAGTTGTTAAATCTGTTTCACCTGGCCAAACCGTTATTAAAATTGTTAATGACCAGCTAACAGAATTATTAGGATCTGAAAATGTTGAATTAAATTTAAAAGTTTCTCCTCCAGCCATACTTATGATAGTAGGCTTACAGGGTTCGGGTAAGACAACAACATCTGCAAAACTCGCTAATTATATTAAAAATAAATACAAACAAAAAACTATTATGGCCTCCCTTGATGTAAATAGGCCGGCAGCTCAAGAACAGCTCGAAATTTTAGGTATTGAAAATTCAATTGATACTTTACCAATTGTAAAAGGTCAGAAGCCTATTGAAATATCTAAGAGGGCAATCAAAGAGGCAAGGTTAGGTGGTTTTGATGTGTTGATTCTAGATACTGCAGGAAGAATGCATGTTGATAATGAGTTAATGAATGAACTTGAAAATATCAATAAAGAAGCCAAAGCAACAGAAATAATCTTAGTTGCAGATTCCCTGACAGGTCAAGATGCTGTAAATGTTGCAAGTACATTCTCATCGAAAATCCCGCTAACTGGTGTAATACTGACCAGGTTAGACGGTGATGCGCGAGGTGGAGCAGCACTATCGATGAAACATATTACTGGGCAGCCAATTAAATTTATCGGTACCGGTGAAAAGATTGACAATTTGGAAGAGTTCTATCCAGATCGTACTGCAAATAGGATCCTTGGGATGGGTGATATTGTATCCCTTGTTGAAAGAGCTAAAGATACCATCGATAATGAAAAAGCAAATAAAATTGCAAAAAAGATATCTAAAGGGATATTTGATTTGGACGATATGTCTCAGCAGTTAAATCAAATGTCAAAGATGGGAGGGGTGTCAGGAATACTTGGAATGTTGCCAGGTATAAGTAAGGTAAAAAAACAACTAGCCGAGTCCAATATGAATGATAAAATCATAAAAAGACAAGTCGCAATAATCTCATCCATGACTCCAAGAGAAAAGAGGAATCCTAAAATCTTAAATGCCTCTCGAAAGAAAAGAATTGCAAGAGGATCTGGTACAGAGGTACCAGAGATTAATAAATTAATAAAAATTTATAGACAAACATCAGATATGATGAAAAAGTTTGGAAAGAAGGGTATGTTAGATGCTGATTTTGAAATGCCAGATATCAAAAATAATCAAATAAATAAATTAAATGATAGCAATATCAATGAAAAAATGCTATCTCATTTGGGAAGTAATACCACAGGGAAAAATTTACCCGGATTACCGGGATTACCAGGCTCTCAAAATAAATTAAATAATTTATTAAATTTAACTGGACGAAAAAAGTGATTCTGGATATTTATAACTAGAATTTAAGAAAAGGAATTTTAATGGCTTTAAAAATTAGATTGGCAAGGGGTGGCTCAAAAAAACGTCCTTATTACAGAATAGTAGTAACTGATGTCAGAAATCCAAGAGACGGAAGGTTCATCGAAAAGCTTGGTACATATAATCCGCTTCTACCTAAAGACCATAATGATAGAGTTACATTACAAATTGATAGAATTAAATATTGGATGGGAGTTGGTGCTCAACCAACGGATAGAGTACTAAGATTTTTAGATGCAGAGGGTATAGCTAAAAGAACGCCAAGAAATAATCCGAAAAAGGCAATACCAAAGAAGGAGGCTGAAGAAGCTCCAGTAGAAGAAGCCCCGGCTGAAGAGGCCGCTGCCGAAGCTCCCGCAGAAGAAGCTCCAGTAGAAGAAGCCCCNGCTGAAGAGGCCGCTGCCGAAGCTCCNGCAGAAGAAGCTCCAGTAGAAGAAGCTCCAGTAGAAGAAGCCCCGGCTGAAGAGGCCGCTGCCGAAGCTCCTGCAGAAGAAGAGAAACCAAAAATAGAAGATGAAAAATAATCATCATTATTAGTACTCTTTAATAAGCGAGATTAAACAAGGTATACTTAAATAATTATAACGATTTTATGTGTCGTGATGGAGATGAGTTAATTTGCTATGTAAAGGATTATTACTCCTGATTAGATTGAGATATAGTTTGGTATGACAAATCATAAATGGAAAGTAACTATAATAACTACAACACCTGAGATATTCCCGGGTGCCCTAGATTTCAGTAATGTCGGCAGGTCATTAAAAAATAAAATTTGGGACCTCGAAATAATTGCCATTGATAAGTTTAAAGAAAATAAAAAGTTAAAGATTGACGGACCTCCATCCGGAGGAGGCCCAGGTATGATTCTACGTGCTGATGTGGTAATTCCAATTATTATGAATATTAAATCAAAAGGTGATAACAGGCCAATTATTATTCCTGCACCACGCGGTATAAAATATGATCAAAGCATAGCAAAGAGTTTAATACTTGAAGATGGATTAATTATCGTATGTGGAAGATTTGAGGGGGTTGACCAAAGAATTGTTGAAGCCACCGGGGCAACTGAGTTGTCAATTGGTGACTATATTTTAACAAATGGAGATATAGCTGCAATAAATATTATAGATTCATGTGTTCGTTTAATTGATGGTGTTATTAATAGTAAGGAGTCAATAGATAGTGAAAGTTATGAGAATAACCTTCTTGAATACCCTCAATATACTTTACCTAGAAATTATGATGGCTTTGAAATACCTCAGGTACTATTGGAGGGTAATCACAAAGATATTAGAGATTGGAGATTAAAAAAATCTATGGAAATTACAAAAAAACATAGACCTGATCTAATTAAAAAGTATAAAAAGAACTAGCTATAAAATTAATCAAGGAGTTATGAATTTCTTGAATAATCAAGAATAATAAGTAATAATAATTATTCAGTATATGGGGATGTAATATGGAAAATAAGAAGACCTTGGGTTTAGCTGTAGTTGGTTGTGGAGTTGTTGGTCGAATGCGTTCGACTCTTGCAAAAGAATATCCAGGTATTGGATGGATTGGTCTCGCAGATATAAATGAAGATCTAGGACTGAAATTAAAGAATGATATAAAGGCAGATTTTTTTACAACTAATTTTAGAGAATTAATTGAGAGACCAGAGGTAGACGCAGTGATTGTCGCGACTTCTACTTGGAGCCATGTAGAACCAATTCTAGCAAGTGTTGAAAGAAAATTGCCACTATTAATTGAAAAGCCACTAGCAACGGATGCAACTGAGTCACTTAAAGTACTTAATGCAATTAATGAATCCGGAGTCGATGCAGTAGTGGGTTATACTCAAAGGTTCAGAAGAAGATTCTTAGCTGTAAAAGAAAGAATAAATAATGGACAGATAGGAGAGGCGACGGCGGTTGTTGTCAGGGCCTTTATGAATAAAATGGCACCAACAGGGGAAGTTAGATTATCACAGGATAGAAGACATCTCACACCAATGGTGGTATCTGGAACGCATAGTTTAGATATGGCTCTCTGGATGCTAGGTGATCAAGCAAAACCAGTTTCTATATTCGCCCGTTCTACTGAAAAAATTATGTCAGAGCTTGGTACGAAAGACGCTACATTTGGTGTATTTACGATGGAAGACGGAACAATATTTAGCATGAATATCTGTTGGGCTCTGCCAAAAGTATGGCCTGGCGCGGTATATGGTCTGGAAATTGGTGTTGTAGGTACCAAGGGTGTGATTGATATTGAAGACACACATAGAGACGTAATTCTTGCTACAGAGTATAATCAGGGACCAGCATACAGGCCAGAAGGTCTGGAAATAGAGGCAACAAGAAATGTAGATTTCCTTACAAGTTTTCCACCTGGGGATATATATAATGGAGATTTGTGGGGACCAATTCGTGAAGAAACAAATTCCTGGTTCAGTCGAATTTATCTCGGAAAAGATACGCCACATGCTACAGCAAAAGAAGGTCATAGAAATCTTGTGCTTACAATGGCAATGGATCTATCTGCAAAGACTGGTAAAGAATTAGAATTACCTATTGATCCTGCCGAGCTTATGAGAGGTTTATAGAAAATAAAAAGGTGTTTATAGATGAAAAATATTTTATTACCATTCGAATATGCTGAGACTATTCCTCACCTGATTGATTGCGCGGTATCACTTGCAAAAGTGTATAAATCAAGTATTAGTGGTGTGGCTATACATCAAAGAATAGATAGTTTTATTGCGCAAGAGGGGTCAATAATATTTGACACCGTTCACCATGATGAAAGTATCAGTGAGGTGATTAAATACAAAGAAAAGTTTGAGAGTCACATGGAGGGATTAGTTCTAAAAGACAAGGCTCTTAGCAGCTTGAATTATCAATGGCTATCAGAAGAATTGCAGAGTCAAAAATATCTTGGGGATCTATCAAGAGTATATAATGTTGTGATTATATCTAGGCCTTATCAGGAACTACAGAGCGCAAGTCTCAGTTCAATTCAGACAATACTTTTTGATGGTGGACGACCTGTCATGCTAATTCCTATGAATAAACAAGTAGAAATTGGAAATGAGGTACTAATATCGTGGAACTGTACAACAGAGAGTTCAAGAGCAGTTTTTGCCGCATTACCAATTCTAAAAAAAGCAAATAATGTCACAATTTTGACTGTAGAGAAAGCAATTACTGATGGCCCAAGTGGTGAAGAAGTATCAAAATTACTCTTATCTCACGGCATAGAATCCAAAGCTGTTTCGCTTGAAGGAGATGAGAAGAAAGCAGGAGAAATTATTCTAGAGTACAGTAAAAGTATAAATGCTGACCTAATAGTAAAAGGTGCTTATACTCAAAGCAGGCTGAGAGAGATAATTTTTGGAGGTGTCACAAGGCATCTAATGTTACATTCGGATTTACCGATATACCTTGTGAATTAATTTTTCTATTAAAAGAAATAGATAGTTGTTAGTGATTTCTTTTACCGTCAAAAACACATAAGAAATATAAACCTTCATTTCCTGCATAGACCTTGTGAAAAACGTTATCTTCTATTAAAATTACGTCACCTACAGTAACATCTATCAAATCATTATCTAACTCCATTTTACCAGTACCTCTCAAAAAATAATAAACTTCCTCCTGTCTGGGATGTTTGTGCCCTGTGGTATTCTTGTTTGGTTTTAAATCTGTACTACTAACTATAAGATTATTGAGAGACTTATTATCTCTTACAATATATCTTTCATCTTCTTTAACTATATCTCCACCGATATCGTAGATATTTAATTTTTTCATTAAATAACCTCATTATTTTCTGTTACTTTGAGTTTTCCTCTTTCACATATTGGGATAAATATATTTATCTTTTTATGATATTATATTAATAATATAAGCAAAATACCAAATGATATATATTAAAATTTTTTTATAAATATGATATTTGATCCGAAAATTATAGGGATAGGGCAGTCTAAATATACAAGACATCCTGATGAAAGTGATTCCGTCCACAACTTCATGAGAGATGCAATCTGTAATGCATTAGAGGACGCTGACCTCTCTCATACTGATATTGATGGATTTGCTATCTCATCATTTTCTATTTCACCCGACTCAGCAATTGATATTGCTTGGAGGTTTGGCTTAAGCTTGAACTGGTTATTGCAAGACACTAATGGAGGCTCATCAGCCATGAATATGCTAGGACATGCATCTAGGGCTATACAAACTGGAGCTGCAAAAAATATATTGATATTAGCAGGTGATGCAACTGGTTTATCTGGTTATGCAAAAATAGCAAATTCTTATAATAGTGCAACACGCGACCATCTTTCGCCATTAGGACATGGGGGTCCAAATGGAGTATATTCGCTTGTAACCACAAGACAAATGGAGAAGTATAACTTATTGAAATCAGATTATGCTAATCTTCTTGTAAATCAACGTACCTGGGCATCAAAAAACCCTAATGCGGTATATAAAACACCTCTCTCACACGAAGATTATAACTCCGCTCCAATGATTGCCGATCCATTATGCAGATACGACTGTGTGCCAGTAGTAGCAGGTGCATTCGCCATTATTTTATCAGCGGAGGATAATAAAAGACTTGAAAAGCAAGTGCGAATAAAATCTTTTTTTCAAAGTTTTAACTACGACAATCAAGAAGGCGATGGTACTAGTACAGGTATAGTAAATTTTGTAGATAAGTTATACGGAGTAGCAAAATTATCGCCATCCGATATCGATGTTTTTAGTATATATGACGATTATCCAGCTATAGTTCTTGCCCAACTTAACGACCTAAAAATTATAAAGAAATCCAATATAAAAGAATATTTGACTAAGACGAGCGAACAAATTACACCAGTCAATACCTGGGGTGGAATGTTATCAGCTGGCCAGCCTGGTGGCATGGCAGGAGGTCTAAATGGTATTGGGGAGGTTGCACTTCAACTTCAAAATAGAGCAGGTGATAGGCAGGTAAATAATGCAAATTATGGTATTGTTACAGGTTATGGTATGACACTTTATCGATATGGTGGGACAGTTTCTGCAGCAATTTTAGAGGGTGTTTAAGATGGAAAAATTACAATTTTATAGATGTAATAGATGTAATAAATGTACATTCCCCAAAAAATTTATTTGTTCAAAATGTGGTAATACTGTATTTAATTTGATAGATGCACCAGAAGGACAGGTAAAAGAAATTTCTGTCATACGCCATATGTTGGGTCACAAGGATTGGCATCCAAGAAAAATTGCTAATATACAAACGAATACTGGTGTATCTTTAACTGTTGGAATTGACGATGATATTCAAGTTGGAGATATAGTGAATATTTATATTAATGATGGTGCACCTGTTGGAAAAAATAAATATTAATAGGAGAGAGATATGTTAACTTGCGACTTTATTGCTAAATATTTAAAAAAAAGAGGTGTTAAACAAGTATTTGGAACACCAGGTAGTGATACTATCAGCCTAATTAATGCATTCTCAGATCAGGGAATAAATTATATCCTAACACATCACGAAAATACAGCTGCTTATATGGCATCTACTTATGGTGAAATCACAGGTATACCAGGAGTTGTAATAGTTACGAAAGGGCCTGGAGTGACAAATTTAGTCTCTGGTATTGCAGCTGCATATCTGGATAGGCGCCCAATTATTATATTTTCAGCGATAATTGATCCCGAACTATTAGCTAAGAATCCTCATCAAGATGTCGAACTTGTATCATTTGGTAGGCTTATTACTAAACTATCTGAGGAGTTAACTTCGAAGAATGCCGTCGAGCTCTTAGATAGAGCTTACAGAAAATCAATTGAACCGAGACCTGGCGCTGTCTACCTGCCGATCTCACCGGTCCAGGCAATTCAAGATATTGATATTAATGAGGAACAAATAAATAGCCTAATTACAGATTTTGGCGAGCAAAGCTTACCTGAGAAAAGTGATTTTGATTATGCAATTGATATAATAAATGAATCAAGTAAGCCGATTATTGTAGCAGGTGTTGGTGTTGTTGGATCAAAAATCTCTGAGGATTTAATTTCTTTTGCTCATCATATACAGTCACCTTGCTGTGTTACCCTGCAGGCTGTTGGGAGTTTTCCATGTGACAATTCACTATATATTGGAATGTATGGTTGGTTTGGAACACCAATTGATGAAATGTTAAAAGAAGCAGACTTAATTATAACAATTGGTTTAGATGGTTGGGATATAATTAGACCGTTTAAATCTCAGGTTCCTATTATTTCTATTGATGCCACAGACACAAATGATCGAACTTTTCAACCTGTAATGCAGGAACTCAAAGGGCAGATGTCTGGTATATTAGATTTCTTAAAAGATAACATAGGCCAAAGGGATACAAGCAAGGAGTGGTTGAGCTTAGCAAGGGATTCATTTAATAAAATACAAGACTATGAACTTGGTGTTAGTGATGATTATAACTCAAGCGACGGAATTGCACCACAATTAGTGTATAAGGAAATAAGAAAAATCGTCCCAAAAGATACAATTATAACTGCAGATGCTGGAGCCCATAAGTCGCTTGCTTCACAAGCGTGGTTATCTTATTTACCATTAACTTATTTTGTTTCAAATGGGTTATCTCCTATGGGTTTTTCTCTTGGTGCTGCACTTGGTGCAAAAATAGCATCACCAGAGAGACCAGTAATATCTTTTGTGGGAGATGGAGGATTTCTTATGTATGCAGGAGAGTTAGCAACTTGGAGGCGCCTAAACATTCCAATGGTTCAAATTATAATGGTTGATAATGCACTCACTCAAGTGAAATCAAAACAGGTAAAAAAGGGCTATAACACTGAGTCCACAAGCTTTGATAAAATTGAATATAAAAAAATCGTTGAAAGCTTCGGTATTGATGCTATTGAGGTAAATAAAATTACAGAATTAGTCAAAGGTGTAACGAGAGCATTGCAATTAAATAAACCGATCTCTATAATTGTAAATTTAGATGGTAGTGAGTATTTAAGAATGCCAAGTGCAGTATGACTTTATAAAAGGAGAGATATATGAAAAGCCAATTAGATAAAAATCTTAATCACAATACAGTTGTCCCATTATTAAAAGATGATGAATTTAGTTCTGAATTTATGGGTATGATAAAAGAATTAAAGGAGGCCAAAGGTAGTCAGAGGATTAATAATAGTGCTCGCGCTATGGGTCATTCTGATGATTTTGGAATGGCCTCTCGTAACTACTGGCAATCAACATGGGAACTTGGCGAATTATCAAAGCCCTTTAAAGCACTTATTAGATATAAAGTTGCAACACGAAATACATGCTTTTACTGTTCAACTCATCAAATTGAACATTTAAGAAGACTTGGTGTAGATGAGGATAAGATAAAGAATGTTCAATCTTCTGATACGCATGATGCATTTACAGATTCTGAGAAGGCTGCACTAAGCTTTGTTGATCATATGATGGTTGATGCTTCAAATATTCCAGATAATGTAGCTGCAAATTTTAAAAATCACTACACACCGAAACAAATGGTAGAAATAGCTTTAACAGCAACAGTTATGGTATCACTTAACTTATTTAATGATGCCTTCCGCGTTCCAATTGAGGATGAAGTTGTTGGCATTGGCTTAGATGTACCAGAACTTTAAAGCTATTTAATCAGTCTTTATACACTATTACATCTATTTTAGAGTTTGAATATTCTTGAAGAGTTTCCGCTTAATATTTTAATTTTATCTTCTTTTGATATTGCCAATTTTTCAAACCAGTCTGTTCCGAGTTTGTTGTCAATAAAGGGCCAATCAATTGCAAATAATATCCTATCAACTCCCAACTCCTGCATGCAGCATAAAAGTGCTGGATCCGAGAAATTTCCACTAGTTGTTACATAAAAGTTATTACAAAAAACCTCTCTAAACTCAATTGGAGCATTACCAGGACGTTTTAAATTATGATTTACTCTCCAAAGTAAGAAAGGTAATGTTTCGCCAAGGTGACCTAGTATAATTTTAAGGTTTGGGATTGTTTCAAATACTCTTGATAGAACAAGTCTTATTGCCATAGTTGCAGTCTCAACTGTATAACCCCACGCTGCCTGAGGAAATAATGCAAATTCTTCTGTATAATCTTTATAATAAATATTTCTGACTTCA
This sequence comes from Rhizobiales bacterium TMED25, assembly GCA_002168075.1. Classification (GTDB taxonomy): domain Bacteria; phylum Pseudomonadota; class Alphaproteobacteria; order Rhizobiales; family TMED25; genus TMED25. Next base: position 386,351 of record NHCE01000005.1, read on the forward strand.
TGATGAGGCATACCAGGATGGAGGTAAATCGGCACATCTAATTTAGCAGCAGTTTCGTATACTGGCCATGAAGCCTTCCCATCATCGAATTGCGAGTTTGTAAGCCCATGAATCATCCCACCCACAAAATTGAGATCTTTTACGGCTCTTTCTAACTCTCGGGCGGCGGCTTGAGGGTCTTGCATCGGTAATGCGGCAAACCCTCTAAATCTATTTGGATTCTGTGACATTTTATTTGCGAGATAGTCATTTGTTTGCTTTGCGGCTGTTACAGCAATATCCTTTGGAAGATTATGGACACCGGGAGGGGCAATTGAGAGTATTTGAATGTCAATTCCTGTTGCGTCCATTTCTTCAATTCTTTCACCCCCGAAATCTTCCATTCTAGACACCATTTTTGGATTTCTAATTCGAGTATTTGTAGTATTTGCTTCCTGTAATTTTGTAACGTTGGGATCAATGTAATGCTCTTCTATGGCGATTACTTTATTGGACTGAAGTATTGACATTTTTATTCTTCCTATCTAGTTTTAATCTGTTCATTGATTATAACAAAAATCCCTTGATAGAAAAGTATTACTTTTCTAAAAGAATTAAGTCACTGATATCAAATGAGGCTTTTAATTTCTTGCCAATTTTTAATTCATTTAAAGAGTCTCGATGAATATTTTGAACATGTATATATATTTCTTTTTTGTTATGTAGCTCAATAGTCAAATATGTCATATCACCATAGTATGTGGAACTTATTATTGTTCCTTTTACATAAATTCTTCCTAATATTTCTTTTTTCTTATTCTCTATTATTATTTTTTCAGGTCTAATACCTAACAACATAGTTTTAGTAATCGCCTCATTATTTTTAATTTTTATATCACCAAAAGTTTCTGTATAGAAAATTTTGTCATTGGCACCTTCTAATATGTTTCCTTCGATTATATTTATTCTACCAAGAAATTCAGCACTATACTTTTTCATTGGATATTCATACATATTTGTGGCTGTATTTGTTTCGATAATTCCCCCATTTTCCATAATTGCAATTCTCGATGATATTGATAAAGCCTCATCTTGATCATGTGTCACTAGCATAAATGTCATTTCTAAATTTCGTTGAATATTAACGAGTTCTTGTTGCATTTCGATTCTCAAATTTGCATCAAGTGCAGACAGAGGTTCATCTAAGAGAATGATACTTGGGTTATTGACTATTGCTCTTGCAAGGGCCACTCTTTGTCTTTGTCCACCTGATAGTTGATCAGGATATTTGTATATATAGCCACTCATTTTTATTAGATCCAGGATATTTGCAACTCTATGGCTTATCTCTTTTGGGTTTATCTTTTTTAATTTTAGTCCAAACTCAATATTATCTTTTATATTCATATGAGGAAACAAAGCATAAGATTGAAAGACCATATTAACTGGTCTTTTATTTGCTGGTATTTTACTACAATCTATACCATTGATAATAATACCACCTTTGTCTTGTATTTCTAGACCGGCAATTAGTCTAAGAAGTGTTGATTTGCCGCAGCCAGAGGGTCCCAATATAGTAAAAAATTCATTTTCATAAATATCAAAAGATACATCAGCTACAGCTAGAGTATTTCCAAAACTTTTATTGAGATTACTTATTTCAATACATGATCTATTTTTTATCATTTTATCAATACTCTATTTTTTTTTGTTAAAAATTTAATCACAAAATAAGTTGAAATGATAATAATGAGTAACAATAATGTTGAAACAGCATTTATCTCAGGCGTTATACCAAATCTCACCATTGAATATATTTTTACAGGTAATGTAACGCTATTTGGTCCTGAGGTAAAAAAAGTTACGACAAAATCATCAAGTGATAATGTAAACGCGAATAAAAAAGATGCTATTATTGCAGGTTTCAGAAACGGTATAATTATAAATTTTATTATTTGAAAGTTTGTCGCCCCCAAATCAGTTCCAGACTCCAATATCTCATTATTTAGAATTGAAAGTCGAGACCTAATAATAATAGCAACAAATGGGAATATGAATGAAACATGAGCTATTATAATACTTGATAAGGATAAAGGCCAAATCTGAAAATTAGGCCAGCTTATAAAATTAAAAAATACTAACATAGACACCCCTAGGCATATTTCAGGTATCACTATTGGAAAGATCAGAGCTAAGTCGTAATACTTTTTTAAATAGAAATTAAACTTCCAAAGGCAAATAGCAGTACTTAATCCCAAAATAGTAGATATAACGGTGGATATGAATGCAATCGTCAATGAATTTGAGAAAGCATCAAATAATATCTGATTATCAAACATCTTTTCATAGTATTTTGTTGTGAACCCCCTCCATACAATGTTTCTTTTAGAGTCATTAAAACTAAAAAGAATAAGGTTAATAATTGGCAGATAAAGTATGATTAAAAAGGAATAAGTAATTGTCTTTAAGTACTTATTTCGAGCATATTCAATTGGGCTGTGAATTAATTTAATTTTTCTCATATATCCATCCTTATATGAAGTTTTGAATATAGTTTGGTATAAATGTATCGCACAGCGAAAATAATAATTGTCATGTATATTAATAAAAATGAGAGAGATGACCCAAAAGGCCAATCATTTGCTGATTTGAACTGCCTTTCGATTATATTCCCGATCATTTGTGAGTCGGCACCACCAAGTAAATCTGGAATGATAAAAGTACCAAGACATGGGATAAAAACTAAGATTATGCCAGAGATTATAGCAGGGCTAATTATAGGCATAATGATTTTAAAAAATGTATGTATATGATTTGCCCCTAAATCATAACTTGCCTCTAATAAATTTCTATCAAATCTCTCAAGAACCAAATAAATTGGTATGATCATGAACGGAATATAAATATAAAAAAGACCAAGTATAATTGCAAAATTGTTATAGATAAGATTAAGGGGAATGAAAGAATTACTGAATATATTATAATTAGCCAGATTTAAAAAATTAAATAAATGATTTGATGAGTCCCATAGAAATTCAAGAGATGAATTGATGTGGCCTTTTGTCCTTAATATAGCAATTAATGAGTAAGTTCTTATAAGTAAATTTGTCCAAAGAGGAAGCATAATGGATATTAATAATATTGATTTCATTCTTGTTGATGAAAAACTAATATAAAGTACAACAGGAACCGCTACAAGTAAGCAAAGAAGAGTTGTTATTGAGCTAATGATGACAGATTTAAATAATGTAATAAAATATATTCCATCAAAGGCTCGTATATAATTATGAAGGCTCCAACTATATTCAACGCTAATTATATCTATTTTTTGACCGAAGCTCATCGAAAAAATAATAATAAGTGGCAGAATAAAGAAAAATAATAGCCAAGCAAGGCCAGGGAGAAGAAGGAAAATGAAGAGCTTATTCTTCACACTCCAAGAATTAGCCATAATTTTTACTTTCAATAGATGTCATAAAATAGTCCATTTATGATGCAAGGATGCGGGTCCAACTATCTTGAATAACTTGGCCTATTTCCTCTCCAAGGTATATTTGGTTTTCGCAAACTTTAATAATTTCGTCTGTTGGAAAGATCGCAGGGTTTTTAATATAATCTAGACCCATTAAATTCTTAGCTTCTTTATTAGGAGTCGCATACTGAATATAATCTGCTAAATCTGCGCCAGTTTTAGCACCAAGCAAATAATTGATAAATTTATGGGCATTTTCTTTGTTGGGGGCATCTTTGGGGATACAGAGGCAATCTTCCCATATGATACTTCCCTCATTTGGTACAATATAACTAATATCACTATCTTCTAACATAAGCTGCGCAACATCCCCATTAAATTCTTGTGCGAGAACAACTTCACCAGAAGCAAGTAGATCCTGCCCATTATCTTCAGCAAAAACTTTTATATGTTTTTTTTGTTCAATTAATAATTCTTCAACTTCCTTATATTCTTTTATATTAGTAGAATTAAGTGAGTAACCTAGATATTTCAGACCAATTGCTATAACTGTAGTGGCTTCTGATAATAACGAAATATTTGATGAGTATTTTCCAGATTCATATAAGGATGACCATGAATTTGGTTTTCCCTTAACTCTTGCGATATTATATCCGATACCAACTGTTCCCCACATGTATGGAACAGAATAAGCTCTGCTAGGGTCAAATACTGGGTTCAAAAAATTCCTATCAATATTTGTCATATTAGGAATCTTATCATGGTCAATTTTATCCAGCATGCCTGCTTTGATCATTTTTTCAACATAAATATCCGAAGGAACTATAATATCATAACCTGGGTTACCTTCTCTGAGTTTTGAAAATAATTCATCGTTATCAGCAAAGAAATCCATTTTTGTTCTTATTCCTGTTTGGTCAGCAAAGTCAGATAAGGTGTTTTCACCAATATAATCATCCCAGTTATAAAAGTTTAAATTATTTTCTGAATTTGCAAATAATTTGAATGGATTTAGAGTCAAACCAACTGCAAATGCTGACGATCCTGTTATAAAACGTCTTCTTGAAATTTTATTTTTATGATTCATTTTTATACCCCTAATGTGCAGAAAAATTTCATAATAATCATATTTCTGAAACTATGACCCTAGAATTTATGAATAACATTTTTTATCTACAAGTCAAATTTATTTTTGGTTAAAAATCCTGCCTATACGTACATAAAACATTGTTTTCTATTAATCAATTATATATATATATTAAAGCTGATCTTATAAAATAAAGAAGGACTAAAATTATGCATGATATGTTCATACAGACTGAGGAACAAAAAGCCATATTAGAAAGTGTTAAGAAATTTGTTGACGATGTTGTCAAACCAAAAGCCGCCGAGCTCGATGCAATGGACACACCTGCAAAAAGATATTGTGGTGATATTGTAAAATCAGCTAATGATCTTGGGTTAAGAACTATGACTTTATCAGAAAAGTATGGTGGACTTAGTGCAGACTCTCTGACAACAGCAATGGTTGTAGAAGAACTGGCAATAGGCGATGTTGGTGTTTCAGTCACAATGGCACAGACTATGAAACTTGCTACCATTATGGAAAAAGCCTTAAACGAAGATCAGGCAAAAAGAGCTCTTGTTCCATTTACTGAAGATCCAGAAGCAGTTTTGGGTATTGGTATAACAGAGCCTGATAATGCTTCTAATTATTTTCTACCATATCCAACTCCTTTCAGAACATTTGCAGAAAAAGTTGATGGCGGATTCGTTATCAACGGTATGAAACATTTTATTTCAAACGGAAATAGAGCAAGTTTTTATCTATTATTTGTCCAAACTGAAAAAGGTAAACCTATGCTTGAAGGGACGACTTGTTTCCTCTTAGAAAAGGGTCGGGAAGGTTTTACGATTGGACGTGTGCACGACAAAATGGGTGAAAGTCTAGCAAATAATGCAGAATTAATATTTCAAGATTGTTTCATCCCAGATGAAAATATAGTTGGAGAGATCGGAAAAGGCTTTCAACTACTTCAAAAATTTTTCCCATCAAGTAACTCATTTGCTGCAGCAAGTTGTCTTGGTGTCGGGGAAGCTCTCTATGACAAGGCAGAACAATGGGCGAAGATTAGGGTACAGGGAGGAAGACCACTCATAGAACATGACGGAATAAGGGCTCAATTGGGAGAAATGAGAATGTTACTAGATGCAGCAAGATCATATACGCATAGAGCCTGCTATTTGGCTGATAACCAAGATCAAGGATGGGATTGGACATTAGGAGCTTTACCCAAAGCAATGGCAAGTCAGGCAGTATGGAAGGTCGCAACTTGGACTATGGAAATACATGGTGGCCACGGTTATATGAAAGAATTTGGTGTTGAAAAATTATTAAGAGATGCTGCAGGATGGCTGCATTCGGATGGAGTTAATAGAACATTATTCTTAAAAGCTGCAAACTATATGTATGGACTTGACCTATATAATAAATAGAAAAATGTATGAATTCAAATCTAGGAAATTTTAAACTATATAATGCTCTACAGTCTACTTGTAGCCAGAGAGTAAGATATACACTGCATTACAAAAATTTAAGTTTTTCTATGGAAATACTTGACTTATTCTCAGGTGACCAGCTAAAGCCTGAGTACCTCAAAATAAATCCAAACGGTGTTGTTCCTGCAATAGATCATGACGGGAAGATAATAATTGATAGCTCAGTGATAATTGAATATCTAGAAGATATTGATCCTGATTTAAATTCACTTAGACCTGGGGATCCAGAACTCTGTGCAAACATGAGAGCAATGATCAGATATTTTGATGAAGTTGCGGGCCCATCTGTCAGAATTCCATCATATAATATGGCATTCTTACCCCATTTCCAAGCTATGACTGAACAGGAATTCATAGCTGTTGCAGAATCTAAGCCTCTTCGTAAAGAGTTCTTATTAAAAATGGGTCGAACCGGTTTTTCTGAAAAGGATATGAATGAGTCAACATCAAAAATAAAATCGACAGCTGATAGAATGGATAGTTGGATTGAGAAATCTAGTGGGCCATATCTATTAGGAAAAAATATTAGTTATGCTGATATATGCATCATGCCAATTCTTGTTAGGATGCAAGACCTTGGAATGCCTGATCTATGGGAAGGCAATAAAAGAGTATCTGAATGGTTTGAATTAATTCAATCTTCGGAAACTTATAAGCAAACCTATTGTCAAGGCTCATTGTTATCACAGGTCTATTCTCATTTATCCAAGAATTGATATATTAGTAACTTATAACACTTCTTTATTTACAACATACTCGCTTTTTAAACTGCCATTTAAGGCATCAATTATATTTTGAGCTGAATTTAGAGCCATTCTTGAGGCACAATCATAACTCAACCCCGCTATGTGTGGAGTAAATAGACTATTTTCATGTTTGAAGATTCCCTCTTCTTTAATATTTGGCGGTTCAATAGGATAAACATCTAATCCAGCCGCTTTAATATGTTTTTCTTCGATTGCTCTGTATAGAGCATCAAGATCGATGTGAGAACCTCTTGAAGTATTAATAATAATAGCATTTTTTTTCATTAAGCTAATTTCTCGTTTATTTATTATGGGTTCCGTTGAACCTGGAGCATGTAGTGTGATAATATCAGCTTGTTTAAGACCAGTGTCTAATTTATCAATTATTTGGTAATTAAGCGGTAAACTATTTTTAGTGTTTATGTAAGGATCAAATACTAAAATTTTTGCACCAAACGCATCAGCTATTTTTGCAACTTTTTGCCCAATTCTTCCAAATCCAATAATTAGTATTCTTTTATTTTCAAAATCATTTGATATTAATAAATCTCTATCCTTCCAATTCTCGGATCTAACCATTTGATCATGTTGTCTTGTACTTTTTAGCAAATCAAGAATAAGCATAATTGTATGCTCAGCCACACTTGATGAATTAACATCACCAACAATGGTTAGAGGGATTTTTCTTTTTGTTAATTCTGGGATATCAATGCGGTCATATCCAACGCCATTTCGTGATAAGATCTTTAATTTTGGGCACTGATCAATCAATGATTTTGAAAAAGATTGCAGGCGTAATAATATGGCGTCAGCATCATGAATATTTTTATTTAATGTTTCTTGGCTTGCATCAGATAGTACACTTACATTAAAATTGTCAATACTTCTCAATAATTCAATTCCACTATGATGTATTTGTCCACCGACTATTATGTTATACATTTTTCCTATTGCCCTCTATTCTATAATAGATTTAAATATAAACTAATTATAGTAATTGGTAAGGGATTTGTCATGGAAAGTAAAGATACAAAAGTACAGATGGCAGTTGCACATTGGGCACATAGATTTGTTTCAAATGGAATTCCACTGTCAGATTTTAATGATGTCGCTGCAATTGTTCATAAATGGGATGATTGGTGTGTCGCTTGGGAAAATAAAGGAAAAATGCATGCATTATTAGGAGATGATGCAAAACAGAATAATTTTAATTTAAGTGCTTCAGAGCATTATAATACTGCAGCTGTTTGCTACCATTATGGTAAGTTCTTATTTGTACAAAAACCAGATGAAATGAAGAGAGCACATGATATGGCTGTAAAGTGTCATCAGAAATCTATGAAATTAAGTAACCCAGTTGGTGAAAGAATAAGAGTAAATTGGAATAATCTTGAAATGTATGGCAATTTAAGAAAGCCGAATAATGTAGAAAATCCGCCTGTCGTAATTATGTGCATGGGATTGGATTCAGCCAAAGAAGAAATGGAAACAAATGAAAGGGTCTTTCTTGAAAGAGGGATTGCAACACTTGCATTCGACGGTCCCGGACAAGGAGAGGGTGAATATGATGCACCAATTTGCCCAGAATATGAAGGTCCTGTATCAGCTGTCATAGATTATGTAGAAACTAGGGAAGACTTAAACTCAAAAAAAATTGCTGTTTGGGGAGTTAGTCTTGGGGGATATTATGCTCCAAGAGCAGCTGCATTTGATGATAGGATCATTGCATGTATATCCCTAACAGGACCATTCAATTGGAATAATATTTTTGATAAAATACCAGGACTTACTAAAGAGGCTTTCATATATAGAAGCAAATGTAATTCTGAAGAAGAGGCTAGAGATTTTGCGAACAGAATGGATCTAACAGACTGCGCAAAGAATATAAAATGCCCAATATATATAGTTGGAGGGGGACTTGATAGAGTTGTGCCGCCAGAAGAGTCTAAATTACTTGTAGACTCTGTTGGAGGAGAAGTTGTGTTCAATATGATCGAAGATGGAACCCATGTTGCAAATAATAGGATATATAGATACCGAACTCAGTCTGCAGATTGGCTGAGAGTGAAATTAAGTTAATAATAAAAACTGAAGGAAAATTGAGATGATAGAAAAGAAAATTACCCGAGCTGACATAAGAGAAGCTGCTGAGAAATATAAAAACTGGGGAAAATGGGGGCCTGATGACGAGATAGGAACTCTTAATAATGTGACTGCTGAAGATATTATCAAAGCTGTACAACTTGTTAAAAAAGGAAAAGTGATATCACTCGCCCTAAATTTTGATCATCACGGACCACAAGGTGCAAAAAGCAAGTATCCAGCTATGGGAAGAACTAATCCTATTCATTCTATGTTAAGAACAGGAACAGACGCTTACTCAGGAGTTCTCGATAAAAGAGGTATTCGAGCTGCTGATGATACTGTCTTTTTACCAACCCATGGATGTACTCATTGGGATGGTCTAGGTCATATTTTTTATGAAGATAAAATGTGGAATGGATATGATTGTAGAGAAGTTACTTCCGCAGGAGCTCAGAAATGTGGTATTGAAAAAACAAAGGATAAGATGGTAGGTAGGGGCGTTCTATTAGACGTTGCAAGGGCACTTGGTAAAAGTCGTCTAGATGATGGTTATGCTATTACATGTGAGGATCTTGATTATACTGTTCAAAAACAGGGTATTTCAATTCAAAAAGGTGATTTTGTTATTGTTAGAACTGGGCAAATGGAAGATTGTCTAGAAAGAGGTTCTTGGGATGGATTTCCAGGAGGAGATGCTCCGGGAATGGGTTTTGATACAATAGATTGGGTTCAGAGAACAGAGCTGGCAGCTCTTGCAAGTGATACTTGGGGCTGTGAAGTTAGACCTAATCAAAGCGAAGATGGTATCAATCAGCCATGGCATTGGATAACAATCCCAATTCAAGGGATGACAATGGGTGAAATGTTTAACCTAAAAGAGCTTGCAGAAGACTGTTTGGTAGATAATATCTATGAATTTTTATTTGTAGCACCATCTATCCCAATTACTGGTGCCGTTGGTACACCAATTAATCCACTTGCAATAAAATAATATAAAAAATTTTGAGGTATAAGCTATGAGTAATGAATTAACAGGTGCAAAAGTTTTAGCAAAAATGCTAGTTGAATATGGAGTAACAGATATATTTCATGTTCCGGCGGTTTTGAGAACAACCATGGTTGAACTTGAAGCCATATCAAATGTTAGGCGTATTCATGCTCATGGTGAGGCCTCAGCCGTATATATGGCTGATGGTTATGCAAGAGCATCCGGCAAACCGGGTGTCTGTGCAGCTCAAATTATTGGGGCATTAAATCTTGCTGCTGGATTAAGGGATGCTTGGCTTGCAAAATCCCCAGTAGTAGCTCTCACGGGTGGAAGAGATCAGGTAACTAAATTTAGAAAAGCTTATCAAGAGGTTGATGATATTCCAGCGTTTGAACCTGTTACAAAGTTCAATGCGACTGTTGATAGCGCAAATAGATTTCCAGATATGTTAAATCAAGCATTCAGAGTTGCAGTATCAGGGTGTCCAGGTCCAGTTCATCTTCAGTTTAAGGGTAATGAGGGTCAAGTTGACCAAGAGATTGTTGGTGAAGGGGTTCCAAAAGATATTCAAGAGGATGGAATGTTTGTTCCACCGCATAGGCCACTACCAGAGACTCACTCAATTAAAAAAGCCATGTCCATAATAAATGATGCCAAGAAACCAATATTAATTGTTGGAGGTGGTGTGCGTTGGTCAAAAGCCGGCGATTTAGTGGATGAATTATCAAAAAAATTAAAAATTCCTGTTGCTACATCATTAAATGGGAAAGATGTGATAGATGCAACTAACCCCCTAAATGTTGGTGTTGTCGGAACATATTCGAGGGCATCGGCTAACAAGTCTGTTTTAGCAGCAGATCTAGCAATATTTATAGGAACTGATCTGGGTGGAATGATTACTAATTTTTGGACTATCCCAAAAATTGGAGTTAAAGCAATTCATATTGATATTGATCCAGAAGTCTTGGGGCGAAACTATCCACTTGAAGTTGGAATTATGGCTGATGCAAAGATGGCACTTCAGGAAATGATGCAATATGTAGATGAGTCATCTATAACGAAAAGATTACCATGGGTAGCTGAAATTCAGGGATATTGTAAAGAGTGGTATGATGAGTTTAGACCATTACTTACATCGGATGCAATACCTATCAGACCTGAGAGAATATGCCATGAATTATCTCTGGGTTTACCCGATAATGCATTTGTTGTTGTTGATACCGGTCATGGAGGTATGTGGATGGGTGGAATGTATGATTTAAAATCATCAAATCAAAATTACATTAGATCAGCCGGCCACTTGGGTTGGGCATTTCCCGCTTCACTTGGTGTCAAGTGTGCTGTGCCAGATAGACCCGTTATTTGTTTTACTGGGGATGCTGGTTTTTGGTACCATATAGCAGAAATTGAAACGGCTGTCCGATGGGGTATCAATGCCGTCATTGTTGTGAATAATAACGGTGCTGGAAATCAATCAAAAAGAGGTTTTGATAGGGTTTATGGAGGAGAGCAAACAAAAAAAGCGAGAGAAATGTGGACTTTTAACCAAGTAAATTTTTCAGAAATTGCTAAGAATATGGGTGCCGAGGGAATTAGAGTTGAAAACCCAAATGATTTTCAATCTGCACTTGAGAAAGCAATATCACTAAACAAGTGTGTTATTTTAGATGTAGTCACAGATGTTGATGCACTTGCCCCATTAGCATACGTTTAAATCATAATTCAAATATAAAATTTGGGTTGTGTTTATTTAAAATTATATATAAATTAGTTCAAATGTATCCAGCGTAAATCAATAGAAAGCAAAGTGTTATGAATGATAAAAATGTTTTTTCACCAAGAATCTTAAGACCAGAAGACGCAAATCAAAATTGGAGCTGGGATCGTCCCCTGGCATCTCCAGGGTTTAAACAAGTTGATTTTGAGACTAGGGTAGATTTCCAGAGGCTGAGAAAGTATAGACTTTCAAGATCAAGGAATGCACTAAAAAATTCAGGCCTAGGGGCTTTACTATTATTTGATGTAAATAATATAAGATACATAACAGGTACAAAAATTGGTGAGTGGGAGCGTGACAAACTTTGTAGATTTGCCTTACTTGCTGGAGATGAAGAGCCATTTGTTTGGGATTTTGGTTCAGCAGCAGTCCATCATCAACAGAACTGTGATTGGCTTGACCCGAACAGATGTCTAGCTGGTATGACAGGTATGAGAGGTACTGTTCCTCCATCAGTTGGCTTAATGAAATCTCATGCTGAAGAAATTATGAGTTATCTAAAAGAGGCTGGTGTTTCTGATATGCCAATAGGATTAGATATTGCAGAAACAGCCATGTTCTTTGAACTTCAAAAAGCGGGTCTCAATATTGTGGATGGTCAGCAAGTCATGTTAGATGCACGTGAAATAAAAAATATTGATGAAATTACCTTATTGAATCAAGCCGCAACTATGGTAGATGGAGTATATCATATGATATGGGAGGAATTAAAACCTGGGGTCAGAGAGAATGATATTGTAGCGCTTGCTAATCAGATGTTATACGAAATGGGCTCCGATGACGTTGAAGCTATAAATGCAATATCAGGCGAAAGATGTAGCCCTCATCCTCATAACTTTACTGATAGAATGTTTAGACCAGGCGACCAAGCTTTTTTTGATATCCTTCAATCTTATCAGGGTTATAGAACATGTTACTACCGTACATTTAATGTAGGAGTTGCAACTTCAGAACAAAATGATGCATACATTCAATGTCGTGAATGGTTAGATAAGGCAATTGAGCTAATCAAGCCAGGCGTATCGACTGATACAGTAGCTAAAGTATGGCCAAAAGCTGAAGAATTCGGCTTTAGCGACGAAATGCAAGCATTTGGTTTACAATTTGGTCATGGTCTTGGTTTGGCGCTTCATGAGAGGCCAATTATATCAAGGTTAGTTTCTTTAGAAAATCCAATGGAAATTAAAACTGGAATGGTGTTTGCACTTGAAACATATTGCCCAGCAAAGGATGGCGTTTCTGCAGCAAGAATTGAGGAAGAGGTTGTGGTTACAGATAAAGGTTGTAAGGTTATTTCATTATTTCCTGCTGAAGATTTACCAATAGCAAATAAATATTAATTTATGGATCTAAGATGGCAAATAATAAGAAAATAAAGAACGATGATATAGATGAAAAAACGAGATTGGAGCTATTTAATACTCAGTATCTCATTAGGGTGTCAGAGCAACGGGCTTATGATCTTTTTCTAGAAAATCTTGTAAAGGGAACAAGTCACTTGTCTTTGGGTCAGGAGGCTATTGCTGCTGGATTTGCCTGTGCAATGCAAAAAAATGATAAAAGTTTTTGTACCTATAGAGGGCATGCTCACACTCTCGCAAGAGGAGCATCTGTTGTTGGGGTAATAGGGGAACTGATGCAAAGAGATTGTGGTCTCATGCGAGGTAAAGGTGGATCTATGCATTTAACCGATACAAGTAAGGGTGTTATGGGCTCTTATGCTATTATTGGAGCGCATCTTCCGATGGCAGTAGGTTCTGCTTGGAGAGCTCAGTACCTCGGGGATGATGATGTTGCAACAGTGTTCTTTGGAGATGGTACAACAAACATTGGTGCATTTCATGAGGCGCTAAATTATGCCGTAGTTTATAAATTACCAGTAGTTTTTGTATGTGAAAACAATAACTACATGGAATATACACCTATTGAGGCAATAACTGCCGTCAAGAATCCCGCTGCGGATCGGGCATCTGCATATGGCTTAGAGAGTATAATAATAGATGGTAATGATGCTGACGAAGTATACAGGACAGCACAACAAGCTTATGCAAAAGCGAGAGCCGGCGATGGTCCATCATTAATTGAGTGTAAAACTTATCGTCAATCCGGGCATAGCAGAGCAGATCCGGGTTCGTATAGACCCAAAGGAGAACTTGACGATTGGAAAAAAAATAATGATCCAATTATACGATATAGAGAAAGACTTATAGAATTCGGAATAAAACAAAGTGTAATTGATGAACTTGAAAAGAATGTTAAAATACTTGTAGACGAAGCAACTGAGGAAGCTAAAAACTCTCCAATACCCCCAGAAAGTATCTTAACTACAAATGTTTATGATAATGGAGGTTGGGCATGGCGCAATTAACATATAGAGAGGCTGTTGCCGCAGCTATTGCTCAGGAAATGGAAAGAGATGATACTGTTGCATTCATTGGTGAAGATGTTGCAAAAGCAGGGGGGGTTTTCAAAGCAACAGTAGGACTTTATGATAAATTTGGCCCAAGGAGAGTCATTGATACTCCAATTTCTGAGCAAGCTATTTTAGGCGCTGCTATGGGAGCTGCGATGACAGGAATGCGGCCTATTGCTGAAATAATGTTCTCTGATTTTCTTGCAGTTTGCTGGGATTTTGTTGCAAATGAAATGTCAAAATCTCGCTATATGTCCGATGGTCAGTTGAAATGTCCACTAGTTGTTAGAACGGGTAATGGAGGTGGTTCACGGTTTGGTGCTCAGCATTCACAATCAATTGAGAATTGGGCGATGGCAATACCAGGAATAAAAGTTGTAGCCCCATCTACGCCGGCGGATGTTAAAGGATTACTAGCCGCATCTATAAGAGATAATGATCCGGTTATATTTTTTGAGCATAAATCTCTCTATGCTGTAAAAGGAGAAGTACCAGAAGGGGAACATGTTGATACTTTGGGGACAGCCAAGGTTGTCCGAAAAGGAAAGGATGCAACAGTTTTAGCTTTAGCACTCATGGTTCCAAGAGCTGTTGCAGCAGCAGATAAATTAATGGCAGAACACGGTATTGATGTTGAGGTAATTGATGTAAGAACACTTGTTCCTTTAGATATGAAAACAATCGCTAGCTCAGTTATAAAAACAGGAAGAATATTTACTGTAGAGGAAAACCCAAGATTATGTGGCTGGGGAGCTGAAATTGTATCCATTATTGTGGATGAACTATTTTGGGATTTAGATGGGCCCGCAGTAAGAATCACAACACCTCATATTCCTCTACCTGCGGCAGACAATTTAGAAGATATTGCTTTACCGTCAGTCGATAGAATACACAATAAAATTTTAGAAGTTTTGAAATAGTTAGGTTTTATTCATGAAAGTATTAATGCCACAACTTGGAGAAACAGTAACTGAAGGAACAGTGTCAAAGTGGCATAAAAAAATTGGTGACAATGTCAAAATAGGGGAGGTCCTCTTTGAGATTGAGACGGATAAAACCTCAATGGAAATCCCTGCAACATCAGATGGAAAACTATCAAAAATTCATGTAACTGAGGGAGAGACTTCATCTGTAGGAGCTACTGTTGCAATAATAATTGGAAATAATGAAGAGGATGAAAAGGAAACAGAGCAATCTGAACCAACAAAAGAGGCAGATAAATCGCAAACCAAGGATCCGAAAGAAGAGAATAAAATTATAGTTGAGGTTCCTGAGAGATCAAATACGGATACTCAGTTAGAAAATTCTGAAAATATTGATACCGAAGCACCTAATTGGTTCACATACCTAAGCGAAGTTTTAACTCCAACCGAGAAATATAATGAATTTGCTGGTAATATTGATATTAAATTAACCCCAATAGCAAAAAGAATTGTTGCTAATGAGAGGCTTAACTTAGATCAATTGGCTAATTATTTTAAAAATCAAAAGACAAGGAGAGTTAGCAGAAAACAGATTGAAGACTATATAACCCTTCAATCAACTCCGGCACAAAGTGGTGTTGTTAAAGTTAAATATGATACCTCAATTTATGATGATAAAGTCTCTATCAACAGAATAAGAAAAACAACTGGAAAAAGGTTATCAGAAAGTTGGCCCCAAATACCTCAAGCATTTCAGGCAGTTGAAGTAAATTTTAGTAATCTTGATAAAGTAAGATCAACTTTAAAAGAAAAGAATGATAATACAAATTTTAAAATTTCATACTTATCTTTTGTTTCAAGGGCAATTGTAATTGCAATTAAAAAGTATCCACTAATTAATGGATCATTTAATGTTCAAGAATTGCTCTTATCTTCGGCAGTAAATCTTGCAATTGCTGTTGACCTTAATTTTAATGGCCTAATTGTTCCGGTAATCAAGAATGCAGAAAAAAATAATCTTCTTGATCTGAACGATAGAATAAATGATCTAGTTTCACGAGCACAAAATAATAAATTATCTCAAGAGGAGTATTCTGGTGGAACATACACTATATCCAACAATGGTAGTATGGGAACATATATAACATCTCCAATTGTAAATCCACCGCAGGTTGCTATAATGTCATTTGACGGAGTTAGTAAAAAGCCTGTAATTATAGAGGATAAAACAGGAGATACAATTGGAATAAGAAAAGTAGGTATTTTGGGACAAAGCTTTGATCATAGGGCCTTTGATGGGGCATATGCTGCAAGTTTTCTAAAAGAGGTCAGTAAAATAATTGAAGAATACGATTGGCAATCTGAAATTTAAAAAAGGAGAAAAAAATGAGTCATAAAATTGGATGGGTTGGAGCAGGCAGAATGGGATACCCCATGGCAAGTCGCTTAGCAAAAGATGGTCAAGATGTCAGTGTATGGAATAGGACAAAATCTAAGGCTGATCCATTATCTGAATATGGAGCTAATGTAGTTTCAGCACTTGATGAGCTGCACGACGTGGATGTCTTATTTACGATGGTATCAACAGGTAAAGACTTGAAGCAGGTATATTTTGGTGATGATGGAGTTTTATCAAAAGGATCAAATAAGTCACAAATATTTGTAGACTGTTCATCTATATCATCAGTGGACTCTAATGAGATAAGAGAAAGATTAAATGAGAAGGGTGTGTCATACATATCATGCCCAGTTAGTGGAAATGGTAAAGCTGTAAAAGCAGGTGTTTTATCAATAGTTGCTTCCGGTCCTGAAGATATATTTAATACTGTTAAACCATATCTTGAAACAATCGCACCAAGAGGTGTTGCATATGTGGGTGATGGAGATCTTGCTAGGTTTTGTAAGATTGCGCATAATGTGATGCTAGGTGTTGTAATACAAAACCTAGCTGAAATAACCATATTAGCTCAGAAAGCTGGTGTACCACGGCATGCATTTCTTAATTTTATGAATAATTCAGTTATGGGGTCAATTTTCACACAATATAAATCAAATGCTTTTACAAATCTTGATTGGACTACGACATTCACAACTCCACTCTTGCTAAAAGATTTAGATTTAGGATTACAATCTGCAAAGGAGTTAGGCGTTCCAATGCCGGTTACCGCGGCTACTAGGCAAGTTGTACAGCAGCATGCGGGTAGAGTTGAGAAAATATCAAAAGATAATTTAGAAAAAGATTTTGGTATGCTGTTGGAGTCAGTTGCAGATGGGGCTGGAATATCTCTAGTTCCTGAAAATGTACCCATACCAACAGGGCTCGAAACAGAGGAATAATAAATATAACTTTTGTTTCTTGACGTTTTGATTAAGTTAGTGTTATCTAAGAATTCACTTTGACGCGGGGTGGAGCAGCCCGGTAGCTCGTCAGGCTCATAACCTGAAGGTCGTAGGTTCAAATCCTACCCCCGCAACCAAAATATGTTTTCAGTTGCAATTCCATATATAAGCTGTCAAAATTTATCAGTATAATTTGAATTAGAATAGAAATAGTAAAATGCTATCAATTCTAAAAGATAAAAGATTCAGACATTTATATTTTGCTCAAATCTTGGCTTTACATGGTACAGGTCTTGCCTCAATTGCATTAGCATTGATGGCCTTTGACTTAACTGGTCAAAATGCAGCCCTTCTTCTGAGCAGTATATTTACAATTAAGATGTTGGCATATGTTGTTGTTTCTCCAATAGCTGGTGCTATTGCTCACAAATTTAATAGGAAGTTATATTTAATCATATTAGATATTATTAGAGCTCTATCAGCTTTAGCCTTATTTTTTGTTACAGATATTTGGCAAATATATATAATTATTTTATTTTTACAGGTATCTTCAGCTGCATTTACGCCTATATACCAAGCAACAATTCCTGAGATACTTCCAGATGAAGATGAATATACAAGGGCTCTGTCTCTATCAAGGATTGCATATGATATTGAAAATATTATTAGTGCTGGAGTCGCCGGTTTAATTCTAGTGTCATTCTCATATAATATTTTATTTTTAGGAACAGTATTCGGTTTTCTAGGATCAGCAGTATTACTTTCTTCTATAATTTTACCAAAGTTTGCAGATATTAAAGATCAAAATTTTTTGCAAAATATTACTTATGGTTTAAAAAAATTTACTAAATATCCAAGGTTGAAAGGTCTTTTCTTTATAAATATTGTTATTGCCTCGGGTGGCTCAATGATAATTATTAATACAATAATCTTTGTTAGATTTGATTTATCTCTTAGTGAAATTTCATTTCCAATCACTATGCTTGCATTTGGAATTGGATCAATATTAGCAGCTTTGAGTGTGCCTAAATTATTGACAATTGTTTCTGACAAAAAATTGATGCTAATAGGATCTTTTGCATTAGTGTTATCATTTTATGCATTGGCTCTATGGATTAAGTTTTACGATATTAGCTGGTCTGCTCTTATTATAACATGGCTAATCTCTGGCATTAGTTACTCCTGTGTACTTACACCGGGCGGAAGAGTTATTAGGAAATCTTCAAATGGATCGGACTTTTCACAATTATATGCAGCCCAATTTTCACTTAGTCATTTATGCTGGCTGATGATGTATCCCTTTTCGGGTTGGGTAATGACAAGACATGGTTCTTTTATTAGTCTAATTGCAATTGGTACTATAATACTTTTATCAACTTTTGTCGCATACCATACATGGAAGCACGATAAAATTTATTAATCATATTGACAAATAGCCTCATTAATATCTAATGAGAAGACTTGATAACTTTTCAAGTGGGAACACGGTGAAAATCCGAGGCTGCCCCCGCAACTGTAATAAATAATTAGTTATTTAGAGCCAGATACCAAATTAATACTATCAATTATAATTTTCACGGAGGGTGATATGAAAATAAAAATAATCAATCAAATTAATTATTTCCTGACAAGGGATATTGAGTCTTTCTCATCAATAATGGTAATAGCAATAGGTCTAACTATAATTATGGTCTTTGGCTTAGCATCACCTGATTTTATTCACGATGCAGCACATGATGTTAGACATGCAATGACTTTTCCTTGTCACTAGGGTATATAAAAAATGATCAATAAGTTTATTTATCCCCCTATTTTAGTGGGGCTTATTACAGGATTAATAATATCTATCATAAGTATATTTATATTATACCCTATTATTCATGAGGCAGAATTAATAGAGTCGGCTCTCAATACACAAATAGATCATCATATTGATACAAGTAAACATCTAAATGCGCACTCCCATGAAGATGCAAAAAATGATGATATGCTTAATTATTTTCAAAATCGAAATTTTATAACGGTGTTTGTTAATATATGTGTGACAGCAGGTTATGCGTTCATTATAATTGGTTTAACTAATTTATTAAAAATAAATATCAACTTTAAGAATAGTATTCTGATTGGACTTGTTGGTTTTTTATGCTTTTACTTGCTACCATCAATAGCATTGATTCCTCAGCTTCCTGGAACTCAGTATTCACTCACCCTAGAGTATCGGCAGATAATTTGGTTATCGATCGTATCATTATCACTAATTGGTTTTGTCATTACTTACATAATCCCAAAGATTTTTTTTAAATTTTTTGGTATTTTATTGGTTGTTCTCCCACTAACCTTAATACTTATTTTAAACGATCAAATACCAATGGAAGTCAACAATGATTTACATTATAAATTCATTTATTATACTTTTTTATCAAATCTGATAATGTGGTTCATAATGGCAGTAACGATTAACTATGTTCTCAATAGAAAATCATCCTAGAATAATTGAAAGTCTTACTTAATGTTTGATGCTAATATAGATATTTACCTTCTATATACAATTTTTATTTTTATCTTTATCATTTCTGGTGTTGTGAAGGGTATAACTGGGATCGGATTGCCACTAACTTCTATTGCATTATTAACGTTTTTCATATCACCGCTGCAAGCAATAGGCTTAAATATGATTCCCGTTATCATTGCAAATCTTCAACAATTTCTTTTGGCGAAAAGTCCATTAAATACAGCCAAAAAATATAAATTATTTGCAGTATTTCTTATGATAGGCATTATTATTACATCATTCCAAGCGGCATCATTAGGCGATGATTTAGTTAAACTATTAATTGGAATTATGGTGATTATTTTTTCACTTGATAATCTTTTTAGGAAGTCATGGACATTAGATATCAGGTTTGACAAATATTGGCAGATAGGAATGGGTTCACTTGCTGGTATCTTAGGAGGTTTAACATCAATTTGGGGTGTTCCAATTATCATATATCTTATTTTACGCAAGGCAACTCCGCAGGAGTTCGTCGATACAACGGGTTTCCTTTTCTTAATTGCTGTTATCCCTGCAACTTTTGGTTATTATTATACGGATGTATTTACTTTCGATATGGTACCAATAGCAATATTTTGTGCAATTTCTGCGATTATTGGAATGAGAATTGGAAGATTTATTAGACAAAAGATTGATACTGAAACATTTAAGCGTGCCTTATTAATTCTATTTCTTTTAATTGGCTTTCGTCTAATTGCTTCTGCTGCAGTAACGATGGGATTCATTTAAAGTAAGGACGGCTACAAATCTTTATAAAATCTAGAATTAGCGTCTTTTAAGTTACTACTTTTTCCTATTAATCTTATATTCAAAGTTTTGGGTATCAGAATTGATGCTGATCAATTTGGCTCCATTTCTGATATGGTAATGGGTTGCCATAGGAGTCAAAGGAGAGAGCGTCACTATCCTTTCAATATTATCCATATTCTTTATTACATGCTCAATAGCTTTCTTCATAATTTCTTTTCCTGCACCTCTTTTTCTCGACCATACAGTATATGGGACCATTACACTTGGATTATTCTCTAAAAAAGAATTCTTACTCATAAGTTCTAACTCTTTTTCAGTGTGGGGTATTTCATTAGTTAGTGCAATACAGACAATACCTTCTATATTACCATCATATTCAAGCCCGTATATTTGACGACCATGACTTACTCTAAAATTTAGATCTAAGTGAGGCCGAATTGGGTCTTCATTTACATCTATCTCTTCAATAATAACAAGTTCAGTTCCTTTTACCCATTTAAAAAAATCATCAACTCTATCTTTAAAATATTTCATACTAAAATAATCTTCCATTCCTAAATTGGCGCGCCGGGGAGGATTCGAACCCCCGACCCCCTGATTCGTAGTCAGATACTCTATCCAGCTGAGCTACCGGCGCATATTCATTTTCAATTATAACTTTTAAATCTAATACCTGAAACTATCAAGTGAAATAATATATGGTTTGTCGGGTACAGAAAAATTAAGTGTTATTATCCATTCTATATTTTATTAATTAATAGATTATGCTATTTATTATCTATGGAAAAAAAATGTCGACGGATTATAACGGGATTAGATGATAAGGGGGAGTCAATTATCATCTCAGATGATAATGTCCAAAATAAAATGGAAAAGAACTCTAGGCCTGGGGTTAGTCTAAATAATATTTGGAGAACATCAGAGTTCCCCATCGAAATTGTGGGGGATATTAACAAAGTTGATGACGAATTTGTTATGTTTCCTGGATTAAATGAAACAATCTGTAGAATCTCATCTTTTGAACCAGATAAGCTTTTTAGTGATAAAGCTTATGATAGTAAGACATATTTTTCAGAATTAGATGCTGAAAATACAATTGTAGAGACAAAGAAACACCCATTTATGCACAAATCAAATACAGTGGATTATGCAATAATCCTAGAGGGTGAGATCACGCTCTTACTAGATAATGAGGAGGTACTACTGAGTCAAGGGGATATTGTTATCCAAAGGGGAACAAATCATGCATGGGTGAATAATAGTGATAAGTTATGCAGGGTTTGTTTTATCTTGATGGGAGGAAAAAAATCAAGCTAAGAAGAAACTCCTGATTCAACCATAATAATTATTAGACAAAAGACATAGAAAATTGTATAAGTATCATGTCAGCTGATACACCTCCATAATTTGAGTGTTTCGAGGCATGTATTAATAAATATATGAGTATCAACATAGATAATTCACATAAATTGGAAATCATATTAAAAATTATCTAATAGATTTATCTGTGTGATCAAAGAAAGGATATAATACTTCTAAAATGGCTACAGAAACTGTCGCAAACGATGCTGTCTTTATTAACCTAGCTATAGCATTCTTTTGTTTGGTTGCAAACGGATTTTACGTTGCAGCCGAATTCGCAATTGTAAAATGTAAACCCCTCAGAATAGATCAACTGGCAAATGAAAATGCATTTGCAGGTAAGCTTGCCAGGCACATCTTAAACTTTCAAGAAAATTATCTTGCCTGTTGCCAATTGGGTATAACAATGGCATCTTTAGGGCTTGGCTGGGTCGGTGAGCCGACTGTTGCTGCACTGATAGAACCAGTTCTTGGTAACTTTTTGCCAGAGCATCTTATACATTTTGTAGCATTTATGATTGGTTTCATAACATTTTCCTCATTGCACATTGTTGTCGGTGAACAAGTCCCAAAAATCTTTGGTATTAGAAATCCTGAAATTACATTCCAAGCATGTGCACATATCTTATGGGTGACTTATTTAATGGTATACCCACTCAATATTGCTCTAAAAACAGCTGCCTCATCAATACTTAGGTGGATGGGAGTTGCATCATCAACATACGAGGATATTTTTACAGGAGAAGAGATAAAAGGTCTAGTTGATGTATCTGTTGCGCACGGTGAAATGGACGAACAACAAGCAACAAGACTTCATAACCTTTTTGCATTTGATGAGAGGATTGTTGAAAGTGTAATGATTCCAAGTTCTCAGTCAGAGGTACTAGTCCTAGACGGAGATAAAAAGAAGAATAAGCAAGTGATTGCAGAAACGCAGCATTCAAGATTCCCATTATTGGATAAAGACAACAAACTCGTTGGTACAATCGTAGTAAAGGATTTGATAGATGCTCTATTTAAAGGGGAGGATGACCCATGGAATGATCTTGGTAAATTCTCAAGAAAACCAATGATAGTTCCAGAAACTTCATTGATAAAAGATCTCTTTGAAAGAATGAGAGTCGAGAGAAGTCACATAGCCTTCATGATAGATGAGTATGGTTCATTTTCTGGAATGGTAACCATGGAAGACCTTCTTGAAGAATTAGTAGGCGAAATAGCCGATGAAACAGATGAAGTTGAAAATGAATTTGAAATTACAAAAGAAGATGGTTTCTGGTTAGTTCATGGATTAGCGCCGCTTGTAGATATACAAAGAGCACTTGATAGTGACGACCTCGATGATCCAAATGCAAATACTATATCTGGATTAATCATGAACAAGCTACAGAAAATACCCGTTGTGGGTGATATTGTAGAAGTTTTTGGTTTTAAATTCATTGTAGAAGAAACTATTGATAATAGAGTTGAAAAAGTTAAGATTGAAAAAATAAAATAAAGTACTGAAAGCCGCCCAATTATTGAATTTACCATCAATCAATACGGGCGGCTAAAAGCTTATTTCACTACCTTCATAATTATAAAATTTTCCAGTATTTTTTGAGCCTAACTCCTTAAATTGCTCAATAAGTGAGCTTGCGCTCTCCTCGGGAGATAGAGAGGCATTGCTTCCTCCCATATCAGTTTGAACCCACCCGGGATGAAAAGAAGTAATGGGGATATTAAATTGATTTAACTCATTAGAAAAAGAGACCATAATATTATTTACTGCAGCTTTTGAAGCTCTGTAGAAATATGCATCACTTCCGTGGTGCATCTGAGTTCCCATTCGTGAAGATAGGATTACTATTTTTGGATCCTTGCTCTCTCTCAATTTACCTATAAATGATTTAATAGTGAAGAAAGGCCCTGCGACATTGGTCATTAGCACTTCAGATATATTCCGATAGTTAGTATCTTTATCATTCATTCCACCTCTGGGTCCCATAATGCCAGCATTACATATTAGAAAATCAATATTATCTATAGATTTTGATATTTTTATCAGTTCATCTTCTTTTGTTACATCTGCTTTAAAAATATTGAGATTACCTTGAGTATTGGAAATTGCACGAAGTTCTTCAGCTTCTTCTGGTTTCCGGCATAAAGCTATTACCCTATCGCCTTTTTCGATTATAATTTTTGTAAGAGCTAATCCAATACCCCTATTCGCTCCCGTAATTAGATAGCTTTTATTCATGAATACTCCATTTTTAATTTAATTTTTTAGATAATTAGTTAGAGATTTGACTCATAGCTTTACCTTTCAGCTTTGGGGCCAAATTCTCTCAGCCAGGTTTGGTGATCCAGGTGCATGGACTAACTTTCTTACAACTCTATCTGTCCAAGCTTCCATTTTCTGATTATGAGACTCGTGATCAAGGAAAATCTTGTTTCTTGCAGAAGCTGATTGCCACTCATATAATATTGCATGTTTTGCCCACCCAGAAACTGAGACTAGTTTTCGCACCCCAATACACCCCTCTAGTTTTTTCATTGAAGGAATTCTCCAGGTCGCATACCAACTGGATAGCTCATCTTCATCTTCGTAGCTACCCGCATTAAAATTACCAAGTTGTATACATGCTGATAGGCCTTCAGAATTATCATTTCTATTTTCAAAACCATCACCCCGTGCCTCTTCTGTCATTACATTATATCTCTCTTTTAATTTCATGCTTAGGAACTTTTTATCATCTTTTGATAATGAGTTATGATATTCGCTTACTGTAGGGTTAGTAAAAACTTCAGGTTCCACAGCACCAAAGATCAGTATAAATCTATCACCAGCCGGAATTGACAAATGATCATGACTTAGTCTACCTTTTTCACCTGGATGAGCAACGTCACCAAGAGATTTGTAATGGCTTGCCCATAGAATTCTTGGGTCTTCAAGTCGACGTGGAATATATTCTTTGTGTAGCCAATTGAGATATTCTTTTTCATTTTTTTCATCCAAATTATACCAGCTTATCAAATAGCCTCTCTCAACTTTATCTGTCATATCTGCCCCTTATCATTTATACAAAAATATATAATATTTAAAAATAGACTACTTTTTGAGAAGTTGCTAATATTTTAAGTATGTATTAAAAATCTTGGGTATTCAATTGCAGCTAATAATTTTATAAATTAGGTAAATAAGCATGTATTCATATGAAAAGGACTATTCTGATTTTACGCTAAGAGTATTTTCGGAGATAAAAAAAATACCAAAAGGTACAACATTAAGTTATAAAGATGTTGCTAATTTAATCGGCAGACCAAATGCATATAGAGCTGTTGCGAATGCTTGTGCTAAGAATCCAGATCCTAAAAATATACCTTGCCACAGAGTTATAAAATCGGATGGTTCTATTGGGGGGTATAGCCTAGAGGGTGGTATCAAGAAGAAAAAATATTTACTATTGAAGGAAAAAAAATGTTCAAAAATTTAATATTTATATTTGTTATACTTTTTATAGCCAGTCTTTCAGGCGACTTGAAGGCTAAGTGTCCCGATATCGAGAACATCAAAGTGACTGAAAGTTATGGAATACAAATATGCGCAATGCCAAAAGTTGACCAAAAATACCTCGACCATGCAAAAAAAGTAATGGATAAATTAATTGACTACAATGGGGATGGATTAGTAGACAATCAAATGGCTATTGATAAAGTAATAAGTACAGGAAGTCCGTATGTTGTATTCTCTAGTGGGAGAGAGGAGAATAAATTTCTAGATGAATTTTATTCAGATGAAGCTTTCGACTATATGGACGAATGTGAGGAGCTGAAAGATGAGGAAACATGTATTGCTTTAGCAGAAGAAAAATACGGCACATGGCTTGCTGTATTTACTAACGAAATGAACCTGAGTGGATCAGGATGGGATGCTACAATCGAGGAGGGCTTGCACCTGATAACGCACATGGGTTATGCTCAAGCATATCCTGGTATCTTTGGGCAACATAAAGACTCTGAGATTGCGAAGTTTATGGATATTGCAAGGGGAGGGTATTTTGAAGATGCACAACGTAGATATCCAAATGGCGCCTATTATACATATGACGATAGAAGTTGTTCCTATGCATGTCAAATAACTGAATACACTTTTTGGGCAATCACCTCATTGCGAGGGCATCATATAGATAGAGCAAGGGAGATAAGAGATGAGTGGAGACCCAACACACCTGAAAAGATGCGTGAGGTCGATCCGGCTCTTGTAGTTTTTTTAAGCAAAGATGAATACGGTATTCATTTTTGAAAAAATTTTGGTTATTCGCTAATACTTATGTTAACTGCAGATGTTTTGCCTTTTTCTTTCGCAACATCATAGGTAACTTGTTGTTCTTCAAGTAAGTTACTTATACCTGAGTTTTGTAGCGCGGATACGTGAACGAAGATATCTTTAGTTCCATCTTCAGGTTCAATAAAACCATATCCTTTTTTTAGGTTAAACCATTTAACTTTACCATTTGCCATTATTATTTCTCCTTAGAAAGCAATGAAAGATAATTGAGGATTTTCATCCTCCAGTTTTACTCTTTATCAAATGTTAAATTAAGGTAGAAATTTAGTAAATTAGTTATAACCTATTAATACTACGTACTTTACATGATGAAATAGAGTTCAAAACATTTATATTAATAGCATTGAATTTAATAAAAAGATAGAATTTCTTTATAAAATTTAAATAAGCTATTTTTCGAATTTCTATTCTATTGCATTAATACATCCTAATTACTTTTCTCTCTACTAATTTTTTTTCGCTGATTTGGATCTAAAAGTCTTTTGCGGATTCTTATTGATTTTGGTGTGACCTCAATTAACTCATCATCCGAGATCCATGCTATAGCTCTTTCTAAATTCATATCAAGTGGTGACACTAATCGAACAGCTTCATCCTTTGCGTGAGTTCGTATATTTGTAAGTTTTTTACCTTTTAATATATTTACCTCGAGGTCATTCGGTCTTGAGTGGATTCCAATTATCATTCCTTGATATACCGATACACCAGATCCTATGATCATTTGCCCTCTTTCTTCTAAATTAAAAAGTGCAAAGGCCACAGAAATTCCTTTTCCATTTGAAATAAGTACCCCGTTAGTTCGGCCCTGTATTTCTCCTCTGAAAGGTTCGTATCTAGAAAATATTCTATTTATAACGGCGGTACCACTAGTTGCTGTTAATAATTCTGATTGATAGCCAATTAAGCCTCGCGTTGGTGCCTCAAATATTAGTCTTGTCCTTCCTTCGCCGAATGGTTTCATTTCAATCATTATCGCCTTTCTTAAATTGAGATCTTGAACAATTTGTCCTGTGTACTCGTCATCAACATCAATTATAACTTCTTCTATTGGCTCTAGAATATTTCCATTTTGATCATTTTGCATAACAACTTTAGGTCTCGAGACACTTAATTCATAACCCTCTCGTCTCATTGTTTCAATCAAGACTGATAATTGTAATTCACCTCTTCCTGAAACTAAATAACCGCTATCGCTATCTGATTTTTTTATAGTCAAAGTAATATTACCTTCACCCTCCTTAGCCAATCTATCACCAATCATTCTTCCGGTAACCTTATCACCCTCAGTCCCTGCGAGTGGGCTATCGTTTACATTGAAGGACATTTGGACAGTAGGTGGATCAATAGGTTGGGCCTTAAGAGCAATTTTATTTTCTATTGAACAAAATGTATCTGCAACTGTACCGTTCGATAAACCTGCTATAGCAATAATATCTCCAGATATCCCTTTCTCAATACTAGTCCTCTCCATTCCTCGGAATGCTAATATTTTAGTAACGCGTCCTGTATCAACTTTTAATCCATCTGAATTAATAACTTTTATCTGTTGATTTGTAGAAACTTCTCCAGAATGAATTTTTCCTGTTATAAGCCTGCCTAAATAGGGATCGTTACTTAAAATTGTACCTAGCATTCTAAAATCACCGTCATCGATTAATGGAGGTGGTGTGTGGCTAATTATTAGATTAAATAGGGGCGATAGGTTATCATTTTTTGTTTCTAAATTATCAGTAACCCAGCCATCTCTTCCTGATCCATATAGTATTGGAAAATCTAGTTGATTTTCGTCTGCCTCCAAAATAGCAAATAGATCAAATATTTCATTTACTACTTCCTCAGCACGAGAGTCATGTCTATCTACCTTATTTATAATTACCATAGGCCTGAGACCAATTTGCAGAGCTTTTGCTAGTACGAATTTAGTCTGTGGCATTGGTCCTTCTGCTGCATCAACAAGGAGTATTGCACTATCAACCATACTCAATATTCTCTCAACTTCGCCTCCAAAGTCGGCATGCCCTGGCGTATCAATAATATTTATTCTAGTATCATCCCATTCAAGAGAGGTACATTTTGCAAGTATTGTAATTCCTCTCTCTTTTTCGAGGTCATTTGAGTCCATCATTCTTTCTGCAATTTTTTGATTTTCTCGAAACGCCCCAGACTGTGATAATAATTTATCTATAAGAGTAGTTTTTCCATGATCAACGTGGGCTATAATTGCTATATTTCTTAAATCCATAGTATTCAACGCTAGTATTTATTTTTAATTAATTAGATTAGGATGAGAATAATTTTACAAAGTAAGGACTCTATCAATATTTCTACAGCCAAATGATTTCTATTTCTATAAGAAACTTTTAAATTATAATCAAAAAAAATATTTCATTCAAAATAGATAAACTTTAAGTACATGTGGATCTTATTTTTTAAACGTTAATATGATGTAAAATTATTATTAATTTAGCTTGAATATTATATAACATTTGAGTTATTTTAAGTGGAAATATGTATTTGCAGCTTGAGCTAATAATAGACGTGGTGTCAATCCGCAAAATAAAAGAGTTGCTATCCTCGTCGAATGATTATTTCTAATCTGATCTATAAATTTTTTAATTAAGGGAGACAGCTATGGAACAATATGATTTTTCTAAAGAACAGAGATTTGACGCAATTAAGCATGTTGAGAAGAAATTGGGTTATTTTGGAGAAGGTGACGTATCTATTGCCTGCTGGGAACCTGGTCAAGTAAGCCCAAATCATTGCCACCCAGACGCAACAGAAATTTACTTTTGCTTTGAGGGTGGAGGCATAATGCGAACAGATTCTGGAGAAGTTGAAGTTAGAAAAGGGGGACTAGTAGTTCACCCCAGAGGTGAACTCCATGAGTATATTAATGGTGAGAACAGAACAATATTATTTAGGGTAAGATATGGTGACTCGATGGTATCACGAACCAAAGACTGGCCAACTAATGAGGCTTGGAAGCCGAGCCAAGAGGATATAGATTACTTTATATGAAAAAATATTTTCTAGTTTTATATAAAATAATTAAATATAAATATCATTGCGATTGAGTACACTAAAATCATTGCAACAATTCCATAAACTGGGAATCCTTTTAATAAGGATGCCTTTGCTAATTGTTTGGCATGATAAATTAAGTCCGGCCATGTATAAGATACAAAGTCACCTTGTGTAAAAATAACTTTTATCTTACCATCACCATCAACTACTGGAAGTCTTCGAAATCTCTCGTTGGACATAATTCTCAACCAATCAAGAACATCATCATCTTCTCTTGCAACCTTTGGATCTGCAGTCATAATATCTTCTAAAACAGTTTTTTTAGGATCCAGTCCTTTTGCAACTAATCTCTTAACAATATCTCTTTCCGTTACTATACCAATAACAACCCTATCTTTATCAATAATTACAACGGATCCATAGTTTTTATCAGCCATTTCTTCAATGGCTTCAAAAACTTTGGCTGTTTTTAGGAAAGTTACAGGCTTTGCCTTAAGTTTGAACTCAGGTCTATCTACTAGGCGCATACCAGTTCTTGTTACCATTATTTTTCTCCTGTGATGTATTCAATAGATATAAAATCTATATTAAAAAAATAATATATATAAAAAAAAACGTTTGCAATTTAATTCTAGATCTATTTTGCTATATTAACCAGACTATGATTGTCCAACTCTGATTTGGGTGTTATCATATTTCGATGGATTGGATATTTTATATTTTTTTAAGTCTATGCATGACTGGGTTGGTATGTTGGCTGTGGGCAAAATTTCTTGCTATGCCATATCTAAAGTGGATCCAAAATGAAAAACGTCCTTGGGCGATAAATTCAAAAATAGAACTTAGCCCCCAATTACAAAAAAATAAATTATTAGATTTTATCAAACTTATATTTATATTCATAGCCAGTTTTTTGGTTGCAATCCCGCCATTTGTAGTAATTGTTTGGATATTTGGTAAGCTTCAATTTTTTATAAGCTAGAAACTTATAAGCTAAGATTTATCAACTTGATAATACTTATTATTTTTTGACCAAAGTTATAGTCTATCGCCTAATTTTTTTACTTGATTGTAAAAAACTGATAATAGGTTTTCATATCTTTGGTATGAATTAATCATGAGATAATTATCTCACAATTACACAAATAATAAAAGTCCAGTAGAATTTATTTATTTAGTTATTTTAATGAAAGCAAGCAATTATAGAGTCTCTTAAATAAGTAAAAGATCCATTAGAAATCGTAGCTTCAACTTCGAAAGTCTGCGGATTGACAATGACAAAATCTGCACGATTACCTATTTTAATCACACCTCTGTCAAAAAAGCCAAGGGCTTTCGCGGGGTTTACGCTGATAAGATCCCATGCCTCACAAAATGGCATTATTTCTTTTTTAGTGATTACTTCAACTGCTTGAATTAGTGCGGGCAAATAGTAATCAGATACCAGTACATCGCATAGGTTTTCTCTTATCAATTCTTCGGCTGCGATGTTATTTGTATGGCTCCCACCCCTAGCAACATTAGGTGCGCCCATAATTATAGTCTCGTTATTTTTTTTTGCATCTGCTGCAACTTCTTTAACAACGGGAAATTCACAAACATCAGCCCCAAGGGATCTATAAAATTGGCGAGTTTCAATAGTTTTATCGTCATGAGATCCAATTGTTAGACCTCTCTTTTTTAGAAACTCGGCAACCTTCGCAGTATTTATCGATGTCTCTTTGTTATCATGATCCAGGTATGCATCCACAATATTTGATAATTCTTCAACGGTTATTCCTCTTTTTTCAGCCCAATTTGCAAAATCTAATGGGCTTTTATCTCTTTGGTGTTTTGCCTGCGGTATGTGATTATTAAATGCTAAATAGTCAATATTGTGATCTGAGATTAATTGACATATCTTTTCCGCGCTGTTTTTAAGTTCTGTCTCAAGTCTAATTTGCACTCGAACATCAGCTTGCATTAAATGTTTATATTCACTAAATAATTTTAGGAAATTTTCCGCAGCTTCAGGTGACCTTGTTCGACCTTCCCAGCTATAACCCTGAGCGAGGTATGCAGTAGTAATTCCTGAACATGCCAGCTCTTTGTCTAATGATAAGAGAGATTTCTTTGGGTCAAAATAGATATTTGCACGTGGCATCATTGTATTTTCCCATGAATCTCCATGGAGATCTATTATACCGGGCAAAAGAAGTCTATCACCAATGTTCAATTCTATATTAGGGGTAGATTTGTCATCGTCTATTGCCTGAATACCACTCGAGTCAAATACAATATGACCGCTCGATAGAGTGCTATTACCTTTGTAAATATTTTTTGAAGTTATCTTGTAGCATCTATTTTCGTGTTGATAACTCGATGAATTTTTCATTGATTCAAACCAAATTTAATTTTTGTCATAAAACTTTCACATATAACTCAGATGTTTAGAAAATATTACAAAAGGATCATGATATTTTTTCTCTAAAAGTTATACACAATGAAAAGTGAATTTTTAAAAAAAAGAAAAAAGTGGTTAAGCATATTATCCCAATCGGACTACAGTCAATTATCCAGCTTATATAGTGATTTAAAATTGGCTGACAACTATGAGTGGATAAAAAAGCCTGAGCATTCAAGTGTTATGGTTAGGGGTAGAATTGGTGGAATAGGAAGCCAGTTCAATTTTGGTGAAATAACAATCACAAAATGTGTATTACTCCTCAATGAGTGTATGGGCTATGGGTATGTTCAAGGTAGAAGCTTTGACAAAGCAAAAATAGCCGCGCTTTGCGATGCCCATCTTCAGTCATCACTTTATAATCTTGTTATGGAAAATATTATACAAAAACTCGAGAAGAAGAAAAGTGCAGAAATCGACCTGATTAAAAATCAAATGGCAAGTACAAGAGTTGATTTTTTTGCTCTTGACACACAGCGAACAAAAAATCAGAAAGCAGATAAATAAAATGCAAATCGGATTTAAAAATTTTTCAACAGATAGTGCTGATAATTTTCGTCAATTGATGAACGCCGTCGCCTACCCTGGTGGCACTTTTGAGCTGACAAGATGTGATGTACCGGATGGTATATCGTCTGCAGCTGGTAGCATCATTCTAACTCTTTGTGATTATACAAATTGTATATATCTAGCCAAAAGCCATCATAGAGAAGAGATTATAAGATGGATTACATTTCATACAGGGGCAAAAATCACAGCTTCTGATATGTGTGACTTTGCAATTGGAGAGTGGTCTGAGCTCAAGAAAGTAGATAATTTCAAGCTTGGTACAGCGGAATACCCAGATAGATCATCAACCTTAATTGTAGATCAATCAGATATTGATTTCAGACATGTATATATACAAGGACCCGGAATTAAAATAAAAAAAAAATGTAAGTTACCCGAGGTCGATTTGTTTAACGAAAATAATAATAAATTTCCCATCGGCCTTGATTTCTATTTTACAAATGACCAAAAAATTATGGTTATCAACCGAACAACAAAAGTTATAGGGATCAAACAATAATGTATGTGGCTGTAAAAGGTGGTGAAAAAGCAATAAAAAATGCCCATGATTGGCTATCGCAAATCAGGCGTGGTAATACCAAGATATCTGAAATAAGAATAAATCAATTATCTGAACAGCTCACTCTATCTGTGGACAGAATAATCTCAGAGGGATCTCTATACGACCGTGAGCTTGCTGCGCTTGCGCTAAAGCAATCTCGTGGTGATTTGATTGAAGCAATTTTTTTAATTCGGGCGTTTAGAACAACTCTTCCACGTCTCGCGACAAGTAAGCCCATCAATACATCAAAAATGATATGTAAAAGGAGGATATCTGCGACCTTCAAAGATATCCCAGGTGGGCAAAATTTAGGCCCAACTTTTGATTATACTCATCGATTATTAGATGGTTTAAAAGGTCCGAAAAATCTGGTCATGGACACGGAAACAGATAGAGCTGAAGATCTAGATATGCCGAAAATATTAGACCTATTAAACAAAGAAGGGCTCATTGAGGATCAGATTGATACTTTAGAAGAGCCTATAGATATAACCAGGTCTTCAATTCAATATCCCACAACAAGAGCTGCTCGTCTTCAAGCTCTATCTAGGGCTGATGAAGGTTTCCTACTTGGCCTCGCGTATTCAACTCAACGTGGTTACGGAGGAACGCACGCTTTTATAGGAGAGCTTCGCATCGGGCTTGTTGCAGTTAATGTGGAGATACCAGAACTTGAGATCACCATAACGGTCGCTGAAATTGAGGTAACTGAGTGTGAAACGATAAATCAGTTTACTGGAAGCAAAACAGAACTAGCTAAATTTACAAGGGGATATGGATTGGTGATGGGTCAATGTGAAAGGAAGGCAATATCTATGGCTTTGGTTGACAGGGCACTGAGATGGAAAGAGCTAGGTGAGTCCTATCAGAATGTACCAACACAAAATGAGGAATTTGTTATATCGCACTGTGATAACATACAATCCACAGGGTTTGTTGAGCACATCAAACTTCCTCATTACGTTGATTTTCAATCTGAGCTAGAACTTGTGCGAAAAATTAGAAGCCAACAGATGAAAGACTAACTATGGACGAATTAAAATATAATTTTGCGTACTTGGATGAGCAGACAAAGAAAACAATAAGAAGAGCAATTCTAAAAGGCTTATCTATTCCTGGTTATCAAGTTCCTTTTTCATCTCGAGAGATGCCAATGCCCTATGGATGGGGAACGGGTGGTATACAAGTTACATCATCATGCATCAAACAGGATGATATTCTAAAGGTAATAGACCAAGGCTCGGATGATACAACCAATGCAGTTTCCATAAGAAATTTTTTTAAACGTGTTACGAATGTTCAAACAACTGAAGATACTAATAAGGCAACAATAATCCAGACACGGCACAGAATTCCGGAGACCCCACTAGTTGAGAAGCAAATATTAATATATCAGGTTCCCACACCAGAGCCGTTTCGATTTTTGGAACCAAGTGAGTTTGAAACACGAAAAATTCATGCCCTGAAAGAGTATGGTATAATGCACCTAAAGCTTTATGAGGACATATCAAAAAATGGACACATTTCAACATCATACAATTACCCTGTTCTTGTTGATGACAATTATATATCTGCACCATCTCCAATACCAAAATTTGATAATCCGAAAATGAATAATAATCCAGCTATACAGCTATTCGGTGCTGGCCGCGAACAACGTATTTATGCAATTCCACCATATACAAAGGTTATCAGTCTCGATTTTGAGGATTATCCTTTTGAAGCAACCAAAGCGAACGCATTATGCCAGTTATGCGGAGCGACAGACTCATACCTCGATGAAATTATTATTGATAATGCGGGTGGCAGAATGTTTGTATGTTCAGATACCAATTACTGCCAAAATAATTTACTAAAAAAAATAGACAATCCATGAATATGAATGAAATAATTAAAATTACAGATCTTACAAAAAGTTTCGGCAATATTATTGCATGTAGCTCAATCACTCTTGAAGTTTATCCAGGTGAGATAGTTGGAATTGTGGGTGAGTCAGGTTCGGGTAAAACCACACTTCTAAAATGCGCATCAGGCCTTTATAAGCCAGATTCAGGGGAAGTAATTTTTCGAAGTGATGATAATTATGTGCAAAATATCTGTAATATTAGTGAGCCTAATTTAAGACAGCTGATGCGAACGGACTGGTCTTTTATTCATCAAAATCCGAGAGATGGCCTAAGAATGAATATAAGCGCTGGAGGTAATATAGGTGAGAAGCTTATGGCCATCGGAAATAGACACTATGGTAATATTAGAGAGGCCGCAGCTGCCTGGCTTGAAAAAGTAGAGATCGACTCTAGCCGAATAGATGAACTTCCATCAAACTTTTCAGGCGGTATGCAGCAGCGTTTGCAGATCGCAAGATGTCTTATTACAGAGCCTAAACTGATCTATATGGATGAGCCTACAGGAGGTCTGGATGTATCTGTGCAAGCCAAGATTCTAGATTTAATAAAGAAATTAGTGGAAGAATTAAACATAGCTGCGGTCATCGTTACACACGATCTTGGCGTTGTTCGTTTGCTTGCCGATAGAGTACTTGTTATGAAGGATGGCCATATCGTTGAGCAGGGCATTACGGATCAGGTTCTTGATGATCCTCACCACGCATATACTCAATTGCTAGTTAGCTCAATAATACAGGTGTAGTCGTGATCGAATTAAAAGACATATCCAAATCCTTCAGGTTATACACTCAAAATAGTGCCAAAATTACCGTTTTTAAAGATGTTAATCTAACAGTAAATCGAGGAGAGCTCGTTGCTTTTACGGGTAAATCTGGCTCAGGAAAAACAACATTGATGAAGATGATATATGGTAACTATCTACCTTCAAAAGGTTCAATATTAGTTGATAAGACTGATATTACAAAAATTAATCTTCAAGATCTAATTCGAATTCGTAACCATAAAATGGGTTATATAAGTCAATTCTTAAGAGTTATTCCTCGGGTTTCAACAATGAATATTGTATCAGACTCTTTGATAAAATTAGGATCTGAAAAAGAAGATGCATTGGCGCAAGCATCTGAACTCTTAAATTTCCTTGATATACCACGTAAACTCTGGGATTTATCACCCCTGACGTTCTCGGGTGGAGAACAACAAAGGATAAATATTGCTCGTGCAATGATTTGTAATTATCCATATTTTTTGCTTGATGAGCCCACTTCAAGCTTGGATAATAAAAATATAGAGAAAGTTATTACTCTAATCGACAAGTTAAAAAAAAATGGATGTGCGATCATTGGTATTTTTCATGACGAGATGATTCGTAACGAGATAGCTGATCGGGAAATAGATGTTAATTCATTCAAATGACTAAGGTAACTGGCAAACTGATATGTGTTGTCGGACCATCTGGTGTAGGTAAAGACACCCTCATCAGAGGTGCAAGAAAAATTCTGAAAAAGAAAGTCTTTGTAACAAGGCACATTACACGACCAAATACAACGGATGCAGAGACTCATATTTTTGTAAATAAAGCCACTTTTAACGAGATGATGGACAATAACGCTTTCATGCTAAACTGGAGCGCAAATGATCTACACTATGGTATTTCAAATGAATATCTTGCAAAAATACAAAACGGCTTGGACGTTATTTTTAATGGATCAAGAAGGGCATTGAGTGAGATCCAATCAAAGTATCCAAATATTTATATTATATGGATTGCTGCCAGTAAGGTTAAGGTAAAAGATAGGCTCATAAAAAGGGCTCGAGAGAGCGAGGAAAAAATTGAGGGACGTCTAAAATACTTGAATTTGGCAATTCCACAGAAGGCTATAATAGTCGATAATAGCGGTACAATTGAGGCTGGTACTCAAAGTTTGGTTGATGCTATTTGCAATTTATAATCGTACTTTCAAGTATATGAAACATTCCATTATGATCTTCACCCATCAGGCATAAATTATCTACTTTCATTGGTTTTGAAATAATTTCTTCAAAGTATTCATTACAAATCTTTTCTTCGGCTATCCCATCTTTTGAATTCGAAAGTTTCCCCAACGTCATATGAAACTTGAATTCCTCAAAAACATACGGATAGCCCCAACTGTAGAAATATTCTTTTTGTCTTAATGAATAACTCGATAAGCCCCTCTTTTCGATGTCTGACTCGTTGTGTTCATCTCTAAATTGATCGAATTCTTTTACAATATCAGCTGCAAGTGAATGAATTTTGCTTGTATCAGAATTTGGAGCAATAGCAATAAAATCTGAAATTTTCTTAATTGAAATATTATTAAAGATGCAGCCATCATACCGCGTACAGGTATCTTGAAAAAAGGAAATTAGATCATTTAGTTCACAACCTTTTCTGAGTCTAAATGGTGCCTTGAGGGTTGCATGAAGACCGTATTTACGTGCCTTTTCAATTACTAAAAGATGTTCATCAGTTCCCTTATTATGTAGTCCATTTACTTCTGACCCTTGCAATGGATCCCATCCAAACCAACGTATACCCAAATCATAAAATAAGCTTTTTGATTGTGGCATAAAATATATCGCGAATCGTTTGTATTTTTTATTCATTGGAAGCTTTTTTAAGACTAAATTATTACATAATTGTATCACTTACTAATTAATCTCAGACAATTTTATTTATCTTTGAGTGATAAAATAAAAGTATTTAATTTCTTTATTGTGGATATTTTACTTTATCCAATAATTTCACATATATTTAATGTTTTCTCAATGGTTTTGCAAAGATATAGTTTCACGATTTTACAGTAACCCAACTAAAGCTAATTAAACTTTAAAATTCAAGGAGAAGAAAATGCGTAAAATTATAATAGGATTTTGTGCTATATTATTGATGACTGTCACTTCAATAAATGCAAATGCTAAAGAGTACAAAATCGCAGTTACTGATATTCAAGGTATGGATGCCTTAATTTCAGAATGGGGGCCATTCATTGATGCTTTATCAGAAGTAACTGGCGATTCATTCGAATTTTTTGATGTTGCAAATCAAACAGCAACAGCAGAAGCAATGAGATCAAATAGGGTTGATTTTGCGATTACTGGCCCAGCTGAGTATGTCGCCATATCAAAGCTTACTGATGGAAAAGCAATGATTGGGCTCGCGAGACCTGATTATTACTGTGGAATTGTTGTAAAAAATTCAAGCGGCTATACTAAAGTCACAGATCTAAAAGGAACAACAGTTTCATTTGCTGGACCGGGATCAACATCCGGTCATTTTTGCCCAATGCAAGTGCTAATGGACCACGGTGTAGACCCAATGAGCGACATCAAAGTAATCCATACAAAGAAAAGCCTGCAACATACAGGTTTGGTGCGTGATGACACTCAAGCTATAGGCGTTAAAGTTAGTTCTTGGATAAAATATGACCGATCAAAAGAGCCAAACGGCAATGGAGATTATAAAGTTTTAGCACGATCAGGCGATTTGCCTTACGATATGCTTATGGCTAATGGTAATATTTCTGACTCAGAGGTAGCTAGAATAAAAGCGGCAATAGTTGACAATGATGAGATACTTATTGCTGGTATCCTAGCAGGGCTCGATGATGAGGGTGAAATGGCTAACGATAAATATGAGGGCACAAGATTGCTCGAAGTAGATGACTCAGATTATGATGTCGTAAGAAATATGTATCGTACAGCAGGCCTTCCTGAATTCGATATCATGGACTAAATAGAAATGGGATTTGGGCCGGTTAAACCGGCCCAAACATTTTACAATGAATGCAATTGAAGTTAATAACTTATCAAAATCATATGCTGATTTTGAAGTTTTAAGAGACATTTCTTTTACAATAGAAGTAGGTGAGTCAATTGCAATTATAGGCTCAAATGGAGCGGGTAAATCAACCTTACTAAAATGCTTAACTCGAATAACTCAACCATCACAAGGTTCAATTAACGTATTCGGGGAGCCGATCTTGAAATTCAGGACAGGCGCACTGAGGAGAATGCGTTCATCCATCGGAGTAGTATTCCAAAAACATAATCTGGTACCTAGATTATCAGTTCTAACAAATGTAATTCATGGGGATATAGGTCGCTTGCACAATGTTTCAAAATTTCCACTGGCTGGGATAAGAAATTGGGGACAAATAAGTGCAAGTAATCAAACTAGAAAAAAAGCTATGGAAGCATTAGAAATGGTGAGTTTATCTCATCTGGCCATGCAGAGAGCAGACACACTATCAGGCGGACAATCACAAAGAGTTGCGATTGCGAGAGCGCTGATGCAAAAGCCTAATATGATATTGGCTGATGAACCGGTTGCAAGTCTAGATCCCGTAGCAGCAAAAGAGGTAATGAGCCTTTTTTATGATTTGTGTAAGAATAAAAATATAACACTGATATTCACCTCACATAATGTTGAGCATGCACTTGAGTATGGTAACAAAGTGTTAGCTATAAAAAATGGTCGATTGAGTCTTTTTAAAGACTCAAACTCTTTAGAAATAAAAACTCTGCAGGCTGAATATGACTGATAGTCCTATATATATAGATAAAAAATCAGAGTTAAACAATTTACCTCGAAGATACAAGAAAATAAGTATCACTAGATATTTTATTTATTTGGCCTTGATTGTAATGGTCATTTGGTCATTCCAAGGTTCACAATTCAGCTTGGAAGGCCTGCTCGATAGCACGCAATATTTTAAAAGATTTTTGGGAGAGGCCTTTCCTTCTATTGGTATACTCGGAGAAAATGAGCATAGCATAACCTGGAAAGATACGTTTCGATACACAAGGGAATTAATTGAAACTTTCCAAATGGCGTTTACGGGTACACTGCTTGGTATAATCTTTGGCTTCATACTGGCATTATTATCATCCAAGGGTTTGCTTGGTAATTCTCGTCCCATGAGACTTGTTCAAGAAATAGTAAAGGCATTAATTTTATTATTTAGAACTGTTCCAGATCTTGTTTGGGCCATAATTTTTGTTATGCTTGTTGGCTTAGGAGCTTTTGCAGGTACATTGACCATAATGGTTGATACTATTGGATTTTGCGGAAGATTTTTTGCAGAAGAAATGGAGGATGTTGATAAAAGTCCTGCAGATGCACTTGAAAGCTGCGGCGCAACAAAGCTTGATGCAACTTTTGCTGCAGTAGTACCCGCTGCGATGCCTGGATTAATTACAACTTCACTCTTTGCATTTGAAAAAGCTATCAGAGGATCTGTTGTTTTAGGGCTTGTTGGCGCAGGTGGAATCGGTATGAGTCTGAATGCCCTATTTAATTGGATGGCTTACGACAGAGCGATGGTGATTATAGGGATGATATTCGCTTTGATTTTTGTCGTGGAACAAATTAGTCAATACTTGAGAAAAAAGGTTACACAAAATGAAGAAAAACGAATTTGAAACAGCCTATGAGGCCTGGAACATTGTTTGGGCTGATGAGAGGGGTAGGATGGATTGGATGGCGCCTGAACCATTTATTACGAGCAAAGTATCCTATTTGAAAGATAATGGCGTAAAAGAAATTCTTGATTTGGGTTCTGGTATTGGACGCCACAGCTTAGAACTTGCCAAAGCTGGCTTTAAAGTATCCGCCATTGATGCAAGTGAAACAGGCATCGCCTACTTAAATGAAATGGTGACAAAATACGATCTAAAAAATATAGACACTCATATTGGATCATTTACAAACATACCATACGATGAAAACTCATTTGATGCGATTGTATCATTTAATGTAATATACCATGGCAATCATGAGTCGGTGATTAATGCTATCAATGAAATCAAGAGAGTAATGCGTCCAGGTGGATTTTTAATAATAAGCATGCTCTCCAAAAAAAATGTAGGCTACGGGAAAGGTGAATTAGTAGCAGAAAATACATGGACAAAAGATCAGGGTAATGAGGTTGGGCACCCACATTATTATGTAAATGAGCATGATATTCTAGCCCTTTTTAAAGATTTTGAGATATATGAAATGCTGGATACTGCTCATAAAAAACCAAACTCCTATCATTGGCACATATTTTCAAAATTTTTAAAATAGTATATTTAATTTTCTATTACTGTTAAAAATATAAAAATGTTAATTTCGTCAGTGCCAATAGCGGCGATATGCACAGGAATCGCCGTTACGTTATTTTATAGTGCGTCATATTACCTATTTCCTGCATTATTAAATTTTTGGTTGGATACTCTAAGTATCTCAAAAAATAATCTTACATTCGCGTTTAGCCTATCATTATTTGTTCAGGCTTTTGCTTTTCCATTTTATGGGAGGTTAATCGATAGGGGCTATGGGTTAATTTTAATATTGATATGCCCAATTATGATTGGTTTATCTCTTCTTTATTTGAGCTATGCAGCAGAATTATACATTGTATTTCTTTCAGGATGGATATCTGTCAATTTTTTTGCTGCGGGATGTACTTATAATATGCTCTTCTCCATTATTACTATGGCCGAGAAAAAAGACACTAAAAGAACGATTATAATTATTACATTAATCGCGGGTTTTGCCAGTACTATCACCTTTCCGATCATGACATATTTTGCATCAACACATGGTTGGAAATTTGCAATTATGATAATTGGTATATCAATAATAATAATCGGTACCCCCATGCTATATGCAGGTATGAAAAATTACGTCATAGTTAAAGTACCGAAAAAATTGCAAAATAATAATAAAATTTTACTACGAATTGATAGTAAGCTTTTATTATTATCTCTACCGTTTTTCCTTATTGCCCTTAATCATCAAATGTTGGTGAGTCATATTATTCCTCTTCTGCTCGAAAAAGGGGTAGAGTTTAAAATGGCAATCATAATTGCATCTTTATTTGGCCCTTTTCAAGTTGTTGGCAGACTGATAATTTTATTTTTTAGAGAGAAAATTAGTGATACAGACTCTCTGTTTTATATTTTTTATATGACAGTAATTTCTCTCCTATTTTTGTACGTAACGCATATATCACCATCACTTGCATTTATATTTATTCTACTTGAGGCGTCAGCTTATGGGGTTACGTCAATTATATTACCCTTAATATCAAAGGATGTACTGGGAATGAGTAACTTCGGACAAAAATTCGGATATGTATCTGTATTCTATGCGCTAGGTTTATCATGTGGCCCTTGGATTGGTTCTTTAATCTGGACAAATAGCAACTACGATTTTGTAATAATCTTTATAATTCTATCGAGTCTAATTGGTCTTCTTATTTGCTATATTTTGAAATATAAGTATTTCAAATCATTACCAAAAAAGTAATGATTTTTTTACCGTATACGCCAAGCAATCGGCATTTTATGAAAGCAGGCTAAAATTAAAATCAAAGATGCAACAATTTACATTGACTCTTTTGTTTAAAAAATTTTAACCAGAAAATGGTACCACTGCTTGGACTCGAACCAAGGGCCGCCTGACTCACGATTATTCTAGGCTATAAATTGTAACAGAATTCCTCATATCATCTTCGTTTGCACTTACAAGCAAGTTACGTTGCGGAATAGCAAGTAAGCCCTCAGGTCGAAAACCTGTTGGTAATATAGTAACCAATTCTGGGTTTCTTAGATCATTTGCATTATAAACGCCAATAGCATTTGCTCTTTCAGCACCCACAAAAATATAACGTGCATCATCATATGTTGCTACTTCAACTGACTCTGGTTCTACACCTTTTTTCTCAGCACGTCTTTCTGGCCAGTAACCTGCTGAAGCAATTAATCTTTCATAAGATGCACCCGACTCGTATACCACGGAGCCGTCTTTGTTGAAGATTGTCCATCCACGGCTACCACCACGCTTTGCTTGACCTGGAGCTTCATGTTTATAGTCACCCTCGTTAGCAGTCGCAAAGTGCTCATTATCAATCCACTTAACTGCGTCTGGTTCTCTTCGAACATTCACAATGGTATCAACCATATTTAGTTCACCATCTTCTTTGTTATCTACGCCTTTTAATGTTACCAGTCCGGCATCAAACTCTGAAATTATATTTCCATTAGGATCAATAACCACCATCCAGTTATTCTCTTGCAGCGTTACAACGATCTCTCCTAAGTCATTAATATCAACAAATTCTGGCTCTGGATCGTTTGGAGCAATAG
This sequence comes from Rhizobiales bacterium TMED25, assembly GCA_002168075.1. Classification (GTDB taxonomy): domain Bacteria; phylum Pseudomonadota; class Alphaproteobacteria; order Rhizobiales; family TMED25; genus TMED25. The sequence goes on from NHCE01000005.1 coordinate 429,274, forward strand.
TTGAAAAACCAATTAGGTCCACTTTAGTAAGACTGTGATTTACTAGATTTACAATCGCCACATAGCCACCAGGGAGCTGTGGTATCTTTGCACCATTAATATCTTCGTTACGTTGATTTTCAATCGCTATTGCAGCAAAAGTTCCATCTGGACTAACTGCAACAGAGTCTGGTTGTCCGCCTAGTTCTATCCGCGCTACTTCCATTTTTGACGCCAGGTCAATAACAAGTAAGTGTCCACTTGGCTTCATATAGTTTGGTGAAGTGTTGATGCCTACAAATACTTCTCCATTTTTTATTGCTACACTAGTTGGTTCGTTACCCACGTCTATTGAGCCTAACGGCAGTGGTTTTGTTGGATCTGTAATATCAATCATACCTAATGCATTTGCAGGACCGTCACTATAAACCAGTGTCATACCATCTGCTGTTACGGCAATTATTTCTGCAGAAGTTTTACCTTGGCCAGGATTGTTTGTAGGTGTTCCAAAAATTCCAACCTCTGAGAAAGCAGAGTATGCAGAGCTTGCAAGAGCTGATGATATCAGGAGGCCTGCTGCGATAAATTTAATCATTACATAAGCTTCTATACTATAGGTTCATTTATGATCTTATATGGTAAACGTTTAAATGATTTTACAAATATATTTAAAAAATCTTACCATATAACGTTTTTTATGGATCGTCCGCGTTGCCACAGGCAGCTTAGTCTGAGGGGTACTACGCCCGATCATTTTCCAGCAATAAAGAAATAAAAACTAACCAAGCCAATAATCACCAATAGGCGTAATTACAGTCGTAGATGAAACATCAGCTCCAGCGTCCTCACGAGCTTTTTTGATATCGGGACGTAAACCGAATGTTTGCATAAATTCTATATCAGGAACATCCATCATTACAAATACAGATGACTCATCGGGGTTTGTACCAGCCCATATAATTTTTGCACCATTTGCACCAGCTTCATCTTCGAGTGACCTTGCCATATCAGTCCAGGTTTTAAAGCCTTTTGATATATTCACTGTTACCAACATTTTTGGCATAAAATATCCTCCTTTTTCTTCAATTGCTTTATTAAGCTTCTCTAATATTTAACTAAAATTATTTTTTCATTGCATTGAACATACTTAGAGTGTCATCATAAGCTATAAATTTTAGTAACTTATCATCTTTTACTTCCATGTAGTGTCCAAAAATTGTATCCATGCCATCAGCAGTTGCTTTTGTATTTATAAAAACTTTATCACCTTCGCTGATCATTGATTCGACCGTTACTTGAAAATTGCTCCAGAGCTCAGGGACTTTCATTAATTGTTGTTGCCAACCTTCTTTATTATGAGTTCCTGAAAATGGGTGTTTATCACCTGGGTATACGAAAACAAAGTCGTCATGTAACATATTCATGAAACCCTCCATGTCACCTTTTGCAAACAGATCATAACCTTTTTGTACTATTTCTTTTGAGTCCATAATTTTTTCCTTTTTTTTGTAGAGAATACACATGTATCATTCTTTTGTTGCATATTTATTACTGAGGTAAAAAATTTGTGAGAAAGTTAGATACTTATTTATACCTGATTCTGCTTTAAGGGAAAGGCAACAATTACGATTGTAATAGTTATTTAACAAGAATCATTTAAAGAAAAAAACTTTGGTGAGGACGACAGGATTTGAACCTGTGACCCCCAGATTAGGAATCTGGTGCTCTATCCTACTGAGCTACGCCCCCATTCTCAAATAATAGCAAATATTACTATCATGTCTATTAACTTATCTGCGATATATTCTCAGATAGAAATTTCGAAGGTAATGAAATTGAAGTTTATAAAATCCTACAGACGCTTCTGTAAGGGCATCGCTAAATTAGTGAAAGACTAGTCTGAAAGTATTGACTTGCAATGAATCTTGCTACTTAACCTTCAATAAAAAAAGAGGCATTGAGTCTCCCAATGCCTCTAAAATAAATTTACAGTAACAATTTATAGTCAATAGACTATAAGCAAATATTGTGGTCGAGAGGGGCTTAAAATCCCTTATGAACACTTCTCTAAACTTGCCGCGAGATCATCTATTAATAAAAAATATTGGTCTTTTCCACTTGGAATAGTTGCCCCGAGTGGATCCAAAACACCAGTCTTAATATTTGTATCTTCTGCAATTGTTTCTATAATTTTTGGATTAAACTGTGGCTCAGATAAAATACAAGAAATATTCTTATCTTCAATTAACTCTCGAATATTCATTATCTGTCTCGCGCCCGGAAGCACATCAGTATTTAGCGTTAGAGCTCCACTTGCTGCCACATTAAACCTTTCTTCAAAATATTGATAAGCATCATGGAATACGACGTAACTGATATCTTTGTCCAGAGTCTTCTCTGTTTCTCTAATAAGATTATCTAATTGTGTTGCAGTACTTTTTGCATTTTCGATGTATTTACTCTTATTAGATGGATCAATAAGAGATAGTTCATCAGCAATGATACTAACTATTTCTTTAGCATTAATTGGATCTAACCAAATATGTGAGTCGAATTCGCCATGATGATGCCCGTGGTCGTCATGTTTATCATGGTCATCATGCTCTTCGTGGTCATCATGGTCATCATGTTCGTCAAAAATACTATTTTCTCTAAATTTAAGTTTTTGAATATCATCTGATTCCATAAATGAAATCTTTCTTGCCCTTATTGCAATGGAACCAAGGGGTTTTTCTAAAAAAGTTTCAATTTCTTCACCAATCCAAAATACTATATCAGCACCTTGTAACTTAGATGCATCTTCAGGCTTGAGTGTAAATGAATGAGGAGAGTTAGTATCAGTTATTATCAAGTATGGCTCGCCAACTCCATTCATTACATTAGATACAAGAGAATGAATTGGCTTTATGGAGGTAACTACAGCAGGTGCTGCTTCGGCGAGTGGTGCTTGTAATAAAAAGACTGAACCAAAAACTAGGCTTTTCATATTGAGTAGGGAATTATTTTTTTTCATGTTAGACTTTCATTCGTAAGTAATATAAATATAAAAATGTTATAATATAACATATCATTTTGTAAACAATTAAATGTCATAAATGTCAAAAAAAAATTTTTTAGTGAAATTGGATAATGCTGGCATATTTATTTCTAATAAATGGCTAGTTAAAGGAGTATCGTTTGAGGTATCTAGAGGTGAGATCGTAACATTAGTTGGACCAAACGGCTCTGGTAAAACTACAACTGCAAAAATAGTTTTAAGTATTCTAACACCAGATGAAGGACATATAATATCTAATACTAAAAATATTGCATATTTACCTCAAAAAATAAATATAGATTGGACATTACCAATCAGAGTTAAAGATTTCATGACCTTAACTAATAATTTAAATAAAAATCAGATAGAAGAGGCTTTATCGTTAACGGGGGTAGAAAATCTTATGGCTTCCGATCTACGTAATTTATCTGGTGGTGAATTTCAGCGCGTTTTGCTTGCTAGAGCAATTGCGAGGAAACCAGAGCTATTAGTTCTAGATGAACCAGCACAGGGCGTCGATTTTAATGGTGAAATTGCACTTTATAATTTGATAAAAAAAATATCAGATAACCTCGACTGTGGCATATTATTAATTTCTCATGATATTCATTTTGTAATGGCAGCAACTGACCATGTAATATGTTTAAACGGACATGTCTGTTGCTCCGGATCACCAAGTGCTGTTGCACAAAACCCAGCATTCAGAGAATTATTTGGTGATCGGGTATCTAATGTTCTATCTATCTACGAGCATCATCATGATCATGTTCATGCAAAGGATGGTAGCATAATAGAATGATATTAGATGATTTCTTTATTAGAGCCTTAATTGCTGGGATTGGTGTTGCAATTGTTTCAGGCCCTCTCGGATGCTTTGTGATATGGAGAAGGCTTGCTTACTTCGGTGATACACTATCACATTCTGCACTTCTTGGTGTAGCTCTGGCCTTTGCCTTTGATTCAAATATAACAATAACTGTTTTTTTGTTATCTGGAAGTATAGCTGCAATTCTATTATACCTCCAAGATCGAACAAAGCTTCCAGGAGATGCTTTGCTTGGGTTATTAGCTCATACAAGTTTAGCAATTGGGTTGGTATTCATAAGTTTTATGTCCACGATAAGATTTGACTTAATGGGTTTATTATTTGGGGACATTCTATCCGTCTCAAAAGTGGATCTATATATAATATGGTCTGGCGGTGGATTTATACTGCTTATACTGTATTTTATTTGGCAACGTGTATTTGCTGCAACTGTGAGTTATGATATTGCAAAATCTGAAGGTATGAATCCAGATATTGCGAATCTCATCTTTACTTTACTTCTTGCTGGTGTAATAGCAATTTCAATTAAAATGATCGGCGTTCTACTTATGACTGGGTTACTTATTATTCCAGCGGCTATGGCAAGAAATATTTCTAATAACCCAACGCAAATGCTTTTATTTTCTATTCTTGGTGGCATTCTATCAGTGCTAAGTGGTCTATTTATTTCCCTAGAATATAATTCTCCATCTGGACCCACAATTTTAGTTGCGGCATTCATACTATTTATATTATCATTATCGTTAGTGAAGTACAGGTGAGATATAAATAATTTTTATCATGGGTGATTTAAGTGTCAAAAAGAGATAATTTAACAAAAAATCAGGAAATTGTCTTTGATCTCCTCCAAAAATCAAAAGAACCGTTGGGGGCATATTCTATTTTGTTTAATACCGAAAAAAACGGTATAAAGGCTCCTTTGCAAGTATACCGGGCCCTTGATAAACTGATTGAAAATGGCAAGGTTCATAGGATCGAAAGCAAGAATTCGTATGTAGCTTGTACAAATTCCGACTGTAATATAACAAAATCAACCTCATTTTTAATATGCGAGAAATGTGATAAAGTATCTGAAATTAAAAAAAATGATTTGCAAATTAAACTATCAGAACTCAGTAAGCATTCCGACTTTACATACGTAAGTCATAATCTGGAAATATATGGTTTATGCGAAAATTGTGCTGAAGCATCTCAACTTTAGTATTAGAATCTTAAGATAATTATTTTTAGGTTAAGTTAGCGTACTTTGAGAATTATTTAAATATGTTTATATTGCACAATAATTAATCAATTTACTATTATGTTTGTTTTTTTCTTTATCAAAAAAAAATTAAATATTGCCTTATCGTCTCACTACACCATACTTGAGAAATAATTCAGAAATATAATGGGTATCTGGCACACTATTTGCATGTAATATAGGTAGTTGTAAATATGCAGTTTTATATTTAAAAATCTCTGAAAGGAGTGCTTGTAAATCTATAAATTTACAAATATGTTAGAGTATATATAGGAATTAAAAAGCTCTTATTTATTAATTTTAATTAAAACAACGGAGATAAAAATGTCAATAATAGAACGTTTAGGAAAAGCAATAGATATTAAAGATGAAAACACAATGAATGAGTTACTCCATGAGGACTATAAATTTACAATGCATGCATCTGGTAATGTGTTGAAAAAACAAGATGTTATAGGATGGGCAATGAGTGATGATATCAATCGTGATAGAGTGAGAATTATTTATGAAAATGATGAAATAGGTATTGAGCATGCATTTGTGACCTTTAATGACGGTAATGTTCAAGCTGTGATGGGTGTCTACACCTTCAAAGATGGCCAAGTTATTGCATTTGAAACTGGTGCAACAAATATTCCTAAAGAGTAGTCAAATTTTAATAAAGGGATAAACTTTATCATTGACAATTAATATATCCCACTTAAAATTTAAATCATGACAGGGGTGCCTTATGGGCTGAGATAAACCCTTTTAACCTGATCCAGATAATGCTGGCGGAGGAAGTCATGATGAATTTCTTTTATTACTCATGCACCCCTCCGTAAACATGAGAAAGAATATTCAATGTCTAACAACCTCCAAAAAATGAGAGAAAAAAATCCGCTCGTGCATTGTATCACGAATTATGTAGCAATGAATATTGCGGCAAATACATTACTAGCCGCAGGCGCCTCCCCAGCGATGATACACACACCTGAAGAGACGGCAGACTTCGCCAAGGTATGCAGTGCATTAACAGTAAATATTGGTACTATCTCTCCATCATGGTTAGATGGTATGAAAAGAGCAATTTTATCAGCTAATGACTCAAATATCCCTTGGGTATTTGATCCAGTAGCTCACTTTGCAACCCCATATCGTAGTATGGCTACAAAGGAATTATTGAACCTAAACCCAACTATACTTCGTGGAAATGCGTCAGAGATTTTGGGACTTAGTGGAGGGACCTCAGAGGCTCGTGGGGTTGATGCAACTGATCCCGTTAGCGCTGCAGAAAATGCAGCTAGAGATCTAGCAAAAGAATATAATAGTGTAGTTGTTATAACGGGCGAGGTGGATTTTGTAACAAATGGTAAAAAGAACTTTAGAGTTAGTGGTGGTTCAAAATTAATGCCAAGCGTAACAGCGATGGGATGCTCATTAACTTGTTTGATGGGCGCATTCGTATCTGTTGCAGAACCATTAAGTGCAGCTATATCATCTTTAGTATTATTTTCTGAAGCTGGATCCCGCGCAGATAAGTTAGCAAATGGACCGGGTAGCTTTTCATCACTCTTCCAAGATCAGTTAAGTCTTATTACACCAGATGATTTTGATAAGTGCAAATGGGTAGAAGAAGATTAATACAGATTTATTAAAACTATATTTAGTTACAGATCCTGAACTTTGTGAGGAGTTTGGTTTAGTTGAAACAGTTATGCATGCCATAAAAGGGGGTGTTACCTCTGTTCAATTAAGGGACAAAAATATTAGCACTAAATCAATGATCAAACAGGGATTGGTATTAAAGGAAAAATTACAAGAGCAAAATATACCTCTAATTATTAATGATGATGTGGAGGCTGCTATCTCTATTGGAGCTGATGGTGTTCATGTCGGTCAAAGTGATATGGATGTTAAAGATGTAAGAAAAGAAGTTGGTTCTTCGATGTTAGTCGGTTTGTCCTGTGAAAATATTAAGCAAGCTAAATTAATTGATAGAGATATTCTTGATTATGTCGGGATAAGTCCTCTCTTTTCAACTATGACAAAAAACGACCATACTTCGCCAATTGGTTTTGATGGTCTGAGTCAAATAGTGTCACTCACCAAGCTTCCCTGTGTTGCAATTGGAGGTGTCAAAGTCCATCATTGTACAGAAATATTTTCAAGAGGGGCTGTTGGTGTTGCTGTTATATCTGGTATATGTGGTCAAAAAGATCCCGAGTTAGCAGCCATTGCATATTCTAAACAAATAGCGAACTATCAGAGAATTTGAGGTCATAATGAAGGGTAAAAATTACTATATTCCAAAAGTATTATCTATTGCTGGATCTGATCCATCCGGTGGAGCTGGTATCCAAGCTGATTTGAAATCATTTTCTGCGAATAAAACATTCGGTATGTCAGTAATAACAGCTTTAACAGCTCAAAATACAATGGGTGTTCAGGATATACACCTTGTACCAGAAGGTTTCATTGAATCACAAATAAATTCTATTTTTCAAGATATAATTGTTGATGCTGTGAAGATCGGTATGATTGCAAATTCTAGCATCGCATCTATTATTTCTAAAAATTTACGAAAAAGAAAAGTAAAAAATATTGTAATTGACCCAGTTATGGTTGCAAAGGGAGGCGCAACGCTTCTGGAGATCGATGCAATTGAGACAATACGTAAAGATTTAATTCAAGTAGCAGATGTTTTAACACCAAATTTACCTGAGGCAGCATTGCTCACAAATTGTGATATCGCAACAACAAAGTCGGAGATGTTAACCCAAGGTAGGCGACTTCTTGATCTTGGTCCAAAAGCTATATATGTCAAGGGTGGTCATTTGAAATCTAAAAAAAGTCCAGATCTTCTTATTACTATAAATGATGAAATATGGTTTGAAGCCCCGCGTGTTAATACCATCAATACGCATGGAACTGGTTGTACTTTATCTTCAGCAATCTGTGCTAATCTAGCGCATGGTTTTGAAATTGAAACTGCCATCAGCATCTCTAAGCAGTATGTCACGGATGCAATAAAAAATGCTGATAAGTTAGATGTAGGGCAGGGTCACGGACCGACGCACCATTTTAATAATCTTTGGTGAATTTCGGATTAATATAAGAAAACGATAAACAAAAGGAGACTTAAATGAAAAAAATTATATTTACAAGCTACATATTGCTTCTCTTGGTAATGAGTCCGGTAAGTGGAAATGCTGACGATAAAGTATCAGTTCTTTTAGACTGGTTTATTAATCCGGATCACGGTCCAATAATTATTGCAGAAGAGAAGGGTTATTTTTCTGAATATGATTTAGATGTGGAAATTGTAGCACCAGCTGATCCATCGATGCCCCCAAAACTAGTAGCAGCAGGCAAAGCGGATCTTGCAATAAGCTATCAACCCCAGCTTCATCTTCAAGTTAGTGAAGGTCTTCCTTTATTAAGAGTTGGAACACTAGTTGCAACTCCTTTGAACTGTCTTCTTGTTTTAAAAGATGGTCCAATATCCACGCCTGCTGATCTCAGGAATAAAAAGATTGGTTTTTCTGTTGCAGGTGTAGAGGAAGCACTTCTCTCAGCTATTTTAGAGAAATATGGCATATCAATAGAAGAAATTGAGCTTATTAATGTGAATTTTTCATTATCACCCGCTCTAATGTCGAAACAAGTTGATGCAGTAATTGGTGCATTTAGGAATTTTGAACTCAATCAAATGGATATTGAAAATGTACCTGGACATTGTTTTTATATCGAAGAAGAGGGTGTTCCTGCATATGACGAATTAATCTACGTTGCTAATCCGAAGAGGATGGATCAAAGTGAAATTGCAAGATTTTTAAAAGCTACTGAACTTGCAACGCAATTCATAATTAATAACCCAGAAGAAAGTTGGGAGATATTTTCATCAACATCAAAAGAACTACAAAATGAACTTAATAGAAGAGCATGGTTTGATACAATACCAAGATTTGCTCTAAGGCCAGCAGCTAACGATGAGGCAAGATACAAAGATTTCCAAGATTTTCTATATAGCTCAGGCCTTATTGAAAAGAAAGTTTCAATTAAAAAACTTACAAGGGATATAACCCGCAAATGAGTGTGATCATCCCCTCATTACATATTGATGGCAGCGCAGTATTTGATGGTAATATTCTTTTTAGTGTCAAAGATATGGCAATAAATTCATCGCAATGGACGTGCTTGCTTGGACCTTCTGGATCTGGAAAGTCAACTCTATTAAGATTAATTGCAGGTCTTGATACCCATGTTGAATTTAATGGAAGTCTGGATGCAAGTGATAATCTTCAAGTCCACAATCGAGTTGCTTATATGGCACAAAGTGATCTTCTTTTGCCTTGGCTGAGGGCAGATGAGAATATCAGCGTTGGTTCAAGGCTTCGCGGTGAAAAGATTGATAATGATCAGTTAGAAATAATTATACAAAATGTTGGCCTTATTGATCATTATAAGAAGTATCCTTCCGAATTATCTGGAGGACAGAGGCAGAGGGTGGCACTTGCAAGAACTTTAATGGAAAATAAGCCGATTATTCTGCTAGATGAGCCATTTTCAGCGCTTGATGCAAAAACTAGACTAGAAATGCAGGATCTTGTAGCAGAGCATTTACAGGAAAAAACTATATTACTAGTAACACATGACCCAAGTGAGGCAACTAGATTATGTAATAACATATATATTCTCAATGATCGCGAAATATACATAACAAAGAGTCTTCCGCCTCCATTCCCTAAAAATATTAATGACGAAGATGTATTTTTATTACAAACAAAACTATTAGAAGAGATTAGGAGTTCCTAATGAAGAGTTGGTATTATCCCGTAGCTTCGATTTTATCAATAATATTAATTTGGCAATTAGGGGTATGGGTCAGTTCTGCGCCATCTTATATATTACCTGCACCTTTTGATGTTTTAGTATCTTTCATTGATAATTGGCAGTTAATTCTAGAACATACAATAGTAACATTGACTGAGGTCTTACTTGGGTTATTTTTTGGAGTCTCACTTGGTTTTGTTACAGCATTGTATCTCGAGTCTTCTAAAACAGCTGTACTTTTTTTGCGCCCAATATTGATTTTTAGTCAAGCAATTCCAGTTTTTGCTCTAGCACCACTTTTAACATTATGGTTAGGATATGGGATACTTTCAAAAGTAGTTATGGCTATATTAATAATATACTTTCCAGTGACATCCTCCTTTTATGATGGATTAACGAAAACCCCCTCATCATTCCTCGACCTCGCGAAAACATTGGGAAGTTCAAAAAGAAGAACTCTTTATGTTATCAAAATTCCAGCTGCCACACCAAACCTCTTCTCAGGTATCAGATTAGCTGCTGTATATGCACCAATAGGTGCAACAATCGGCGAGTGGGTGGGATCTTCTCAAGGACTTGGATACTTGATGCTTTTAGCTAATGGTAGAGTAAAAATAGATTTAATGTTTGCGGCCCTATTAACTCTTGGTTTCATCTCAATTGGGCTTTATGGTTTAATATCATTTATTTTGAGAAAACTAGCTTTAAGATCTTAAAAATACATATTTTTTCTAAAAAGAAAATATGTGAATATATATCCGTATTAGTTTATTTCTAAAATTTTATTGTTATCATTTGGTTGAAAATCTATTAATCGTAAACACTAATAATGAGGAATGATGAAAATATCAAAGGGCGACAAAATTGATGAAATATCCCTGCCTAAAACAGATGGAACAATTTTTAATTTGTCTGAAACTAGAGGGAAAAAAGTTCTACTTACTTTTTACAGAATTGCTGGTTGTAGTTTTTGTAATCTAAGAATAAATGAGTTTAAGAGGCGGTTTGATGAATTTGGAAATAATTTTACACACGTCGCCATATTTCATTCACCTAAAAATAATTTAGAGAATTACATGAGAAAACATGGAGAGTTACCTTTCACAGTTTTGGCTGATGAGGAGTTTAAGTATTACAAGAAATATGAAATTGAAAGATCTCTAGCAAAAACTATCGCAGCAATGTTATTTAAGGCTCATAAAATAATTCCGGCTATTGTCAAAGGTTATATTCCGTTCTCAATCAAAGGATATTTTGACATTGCTGTAACGGATATTTTAATAAATGAAGAGGGTGTTGTTGATCAGGTTTACTATGCTAAAAAAGATATAGCCGATCACTTTAGCTTTGATAAAGTAAAAGATTTCTCATTATAATATTTATTTGTTAGTTTCCATCCAATGAACGATTTAATAAAAAATGTTGTTGCGGTTTGTATTAACAGTTCACATTCTTTTTCAAAAACTATTCAAAAAGAAATTAAATTAATTAAAATGATAGGGGTAGAGGGTGATGCTCATGCTGGTAAGTATGTAAAACATCTTTCTCGGGCGAAAAAACACCCAAAGGATATCAATTTAAGGCAAGTGCACCTGATAGAAAAAGAACTACTTGAAGAACTTTTGCAGGATGGCTTTGAAATTAGACCTGGAAACCTCGGAGAAAATATTACAACATCAGGTATTGAATTAATTAAATTACCAAAAGATACAATCTTAAAAATAGGAGACGATGTTCAACTTCAAATCACTGGACTGAGAAATCCATGTTGGCAAATAGATGCATATAAAAATGGTTTATTAAAAAAAATGATATCAAAAGATGAATACGGTAATATCATTAGAAAAACTGGTGTTATGACAATTGTTAAAAATGGAGGTACTATAAAAGAAGGAGACAATATTCAAATCATCCTGCCAGATAAGCCACATCAAAAATTAGAAGTTGTTTGATATTACTAGCTAATAATTATCCTAAAATTTTTCAGACCACTTCAGTGATTCTTCGACAAAAATATCTTCTATAGCGGGTTTATTGGATATTAAATCTTGCTCAAAAAGATATGTTAATAATTTTTCAATATTATTTTTATTTGATTTATTCAAACCATGAGGATACGGGTCATTTTCAAAAATGTGCATTGTATCGGACCACAATTTATCAGCCCATGGCAAGAGAGTTGATCCAATCTTTCTCTCCAAAGCGGCTTTCTTACTATCACTATAGGCTTTGAATAATAAATATCCAAGTTCTGGATATTTTGAATATGTTTCGCGGTGGATCATAATGCAATGGTTGATTGGATATATACCAGTTTTATTGAAATAATTTTTTTCAATATTGATGAAGTTACTGAGGAGTGGTCGCAATTTTCTTTTATCAAAATCAAGTAATCGGTCTTCTGGCCGAGGGGCGATATACACATCTAGCTCGCCGTCAATAAGCATTTCCTCAGGATCTTTATCTAAAAGTGATAGTCTTGCTTTTTTTGGGGCATCAAATCTCTGATTTCTGTGTGCATACCAATCTATATCGCTCCAATGTATACCATACTCATCGTGAAGTATACCTCGGACCCAGACAGCTGCTGTTTGTGAGTAATCTTTTATACCAACTTTTAATTTTTTGAGATCATTTAGTGACTCTATTTCACTATCTTTTCTCACCCAGATAATACCATGCCTAAAGCCTCTATTTACAAATATAGGCAAGGCAACCATTTTGCAGATATCTCTATCTCTCATCATTATGAAGTTAGATAGGGAGAATTCAGAAACCTCAAATACTTCATGATTCAAAATACTTTTATAGATTGTAGGTAATTTTGAAGGAATATAATTTAAATTTATACCATTCTTCATTCCTGATATCGACATAGTAAACTCGTAATCTCCACCAAGAATATTAATTTTATTTTGGATATTCATTCTGCCTTATGGGAAAGATTTGTGATTTATTTAAAAATTTTCAATTCGTGACTATATCGCTGCAGATATTGCTGCGGCATTTTTTGCATTTTTTGCAAGTTGATTTTCAATATTTGATATAGCTTCAATTTCTTTAATCCCCCGAGATCTAGAAACTTCTTTTGCAAGCCGATCAAGTGCCGATTCGTATAATTGTCTCTCAGAATATGACTGTTCAGATTGGCTTGGGTTCCTATGTAAATCTCTTACAACCTCAGATAGAGCAATTATATCACCTGAATTAATCTTTGACTCGTATTCTTGTGCACGTCGGCTCCACATTGTTTTTTTAGTTTTTGCATTACTTTTTAAAATCGTAAAAGCTTGGTCAATTAAATTTGTGTCAGATATTGACCGCATACCTGTTGAAGTTACTTTTCCGATGGGGACTCGAAGTGTCATTTTATCTTCTTCAAAGTAAATTACATAAAGCTCTAATTTCGTACCAGCTATTTCTTGCTCAACAATTTCAGTAATTTTTCCAACCCCATGTGATGGATAAACAACATATTGATTTAACTTATATTTTTTATTATCTTTTGACTTTTCCATTAACTATATTTCCTTTTTAATTAGTCGCCTTCACCAGGTTCTTCCGAAAAAAATTCTAATTTATCTTCCACATCTTTGTATTTATCTGCATCAGATGGGTGTTCTTTTTTGATTGTTATATTTGGCCAGATTTCAGAATATTTCCTATTGAGTTCAAGATACTTTTCCATACCTGGTTCTGTATCAGGTAGGATTGCCTCAGCTGGGCATTCAGGTTCACAAACTCCACAGTCTATACATTCATCAGGGTTGATGACTAACATATTATTCCCTTCATAAAAACAGTCAACTGGACAAACTTCAACGCAATCCATAAATTTGCACTTAATACAAGCTTGATTCACAACATATGTCATACTAGATACTTATACCTGAAAAATTAAATAATTTAAAATCATGAAATTTATATATAAAACAAATATATTTATGAAAATTTAAGATCATTAGATTTATGTATAGCAGAAAATATTATGAATTTGAAGTATTGTTAATTTTCTTTAATATAGAAAATGGACTTGTCCCATCCACAACATCATTTTCAGCATACTTTTCTTTATTCTTCTTCTTAATCCAACTTGTATTTTTTTCGGATATTTTTTTTCTAGCTCTTATATAATCTAGTCCCATGAGTAGTTTCTCAGTTTTACTTTTTTGAAGTCCAATTTCGTAACATATCTGATCGTTTAGTACGAATTTATAAGATTTTTCTCTTTGTTTTTGATTCCTGATTAAGTTTAGTAGCTTTTCAATCACATCAGGTCTAATTATTAAGTTGCTAGTATAAAAATAACCAAGTTTAATATAAAAAATTGGATTTCTAGAATTCTTTATAAGTATATTATCAATTAACTCTAATTTTTTTGGGTGATTATTTGTATATATTTGCATCAACAAACATCTTAGAAAAAATTGCTTATCATTAAATACGTTCTTAAAATATATATATTTCTCACCAATAAAAATTCCAAGTACACGTAGTTCTTTTTTTTCAGTTCTTGATAATTTATTAAAATCTATACCAAGATCATCTTTGCATGTAACTCCGATTTGTTCAATCAAGGAAAATTTAATAGCTGACAAGGAGCCTTGAAAATTAGCATCATATAATTTCATCAGACCTGGTAGTGCCAATTTGATATAATCAGACAACCATTCATATAATTTTATAGTTATCTTCTTTTTGTTTATGGAAATAAGGTTATCATCACAAACAATTTCTATATGTGGTCTTAAGATATCACTGCTCTTCTTGAGGTTTGCGATAGGCATCTGCTGCCATAAAATCTGATTTTCACCAGATAATTCAAAATCATTTTTCTTCCCCCCTAAAATTAATAATCCCTGCTCATTGATTTTGCTCCCAATAATCTTATTGAGTTTACTTTTTGCCAATTTATTTAAGTTTGTCGATGACTGATGTTTAAATTTTAATCCGTTTACTGTTCCAAGGTTAATATTTCCAAGATTTATTTTATTTCTGTCATCAATCTTGATTATATTTAAATTAGAATGATTAATCAGAATGCTTGTCCTTTTATCAATGAATCTTTGCATCAATCTTTCATGTAATGTGTCGGATAATTTATCTTCAATGGCTCTTGTTTTTTCTTGCCAATAATCTGTATCTTTAACCCAGTTCTTTTTGTTAGCTATAAAATTACAAGTTCTAATAAATGAGATCTTATTGGATAACCCATCTATATCACCCTGATACTGTGCTGAATATTTAACTTCTTTTTCAAGCCATTCATCATCTAGATGGCCATTATTTTCTGTTATGTCAGAAAATATTTTTAAAACTATCTTTGTATGATTATCTATTCCTGTTTGTCTGTAATCTGGGATCTGACAAATTTCCCATAATAATCTGAGTTCATCTATTTCTAAATTTCTGTAATCAAGTAATTTATTTTCATATATATGCTCTAGAGTTAGGTGATCCTCTCCCGCCATTATTGGTTTCAAAAAGCTTAAATTTGGTCTTTTCTTTAAACTATCTAAAATTGTTTTAATTGAATCGTATTTTAGATCACTATTTCTCCATTTAATATTATTGATATCATTGAATGAGTGTTTTTCAATAGATGAAATAATATCTAAACTTAAATCTGGACTTGGATGTGTCATACAGAAAGACCCATTGCTCTTATATCTTCCAGCCCTACCAGCAATTTGACCAATTTCATAAGGTAAAAGATATCGATATTTTGTACCATCGAATTTTTTTATGGAGTCAAAAGCAATATTATCTATATCCATATTAAGGCCCATTCCAATCGCGTCTGTTGCAACCAAATAGTCGGCTTCACCTGACTGATATATATCTACTTGCGCGTTTCTTGTCCTTGGCGATAAAGCACCTAAAACAACAGCTGCTCCTCCATTTTGCTGCCGAACAAAATCTGCAATCTCATAGACCCTATTTACAGAAAATGCAATAATTGCAGTTCTCTTTTTAAGGCGGGATATTTTCTTGATCCCTTCATAACTAAGGTTTGATAACCTTGGTTTATTTTGTATTTCTATGTCAGGTATTATTTTCTTTAAAATTGGTTCAATTATATCTGATCCCAGAAAGATGGTTTCCTTGAGACCCCTTGACTCATAAATTCTTTTAGTAAAAATATGCCCTCGCTCACTATCATTTGCGAGTTGGACTTCGTCTACAGCAACAAAATCCATTGGTATATCGGTTGGCATCGCCTCAACTGTACAAATGTAGTATTTTGGATACTTGGGTATGTATTTCTCTTCGCCCGTTATCAGCGCCACTGACTGCTTACCAATATTTATAGAAATCTTATCATATATTTCCCGCGCTAATAATCTTAGGGGGACACCGATCATACCAGTATCATGCCTTAACATGGCATTGATAGCCATATAAGTTTTTCCTGTATTTGTTGGTCCTAATATTGCTTTTATTTTGTGGGTCATCTAATGCATCAACCAAATAATTAATAGCTTCTTTATTTTTTTAGAACACTTGAAGAACATATCATGTCCGAATCAATGATTTTTTTCAATTCATCTTTTGTTCTATACTAGATGTAGTATATTAAACTGGAATAGTACATATTAAATTTCTCAAAAAGATATACTCTCACCATTAACTTCCATAATTTTTAAATCAATGGATGAAGATACACCCTCACTGGTCGATATATTAGTCGGTATTAATATTGAGAAGTTATTTTTAATCTTAACTTTAGCTAATTCAATTAAGAAAAGTGGAGTCGGACTATCACTCTCTTTTTTATATTCTTTATCAGAAAACCCAGTCAATGGGATATATTTTATGGAGCATTGTCCTAAATCCTCAGATAAGATATATGTAATTGAGAAAATTCTCCTTCCATCAGTAACTTCTCGAGATCCTGAGCATATATTTTTGGAAGGATAGAGTGACATCTCAATGATGGATGAAATTGGATCGATGACTCTTGTACTTAAATTTTCATATAATTCGATTTTCTTTTCTTCTGGAATTGCAGGTCTGGCGAGTATATTATGAAGGCCATTTCTGTACACAATACTAATATGACCGACACCCTTCTTAGTTTTTATGTGATTATTATAAAATTTTGGTTGGACTTTTGACTCTTCAAGTGTGCCCCTTGACGAGAATGCCCAAGTTGAGTTCGAAAAAAGATCACCAATACCCTGTGTTTGTATCATGGCATTTGAAAAGAATTGCGATTCTTTCAGGTTAACCTCAAAACGCATCTTCGCAACTTTAAGGCCAAGAGATTTAACTTCATAACTAAGGTTTATTTGGTGGTTTAAGAAGTATCTATCCTCAATTCCGTAAGTTGTTTTTGATCTATCTATTCTGTCATCAGCGCTTAATGCGAAAGAAAAGAAATATATTACAAAGCAGGAGCATAGCAATAAGGCATTCGTTAATTTCATTTTTTATCTTCTTTATAAATAATAAAAAAGGATATATTAAAATTGTAAATTAATTATGACTTTATTCAATTTATATTATTAATTTTTTACTTGTTTCATCATTATCAAGTTGACTGAACAACGGCGAAAGGCTATATAAAAGCATAAGGTACTAAATGGAGAGAGTTAATGTCAAGAAAGTGTGAACTAACTGGGAAAGCGGTTATGTCTGGGAATAATGTCAGTCACGCAAAAAATAGAAATCGCCGAAAATTCTTGCCTAATCTTAATCAGGTATCCTTGCACAGTAATTTGCTCGATGAGAAAGTCTATCTCAAAATTTCATCAAACGCTTTAAGAAGCGTTGAACATAGGGGTGGATTAGATGAATTCTTAGTCAAAGAATCTTCAGAAAATTTATCCGCAAAAGCTCAAAATATAAAAAAAAGAATAATAAAAGCCAAAAATAGTCTAACAGCATAATGCAAAAGGTATACGTTGTTCCAATTTTGGTTTGTTTTATGCTAGCTGTAATACTAGTATCAAATATTCTTGTCCAATATCCTATTTTTATATTCGGATTGGAAGATATATTAACTTGGGCAGCTTTTACTTACCCAATTGCCTTTTTCATTACAGATATTACAAATAAAATATTTGGCGTTCAAAAAGCCAGAAAAATAGTATATTGGGGTTTCTTTTTTGCCGTAATCTTATCCATTTATTTAGCTACACCAAGAATTGCGATTGCTTCAGGAACAGCATTCATAATATCTCAGTTATTGGATATATACATATTCTCAAGATTAAATAAGTATGATTGGTGGAAAGCCCCCCTAATATCATCAACTATCGGCTCGAGTATTGACACAATCCTATTTTTTTCCTTAGCTTTCTCAATAAACTTCTCGCTTTTTGGTAGTATTGATAATTTTGCTATCGAGAAAGTAGGTATTGTATCGGATACAATGTATGTATCAAGATGGGTACTTTGGGCATTTGGTGATTTTTGTGTTAAGCTAATCGTAGCTCTAATTCTTCTTGCTCCATTCAGGATATTTTATTTGAAATATAATTTTTTATCGGAAAGATAGTTATTTATTAGCTTTCTCGTCAAAAAGTTCAGCAAGTTTTTCTGTCATTGCACCACCTAATTCTTCAACATCTATGATTGTAACGGCCCTTTTATAATACCTTGTCACATCATGTCCAATGCCTATTGCAATCAACTCTATATCATCGTCAGACTCTATTTTACTAATTACTTTTTTCAGGTGTAACTCAAGATAATTTCCAGAGTTAACAGATAAGGACGAGTCATCAACCGGAGCCCCATCTGATATTACCATCATTATTTTCCTTTGTTCTTGTCTCTTTTTTAGTCTTTCATAAGCCCAGTCTAAGGCTTCACCATCAATATTTTCTTTTAATATTCCTTCATTCATCATTAAGCCTAAGTTACGTTTTGCTCTTCTCCATGGTGCATCCGCAGATTTATATATTATATGTCTCAAATCATTTAAACGTCCTGGCCTCATTGGTTTTCCTGAATTTGTCCAGAGCTCTCTTGATTGTCCACCTTTCCACGCTTTTGTAGTAAAACCAAGAACCTCTGCTTTGACCCCACATCTTTCAAGTGTTCTAGTCAGTATATCAGCGCATGTGGCGGCAACCATAATTGGACGCCCACGCATGGAACCTGAATTATCAATTAGTAATGTTACAATTGTATCACGAAAATCTGTATCCCTCTCCATTTTAAAAGAAAGAGGTTGCATTGGATCAGTTACAACTCGAACTAGTCTTGCAGTATCAAGTGTGCCTTCTTCTAGATCAAAGTCCCAAGATCGATTCTGCTGCGCCATTAGTTTTCTTTGTAGTTTATTTGCTAGCCTCGCAACTATACCTTGTAAATTAGAAATCTGCTTATCCAAATAATTTCTTAGTCTATCCAGCTCTTCACTTTCAGCAACTTCCTCAGCAGATATAATTTCATCAAATTCTGTGGTATAGGTCTTATAAGATGGTTGTCTACCTTTATTTGGGTTTTCTTCCATTTCTCCCTGATTATCGGGAACACTACTATCTTCTCCTTCTTCCTCAGAACCTTCCAATTCATCCAGATCAATAAGGTCTTCTGCGTCATCATCTATTGTTTCAGTTTCATCGGGATCAAACTCTTCGCTGAGCTCAGTATTTTCTTCGTCAGATCCATCAAGCTCACTCTCACCATCTTGATCTTTTGCTGATGAAGGGTCTGGATCACCTAGTGTATTGGATATATCTAGGGCACTAAGTAAATCAGGTATCTTACTTGCAAATGTTTCTTGGTCATGTATGTCATTCTTTAGTTTTTCCAATTCGCTTAGTGCTTTTTCATTTATATGTGGTCTCCACAGATCAACAAACTTCCTTGTATTATTTGGGGGAGAGAAGCCTGTTAATTTTTCCCTAACAATCAAGCTGATTGCTTCACTTACAGGAGCCTCATCTTTATGAGTAATATTATTGAGAGTAGAATTTCTATAGTTTGCTATGTTACGTGCATTGAGATTTGATGCACAACCAGGCATATCGGTTGCTCCAACGGCTTCAATCCTAGCATCTTCAATTGCATTATAAATACTTTGAGCTTGTGGGGAGGAAGGCTTATACTTTTGATGTATTTCTTGATCATGATTTTTAATCTTCAATGCTAGCAAGTCTGCATTGCCTCTCAGAACGGTGAGGTCTTCTTTGCTTAAATTACTACCGGGGTCTCTGAGTTTTATTATTTTCCCACTTATATGAGGTGGTTCATCACTAAATGTGACTTCCAGATCGGGTTCTTCAGCAATTGATCTTGTTGCTTCTGTTATTGTCTTCTTTATAATATCAGCAAAACTATTTTCTTTGGAATCTGACAAATTTTCACTCTTCTTTTGAATTTAAGAGTTCAACACCAGGAAGTTCCCTATCAAAGCACCTTTGATAGAATTCTGCAACAACAGGCCTTTCCAGCTCATCACATTTATTTAAAAAAGTTAGCTTGAAGGCAAACCCAATATCATCAAATATTTGACTATTTTCAGCCCAAGTTAGAACTGTTCTTGGACTCATTACGGTGGACACATCTCCATTAACAAATGCACTTCTTGATAGTTCTGCAACTTTGACCATCTTATCTATAATCTGATGACCATCTGTATTATCATACTCACGGGCTTTTGAAATGATAATTGATTTTTCAACATCATGGGGAAGGTAATTAAGTGTTGAAACAATTGACCATCTATCCATTTGACCCTGATTAATTTGTTGAGTACCATGATAAAGTCCAGTAGTATCTCCAAGGCCAACAGTGTTTGTAGTAGCAAACATTCTAAAGTATGGATGAGGTCTGATTACCTTACTTTGATCCAACAGCGTCAGCTTACCGGATACTTCAAGTACCCTCTGGATTACAAACATCACATCTGGTCTACCAGCATCATACTCATCAAATACTAGTGCAATGTTTGATTGAAGCGCCCAAGGAAGCATTCCTTCTTTGAACTCTGTAACTTGTTTGCCATCCTCAAGAACAATTGCGTCTTTACCGATTAAATCAATTCTACTTACATGGCTATCAAGATTAATTCTAATACAGGGCCAATTGAGTCGAGCAGCGACTTGTTCAATATGTGTTGATTTACCAGTACCATGGTAACCCTGAACCATCACTCTTCTGTTATGAGAGAAGCCTGCTAGAATAGCAAGTGTTGTTTGTGGATCGAATATGTATGCTTCATCTATTTCTGGAACATATTCATTCCTTTGTGAATAAGCTGGAACTTTGAGTTTTGACTCAAACCCGAATGTTTTCTCAACTGAAATTTCAATATCAGGTGTCTCTATAATATCTTGATTTTTTGTATTCATTTTACTTCCTTTTATTACAATTTATTAATTAACAAATCCAATTGATTTTAGATATCGATATGATTTTATAATCTCAATAAGTTTTTCATCCGTTGTTTCCTTACCACCTTTTAGATCAGGATGGTGTCTCTTGACTAGTAACTTGTATTTGTTCTTTATCTCATCACTTGAGGAATTAGTATCAAGTCCTAAAACATATAACGCTTTTTTTGCTGCATTTCCAATCTTTTGTCGCCTAGCTGTTTTTTGGGTGGTTTCATTTTGGGAAGTACTTGCTCCCACTTTATCTGCTTTCAATTTTTTTAATATTTCTTCAGCCGAGTATTTACCAAGTTGTTCCTTATTATTAACGCCAAGTTTCCAAGTAGGTCTGTTACCTAACATTGATTCTTTTTGGAATTTAGATAAATCGCTTTGATTCATCCCTTCAAAGTAATTATAATTTTTATTATATTCCCTAACATGATTAAGGCAGAAATTTAGGTACTGTCCTTCTTGACCTCTTCCTATTGGTGCCCTATGTGCCGCTGGTAGATTACAATCTTTCCACTGGCAAAGGTTACTTGCTTTCTCTACTTCTTTTTTTTTTGTAATCTTTATATCATCAAAATATTTTGAATTAATATTTGCCATCTGGTATTCTCTATTTAATAGTATCTATGTAGTTATATTTAGGAGTGGTTTCAAATTAGTATTGCAGATAGAATAAGGGAGAAGTTGCTGTATTTTAACCCATCGGATCTTGTTGTAAGAGATGAATCCGAAAAGCACAAGGGTCATAGCGGATGGAAAGAGGGTGGTCAAACTCATTTTCATGTGCATATTGTCTCCGATTTTTTTTCTGGTAAATCTAAATTACAACGTCATAGAATAATAAACGAATTACTCCACGATGATATTAAAATGATTCATGCTTTATCTCTATCAACAAAAACTTCTGATGAAGTAGGTGAGATTGAATAAATTAAATAAATATCATGAAGACAAAGTTGTATCAATAACACTTTCTATAATTTTCTGATCAATATCAGATCTTATTGATACCTGACCAATTTTATTAGGAATAATAAAATTAATGTAACCTTGTTTAACTTTCTTATCATTTTTCATAAGGTCAATTAGTAAATTCGCATTAAGCTTTTTCCTAAGTAAACTTCCAAAGGTTGTTTTTAAGCCTATTTTTTTAAAATGTCTTTCAACAATATTAACTTGTTCATTACTGCATATACCCTTCATCATGCTCGTCTTATAAGCCATTAGAATACCTAATGAAACTGCCTCCCCGTGCAATATTGTCCCATCATATTGAGATGCAGACTCAATAGCATGTGCAAAAGTGTGACCAAGATTTAGATGGGCCCGAATACCATCTTCTAACTCATCTTTCATTACAATATCGGCTTTTACATTAGCGCTTCTTATTAAAGCCTCCTCAAGTATTTTTTTATCATCGAAGATCAAATTTACATTATCTTCTAAATAAGTGAATAGGTCGGCGTCTCCTATCAAAGCATGCTTAACAAGCTCCGCGTAGCCTGCAAGTAATTCTCGTTTTGGTAGGCTTGATAGAGTATTGATATCACAGATGACGACCTTAGGTTGTTTAAATGAGCCTATAAGATTTTTTCCATGAATAGAGTTTACTCCTGTTTTTCCTCCTATTGATGAGTCAACTTGTGCAAGTAGTGTGGTTGGTATATTAATGAAATCTACGCCACGGTGAATAATGGCGGAAACAAATCCAGCTAAGTCACCAATAACACCTCCACCCAGCGCAATAATTGTATCTTGTCGTTCAAATTTTTCTTTTAGCAATCTATCTAAGATTTTATTTGCTACTTTTAGGTCTTTATTTTTTTCACCTGAGGGTAGAATAATCTCAATAATTTTGATATTCAATTTTAATAAAATATTTTTTAATATGGGCAAATATTTTTTTGAAGCATTAATATCAGTTATGATAGCAGCCCTTGAACCTTTTAAGTGGTTTGGTATTATATTTGATGCCGCATCTTCAATATTGCTATATATGATACTATATTGACAATTCTTAAGCTTGATTTCAATTTTTTTCATTCAGTTTACTTCTGTTATTTTATTTATTATTTCGGTTGTACAATCTTTTATATCTTTACCATCACAACTTATATGCACTTTAGACATGGAATAATATATTGATCGAGTTTCTAACATTTTTTCTATTTCAACTTGAGTATTTTGGAAAACTAGAGGTCTTTTTTTATTTTTTTCTATTCGTTTTCGGATTGTTTTTATGTCCAATTTTAGCCAAATAGATATAGATTGATCTAAAACACTCTCTCTTATCATTTTATTCATAAATGCTCCACCACCCAAGGAAATTATAGACTTTATTTCCTGCTGAAGAGCCATTAATGTAAATTTTTCTTCTCTTTCTCTAAAATACTCTTCACCAGACTCTCTAAAAATCCTCGTGATTGTACGAGATTCAGATTTTTCAATCATGTGATCGATATCATTAAAAGGAATTTTAAGTGAATCGGACAGACTTCTTCCTATAGAAGACTTTCCTACTCCCATCATCCCAACTAATACGATATGCATTACAATACCTCTGTAAGAATAAAATAACTTAATATTAAACATTAAATATTAATATTAAATTATATTAACTCTTAATTTCATTATATTTTTTGGGTGTGGCGTATGAAAGTATTTCTTGAAAACTTTATTGAAATGATGGCAGTTGAGAGAGCTGCATCATTAAATACCCAAATTGCTTATAAAAATGATCTAAGTGATTTTTATAATTTTTTATTAAAAAGAGGGACTGACATTACAAAAGTTGACCAGCAAACTGTAAGGCTTTACATAAATGAAATTAATTTAAAAAATATAAAAAGTAATACATTAGCTCGAAAAATTAGCTCAATTAGGCAATTCTATAAATTTTTATTTCAAGAGAAATTAATAGAACATAATCCTTTGAATGGTATTGAAAATCCTAAACTTGGAAGCCCACTACCAAAATTAATTAGTGAAGAGAATATATATAAGATTATAGCATTTACAAAAGCTATGATTGAAAAACATAATAGAAATACAAGAAAAAAATACTACTATCAAAGGTTTCTCTCTCAATTAGAGATTCTCTATTCAACTGGGATGAGAGTGAGTGAGCTGTTATCTTTGAGATTTGATCAGATTTTTGATAATGATAGTTTCTTAACAGTAAATGGTAAAGGTGGAAAAGAGAGAATAGTTCCGCTAACAAATGATGCAAAAATTGCAATAAAAGAGTACCTTGAATTATTAGCTATTTTTTATAATTTAGATAAAATAGTTTATTTCTATCCATCAAAAGATCCAAGTAAGCATATAAGCCGCCAACACTTTGCATGTGAACTTAAGAGTATTGCTAGAGAGGCTGGTTTAGATGAAACAAAGATCTCACCGCATGTTTTAAGACATGCTTTTGCCAGTCATTTATTATCTAATGGAGCTGATCTTAGAGCTGTTCAGCAAATGTTGGGGCATTCTGATATATCAACTACTCAGATTTATACTCATATTTTAGATGAAAAATTAAAGTCAATTATTAAAGAAAAACATCCACTAGCAAAGAAAATTATGATATGATGTTTATTATCTTTTAATTAAACTTTTAAAACTATCCTAATCTTATAAATGGGAAGATTATGCAATACCTAGATTTTGAAAAAAATATAGCCGAACTTGAAAGTAAGGTTAATGATCTAAAACAACTAGATCCATCAGAAAATGAGATTTCAATTGGCGACAATATTAAGCAGCTGGAGGAAAAGGCCAGTAAAGCCCTAGAAAAATTATATTCAACTTTAAGTCCTTGGCAAAAAACAAAAGTAGCCCGACATCCTGAGCGACCACATTTTAGGGATTACATTGATAATCTTTTTGACGATTTTATAGAATTATCAGGGGATAGAAAGTACTCAAATGATCATGCAATAATAGGAGGTCTGGCTAAATTCAACGATTTTAATGTTATGATCATTGGGCACGAAAAGGGTGCAAATACAAGCGAAAGAATAAAGCATAACTTTGGAATGGCGGGACCTGAAGGTTACAGAAAAGCTGAACGTTTAATGAAACTTGCAGATAGATTTAACCTACCAATTATAACTTTTGTTGATACCGCTGGAGCTTATCCCGGAATTGGTGCTGAGGAGAGAGGGCAGTCAGAAGCGATAGCTCGATGTACCCAAACATGTCTAAACGTAACAGTTCCTATAATATCAATTATTATTGGGGAAGGTGGTTCCGGTGGTGCCGTAGCTATAGCAACTGCCAATCGTGTTACAATGTTAGAGCATTCAATATATACGGTAGCTTCTCCTGAAGCATCTGCGTCTATTCTATGGCGAGATTCAAGTAAGGCTAGTGAGGCTGCAAATAGTATGCGAATAACAGCTCAAGATTTAATCGAGATGAAAATAATTGATGGAATAGTCTCAGAGCCTATTGGTGGAGCCCATAGAAATCACCAAAAGATAATAAAGGATGTTGAAAAAACTATCATCAAAAATCTCTCGGAATTAACCAAATTAGATCGCAATATTTTAGTTGATAATAGGCGGAATAAATTCTTGTCAATGGGAAGAAATATCTAGTTAATTCATTTTACCGTGGCAATGCTTATATTTTTTTCCACTACCACATGGGCATAATTCATTTCTTCCAACTTTCCCCCATTCTTCGACAGTCTTAGGATTTATTTGATTTTCATTGGTTGGATTTTTATTATTTTTTGCGACTGTCTCATTATTTTCAGCTGATAGCTGATCTTTTTTTACAACTTCAACCCTTATCAAGTGAGCAGTAACTTGCTCCCTTAGCTTTGTTAATAGACTTTGGAACAGCTCAAAACTCTCTGTTTTATATTCATTCAAGGGGTCTCGTTGACCATAGCTTCTTAAAGTAACAGACGATCTTAGGTGTTCCAATCTTGAAAGATGTTCTCGCCATAACAAATCTAAAACCTGAAGTAAAACTGACTTTTCAACTTTTCTCAGAACATCAGCTCCATATTTTTTTTCTTTTAGTTCCATAATTTGATCAATTATATTTTTTATACGGGTTATAATTTCTTCTTCAGCGATACCTTCTTCTTCTGCCCAATCATCAACAGGTATGTCAATTAGTAGTGTAGTTTTAATCTTGCTTCTTAATAATTGTGTATCCCATTGTTCGGGGTATGAATTTTCAGGAATATATTCTTGAACCAAGTCTTCAACATATTCGTATCGCATATCAATTATTGTTTCCGATGCCTCAGTATCATCCATTAAATCTTTTCTTTGTTCAAAAATTACTTTTCTTTGATCATTCATCACATCATCGAATTGTAATATGCTTTTTCTTATGTCAAAGTTTCGAGATTCTATTTTTGATTGAGCTTTCTCAAGAGCTTTATTTATCCAAGGATGAATAATTGGTTCACCATCTTTAAGCCCTAGTTTCTTTAACATTGAGTCCATATTTTCTGTTCCAAAAATACGCATAAGTTCATCCTGTAAACTAATATAAAATTTTGATTTTCCCGGATCACCCTGTCTTCCTGCTCTTCCTCGTAACTGGTTATCAATTCTTCTACTTTCATGCCTTTCTGTTCCAAGAACATATAGTCCCCCCGCAGATATTACTTCTTTTTTTTCTTTTTCAATATCTGCTTTAATTGACACTATTTGCTCAGATTTATTTCTTGAGTCCATTTCTTCAATAATTCTTATTTCTGCTTCTAAATTACCACCCAGTTGAATATCAGTTCCACGTCCTGCCATATTAGTGGCAATTGTGATTGCACCGAGGCGTCCAGCCTGTTCAATTATTCGTGCTTCCTGTATGTGATATTTTGCATTTAGAACTGCAAATGTATTTGGTTTTATCTTTATGTCTTCTTTATCTAAATAATTATTTCTTTTAAACCCGGCCTTCTCAAGCAATGAGGCAAGAAATTCAGATCTTTCTATTGATGTTGTTCCAACTAGGACTGGTTGCTTTTTTTTATAACACTCTTTAATTTCTTCAACTATTGCATGATACTTTTCATCCAATGTCATGTATATTTCATCGTTTTCGTCTAATCTACTTATTGGTTTATTTGTTGGAATATCTAATACTGGGAGGCTATATATATCCATTAGTTCTTCAGCTTCAGTTGAGGCAGTTCCCGTCATACCACCAAGTTTTTTATAAAGTCTGAAGTAATTTTGAAATGTCACTGATGCTAGTGTCTGATTTTCGGACTGTATAATACAATTTTCTTTCGCTTCCAATGCTTGATGGAGACCATCTGAATATCTTCTACCTTCCATCATTCTGCCTGTAAACTCATCAATTATGATCACTTTTTTATCTTTAACAATGTAATCCTTATTCTTTATGAATAGTCTGTGAGCTCTCGCTGCTTGATTAATATGATGAATTATTGATATATTTTCTATATCAAATAGAGACTGCCCAATTAACACGCCATTTTTCTTTAATATTTCTTCGGCATTTTCAATTCCATTATCAGATAGGTTGATAGATTTAGTTTTTTCATCAATTTCAAAATCATCATCTTTCAATTGAGGCATTAACTTATTTATTGAGGTATACATATCAGATTTTACTTCTGATGGTCCTGAAATAACAAGTGGTGTCCTTGCCTCATCAATTAGAATTGAGTCTACTTCATCAATAATCGCAAAATGATGATCTCTTTGGACCATACTTGCAAAATCATGTTTCATATTATCCCTTAAGTAATCAAATCCAAATTCATTATTTGTTCCGTATGTTATATCAGCTTGGTAAGCATACTTTCTGTCATCATCACTCATATTATTTTGAAGACATCCAACAGTTAGTCCAAGAAATTGAAATATTTGCCCCATCCATTTCGCATCTCTCTGCGCCAGATAATCATTAACTGTTATAATATGTACGCCTAAATCACTCAATGCATTTAGGTAAACGGGCAGAGTTGAAACAAGTGTTTTTCCTTCACCAGTTTTCATTTCGCTTATGCCACCATCGTTTAAAACCATGCCACCAATCAGTTGAACGTCATAGTGTCTTTGCCCCAGTGTTCTTTTTGCTGCTTCTCTAACGGTTGCGAAGGCTTCAACTAAAAGACTCTCTTGTTGGACCCCGGATTTAATTTTTTCTCTGAATTCTGTGGTTTTAGCTCTTAATTCTTCCTTACTCAGTTTGATAAATGAATCTTCTAAGAGATTTATTTTTTCAACCCGTTCTTCGTAAGCTTTATATTTTTTTTTATTTGGCTTACTAAAAATATTTTTTGTTATTTTTTTAATATCAAACATTTATCATCCTAAATATGGTATATATATATATACTTAGATGGTAATTTAACAAACTTAAATTTGATCAATATCTAGTAAGTAGTATCTTCCTAAATTATCTCAAGTATAATACTATTAGAATTACAGTAATTTTAAATTAATAAAATTTAATTAAAGATATTATAAAAAACATACACATATCATCAATAATAGAGATATCTTATGACGCAAAATAATTCTAAAAATCCCATTAATGACAATGAGATCAGTGGCTTAAGTATATATACATTTGTCACAAATGCCCATTATAAGAAAAGAAAAGATCTTCTTCTGATTGTCTTTGATGATTTGGTAAATTATGCGGGTTTATATACAAAGTCCTCATGTCCATCAATTCCTGTTCAATGGTGTAAGAAAAATTTAAGTCAGAATACAATCAAGGCCATTCTTGTTAATTCTGGAAATGCTAATGCATTTACAGGTGTTAAAGGACATAATGATCTTATTAAAATATTAGCTCCATTATCATCAAGACTGGGCTGCCAATTAAATGAAATTGCTGTCGCCTCTACAGGAGTTATTGGTGAATTTCTGAATACAGATCCTATAATTGAGGCATTATCAGATGAAAAAGTTAAAAAACTTTCAAATTGGGATGATGCAGCATATGCTATAATGACCACCGATACATACCCAAAGCTTAGTTTTACAAAGTCCAGTATTGACGGTCATGAGATTAAAATAGTAGGTATTGCAAAGGGTTCCGGTATGATTGAACCAAATATGGGTACGATGCTCGCATTTATTTTTACGGATGCCAATGTCACAAAACAAATTTTAAGTATTTTATTGAGAGATATTACAAATAATAGTTTTAATTCAATTACAGTTGATGGAGAAACTTCAACAAGCGACACAGTCATACTTTTTTCTACAAACAAAGCAAATCATAAAATAGTTTCAGATATAGAAACTTCATCAATAAATTATTTTAGGGATGATTTGGAAGGATTAGCTATTAAACTAGCACAGCAAATAGTTAGGGATGGGGAAGGTGCAACCAAATTAATAGAGATACATGTAACTGGTGTAAATACCAAAAATGCTGCCATGAGGATATCAAAATCAATAGCAAACTCACCTCTAGTAAAGACAGCACTCTATGGAGAAGATCCGAATTGGGGGCGAGTGATTTCAGCAATTGGAAAATCATACGAAAAGATTGATTTAGAAAAATTAGAACTATTCTTTGGAGATCATCAAATTACAAAGAATGGATCTATTATAGAAAATTATGATGAATCACTCGTCAAAAAATATATGAAAAATGAGAGATTGATAATAACTATAAATCTTGGTAGTGGCAGACATGAACATAAAGTATGGACATGCGATCTTTCTCATAAATATATTGATATTAATACTGATTATAGGTCTTGAGGAAATATAATGATCATTAAGCATGTAGTTGCATGTGCATTAGCAGATAATACCGGGAGGGTGCTTATAAACCAGAGACCGGTTGGAAAAGATTTTGAGGGCTACTGGGAGTTTCCCGGAGGTAAGATTGAGGAAGGCGAAACTCCTGAAAGTGCAATAATTAGAGAACTTAAGGAAGAAATTAATATAGATGTAAGTGCTTCCTGTCTTGCACCGTTATCTTTTTCTGAGATGATGTATAATAATTTCTATGTTGTAGTACTACTATATGTTTGTAGAAAATGGGATGGTTATATTCAACCTCAAGAGAATCAAAAAATTGAGTGGATACAACCAAAAGATATTCATAAATACAAAGTCTTACCAGCAGATAAATCCTTCTTCGCTGTTCTGAGGGATCTGCTCTAACTCGAATCTTTTAGTACATCTCTTAAATTCATTTTTGCACTTCCAGGTGCCAAGGGTTTTTGCTGGCTTTGATGAAATTTCCAGCCTGTGAGGGTTATAATCTCAAAAGTGGATGTGATAAGATTTAAATCGCCACTTTTTTCCCTCAGCAAATTGGAAGTAATCTCCCATATTTTTTTTGTAATATTAGGTTTATCCAGGTTAATATAATTATTTTCCCCCATTGATCTTATCAGTTTGATTAATTCCAACGGATTTTTGTTCTTTACTTCAATCCTATAATTATCACTAACACAGAGTTTAAAGCCTGAATTATATAACAAATCACCTGCGCTTTTTATATCAATAAATGGATTAATACGTGGATAGGTATTACCAGTTACTTTTTCCTCAGCTTCTATTAGGGAATACTTTAATTCATTCAAAGTATCCGTGCCAAATAGAGTAGCAATCATTAATCCATCTGGTTTGAGCAGGGACTTTATTCTATCAAGTGAAGCTTGGAAGTTATTTGATGTATGAATTATTAAATCGGAGATAATTAAGTCAAAAGAATTATCTTCAAGTTTAATGATCTCCTCATCATCAACTATTTTACTGTTATGTATATCAAAGTTGATAGGAGAAATAATAAGTGGTTCATTTTTATTTTTTTTCGAAAGATTAAAGGACTGAATATTTTTATTTTTTGTGATAATTAAAACAGACTGAAACAATCTATTAATCTCAGATAATCTATAGCTTATATCTTCAGAAATATGATTATAAATTTTATTATCTAAATCCAAGTATCTGGCTCTATGCCGAGATATCATTAATTTTTTTCGACTAAATAATTGTCTTTTATGGTTTTTTTGATTTTCAGGCATTTATTACGATATAGTTTGAAATTATTATAAGCGTATCATATTTAAATTTATTATATTCACAATAATTATGTATAATCATAATATGCTACCTTTAATCGAAATGTATACATCAAAAAATTGCTTTTTTTGTTCCTCAGCTAAGCAATTATTGGATAAGAAAAAACTTCAATTTAGTGAAATTGATATTACGACAAATAATGATGAAAAGAACACAATGATTAAAAGATCTAGAGGAATGCATACGGTGCCTCAAATATTTATAAATAATATTCACATTGGTGGATGTGAACATCTATATGCACTGGAAGAGTTGGGTCGGCTGGATAAGATTATATTGGGAATATTTGATCATGCAAAAAAATAAGTTCAAGGTCGCATGTTTACAAATGACCACAGGGATGGATATCAATAAAAATTTATCTATTTTATATAAAAAAATGAAAAAGGCAAAAGCTAGAGGAGCTGACTTAATTATTACACCAGAGCAAACATTGCTCATGGCCAAGAATAAAAAACAACTTTTTGATCAAATTTCAATAGAAGAAGATGATTTTGGATTATCTAAAATAAAGGAAATAGTTAGAGAGTTAAGTGTTTATACAATTATTGGCTCAATATCTATAAAATATGATAACAAATTCGCTCTAAACAGATCATATGCATTTGACTCTGAAGGTAAAATAATCAATTTTTATGATAAAATTCATATGTTTGATATTAAAATTAATGCAAATGAAAAATATTTCGAGTCAAACACGTATAAGCCAGGCAGGGTATTATCCTCAGTAGAGCTTCCATGGGGCATTTGTGGTCTTACAATCTGCTATGATCTGAGATTTCCATATATTTATAGAGAGTTAGCTCAAAAAGGAGCAAAGTTTATAACTGTACCATCTGCTTTTACAGTCAAAACAGGACAAGCTCACTGGCATACTTTACTGAGAGCAAGAGCAATTGAGACTGGATGTTTTATATTTGCTCCAGCACAAATTGGAATACACGAAAATGGAAGAAAAACATATGGGCATAGTCTAATTATCTCGCCATGGGGTGACATAATATCAGAAGCAAAAGATAATGATGATATGATAATTGCAGAATGTGATACGCATGAGGTCGCTTTAATGAGAAAAAAAATACCATCTATTAACCAAAACTATGATTATATTTAAGTAATAATATGGAGTTGCAATGATAAGATATGACCTAATTTGTTCGAATAATCATAAATTTGAGTCATGGTTTAAAGACTCAAAGTCTTTTAAAGAGCAAGCCAGCTCTAATGATATTTTATGCCCAACTTGTAATGATACTCATATCAATAAAACATTAATGTCTCCCAGTATTCCAAAAAAAGGAAATATCAAAAAAGATGGTGTTTTATTGAATAATAAGACCCAATCAATAAATGATGAAATTAAATCAATAAGAAGTAAGATTAAGGAGAATTCAGAATATGTCGGGAAAGAATTCCCTGATGTTGCTAGAAAAATTCACTATGATGAGGAAAAGAGCAGGTCCATTTATGGGGAAGCCTCGCTCGAGGATGTTAAGGATCTAAGAGATGAAGGAATTGATATTATTCAGATACCAGATGCACCTGATGAGAAAAACTAATATATTTTTTTAAAGCAAGAAATATAATTTACCGATAAATCATCAGATAATTTCCACAACATTTTAATTGGATCAAAAATTATACCTTTTGAGGTAAAGTGGATATAATTCAATTTCTTCATATGAGAATTCAATTTATTTGGTTCAATAAATTTTTGCCAGTCATGAGTTCCTTTAGGTACCCATGCTAACAAGTATTCGGCGGCAATCTTTGCCAGTAGGAGCGACCTTATGTTTTTATTTATTGACGAAACAAAGATAAGACCATTCTCCTTTAGGTAGGGATCTATTTTTTTTAGTAAATCAGAGGGGTTATCAACATGCTCTATAAGTTCAAGAACGAAGATAACATCGTATTTGCTCTCATCAGATAATTCTAGATTTTCAATACTTTTATTTTCATAAAGTATATCTAGGCCCACATTTTTTGAATGTTGTTTGGCTATTTTTATTGCCTCTTTATCGGCATCAATTCCATGAACCAAGCCTCCTAATTTTGCTATTGGTTCGCAAGCAAGTCCACCGCCACATCCTATATCAAGTATCTTAAGATCTGAAAGTGGGTTTTTATGAAACGCATTGATATTGAAGTGTTTATATACAATATCTAGTATAAATTTAATTCTTAGAGGGTTTATTCGGTGAAGTGCCGAGAATTTACCATTCAAATTCCACCAGTCGTAAGATAATTTGGCAAATTTTTCGATCTCTTTTTTATTTGTGGATTGGTCCATAAATTTAACTCATAGTTCGTCTTGCAGTAAATATTAAAATATATATTATATAAATAAACTCGTAAAAGAAAGATCTCAAGTCCATGCTAGATAAAAATTATAATAAAATAGTCATGAAATTTGGAGGAACATCTATGGCTGATATTGATAAAATATCAAAAGTTGCTGACCATATCGAAAGAGAGTTTAATAGCAGTAAAAAAGTCGCGGTTGTAGTATCGGCTATGTCAGGAGAGACTGATAGGCTTATAAATCTAGTTGATGCAATTGGAAAAATTGATAATTCTGAAAGAGATGCTGTCATCTCATCCGGTGAGCAGGTAAGCTCTGCATTACTAGCTCTAACTCTAAAAGCAAGGGGGATTCAAGCAAGGTCAGTGCAAGGTTGGCAGATTCCACTAAAGACGGATGAAGTTCATGGGTCCGCAAGAATACTGGACGTACAATCTAAATACTTAGATGACTTGATATCTAGAAAAGAAATACCAATAATTGCAGGATTCCAGGGAATAACTGATGATAATAGAATTTCAACTCTCGGTAGAGGTGGGTCTGACACAACCGCGGTTGCTATTGCATGTTCATTAAAAGCTGATTTATGTGATATATACACAGATGTAGATGGTGTTTATACATCGGATCCAAGAATAGTGGAATTAGCAAAAAAAATATCAAAGATATCCTTTGAGGAAATGCTTGAAATGGCATCGCAAGGAGCAAAAGTTTTGCAAACAAGATCAGTTGAATTAGCAATGTCATATGGTATTGCAATTAGAGTCAGATCAACGTTTGCAGAAAATAATTTGGAAAAAAATAATAAAACAATTAATATAGGTACAATTGTTACAAATGAGGATAGTATTTTGGAAGATAAAGTAGTCAGTGGTATTGCATACTCTAAAAATGAAGCAAAAATAACAATTCAAAATCTTGATGATAAACCCGGTGTTGCCGCTCAAATTTTTGGAAATTTAGCGAAATCAGC
Organism: Rhizobiales bacterium TMED25; assembly: GCA_002168075.1. Lineage (GTDB taxonomy): Bacteria > Pseudomonadota > Alphaproteobacteria > Rhizobiales > TMED25 > TMED25. The sequence continues at coordinate 463,840 of NHCE01000005.1, forward strand.
TGTTAATGTTGATATGATTGTTCAAAACATTTCTGCTGATGGAAAGCATACTGATCTGACGTTTACACTTCAAGAAGCTGAATTGAAGACAGCAAAATCTATCTTAGATGACCTAAAAAGTGAAGTTAGCTATGAAAAGTTAATAGAGTCCAAAGATATAGCTAAAGTTTCTGTGATAGGAGTTGGTATGAGGAGTCATGCCGGTGTTGCGGCAGAGATGTTTTCAACTCTTGCAGAAAAGGGAATTAATATTCAAGCAATAACTACATCTGAAATAAAGGTTAGTGTTATAATTGACTCACAATATATTGAATTAGCTATGAGAGCCTTGCATAGTGCTTTTGGACTCGATCAAAAGTAGTTATATGATTGAAATAATTTATGAAAGAAGAAATAGCAGATACCATTGGTAATATCTTATCAAATAATCGAAAAAGTTTGAAAAAGGATATTACTGATTGTGCTAATGATTTAAATATACCAATTGAGTATCTTGATGCTGTCGAAAGAAATTTTTTTTCTATAATGCCAAATAGCGATTATACGAAAAGTTGTATAATAAAGTACGTACACTATCTTGATATTGAAGGTGCGGATTTAATTAAGATCAAATCACTTTTAATTAAAAATTTCCAAGATACAAGTGTCACGCAAGAGAAAATAAATAGAGCATTGAGTTTCTTTTATTCCACTCTAAAATATTCTATATTTTCAATTTTATTAATAGTATCTTTCTCAATTATTTTTTTTGAGGAAAGCTATAAAAGACAACTTTTTTTAAATTTTGATAATCTTCACTCAATTTTTAATAAGATAAATTTAAGCAAGAATATTATAATACCGAGATATGAAGCGGACTCAGTTACATTTAGCCAAGATGAAGTTATAAATATAAAAAAAAACAGTAATTCTATTACTTTTGGAAAGATCATACAGCTTGAGGCAAAAGATGATTTGTGGCTGGAGATAATAGATGGTCAAAGTAAGATACTAATATCTAAAAATTTTAGTAAAGGTGATAGGTATATTTATACATTCAAAGACGGAGATATACTCTTAACAAACAATCCCTCAAAATTATTGATAAAATATGATAATATTCTAGTAAATACAATAAGTAACGAAGAAGTAAACGTTATTGAAATAGATCTTGGAAAAATATTAAACTAATAGCAAATTTTAAGGAAAGTTAATGTTAGATGAAAAAAAATTAGATAAGTTACTTCTAAATTATCAGGAACTTCAGAAAAAAATGATGACCATATCAGGTGATAGAAAGAAGTACGCGGAAGCTGCTATTGAATTTTCCAATATTGAACCCCTTGCAAAAACAATTATTGAATACAGGGAATTAATGAAAGAGAGTTCAGAACTAAATGAATTATTAAAAACAGAATCTGAGGATGAAGATATCATAAATATGGTTAAAAATGAGATAGGTAATATCGAAAGTAAAATCATTCTTGTTGAGGAAAGAATAAACGAGCTACTAATTCCAAAAGATATTGATGACAATAAGAGTGTAATTATTGAAATTCGTGCAGGAACAGGCGGTGACGAGGCTGCAATTTTTGCCGGTGATCTTGTCAGGATGTATATGAGATACTCTGATATAAAAAAATGGAAAGTAGATATTATGAGTGTAAATGAAGGAGAATTTGGAGGATACAAGGAATTTATTGCAAACATTTCTGGGAATAATGTCTATCAAAAACTAAAGTTTGAGTCAGGGGTTCACAGAGTTCAGAGAGTTCCCGAAACTGAGTCGAGTGGTAGAATACATACTTCAGCAGCAACTGTTGCTGTTCTTCCCGAGGCGGAGGAGGTGGATATAAAAATAGAAGACAAAGATATAAGAATTGATGTTTTTAGAGCTAGTGGACCTGGTGGTCAGTCTGTTAATACAACTGATAGTGCTGTTCGAATTATTCATATACCAACCGGCATAACAGTATCCCAACAAGATGAGAAATCTCAGCATCGAAATAGGGATAAGGCTCTAAAAGTATTAAGAGCAAGGTTATACGAGAAAGAGAAATTTGAAAAAGATAGCGAAAGGGCTTCCAGTAGAAGGTCACAAATTGGAACAGGCGATAGGTCCGAGCGGATTCGCACCTATAATTACCCACAGGGAAGAGTAACAGATCATAGAATAAGTTTAACTTTACACAAACTAGTATCAATTATGGAAGCTGAGGGGCTAGATGAGATTCTGGTTGCCCTCGCATCAGAAGACAAGGCGAGAAGGATGTCTGGAGAGAGCTGATATTGAATGAATATTAGTGTACAAGATTTGCTGGCTTCATCCAGAAAGAGATTAAAATTAGAATCTATAGATACTGCTAATATTGATAGTATATTGCTACTATCAAATCTACTCAGCGTTTCAAAGGAATATCTTGTTATAAATAATCAGAAAATTCTCACAGAGAGTGAATATAATGATTATTTGGAATTGATCGAAAGACGAATAAAGGGTGAACCAGTCTCAAAAATAGTTGGAAGAAGGGAGTTTTACGGGAGAGAATTTATTGTTAACAGGGATGTTTTAGATCCAAGACCGGATAGCGAATTAATAATAGATACTGTAAAAGAATTATTTACTAACAAAGAAGAAAGCCTAAATTTTTTAGATTTAGGTACTGGCTCTGGTTGTTTGCTTATCACACTATTATTGGAGTATAAAAAATCTAGGGGAATTGGAATTGACATATCAGAGAAAGCAATCGCAATTGCCAAAAAAAATTCTCATCTTTTTTCTATAAAAAATAGGTCCTCATTTATCGTATCGGATTGGATAGGGGCAATTGATCATAGCGACTTCAATGTAATTGTTTGTAATCCTCCATATATTCCTGAAACAGAGATCAATAATCTAATAGTAGATGTTAAATCTTATGATCCAATCATTTCACTAGTTGGTGGATGTGATGGCCTAATAAATTATAAAAAAATATTTTCTCAATTAACAAAAAGAAAGTTAAATAAAAAAATTATTTTAATATTAGAAATATATTCTAGTAACATTGACGCAATAGTAAAAATCATTATTGATGAAGGATTTGACAAAAATATTATAAAAATTCGACAAGATCTAGCCAATAAAAAAAGAGTAATATATATGACTTTATAATTTTTTTTTTATTTTAGCTTGGAAAAACAAAAAGAATTATGTATATATAATGTATACCAATAAGTTAATTACATACATAAAACAGATTGCTTAAATAGACTTAACTTAAGATAGTTTAATATCTCATTTATAAATTATAAATTATTCATTGTTCTATATGGAACAATATTATTAAATTAAAAAGGATTATAATAGTGCCTCTGCCACTAAAGAAGAAAAATAGAAATAGATCTAGACGACCATTTTCATCATCGAGATTACTAGAATCGAATGGTCCTGATATAAAAATCAAAGGTAGCGCACTTCAAATAGTTGAAAAATATATTTCCCTCTCTCGGGAGTACCAGTCCTCTGGTGATCCCATAACAGCGGAGAGTTACCTTCAATATGCAGAACACTATCAGAGAATTGTTGACGCTAACGACTTTAAAATTCAGCAAAATCAGATTGCTGAAAATAATAGAAATCAAAATAACCCATTGAATCCTGAGATTGTAAAAGATAATTCCTCAGAAAAAGTATCTAAGG
>NHCE01000006.1 GCA_002168075.1 Rhizobiales bacterium TMED25
AGATATCTATTATAAAATGCATCATTAGATATAATATCAGCAGGCTTTGGTGCAAGCTGCTTAATTTGCTTTCGTTCCATTGATTGATTTAGTACTTTATTTAATAGAGTCATTTTCTTTTATTTAAATTAATTTTTTTATCCGCAATCTCAATGATTGGAGCATTAATATCAGATAACAATTTTTCATCATGAGTTGCAATCACAATTGTCGTGCCAAGTTTGTTCATTTCTTGAAATAATGTTAATATTTTTGATGAATTGCTCTGATCAACATTTCCTGTTGGTTCATCTGCTAAAATAATTTTTGGTGAAGTTACTACAGCCCTTGCTATGGCAGCTCTCTGCTGTTCACCTCCAGATAGGTAATTGGGATAAGTATGGATGCAATGTTCGAGATTTACCCAGCTAAGTAATTCTACAACGTCTTTTTTGTAATCTTTCTCATTCTTATCATGGACCCTAAGTGGTAATGCAACATTTTCATATGTTGTTAAATGAGGAAGTAATCTAAAATCTTGAAAAACAAAGCCTATTTGTCTTTTTATTTTATAGAGCTCATTTTTTGGAACTTGATTAATTTTATTACCAAGAAAGAATATATCACCGTTACTAGGACTCAATGCAGAAGAAATTAACTTTAATAATGTTGTTTTCCCAGATCCAGATGATCCTGTAATAAAATAAAAACCCCCTTTTACAATATCTAGGGATATATCAGTAAATATATCTCTGGTAATGTTATATCTATGATAAACATTTTCTAACTTTATGAGATTATTATTAATCGCCATCCCAAAATCACAACCATGTAGCTATCTTTTCTTGTTTAATAAGATCTTTTACTTCTACTCTTTCACGTATGATTTCATATTTATCATCTTTTACAAGTATTTCCGCTATTTGAGGTCTTGAATTATAATTAGAAGACTGGACCGAACCATATGCACCAACAGACTTAATAGCGATAATACTTCCAATTTTTACAGAATTCATTTTTCTATTTTTTGCAAAATAGTCACCAGTTTCGCATATGGGGCCGACAATATCATAAACTTTATTAGATGTTCCGAGGTTATTTTTTATTGGTAGTATTTCGTGATAAGATCCATACAAAGTCGGTCGAATGAAATCATTCATAGCAGCATCAACAATTATAAAAGTTTTTTGGGTTGTAGTTTTTACATCTGTAACTTTCGTTATGAGTAAACCACTATTTGCGACTAAAAGCCTTCCTGGTTCTATGTAGACTTTTATATCCGCATTACCAAATATACTCTGAATTAGATTTGCATATTCTTTAAAAGTTGGAATATTTTCTTCAGTTGTGTAAGAAACTCCCAGTCCACCACCAAGATCAACATGATCTATTTTATGCCCAATGCTCCTTAGATTTTTTATTATATCATACATAATTGTATAGGCCTTTTTAAATGGTTTAAGGCTTGTAATTTGGCTTCCAATATGTACAGATATACCAGCAATATTTATATTTTTTAAATCTGCAGCAATTTTATATATACTTTCCGTATAATCATATTCAATACCAAATTTATTTTCGGCCATTCCGGTTGTTATTTTGATATGTGTTTTTGCATCAACATCAGGATTAATTCTTATTGCAATATTTTGCTTTACACCCAGAGATTTTGATATGTCATTTATTCTTATCAGCTCAGATTGGGACTCAACATTAATACAATGGACTTTTGACTCAATCGCATAGTTCAATTCTTCGTCTGTTTTACCAATTCCAGAATAGATAATATCCTTACCTTTTGCTCCGGCTCTAATTGCTCTCTCAATTTCACCACCAGAGACAACATCTATTCCAGAGCCTTTATTTAATAGCAGTTTTATTATTGAAAGATTTGAATTAGCTTTCATTGCATAGAATATCTTTATATCCATATCAAAAGCTGAATAAAGACCATCGTATTGATTAATAATTGATTCTTCTGAATAACAATAAAATGGTGTTTGATTTGAATTAGATAGTTCTTGTATATTTATCTTTTCAATATGTAATTGATTATTTTTATATTCAATTGGATTCATATGTAGTTATCTCATTAATCTAAAATACTTTATCAATGTCAGACTTAAATCAATTTATCAAAGAAAGTAGGTTTGATATTAGTAGGTTTCTTATCTAATTCAATATCACCTTTGACTCCACAAGATGACAATGAAAAGGAAATTAAGAATATTAACATAAATCTTAAAATCATATCTCTTAATAAAATTTTATTTGTATCAGGCATTTAATTTCTTTAACCATTCTTTTGCTGCTTTTTCAACATTTTCAGGAGATGTCCCACCGAAAGATAATTTATTATAAATTATATTATCAAATGATATTCTATTTACTAGTTCTATTGTAATTCTTTCGTCTAAAGCTTTGTATTCTTCAATTTTTAAATCCTCAAGGCCTTTATTATTAATTTCTGCGTAAGCAACAAGTGAGCCAACAATTTTATGTGATTCCCTGAAGGGTATATCAAGTTCCTGTACTAATATATCTGCAATGTCTGTTGCTATCGAGTATCCTTTTTTAGCTGCAATAAGCATTATTTCTATATTTGGCTTAATATCACTTATAATTGCACTCATTACTTTGATTGATAAATCAACGCTATCAATTGCGTCAAATAAAGGTTCTTTATCTTCTTGAAGGTCCTTACTATAGGCTAAAGGCAAACCTTTTAATACAATGAATAGAGTATTCAAAGATCCAATTACACGACCAGCCTTTGAACGTATTAGCTCGGCACCATCCGGATTTCGTTTCTGAGGCATAATTGACGAACCAGTTGTTAGGTCATCTGGTAATGAAACAAAGTTAAACTCGGATGATACCCATAGAATGATTTCTTCAGCAAGCCTTGATATGTTTACCGACAGAATACTTAAATTTGATAATGTTTCTAAAACCATATCCCTAGATGAGACGGCGTCCAAAGAATTGGCCATTGGTCTGCTGAAACCTAATGCTTTTGCGGATATAAATCTATCGATTGGATAAGATGTACCAGCAAGAGCCGCAGCACCCAGAGGGCATTCATCCAGTCTATTAAGTGAGTCGATGAACCTTGATTTATCACGGCTTAATGACTCAACATAGGAAAGCAAGTGATGCCCAAACGTGATAGGTTGGGCTATCTGAAGATGGGTATATCCAGGCATCACAGTATCGAAGTTAGATAGTGCTTGTTGAGCCAGATTTTTCTGCAGCTCTTCAATCAAGACTATAGTATTATTTATATTTTCTTTTAAATAGAGTCTTATATCAGTCGCGACTTGGTCATTTCTAGATCTTGCCGTATGTAATTTTCCTGCAATAGGTCCAATGATTTCAGTAAGTCTATTCTCGATATTCATATGAATATCTTCTAACTCAGTTTTATACTCAAATTCATTCTTAGTTATTTCTGATCTAATTTTTTCTAACCCCATCACTATTTTTTTAGCCTCACCTTCTCTTATAATTGAACATTCCGATAGCATTGTAACATGGGCTATTGAACCATTAATATCATGCATAGCTAGGTGATGATCAAATTTAATTGACGCATTTATTTCTTCAATTAAGGAATTAGTTTTAGAGGAAAATCTTCCACCCCACATTTTATTTTTCATACTATATCCATCAATAATAAAACTTAAGAAATTATTATAATTATTCTGAAGTTAAAAAGATAATATTTTATTTAATATTTATAAAAACCTTCTTTAGTTTTTCTTCCTAATTTTCCAATATTAACATATTTTTTTAGTAGAGGGCATGGTTTATATTTTGGATCATTCAAGTCCTTTTCAAGAATTTCTAAAATATTAAGGCACGTATCCAGTCCTATGAAATCTGCGAGCTGCAGTGGGCCCATTGGATGATTTGCACCAACTTTTAGAGCTGTATCAATAGAGTCTATATCCGATACGTTATTATATAAGCAATATATCGCTTCATTTATCATTGGAATTAAGACCCTATTAATTACGAAGCCTGGTTGGTCTTGACATTTTATTGAGACCATCTCTAAGCTTGTAATATATTCTTGGACTTTTACTTCCACTTCACTCGATGTTTTTATATGAGATATTATTTCAACTAGTTTAATTATTTGAGGGGGATTCATAAAATGAATTCCGATGAAGTTTCCTTCTTTTTTTAAGTGTTCTGATAATCTTTTGATTGAGATTGAGGAGGTATTTGATGCAATTATAGCGTTATGTTTTAATATTTTTTCAATTTTATTATAAAGTTTTGATTTTATTTCTTCTCTTTCAGTAACACATTCTATAATTAAATCGCTGTCTCTTAATATTTTTATATCTGTGGAGAAATTGATATATTTATGAGACTTATTGAATTCAAGAACACTTTTTGAATTACTGCCATATATATTTTTTTCGATTTGATTTTTTGATTGGGTAAGTTGTTCATTATTATTGTCATAAAGCAATACTGTATGACCTGCCCTTAGATTAACTTCAGCGATAGCAGTTCCCATTTGGCCGGCACCCGCTATTCCGATAACTTTAATCATTGTGTTATTTTTTTATTTTTTCTAGCTCTTTATCGAATTCAGGAACTGCTTCAAAGAGGTCTGCTATTAGCCCATAATCTGCAACTTCAAAAATTGGTGCCTCTTCATCTTTATTTATAGCAACTATAACTTTTGAGTCTTTCATTCCAGCTAAATGTTGAATAGCTCCGGAAATTCCAACTGCAATATATAATTCAGGTGCTACAACTTTCCCTGTTTGACCAACCTGATACTCGTTAGGAACAAACCCTGCATCTACAGCTGCTCGGCTGGCTCCTACAGCTGCACCAAGTCTATCTGCAACTGACTCAAGTAATTTAAAATTATCACCTGATTGCATACCTCTTCCACCAGATACAATTACACCAGCAGAGGCTAATTCAGGTCTTTCACTACTTGAAACTTTTTCTTCAATAAATTCAGATAATTGTGGATTAGTAGTTGCTTTTATGTCTTCAATTACAACATTTTTTTCTGATTGCTTAGCGGCCTCAAATGCTGTTGTTCTTACCGTAATTACATTTTTTTCAGTTGTTGACTCAACGGTTGCTATTGCATTACCTGCATAAATTGGCCTCTGAAAAGTTTTACCATCTATTACGGAAATAATTTCTGATATTTGACTAACATCCAAAGAGGCCGAGACTCTAGGTAGAATATTTTTCCCATTTGTTGTCGCTGCAGCGACTAAATACTTATAATTACCCATGAGATCTAACAATAAGTTGGATGTTACTTCTCCTAACATATTTTTATAGATTACATCATCTGCTAATAGAACTTTATCGACACCAGATATACCGGATGCATCCTTGGCGACATTTTTACAACCATCTCCTGCAATAATAATATGAACAGGATTGGATATTTGACATGCAGCTGTGACAGCTTTTTTTGTCGCTTCATTTAACTTATTATTATTATGTTCTGCTAAAACTAGGACACTCATTATATAACTCCCGCTTCATTTTTTAATTTATCAACTAACTCCTCAATGGAGGATACTTTTCCCCCACCAATTCTTTTTGGTGGTTCTTCTATTTTTTTTATGATTAATTTAGGATTCATTTCAATATCTAAAGACGATGGTTCTACATCGTCGATTGTTTTTTGCTTAGCCTTCATTATATTAGGCAGCGATGCATATCTAGGTTCATTCAATCTTAAATCCGTTGATATCACAGCAGGTTTCCGTAACTTTAAGGTCTGAAGCCCACCGTCTATTTCTCTTGTTATAAGAATATTCTCATTATCTACGTCAACCTTTGATGCATATGTTCCAATGGAACAATTTAGAAGCGAGGCAAGCATTTGCCCGGTTTGATTGCAGTCATCATCAATTGACTGCTTACCAAGAATGATGAGGTCAAAATTATCTTGTTGAGCAATCTTAGAGAGTAATTTGGCTACTAGAAGTGGTTCGGGAGAATGCTCGCTTTTAATTAAAATTCCTCTGTCTGCTCCCATTGCTAATGCATTCCGAATAGTCTCTTTACATTGCTCGGGTCCAATGGATACAACAACAATTTCATCACAATGCCCCTTTTCTTTCAGTCTAATAGCCTCCTCAACAGCTATTTCATCAAATGGATTCATTGACATCTTTATATTATTTAGGTCTACCGAGTTTGTATCCTTATCAACCCTAATTTTGACATTATAATCCACGACCCTTTTAACTGGCACAAGAATTTTCATATTTTAGCTCCATTACTTTTCATAATTATCACCGGGAACCCAGAGTATATCGTCAGAATTCAGTTTTAGGTTCACATATCTTGCCGCAACAAACAAAAAATCGGATAATCTATTGATGTATTGTATAGACTCTTTGCTTATGTGCTCATTATCAACTTGATTAAGTTCTACCATCTCTCTTTCAGATCGTCTAGCAATTGTTCTTGCTATATGAAGGTATGAAGACACTTTAGAACCACCAGGTAAAATAAAGGATCTTAGTGGATTTAGATCTTTATTTAGCAAATCTATATTTTCCTCAAGCCCTTTGATATAGCTACTCACGATTCGTAGGCTATCCGAATTTTTATCGTTATCTGGAATGCAAAGATCAGCTCCAAGATCAAATAAATCATTTTGGATAGTAGCTAAAATTTGATCAATTAGTTTTAATTCACCATTTTCGATGAGAGAACGTGCGAGACCAATAAAGGAATTAAGTTCATCAACAGAACCATATGCACTGACTCTTTTCGCATATTTTGGTATTCTTAAACCATTTCCNAGTGCCGTCGAACCATCATCACCAGTTTTCGTATATATTTTATTTAAAATGACGATTGTAGNTTCCTTCGATAATTAGTAGTTAAAATAAAAAAATATCATAATTAAAATNATGGCTATAAATTGNGAAATAATTCTTANTCTCATTAATTTTTGAGATCTATTTGCNCTGCCACTCTTCAGCATATTAGTTAAACCAATAATTAATATAACCGCAACGATAAGCACCGATATTGTAATTATTATATTTAAAAANCCATTCATAATTTTANCTCATTAATATAAAGCATATAAACACTCAAAATNCTATTTTCAAAGAATAATNGTTAAANTTTTTTGTTAGTATCTTATATTCAATAAAAGATATAGTCTTTATAATACAAAATTATTTGCAATATATATTTTATGGTATCACAGAAAAGAAAATTATTAATTTTATTACATGGTTATGGCTCTGATGGAAAAGACTTAGAGCCAATTGGTAGCTACATAAAAAAAAATATACCAAGCCTTGATTTTATTTGCCCAAATGGATTAGAAATTTGCGCTGTTAACCCCTCTGGATACCAATGGTTTCATCTATCTCAGGAGAGGAATTATGTATTCAGTAAAGATGTGCAGAATGCCGTAGATAAGTTATACCACGGGTTTATCATTGAGCAGATTGAGTTACGTGGTATAAAAATCGAAGATGTTATTTTATGTGGTTTTAGCCAGGGTGGGATGCTTGCTTTAGCTATTGGTTTATCTCTTCCANATAAACCTCTTCTGGTAGTCAGTTTATCAGGCTTACTTCTTGACAAAATAGATATAGTTGGAAAAAATCAGCCCAATTTACTTTTGCTTCATGGAGAAGATGATAGTGTTTTACCAATAGAGAATTATTATAAAGCGATAAACAATCTAAGACAAAGTGATATAAAACATACCTCAAAATCATTTAATAATTTAGCTCATAGTATAAACATTGAGGAGCTTGACTATTTGATAGATTACCTAGCAGATTTATTACAAGAAGATTAGTTTTTTTTGTTTTTGATAATAAAAAAACTATATATAACAAACAATAGCATTAAAAAATTTGAACCCACATTATAGCTGGATAATGATAGCCCAAATATTTTTACAGGATCTGAACAGTTTGGCTCTATTTTATCTAAATTTATTAAAAGATTATTTGTATTTATATTTTTACCCAATAACTGGTCAGAGCAGGATGATAGGTTTCTCCATAATTGATTTTCAATACCAAAATGATATATTGAGATAAATAGTCCAGCCATTATGCAGGAAATTATAACAATTGGGACTATTAAATTATGGATACTTTTAATATTATTTATCGGTAAATTTAATACAATAGCGAGAATAATTAGAATAAAATATGGGTAACGCTGGATAGTGCATAGATCACAAGGCTTAAACCCCATCACGAACTCCAAAAAGTATACACTTATTAGTATAAGGACACTATAAAATCCTAAGATTGCTGAAATAGATGAATTAGAGTACATTTTAAATCCAATATTTATAAAATATAATTAAGCTAATAAATAGTATTATCACTATAAGTATGACTATTGAATATTTTTTTGTTTCTTGGTTGATTTTTTTGAATAAACCAATCATTTTTGGCCCTAAGTAATAGGTGAGATATGTTATTATTTGATACCTAGCATATCTGCCAATAAGGCTAAAAAGAAGCAAGTGAATTATATTTAACTTAAATACCCCGCTCGCAATTGTAACAATTTTGAAAGGGAAGGGCGTTATCGCTCCAATAAGAATGATAAATGAACCATATTTCTGATAAGCATTCTGGTAAATAGATAAATCAATAAATCTACTAAGCATTAATTTATCTAGATAAAGCCCAATCATATAAGCAATCAATGCACCTAAAGTCGACATTATTGCAGCTAGGATTGCTATTTGAATATATTTTTTTCTATATTTCAGCGTAGCAGGGATAAGTAAGAGCTCAACAGGCAATGGATTAAAGATACTTTCTGTCATTGCAAAGATAGAAATATAAATTGCAATGAATTTTTCATTAGCATAATTTTCAAAAATATGAATTTTTCTTTTTAGCAGTTGTATAATACTCAAAATTCTTTCATTAAAATATGGACTACTTTCATAATGAGATAAATCTGATTGATTATCAATCAAGAATTAGGCATAATTATCTTTATATTAGGATATGGGAGAGTAAAATATGATTAACTCAGGTGATACAAGCTGGATTTTGACTGCGACAGCATTAGTTCTTTTTATGACTATGCCAGGTTTGGCTCTGTTCTATGCAGGATTAGTTAGATCAAAAAATATATTATCAGTTTTAATGCATTGTGCTGCAATCTGCTGCTTGGCTTCAGTAATTTGGTTAGCCATAGGTTATTCATTGGCATTTTCTGGAGACGGCGCTTACATTGGCGATTTGTCAAAGGTATTTTTATCAGATGTGACGCGTGACTCTGTGTCAGGAACAATACCGGAGTCCTTATTTTTCTCATTCCAAATGACATTTGCAGTTATAACACCCGCATTAATAGTAGGAGCTTACGTAGAAAGAATAAAATTTGGGGCAGTACTAATGATAACATCATTATGGCTTGTGCTTGTTTATGCTCCTGTGTGCCATTGGGTATGGGGTGGTGGATGGCTTTCTGAACTCGGCGTATATGACTTTGCTGGGGGAATTGTCGTTCACGTGACCGCTGGTGTGTCAGCTTTAGTAATTGCAAAAATGCTTGGAAATAGATCTGGCTATCCNGATCAAATACAGCCACCGCATGCACCATGGATGGTTATGGTNGGNGCTTCAATGTTATGGGTTGGTTGGTTTGGGTTTAATGCAGGTAGCGCACTTACAGCTGGAACAGATGCTTCNATGGCCTTACTTGTTACTCACATATCAGCTGCAACTGCATCTCTAGTCTGGCTTATTATAGAATGGTTAAGGTTCGGTAAGCCAAGCCTAGTTGGTCTAGTTACAGGAACAATTGCGGGACTCGCAACGGTAACGCCTGCCTCTGGCTTTATTGGTCCAATGGGCGGATTTATTTGTGGGCTGGCTGGTGGCATAGTTTGTTACTACTGCGTTGACCTTGTAAAGGTTAAATTTAATCTTGATGACTCTCTGGATGTATTTGCAGTTCATGGTGTTGGCGGTGCAACAGGAACGTTGCTTGTGGCTATTCTGATATTACCCATATTTGCAGGAGTAGGTCTTGGTGAGGGGGTTTCAGTATTCAACCAAATTGTTGTTCAAGCAACAGGAATCATCTCCACAGTAATTTGGACAGTTCTTGCAACAACAGCAATAGTTCTGATTACGAAAAAGATGACCGGACTGAGAGTTGATGATGAGGATGAGATTGAAGGCCTCGATTATAAAGCTCATGGTGAGACAGGTTATAAATTATAAGAATTGGAGTAATATTATGAAAATGATAACAGCAATTATTCAAACCCATAAACTCGACGATGTCAGAGAGTCCTTGAATGAGGTCGGTATCATGGGTATGACAGTAACAGAAGCAAAAGGCTTTGGAAGAACAAAAGGGCACACTGAGATATATAGAGGAGCCGAATATCAAATAAATTATATTCCAAAGTTCAAAATCGAGCTGGTAGTTGAGGATTCTATCGAAGAAAAAGTAATAGAAACAATATCTAAAACTGCAAAAACCGGAAAGATAGGTGATGGTAAAATATTTGTTTGGGATATTGAAACGGCGATTCGAATTAGAACTGGTGAAACAGACGAACAAGCACTATAGATAAAAGTTCCAAAAATAATTTTTTATGCCCCTGTGGTGGAATTGGTAGACACGACAGATTCAAAATCTGTTGCTTTAGGGCGTGCTGGTTCGAGTCCGGCCAGGGGCACCATATAAAAGAGGCTATTTTATGGATTTAGGCTTAAAATCAAAAAAAGCGTTAGTTTTTGGTGGGTCTTCAGGCTTGGGTTTGGCAGCTGCAAGAAGTTTAGCTGCTGAAGGTGCTGAGATTTTTTTAATATCTCGTGACCAAAAAAAACTTAANGGTGCCAGANATGAAATCAAAAAAGATTTTGGAGTATCATGTGAATATGCTTGTTTTGATATGACAAATAGTAATGAAATTGATAACTTTATAAATAATATCAAGTCTAGTGATTTTAATATTCTAATTAATAATACAGGTGGTCCTCCGCCATCTAATACATCAAATACTAAATCTGATTACTGGGAAAAATATATTAACTCTATTATTCTAAATACCATTAAAGTTACTGATAATTTGTTAGATTATATGAAGGAAAATAAATGGGGGAGGGTAATTACAATAACCTCATCTGGAGTTGTTCAGCCAATAAATGATCTGCTGATATCAAATACGCTCAGGCCAGCAATAACTGGNTATATGAAGNCTTTATCAAATGAAGTTTCNCAATATGGTATCACCGTAAACACNATAATGCCCGGAAGGATATTAACCAATCGTACTTTACAAATTAACCAATCCAAGGCTGATAAGGCAGGAATTTCATATGAGGAAGCCATTGATATTTCATCATCCGAAATACCTATAAAAAGACTCGGAAAACCTGAAGAATTTGGAGATGTGGTCTGTTTTCTTGCAAGTGAGAAGGCAAGTTATATAAGTGGAAGTAACTTTAGAGTAGATGGTGGTTTAATAAGAAGTATATAATATTTTAGGAGCTAGTATGAATATAGAAAATAAAAAAATTGGAGGTCATCTTCTTGCTGATCAGCTGAATATTAATGGT
The DNA here is from genome assembly GCA_002168075.1 of Rhizobiales bacterium TMED25. Classification (GTDB taxonomy): domain Bacteria; phylum Pseudomonadota; class Alphaproteobacteria; order Rhizobiales; family TMED25; genus TMED25. Next base: position 11,565 of record NHCE01000006.1, read on the forward strand.
GTTGATACAATATTTTGTGTTCCTGGGGAGAGTTACCTTGGTTTACTTGACGGGCTCTATAGCCATAGCAATCAGATAAAACTAATTACGACAAGGCATGAATCCGGGGCGGCGAATATGGCTGATGCCTATGCAAAATTAACAAACAAACCAGGAATATGTNTAGTCTCCAGAGGACCAGGNGCNACNAATGCTTCAAACGGGATTCATACGGCNTATCAAGACTCTACGCCGTTAATACTATTAATAGGACAAGTGTCAAGAAATGAGAGGGACAGAGAGGCTCAGCAGGAGATTGATTATAAAGAAATGTTCAAACCCATGGCAAAATATGTGGCAGAAATAAATGATGCAAATAGAATTCCAGAATTTATAAATAAAGCTTTTTATATTAGTCAGTCGGGTAGGCCGGGGCCAGTTGTTTTATCACTTCCTGAAGATATGCTGATTGATGAAGTTATAGCAAAAACGACGCCTGCAGCAAAAATAGTTCAAGCTAGNCCATCTGTTGCAGATGTGAATAAATTTTTTGATAAATTAAAAATCGCAAAAAAACCAATTATAATTATTGGTGGAAATACATGGTCACAAGAAGCAATCAATAAGGTCACGAATTTTGTAAATAAGAATTCAATTCCAGTTTTAACTTCATATAGAGCTCAAGATAGATTTGATAACAGAAATGAAAATTATATTGGACATTCAAGTTATGCAATTTCATCAAAAACAAAAAAAAGGATTCAAGATAGTGATTTTATTCTTTCATTGGGTGCAAGACTTGGTGAAGTGACAACCCAAGGCTATTCAACCTTGAATGTTCCAAAAATGGATCAATATTTAGTACATGTGCATCCAGGTATAGGAGAAATTGGATCAGTTTATTATCCTGATATAGCCATTAATAGCGGGATGTCAGAATTTTCTAATTTCTTACCAAGTTTACCTCAGATTAAAAATCCTGTATGGAAAGATTGGTGTCACAAGGCAAGAAAAGAATATATTGATTACATTAAACCAACTCCGATGAGTGGTAATTTAAATTTTTCAGAAATAATAGGATATTTGAATAATACCCTCGCAGATGATGATATTATAATTGTAGGTTCAGGAAATAATTCCCAATGGGTGCATAGATACTATCAATATCGTAATCTTGGATCACAGCTTGTCACTACNGCAGGTTCTATGGGATATGCTGTNCCNGCNGCCATTGCTGCAAAACTTGTTTACCCAAAAAAAACAGTTGTATCNTTTAACGGTGATGGATGTTTNATGATGCTNGGGCAAGAGATTATAAATGCAATCGAGAATGACTTGAACCCTATATTTATCATAATTAATAATGAAAAGCTTGGAACAATCAGNATGCATCAGGAAAGAAAATTTCCAAAGAGAGTAGTTGGGACAAGTATAAAAAATCCAGATTTTGTTGCCCTTGCAAACGCATATGGATTGAATGCGATTAGGATTACAGATACAGAGGATTTTTACGAAAATTTTGAAAGGGCAAAAAATAATAAAAAAGCAACATTAATTGAGCTGATAATTGATCCAAATGTATTAACCCCATCACTGGAAATTGGAAAAAACATTGGTTAATTTAGTCAAGATTAAATAAATATATTTATAAGGCCAATTGAATTATCCATCAGATATAGATAAATGTTAACCGCAAGTAGCATATAATTTTTATTACCAGAAGACCTATGTCCTGCATGACTAAAATTGGCAAGCAAGTGAACGTCTTCATGAATANTACCATTACAGCCTTTTATTATGCGCTCTGCTAATAGATGAGACTTCACGGACTCTCGTTTATGAACAAGTATGGCAGGGATAGTAAAGATGATAAGCATTAATGCACCCAGCTTAATAGATATACCGCTTAAAATAAGCAGGCTTCCAATTGTCATAAAAGATAAAGCAGACGAGAAGGCAAAAATTGTAAGGGCTTGATGGTATTTATTACTATTTAAATCTCCGAAAAGGATACTTGTTCTTTGAATCCCAATCTGCCTCCTTTTTTTTGTAGAGCCAATCATATATGCGCCATGCAAATAAATATATGCCACGGCAATACGAAGTACTANCATACCAATTTCATTTAAATCAAAATACTGCATTTTTTANTNANACTTATTTTTAGTTAATATTTCTTATGCAAATAAGACAAAACTAATTTAATCTGCTAATTTTAGCTGAGTAATATTAATAAATAAAGTATATTTTACTAAAACATATAATAGTTTTATTATTCGAACGAATGTTTGGTANATAAATGAATGCACAATATGAGATTGATTTAGTTGGNTATAGATGTCCTATTCCAATCTTAAAAATAAAAAAAAAAATAGAGACTCTCTCAAAAGGTGACTATTTACATGTAAAAGCATCTGATCCAATGATAAAAGTTGATTTACCTTTATTTTGTAAAGATAGTAAATGTCGGCTAATATCAATGAAAGATGAGAAGGATGATATTATAATATGTACATTAGAGCTTATTTAGTAATTTAATCTATTTCCTTAAACTCACAAAAACTAACGATGCAAATATTAATATACCACCAAAATATTGAGGCATAAGAAGTCGCTCATCAAGAATGATTGCAGCTGCTATAGCGGTCAATATTGGTTCTGTATTAAAAAATAATCCAGAAACTACTGCAGATGTATATTTGAGAGATAACATNTGGAAACAATAAGCACCAATATAACATACCGAGAGAATAATAATAGGTAGGAAAATTGAGAATTGCTCAGTATTAATTTTGGGTGATAATATTATATAAGCTATTATAAGTATTGCTATTGTACCGAGGTGCACCCAGAAGCCAAGTATAATTGGGTTCGACTTTTTACAAGCTACTCCTGAGGAGAAATATAAAAAGGTAGCACTTATACTTGATATTCCTGCAAGTAAAATTCCGATGGGATTTATATTGTTCAAATCTGGAACGATAACAAGTATCAGCCCAATAAATACAACTAAAAATATAAGAACATCTATTAATTTTATGTCATGCATACCTCGGAGAATACTTACCAATAAAATTTGGATAGGAAATGTAAAAAATATTATAGCAGCAAGTGAAACAGGAATAAAATTTACAGATCCCACGTAGCATAAATTGATTATTGCGGTTGAAATTGTCATAATCACGACGTGTGTACGGATTTCCCTCGGGATATTAAAGCTAAATTTTCCAGAAATAGCTAATATTATTGAGAAAATAAACATAAATAGTGCTCTGGAAATGACTGAAAAAATAGTTGGAATTCCATTCTGAATGCTATATGCGGCAAGAGGATTATTAATTCCATAAAAAAATGATGAGAGAACCGCGTAAAATGGTCCTTTATTTCTTTCAATATATTGATTTTCCGAATTTAATTTCATTAATTTTTCTAATACAAAATATTTTTAACTTATAATTTGATCTGAATGATGATAATAGTACGTAAGTCATTGCATGGAGATGATCTTGGAAAATAATATAATAGAACTTTCATCTAATAAAGCCTTTTCAATACAAAATATTGTAGAACTTGATGGCAGACTAAGTGCGTATCCTCCAAATCAAGGTGGGTATGTTCCATTAAATTGTTATTTGCTTAAAGAGGAAAATGGAGCATTTCTTTTAGATACGGGTTATTTATATCATCAAAAAAATGTCTTAGATCAATTAAAATCCTTACTCGGTCCAGATACTCCTTTATCCATCATACCACTTCGCATCAATGAATTTATGTCGGTTGGAAATGTGAAAGCTATTTCACAGAATTTTAATGTAATTGGCTATTATTCTCCGCACCCTGAAGGGGCAGATTGGTTTGACTTTACAGATGAAGAGCGGGACTTAAGCCTAAAGGATATCCCAACAACGATTGTAAGAGGCATGGTAAACTGTGAGGTTGGAGAGGGTTCTGGACGACATATTGACATAATGAGCGCTCCGATAAGACTTATTAACACCTCATGGATATATGATAAGAGTACGAAAATATTATATTCATCAGACATGTTTAATTATGGGATTGCAGAGACAAATAGTGAAGAATGGATAATTAATTCAATCGATAATGAAATATCATCAAGTTTTATAAAGTCATTTTTATTAAACACCAGGTATTGGTGGCTAGAAGGAGCTAAAACAAGACTTTTAAGAGAGAATATAAAAAAAGTGTTTAATTCGTACGATATAGAAACAATAGCGCCGGGATATGGAAAAATATTTCAAGGAAAAGATTTAGTAGAGAAACAATTTAATTTTCTTGATGAAATATTATTAGAGCTTGATAAATCAAATAGTATAGCGCAATATGTTCCTAGAAATCATGTGAGGTGAAGAATGTCAAAAAGTAAATTACCAAGAGAAATACTAAATAATATATTTTGGTTAGGGGATTGCCTTGAGCAAAGATATCAAGGAAAAATATATCATTCCTATAATTCATCCTATCTTGTTGTTGGAGAAAAATCTGCTCTTCTTGTGGAAACAGGACATCCTAAGGATTTTAATGAGCTTCATGAACAAATAAAAGGAATTTTGTCAAAAAAGAAAATTCCGTTAAAATATATATTTATTACACACCAGGAAACACCTCATTCAGGTGGTGTGGGTAGATTTTTAAATATCTACCCTGAAGTCGAAGTCCATGGTGATATTAATGACTATCATATGGCTTTTCCGAAATATGCAGCCAACTTTAAGGCAATGGAGGTCGGTGATAGGATTGACTTGGGTGGAATGGAATTTATTGCTGCGGAACCAGTTGTACGTGATATGAGAACTTCTTTATGGGGATATATATCGCCACAAATGCTATTGTTTCCCGCAGACGGATTTGCATATAGTCATTATCATTGGGATGGGCATTGCGGTATGATCGCTGAAGAAGCAGATTCATTAGATCTGTTTGATGTATCAGCAGTATTTGCAGAGCTCGCATTATTCTGGACAAATTTTGTAGATATGGAAATTTATACAAAGCGCATGGAACAACTGGTGGATGAACTCGGAATAAAATGTATTGCTCCAACCCATGGGCTTCCTATTCTTGATGTTGGTAAGACTATGCCAAAGGTCATGGAAGGGCTGCAAGCTCCTTATCACAAGTTAGCAAGTTAAATTATTCTTTAGGATATGGTACATTCTTTCCAGAGTATCTTCTGACTCTAATATTTGCCTGCTCTGCATGCCCTGCAAACCCCTCAATAAGAGATAATCTTGAACATATTTCTCCAACTTCAGCAGATGTATTTTTATTTTCTATTCTCTGATAGGTACAAGTTTTTAGAAATTTTCCAACCCATAAACCACCAGTATATCTGCTAGCTTTTTTAGTTGGCAGTGTATGGTTTGTCCCAATAACCTTATCTCCATATGCCACATTAGTCTCTTCTCCAAGAAATAAGGAACCAAAGTTTTTTAAATTATCTAGAAAGAATGTTGGATTTTTGGTCATCACCTGAACATGCTCGTAAGATAATTTATTTGCTTCAATTAACATATCTTCCTCATCTTTACATAAAATTATTTCACCAAAATTTTCCCAAGATATTTTTGTAATATTTGATGTAGGCAATATGTCCAATAGCCTTTTAATTTCTGTTAAGGTATCCTGAGCAAGCTTTTCCGAAGTTGTTATTAGTATAGCTGGAGATGTTGGCCCATGCTCTGCTTGCCCTAATAGATCTGTGGCACATATTTCTCCATCAGAACTTTCATCAGCAATAACCAATGTTTCGGTAGGTCCCGCAATTAAATCTATTCCAACTTCACCAAACATTTGCTTTTTTGCTTCTGCNACANAAGAATTACCCGGTCCNACAATCATATTCACGGGTTTAATCNTTTCAGTCCCAATACCCATCGCGCCAATTGCTTGAACGCCACCAATTAAATATATNTCATCTGCACCTGCAAAGTGCATAGCTGAAATNGTTGCNGGATGGGCNCCACCATTATGGGGTGGTGCGCAAGCGATAACCCTTTTAACACCAGCAACCTTGGCTGTAAGAATACTCATATGGGCTGAAGCAACCATTGGATATCTTCCTCCAGGGATGTAGCATCCAACATTNTCAATNGGAATATGNTTATGCCCTAAAAAAACACCAGGTAATGTTTCAACTTCCAANTCGTTCATTGTAGCGAGTTGTTTTAATGCGAAGTTTCTGATTTGACTTTGCGCAAATTTTATATCCTCGATATCACTATTATTTAATTGTGAAATTGAGTCTTCTATATCTTTTTTTGAAAGTTTGAATGACTCTGGTCGCCATTTATCAAATTTCTCTGAGTAATTTTGAACAGCAGTGTGACCATTCTTTCTTATATCACTTAGAATCGAATGAACTGTATCCTCTATTGATTGTTTATCCTCTGATATAATGCTATCTGGTTTACTTTCTTTTATATATTTTAGCAATTTAAGAACTCCATTTATTTAAAGACCTGTGGGTTTATTGGTGATCCAGTTCCACCCGTAATGATAAGAGGTGGTCCACAAAAGAAAAATTCATATACACCATCATCTGCACAATCTTTTGCTAACTCTTCGAGATAAAATATTTCACCCATACAGAGNCCCATTGCNGGGATCACAACCCAATGCCATGGTTGATTTGCTTCTGATGTCTCATTGGGTCTAACTTCAACACCCCATGTGTCTGAACATATGGCAGCTATTTCTTTTTCATGACACCAATAACAATTCTCAAATTTAACCCCTGGTGCATCACCTCCAGCATATCCTCCCCAAGTATTCTCNCTTAAACATCTTTCCATTTGACCTGTACGNACAATCACAAAATCTGCTTTTTTAATTTCAACACCTTGTTTTTTTGCACACGCATCAAGCTCATCATTGGAAATACCCTCTCCATCTTGAAGCCAATCAACGCCTCGAAAACGAGCGATATCTAGAAGTACCCCACGACCATTCATTTTATCTTTAGAATTTTCTATTCCAAGAACATTTAAACCAGTCACATCTATATTTTTCGGATCATGTCCATTGTAGGCTCTATCTTCATAAAAGATATGACCTAGTGCATCCCAGTGAGTAGCACCTTGCACGCATAGATTTATTGTATCATCAGCATATCTTATCTTATTCCAGTCTTGTCTTCCACAAACAGCATCTGTACCCGTTGCTAGCATTTGATGAATAGGGTTAAATCTACCTCCAAATAAACCATTTTGCGGCCCATCTCTGTCAAGAGGTATTCCCAAGGAAAAAACCTTCCCTTTTTTTATAAGTTTTGAAGCTTCTATTATATCATCTGGTCTCACTAGGTTTAATGTACCTATTTGGTCATCTTTNCCCCATCGNCCCCAGTTTGATAAGTCTTCAGATGCTTTTTTTATAGCCTCGAGGTTTACCTTAATATCCATNNGAATTCTCCCATTTTTAGTGNGCAGTCCAGCCACCATCTATTAATAAACTTGTTCCAGTTATCATCTTAGCCTTTGGTGAGCACAAATACAATATGCCATCTACAATATCCTGAACATCNACNAATTTTTNCATTGGAATCATTCCATAGACAAAATTTTTGAAATTCTCATCTTTAAACATCGGTTTTGTCATGGGGGTATCAGCAAAAGTTGGTGCAATTGAGCAAACTCTAATATTTGACGGTGCGACTTCGACGGCAAGAGCTTTAGTAAGCCCCTCAATTGCATGCTTAGTTAAACAGTAAACCGTTCTGGAAGGTGAACCAACATGCCCCATTTGGGATGTAACATTTATTATTACACCCTGATTGATCTTTTTCATTAATTTTACAGCAATTTTAGATGTACGAAATGTTGCTCGAATATTGAGATCAAGCATTAAATCAAGAGTGGCATCGTCAACATCTTCAATAAGCTTTGGCTTATTTACTCCAGCATTATTTATGCATATATCTAATCGATCTAATGACTCCATTTTTGCAAAAAACTCGTCACCGGTTATATCGAAATTCCAAACTTCTATATTTTTTGGAAACTGACTTTGTAATTCAAGTAGATCATTTTTTGTCCTACTAACAGCGATAACTCTTGCATTATTTTTTGCAAACTCTATTGCTGTAGCTTTGCCAATACCTCGCGCAGCACCAGTTATGAGGACTACTTTATTATTAAATGAGCTAGCACTATCCATAGTTTTTATGTCTGCCCGGCTTTCATCTCAGAATTATACCAATGATATATTTCTTCCCCAGTCATATGAATAACACCATCATGCTGATTTATATAATCATATAATTTTTCAACATGACCAATACGATGTGGTGTTCCAGTAAGGTATGGGTGCATACTTATAGCCATAATTTTAATATTTTCATCACTTTCCATATATAATCTATCAAATGTTTCTTTACACTGCTGATAAAAGATATTTGCAGGTTGATGTTGAATAATATGTATAACAATATCATTTGTTTCTAGAGGATATGGTAGTGTTAGCATTGGTCCATATTTGGTCTCTAAGGTTGTCGGTAAATCATCCATAGGCCAGTTACAAACGTATTCGACTCCATTTTTTTTCAATAGATCTAGTGTGTTTTCAGTTTCAGTTAGTCCGGGGCTTTCCCAGCCAATTGGCTGCTTACCAGTGAAAGTTTTTATTTCCTCGACAGCCGCAGCAATTTCTGCATCCTCATTATCTAGGGAATGTTGGGGTTGTTGCTCGTACCCATGACCCATAAACTCCCACCCGGCTTCAAGGGCAGCTTCTGCAATTCTTGGGTATTTTGAACAAACATGCCCATTTATTGCGAGAGTTGCACGAATATCCCTTGATTGAAGAGCATTTAAATGTCTCCAAAATCCAACACGATTTCCATATTCGTGCCAAGACCAATTTGGCACGTTTGGTAATAATTGATTACCCATTGGTGGAGGTAAAGCATTTCTTGGCATAGGTCGTATGATATTCCATAACTCTACATTAACTGTAGTCCAGACAATTATTTTCGAGCTATTTGGACCTTTCATCTTAGGTCTATCGATACTCGCTTCATATTTCAAGCGATCTGTGAGTAAATTCATTATTTTCCTACTTTTTATTTCTTCTTTAACATTTATATACTATTTTTTTTTCAATATATTATTAATTATAAAGTTTTTAAGAATTTTTTACAGGATGAAAAATGGGACCATTAAAGGATATTAAGATTTTTGATTTGACGCGTGTCTTAGCGGGTCCGCATTGTACTCAAATATTGGGAGATTTAGGAGCTGACATAATTAAAGTTGAGAGGGTAGAAAATGGTGATGATACAAGAAAATTTGCACCACCTTTTATGAAAGATGAAAACGGCAAAGACACAGATCAAAGCGCTTACTTTTCAGGTACTAATAGAAATAAAAGATCTATCACATTAAATCTTAATTCCCCAGAGGGACAGTATATTGCAAAGCAACTAATTGCTAAGTCAGATATATTAGTTGAGAATTTTAAAGTAGGTACATTAGCGAAATATGGCT
>NHCE01000007.1 GCA_002168075.1 Rhizobiales bacterium TMED25
CACTAAAACTTGAGGAACTTATTACCACGTGCCCAAATATATATTCATCTATAAAACCAATAATGAAGCCTTCTGGTTGGGTGAACTTAGAACCCCCCAATAACGTCTCTAACGAATTTTTCGAAGATTGGGCATTATTATTTGAAAAATATCCAAGTAGATTTTATTTAGGTTCTGATTGGAAGGAAAATCATAGGTATTATGATATCACTTTAACAGAACATACTGACAATCTTAGACACTTAATAGGGAGTTTGAACAAGGAAACACAAGAATCTATTGCTTTTAATACAGCAAAAGAGTTATTTAATGTGCATTAAAAAAAATTTATCAGGACTCTACTATAGCGCAGACTGCTAAAAATGAGCTGCTTGTCGATTTTGGTGATGGCAAATTGTCCAAGCTCGAACCGACCGGTAACATCAAAATATACAAGGTAGATTACATTGGCTTGTAAATGTTTATTTATGCATTTGCGCCTTGCTATTAAACTGAGCTTACGCTTATAAATGTTGTATTTTCTTTATAAATTCTTTTCAATTATATGAAATTTTTTACTATCCAATCAAATCGTTGCTTGATGAGCCTTTGATTAATCGCTGACGCACTTTTCCTGATAACCAATCAGTGGTTGTGACGAGTATTATTATCAGTATAATGTAATATGCAACTTCTTCCCAGTTACTTTGCGTAATAATTGCCTGAGTAAGCATCAAACCTATGCCACCGCCTACAATCGCGCCGATAACAGTTGCGCCACGAATATTTGACTCGAAGTAATATAAAATTTGACTAAGCAAAACTGGAGTAATTTGGGGAATAACTCCGAAACGATAGCGTTGAATATTTTTCGCTCCAGTTGACTCTACTCCATCTATCTGTTTTTTATCTACGTTTTCTATAGCCTCTGAGAATAGCTTCCCAAATGTTCCTGTGTCAGTAACAACCATGGCTAAGGCACCTGTTAGTGGTCCGGGTCCGAAAGCTCTTGCTAAGATTATCGTCCACAGCAAATGATCTAAGCCTCTCGTAAAATCGAATATACGACGAAAGAGTGACCTGATGGGAGCTAAGGGCGTAATATTTTTTGCCGCTAAAAACGCAAGGGGAAATGCCATCAAGGCAGCTCCAAATGTTCCCAAAAAAGCCATTAGTATGGTTTCACCTATCGCCCAAGCAACATCGCTGTGTCTCCACATTTTATTGTACCAGAACTCCTCCAATATTTCAGCAAGCTCCCCACTATGCGCAAGTGAAACTAATTCGGATACACTTTTCCCATAGTATGGGCTGTCGAGAGTAAAGAAAAATAACTCCCAGCCATTAAAGTATCTAAATACTTCGGCTCGATTTCGAGTGATGCTGAGGCGACCCGCTTCCGTGGTAATAGCAATTCGATTTTTTGACTGATTGATCCATTTCGGTAATGGTCCATCGGGGAATTCAGCTTCAACCCCACGTGAACTTGGCTTGGCCCAAATTCTACCATAATTTGGCACCTCATAGACAACATCCTCTTCTCCAAAAAATATCAGATGACCTCCGCCAAGGTCTACTTTTGTAGTATTTCCTAATTCTACCCAGCTTGGCGCTGTTCCATCTGGGAATCTCCCCTTTTTTTCACCTTCAACGGATACAGAAATACCACCGTTTCGGTTATCACGAGTAATATGCGTCTTATAGCTATACATATCCCCAACTAAGGTTTTTGCGTTTTTTAGGGACCCTCGTTCACTCAGGCCCATGATATCGAAAGAAACCAAAACATAAGTGAGGTATGCAAAGACAGCTAATGGAATACCAATTGCCCGAGCACGTTTAAAGTAAAAAAGCTCATTTACATTCGTTTTGAGAGTCTCTCTACCATTGATACTCATAGCAAGCCCACAGATTTGTTGCCGTGTGTCAAACGATCTCGCAATATGCCAGACAGCTGATCAACAATAACAATAGTTACAAATAAAAGTATGAAAATAGCTCCAGCCTCGTCATACCGACCTTTACCCCACGAAATTGCATTTTTTAGATCATACCCGATTCCGCCAGCGCCTACAAAACCTAGAATTGCAGAAATACGTATGTTGATTTCAAAACGTAATAGTCCATAACTGAAATAATTAGGAGATACTTGCGGGATAACGCCAAGTAGCATTTTTTGCATCCAGCTCGCACCCACTGAGGATAAACCATCAAGGGGTTTTAGTGACGCATTTTCGTTGACTTCTGAAAATAACTTTCCGAGCGCTCCAGTTGTATGAAAGGTAATAGCAATCATAGCAGGGACCGGGCCGCCACCAAGTATAAAAATTAATATTAGCGCTATCACAAAATCAGGAATGGCTCTCATAATATCCAAGATACGTCTAAAAACTGGTATGAGCCGAGGCCACTTAGCCATGCCCTGAGTCGCGAGCATGGACAAAAATATAGCGAATACTGATGCGGCCAGAGTTGCCGCAGCTGCAATGTTAATCGTCTCTATTAGTGACGGAAAGAACTTTACGAAAAGGCCAGGAATTTTATCGGCTTTTTCACTAGCCTCTAAAATCACTTCCTTGGGAAAGTCAAAGATACTGGTGATTCCCGCCCAAAAACCACCAGCGTTCCTATCATCGACAACATTAAAGCCAGATATCATAAGAACGATAAAAATGCCAAGTAAAATAGCGCTGTACGTTCGACGCTTTTTTATAAGATTGAAATACTGTGTTTTGTATTTTTGAGTTGAAGGTATTTCAAGCATTATATTCCCAGAGAAATGTTAGGTAGGCCTATTCTGGTTAGACCTACCTATTACATTTACTTTTTAGTTAGATTTTAACTTACGAGCCTCTACGATGATTTCGTATGCCTCATGATCTATTGGCATTACTCCCAGTCTGTCACCGGCAAACACCCCGTATGCGCATTCTGGGTCCATTGATTTCAAACTCGCTGTGAGAGCTGTGATCTTAACCTTTACGTCTGATGGAAGATCTTTTCTTAGTACAACTGGCCCCTCTGGAATTGGCTTAGATTGCCAAATCTGCACCATGTCATTCATATCTACCAGACCTGCATCAACTGCTTTCCTTAATGCGCCAGCATTGAAACCGTCTTCCCATTCACCAAGCCCATCGGCCCAAGTTACACCCCCGTCAACATCGCCATTATTTACTGCAACAATAGTTTGCTCATGGCCACCAGTGAACTTAACTTCACCAAAATAGTCCCCCGATTCCATTGTTGCACCAGTTGCTTGCGGTATTTCAATAGATGGTATTAAGTACCCTGACGTTGAGTTAGGATCACCAAAACCAAATACTTTACCTTTCATATCATCAAGTGATTTTATACCACTATCCTTTCTGGCAAAACCAACTGAGTAATAACCGTAGCCACCGTCCATATTTACCGCAACTACGATTGGTTCTACTGCATCTGGATTTGAAATATAGGTTTTAGCATAGCCTGACGCACCCAGCCAAGCCATATCAATAGTGCCCCCTAAAAGTCCTTGAATGACTCCATCGTAATCTGCTGGAGCAAATATTTTTGCAGGGACGCCAAGCAAATCTTCAGCTTTTTGACGAAAACATTCATTATTTGTCATACGGTCTTGAGCGTTTTCACCTCCAAGAATCCCAATACGAAACTCAGATATTGAATGTCCACCTGCAAATGCAGCGGTCGATAGCATTGTAGTAGCAATAATTGCTGATAGTAATTTTTTCATAATTTATCTCCTCTAATTACCATTACCCACTGTATTTTAGTGGGTTGATTAAAATTAAACTGAAACTGAACTTAGTTCTCCAATTTCAGTTGATGATGTTGCTGCCTCAGAAAAACTAGAGTCAGCACCATACACTTCGCGGGCTATATCTGTTGTTAGTTCAGAAGGTGTCCCGTCAAAAACTACATTACCAGTTCGCATACCAATCAAACGATCACAGTATTTTCTTGCTGTATCTAATGTGTGAAGGTTCGTAATTATAGTTCGCCCATCTTCGTCATGTATTCGACGAAGAGTTTCCATTACAATCTGAGCATTCATCGGATCTAGGGAGGCAATCGGCTCATCAGCTAAGATTATTTTTGGATCTTGCATCAACGCTCTTGCAATAGCAACCCTCTGTTGCTGCCCGCCAGAGAGAAGTTCGGCTCTTTTGGCGGCTTGCTCTTCGACTCCAAGGCGACCCAAAATTTCAATGGCGTTATCGATATCAGATCTCGGATATAAATTGAAAAATGTAGTGAAAGTAGATCTTTTATTTAATGTACCATGAAGCACATTACTTACCACATCCATTCGAGGGACTAAATTGAATTGTTGAAAAACCATTGCGCAATCCGATTGCCATCGTGATTTTTCTGCGCCTTTTAAATCGGATATTGGAATTCCTTCGTAGTAAATGCTCCCGGATGTTTCTGTTTCTAATCGGTTTATCATTCTTAAAAGGGTAGATTTTCCTGCTCCAGAAGCACCGATTATGCCTAGCATTATTGGTTTTTCAACCTCTATTGAAACCGAATTTACAGCAATATTGGATCCAAATTTTTTTGTCAGATTATTAATTTTAAGCATTCGCGCCTCGTTATTACACTCAGCTTGCAGTTGTAGATGTTATATTTTCTTTATAAATTCTTTTCAATTATGTGAATTTTTTTTTATCAACAGAAAATTTTTTGCACGTTAAATGTACGAAGAGAGGCGCCCCTTAGAGCTATCATAGGAGTATAAATGGCTATAAACTATTGTTTTTATTATATCATTCCCACTCGATTGTGCCTGGTGGTTTTGAAGTAATATCATAGACGACACGATTAATACCTTTTACAGAATTTATGATCTTATTTGATAAAAGGGATAGGAAATCACTATCAAAATGATATATATCTGCGGTCATACCATCAACTGATGTAACCGCTCTCAATGCACATACATATTCATACGTTCTTGCATCTCCCATGACACCAACTGACCTTGTTGGAAGCAGTACCGCGAATGCTTGCCAAATCTCATCATAAAGCCCAGCTTTTTTTATTTCATTGATGTATATCTCATCAGCATTCCTCAGTATTTCAAGCTTTTCTTCTGTTATTTCACCAGGGCATCTGATGGCAAGGCCTGGTCCTGGAAAAGGATGTCGTGCTATAAATGACTCTGGAAGACCGAGCTCTCTACCTAATATCCTTACTTCATCTTTAAATAACTGGCGTAGTGGTTCTATTAATTTTAAATTCATTTTCTCCGGTAAGCCCCCAACATTATGATGACTTTTTATCGTTACTGAGGGGCCACCCGTAAAACTGATACTTTCAATTACATCGGGATATAATGTTCCCTGCGCAAGAAATTCAACATTACCAATTTTTGAAGCCTCTTCATCAAAAACATCAATAAATACATTACCTATTATCTTTCGTTTTTGCTCTGGATCGGTAACACCCTCTAATTTTCTTAGGAATATTTCTTTGGCATCAACATGAATGAGTGGAATATTATAATTCTCCTTAAACATAGATACTACTTGCTCTGACTCATTCTTTCTCATCAAACCATTATCTATATATATACAGGTAAGCTGATCGCCCAGAATTTTGTGTAAAAGCACTGCCACAACTGAAGAATCTACCCCTCCAGAGAGCCCGCAGATCACCTTGCTGCTTTTAACTTTAGCCAATATATTTGATTTTTGAGTTTCAAAGAAGCTCGCCATTGTCCAATCAAAGCTGACGCCGCATATATCTAAAAAGTTTTTGATTATATTTTTTCCATCTGGTGTGTGGTACACCTCGGGATGAAACTGTAGACCATAATACTTGCGAGCTTCATCGGCGATAGCTGCATAAGGAGCACTATCCGTTCTTGCGATTACGCTAAATTTTTTTGGCAAAACAGTCAAAGTTGCTGCCTCTGAAAACACCAAAATATACCGAGTTGACTATATAGAACTGTAAGTGTTTATTTATGCATTTCCCCCATAGAGTGCGACATTCCAAAATACATCAAAGTTTTACTTGTCATTAACATCTTTCGATATATGATTGCAAATAGGTACACTAACTGTTCCATTTTGACTTCCACATGACTTCCAAAAATATCGGTAGTTAGGAAGTTTTGGTGTCCCAAATATGAGACAAAATGGCAGGAAAGCGTTGGTCATCAATCGATTGCAAAATATATCTTGTTCTCTTAATCAATTGGTCGTAGGTTCGAATCCTACCGGGCCCGCCAATATGCTAATATCTAAAAATAAAAGCAATGATCATAAAATACTAATAACAAATATTTTCTGTATAACGTGATATTGATTTATCTAAGGTTGATTGAATATTAGCATCCATCAAAGAAACTTTTATATTTTCTACATCTTTTTGAAATATTTTATTATCTGATTTATAATAATATTGGAAGAAACTCTCAATATCATAACTTAGCCCGGAATTCAGTCCATTTAGCAATATTTCTTTTATATATTCCTTACCCATTTTTATTATCTCCCATAATAGATTAAGAATCACTGTAGATATGTTTTCAAGTTCTTATGAAAAATTTATTACAAAATATCCATATTCAATATTTTTTCTAAAAGCTTATAACTTTATAAATCAATAGATAAAAGTCTATTTTATTTATTTTTTCGAATGCGCTGATATTGATTGATAGTAAATATAGATAAATAAATAA
Source organism: Rhizobiales bacterium TMED25 (assembly GCA_002168075.1). Classification (GTDB taxonomy): domain Bacteria; phylum Pseudomonadota; class Alphaproteobacteria; order Rhizobiales; family TMED25; genus TMED25. The sequence continues at coordinate 6,674 of NHCE01000007.1, forward strand.
GCTTAATAATGTAATCAAGTCGGAGTTTATATTCCGAATACTTTTCTCTTGATGGAAATAAGAGCCAACTCTTATAACTATTATTGATGATGTTAATAGCGCAGAAAGAAATTTTAGAATGCAGTATAAGAAACTTATAATAATTAAAGCTATAAATAAATAGCGTACTTGAGCATTTTCAACACTTAATACATATTCTTCAATGACATAGATAAATAGGCTAATTAAGATTATATCTCGGATACTCGTAAAAGCTTGTTTTTTACTGAGTGGGGACATAATTCTTTATCTCACTCTGTCGCATTGGCATGTTATCAATTATAGAAAATAGGTTATCAAGTAGACTTATTTTTTTTGAGAATTTCTTTATTTGGCCATCTAATCCAATAAGATAAAATCCAAATCCATTTTTGTTAAATATATCAGCTAAATTCCAAGTTGAGTCAATGTTATAGATAGGTAAGAATATAATTTTCCTCTCATCAACCGCATCTTTGTTTTTAGAAATGAATTTCTCTGATTTTATAAGGTCTTTATTATTTTTATCTGAGTGATCATAATAATAAATCAGTAAGCGATATTTCCAGTGATATTGATCGAACATTTAAAATTTAATATTACAAAAATTACTAAAACTGCTATAAATATATCAGAATAGAAAGGATTTGAATATGATAAATGCAGCAATGATCGGATTGGGTTGGTGGGGAAAACATTCAATTGACTCTATTAAAATGAGTGAAAAAATTAAAATAACTGGAGCTTGCTCGAGGAATACTGAGAATCATAAAGATTTTTTGTCTGAAAATGGTTTACATCTCTATAAAACATACCAAGAGGTTCTTAATGATAAATCAATAGACGCTGTTATATTAACAACACCGCACTCTATGCACGCCGAACAAATTATTGCTGCGGCTGAACATGATAAGCATGTGTTTGCTGAAAAACCACTAACATTAACAAAAGCTGATGCCGTAAGATGTTTAGATGCTTTGAAGAAAAAAAATTTAAAACTTGGTATTGGGTTTAGTAGAAGATTTCAGCCAGCATATCTAGATTTGATGAATATGGTTAAGGATGGTGAAATTGGTCAGGTGCTTCATATAGAAGGTGAGCAATCTGGACCAAGTGCATATAAATTAAAAGATGGCATGTGGAGGGCAAAAAAAGAAGAGAGTCCAGGGGGAGCGATGGCTGCTAGAGGAACTCACGTAATGGATGCAATGATAAGTATAGCAGGTGAAGTTGACAGAATATCATGTATAAGCGAGAGAAGAGTTCTAGACTTTGATTTAGATGATACAACTTCAATGATGATGAAATTTAAAAGTGGTATTTCAGGATATCTGGGTACAATCTATGTAACAGCTGATATCTGGAGATTACATGTATATGGTTCAAAGGGTTATTTGTTAATGGATGCTGAAACTAGGCTAATAAAGAAAACACTAGATAATAAGGAATCTGTTAAAGATTATCCACCTACTAATATTGTTGGTTTAGCTCTTGAGGCATTTGCTGATGATGTTGAGGGGAAAAAAGCATTTCCAGTTACAAGTGAAGAGGCAATCTATGGTGTAGCCGCTTTTGAGGCTATGGTGAAATCAGCTCAAAATGAATATGAGTGGGTTAAACTTGACTAATTTAGTTACCGGTTGAGCTGTGGCTTATGTTTGGGCCAAATGTACATGCCAATCCTAAAATAATGCCTGATACAACGGCAATCATGCCAGCAGCACTAAGCGCATTTTCTGCACCGAACCATAGTGGCCCATAGCCAGCTAGTATGTAGCCTAGTATTGCTGATAACGTCGCAAAAGCAACTGACCACCAGATCTGGTAAAGAAGTTTATTAGTCATCAATCTCGCAGCAGCTGGGGGGCAAATGAACATTGCGATAACAATAATTGAGCCAACCGAGTCAAATGCTGCAACAGCAGCTAAAGCCGTTATTAGCATTAATCCAAAGTTAATAGTAGATGTAGGTATACCCAAAGATCTAGCAAAACCGTTGTCAAAAGTTGCGATCTTAAGCCATCGCCAGAATATGAATATTAGAATAGATATAGAGAGACAAACAATGGCGATGCGCGGTAATTCGTCAGGCAGTGCTAAAATTGCAACTGGATCGAATAGTGATTGCCAGCCCTCAGCTTTGAGCCATACTAGTGACTCTAAATTACCCATTAGTGCATGTTCAACGTCAAGGTGAACTTTACTAGTATCTGTCTGTTCTAGGATTAGAACCCCACTTGCAAACATAGTCGTGAATACCACACCCATAGCTGCGCCTGGTTCAATATTTCCTAATCTTTTAATGGCTTCAATGAGAATTACCGCAATGATGGCCGCGCTGGTAGCTCCTATTAGCATTGGTACTGTTGCTACACTGCCTGTAATAAGAAATGCAATTACTACCCCCGGTAGAACAACATGGCTAATGGCATCACCCATTAGTGATTCTTGACGAAGAATTAAGAAGTTACCAGGTAGTGCGCATGCGATTGCGGAAAATATTCCAATCAATATAGGCGTCAAAGAAAATTGGATAAATTCAGTAATCATTATCACTCTCCAATAACACTATAAGAATTGATCTGAAGATCAAATTCAGCTATCTCTTCAGTAGTGAAGATATCTTCAATTGGCGTTATTCTATTATAATAGCTGCTAAGTTCCTGTTCTGGATATATTTTTCTGGCAATCTTCCATCTTCTTTCATCCATAGATACTTTATCCATCAAATTTTTACCAGATTCAGTAATAATACCATCAGCACCCAAAAGCTTCTCTCTTGTAAGAAGTTTAAATGTATAATCGCTTGTAATTTGCTGCCCTGCAGCAAGCATTAACAACCCTTGTCTTCGATGAAGGTCTGCTTTGAATCGGTGGAATTGAATTATAGCTGAGAATATTCCACGTTCAGGAGCTAGTAAAAAAGAAAATATGAAAATTGTCGACGAGACAAGCACTATAATAGGTCCAGTCGGGAGAGCTGGCGCAGAGGCTGATAATACTGCTCCCATAAAACCTGAAATTCCTCCAATACCGCCTGCTATCCAAATAACTCGGTATGACCGATTAGTCCAAAACCTTGCTGCAACAGGGGGAATGATAAGCATTGCAACAATAAGAATTAAACCTACTAACTTCATACCAATTACTGTTACTGCAAGAACTATTCCCATCATAATTAGATCAATTTGACGAATATTATATCCCATTGCTGAAGCATAATCTTGATCAAAAGCAACTAAAGTTAAAGGTCTTCTCATTAACCAAGTAAAGAAAATACTAAGAAAGCCACCGATAGATATTATGATGGCATCCTGATATAGCATTCCAGCTGTTGACCCCAAGAGAAAACTCTCAAGCCCTGCTTGTCTTCCTGCACTCATCGTCTGAATAATGGTAAGAATAACAATACCAAAACCAAAAAAAACACCAAGAACAGCACCGATAGCTGCGTCTTCAGGTAGTCTAGTTCGTCGAGAAATCCATTCAATTATGACCAGTCCAATAAAAGCTGTAATAGCTGACCCGGCAAGAAGACCAATGAGGTTTCGACCATCACCTCCGAGTAAAACCATAAAAATAAAGGCAAGCCCAACACCAGGTAATGTAGCATGAGCAATTGCATCTGAGACAAGCGCTCGTTTGCGCAAAAAAAGGAATGTCCCTGAAGATCCGGCTGCAAACCCAAGAAAAGTAGCTCCTAGAGTAACAAGCGCAGCATTATAGCCTGCTTGAAGAAACAATGCTTCTAAAAAGGGTGTCATTGGGAACCTTTAGATTTAGATAATTCACTAAGGTAACTAGCAGATAGCCTTCCCCCATAGGTTTCTTGTAAATTTTTAATAAATGTATCTTCGGTTTTCCCCTGCGCTATACCTTGAATATTGATCATAAAAACGTAGTCAAAGTAATCACTGACAGTGGATAAATCATGATGGACAGCAATAACAGATTTACCATGAGATTTTAGAAGTTTAAGTACGTCAATAATCGCTCGTTCTGTTGCAGCATCAACACCTGCGAAGGGTTCGTCTAAAAGATAAAGATCTGCATTTTGTGCCAATGCGCGAGCGAGAAATACTCTCTGCTGTTGCCCACCGGATAGTTGCCCTATTTGTCTCTTTGAAAAATCTGCCATTCCAACACGATCAAGACACTCCTTTGCATACACAGAAAGCTGGGAAGAGAATCTCCCTAGAAGACCAACCTCACGGTAGAGGCCCATCTTTACGACATCGATTACATTAGTTGGAAAATCCCAGTCAACACTGACACGCTGGGGAACATATGCAATTTTTTCACGGATTTTTTCAATTGGCTGTCCAAAAACTAATATACTACCTGACAGTTTTGGAACAACACCAATAACAGCTTTAAGTATTGAAGATTTTCCAGCTCCATTTGGTCCAATAATTGCTGACATAGATTCTATTGGAAACTCAGCATCCACAGATGTTACAGCAGGTTTTTTTCCATAGGAAATATTTAAGTCACACAAAGTGAGAGCTGACTTTATTATGGTATTTTTTTTTAGTATAGAAATTTGTATTACCCTCTTAAAATATTTGTTTATTAGATGAATACATATTCACAATCACTAGAGATTATTTAGCATTCCTTTTTCCGGTGCATTACCGCCAAGAGCACGGGAAATAGAGGTAGCGTTTGAGTCAATCATCCCAATATAGGTACCCTTATAAGTATTAGGTTCACCCATTGCGTCAGAGAAGAGTTCTCCTCCTATAATCACCTCGTGACCGGCAGCTTGGGCACCTTCAACTAGTGCACGAATATTACGATCGCTCACTGAAGTTTCAATAAAAACAGCCTTCACATTGCGTTCTATTAGCATATCCACTAGTATTGAAATACGCTGAAGTCCAGCCTCAGATTCGGTAGATATCCCCTGAATTCCAATTACTTCAAAACCATATGCATTACCAAAGTAATTAAAGGCGTCGTGAGAAGTAAGCAAAATACGATTTTCTGCTGGCACCGATGAAAGAACTTTATTTGCATATCTTACAAGTTCACTTACTTTATCTAGATAGTTATTAGTATTAGCTCTGAACTCGTCTGCAGCTGATGGATTCACATTTATCAATGCGTCACGAACATTAAGCACAACACGTGACCATAAATTAGGGTTCATCCAGAGATGTGGGTCATAACGTCCTTCATAATCCTCTGAGCCAATTAGTAAGTTTCCTGGAATCTTTTCTGCGACGGCTACTACATTATTATCTAGACCAAGCTCAAGTAGAAATTCTTCCATCTGTGCTTCAAGGTAGAGACCATTCCATAAAACCAAGTCAGCATTTGCCATTGCTATAATATCAGTACGAGTCTGACGATAGGCATGTGGGTCTATACCAGCTCCCATTAGAACCTTTAGTTCTACCAAATCGCCTCCAACATTCGATACTGCGTCTGCGATCATACCCGTGGTTGCCACAACAGCAACTTTATCATTTGCTTCCGAATTGTTCACAATTGAAAAAAAGCTAAAATTGAATACACAAAAAGCTATTAGTAAAGTTTTTGTAATTTTTAGGATAGTCATTTATAAAGGTACATTCTTTTTATTAATTTTTATAAGTTTAAATTAGCTTTTAGTATCTCTATTAATCATTCTGGAAATATTTTAATATTGTCTATATTCAAGCACTATCATTTAAGCTAATGATGTATCAAAACATTATAATGCAAATGAGAATGATTTGCAATAGCAATTAAAAAATATATATAAGTAGTACAAATTACTAAAAAATAGATGGATAGTTATTTGCTATTGAAATTTAGCCAATCTTATGGGGTTAAGCATTTTCGTTGGAAACCCAATCTCTGATATTATCACCAAATGCTTCAAATCCGTTTTCAGTAACAATTACTGTATCCTCAAGTTTAATAAACCCAATACCATCGTACTTGAGGTCGGTTTCTATTGATAGAACCATTCCTGACTCTAAAGCCTTATCTTTGTATGGAGCAGGGTAGGGGATTATACCCTTATCATATATATGGGGTGCTTCATGTTGTATCATTCCCATACCATGCGCAACAAATTTAAAATCTAAATTTTTATCACAACAGCTAATTTCTTTATAGGCCTCTTCTAGTAAATCTTGCCCTGTGATACCTTGATGTATTACTTTTCTTGGTGCATCATTAATGGATCTTACCTGCGATAGTAAATCAATCATTGTATCTGTTGGCTCACCAATGACAGCCATTCTGCATAAGTCACCCAAATACCCATCAATATTTGCACCAGAGTCCAGCGATAGGATATCTCCTTTATTCCAAAATAATTTATCAGATGGCGTCCTATTATAAGAATTTCCAGCTGCAACAAGGCAATATTCAAAATTCATACCAAAATTTGTTTCTTCCTCTTTTAGCGCTTGTGCAATAGATTTAGTATCAGTACCAGGCTTAGTTCCTTTCATAACTTTTTCCATTGAAGTTGTTATAAAATTAGAACTATTTCTTAAAAGATTTAATTCAAATTCTGTTTTTACCGCTCGTAGCTCTTGCATTAAGACTAGGACATCAACAAATTCTGCATCTGGTAAATTTTCTTTAAGCGCCATATAAGTATCTGTCGGCGTATTACAAAATTCTATTCCAATCTTTTTATCTGAATACCCAAGTTTTTTAATCTTTTTTGCAGCCTCTTCGCCAGCTTGTTTTGTGTTCCATTGAATATTTTGAATATTATTTATCCAAAGTGGTTCTACTTCTTGCTGCTGAGACTCAAGCATATGTCCAATATAAAATGCATCTTCTGGCTTAAATTTCGGATATCCAAGTGTAGGAAGGTATCTACTAATACCAATTGCATCTTTTTGAGCAAAGAAAAAAAATTTATATCCACCTAGTAAATATTGAGCTGTATTCTTATCATTGATAAGTAAAAAATCAATTCCTTCAGCGTCAAGTAATCTATCAAGTTTATCTATGTTGAAAGGAATTTGCATCAATTTTTTCCTTATAATGTTGGACTTTGAAAATCATTTTTTAATCGATTTTTCCCCCATTGTGAAAATTGCATATCTTGATTAAAGTGAATATGAGTTGAGCAAGCTTGTACATCCATCAAAGCTTTGGTAATGGGCGATGAGTTATATATTCCATTAGCACCAGATACTTGCTGCATAATAGAAATTGCTTCTAGCACTATTTGAACTGAGTAAGCAGCATTTCTTTTATATTTTAGTTTATTTTGCGTAGATATTTCATTATCAAGATTCATTAGATTTTCTACCTCAATACAATCGCTTCTTAATATTAGCCTTGCAGCGTCAATTCTAGATGAAATTTCACCAAGTCTATTATGTATTGAGGGTATATCTGACATTTTTATATTTGAAGTGCTGGTTGATCTACTCTCAATCCAATCAAACAATAAATCAAGGCATAATTGTGCGCCCCCAATAGAGCATCCAGCTAACCCGTGCCCACCAATTGATGCTGTGGGTATCTGATACATAAGATTTTTGTTTTCTTTTATACCCTTGAAAAAATGCCCTTCACGATTGACCGAGAATGACTGAATTTTATAGTCAGGAACAAAAAGTTCTTCAATCTTTACTGAACAACTTCCAGTCTGCTTCATACCATAAGTATCCCAGTCATTCAGTACTTCATAGTCATCTTTATGAAGAACACATTGGCACCAGTCTTTTTTACCATTTTCATCAAGCATAAAAGCAAAGAAGGACCAGTCTGATATCTCAATGCCTGAGCAGAAGTTCCATAAACCTGATAGCATTATTCCATTAGGTACTTTTCTTGCCTGACCTTGCTGATAGATATTTCCAGCAGCAATCAGCATATCTGGATTTTTCGACCATATCTCTTCTTGAATTTCTGGATCAAACACAGCAAGTGTTCTATGATGTGATGCCATATTAGCTACAATCCAACCTGTTGAGCAGTCACCCCTTGAAATTATCTCTGGGATATCCAACCAAGCTTGAAAATCTAACTCCATACCTCCCCATTTTTTTGGTTGGAAGTATCTAAAAAGACCTTCTTTATGAATCAAATCGACAATATCTTGGGATATAGAAGTTCCTTTATTAAAGGCTTTAAGTTGCCTTAATTCTGGAATAACGGACAGAGCTCTATTATTAGCAATGTCATTTGTTAATGATGTAAATTTTGAGTCTTTTATTTTTTTTAGCATGATATTTATTTCTGAAATATTATTCCTTAGATTTAAATTAATTATTTAAAGTCTGATTCAGATAGATTGAGTAGTTTTAATGCATTAAGTCCACAAATTTTTTCTCTATCTTCTTCAGTGATACTCTCAACTTGATATACATGCTCAACGGGATCATGTTCTGCCATATCTGCTGGGTAGTCAGTTCCAATTGCAACGTGATCAGCGCCGTATTTTTTAATAAGGAACTCGAGTTGGTCAACAGCAAATACGAGTGTATCAAAATAGAATTGTTTTAAATATGTTGTTGGCTTTTCATATATTTTCTGTCTAGCATCTATTCTAGCCCCATAAGCATGATCCATTCTTGCTGCATAACTTGCTGGGAAAGCTCCACCATGTGATAGATAAAACTTAATTTTTGGATATCTTGCCATAACACCATCAAAAATGAGATAATGAACTGCAACCGTGGTATCAAGCGGATTTCCAATTACATTTAGCATATAATGCTCGCCAAACCGATCACTGTAAAAAGAGGAGGGGTGGATAAATATTAATATATCCAGTTCTTCACACCTTTTCCAGAATGGTTCCAAACGAGGGGCTGATAATTCTTCATTTCCAACTCTGGCTCCGATTTGAATACCTTTGAAACCAAGTTTGAAACATCTTTCGAGCTCTTTAATTGCAAGATCTGTATTTTGTAGTGGCACAGTTCCCAATCCAGTTAATCTCTTTGGATTTGTTTTAACAGTATTAGCAATATTATTATTAATAATCTCAGCAGACTCAGCACATAAATTTTTATCTACCATATAAAAAAATTGTTGAGGTGAACACGACAGAGCAGATACATCTAAGAGTGATTTATCCATTTGAGCTAATCTTATATCAATATCTGTAAATGGTATTTCACGGTCTTCAGATTGTTTTTTATTAGTATTCATAGTTAATTCACTTGCAACACCAACAGATGGATGAAAATCTTTTGGAAGATGAGGTTTCACAAGAATATCCGCATCTGGGGTTCTTACATGATTATGCAAGTCTACTGTTAGTGTTTTTGGACGATTTGATACACCGTTTACATGTTCTCGACCAGCGGTTGGACCATAAGGCCTCATTTCAATATCGTGTTGCTTCATTTTTTCATTCTCTTCTAAAGATTTAGCTATTATAAAAATTCACATACCCGAACGAAATAAGAAGCATTCGGGTATGTATTAAATTACTCCCACCAATTACGTGCGTCTTTATTTTCGCCTTGCTTGGCATTTGGCCCACTTCCATTTGTACGAAGATACATTTTTTTATTATGACCTGCTGTAATCTTACCATTAAAGACATCAACTAGCCAATCCATGCACATCATATGGCAATCATGCCTATCTTGTCCGGTACCTTTAAACATAACGGCTTGGTGATATGTATCCTCATAAACCCAAAGCTCTTTTGGTGCAGTTACTTTATCATAGAAATTATATACAAGTTCAACTGGGCTTCTTGAGTCGTATTCGCCGACTGTTAGTAGTATTGGACATTTAATATCTTTTTCTCTACCTTCGACTGTCATTTGAGCTACAATCTTATCTAGTTCTTCTTCACTACTTGCTCCTGTAAGATATCCAAATAGTTGTTTATATCTTGGCGAAAAAGTATCCAGAATATAATATTTATCAAGATATGATGCCCAAGGTCCAACAACACCTTTTATCCTTGGATCACCGGAGGCCGCTACTTCTAAACCCCAATGAGAACCCATGGATACTGCAAAGATTCCAATTTTATCTTTATCTACTTCAGGTCTTGTTTCGAGCCAATCTACAATCTTTAAGACTGCTCTTTCATAATTCCCGTGAGTTAATTTCTGATTACGTATATTACTCATACCCTGCCCAGGTCCATCAATCACGAGAAGGTGCATCCCTCTTGCATGAGCTTCAACAACTTTTGGATCTGGCCACATTTCTTTAGTCATATCACAGCCTGGTATGAAAATCATAGTTGGCGCAACGTCAACACCGGGGCATAAGAAAAAGTTACATTGTAATTGCATATCTTCAAAAGGTATTTCAACTCTCTCAATGGTGTATGGGGCAAGTTCAATAACTTTTTCAAAATTGGCAATACATCTGCCATGAAGGTATATTTTTTCATCATTAGTCTCTAGAACTGGATGCTGAGCTGCTGCAAACTTTGCAGAAGCCCTGTAGTATAGGTCAAATGCAGTTGACTTATGACCGGCCTGCTCTTCTTCCAGAGCAACCTTTTCTAGTCTCTGTGCCTGCTTACCTAAATGCTTTGAAATTTGTCCATGACTTTTTACTGAAGCTGGAAGTTCTCTACCTTCTTCATCCCAATGAAATACGCGACCGGTTTCCTTCACTATCCAATCATAAATCCATTGGTGTCCATCTCTATTTAATCTTGGTGTACGCATTCTATATCCTCCATTATTTGATTTTTAGTTATGAAATTCAATTATTAATTTACTCGATATAATTTATAGGATAAATAATACACATTTGAAATACAAAAATCGAACATTCAAGTTTAGCCTATTCACTATATTAAATTAAGTCATAAATAAATGGTTTTGTCACTAAAATTTCCCTCTTTGATTAGTAAAGACTTTCAAAAGTATACTGCTGGTAATTTTTTTGCCATGAATGGTATCTGGATAAATCGAGTAATAATAGGTTGGCTTGGCTGGGAACTAACTAATTTGGCTTCATGGGTTGGATTTCTATCATTTCTTTTATTTGCACCCACCATAATTGCTGGACCAATTTTTGGTGTTATTATTGATAGAATTGATATCAAAAAATTTGCTATATATACTCAATCAATTATTTCCATTACAGTTTTTATACTATGGTTCCTCTATTTTTTTGGTTATTTAAATATTTACAATTTATCTGCGATAGCACTTAATATTGGCGTATTCACAAGTGCCGATAGAGCTACCAGGATGTCATTAGTTCCAAGAATTGTTGATAGAGATACGCTTGCTAATGCAATAGCTGTTCACGGAATTAATTTTAATTCGGCTAGATTAATGGGGCCTGCATTAGCAGGTATTCTCATCAAGGTTATTGGATTTAAAGCAACAATCTTTATTAATTTTCTATTTCTAATTATCATGCCATTAACACTCTATATTATAACAGTAAAAGATAGAGATGCCTCTAACCAAAAAAAGAAAAATCTCTTCTCTGAATTTCTTGATGGAGTTAGGTTTGTTTTGAACCATACAGTTATATTTGAGGCTTGTGCAATTACCGCTGTATTCTCTTTTTTTGCACGGGGGACTGTTGAAATATTCCCAGCGATAGCAGGTGGAGTATTTGAAGTTGGTGCTGGAGGATTAGGTCAAATGATGGCAACGGCTGGAGCTGGAGCACTGGTTGCTGCTATATTTATTGCTATGAGAAGATCTAAGGATCAAGAAAAGGGTATTCCCCTGAGAGTTTATTTTTCATCTTTTATGGGCTTGGTCGCCATAATAATCTTAGCAATATCTAATAGTTGGTTAATTGCTTTATCTTCAATTTTTATCATCGGCTACAGTATGACTGTCAATGGGATTGATCTACAAGCGGTTGTTCAGCTTGAATTAAATGACTCATACAGAGGTAGGGTGATGAGTTTATGGGTTGTTTTAGTTATTGGCTTAGCAGCAATAAGTGCTATCCTAATGGGAATTTTTGGTGATTTGATTGGTATAAGAAATATACTAGTAATCTCATCTCTTTTGGGTATAACATCCTTGATAGCATTATTATTGCTACTAAAGAAGAAGATTTGACTGCTATAATGCAAAAGTCTATTAAATCAAAGATTGTAAAGCTAATATGAAAACTGCTGTAATTGGACTCGGGTGGTGGGGAAAAGTAATAGTTAAAAACCTCAGCAAAAGTAAAAAAATTAACATCATTTGTGGCGTTGATAAAGATATTACACACCTCCAAGATTTTGCCAATGAATACAAGATTGAACTAAGAACTGATTATGAATCAATTCTATCTGATAGTAATATTGAAGCTGTAATATTAGCAACTCCTAATACATTGCATCATATTCACATAATAGAGGCTGCAAAGGCCGGTAAACAAATCTTTTGTGAAAAACCGCTTTCCTTGAGCGCCAGCGATGCAAGAGAAGCAATCGATTTTTGTAAAAAAGAAGGTCTTATTCTGGGGCTAGGGCATGAAAGACGATATGAATCGGCAATGAAAAGTCTTTTTAAACATGTCGAAGATGGTGATATTGGAAATGTGCTTCACGTTGAAACTAATTTTAGTCATGATTTATTCAAAGTACTTGAAAAAGATAATTGGAGATTTAACCCAATTGATGCCCCAGGCGGCGGATTTACGGCAAGGGGTATTCATCTTACTGACTTCATGGTGCATATGTTTGGTAGAGCAAAAAAAGTATATTCAACAATGACGAGTATTGCATATGAAAAGCCGCGTATTGATACTATGTCTGCAAATATAGAATTCTATTGTGGTATTACTGGTATTGTCTCCGTTTCAATTGCTACACCTTTCTATGGAAGGTATACAGTTTTTGGAGATACTGGTTGGATTGAAGCCAGAGAAGTAAATAATTTTGAGCATGATGATCCAGGTGAACTTGTTTTATCAAAAAAAGGGGAAGACAGGTTGGTCACATTACACTCTCACACAAATACTGTATTAGAGAATTTTGAAGCTTGGTATGACGCAATCTATGACGGCCCAGCTTATCCTATTACACCGGAGGAAATGCTTGCAAATATTGAGATATTTGAGGCTATCGTCAAATCAGGTGAGAGTGGAAAAGTTATAGATATATAGCAGTAAAAATAATCATTATATCTTCAGTCTATATTATCTTTTACTGATCTTATTATACTTTTATCTCTGCGCGTTTATTTGCTTCATTGAATGTTTTATGAGATTGCTCGACCTCATACTGTTGCTCTTCTAAAGTATCAGGTTCCCATGAGCTTTTGTCCGCTTCAAAAAAGTCGCCTCCATATATATGTAAGGCACATGTGAATTTATTGGTTGGATTTATAACTGAATGTATAATATCACTGCCAAGAGGCACGGCGTCGAATGTCTCGAGAGACTTTGCACCAGCTGCTTCAATTTTTCCATTTTCTTTATTATCCAGTCTTCTCCAAAATATATTATCTTCTCTACCGGAGTATACCCCGATAGCTGCCCACATATTATGATTATGAGGCATTATTGACATGTTAGGTGTCCAAACTACGTTTAAAATTGAAAACTTATCAGACTGATAAATTTTTTGAATTCCACCTTGGGTCGGTTCTCCAAACTGGTCAAATAATTGATTTGGACTTTCAATGGCTTTTGATAATATATCCATCACAGCTTTGTGATTATTTTTTTGTCCAATCCTATTATCACAATCTTCAATAAATCTATTTAAATCAAACATAATTGCGGTCTCTTTTTATTCAAAATAATTAAATAATATATAGATATAGTATACTATAAACAATATAATTGTTAATAGTATATTATGAATAATCATATTGCATAGAAAAGATGAAAAGTAAAAAACCTAGAATATTAAATAAAATATACGCCCTAGATGATCTTGAATATTATGCTCGGAAACATTTACCGAGACCTGTTTTTGGTTATGTTTCAGGTGGTGCTGAAAGAAATGATACACTCAAAGGTAACTTTGATGATTTATCAAAATATAAGTTTATTCCGAATATTCTCAGAAATGTCTCTGGCCGAACAATTAAAAAGTCAATATTTGGGCAGGAATGGAATGCCCCCTTCGGTATTTCTCCAATGGGTGTTAGTGCTTTGGCAGCATATAGGGGTGATTTAGTTTTGGCTGAAGGGGCTAGAAATATGAATATTCCTATGATGATAAGTGGTTCTTCGTTGATCCCTATGGAGGAAATTATCAAGGTTGCTCCTGAGACATGGTTTCAAGCCTATCTACCAGGGGAGCATGATAAAGTAGAAAAATTAGTTATGCGCGTCAAAAATGCTGGCTTTAAAACTCTTATTTTAACCGTAGATGTATCCGTATTAGCTGGCAGAGAAAATAACTTGAGAAATGGTTTCTCAACTCCGCTGCGACCATCTTTGAAATTATTATATAATGGGATGGTGAGGCCAAATTGGTCTATAAATACATTTCTAAAAACTTTATTTTTGCATGGAATGCCGCATTTTGAAAATTTTTTAGCTGAAAGGGGTGAACCGGTATTCTCTGCTTCTGTTAACCGAGATTTTGGGATGCGATCAAATTTAAACTGGGCGCATCTTGAGCAAATAAGAAATATTTGGGATGGTAACTTAATTGTGAAGGGTATCCTAAATAAGGATGACGCGATAAAAGCATCTTCGCTGGGAGCTGATGCAATAATTATTTCAAATCATGGTGGTCGGCAATTAGATTCAGCAATTTCCTCAATAAGGGCGCTTGAGAATATAAGGCCTCATATAAACCAAGATTGTAAATTATTTGTAGATAGCGGTTTTCGAAGAGGTACGGATGTTATAAAAGCACTCTCACTTGGAGCAGATTTTGTTTTTATTGGTAGGCCATTCTTATATGCAGCATCAATTGCAGGATTGGCCGGGGTTGAACACGCAATTAATTTACTGATGGAAGAGATTGACAGAGACATTGCTTTGATTGGTGTCAATAGCTTAGAGGAATTAAATAAAGAATTGATTCATATCGATTGATTATTTTTTTATAATTCCAGTTGCAATCAAATCTTTCTTCATTTCATATTTCATTTCGTCACTCATTGGAATCACGGGAGGTCTTGTCTTTCCACCTTTCATACCAATTAATTCTTGCCAGTATTTCATTTCAGCAATTGGCATTCTTCCGCTATTCCAGTATCCCATTATCCATTTTGCATGCAATTCTCTCAGCGGTTGTAATGTCTTTGCAATTGCTGTTGCTTTATTTATATCTCCCTCTTGGGCGGCTTTTGTATATTGATTTAGTGGAAGCCACTCCTTAGTTTGGTATAGGTGTGGATTATAATTAACAAGCCATTGAAGTCCCAGCTGTGTCATACTGGTTAACCAAGGCGCTTCATCAGCAACTGATATCACTAATTCTTTACCAACAGCATCAATTATAGCGTGTGTTGATGCTGGTGAGCCATCAGCTTGTTTAAAACCGCAAATATTATCAAGTTTTGATAGCCTTCTTGCGAGTTTTGCAGATATGGGATGACAATTTTGAGGTACATTAAATAAAATTATTCCTATATCAACATTTGCACATATATACTCATAAAACTGATATACAGTCTCATCATCTCTTGCGGCAACATATGGCGTCAGGACAATAATGAAATCATATCCGATATCTTGGGCATGTTTTGCTAGAGAGACAACCTGTTTGACTGATTGATGATGGCAGCCAGCAATCATAGGAATTTTGCCTCTAGCTTGATCTAGCATTACCTCATGAGCATACATTCTTTCATCATCTGGCATTGACCAAAATTCAGCTATATTACCAGAGCAATAATGACCATCAACTTTTATATTATTGATTATATGATCCATATTGGATCTATTTGATTTTTCGTCAAATTTATCGTTTTGGTCCCAAGCATATGGCATTGCTGTCCAAATACCTCTCAATATTTCTCTTGCAGCTTCTTTTGCTTCCGCTTTATTATATTTCATCTCTCAATACTCACTAAAGCTATTTTCCGAAGGGAACATCGTCAATACCTTCTCTTTCCTTAAGACCTGCCATACCTCTTAAAATTTCATAAAACGAAACAGTATCTTTTTCACTATATCCTTTTTCAAACGCTGCTTGATAACATTGAGATATCGCCGAGGTTACTAACATTGGAGAACCGAGTATTTGGCCTTGCTCAAGCATTAATCTATTATCTTTCAGAGATGTTTTTATTTGGCCCTGTTTTGAATAGTCAGCATTTATCATTTTAGGCCCTTTATCTATCATTGTTTTTGATGAAGCAGCTCTATCTTTTAGAACTTCAAGCAGATTATTTTGCTCTAATCCAGCTTTATCACCAAGAACAAGACCTTCAGCAAGTGCAAGCCTATTTCCAGCAAGTATAAGGTTAATAACTAATTTAGTCCTAGCTCCTGATCCAACAGGTCCCATATAATAGGCTGCTCTACTAAAACCCGAAAAGTAACTTTGGCATGCGTCAAAATCTTCTTTTTTACCTCCGGATATAATAATTAAATCACCAGCTTGAGCCATAACACTCGTACCGCTTACAGCTGAGTCTAGAAATTTAATTCCTTTTTTTTCAAGTTCAGCGGAAAGACTTATTGAGTCTTCTGGGCGTGAGGTCGTCGTATCACATACATAGAGATTTTTACTATTTGCTCCCTCTGATATACCATTAGGGCCAATTGCTGCCTCTCTTGCTATAGAACTATTCGGAAGTGACATAATAACACAGTCCACATCTTTTGCCGCATCAGCAGGTGTATTGACGGCTGTTCCACCATGTGCACGAAGATCATCCATTCTTTTGGGATCAACATCAAATCCTTGGATAATAAATTGAGATTTTTTCATATTTGAGATAAAGGCTTGTCCCATCAGGCCCATACCAACAATACCAATTTTCTTTGCCATTTTTCTTCCTTTCTTAATTAAATTATATTTATAGTTTTATTATTATTTTTCCAACTTGTTTATTATTCATCATATATTTTCGACCGTTATCTATATCATCAAAATCAAAAACTTTGTCAATAATTGGTTTGTAATTATCTTTTCCTAAATATGGTAATATTTTTCTCTTAAAACCATTTATCGTAGATTTAATATCCTCTTTCTGTATGAAAGCATTAGATATTCCATGAACACTTATACGTTTCGCATGGATCTTTCTGAGATCAAGAGAAGTTTCAAAAACACCATCCATATAACCAACATTTACAATAATTCCTTTGTATTTAAGAGTGTTGAGGGATGCATTAAATACTGAACCACCTAAACAGTTTATTGCTAAATCAATCCCATTTTTAGAGTATTTTATGATTTCTTCTTCAAGTTGTTGTGTGGGTGTAATGATGCCATAGTCCATCCCAATATTCTTCAATTGGCTAATTTTTTTTGGAGAGGTTGAGGTTCCGATGATACGTGCTTTTAAAATATTACCAATCATTAGAGCTGAAATACCAATTGCAGAAGATATAGCTGTGATCAGCATTACCTGACCCTTTGACAATTTTCCATATGTTACAACTGCATCGTATGCAGCAAGGTAACTTACTGGAATAGCAGCGGCTTCTTCCCAAGAATATCCATCTGGAATATCCATAAGCTGATATTCTTTGAGCAGGGCATATTCAGTAAAAGACCCTGATGAAGTACCGAGGACTCGTCCCATAATTTTGTCCCCAATTTTATACCTCTTTATATCCTTGCCAGTTGAAATAATCTCACCAGCAGCCTCAGTTCCAGCTGGTTTTTCTCTATCCCCATGCATTATTCCACCCACAATAAAACCACCACGATTTAATCCTGCGGCTTTTACCTTTATTAAAACCTCATCATCTTTTGGGGAAGGTTTAGATATATTTTTTAGAGTAAGAGTAGTAACTCCATCAATAATTTCTATAAAATAGGCTTTCAAATTCATATTCCTATAATTTTTTACTTTTTTACTATATAATTAAATTTTAATTTTAGATAGGTGGATTATGCCAAATAAAAATATTGATGGAGTAAATATTGAATTCGAAATCATCGGTAATGGCAAACCAATACTAGCTCTTATGCCTGGTGCCCGCAGGGGGTATCTTGAGATGAAAAGTTTGGCAGAAAAAATTGCAGAGAATAATATAAGAGTCTTATTACATGATAGGCGAAATACAGGTAAGTCGGATCTTCTAATTGATGATATAGAAACCGAAGAAATAACTTGGTCTAGAGAATTAAATAAATTACTTAAGTCATTGGATGAACAATATATATTCATATCAGGATCTTCTTCTGGTGCTAGGACATCATTAATGTATGCACTAGAGTTTCCAAGTGATTTAATAGGTATGATAATCATGAGAGTAACCGGTGGTGAATTTGCCGCAAAGAGACTCCCAGTTAATTATTATGAGGTATTTATTGAAGCCGCAAAGTCTGGAGGAATGGAAGCAGTTTGTGAAACGAAAAGATTTATGGAATATATTAAGACAAACCCTGCAGTGAAAAAACAGCTTATTGGGATGGATACAAAAGAATTTATAAAGATACAATCCAGCTTATTATCGAAATTTCTAGCAGGTGCAGAATTACCTGTAATGGGTATAACTGAGATGGAATTAAATTCAATTAAAACACCTTCATTGGTGATCCCAGGAAATGATAATACTCATAATTCAAAAAGTGGAATTATTGCTCATAATATGTTGGGTAACAGCTCACTGCATCAACTACCAATAGATGACGTTGATGTAGATTTGATACCTTGGGAAGATTGGCTGCCCTATGAAGATGAAATTGCAGATGAAATGTCAGATTTTATAAATAAAATTATGAAAGGTATCTAAATTCATAATTATTTATAATCTAATGTATAATACATAATTTTCGATCTTGTTTTGTAAGTAATTCATACCCATTTTTCTTAACAACTATCGTCTGCTCTATTTGAGTGCCTCCAAGGCCAAATATTTGGCAAGGGTTTTCTATACATAAAACAGTATTTTCCTCTAATGGAATATCAGTTGTGTCTGGTAAATATCTACTTACAACCTTATTCTTATTTCCGAGAACGTATGGTAACTCTCTCATTTCAAGCCCTATTGCATGTCCAGCAAAAGTACCACAATGACCCGGTAGTCCATTATCTTTTGTACCATTGAGCATTGCATGTTGAATTTCTGAGGGCATTACCCCCTCTTTTATTACTGATAAAGCAGCATTGAAACCAGCTAATGTAGCATCCCATATTTTGACTTGTTCTTTTGTTGGCTCGCCCATTACTCCACCCCATCCGGTATCAGCTTGATAGTTATTAAGGGATAATCCTGCATCGAATTTCCACATATCACCAGCTTTGATAACTTTTTCTGTTGGCGGAAAAATTCCAACAGATCGACGCCCAGAGCCAAAATGAAACCATAGCCACTTTCCAAGACCGTTACCAACATGTTTTGCGTATACTTTTGCAATATCTGTCTCTTTCATCCCGATTTTAATTTCACTGCATGCAGCAATCGAGGCTTCTTCATTGAGTTTAGCTGCTAACTTCATTGCCTTTATTTCATCTTCAGTTTTAACTGCTCTAATCAATCTAAATAAATCAGCTGAATCTACTATTTCACAATTTGGTAACTGATCAGCAAGTTCTAATTTAGATTTATAGGTAATTTTATCTTCATCTAGAGCTACTCTCAATCTATTACCTCTAGACTTATCATTTATAGATTGTACAAGTGCTTTAATACTATTTGCCGATCTTTTGTTGTCATTATTTTGCATATTCAAATAATTAGTTTCTTCATTTGATAATGATGAGATTTCATTTGTTTGGATTAAAGCGCTCTTTCCACCATATGTATATATATCTTCTACCCATGTCCCTGAACCTGATACATAGGTCATTTCTTGACTTGGAACAATTAAGGAAGTTTTTATATTCGGGTCTCTAAAATATATAACAAACATATCTACTGAGTAAGCGTATACTTTTGGAGCCCAACTTACTGTATCACTGAGGTAGGTAACATTTTCAGGAGTTGATGCAATTAAAACATCAACCTCAAATCTATCCATATATTCATTAGCTCTTTTTAGATTAAAATACATATCTTATTTCTAAAATTCTTTTACGATAAATTCTCTATTTTGACCAAGCAGTCGGTGCAAGAGCATCTACATCACCTTCAATTTCTATAATGGAGGGTTTTTTACTATCAATAGCTTGCTTAATTGCATCTTTTATATCATCAGGATTTGTAACTTTAATACCAAAAGCACCCATATTATTTGCTAGTTCTGCGAAACTTACTTTGTTGAAATACCACATTTCAGTCCATCTATCAGATGGTTTACCATCATATGCATTCATAAAAATATCATATTCTTGATTGAGTGCATTATTATTATTCACTATGGTAATTGTTGGTATATCCGATCTTATAGCTGTTTCGAGTTCAGTGAAGTGATACCATAGACCTCCATCACCGGTTAGGCAGAAGACATTTTTTTCAGGGAAGGCACATTTAGCACCCATAGCAGCAGGAAATCCCCAACCAAGAGATCCAGCACATCTTATAAACTCCCATTTCTTATTGATCCAAAGATTCTGTACAGTCCACATTGCTGTATGCCCAGTATCAGAAACAACAATAGAGTCATCAGGTAATGACTCAGAAATTTCCTTCATCATTCTCTCCGGTCTTATGGGGATACTGTTTGAATTTCTTTGCTTCTCTATATCATTTTTCCATTCTGTAACTAAGTCTTGTGTTCTCTTTAGCCATGGATCTATTACTAAAGCCGATATATTTTCTTTCAATAGAAGTTGAAGGGTGGATTTTGCATCACCTAATAGACTTACATCATTTGGATAGTTTCTGCCAAGATCCGATGGATCTATACCAATTTGAATAACTCGAATATTACTATCTGGTATTTTCCAAAAATGTGTAACCTGTCCTCCTGTACTTGAGCCAATATAGATTACAAGATCTGCCTCTGATACAATTTTGTTTGTACATGATCTTGAGTAAGATCCAGGAACACCTACGTATAGTTCGTAGTCTTCTGGAACAAGATTATATGCTGCAACTGAAGTCGCAATAGGAATACCGAACTCTTTTGATAACTGAATAGCCTCATCACCGGCTCCAGATATTCTTGCTCCTCCTCCCAAGATTATAAGAGGTTTTTTTGAAGTTTTAATATGAGCAATAGCAGCTTTTATATCTGTTTCTGGAGGCAAAATTCTATGAGAAGGTGACTCAGTATAACGATCTTCAACAATTACATCTAGATCTGCATAATCATCCTCTATTTGGCCATTATTTCCAGCTAATTGAAGATTTACTGGACCAGGATTACCTGAGGTTGCTTCACGAAAGGCTTGGCGCATAAGATCAGGCAACCTTTCAACTTGATCAACTTGAAAATTTGCTTTTGTTAGGGCTTCAAATACAGGAAAGTCGTCATTTTCTTGGTAGGCACCCTTATGCTTTTCCATCGATTTTCTTCCACCAGAGATTGAAATAACAGGACTGTTACCTAAAAGAGCATCCCTTAATCCTGCGGCTAAGTTTGCTGCACCAACTGCCTGTCCAGCACAAATACCAGGCTTACCAGATGCTCTTGCATATCCATCAGCCATATAGGCTGCTGATTTTTCAGCATGAGCCAGTACACGTTTTATTTTCATATTATCCATTTCAGCTAATGGTCTACTTAATATTGTTGGCACATAAAACACAGCTTTCGTTCCTGCCTTCTCTAAAAATTCTGCGATAAACCGGCCACCTGACATTTTTGGCATTTCAATTCCCTTAATTTTAAGTTATTAGTAAATACGAACTATATTATAATATACCTTAAATTTTTTATTTAAAAAATAAAAGATAATGAACAATAAAACTGAAAAATTAGAAGCATTAAAAGGATTGAGAGTTTTAGAATGCGCCACAGTCATTGCTGCTCCATTATGCGGTAGGCTGTTAGCAGATTTTGGTGCAGAAGTGTTACACATTGAGATGCCAATGAAAGGTGATCACCTTAGAAATTTTGGCTTTGAAGTTGATGGGATCAATCCCTGGTGGAAAACATATGCAAGAAATAAAAAACTAATTACATTAGATATATCGAAAGAAGAGGGAAGAGATATACTCTATCAATTACTTGAAGACACAGATATATTTATTGAAAATTTTCGGCCGGGGAGGCTAGAAGAATGGGGAATAAATATCGATGAATTGCAAAGTAAGTATCCGAAATTGATTATAGTAAGAGTTAGTGGTTATGGACAAACAGGCCCATATGCAAATCAACCTGGTTTTGGTACTCTAATGGAAGCGATGAGTGGTTTTGCTGAAATGACTGGTGAAAATGATGGTCCTCCAACTTTACCGCAGTTTGCGCTAGCAGATACTTTTGCTGGTTTTTATGCTGCGTTATCAGCAATGTTTGCAATATATAATCGAGACATCGTTAAGACAAAAAAAGGTCAAGTAATAGATGTGAGTATTTGGGAAAGTTTATTCTCGGTTCTTGGTCCCAATGCAATGGTTTATGATCTAACAGGACAGATACCAAAGCGAATGGGTAATAAGGCTCCTACGAGTGCACCGAGAAATACCTATAAAACAAAAGATAATAGATGGATTGCATTAGCTGGTGCAACTCAGACTACAGCAGAACGATTATTCAAAGTTATTGGTAGACCAGATCTGATTGACCACCCAAAATTTTTAAATAATTCGGAGAGAGTTGTTAATGTTGACGAGCTTGATGAATATATTTCTGAATGGATTAGCAAGCATTCACTTCAAGAAGTGACATCAGTATTACAAAAAGAGGCTGTACCTATGGGACCAGTATTCAATATAGAAGATATTATGAATAACATTCATGCACAAGCAAGAGAGATGATAATTAATATTTCGGATAACGGAAAAAATTTAAATACAGAAAATGTATTCCCAAAAATGTCAAAGACACCAGGTAAAATAAAGCACTTGGGTAAAAATATAGGGCATGATAATGAAGAAATTTTTAGGAATTGGCTCGGCATAAAAACATCTGAAATTACTCAATTAAAAAAAGATGGTATTATATAAAAAGGAAAGGAAATAATTCATGAATAATAAACCTCTAATAACTTTATACACACCCGGCAATAAGCCAGATTTAATCGAGAAAGCTTCGCGTTTTGAACCTGATGGGATAATTATTGATTTTGAAGATGCTGTCCCATTAAATATGAAAAGTGAAGTACGAAATAATATCTCTCAAAACATAATTCCTAATTTAAATATAACAACTTTAGTTAGAGTAAATAGTGAGAAGGAATTTCTAGAAGATGATTTAAGAGCGGTCGTAAATAAAAATATTTACGGTATTGCGCTTCCAATGGCCGAGTCTGTAAGCCAAGTCAAGTTTGTGGATCAAATACTTACGGACCAAGAAAAGAAAGTTGGTCTAGAAATAAATTCTATAAAACTATTATTACTTATTGAGACTGCTTTGGGTGTGATCAAATGCTATGATATTTGTAGTGCTGCTGAGAGAGTTGAGTCGATAGTGTTTGGTAGTGCACAGGATGGTGATCTGCAAAGAGATTTAAGATCCGATTGGTCAATTGAAGGATTTGAATTGAACTATTCAAGATCAAGATCGTTAGTTGAAGCAAGAGCTGCAAAACTTCCATATATATTGGATGGAGCATATGGTGGAATTAATGACCTTGATGGATTAAAGTCAGAATGCGAATTAAGTAAAAGAATTGGGTATGATGGTAGAACTCTAATCCACCCGAGTCATATCAAGATTGCAAGAGAAGCATACGAGCCAAACCCAAAGGAGATTGAACTATATTCAAGAATGGTAATAGCATTTGAAGAAGCTGTTAAAAATGGACAGGCAGCAATTACATTTGAAAATAAACTCGTTGATTATGCTATGTATAAGAAAGCAAAAGCTTTCCTTGATTTGTAAGTTATGTGATCATAAAAAAAACCCAGCAATAAAACTGGGTTTTTTATTTTTTCTAAATATGTTAAATAAGTTAGCTTGCCATTGTCCATTTACTTTTTCTTTTAGCGCTAACTTCCTCCATCCTAGAGTGTCTTCTCCAGTAAATTACTTTATAGTCCATATACTCCATAAGAGTAAAGAGACTTAAGCCCATCAAAGACATAACTATAAGAGCGGCAAAACTACCATCCATATTTAACCTGAAAGCAAATCGTTGCATCAAAATTCCAACCCCTTCTGAGGCTGAGAAAAACTGAGCTACAACAGTACCAATCAAGGCACCTGTCATTGCAAGTTTTAATCCAGCAATAATTATTGGTGTCGCGGTTGGGATTTGACATTTCCAAAAGAATTGTCTTTTAGTTGCACCTAGTGACCTAAACAACTCTGTAGCATCCTTATCAATGTGCAACAATCCAGTTAATGTGTTAATAAATGGAGGGAAAAAGCAAACAAGAGCAGCAAGAGCTATCTTAGAACTATATCCAAAACCAAACCATGCAATAATAAATGGTGTTACTGCAATACCTGGTGTTACATTAAATACCACTGCATATGGAGCCCAATATCTTCTAAATACAGGACTAATTGCAGCAGATATTGCCAAACCCATACCAATGCTGACACCAATGATGAAGCCCATGATAGCTTCGTACATTGTAATTATATAATGCCAATATATTGATCCGGTAACAAAAAACATTTCGTAGAGTCTATATGCAATAGATGTAGGAGCTGGCATTATAAGTTCATTTACATGACCTAGTCTTGATCCGAGTTCCCATCCACCGAAGAGGACAATAAACACAGTTAAATGCATTGCAAGTTTTTTAAGTGGTGAGAGTTCCTTAACTCCGGCTAGTACGCCGTCTGATCCGATATCACTCATACGCTTACCTCCTTGTGAAATTTAATTTTTCTCTTAGCACTTTTCTTTGTCATAAGATCATCACTTAACCAGTATAGAACTCTTTTATCTATAATTTCCATGGTTCTAAATAGTAAGAAACCATATAAGGTAATAGATAATAAACCAGCAAAGGCAGATGGCATATTAAGAGACATTGTATATCTAGCCATTAAAATACCCATACCTGCTTGTGCGGATATAAATTCTGCAACCAGAGCTCCACCGAAGGCGGATCCAACAGCAAGCTTCAATCCAGCATTCATAGTTGGAAGTGCAGTTGGAATCATAAGTCTCCAGAATACTTGTCTCCGTGTTGCACCGAGTGATCTAAATAGCTCATACGATTCTTCTTCAACACCCAACAAACCTGTAATCGTGTTTACAAAAGGTGCAAAGAAACAAACTAGAGCAGCTAGTGCAACTTTTGAACTCATACCAAATCCAAACCATGTAACGAATATTGGACCGAGTGCAATCCTTGGAGTAGCTTCAACAATAATGATGTAAGGCTTTAAGAACTGTCTGAATGTATCACTTAGAACAGCTGCGACAGCTAGTCCAATTCCAATCACACAACCTATAAAACATCCAACCATAGCCTCTTGAAACGTTACCCAAAGGTGATACCATACGTTTCCTTGTGTTACATAGATTTTCCATATTGAGGCTACAACATCCGTAGGCCTTGGTAAGAGAAGTGGATTACTAAAACCCGTTCTGTTTGCCATTTCCCATATGAACATTAATACAAAGAATATTATTGTATGCCGAACGACAGCACCACCGGTACTGCCTTTATAATCTGCTGCAAGTTCAATATTACTGACTTGTGCTTCTTGATCCATACTCATAGCGGTTGTTCCTCTAAATGACTGGCAAGAACATCTCTGACTTCCTGAACATATTTTTGGAATTCTGGAGTTGTTTCCATATCAATAGATCGAGGTTTTGGAAGATCAATTTCGATTTGGGCTGCAATTCTACCTGGTCTAGGTGTCATTACAAATACCTGATCACCAAGGAATATTGCTTCTGTAATATTGTGAGTAACAAATACAGTTGTTATATTTGGGTCATCAACAATCCTAAGTAACTCAACATTTAATCTCTCACGAGTAAATTCATCTAGTGCTCCAAATGGTTCATCTAGAAGCATTATATCTGCTCCAGTTTGTAGCAGTCTTGCTAAAGCAACACGTTGTTGCATACCCCCTGAGAGCTGCCTTGGAAATGAAAACTCAAAGTCTTGAAGACCAACCAATTGAAGATGATCCCATGCTTTCTTTTTTGCCTCTGGAGATACAGTTCCCCTAATTTCATCTGGTAAAAGAACATTTTCAACTGCAGTACGCCAATCTAGTAGCACTGCTTTTTGGAACATCATGCCGATGTCACTTCGAGGTCCAACAACCTCAGAGTTTCTTACCAGTAAATCTCCATCTGTTTTTTCAATCAGACCCGATATTAGTCTTAATAGTGTTGATTTACCACATCCACTTGGCCCTACTAAAGATATGAATGAACCACGGGGTATAGTAAAATTGGCGTCTTCTACAGCTATCACAGTTTCTGTGAATTGCTTTCTAAGACCGCCTCCTTGAATGACTATGTCATCAGCCATAATGAATTTCCTCCCATTATAATATGCAGGTTCTGCATTGATTGGTTATTGTGTCTATTTCAAATATAGAAATATTTAAAGTTACTTTTTAGCAATATTTTAATTAAAGTGAAAGGAAAATTTACATATTAGTCAAAAAAAATTGATTAATGCATTTGAATGGTTTGATTTAAAAAAAAAAATTGTATTATCTGTGTATAACTTTTTTTTTAAAATTATTTTAATTTGTAAACATTTGCAAAAAATTTTGTACAAAAATTACATAGTTAAAAATTATTGTCGGGAGAAATAGATGAGATTAGAAAATCTGGAATATGAAAATATGAATAGAGAGCAAAAAAAAATACATGATGAAATTTCAGCTGGGCCGAGAGGTAGTGTCAGAGGACCACTTGCTGTTTGGATGCATAGACCCGGACTAGCTGACAAAGCTCAGTCACTTGGAGCATATTGCCGATATAATTCATCCTTGGAACCAATTTTATCAGAATTTGCTATTTGTTTAATAGCAAGAATATGGGGGGCTGGTTATGAATGGAAAGTACATAGTAAAATAGCAATAGAAGCTGGGGTTAGCAAATCGATTATAGATGAAATTGAAGTTGGTGCCAAACCATCTAATCTCACTAGAGAACAAAAGGTAATATATGATTTTACGATGCTATTACATAAAGATAAAAAAGTTAGTGATAAAATTTACCAGGATAGTGCCAATGTTCTTGGATCAGACAGGCTGGTAGATTTGGTTGGTTTGCTTGGTTACTACACAATTATTTCTATGACAATAAATGTTTTTGGAGTTCAGCACACAGAATTATCTAGTCCATACATGCAAGATTTGGAGAATGATATTGAAATATAATAATTTTGGAAAGACTGGTTTAAAAGTCTCAGAAATTGGGTTCGGTGGAGCTGCAATTGGTTACACTTCTGGAGAAGATGAAGATCAAGCTTGTATCACTTGTGTAAAGAAAGCAATTGATTTTGGAATTAATTTTTTTGATACATCTCCTGTATATGGCCGTTCAGAAATTAATTTAGGTAGGGCAATAAATGAAAAAAGGGATAAAATAATAGTAGCTTCAAAAGTCAGAATTTCTGACATCAGCGACTTAGAAAAAATGAAAACTGTAATATCAACTTCAGTCGAGAAAAGCTTAGTAAGATTAAAAACGGATTATATTGATATATTGCAGATTCATCATCAGGTTGGCGACACAAGAGGGAAATATCAATTTAGAAATAATCCCCCAGAATTTGCTCCTAGATTAGATTTTCATGATTGCATTGATTTTGTGCATAATGTGGATCATCTAATTCAGTCAGGAAAAATCCGATTTATTGGACTCACCGGATGGGATGGCGATTACAAAACTCTTAAAATGTTATTAGAATCTGGAAAGTTTTCTTCAATCCAAATACTATATAATGTCTTAAATCAAACAGCGAATGGTAAACATATTATTTCGAATTCTGACTGTAATCAGGGTAGTGGGAATGGAAGTGGAAGCATTCTTGACCTTGCTCATGCAAATAATATTGCTGTGCTGGGGATTCGTTCTCTTGCTAATGGTGCGATTGTAGATAATTTAAATCGTAAATTAAATCAACAAGATAAAGTGAGTATTGATCACAGGCAAGCAAAAGAGTTAAAAGCTATACTGCGAAGAGAGGATTTAAGTTTATCGCAATTAGCATTGTTATTTTGTCTTAAAAATAAAAAAATCTCATCGGTTATAACTGGTTTAAAAACAATTAACGAACTTGAAGAGATTATAAATATCAGAAGTTTGGATGATTTAACAATACAAAACTTGAATACCATAGCATCATGGTATGATAACATTTCCGTGTAATGGAAGAAAATAATATTCTAATCATCCATTACCTATGTTATAGATGTATAACTTAGAATATATAAAAATATAAGAGTGAGATTTTATGGCTAAAGAGGAATTACTTGAGTTAGAAGGTGTAGTGACAGATGTCCTTCCAGATGCGCGTTTCAGAGTTATGTTAGATAATGAACACGAGATTGTCGCTTACACGGCGGGAAAAATGAAAAAACATAGAATAAGGACTTTAATTGGTGACAAAGTTACTGTTGAAATGACGCCTTATGACCTTGATAAAGGCAGAATAATATTTAGACATAAAGATGAGAAGGCTCCAGCTACTAGATCACAAGCAAGAAAGAACTTTCGTAGAAGATAATCACTCTGCATAATTTAGTCATGGCGACTGTTCTTAAAAATGAAACAAGGAAATAAATGAAAAATGTATGATGGTCCCATTATTGATACTCACCATCATATTTGGATTGTAAAAAACTATCCTTGGCTCACAGCAGCACCTTCTCCTAAAATCTTTGGTTCAAGTTATGAATTATTACGACACGATTATTTAGTAAATGACCTTATCAAAGACTTTGGTGGGAATAATATTGTAAAGTCAGTTCATGAGCAGGCCCATTATAATCCTCCCGATCATATAGGAGAAACTAAATGGTTGCAAAGCATTGCAGACCAAAATAGCTATCCAAACGGAATAGTAGGTTATGCTGATATTAGTGCATCTGATATCGCTTGTGTTCTTGATGGTCACATTAAATACCCAAATTTTAGAGGTATAAGACAAGTTGTTGCTTGGCATCCATCGAAGCCTGAATGGCAGATTGTTGATAGACCAGACTATTGTCTCTCAAAGAAATTTCACCTTGGTCTAGAACAACTCGAAATTCGTGGTTTACATTTTGAACTACAAGGTTTTCCTAATCAATTTAATTTCTTTTCGAAATTAATAACGAGCCATCAAAGCTTACGGTTCTGTTTGGTGCATGGAGGATTGCTAGTCGGTGATGACGAGGTTAATTTTGATGAATGGCGAAGAGGTATAGAAATGCTATCACAATTCAAAAACCTTTATGTTAAATGTTCTGGATTAAATGTGTTGAATTGGACTAACAATCCGAGATCTTTAGAAGCAATTACAAGACAATATAATGCAATAATTGATATGTTTGGCGCTGAGAGATGTTTTTTTGGGAGTAATTTTCCAGTAGAAAAAATAAAAATTAGCTACGATACTGTTATTAAATTATGCAAATTGGCCCTCATTGAACGAACAGAGTCAGAGGTTCGAGCATTTTTTCATGATAGCGCCGACGATTTTTATAGATTAACTTAGACAAAGAAATTACTCTCGTCATTTTTTTTACAAAATATTTTTCTTTTCATAGTTAGCCAAGATAACAGCTACTACAATACATAAAAAACCAAATAATATTTTTGAAGATATTGGCTCATGCAGGATGATTGCACCTAAAATTATTGACCACAGCGGATTAAATCCAACAGTCATCGATACACCTGTTGGACTCGACATTATAATCGCCTGCTGAAAAATATATTGCATAAGAGCGACACCTGGAATTGCTAAAATTAATAATACCATCCATCCATGCGCATCAAAGGACAGCGATCCACTCAGCGGGTTTCCAAAAAATAACGCTAAGAATAGCATCATTGAGGAACCTATCAGCATTGGCCATACTGCAAATGTATAAGTACCATATTTTATTATTAAATTTCTAGATTTAACTAGATATAACGAGTTGAAAAAAGCTGCAGTAAACATCAGAAAATCACCCATTAGAGCATTTGGAGCTTCATCGCCAATTTTATCACTTAATGTCACAGATATACCGGCAATTGCTATGAACATTGCTAAAACTTTAAATAGGTTTGTTCGCTCAGTACCCAATATCAAACCGAGAATAAGCGTAATTATTGGCTGAGCTGTAAATACAATAGCACCCCTAGCTGCGGTTGTATGTTCCAATCCAGCAGCAAATGCGATAGGAAAAGCAACATAAAAAGAAAAAGATAAAAATAATATAGCTTTCCAATCTGCTATCTCTAGGGGTTTTAGCTTTTTAATTATGGCAAATATGAGAAATAATACAATTCCTCCAATAAAATATCTAGCACCCGGCAATGAGAATGCATCACTCTCTGGCATAAGATATCTTGTTAGGACTACAGTCATTCCTCCAAGCGATGCTGATGTTGATGCAAGTATTGCACCTAAATAATTTCTACTTATCATATTTTATTCAATAATTCGTGTTTGTAGATAATTTCTTAAAATTATAAAACTTTACCTGGATTGATGATATTTTTTGGGTCTAATAATGATTTGATATCTTTCATTATTTGTAATTCAACTTTATCTTTATATTTTAGCATTTGTTTCTTTTTAATTATACCAACCCCATGTTCTGCTGCAAAACTACCTCCAAAACTATTTACTGATCCGTATACTATTTCACGAATATCTGAGGTTTTTTCTTCAAATAGTTTCTCAGGATAGTTTTCAGGCGGACATACATTATAGTGGATATTACCATCACCAATATGCCCATAGGGGACCGGTCTAACATTTGGAATAAATTCTCTTAATTTATTTCCGGTAGTTTCAATAAATTCAGGGACTGATGAAATTGGAACGGATACATCGTGTTTTATTTCTCCGCCAAGTTTTGGCTGATGCTCAACAATTGCTTTTCTTATTTTCCAGATATTATTTGTTTGGGAGATGGAGTTTGCTATCACTGCATCATTTACACTGCCCACCTCAATGGCTTTTTGAAGGGCTCGCTGCATTATATCATGGGCGTTATCATTATTTTTTGTATCAGAAAACTCAACTATCACATTCCATTGCTCTCTTTTACTGAGCGGTTCAGTGATATTATCCCCAAACTCTTTTGCTATATGAAGTCCAATATCAGGGATTAACTCATACGAAGTTAAAAGATCTCCGGCAAATTCTTTCAGCGTCTCGAGAAGCTTAACGGTTGACTCTAAATCTTTCAAAGATGCAAATCCTGTAACCTTATTCTCAATTTTTGGAAATAGTCGCAAACTTGCTGCAGTAATTATTCCAAGCGTTCCCTCAGCCCCCATGAAAATATGCTTTATAGCATATCCCGTATTATCTTTTCTTAATCTTTTTAGGCTGTTAACAACCCTACCATCTGCGAGAACTACTTCTATCCCTAAAACCAAATCTCTCATATTACCATATTTTAAAACTGATATTCCACCTGCATTTGTTGATATATTACCTCCGATGGTGCAAGAGCCTTCTGACCCAATGCTAAGAGGGAA
The DNA here is from genome assembly GCA_002168075.1 of Rhizobiales bacterium TMED25. Classification (GTDB taxonomy): domain Bacteria; phylum Pseudomonadota; class Alphaproteobacteria; order Rhizobiales; family TMED25; genus TMED25. The sequence goes on from NHCE01000007.1 coordinate 38,305, forward strand.
ATGCCTTGAGACATTCTTTGCTGCCTCATGAATTTCGCTTAATATGCACCCTGATTGGACTGTAATAGTGTAATCATTTGGATTTGTTTCTATGATTTTATTCATCTTTCTCAAGCTTAGAATAATTTCACCATCTGGAATGCCAGCAGCAACAGAACCGGTATTTCCGCCTTGTGGTACCAGTGCAATATTTTCAGTTGAGCATAATTTGGCTATTTTAGATATCTGCTCGGTATTTCTTGGAGTGATCATTAAAGGTGAGTTACCATGAAAATTACCAACCCAATCGATTAAATAAGGTCCGATGGTATTCTGATCGGTAATAATATCTTTTTTATCAATGATCTTTTGGAGTTTACTGATAAAAGGTCCTACTTGCTTTTTTGATAGCTGCATTTTTTTATTCAATTGAATTTTTTATGGTGCCGGCTGAGAGATTTGAACTCCCGACCTACTGATTACAAATCAGCCGCTCTACCAACTGAGCTAAGCCGGCACATAGTTGAAAATTATTTTAATATTTAAATCAAAAAAATAAATATTGAAAGTAAATTATTGAATAATAGTCGGATTAATAATAAAAAGTCTATCTCAATTTTGAGAGGACTCAAAAAATTAGTCTAGTTTAATAATTTTCTGTAATTTTATTTAGAGTGACTCCAATTGCTACAGATACATTAAGACTTTTAATCTTTCCAATTGTGTTTAACTTATAGATTTCATGACACTTACTTTTTGTGAGGTTTCGGATACCCCTACCTTCATCACCGAAAATCAATACAAATTTATCATTCTTTCCAAAATTCATATCATCTATACTTGATGCTGCATCACTATCAAATCCAATTAACCAAAAATTATTTTTCTTCAAAGTTTCCAGCATATTTGATAAATTTTTAGCAGATACTATATTTACGTATTCAAGCCCCCCAGAGGATGATTTGGCAATAAGGCCTTCGTCGAGCTGCTCAAATCTATGTGTTGTTATTATTGTTGAAAAACCAAAAGCTACAGCTGTTCTAATGATTGCACCTATGTTCCGTGGGTCAGAAATATTATCTAGCATTATTATATTTTCTATATTGTCTAGCATGTTGCTGTCAAAAGTGATTAATTTTTTTGGACCACATAATAACATTATTCCTTGGTGTACAGCTCCTTGCGGAAGTTCTCTCGATAGTTCTTTTGTTGTTATTATTTCGTAATTGAATTTTTCAAGATTGAGATCTTCCAGTAGAATGATTTTTTGTCTTGCATTTTCTGTTAAGAATATTTTTTTAATACTCCTTTCGGAGTTGGCTAGAGCGTGAATGGTAGCATGAAAACCATATAATTTTATAAAATTTGTCATAAGAAATGATTACCTCTAGATTTTTATATATCTTTGGTGTAAACGTGTATAGTAATTATTAAGGTTTTGATCTTGCATCACCTTATGGGCAACTATTTACGGAGGGGTGCCCGAGTGGTTAAAGGGGACGGGCTGTAAACCCGTTGGCTTAGCCTACGTTGGTTCAAATCCAACTCCCTCCACCATTTTTGTTTATGGATCATGCGGGTGTAGCTCAAAGGTAGAGCAGCAGCCTTCCAAGCTGAGGACGAGGGTTCGATTCCCTTCACCCGCTCCAATAATAAAAATAATTACTTTATGTGATTTTTTTGTAGATTTTTTAAAATATTCAATTATATATGTAAATATTCAATTATTTGTAACAAAAAATCATATATATAATGATTAAAAAACTATTAGGTTAGGAACTAACATGGCTAAAGAAAAGTTTGATCGCAGTAAACCACATTGTAATATTGGAACAATTGGTCACGTTGATCATGGGAAAACAACATTAACGGCTGCAATTACAAAAGTATTATCAGAATCCGGTGGAGCAGAATTCTCTGCCTATGATGCAATTGATAAAGCCCCAGAGGAAAAAGCAAGGGGCATTACAATATCAACTGCCCATGTAGAATACACCACAGATGCTCGTCACTATGCACACGTAGACTGTCCCGGTCATGCTGACTATGTCAAAAATATGATAACTGGTGCTGCACAAATGGATGGAGCCATATTGGTTGTTAATGCTGCAGATGGTCCAATGCCACAAACTCGAGAGCACATTCTGCTGGCAAGACAAGTTGGTGTTCCAGCGCTTGTAGTCTATTTAAACAAAGTTGATCAAGTGGATGACGACGAATTACTAGATTTGGTTGAAATGGAAGTAAGAGAACTTTTGAGTTCTTATGAATTCCCTGGTGATGATATTCCTATCATAAAGGGCTCAGCACTTGCAGCCTTAGAATCAAAAAATGATGAAATTGGAAAGAATTCTATAATGGAGCTGATGGCAGCGGTAGACTCATACATACCTCAGCCTGACAGACCAAAAGATCAGCCATTCCTAATGCCAATTGAAGATGTATTTTCAATCTCTGGAAGAGGTACAGTTGTTACAGGAAGAGTTGAGCGTGGGATTATAAATGTAGGTGAAGAAATAGAAATTGTTGGTATCAAAGATACTACAAAAACAACCTGTACAGGAGTTGAGATGTTTAGAAAGCTTCTAGACCAAGGTGAAGCCGGCGATAATGTTGGCGTTTTACTGAGAGGTACAAAAAGAGAAGAAGTTGAAAGAGGTCAAGTCCTTGCTAAGCCAGGATCGATTACTCCACACGCAAAATTTAAAGCAAATGCATATATTCTTACAAAAGATGAGGGTGGAAGGCATACACCATTCTTTAAAAATTATAGACCTCAGTTCTATTTCCGTACAACAGATGTGACAGGAATTGTAAATCTTCCAGAAGGTACTGAAATGGTAATGCCTGGAGATAACATAGAAATGGATGTCGAACTAATTAACCCAATCGGAATGGAAGAAAATTTAAGATTTGCTATTCGAGAAGGTGGAAGAACCGTCGGTGCAGGTGTTGTATCGAAAATAACTAAATAGGGAATAAAGACTGGCACTCCAGCCATCTAAATTATACAGGAGTGTAGCTCAACTGGCAGAGCGTCGGTCTCCAAAACCGAAGGTTGGGGGTTCGACTCCCTCCACTCCTGCCAGAAAGATGCATGAATAAGTAATTTTAAAAAGAGTTCTATTATAAAATGAAACCTATTAGATATTTACAAGAAATAAAGTCTGAGATCACAAAGGTGACATGGCCAACGAGACGTGAAACAACAGTTACATCTCTTATGGTACTTATCTTTGTTTTTGTGGCTGCAATCTTCTTCTTAATATCAGATAGAATTTTAAGCTGGATTGTTGCTTTAATTTTAGGTATTGGGGGCTAAAATTTATGTCGCATAATTGGTATATTGTACATGCATACTCTAACTTTGAAAAACAAGTCGCAGCATCTATCAAAGAGCAAGCCATATTGCATGGTATAGAGGATCATTTTAGCGAAATATTAGTCCCTACTGAAGACGTTGTTCAAGTTCGGAAAGGACGCAAAGTACAATCAGAGAGAAAATTTTTTCCAGGATATGTGCTCGTTAAAATGGAAATGAATGACGAGTCATATCATTTGGTAAAAAAAACAAACAAGGTCACAGGGTTTCTAGGCTCTCAAAGTAGGCCAATCCCAATCACCAAAGACGAAGTTTCAAGAATAATGACACAAGTTGAAGAGGGTGTTGATGGTCCAATTTCATCTATGACTTTTGAAATTGGTGAACAAGTAAGAGTCGCAGATGGACCTTTCGCATCTTTTAGTGGAATGGTAGAAGAGGTTGATGTTGAAAGATCTAGACTAAAAGTAGCAGTATCAATTTTTGGTCGACCAACACCAGTTGAGTTAGAGTATAATCAGGTTGAAAAATTATAATAAATTGATTTTACACTTAATCTATGTAATGTGTAATTTTATTGAAATATAGGAATAGAAAATGGCAAAGAAAATTAGTGGTTATTTAAAACTTCAAGTACCAGCAGGGAAAGCAGCTCCAGCTCCACCAATCGGGCCTGCACTAGGTCAAAGAGGCCTGAATATTATGGAATTCTGTAAAGCATTTAATGCGGCAACACAAGATTTTGAACCCGAAATGCCAATACCTACTCTGATTACCATATACGCAGACAAGTCATTTTCTTTTACAACAAAAACACCACCAGCGTCATTTCTTTTGCGAAAAGCGGCCAATTTGCCAAAAGGAGGCTCAACCCCAGGGAGAGAAATTGCAGGACAGGTTACAAAGAATCAAATTATTGAAATCGCTGAACAAAAAATGAAAGACTTGAATGCAAATACTATTGAACAAGCTTCAAAAATTATAGAAGGTTCAGCCCGTTCAATGGGCTTGGAAGTAAAGGATTGAGGATAATAAAATGGTAAAATTAGGAAAAAGATTTAAAGAAATATCCGAAAGTGTAGATTCTCTAAAAATATATGAGATTGATGAGGCGATTAAATTAGTTAAAAATAATGCGAAGGCGAAATTTAATGAGACCATTGAAATTGTTTTCAATTTAGGGGTTGACCCTAAACAAGCTGATCAAATGGTGAGGGGCGTCGTTAAGTTACCTGAGGGTACAGGAAAAGAAGTAAGAGTTGCAGTGTTTGCGCGGGATGTTAAAGCAAAAGAGGCAAAAGATGCTGGGGCGGATATAGTAGGAGATGATGATCTAGCGGAGACTGTAAAAACTGGTAAATTTGAATTCGATAGAGTTATATCAACGCCAGATATGATGGCAGTAGTCGGGCAACTTGGAAAAATATTAGGGCCAAGAGGTTTAATGCCAAATCCAAAACTCGGAACCGTTACTGATGATGTTGAAACAGCTATTAAAAATATAAAAGGTGGTTCGGTCGAATATAGAGTTGAGAAGGCTGGAATAATTCATGCTGGTATAGGCAAAGCTGATTTCACAAATGGGGCTATCAAAAATAATATAAAAGCAATATGGGATGCAATTTTATCAGCTAAACCATCAGGGGCAAAGGGGTCCTACATCAAAGGGGTAACACTAACATCTACAATGGGAGCTGGAGTGAAAGTTGATCCAGATTCCGTTATTAATTGAGTAACAAAAAAAATAAAATAATTAGACTTTACATTTAGGTCTAAAAAGCATAAACATATCATACTTATGCTTGACCTGTCCAAGATTATAGGTGCGAAAGCTTAATTTCCTATATGAGACATTCGGGTTAATTCAAAATTTTTTTTTGAATTCCGACGCAGTTAGTAAAATTACTAAAGGGCAGGTAACATTGGAGTTAAGCTCAAATGGAAACTGTAGAAGGAGAGAGCTGTGGATAGACAAGGAAAGCAAAATTTTGTAGCAAACTTAAAAGGTGTGTTTAGCAACTCATCTGTTGTAGTTGTTGCTCAAAATACTGGTCTTACCGTATCAGCAATGAACGATCTACGCAGTGAAATGCGTGAAGCGGGGGGGCATGTAAAGGTTGTAAAAAATAAATTAACCAAAATAGCTCTTGAAGGAACACCATTAGCAAGTATTGATGAATTCTTGAGTGGACCATCAATGATTGTGTATTCGGATGATCCTGTAACTGCACCTAAAATAGCTATAAAGTTTGCTAAAGAAAACGAAAACTTTGTTGTGCTAGGTGGAGCTCTGCCCGAAAAGAAGATCGACCTTGGAGACGTAAAACAGTTAGCTAGCTTACCATCATTGGATGAATTAAGATCCAAAATTCTTGGATTAATAATGTCTCCTGCTGGAAACGTAGCTAGTTTACTAAATAAACCAAGTAGTAACATAGCCCAAGTTGTAAAAGCTTATTCAGATAAAAGTGAAGCAGCTTAATTTTTTATTAACTAACGAAATAGATTTAAGGACAAAATAAAATGGCAGACTTAGATAAAATTGCAGAGAGTTTATCAAATTTAACAATACTTGAAGCATCTGAATTAACAAAGATTCTTGAAGAAAAATGGGGTGTTTCAGCAGCAGCTCAAGTTGCTGTTGCAGCCGCACCAGCTGGTGGCGACGCTGGAGGTTCAGCCGCCGCGGAAGAAAAAACTGAATTTGATGTCGTCCTAGCAAGCATGGGAGACCAGAAGATTAATGTTATTAAAGAGGTAAGAGCAATTACTGGATTAGGCTTAAAAGAAGCTAAAGATCTTGTCGAAGCAGCTCCAAAACCTGTAAAAGAAGGTGTATCAAAAGATGAAGCAGATAAGATCAAAGCTCAATTGGAAGGAGCCGGTGCTACCGCTGAAGTTAAATAGTAGATAAACCTTACAGCATTTGTCTGTATATCAAACGAAACTACTTTTAACTTTTAAACGGGAACATGGCATGTCTGAAACACTTATTGGACGAAAAAGAATAAGAAAATCATTTGGTAAAATTCGTGAAGTAGCGGAGATGCCAAATCTAATTGAAGTACAAAAATCATCCTATGATTACTTTTTGCAGGCTCATGAGCCAGATGCAGGAAGAGATAACACAGGTTTACAATCTGTGTTTTCATCTGTATTTCCAATAAAAGATTTCAATGAAACTTCTATACTTGAATTTGTAAAATATGACTTTGACCCACCTAAATATGATGTAGATGAATGTCAGCAGCGAGGTTTAACCTACGCAGCCCCTCTTCGCGGGACATTGAGGCTTATTGTATTTGATGTCGATGAAGAAACAGAAGCAAAATCAATTAAAGATATAAAAGAACAAGAAGTTTACATGGGCGATATACCGTTGATGACTGACAATGGTACATTTATTTTCAATGGAACTGAAAGAGTTGTTGTCAGTCAAATGCATCGAAGTCCAGGCGTATTTTTTGATCACGATAAAGGAAAATCACATTCTAGTGGAAAAATATTATATGCTGCAAGAATTATTCCATATAGGGGTTCGTGGCTTGATTTTGAATTTGACGCTAAGGATTTAGTTTATGCACGTATAGATAGAAAAAGGAAAATTCCCGTATCCACAATCTTATATGCACTTGGATATGATGCAGAAGAAATATTAGCTCATTTTTATGACTCATATTTTATTGAAAAAAATAAATCTGGGTGGGTTTGTGAATTCAAAGAAGAGCAATTTAAAGGCATTAAACTGAATACTGATTTGATAAACGCAGAAACAGGAGAGGTTGCTATAGACTCGGGTACAAAAGTAACTCCGCGTTTGATAAAAAAAGTAAAAGAAGCAGGGCTCAAGAAAGTGCTGTATTCCGAAGAAAGCATAATTGGTTTATACGTAGCTGAAGATATAGTCAATATGAAAAGCGGAATCATATACGCAGAAGCTGGTGACGAGGTAACAACTACATTACTCGCATTATTGGATCAAAATAAGATTACAAAAATAAATATCCTTGATATTGATCACGTAAATACGGGAGCCTTCATAAGGGATACACTAAAAGTAGATAAAAATGAAAATAAGCAGCAGGCATTGCTAGATATTTATAGGTTAATGAGGCCAGGAGAACCACCAACCGATGAAACAGCAGGTGGCCTCTTTGATAGTTTGTTCTTTGATCCTGACCGATATGATTTATCGGCCGTTGGTAGAGTAAAATTAAATATGAGACTTGAACTTGAGGCAGCTGATGATCACTGCGTCTTGAGGAAAGAGGATATTCTTGCAGTTGTCAAACACCTTGTTGAGTTAAGAGATGGAAAAGGTGAAGTTGATGATATTGATCACTTAGGTAATAGGCGAGTAAGATCCGTTGGTGAATTGGTTGAAAATCAATATCGAATAGGTCTACTGAGAATGGAAAGAGCTATTCGGGAGAGACTTAGTTCAGTAGATATTGACACAGTGATGCCTAATGATTTAATTAACGCTAAGCCGATCACAGCTGCTTTAAGGGAGTTTTTTGGCTCTTCCCAGCTATCACAATTTATGGACCAGACAAATCCATTGTCACTAATCACTCACATAAGGCGTGTTTCAGCACTTGGTCCTGGCGGATTAACAAGAGAGAGGGCTGGATTTGAAGTGAGAGATGTTCATCCAACTCATTATGGACGAATATGTCCAATAGAAACACCAGAGGGTCCAAATATTGGTCTAATAAACTCACTAGCAACATTTGCAAGGGTAAATAAATATGGATTTATTGAAAGTCCTTATAGAAAAGTTGTAAATAATAAAGTTACAGATGAGGTTATATACTTATCAGCGATTGAGGAAACTAAATATAATATTGCTCAAGCAAATGCAGTATTAGATCAAAAGTCAAAATTTACAGAAGAGTTGATTAACTGCCGAGTTGCTGGTGATGTCCAATTAGTTCCTTCTGATAAAGTTGATTTCATGGATGTATCACCAAAGCAATTGGTATCAGCTGCTGCTGCTTTAATACCCTTCCTGGAAAATGATGATGCTAACCGAGCCCTAATGGGGTCAAACATGCAAAGACAAGCTGTTCCCCTCATGAAAACTGAGGCACCTTTTGTGGGAACTGGAATGGAAGCAGTTGTTGCAAGAGACTCGGGGGCCGCTGTTACAGCACGAAGGTCAGGAATTATTGATCAGGTTGATTCGAACCGTATAGTTATAAGAGCAACTGATGAGAAGGATGCTTCAAAGTCTGCCGTTGATATTTATAATCTTGCAAAGTTTCAAAGATCTAATCAAAATACGTGTATTAACCAGAGACCTCTTGTGAAAATGGGTGAAACAGTAATTGCTGGTGATATCATTGCTGACGGTCCATCTACAGATTTAGGTGATTTGGCGCTCGGAAAAAATGTTTTAGTAGCATACATGCCATGGAATGGTTACAATTATGAGGACTCTATTTTAATATCAGAAAGAGTAGTTAGGGAAGACACATTTACTTCTATTCATCTTGAGGAATTTGAAGTAATGGCGAGAGATACAAAACTTGGTCCTGAAGATATTACAAGAGATATACCAAATGTTGGTGAAGAAGCTCTTAAGAATTTAGATGAAGCAGGTATAGTTTATATCGGTGCTGAAGTTAAATCTGGTGACATTCTTGTTGGTAAAATAACTCCAAAAGGTGAAAGTCCAATGACACCAGAAGAAAAGCTACTAAGAGCAATATTTGGTGAAAAAGCAACTGATGTAAGGGATACTTCACTCCGTCTTCCTCCTGGTGTTACAGGAACTGTTGTCGAAGTTAGAGTTTTTAACAGGCATGGTATCGAGAAAGATGAAAGAGCTTTAGCAATTGAAAGAGATGAAATTGTAAGGTTATCAAAGGATAGAGATGATGAGTTTAATATCCTTGATAGAAATGTTATGGCTAAGCTTCGCGGTACAATGTTAGGATGTGATATTGCAAAATTATCTTCTGGTTTAAAGAAAGGTACAAAAATTACATCTGAAAATATTGATAAAGTTGATAAAAAAGACTGGTGGAATTTTGTACTTTCTGATGATAAAAAAATGGCAGAGATAGAAGCAATGAAATTACAATATGATGCTTCAAAGGAACTAATTGAGAATCGCTTCGTTGATAAAGTTGATAAACTCCAGCGTGGCGATGACATGCTTCCGGGTGTAATGAAGATGATCAAAGTTTTTGTTGCTGTCAAAAGGAAGCTTCAACCTGGCGATAAAATGGCAGGAAGACATGGTAATAAGGGGGTTGTATCTAGGATTATGCCTCAAGAAGATATGCCATATCTTGAAGACGGTTCGCCGGTTGATGTGGTATTAAACCCATTAGGTGTTCCGAGTAGAATGAATGTTGGACAAATTTTGGAAACGCATTTAGGTTGGGCTTGCAGGGGATTAGGCAAACTCATCGGTGACTCAATCGATCTAATCAAAGAAAATGATAATGATGAAAAAGAATTAAGAAAAACACTTCAGGATATTTATGGAAAAAATGATACCCTAGACTCTCTAAACAAGGAAAACCTTATCGAACTTGCTTCAAATTTAAGAAAAGGTGTTGCAATAGCAACCCCTGTTTTTGATGGAGCCAGAGAGCCTGATATTAATGATTTACTTGAGAAGGCAGGTCTTGATAAATCTGGGCAAGTCCAACTCTTCGATGGAAGGACTGGTGAGCCGTTCGATAGAAAAGTAACAGTGGGGTATAAGTATATACTTAAATTGCACCATCTTGTTGACGATAAAATTCATGCAAGATCTATAGGTCCATATAGTTTAGTTACCCAACAGCCTCTCGGTGGAAAGGCACAATTTGGTGGGCAGAGGTTTGGTGAGATGGAAGTTTGGGCACTAGAAGCATACGGTGCTGCATATACATTACAAGAGATGTTAACAGTCAAATCTGATGATGTAGCCGGAAGAACAAAAGTATATGAAGCAATTGTTAGAGGCGATGATGCTTTTGAAGCAGGTATTCCTGAGTCTTTCAACGTTTTGGTAAAAGAAATCAGATCGCTTGGACTTAATATAGAGCTGAAATCATCAGACCTCCCTGCGGATACAACTGCTACCAGCCTAACAGATATGAGTAATGAATAGGAATTAATATGAATCAAGATTTAACAAATGTATTTAACCCAAATTTTTCTCAGTCACAAATTTTTGACTCGATCAAGATAACCATTGCCTCACCTGAAAAAATCTCCTCTTGGTCATTTGGAGAAATAAAAAAACCAGAAACAATAAATTACAGAACATTCAAACCTGAGAGAGACGGTCTTTTCTGCTCAAGAATTTTTGGTCCAATAAAGGATTATGAATGCCTCTGCGGTAAGTATAAGCGCATGAAATATAGAGGTGTCATATGTGAAAAATGTGGGGTTGAAGTAACGCTTTCAAAAGTTAGACGAGACACAATGGGACATATTGAACTGGCAGCTCCAGTTGCTCATATCTGGTTTCTTAAATCTCTTCCCTCAAGAATTGGGCTTCTTTTAGATATGAAACTAAAAGATTTGGAAAGGGTTTTATATTTTGAAAATTTTATTGTCATAGAACCTGGCCTCTCACCATTGAAAGAACTTCAATTACTTACAGAAGATGAAGTATTACAATACAAAGATGAGTATGGTGATGATGCTTTCACAGTTGGGATTGGAGCTGAAGCGATTCGTGATTTATTAACTAATATCGATTTAGAAAAGCTTGCAGAAAGCCTGAGAGTTGAAATAGACGAATCTACGTCAGAATTGAAGCCGATCAAACTTGCAAAAAGATTAAAAGTTGTAGAAGCTTTTTTAAACTCAGGAAATAAACCAGAATGGATGATCATGACAATCGTCCCTGTTATCCCACCTGAACTAAGACCGCTTGTACCTCTTGATGGAGGTAGGTTTGCAACATCAGATTTGAATGACCTCTACAGAAGGGTTATAAATAGAAATAATCGCTTGAAGCGTTTAATAGAGTTAAAAGCTCCCGAGATTATTATAAGAAATGAGAAAAGAATGCTTCAGGAGTCAGTTGATGCATTATTTGATAATGGTAGGCGTGGAAGAATAATTACAGGAGCAAACAAAAGACCGTTAAAATCTCTAGCGGATATGTTAAAGGGTAAACAAGGAAGATTTAGGCAAAATCTGCTCGGTAAAAGAGTTGATTATTCAGGAAGATCAGTTATTGTTACTGGTCCAACACTCAAATTACATCAATGCGGTCTTCCAAAAAGAATGGTGCTTGAATTATTTAAGCCCTTTATTTACTCAAAATTGGAAGCTAAAGGACTTTCAACTACAGTTAAGCAAGCTAAAAGACTAGTTGAAAAAGAAAGACCTGAAGTATGGGATATACTTGATGAAGTAATAAGAGAGCATCCAGTCCTATTAAATAGAGCTCCCACTCTTCACAGGCTTGGAATTCAAGCATTTGAACCTACATTAGTTGAAGGAAAAGCGATTCATTTACACCCACTAGTTTGTTCAGCATTTAATGCAGATTTTGATGGCGATCAGATGGCAGTTCACGTACCTTTATCTTTGGAGGCTCAACTTGAAGCTCGGGTACTAATGATGTCAACCAATAATATTCTCCATCCAGCAGACGGCTCTCCAATTATTGTGCCAAGTCAAGACATGGTTCTCGGTCTCTATTACTTATCCTTAGTAAAAGAAAATGAGCCAGGCGAGGGTATGATCTTTGGAAATATGAATGAAATACATTATGCCTTAGAGGCAAGGACAATAACTCTTCATTCAAAAATTAAAGGTCGATTCGTAACAAAAGATGAAGATGGTAATATTATAAAAGAAATACATGAAACAACACCCGGAAGATTACTTATCGGTGAATTGTTACCAAAATATCATAATATAAAATATTCCCTTTGTAATAAAGTGATGACAAAGAAAGATATATCGAAAATGATTAATGAAGTCTATCGTCACTCAGGACAGAAAGATACAGTTATTTTTTGTGATAAAATTATGGCTCTCGGATTCCATCACGGGTGCAGAGCAGGAATATCATTTGGTAAAGACGACATGGTTATACCTGAAACCAAAATTAATTTCATAGATGAGACAAATCTTCTAGTTAAGGAATATGAAAATCAATACAATGATGGTTTAATAACCCAAGGTGAAAAATATAATAAAGTTGTTGATGCGTGGGCCAAGTGCACAGATAAAGTTGCCGATGAAATGATGTCAAAAATACAAATAATAGAGGTTGATGAAACTAGTAAAAAACAAAAAGATCAAAACTCAATTTATATGATGGCACATTCTGGTGCCCGAGGATCACCCGCACAGATGAAACAACTCGCAGGTATGCGTGGTCTGATGGCTAAACCTTCAGGTGAAATTATTGAAACTCCTATTACATCTAATTTCAAAGAAGGTCTATCTGTTCTAGAATATTTTAATTCAACCCACGGAGCAAGAAAAGGGCTTGCAGATACTGCACTCAAAACTGCAAATTCTGGTTATCTTACAAGAAGATTAGTGGATGTAGCTCAAGACTGTATTATCCTTGAGAGAGACTGTGGTACTTCTAATGGGATAACAATCAGAACTGTAATGGATGGCGGTGAAGTGATCGTTCCAATCGGGCAAAGGTTACTTGGGCGTTTTCTTGCCGAAGATATAATTGATCCAGTATCTGGAAAAACTTTATTTGATAAATCAAATATGATTGACGAGTCTTTAGCTAGAGAAATTGAAGAAAAAAATCTGGATGCGGTAAAAGTCAGATCAGTTTTGACTTGTGACTCAAAAATTGGTACGTGCGGGAAATGCTATGGACGTGACTTAGCAAGAGGAACTCCAGTGAATGTTGGAGAGGCAGTAGGAGTCCTAGCAGCTCAATCAATTGGTGAGCCAGGTACACAATTAACTATGAGAACATTCCATATTGGAGGTACTGCTCAGGTTGTTGATCAGTCATTTATAGAAAGTTCACATGATGGAAAGGTCTCTATACAAAACCCATCAATGGCAACTGACTCAAATAAAAAAATTGTTGTTACAGGAAGATCTCTTGTAATATTGATATCTGATGAGAATGGAATTGAAAAATCACAAAATAAAGTTCCTTATGGAGCTCAATTATTCTGTAAGGAAGGTGATGTCATCAAACGCGGTCAACGACTTGCTTCATGGGATCCTTATACAAGACCAATTCTGGCTGACGTGGCTGGAAAGGTAGATTTTGGAGATCTTGTAGATGGGATATCAATTGATGAAAGACTCGACGAGTCAACTGGAATTTCACAAAGAGTAGTTATAGATTGGAGGGGTTCCTCAAGAGGTAATGATCTTCAGCCATCGGTTATCCTCAGCTCAGCTGGTTTAAAACCAAAAACAAAGAATGAAGAGCAATCAGATAATCGAAGATACTCTCTTCCTGTTAATGCTATTTTATCTGTAGAAAAAGATATTGAAGTTTCGGCTGGTGACGTTTTGGCAAGAGTGCCAACTGATAGTGCAAAAACAAAAGATATTACAGGTGGTCTTCCAAGAGTCGCTGAGTTATTTGAAGCTCGAAGACCGAAAGATCATGCGATAATAGCGGAAGTTACTGGAGTTGTTGAATTTGGAACAGATTTTAAAAATAAGAGAAAAATCAGAATTATACCTGCTGATGAAAATGAGCAATTAGCTGAATATATGGTTCCAAAGAATGTCCATCTGGAAGTTCAAGATGGAGATACTATTGAAAAAGGGGAATTCATTTTAGACGGTAATCCAGCTCCTCATGATATTTTGGCAATCAAGGGCGTAGAGGAACTTGCTTCCTATCTAACAACTGAGATTCAGGATGTATATAGATTACAGGGTGTCACAATTAATGATAAGCATATTGAAGTTATTGTTAGCCAAATGCTAAAGAAAGTTGAAGTTGTAGATCCTGGTAATTCTAGTCTACTCCCGGGTGAACAATTAGATAAAATTGATGTACTAGAACTTAATGGGCAGCTTCAAGATGCTGGCAAAAAATTAATAGTAGCGCGTCCAATTCTGCTTGGTATTACAAAAGCTGCTCTTCAAACAAGAAGCTTCATTTCAGCAGCTTCATTTCAAGAAACAACTAGAGTTTTGACAGAGGCATCTATGAATGGAAAGTCAGATTTATTACAAGGACTCAAAGAGAATGTCATTGTTGGAAGATTGATTCCTGCGGGGACAGGCAGCGCGATAAGTAAATTAAGACAGGTATCTGTTCATAGGGATCACCTAATTTTGCAAGAGAAAGAGAAAGCCGAGCAATTGCTTAAAGATAATACTCCTGACGAAATAGCTCCTGAAGTCATAGAAGATGATCCAGGTGCTGTAATTGTTGAAGATGCAACTCTTGAAAAGTGATATTTTTGAAAGATTTTTTTAGAAAAATTGTTACTTTTACTTTGATAATAATACTTGACGAGTTGTTTCTGAAGAAGTATTGTCCGAACATCTAGTTCAATAGGCTGTATGGTTAGCCTTAAACGCTATTGATAAAATAAAAAAGAAGAATGATTAAGCGAAAGGATCTTGGTTTAAATGCCTACTATTAATCAGTTATTGCGAAAACCTAGAAAGCCACAGGTAAAGAGAAATAAAGTTCCAGCAATGGAAGCCTGCCCACAAAAAAGGGGGGTTTGTACAAGAGTTTATACAACAACTCCAAAAAAACCAAATTCAGCTCTCAGAAAAGTAGCAAGGGTAAGACTTTCAAACGGTTTTGAGGTTACAAGTTACATACCAGGTGAGGGGCACAATCTTCAAGAACACTCAGTCGTGTTAATTAGGGGCGGAAGGGTCAAAGATTTGCCGGGTGTTCGATACCATGTCGTAAGAGGTGTATTAGATACGCAAGGTGTTCAAGATCGTAAGCAAAGGCGTTCAAAATATGGCGCTAAAAAGCCTAAATAGGAGTACTTTATGTCAAGACGTAGACGAGCAGAGAAGAGAGAAGTTTTACCAGACCCAAAATTCGGTGATAAAGTTATATCAAAGTTTATGAGTAGTCTTATGATTGCTGGAAAAAAATCTACTTCAGAGAAAATTATTTATGGTGCATTTGATCGTATAGAAAAAGATGGAAAACAAGACCCCCTAAATGTCTTTCATGAAGCCCTAAAAAACGTGATGCCAGATGTTGAGGTTAGGTCAAGAAGAGTCGGTGGTGCCACATACCAGGTTCCTGTTGAAGTTAGAAATGATAGGAAACAAGCTTTGGCAATAAGGTGGCTAATTAGTGCAGCGAGATCTAGAAATGAAAATACGATGATCGAGAGATTATCTGGTGAACTGATGGATGCATTTTCAAAGAAAGGCAACGCAGTTAAAAAAAGAGAAGATACACACAAAATGGCTGAGGCAAATAGAGCATTCTCACATTATCGTTGGTAAAAGGGAATATAGGAATAAAATGGCAAGAAATAACGCGATAGAAGATTATAGAAATATAGGTATCATGGCCCACATTGATGCGGGAAAAACTACGACAACTGAACGCATATTATATTATACTGGTAAAAGTCATAAAATTGGTGAGGTTCATGATGGTGCCGCGACCATGGACTGGATGGAGCAAGAGCAGGAAAGGGGTATAACTATAACCTCCGCCGCAACTACGACTTATTGGAATGATAAAAGAATTAATATTATAGATACCCCAGGTCATGTCGATTTCACAATCGAAGTTGAACGATCATTAAGAGTCCTAGACGGAGCAATTGCTTTACTTGATGCAAATGCTGGTGTTGAACCACAAACAGAAACCGTTTGGAGACAAGCAAATAAATATAATGTTCCAAGAATGATTTTTGTAAATAAAATGGATAAAATTGGGGCGGACTTTGCAAGATCTGTAGAAATGGTCTCCGAGAGATTGGGAGCAAATCCTCTTGTATTACAGCTACCAATTGGTTCAGAGTCGAATTTAAAAGGTGTCGTAGATCTCATTGAGATGAGAGGAATCATATGGGAAGATGAGAGTTTGGGGGCGAAATTTAATTATCAGGAAGTTCCTGCGGATATGCTTGATGAGGCAAAAAAATATAGAGAAATGCTTATAGAGACAGTTGTAGAATTAGATGAAGTTGTGATGGAAAAATATCTCGAAGGTGATGATATAGATATACCAACGATTAAACGGCTTATACGAAAAGGGACCTGTGATAACACATTTTACCCCGTTTTTTGTGGCTCAGCTTTTAAAAATAAAGGAGTGCAACCACTTTTAGATGGTGTAATTGATTATTTACCATCACCTGTTGATGTAGAGAGAATTAAAGGAATAGAATTAAAAACTGAGACAGATATTCTTGTCACACCAGCTGATAATGAAAAAGTTTCAATCCTTGCATTTAAAGTTGCAAATGACCCATTTGTGGGCTCACTTACTTTTTGTAGAATTTACTCTGGTAAATTAGAAAGTGGGTCACAACTTTTGAATTCTGTTAAAGATAAGAAAGAGAGGGTTGGTAGGATGTTATTAATGCATTCAAATTCCCGAGAAGACATCAAAGAAGCATATGCAGGCGATATTGTTGCATTGGCTGGTTTAAAATTGACAACCACTGGTGATACGTTATGTGATCCTTCATATCCTGTTGTTCTAGAAAGAATGGAATTTCCTGAACCAGTTATTGAAATTGCTGTTGAGCCAAAGACAAAAGGTGATCAAGAAAAAATGGGAGCAGCACTTGCAAGGCTAGCCCAAGAAGATCCCTCGTTTAGAGTGGCATCAGATGATGAATCTGGGCAAACAATAATCAAAGGTATGGGCGAATTACACCTTGACATACTTGTCGATCGAATGAAGAGAGAGTTTAAGGTAGAGGCTAATATTGGCGCGCCACAAGTCGCGTATCGGGAAACAATAACCAAGCCATCAGATGTAGATTATACCCATAAAAAACAATCTGGTGGTGCTGGGCAATTTGCTAGAGTTAAAATGACAATAAGCCCAGGGGAGCCAGGTACAGGATTTGTCTTCGAGAATAAAGTTGTCGGTGGTAACATACCAAGAGAATATATTCCAGGTGTCGAAAAAGGTATAGCATCAGTTTTGGACAATGGTATCCTTGCTGGGTTTCCTCTATTAGATATACATGTAATACTTCACGATGGTGCATATCATGATGTTGACTCTTCTGTTATGGCATTTGAGATTGCTGGAAGGGCTGCTTTTCGTGAAGGTGCACAATCTGCCTCACCAAAGTTATTAGAGCCAATCATGGATGTCGAGGTTGTTACACCGGAGGAATATATGGGTGATGTAATTGGTGATCTTAATTCGCGTAGAGGTCAAATATCAGGTACAGAATCTAGATCAAATTCTACTGTTATTAAATCTCAAGTTCCATTAGCAAATATGTTTGGCTATGTTAGCCATCTGAGATCAATGAGCCAAGGTCGGGCTCAATTTACTATGCAATTTGATCACTATGAACAAGTACCGCAAGCGGTTTCTGATCAAGTAATAGCAAAATACGCATAAAACATTACAGGATAAAAAATGCAGGGACAAAATATTAGAATACGATTAAAGGCTTATGATCATCGCTTGTTAGATAGTGCAACTACTGAAATTGTTAGTACTGCAAAAAGAACTGGGGCAAATATTAGGGGACCAATTCCTCTGCCTAGAAGGATTGAAAAGTTTACTGTTCTTCGTGGACCGCATATCGATAAAAAAAGTCGCGAGCAATTTGAAATAAGAACATATAAAAGGCTATTAGATATTGTCGATCCAACACCACAAACAGTAGATGCACTAATGAAGCTAGATCTCTCCGCTGGTGTTAATGTTGAAATAAAATTATAGAATATAGGGATTGTTATGAGAGTTGGTTTAATAGCAGAAAAACTTGGGATGATGAGAATATTCTCAGAGAAGGGGCAGCATATACCTGTTACCGTTTTAGCTATATCTAATTGTCAAGTTGTTTCGCACAAAACGAGAGAAATTGATGGTTACTCTGCAATACAAATTGGAGCTGGAAATCCAAAAGTAAAAAATGTTACAAAACCAATGAGAGGGCATTTTTCAAAAGCGAAGGTTGAGCCAAAATCAAAGTTAGTTGAATTCAGGGTTGATGAGGATAAATTCATACAGATTGGTCTGTTTATGAAAGCAGATCACTTTTTACCAGGACAAAAAGTGGATGTAACAGGTACAAGTATAGGTAAGGGATTTGCCGGAGCTATGAAAAGACATAATTTTGCAGGTTTAAGAGCTTCGCATGGTGTTTCAGTAAGTCATAGAAGTCATGGATCAACAGGCCAGTGTCAGGATCCAGGTAAGGTTTTTAAAGGAAAGAAAATGGCAGGTCACATGGGTGCTGCTCGTGTAACCATCCAAAATTTAGTGATACATTCAGTTGATAATGATAAAGGTCTTATATTCGTGCAAGGAGCAGTTCCAGGGCATAAGGGTAGCTGGATTACCATCAAAGATGCAGTGAAAAAACAGTCTGACCTAGAATTACCAATACCTGGCAGTTTCATTGGCGCAGATGATGCATCAGTTGATTCTGAGAATGCAGATGCAGATATTATTACCGCTGAAGCAAATCAAAATAATGAAAGCAAAGATATAAATGTTGAGATTTTGAACGAAGTTCAAGATCAAGAGGCTAATAACGATACACAATTAGATCCAATAGATGGCAAAGAAACAACTTCCGACTCACAAGAGGATGAAGAGTTACCAGAAAATGATGGTGAAAAGAAATGAAGGTAAACGTAATTGATATGGCCTCAAAGGTGTCTGGTACTATTACTATTAAAGATGAAATATTCTGTCTTGAGCCACGCAAGGATATACTGCATAGGACTGTTTTGTACCAACTGGCAAAAAAGAGGTCGGGCACGCATAAAGTTAAAAATAGATCTGAAATTACAGCTACAACAAAAAAAATGTATAAGCAAAAAGGTACTGGAGGTGCACGTCATGGATCAAAGAAAGTGCCACAATTCAGAGGCGGTGGAAGAGCTTTTGGTCCAACTCCAAGGGATCATTCAATAAAACTTACAAAGAAATTTAGGAAACTTGCATTAAGACATGCACTATCAACAAAGCAACAAGAGGGGAATCTGGTGATATTAAGTGAGGCAAAGTTAGATAAACCAAAAACATCAGATTTAGTGAAAAACCTTCAAAAGTTAGAAGTTACCTCTGCTCTATTTATAGAGGCTAGCGAATTTGATAAAAACTTTGAGCTTGCTTCGATGAACATTCCTAAAATTGATATATTGCCAGTTCAAGGTATGAATGTATACGATATGCTAAAAAGAGATAAGCTTTTTATAACGAAGGCGGCATTGAAGGAAATCGAGGGGCGATTATATGAATGAAATTGATATATATGATGTTATTAGAAATCCGGTAATAACTGAGAAAGCGACACTGATATCAGATAATGGCCAAGTAATTTTTGACGTTTCAAAAACAGCTACAAAGGCCCAAATTAAAGAAGCAATAGAGACTTTATTTAAAGTTAAAGTTAAGTCAGTTAATACGCTTATCAGAAAAGGAAAAGTAAAAAGGTTTAAGGGTAGGTTTGGCAAAAGAGCAGATATAAAGAAGGCAATTGTCTCACTTGAAGAGGGGCAAAGCTTTGATTTTACAACAGGTATAAGTGGATAATTAAATATGGCTTTAAAATCATATAAACCAAATACTCCAGGGCAAAGAGGTCTAGTACTGGTGTCTAGAACGCAACTTTGGAATGGTAAGCCTGAGAAGTCTTTGACTATTGGTCTTACAAAATCTGGTGGACGTAATAATAAAGGTAGAGTGACTGCGAGAAGACGGGGTGGTGGTCATAAACGTTTATATAGGATTATTGATTTTAAGAGAGGGCATTTTGACGTGCCTGCAAAAGTTGAAAGAATTGAGTACGACCCAAACAGATCTGGCTTCATAGCACTATTGGCTTATGAGGACGGAACTAGAGCATATATCCTTGCACCGCAAAGAATGTCTGTTGGTGACACAATTATGTCTGGTCCAAACGCAGATATTAAACCCGGTAATGCTCTTCCACTTGCTAATATACCTGTTGGGACTATCATACATAATGTTGAGCTTAAACCAGGTAAAGGTGGTCAAATTGCAAGATCAGCTGGCACATATGTGCAATTAGTTGGAAGAGATCAATCATATTCTATCCTTAGGTTAAATTCTGGTGAACAAAGAATGACTCGTTCAGAATGTATGGCCACAATTGGTGCAGTATCAAATCCAGATAATAAAAATATTAAATTAGCTAAAGCAGGTAGATCAAGATGGCTTGGTAAAAGACCTTCAGTGAGGGGTGTGGCCATGAATCCTATTGACCATCCTCACGGTGGGGGTGAAGGCAAAACCTCGGGTGGTAGGCATCCTGTTACCCCATGGGGCAAGCCAACAAAAGGTAAAAAAACAAGAATTAAAAATAAATCCTCTGATAGATTGATTATCAGAAGTAGGCATCTTAAAAAGAAAAGGTAATTAAGTAACATGGCACGTTCAGTTTGGAAGGGACCGTTTGTTGACGGTTATTTATTAAAGAAAGCCGATAAAGCACGAGCATCTGGAAGAAACGATGTAATTAAAATTTGGTCAAGAAGATCAACTATTCTTCCACAGTTTGTCGGATTAACATTCGGTGTACATAATGGCCAAAAGCATATACCAGTTCTTGTTACTGAAGAAATGGTTGGCAGAAAGTTTGGAGAATTTTCCCCAACAAGAACATATTATGGTCATCTAGCAGATAAGAAGTCTAAAAGGAAATAATAATGGCATTAAAAGCACCTGAGGGATCAGCGCAAGCAATAACAAAAAATTTAAAAGTTAGTTCACAAAAGCTTAACCTTGTAGCATCAATGATACGCGGAAAGAAAGTAGATAAGGCAATAAATGATCTCCAATTTTCAAGGAAGAGAATTGCGCAGGATGTATTAAAAACACTAAAATCTGCAATCGCAAATGCAGAGAATAATCATAACCTAGATATTGATGAATTATATGTAAATGAGGCATATGTCGGTAAAAATCTAGTACTAAAAAGATGGAAACCAAGGGCTAGAGGTCGTGTTGGTAGGATTCACAAACCGTTTAGTCAATTAACAGTTGTCGTAAAACAATTGGAAAATGAGGAAAGCAAATAATGGGACAAAAAGTATCACCAGTAGCATTGAGGTTGGGAATTAATAGAACTTGGGACTCACGTTGGTTCGCTGAAAAAAATGAATACCCGAAACTCTTGATGGAAGACCGTAAGATCAGATCACTGGTTAATGGTTTAAAATCCGCTGCTGCAATATCAAAAATCGTTATTGAACGTCCGCATAAGAAGTGTGCAGTTACCATATATTCTGCAAGACCTGGTATATTAATTGGTAAAAAAGGCTCTGATATTGAACTGATAAAAACAAAAATACAGAAAATTACAAATACAGAGGTTGCCATTAATATACTTGAAGTCAGGAAGCCTGAGATTGATGCCACTCTTGTTGCAGAGTCGATAGCACAACAACTTGAGAGAAGAGTTGCATTTAGACGTGCTATGAAGCGTTCAGTGCAGACAGCACTAAGGATGGGAGCTGGAGGAATTAGAATAAATTGTGGTGGTAGGCTTGGTGGAGCTGAAATAGCAAGGACTGAATGGTATAGAGAGGGTAGGGTGCCGTTACACACTTTAAGAGCAAATGTTGATTATGGTTTTGCTACTGCACAAACAACATATGGAGCTATTGGTATAAAAGTCTGGATTTTTAAAGGTGAAATTCTAGAGCATGATCCAATGGCACAAGAAAAAAGTATTACAGGAAGTCAAGATACAAATCGTTCATCAGCAAGACCCGAACAAAGTTAGGATTGAATAATGTTACAGCCAAAAAAAACAAAGTTCAGAAAAATGCATAAAGGAAGAATTAGTGGAAATGCAAAGGGTGGTTTTGCACTAAATTTTGGTTCTTATGGTCTAAAATCATTGGAGCCTTCGAGAGTTACAGCAAGACAAATAGAAGCTGCACGTAGGGCAATGACACGGCATATGAAAAGAGCTGGAAGGGTTTGGATTAGGATATTTCCCGATGTTCCTGTGTCAAAAAAACCAACAGAAGTTCGAATGGGTAAAGGTAAGGGTTCCGTTGAATACTGGGCTGCAAAGGTTAAGCCAGGCAGAGTAATGTTTGAGATTGATGGTGTGTCAATTGAGGTAGCAAGAGAAGCCTTGTCGTTAGCAGCTGCAAAATTGCCAGTAAAATGCAAAATTGTATCACGAATAACAGACTTAAATTAGGAATATAAAATAATGAAAGCACTGGAAATAAGAGAGCTAACGTTGGATCAAATAAACGACTCCCTCATAAGATATAAAAAAGAACAATTGAACCTCAGGTTTCAAAGAACAAGTGGACAACTTGAAAATACCGCGAGGGTCAGAGAAGTTAGAAGGACAATTGCAAAGTTAAAAACAATATATAGTGAAAAAAGTAAACTAGAGGAGAAAAAATAATGCCAAAGAGAATACTCTCAGGTGTTGTGGAAAATAATACTCTTGATAAAACCATTGTCGTACGTGTTGAGAGAAGATTTATAGATCCATTATTAAAAAAAACAGTTAGAAGATCAAAAAGATATCATGCACATGATGAAAATAATAAGCATGAGATTGGAGATGAGGTTAGAATTCAAGAGTCAAAACCATACTCTAAATTAAAAAAATGGATAGTATTATAAGGTTTAGAAGGAAAATTTACAAATGATCCAAATGCAATCAAATCTAAGTGTGGCTGATAACTCTGGGGCTAAACGTGTTCAGTGTATAAAGGTATTGGGTGGTTCAAAAAGAAAGACTGCGCAAATTGGTGATACTATAGTTGTAACAGTAAAGGAAGCAATCCCAAGGGGTCGGGTAAAAAAGGGGGATGTTTTAAAAGCTGTAATAGTAAGGACTGCCAAAGGTATTTTAAGGAATGATGGCACAGCCATTCGGTTTGATGGTAATGCGGCTGTTCTCATTAATAACCAGGGTGAGCCAATAGGTACACGAATATTTGGACCCATAACAAGAGAATTAAGAGCAAAGAATCATATGAAAATAATTTCACTAGCTCCGGAGGTACTTTAGTAATGGCTGCTAAGATAAAAAAAGGTGACAATGTAATCGTCCTTGTGGGCAAGGATAAAGGAAAAACTGGCACTGTATTAACTGTTTTTCCAACAGAAAATAAACTCGTAGTTCAAGGCGTCAGTATAAAAAAGAAGCACCAGAAGCAAACTCAAACTTCAGAGGGTGGTATTATTGAAAAAGAAGGTAAAATACATGCATCAAATGTTGCTATTATTGATCCAAAAGACTCAAAGGCTTCAAAGGTTGGATTCAAGTTTCTAAAAGATGGGGTAAAAGTTAGATACCTCAAAAAATCAGAGGAGATATTAGATGACAAATAAATATATCCCCCACATGAAATTACAATATCAAGAACAAATCGTTAAGGAATTAAAAGAAAAATTTAATTATACGAATGATATGCAAATACCAAAGCTCGATAAAATTGTACTAAATATGGGACTTGGAGATGCTGTTGCAGAGTCAAAAAAAGCTGATGTTGCCATAGAAGCGCTTGGTTTGATAGCAGGGCAGAAGCCAGTATTTACGAAAGCTAAAAAATCAATAGCTAATTTCAAACTTCGTGAAGGAATGGTTATTGGAGCAAAAGTTACACTAAGAAAGTCAAGGATGTATGATTTTGTTGATAGGTTAATTACAATTGCTCTGCCTCGAGTAAGAGATTTTAGAGGAATAAGTGCAAAAAGTTTTGATGGTAATGGAAATTATGCAATGGGAATGAAAGAGCACATTGTATTTCCAGAGATTAATTATGATAAAGTTGATGTAATCAGAGGAATGGATATCATTATTTGTACCACTGCTAATACTAATGAAGAAGCAAAAGCATTATTAACAGGATTTAATTTTCCATTTAGGAATTAATTATATAGGAGTTTAGATGTCAAAAGTAAGCATAATAGAGAGAAATGAAAAAAGATTGAAATTGAGCAGAAAACATGCTGAAAAGAGATCTAAATTGAAAGAAATTTCAAAAAATAAATCATTGTCATTGGAGGAAAGATTTCAGGCTACTGTTAAACTTGCGAAGTTACCAAGAAACTCTGCTCCAATAAGACATAGAAATAGATGCGCAATAACTGGTAGACCGAGAGGCTACTATAGGAAACTTGGTGTTTCAAGAATAGCTGTTAGAGACTTAACTGCTGAAGGTCAAATACCAGGTATGATTAAATCAAGTTGGTGAGGTATTAACATGATGACAGATCCATTAGCGGATATGCTAACAAGAATAAGGAATGCCCTTCTTCGAAATAAGACATCGGTCCTTACTCCTGCCTCAAAGCTAAGAGAGAATGTATTACTAGTTTTGCAGGATGAGGGATATATTCGTGGCTATACAAGAATTGAAGTTGAAGGACATTTCCCTATGTTTGAAATTGAGTTAAAATACCACGAGGGAGATCCTGTTATTAAAAAGCTTGAAAGAGTATCTAAACCTGGCCGCCGAGTATACTCATCAGTAACTGAGTTACCGCGAGTTTTTAATGGTTTAGGTGTGTCCATATTATCAACTTCAAAAGGTGTCATGTCAGACGTTAACGCAAGAGAAGCAAATGTAGGGGGTGAAATACTTTGTAAAGTATTTTAAAAGAGGTCAATATGTCAAGAATTGGAAAAAAGAGTATCATAATACCAGATAACGTAACAGCTAATATTAATAACGGTGTTCTAACAGTAGTTGGTCCGAAGGGTCAACTATCAGCAGATCTTTTCGCTGATATTGATGTGCAAATTGAGAGTTCCGAAATTAATATTATTCCAAAAAATTTAGATAAAAAAACCCGTTCATTTTGGGGGTTGACAAGAACAATCGTAAGTAACTTAGTTTCTGGAGTTACGGAAGGGTATTATAAAACACTTGAAATTCAAGGTGTTGGATACAGAGCACAATTACAGGGTAAAACACTGCAATTATCCCTAGGTTTTAGCCATGAGGTTAATTATGCTGTGCCAGATGGAATTGAAATTAAATGTACCCGACCAACAGAGATTATAATTGAGGGTATCGATAAACAAAGAGTTGGTCAAACTGCTGCTGAAATCAGAAGATTCAGACCTCCTGAACCATACAAGGGTAAGGGAATTAGATATAAAGATGAATATGTTTTCAGAAAAGAAGGTAAAAAGAAGTAGAGTTAAAAAATGGTTCAATTAAATACTAAAATAAAAAGAAAGCTAAGAGTTAGACGCTCATTAAAGAGTAATAATAATCAGAGACCAAGGTTGAGCGTATTTAGATCATCAAAAAATATCTATGCCCAAATCATTGATGATATGAATGGTAAAACACTTGCGTCAGCATCAACTCTTGAAAAAAATAATAGAACTGAAAAGGGTTCTGATAAAAAGGCAGCAGAAAAAATTGGAAAGTTAATAGCTGAAAGATCACTAAAAGCAGGAGTTAATAGTGTTATCTTTGATAGAAGTGGTTATTTGTATCATGGACGAGTGAAAGCTTTAGCTGATGCTGCAAGAAACAACGGATTAGAATTTTAAGGGGAAAATATGGCACGTTCACAGGCAAAATCCAAAGATGAAAATAGTGATTATATCGATAGACTCGTTCATATCAATCGAGTTGCAAAGGTTGTAAAAGGTGGAAGACGCTTCGGCTTTGCAGCCCTTGTTGTAGTCGGAGATCAAAAAGGTAAAGTCGGATTTGGTCACGGAAAAGCAAAAGAAGTACCAGAAGCTATTAAAAAAGCTACAGACGATGCAAAAAGAGAAATGATTAGGGTACCTCTTCGTGACGGGAGAACACTACACCATGATGTGTATGGTCATCACGGTGCAGGAAAGGTCTTATTAAGAACAGCGCCTTCAGGGACAGGAATTATTGCAGGAGGGCCTATGAGGGCTATATTTGAAGCTCTTGGTGTACAAGATGTTGTTGCAAAGTCACAAGGTACGGCGAATCCATACAATATGGTTCGTGCAACTTTTGATGCTTTAAGGAATGAGCAAAGCCCAAGAATGATAGCATCAAGAAGGGGGCTAAAAGTTAGTGATCTTGTTACAAGAAGGAAAGAACTAAATACAGAAACAGAGTGATAGGTTAGTATGTCAAAAGATATTAAAACTATAAAAGTAATGCAGATCGGAAGTTCAATTGGTAGAAAGTTTGATCAAAAACAAACGCTAATAGGACTAGGTCTTAATAAAATAGGAAGAATAAAGGTATTAGAAGATACCCCATCTGTCAGAGGAATGGTTAGAAAAGTTCAACATCTTGTTAAAGTTTTAGATACATAGAAATATATAGAGGTTACGATGAAATTAAATGAATTATCAGATCTGCAGGGTGCCCGAAAGGCTCGAAAAAGAGTTGGCAGAGGTATAGGTTCAGGAAAAGGTAAAACAGCAGGCAGAGGCGTCAAGGGACAAAAGTCACGTTCAGGAGTGGCCATAAAAGGATTCGAAGGTGGACAGATGCCACTTCACAGGAGATTGCCAAAAAGAGGTTTTAAAAATATATTTGCCAAGAGTTATAATGTTTTTAATCTTGATAGAATACAATACTTTATAGACAACGGAAGAATCAATGAGAAAGAAGTTATCAACTCAGAAAATCTTCTTAAAGCAAGGATAATTAAGACTGAAAAAAATGGCTTGAAAATTCTTGGTACTGGTGATTTAAAATCAAAGGTTGCATTTGAAGTTTCAGGAGCATCTCAAAAAGCAATAAAAAGTATTGAAAAAACAGGAAGCCAAATTAAAATTATAGGTTCCCCTGAGGAAAATGCTTAATATTTAACTAAAAGAAACTAGGGTGATGTATGGCATCTGCAGCTGAACAACTTGCTTCAAATATAAATTTTTCAACTTTTGCAAAGGCTAAAGATTTAAAGCAGAGAATTCTCTTTACCTTGGGTGCTTTGCTAATATATAGGCTTGGAACTTTTATTCCTCTACCAGGGATTAATACTCAGGCACTCAATGATTTATTCCAACAAAACCAAAGCGGTATTCTCGGAATGTTTGATATGTTCGCCGGAGGAGCTGTGGGTAGGATGGCTATTTTTGCACTTAATATAATGCCTTATATATCAGCTGCTATTATAATGCAATTATTGGTTGCCGTATCACCTGTATTAAGTCAGCTCAGAAAAGAAGGCGGTGAAAGAGGTAGAAAGCAAATAAATCAATACACGAGATATGGGACTGTTTTTTTGGCTACTCTTCAAGCTTGGGGTATATCAATTGGGCTTGAAGGAGCTGGAGAAATCGTAACAGACCCTGGCTTATATTTTCGTTTTTCAGCTGTAATTACATTGGTTGGTGGTGTTATGTTTCTGATGTGGATCGGAGAACAAGTGACTGCAAGAGGAATCGGAAATGGGATTTCACTCATAATCTTTGCAGGTATTGTCGCTGAGCTTCCTTCTGCACTTGTAAATACATTAGAGCTAGGAAGACAAGGTGCACTTTCTACTTGGCTTATCCTTGCTGTCCTCGTAATAGCAATCGCAGTTATAGTAATAATTGTATATGTTGAGAGAGCTCAAAGAAGACTTGTTGTTCAATATCCGAGGCGTCAGCAAGGTAATAAAGTTACAGGTGGGGAAAGCTCGCATTTGCCTTTGAAAATAAATACTGCCGGTGTTATTCCACCTATATTTGCATCCTCATTATTGCTTTTACCTATGACTGTTGCTAATTTTTCAACTGGACAGGGACCTGGGTGGCTTAATTTTATTAGCTCTCTTCTTGGAAGAGGCCAGCCACTATATATCTCATTTTATATTGCCTTAATTGTTTTCTTTGCTTTCTTTTATACCGCAATTGTATTCAACCCGTCAGATACAGCTGATAACCTAAAAAGGCAAGGAGGATTTATACCGGGTATAAGACCTGGTGAAAAAACAGCTGAATATATAGATTATGTATTAACGAGAATAACATGTGTAGGTGCAGCATATCTTGCAGCAGTTTGTATATTACCTGAAATATTAATGTCATATGCTGCAATCCCATTCTACTTTGGTGGAACATCCCTTTTAATTGTTGTTAATGTGACAATGGATACAGTTTCTCAAGTTCAAAGCCATCTTTTAGCGCATCAATATGAGGGTTTGATTAAAAAATCAAATCTAAGAGGCAGAAAAAGATGAATTTAATACTCTTAGGTCCACCCGGTTCAGGAAAGGGAACTCAATCAGAATTTATTGTTAAAAAGTATGGTTATTGTCAACTTTCAACTGGAGATATATTAAGACAAGCTGTTGCAAATAATACATCTACTGGAATTATTGTTAAAGATATACTTGCAATTGGTAAACTAGTAGGTGATGAACTGATCATAAAAATTATGGAAGAGAAGTTATCTGAAACACAGTCTATGCCCGGAAGAATATTCGATGGTTTTCCTCGTACAATCTTGCAAGCTAAAAGTTTAGAGGATCTATTGCACAGAAATCAGATGAAATTAGATCTGATAATAGAATTATCGGTAGATGAGAATATTTTAATAGATAGGATTACTAAACGTGCTAGTGAAAGTTCTGTCATAAGAGAAGATGATAGTATTCAAGTGCTAAAGAAACGCTTGGATATATATAATGTGGAAACAAAACCAATTATTGATTATTACTCAAGTCATTATCAACTGCATAAGATTGATGGTATGATGACTGTTGATGCAGTGAGTAAGAAAATTGAGGTATTGATAGATAGTAATTAATAATAAATGGATATTAGATAAACGAATATAATTGATAATATAAATAATTGTTGATATAAACACACAATATAACTAATTATTTATTTTATTCATAACATTTTAGATTGAGGAGAATTAAATTGGCTAGAATAGCGGGAGTAAATATTCCAACAAACAAGCGCGTTGAGATCGCACTTAGAAGTATACATGGGATTGGGCCAGTAAAAGCGAGAGATATATGTAATAAAGTTAATATTGAACTTACAAAAAGAGTTAATCAATTATCAGATTCAGAGGTGATTGCTATCAGAGAAGCTATTGATAGCGATTATGTTGTTGAGGGAGATCTTCGACGTGAAGTCGCAATGAATATAAAAGGAATGATGGATCTTGGTTGTTATAGGGGTTTAAGACATAGAAGAGGCTTACCAGTAAGAGGGCAGAGAACACATACAAATGCAAGAACACGTAAAGGTCCATCCAAACCAATTGCAGGTAAGAAAAAATAGTTAGGAATAATAATGGTTAAAGATAAAACTAGAGTTAAAAGAAGAGAGAAGAAAAATATAACCTCTGGAGTTGCATATGTTAATGCTACATATAATAACACAATGGTTACAATTACAGATGTTCAAGGTAATGCTATATCGTGGTCATCTGCGGGAGGTATGGGCTTCAAAGGATCAAGAAAATCAACTCCATATGCAGCTCAAGTTGCTGCCGAAGATGCAGCAAAAAAAGCTATGGAGCACGGAATGAAAACAATAGAAGTTATGGTCAAAGGGCCCGGCACTGGTAGGGAATCTGCACTTCGTGCATTGCAAACAACAGGTTTTACAATAACATCCATAAAAGATGTTACTCCAATACCACATAATGGTTGCCGGCCTCCAAAGAGAAGGCGTGTATAAGATTTATTAAATTCATATCCCTGATATGGAAGAAATTATTATTAAAATAGAAGAACAAAGAGGTAATACTGTGATAGAAAAAAATTGGCAGGAATTAGTTAAACCAAATAAAATTGAAATCAAAGAAGATCAGTCAGGTAAAAATGTCTCTAGACTGACAGTTGAGCCTATGGAAAAAGGTTTTGGATTAACTATTGGAAACTCACTAAGGAGAATTCTCTTATCATCACTTCAAGGTAGTGCTATTACCTCAGTGAAGATAGATGGTGTCCTTCACGAGTTTTCAGCAATATCAGGTGTTAGAGAAGATGTTACAGATATAATTTTAAATATAAAAGATATTGCAATAAAAATGCATGCTGACTCAGAAGTTAAATTGATACTAAATAAAACTGGTCCCTGCACTGTTATAGCTGGGGATATTGAATCATCATCTGATGTTGAAGTTTTAAACCCCGAAACCGTGATATGCACCTTAGATGATAAGGTAAATATCAGGATGGAATTCATTGCAAGAACTGGAAGAGGTTATGTGCCAGCAGAAAAAAATCGCTCTGAAGATGAGCCAGTTGGTCTGATTCCAATTGATAGTTTATTTTCGCCTGTAAAGAGAGTGACTTATGATATTGAAAATACTAGAGAAGGGCAAATACTTGACTACGATAAGCTAAATATGACAATTGAAACTGATGGATCAGTTCGTCCTGAGGATGCAATAGCATTTGCCGCAAGAATAATGCAAGATCAACTTGACGTATTTGTTAATTTTGAAGAACCAGTTGCCCCTGTTGTAGAAGACAAGACTCCTGAATTGACATTTAATCCTGCTTTATTAAAGAAGGTTGATGAGTTAGAACTATCAGTCAGATCAGCAAATTGTCTTAAAAATGATAATATTGTATACATCGGAGATCTTATACTAAAGTCTGAGTCTGAGATGCTAAGAACACCTAATTTCGGTAGAAAGTCATTAAATGAAATAAAAGAAGTCCTTGCTCAAATGGGACTGCATCTTGGTATGAATATTCCAAATTGGCCACCAGAGAATATAGATGATCTAGCAAAACGATATGAAGAAAGTTACTAATTTAAGAGTTAATAGGAGAAGAATATGCGTCATAATATATCTGGACGTAAATTAAATAGAACATCAAGCCATAGAAAAGCTATGTTTTCAAATATGGTAAACGCTCTAATTAAGCATGAGCAAATTACTACTACGTTGCCAAAAGCAAAAGAATTAAGACCAATTATCGAGAAAATGGTAACGCTATCTAGAAAAAATGACTTGCACTCCAGAAGACAAGCAATATCAAAACTACAAGATAATGATATGGTTAAGAAATTATTTGAAGTTCTCGGCCCAAGGTATGCTGAAAGGACTGGTGGTTACACAAGAATAATAAAAGCTGGTTTCAGGTATGGTGACTCAGCACCAATGGCTGTTATTGAGTTTGTTGATAGAGATAAAGATGCTAAAGGACAAGACTCAGGGCCAATTCAAGTGCAAGAGTCTGAAGAAGAAATAGAAAATGCAAATTCAATCGCCTAAATATGCTTAAAGTCATAATAGTTGGCTTTGGTGGTTTTTTCGGCTCAATTTTTAGGTATTTAATATATCTACTCTCTAATCATTTAATAGGCTATAGTTTCCCTTTTGGGACTATTTTAGTTAATGTTTTAGGCTGTTTTCTGATTGGTCTCATATATCAAATCTTTAGTGACACGATAAGTCTATCTGATAATTTAAAACTATTTATGACAATTGGCTTTTTAGGAGGATTTACAACTTTTTCTGCTTTTTCACTGGATGTATTTTTGCTCTATCAATCAAATAGCAAATTGGTAGCTATAATTTATATCTTTATTACTCTAGTATTATCTTTATTGGCCATGTTGGGAGGTATGTGGATCTTTAAGGTATATAATTGATAGGGGATAAAATGCATAAGATTGTCAAGGTAGATGATAACCAAATCAGATTAGATAGATGGCTAAAAGAAAATATAAAAAATACTAGTTACACTAATATTCAAAAAATTATCAGAACAGGACAAGTAAGAGTAGGAGGGCGAAGAAAGAAACCTGATTATAGAGTGCTAGCTGGTGATATTATTCGTATACCACCTGATCAAATTGATACCGAAGCTTTATTAAAACAGAATTCTAATTATCAGATACGATCCATTAGAGACATGCAGATTTATGAAGATAAGCATGTATTAATCATCAATAAGCCATATGGGCTTGCAACCCAAGGTGGAACAAGTATTAATATACATGTTGATGGTATGCTAAAAGATATGAATACCGAAGTGGATGAAAAATATAGACTAGTTCATAGACTTGACAAGCATACGACAGGAGTATTGATGATTGCCAAAAGGAGAGAAGTTGCTCAATTTTATACGTCGGCATTCAAAAACCAGAAAATAAAAAAACAATATATAGCTCTCGTTAATGGTAAGCCTATAAATAGAAATGGCCAAATAGATATAGAAATTAGTGATACATATCAAAAGAAGAGTGATTTTGTTGGTTATAATCGTAAGCAGAGTGTGGTAACAAAATATAAATTAATAGACAATCATGAAGATACGATTTCTCTGCTGCAAATATATCCTTTAACAGGCAGAAAACATCAAATTAGAAAGCACTTAACTTTAATTGGTCATCCAATAATAGGTGATATGAAATATGGAAATATTAAAATTAATGAAGGTTTAGAAAAAAAACTATACTTGCATGCACAGAAGTTAGTTTTCCCAAGTTTCAAGAGTGAGGAAAAAATAGAAGTTATAGCTGAAATGCCTATTTACTTTTACGAAGCAATAAAACTATTGAAGTTAAATTTAGATGAATAAGAATATTAATGACTATATTTCAAGTCTGGAAAGTATAAAAATAATAGCAGAGAACAAAGTCTACAAATTATTTATAAATGGCAAACCTTTTCTAACGCATTCTAAGAATCAAGTGCAGATTCCTAATAGTATTTTTAAAAAAGAACTCGAAAATGAGTTGCTTTCTTATAAGAAAAATAAGACTCATAATTTACTCGTATTGAGTCTGCTAATTAAACTCGCAGATAATAAGAAGATAAATTCTAAGGAGCTAATTAATGATTTTTTAAATTACCTAGAAACAGACCTTCTTTTTTATTATGTAACCACTCCCGCTAACTTGGCAAAAGTTCAAAGAGAAAATTGGGGTAAAATGATTCAAGCATTTGATGATATTTTTAAAACTTCTTGGGAAACAACATCAGAAATTCAGTCTTTAAAGCAAGATAAAAAAAATATTACAATAATAAGAAATTATTTGAATAAAAAGCAGCCAATAGATATCTTTGTTATGCATTCAATTCTTAAGAAAACGGGGTCGTCAATTTTAACCATTTTATCTACTCTAAAATTATTTAATCATAATCAAATTTGGGAGGCAACCTATCTTGAAGAGTTGTGGTACAATAAGTTTCAATATAATGACACTTCAAGGTCTATTGAACTTCAGGAAAAAAAAGTTGAACTTGATGTGTATCTTAGATTATTAGATTCTCTCTGATAGGATTAAATTATCTATAGTAATTAATTTTTCAATTTTTAGCTCAAAATTTTCAAGAAATTTCTGATCAAATCTATTTAAAGAAATATTTGGATCAATATTATTTAGGCATGTGACTCCAAACTCTGATATCCCACATGGGATAATACCATCAAAATACTGCATATCTGGATTAATATTAATTGCTATACCGTGAAGCGATATCCATTTTTTAACTTTTAGTCCAATTGCACCAATTTTTTCTTCTTCTTTATTTTTTTTTATCCATAAACCAATACGTTCTCTTTTCGGATATACTTCTATGTCAAAAGCATCCATTGTATTAATCAAGATATCTTCAAGTGTCTCAATAAAGAGTCTTATATCCTTGTTAAACCTTCTTAAATCTAGCATTACATATATAATTCTTTGCCCAGGTCCATGATAGGTAAATTTTCCACCTCGGGGTGTTTGATATACAGGAATTTCACTTTCTATCAATAATTCCTCTTTTTTAGCACTTGAGCCAGCCGTATATATAGGTGGATGTTCCAATAGCCAAATTAATTCATTTTCATCGCCCTTGTGAATAGAATCAGCACGAGACTCCATATAACGAGTGGCCACTTGGTAATCAATTAACGAGTTACTCTTATAAAGTTCTATTTTTTTAGTCATTTAAATTTTGAGCATTTTTTATTTTATTATTTGCTAAATAATATCATTCTAATATATTTAATTATATAATTTAATTAAATTTTGCGATCGTGGCGGAATTGGTAGACGCGCAGCGTTGAGGTCGCTGTAGAGGCAACTCTGTGGAAGTTCGAGTCTTCTCGATCGCACCATTTTTATATAGATGTACTCCATAATTTTAGAAAAATGACTATGGAGATCCTAGAATTGGATGATAATGATATTAATTCTCTCTGTGTTTTTTTTAGCTATTTTAGGTCTACTTATTAAATTTAAAGTATTAGGTTATTTTATCTATTTACTACCATATATATTGAGAAATTTAACAAATCTAAGTAAATTCAAAACTAAATCAAGAAAGAGTCAATCGATTATTTCAAGTGAGGAAGAAGCATACGAAATCTTAGGATTAAAACCTGGAGATAGTATTGAAAAAATCGAAGAGTCATATCGTAATTTAATGAAGAAAAATCACCCGGATAGTGGTGGAAGCGAATACATTGCAAAAAAAATTAACTCTGCAAGAGAGTTTTTAATAAAATTAAAATAGTATTCATGGGAATATAGCCAAGAATCTATCTACTTTCTCACTAAAGCGATTATATTTTGTGTCATTATCAGGATAAATATTAGATTTTTTAATACTATTATGATGGTTATTAATGTAGTCAATTTGTTTATTAAAATTAGAATAATTAGGTTTATTAATTGGATATGGTAGATGTTTGCCAACTTTCTTCAGAGATAAATCAAGAACCTTAGCCATATTACTATTCCTTGAACTTGATGTACTTCCTCCCATCACAACTGATATAACCTTTTTATTATTTCTTTTCACGTATGTTAACAAGTTAAATCCGGACATGCTTGTGAAACCGGTTTTAATCCCTTCTGCACCTGCATAGGTATAGAGGAGCTTATTATGGCTTTTATACTTTTTACCCTCGTAAATAAACTCCTTCATAGAAAATACTTTAGACTCATTTGGAAAATCTTTTATCATTCTTAGTCCAAGTATGGACATATCATAGGCTGTTGTTGTTTGGTAATTATTATGTAATCCTGAAGCATTCTTAAAGGTTGTATTATACATACCAATTTGTCTTGCTTTTTCTGTCATTCTATTTGCAAATTTCAGTTCTGTACCCGAAATATGCTCCGCTACAGCCGTCGCCACATCATTGGCAGATTTTATAGCAAGTGCCTTAATGGCATTATTGAAAGATATAGTTTCACCTTGTGATAAACCTAATTTAGAGGCGGGTTTTTTAGAGGCATTTCTAGAAAATATAATGAGATCTGATTTTTTTATCTTATTATTTTTGATATCTTCAAAAATTATATACAAAGTCATGACCTTAGTAAGGGATGCTGGGTATCGTTTTTGATATCCTTTGTTATTATGAACTATTTCCCCAGAAGCGGCATCCAGAGAAAATGAAGAGTATTTTGGTGCAGAATTAACATCTTTTGTTAAAAGGAAAATAAACGTTAGGGATGTTACTAATATAATAAATTTTTTTATAAGCATATTTTGCATAAATAGCACACTACAATGAAATTATTATATTTTTATTAATCACAATAGATAATATACATATCCCTAATAATTATTTTTTAAAATTGAAATTTATTTTTTAATTACCAAATATATTATAGAGTTATATTATAGAAAGGTAATCAGATGGCTGTTACGAAGAATTCCACAGCAAATGAAAATCAAACACTTCTCAAAGACAAAGTTACTAGACCAAGTATGTATCAAGTGATACTCTTAAACGATGATTATACTCCTATGGAATTTGTTGTAGAGGTCCTAATGAAATATTTCTCAAAAAGTATTGAAGAAGCAAACCAAGTTATGCTTCATGTTCATAAAAGTGGTTCTGGACTTTGCGGTGTTTACCCTTTTGATGTTGCTGAAACTAAAGTTATGCAAGTTATGAATTTTGCAATAAAAAATGGTCATCCTTTACAATGTAAAATGGAAAAAGGTAATTAGTTATGCCAAGTTTTTCAAAGGGTCTTGAAAATTCTCTTCATAAAGCACTATCCATAGCTCGTGATAAAAAACATGAATTCTCTACATTAGAGCATTTATTGCTAGCAATAATTGATGATGAAGATGCTGCTGTAGTATTTAAATATTGTTCAGTTGACGTTGAGCTATTGAAGGCCGAAATACAGGGTTACTTGGATAATGAATTACGACATATTATCGTGAAGGACTCTGATGACGTTAAGCCTACAACAAGTTTTCAAAGGGTTATTCAAAGAGCGGTAATTCATGTGCAAACCTCTAACAAGGATGTAGATGTTACAAGCGCAAATGTCCTAGTAGCTATCTTTTCTGAAAGAGAAAGTCATGCAGTTTATTTTTTAAATAAGGTTAATTTATCAAGGTATGACGTGGTAAATTATTTGAGTCATGGTTTTCCTAAAGGTTACACAAGAGAAGATGAGGCTGAGCAAGGTGAAAATCTTGCTCAAGAACCTTTTGAGGAAGTTAATAAAAGCAAGACACCAAACATTGATAGTTACTGTATACATCTTAATAATAAGGCAAAGAACGGCCAAATTGACCCTATAATTGCAAGAGAAACAGAGATTTTAAGAATAAGTCAAATATTATGTAGAAGAAAAAAAAATAATCCCTTATTAGTAGGAGATCCAGGTGTTGGAAAAACAGCTATAATTGAAGGCCTTGCTTTAAATATCGTAAACGAACAAGTCCCAGATTTTTTAAAAGATGTCCAAATAATTCAACTGGATATGGGGGCACTGATTGCTGGGACAAGATATAGAGGTGATTTTGAAGAGAGATTAAAGGATGTACTTAAAGAAATTGAGAATTTACCGAAAGCGATTCTATTCATAGATGAAATCCATACTATTATTGGCTCAGGATCTACATCAGGAGGTTCAATGGATGCCGCAAATCTCCTCAAACCTGCACTTCAATCAGGTCAACTGAAATGTATCGGATCTACAACATATCGTGAATATTCAAAATATTTTGAAAAAGATAGGGCTCTTGTCAGAAGATTCCAAAAAATAGATATAACGGAACCTAACATTGAAGACTGTATAAAAATTATAACAGGTTTAAA
Source organism: Rhizobiales bacterium TMED25 (assembly GCA_002168075.1). Lineage (GTDB taxonomy): Bacteria > Pseudomonadota > Alphaproteobacteria > Rhizobiales > TMED25 > TMED25. The sequence continues at coordinate 75,654 of NHCE01000007.1, forward strand.
ACCATATTTTGAAGACTACTATAAAATCAAATTTGATAATAATAGTATTAAAACGGCTGTTGAACTATCTGCTCGTTATCTGCAAGATAGAAAACTACCCGATAAAGCAATAGATTTGATAGATGAAACAGGAGCATCGCAGGTTATTCTTCCAAAAGAGCAAAGAAAGAAAAAAATAACCTCAAAGGATATTGAAAAGACACTATCTATAATTGCAAAAATTCCTGAGAAAAATGTAACTAAATCAGATAATTCGGTCCTTAAAAATATAGAGAAAAGTCTTAAGAATCAAGTGTTTGGTCAAAACCATGCTATTGAGCTTCTTTCGTCATCAATAAAGTCATCGAGAGCTGGCCTAAGAGACGTGGAGAAGCCAATAGGTTCTTACCTTTTCTCAGGACCAACCGGTGTTGGTAAAACAGAACTTGCAAGGCAATTATCGCAGTCTTTATCAATTGATCTTATAAGGTTTGATATGTCTGAATATATGGAAAGGCATTCAATCTCTAAATTAATTGGTGCACCTCCTGGCTATGTGGGTTATGACCAAGGTGGCCTTCTTACAGATAGCATCGAAAAGACTCCACATTGCGTATTGCTCTTGGATGAAATAGAAAAAGCGCATTATGAGATCTATAATATACTTCTCCAAGTTATGGATTATGGTTTCTTAACGGATCATAACGGCAAGAAAATAGATTTTCGAAATGTTATTATTATTCTTACAACAAATGCTGGTGCAGCTGATCTAGCAAAGGAGTCTATAGGATTTTCTGAAATGAAAAGTGAAGAAAATTATAACCAAGAGATAAATAGAGTATTTTCCCCTGAATTTAGAAATAGATTAGATGGTATTATTCCATTTAATGGTTTGTCTATGGATATTATGAAAATGGTAGTAGATAAATTTATAATAAAATTGGAAAGCCAGCTTGAAGAAAAAAATGTGGTACTAACCCTATCAGAAGAAGCCTATGAATGGTTGTCGATAAATGGGACAGATGAGAAATACGGGGCAAGACCATTACAGAGACTGATAGATGAAAAAATTAAAAAACCACTTGCCGACGAGCTTTTGTTTGGAAAACTCAAGAGTGGGGGATCCATAAAGGTGGATGTAGAGAAAAATGAAGAGACTAAATCTGGTGAGCTAGTGTTAATTATAAACGATAAAAGAATAATTAAAAAATCTGATAAAAAAGATAAAGACTTAATTCTCCATTAAGTATGCAATTACAGCATTTGCTTGTTTTTCTATTGTATTTAGTTCTGGTGACATTTCACATTCTTTTTCGAAAACGGGAATAACGTGAAAGTGTGTATGGAAAATAACTTGACCTGCCGAGCTTTCGCAGTTGTGTTTTATTTTACATCCTGCAGCTCCAAAAACATAAATTTGAGATTCGGTAATTTTCTTAACAATTAAAATTAATTTACTTAGATCTTCCAGTCCAATATCCATAATATTTCGTGATTTTTTTTTTGGAATAACAAGCATGTGTCCCGGCATTTCAGGGTATGCATCCATAATTACAATGGTATTAGTATCTTCATAGACTTTCAAGGAGGGTATTTCATTTGATATAATTTTTAAAAAAATATTATTTGAGTCATATTCTATCATACAGTTTAACCCCTTTACTTGAATGGACTTAGCTTCGAAAGTATGTCTACCTCTTTATTTACATATTTTGACTCTTTTGATAGGTAATCGTCAATTACTTTATGAATATCTTGATTTTGAAAATAATGGGCTGAATGTGTTATTACCGGAGAATAGCCACGTGATATTTTGTGTGAGCCTCCAGCACCGGCCTCTATGGAATCTAAATTGTATTTAATTGCAAATTCTATTGCTTGATAGTAGCACAATTCATAATGGAGAAACTTGTAGTAACCATTTGCACCCCAATATCTTCCATAAAGAGTATTTTTGCTTTTAAGATGAAGACTTGCACCAATAGTACTGGTATCTTTTTTAGCAAGCATTAGCATTATATTATCAGGCATATTACTTATGATATTTTCAAAAAAATCAATATTTAGGTAGGCATTACCCCATTTCCTGTTACACGTATCGAGATAGAATGTATAAAATATATCAATTTGCTCCTCACTAATACTCTTTCCATCGACCCATTCAATACTAATCCCACTAGACTTTATCGATTTGCGCTCTTTATTAATCATTTTTCTTTTTCGAGATGTAAGTGTATTTAAAAAATCATCGAATGTTGAATAATTATTATTTTTCCAAATATATTGCTGACTTACTCTTGGAATAAAATTCTCTTTTTGTAGATGATTTATCTCATCGCCCTGAATAAAGTTAAAATGAGCACTTGAAATATTATTCTCATCCAGAAAATGTTTTATATTTTTTATTATTTGATTATTTTTGAATATTCTATTTCCAGAATTTAAAATCTTCATAGATCTTACTGGGGTAAAGGGAATTGCAATTAATAGTTTAGGATAGTATTTAAATTTAATTTGATTATAAAAATCCACCCACACATGATCAAAAACAAATTCACCAAAAGAGTGGTATTTTAGGTATGCTGGGGTAAAACTATCCATTTTTCCACTTTCATTTATATTTAAAATATGATTTGGAACCCAACCAGTTCTCTCTGTTGCGCAACCAGAACTTTCAAGTGCTGCCAGAAAATCATATTTCATAAATGGATTATCATTAATTAAGGTTTGATAGTCGCTCTTTTGGATTTCTAATATACTATTACAGATCTTATGCATTTAATTGATTTATATTCAGATTTATTTGAAAATACCAGCAACTAATTTCACTTTATACAGGAAATTAGGGGAGTAAATAATTTTGATATTGTATAAGGTTTTTTTAGGAATTTTCATACATCAAGGTAGTAATTTAATCATTATTTAATTAACTATCATATATCATTAACACAAATTAGGTCTATGAAATTTGATAGATTAATTTTTTTTTGAGAGTTAAATGGATAAAAGCAATAGAAAAATCCTTATCGTTGAAGACAATAAATTAAATATGAAATTATTTAAAGATATTCTCGAGGCAGAGGATTGTATTGTTATCGAGTGTTTTGATCCTATGTTTGCGATGAGGATTGTGGAAGAAGAGTTACCGAATTTAATCTTAATGGACATACAATTGCCGAGAATTTCTGGCTATGACTTAATACAATGGATAAAAGCAGATGCAAATATTTCACATATTCCAATCATTGCAATAACTGCATTTGCCATGGAAGACGATAAAGAAAAGATTCTCTCACTTGGATGCGAAGGGTATATGTCCAAACCAATCTCTATGGATCCCTTTATTGCAAATGTGAATAAATTTCTTAAATAAAAAGAATGATTAGTTTAGGGTTATATCCTATCTTATCTATTGATAAATATGAATAACGTGATGATGGCATCCATTTAAAATAGTTTTCAAAAAATTCTAATTTATCCGATTGTTATTATTGTTAAGTTTCTTATAAAAAAATAAAGTAAAAAGGTATTTTTATTTAAAAACAAATACTATATAATATGACCTTGATATTTATACTGGTTTCCCTGCGGAGTTGCTCAGGTCCGCCGCATCTCCTGGGTCCGTAGGGTTTATGTCGGCATGTTGGTTAGCAAATTATGGCCTCCTCCATTTTTGATAACCAACATTCGACTATATAATGTAAGAATAAAAGACTGCAGGAATATTTCTCCTAGAAATATCAAAATACCTATAGTGTGTATTATTAGTTTTAGCAATTTTTTGATGGAAGACTAAATCTATTTGATTTTATTTTCTTTAAAATCAACATGCTTTTTAGCAACAGGATCATATTTTTTAATGACTAGTTTTTCAGTCATAGTACGACTATTTTTTCTTGTTACATAAAAATATCCAGTACCTGCAGTACTCTCTAATCTTATTTTTATATTACCTGATTTAGCCATAAATTTATCCCCTAAGAATAATATATAAATATATTAAATACTTACTAAGTCAATAATTCATTTATTTTTTTTTATTTTTCAAACTAATTATTTCTAAGGCTTTATCTATATCAATATCATCAATAGATATATCCTTTGGAATCGAATAATTTTTCTTTTGATATTTAATATATGGGCCATATTTTCCTTGAGCTGCTATAATTTCATCATTTGATTTTGGATGTTTGCCGATTGATTGATTGTTAGCTTTTGGATTTTTTTTATCCTTTTCATCAATAAGAGTAATTGCTCTATTAAGTCCTATAGTATACAGCTCATCCATCTCTTTTAAGTTTGCGTAGGTATTTTGATGTTTTATGTAAGGACCATATCTACCTAATGCACCAATTATCTCATCGTTAGTGTTAGGATGTATTCCCACTAGCCTTGGCAGTGAGATTAAGTTTATAGCCAGCTCTTCTGAAATATTATCTAAATCAATATTCTTCGGTACTGAAACTCTCTTTGGTTTTTTATCAGGATCTGTATCATCTAGTTCTAAATAAGGCCCATATCTTCCTACTTGAAGAGTAATATCCATCCCAGATTTCGGATCCTTTGTTATAATTTGTTTACTGTTGCTTTTAGTGTTTTTCCCAGATAAATCTCTTTGAAATTTGCATGTTGGATAGTTTGAGCATCCAATAAATGACCCTTCTTTAAATGATAAAAGGGTAAGTGTTCCATTACCACATTCTGGACATTTTCTTGGCTCATCTAGTTCTTGATCAAATATATATGGGGCAAGGGTTTCATTCAGCTTTTCCACAACCTCTTTTCTTGATATTTCTTTTATATCTTTTGTAGACTCATCTAAATTAGTCCAAAAATTATTTAGCAGAGATAACCTGGTATAATCTCCGTTAGATATCTGATCTAATTTTTCTTCGAGGTCTGCTGTAAAATCATATTTTACATAATCTGGGTAGTAATTTTCTAGGAAAGCAGTAACTAATCTACCATTAGATGTTGGAGAAATCCTTCTTTGGTCAAGTGAAGTATAATTCCTTTCAGATAGTTTTGAAAGGATACTTGCATATGTTGATGGTCTTCCAATTCCGAGTTCTTCTAGTGTTTTTATTAAGGATGCTGCGTTAAATCTTGGAGGTGGTTCGGTTTGATGAGAGGTATCTTCAAGTTTTTTACATAACAGCTCCTCATCTTTTGTGACAAGAATATTATTTTCGTTTTTGTTTTCATCATCAGAACTAACAGGATTATCTTCCTTTTCATTAATTGTGTCATCAAACACTGATAGGTATCCAGAAAATGACCTATACTGGGTGGTAGCACGAAATAAATTTTCAATATTATTAGAATTTTTTACTCTTATATCAATACTAGTCCTAACAAACTCTGCATTATTCATTTGGCTTGCAATTGTTCTCTTCCAAATCAAATCATATAATTTGAATTGCTCTTCAGATAAATAAGATTTTATTTTTTCTGGAGTATTTTTAAATGATGTTGGCCTTATTGCCTCGTGAGATTCTTGAGCATTTTTTGATTTAGTTTTATATATATTCTTACTTTTTGGTAATTGCTTTTCTCCATATAAAGTTTTTATGCTATCTCTTATTTGATCAATTGTACTATCCTCAATTTGGACACCATCAGTTCGCATATACGTAATCAGCCCTCCTTCAATAGAGGGATTATCTATACCTTCATAAAGCCTCTGAGCAACCTGCATTGTTCTTGTTGGATCAAAACGTAATCTCTTAGAAGCTTCTTGTTGCATAGTCGAGGTTGTGAAAGGAGGTTGGGGCTTTTTTTGAACTGTAGTTTTACTTATTTCTTTAACAACATACTCACAATTATTTAAATCTTTAATAATTTTTAGTGCCTCTTCTTCTGATTTTATATCAAATTTATTTAGTTTTTTATTATCTATACTTATTAAATTTGCAGAAAATTCGGATCCTTTTTTTGATTTAAATATTGAATTAATTGTCCAATATTTCTGACTTTTAAAATTTTCGACTTCGAATTCTCTTTGGCAAATAATTTTTAGTGCAACAGATTGAACCCTTCCGGCAGACTTTGCACCTGGCAATTTTTTCCAAAGCACTGGAGATATAGTAAACCCAATCAAGTAATCCAGAGAGAGTCTTGCTTTGTAAGCCTCAACGAGGTCCTTGTCGATTGTACGAGGGTTTTTGATAGCTTTTAATACAGTATCTTTAGTAACTGCATTAAAAACCACTCTTTCAAATTTTTTATCATTTTTATTCTTGAATAATTCTTCAAGATGCCAAGATATGGCTTCACCCTCTCTATCGGGGTCTGTGGCTAAAATAACTTTATCCGAGTTTTGAATCTCTTTCTTAATATCTTGTATCGTTTTTGATCTGCTTGAATTTGTTTTCCATACCATTTCAAAATCATTATCAGGCTTTATAGAGCCACTTTTGGCGGGGAGGTCTCTAACATGTCCCATGGATGCAAGAACCTTATAACCAGTCCCTAAGTATTTATTGATTGTTTTTGCTTTTGCAGGGGATTCAACTATTAATAATATCATCTTTATTTTATTTTTATTTCTGATCCATTGAGGAAGCGTTTAATATTTTCATTATGCCTATATATTAAAATCGTGGACATGAAAAGAATAAATATTAAATTTATGTTGAAATTATCTTGATTAAAACTAGATAGTTTATTTATTATTTGTGTATTAGTAAGAATGTAATGTGATCCTAGATATATTATTGGTGTGCATATTGAACAAATAATACTTGATAGGGACGAATATCTAAAAATCAAAAAAATCACTATCCAGATCGTTAAAAATGATATTGAAGCTATTGGACTAATAATTGTAATTATACCAATATAGGTTGCAACTCCTTTGCCACCACTAAATTTTATCCAAATTGGAAAAATATGTCCTATGAATGCTGCAAATCCAATTATTATTGGATTATTGATATTTAAAAAAATTGCTACTAAGAGGGGTATCAATCCTTTGCAAAAATCAAAAAATAATGTCAGCAAGGCAATTTTTTTATTTCCTGTTCTCAAAACATTTGTTGCACCAATATTTTTTGAACCAATCTCTCTAATATCTATTTTTAGAAATTTTTTTGTGAGTAAAAGCCCAAATGGGATACTTCCAAAGAGGTAAGAGATAATTAGAGATAAAATAAATAATGTCATTTTCTTATATGATCGATAATTAAATTAAAAATCTGATTTAAATACAATATTTCCCTCTATAATTGTGAGTAGAACTTTCCCTTGCATTTTTTGATCTTCAAATGTCGTATTTTTACACTTTGAAATCAGTTTGTCAGCTTTCAGAATCCATGGAGCATCTTTATCAAATAAAATTAGATCAGCTTTTTTCCCAATTTCCATACTACCAGTTTCTTCAAGTTTTAGAATTTTTGAAGGATTGTATGTTAATTTTTTTAGCAGCTTAGGTAATGATATATGTCCACTATGATATAAGGAAAGGGATGCTGAAAGTAATGTTTCAATGCCAGTTGCTCCAAAAGAAGCCTCTTCGAAGGGGAGCCTTTTTGACTCCGTTCCCTGAGGATCATGACTTGATGTTATAACATCAATATTATTACTTTGAAGATTGTCTATTAGAAAAAATCTGTCTTCTTCTGATCTTAGAGGTGGACGTAATTTAAAGAAAGTCCTATAAGCGCCGATATCATTTTCATTGAGTATTAGGTTATTTATTGATATCCCAGAGGTTATAGAGTCTGTCAAATTCTTGTAATGCATGATGGCGTTTAAGGACTCCTTTGTTGAAATACACATTGAGTGATATTTGGCACCTGCATGCTTTGCTATTCGAAGCTCTCTCTCCAGTGCTATGGTCTCCGCAATACTAATCATTCCCGGGAGCCCAAGCCTCATCGACATTTCGCTTTCATTCATAACGCCGCCCTGATCAAGATCTGATATGGGTACCTGAATAATTTGGGCATCGAAGTTTGTTGCGTATGTAAATGCATTTTTTAATACTTTAGTATTTTTAATTTCTTTATATGCATCGGAGAAACCAACAGCACCAGCATCAATAAGTGACCCAATTTCAGTCATATTTTCACCAAGAGTTTTCTTTGTTAGTGCTGCAATGGGATAAAATTTTACTTTAGATTTTTCTAATGATTTGCTCTTAATGTACTCTACAAGCTCTATTTCATCGATAATTGGATTGGTATCTGGTCGCGAGGCAATGGAAGTGATACCAGATTTTAAAGCGGCATTACTAACTCCTTCGATAGTCTCTATATGTTCAAAACCTGGCTCCCCAGTAAATACCCACATATCAATCAAACCTGGTGAAAGTATATAATTTTGACAATCTATAACTTCACAATTTGGAATATTTAAATTTGTTTTCTCTTTAATTATATCTGCAATTAAACCATTTTTAATTAGAACTGATCCCGAAAACTCAGTCTCATTTTTTGGGTCAATTATCGTTGTATTTTTCAGTAATATTGCTTTTGACATTTTTTATCTATTTGCTAGTATTTCTAATATTGCCATTCTAGATGCGACTCCCATTTCAACTTGATCTTTGATAACACTTTGCACATTATCTGCTACAGATGTATCAATTTCAACTCCTCTATTCATCGGCCCTGGATGCATTACTATTGCATTTTTTTTTGCGAAGGATAATTTCTCCTCATCTAGGCCGTAGAAACGGAAATATTCTCTGGCTGATGGAATATATGAGCTCAGCATTCTTTCATTTTGGAGACGTAACATCATGACAACATCAGCATCTCTTATTCCTTCTTTCATATCCTTAAATATTTTTACTTTATAGGAGTTAATATACCGAGGTAAAAGTGTTTCTGGAGCTACAATACTAATATTAGCCCCAAGCATTGACAGTAGAATAATATTTGATCTTGCNACTCGGCTATGGAGAATATCACCACAAATGGCAACTTTTAATCCTTGGATAGTTTTTTTATGACGCAGTATTGTTAGAGTATCTAATATTGCTTGTGTTGGATGTTCATGCGATCCATCACCTGCATTAATAACAGCACAATCTACCTTTTGTGATAATAATTCAGATGCTCCCGCAGATGAATGACGAACTATAAGCAAGTCGGGCTTCATAGCATTTAATGTTACAGCAGTATCCACTAAAGTCTCACCTTTTTGTACAGCCGATTGTTTTAATGACATATTGATTACATCTGCCCCTAATCTTTTGCCTGCAAGTTCAAATGAGCTTTGAGTTCTTGTTGAGGGTTCAAAAAAAAGATTAATTTGAACCTTACCACGCAAAAGGTCATATTTATTAGCTTGAATTTTATTCTTTTCGAACCACTCAGTTGATTTTTTTATTAAGTAATTTACATGAGTTAGTGATAGTTTTTCAATACCCAAAAGGTGATTGAAATGTGGAAGGGAAGGATTTTTAATGTTTTCATTAGTCATTAAAAATATATTTTATAACGAGATTTACATATTTCTGCAAGATTATTTATTTATTTTTTTAAAAAATTAAAATATAAATTAGTTATTATCCAACTTTATGGTGTCAAATGTCTATAAATATATCAATATTAGGTACAGGGAGAATTGCTGAATTTGGATATATTCCTGCAATAAAACAAATTGACGATGTTAAGATAGTCTCAGTTTTATCTCGTGACGCCGATAGGGGTAGAGAGTTTGCAAACAATCATTCTATTCCAAATTCCTATACGGATATAAATGAACTTCTAAATGATGAAGAACTTGATGCAGTAATTATCTGTACGCCAGATGCAAAGCATGAAGAACAGGTAATTAAGTCTTGTAAGGCGGGGAAACACATATTGTGCGAAAAACCAATGTCAACAGATGTCAATAGCTGCATCAGAATGATAGAAGAAATCAAAAAAAATAAAATAATCTTTGGTATGGCTTATAACAATAGATTCAATGCAGGTTTAAGATATATCAAAGACACTATAAGTAATAATTCATTGGGTGATGTATATTACGCAAGAGCAATATTGTCCACTCAACAAAATGACCCAAAAGGTTGGAGGGCGCTTGGAGATCAATCCAACTTTTGGGCAATGAGTGCTACCGGAACTCATATGATAGACGCTTTTAGATGGTTTTTTGGAGAGCCCACGGAGGTCAAAGCTACAACAATATCACCTAAATTTAAGAGTATAAACGACGAACTAACCTCATTAGTTTTAAACTTTGAAGATAATTTAATATGTGAGATTACTGCGTCAGCGATCATTCCAAAAGCAAATAGAATTGAAATTTATTCTAATAAAGATATAATTATTGGCGAAAATGTTTTTGGTATAAAAACAGATGAGTCGATATTTCACAATGGAGATAGGGTAATGATTAAACCTATAAGCTCTTTTTTTGGTGAAGTTGTTGACTTTACAAATGCAATTTTAAAAAAACAAAGCCCTCGTTCCACATTCTTGGATGGTCTTCGAAATGTTGAGATAATGGTAAAGTCAAGAGATTGATTTACAAATTTTTGAAATTCATTCTATCTAAAGCTCCTTGAAGAATGTAAGTGGCTGCCATCTTATCAATGACCTCCTTTCTTTTTTTTCTTGTTAAGTCTGCAGTAATAAGAATTTTTTCAGCAGCAGAAGTTGATAACCTCTCATCCCAAAGTATAATTGGTACTAAATTTTTCTTTTCAAGCTCTTGAGCAAACGAAATCGTTGATTGGGCTCTCGGTCCTTCAGTTGCATTCATATTTAGTGGGTATCCTAGTATTAATCCAGAAATATTAAATTCTGTACAAATTTTTGTTATCTTCTCTATATCCAATGTAGTTTTTTTTCGGTTAATTGTGTCAAAAGGGGAAGCAATTAATCGTGAAGAGTCCGACAGTGATATTCCAATAGTTTTTGTCCCAAGATCAAGCCCCAGCAACCTATCTTTAAAAGTTTCGCATTTTAGTGCGATGTCTAAGTCCTTATATATCAACAAATATCCAATATTTTTGTTTTAAGTTAAATAAATTAAAAAATTTATATCAAATTTATTATTTTTTATATATATATTTTTATACACTATGAATCGAGGTAATCATATGTCTATAACTAAAGATACTATTTTGAAGATTGCTAATCTGGCTAAAATATCTATTACAAGTGATGAAACAGAAAAGCTTGAAAGCGAAATTTCTTCAATAATAAGTTGGGTTGAAACATTAAATGAAGTCGATACAGACAACATTGAGCCCATGATAAATAGTCTTAAAAGTTCTCTCAGGATGAGGGATGATGAAGTTAATGATGGTAATAAAATAAAGGATATATTATTGAACTCACCAACCGAAGATGATAATTTCTTTGTTGTGCCGAAGGTGATAGAATAATCATGCTAGATATAAAAAAACTTGATCTCAAAGAGATTAGAAATTCTCTACTCAAGGGTGACTTTACGTCTGAAGAACTTGTGCTTTCATATATAGATCGTATTAATAATTCCAATAAGTTAAATACTTACAACACATTAAATACTGAAAATGCAATAAGAATTGCTAAAGAGAGTGATAGAAGAATTTCACAGAAAAATGCAAGATCATTGGAGGGAATTCCTGTTGGTATAAAGGATCTATTTTGCACCAAAGATTTGCGGACAACAGCATCCAGTAAAATGCTTGAGACTTTTATACCAACATATGAGTCAACTATCACTGAGAAGCTTTTTAACGAAGGTATGGTTTTACTTGGAAAATTAAGTAATGACGAATTTGCTATGGGTTCTTCTAATGAAACAAGTCATTTTGGTCCGGTAGTAAACCCTTGGAAAAAAATCTCTTCTAAAGCCAATCTTGTTCCAGGGGGATCATCCGGTGGCTCTGCAGCAGCTGTTTCAGCATCATTATGCCCTGCAGCAACAGCCACTGACACAGGTGGATCCATAAGGCAACCAGCCTCTTTTACAGGAACAGTAGGGCTAAAGCCTACCTATGGGAGATGCTCTAGATGGGGTATTGTTGCTTTTGCTTCATCTCTTGATCAAGCTGGGCCCATAACGAAAACTGTTGCTGATTCTGCTGCAATGCTAACGCATATGTCGGGATTTGATCTTAAAGACTCAACAAGTGCTGATATTAAAACTGAAAATTATGAGAAAATATTAGGTACTAGCATTAAAGGTAAAACAATTGGTATTCCTCTAGAATTTGAAAAGTTGGATATATCTGAAGATATTAAGACTAACTGGGAGAACACAATTCAATGGTATAAAGATTCTGGTGTAAATATAAAATCTATAAAATTACCTAACTCAAAATATGCATTACCAGCCTATTATATCATTGCACCCGCAGAGGCTTCATCAAATCTTGCTCGTTACGATGGGGTTAAATATGGTACTCGGGTTCATGAGGTAGCTCTAGATGATTTATATAAAAAAACACGTGGTGAAGGATTTGGCGCAGAGGTAAAAAGAAGAATAATGATGGGTACATATGTTTTATCGGCAGGTTATTATGATGCTTACTATCTAAAAGCTCAAAAAGTTCGAAGACTAATTCATCAAGATTTTATAAATGCATTTGAAAGCGTTGATGTTATTCTAACACCAACAACACCAACTACTGCTTTTGAAATTGGACAGAATGTGTCAGACCCTCTTAAAATGTATTTAAATGATATTTTAACTGTGCCTGTAAACTTAGCTGGATTACCTGCAATATCTATACCGAGTGGAATTGATAAGTCAGGAATACCGATAGGAATGCAGCTTATCTCAAAGCATTTTGATGAAAGTTCCTTATTTCAATTCGGATCTATTATAGAAAGTTCAAGAACAGGAGATTATCAGCCTAGTGATTGGTGGTTGAGTTAGCCTAAGAATATATGAAAGCAATTTAAAAAATGACAATTAATGGACAAGATGTGAGACACACCTTAGAAGGGCAAACAGGTTTATGGGAAATAATCATTGGCCTTGAAATACATGCGCAAGTGATCTCTAACTCTAAACTCTTTTCAGGATCTTCTGCGTCTTATGGAGGGTCTCCAATGTCACATGTAAGTCTTGTTGATGCTGCTATGCCTGGAATGCTCCCAGTTGTAAACCAACAATGTGTAAGGCAGGCTGTAAAGACTGGATTGGGTTTAAAGGCAGAAATTAATAAATTCTCTGTTTTTGATAGGAAAAACTATTTTTATCCAGACCTTCCTCAAGGATATCAGATCTCGCAATTTAAATATCCGATTGTTGGTGAAGGTGAGGTAAAAATAACACTAAAAGATAATACTGATATTTATGTTGGCATTGAAAGGCTCCACTTGGAGCAGGATGCTGGCAAATCATTTCATGATATTGATCCTCAATCCTCTTATATAGATTTAAATCGTTCAGGAGTAGCTCTAATGGAGATAGTTACCAAGCCTGATTTAAGAAGCGCAGACGAAGCTAAGGCATTTGTTACAAAATTGAGGTCAATACTAAGATATTTAGAGACTTGTGATGGGAATATGGAGGAAGGGTCACTTCGAGCTGATGTGAATGTATCTGTTAGAAAACCCGGTGATGATTTAGGAACAAGATGCGAGATCAAGAACGTAAACTCTATTAAATTCATAGGAATGGCTATAGAATACGAGTCACAAAGACAAATTGATGAAATTGAAAATGGGAATAAAATTATTCAGGAAACAAGATTATTTGACACTTCAAACGGAAGAACAAGAAGCATGAGAAGTAAGGAAGAGGCTCATGACTATAGATATTTTCCTGATCCAGATTTGTTACCTCTTAATATTGATGATGATTTCATTACAAGTATTTTGGAAGAAATACCAGAACTTCCAGATGAAAAAAAAGATAGACTAATTGGAAAATATGGTCTTAGTTCTTATGATGCTGACATATTAGTTTCTGATAAGAAAAATGCTGAATATTTTGAAAAAGTTGCCGTAGGAAGAGACCCCAAGACTTCTGTAAACTGGATTACTGGGGAGTTATTTAGTGCTCTCAATAAGTTAGCGCTAGATATAAATGATTCGCCTATAACACCTGAAAATCTTGGAGAATTAATAGATTTAATTGCAGAAGGTACAATATCTGGAAGACTAGCTAAAGATGTTTTTGAAATGATGTTGGAAACAAAGAAAAATCCTCGTAAAATTGTAGAGGATGAAAATTTGTCTCAGATAACTGACGAAAGCTCCTTAGAAAAGATTGTCGATAAAATTCTGAATGAAAATCCAGATAAGGTTATGGAGGTTGCCGAAAAGCCGAAGATGGTTGGTTGGTTTGTAGGGCAAATTATGAAGGAGAGTCAGGGTAAGGCAAATCCTAGTGTGGTAAATGATATTGTTAAGAAGAAATTAGGCGTATAAACGAGATTTAAGATAACGAACCACTCTGCCATCCACAATAATTAAACCTGTTAAAATCATAAAAAGACCTATTATATGCTGTCTAGCAATTGTTTCTCCTAGAAATATAATTGACATAAATATCGCGCTAATCGGCATCAAAAGTGTCACAAGCATAATATTAGATCCAATGGTCTTAATAAGTCTATAAAAGATTAAGTAAGCTATAGCTGTTGAAAATATGGATAATCCAAGTATTGGAATTACAGCATCTGTGTTTATTATTTTTATAAAGTCATAGCCAATAAATAACATAATCGGTAGTAATATTATGGTGGATAGGGAAAGCATCATAGTTGCTGAAACAGCTGGGTGGATATTCCCGCTTATCTGTTTACCAAATAAAGCTGATATTGCATAGGAAATGCCAGCTAATAATATTGCAATTTGGCCTTTGATTGAATTATCAATATCATCAAGGCTAAGTCCTAATAGTATAGATACTCCGCAAATACCTATTATAACTCCAATTATTCTATTTAAGGTTGCTTCTTCTCTGTGGGGCTTTGGCCAATAATTAGCTATTATGACTGTAAATAGTGGTGTAGTTGCATTTAATATAGAACCTACAGATGCAGTTATTTGTGATTGACCCCAAGCAATTAAATTAAATGGTATTACGTTATTGAACAAACTCATCATAAGAAATATTAAAAATAGTCTCTTATTAATTTTAAAGCTTAACTTAAGTATAATACAGAAACATAAAAGGAAGAGGGCCGCCATAAAAACCCTGAAAAACACAATAGTTAATGGAGTAGATGTCACTAAAGCATATTCAATCCATATATATGAGCCACCCCATAATAAAGAGAGTACAAATAATCTTATCCAATCAAATAAATTCATTATATTTTATAGTTTTCTATGGTATTGTTTCCATATTATTTATAGCAGTATTAGAATTTATAGCGAGATATAATATGAATGAATTTAAAGACAAATTACCAATAGAACTTTTTTATTGGCCCACTTCAAATGGTTTTAAAATTTCAATATTTCTTGAGGAGGCTGGCTACCCATATAATGTTAATTTTGTAAATATATCAAAAGGGGAACAATTTGAACCTTCATTTTTAAAAATATCACCTAATAACAGAATGCCGGCTATAATTGATCCCGATGGGCCGAGTGGGCAAGAGATATCAATTTTTGAGTCTGGGGCAATTCTTCAATATTTAGGAAAAAAAACAGGCTTATTTTATCCATCAGACTCAAGGAAGCAAATAGAAGTTGATCAATGGTTGTTTTGGCAAGTTGGTAATTTAGGTCCGATGGCAGGACAAGCGCATCATTTTAGAAATTACTCACAAACTAAAATTCAATATGCAATTGACAGATACACGAATGAAGTGAATAGGTTATATGGTGTATTCAATAAAAAGCTATCAGATGGTCGTGAATATATTGCTGAAGAATATTCTATAGCTGATATGGCTTGTATTGGATGGGTTAGAAACCCAGATAAAAAGGGACAAGATTTGAATGATTTCCCATACTTAAACGACTGGTTCAAACGAATGATGTCTCGNCCTGCTGTTATTAAAGGGGTTGCTTTAGGTGAAGAGTTGCATCATGATCTATCAAAAGATCTTGAAGCTCAAAAAATACTTTTTGGTCAGAGAGCTACAAAATAGTAAAGGTNTAATAAATGGCAGATGCATTTATATGTGATGGTATAAGAACACCAATTGGAAGATATGGTGGCTCACTATCTTCAATAAGAGCTGATGACTTAGCTGCATCGGTTATTGATCAAATTATAAAAAAAAATACAAAACTTGATCCAGAAGAGATCGACGAGGTAATGTTCGGCTGCGCCAACCAAGCAGGAGAAGATAACAGAAATGTTGCAAGAATGGCATCCTTGCTTGCAGGACTTCCTGTTTCAGTGCCGGGTTCAACTATAAATAGATTATGTGGATCTGGTCTTGACGCGGTTATAACAGCTTGTCGAGCTATAAACACAGGTGAGATGAACTTAATTATTGCGGGTGGTGTTGAAAATATGTCGAGGGCTCCATTTGTGATGCCGAAAGCTGAGAACTCATTTTCCAGAATAAATAAAATTGAGGATACAACTATAGGTTGGCGATTTATCAATAAAAAGCTCCAATCTATTTATGGAACGGATGCAATGCCTGAAACTGCTGAAAATGTTGCTGAAACTTATAATATTAATAGAGAGGACCAAGATCTCTTTGCTTATAATAGCCAAAAAAAATATCAGATTGCTCTAAAGAAGGAGCGCTTTAAAAAAGAAATAATGCCAATAACCCTTCAACAAAAAAAAGGTGATCCAATTATTTTTGACAGAGATGAACACCCTAGAGATACTGATCTTGAAAAAATGAATAAATTACCCACTCCTTTTAAGCAAAATGGCACAGTTACTGCGGGAAATGCGTCAGGGGTCAATGATGGTGCCGCATGCCTATTAATTGCATCTTCAGATATGGTAAAAAAATATTCTTTAAACCCACTTGCAAGGTATTGTGGCGGTGCAACAGCTGGAGTTGAGCCTAGCCACATGGGAATTGGACCTGTTTTTTCAACTAATAAATTATTAAATTCTTTAAAATTAGATCTTGCTAAAATAGATTTGATTGAACTAAATGAAGCTTTTGCATCTCAAGCTCTTGCTTGTCTAAGAATTTTAGGTGTAGAAGATAAAAGTGATAAAGTTAATCCAAACGGAGGAGCAATTGCGCTTGGCCACCCTTTGGGAATGTCTGGGGCAAGATTAGCTCTGACTGCATCATATGAAATGAATATTAATAAAAACATGGAATATGCTCTTTGTACAATGTGTGTTGGGGTTGGACAGGGTATATCAATGATTTTACAACGTGTATAGTTCTCTTTTTTAATCAATAAACTAAATCATATACATTACTCGGACTTGGTTTTATCTTTCTATTTTTAATATCTTTAGTCATATCAACTATTCTCTTGTTATAAGAGCAATCAAGTCCAAATTTCTTACCCTCTTCAAATATAAGGCCGTTAATAAGATCAACTTCACTCAACCTACCTTTTAGATGATCTTGCAATACTGCATCTCTTGCATGGGGGCCAACATCTTTGATAATTTTATCAAGCAATAATTCTAATAGTCTATTGGAGCCCTCTATATCTTTATTCGTTAAACCAAATATTGGTTCCGGTTTGTAGCCCAATTTTTGGCCAACTTTAAGTGCTTCTTCTCCAATTTTGATAGCTATATTTCTCATTCCATCATATTCCATAGCTTCAATTGCCTTTAGTCCAAGTATCGATCTTGGTCCCATAGTCATTGCATTAACTATGAGTTTCATCCATTTTGCTGATTGTATATTGTCATTCTTTGCAACTTTTCCAGAGTTTCTTAAAATCTCAAGAATTTCAGGAATCCTATCATCGGTTTCTTTGTCTAAGCTCCCTATACCAAACCAAGTACCCTCTGGTGGAGTATTTCTCTTTATTTTACCAGGTTCAAATATTTCAGAAGATAACTCAACAACAGCTCCCAGATTTCGCTTTTTCCCAACTATTTCCTTAATTATCTCCGCTGTCATACAATTTTGAAGACCGATCATTATTCCATCATCCTTTAAGTAAGGTTCTATTAGTGTTGCAGTCCACCTAGTATCGTATCCTTTAACCACAAGAAATATTAAGTCGAACTTTTTACTAAAGGTACATATGTCACATAGATTATAAGCATTAACAACGGTATGAATATTTTTGTAAGGGAGCTGAATTTCTAACCCATGCTCCTGCATTACTTTGACATGATCGGGCCACTGGTCTATCAAAGTTACATCATATCCAGCAATGGTTAAATCAGCTCCTATACAGCTTCCATTTGCTCCAGTTCCAATGATACATATTTCCATAGTTATTCTGTCCTATTCAATTTTTCCATAATCTCTTCTTCGTCTATACTTAAATCAATCTCTTGCCCCATCTTTGCAGACAAGTCCATTGCCAAGGTTAAAAAAAGATTTCTGTGAGCTTCTTCAGCATTTGCATGTGGTGTTTGTTTATCAAGACATATCCTCTGAAGCCAAGAAAAAGTCTCGTCTTTTACAGGCCCCCATAGTTCATTATTATAGATATCACCAGGTGGATAGCTTGTAAGGAAATCTACATATCTTTCAATCTCATCTTCGCGTCCGGCTGGCCTGTATATTTTTCCTTGATCGAACTCACTTGCAATAATTACATCTCTGTGAGTATCTTCAATATCAATAATACCATGTGTACCTACAAAACCTAGCTGAAGCCCATAACTTGCACCAGGCCATCTTTTTGGTAAGGCCCAGCAAATATTCATACTCCAGATTTTATCATCAAAGGTAAATAAACCAAAAGTTGCATCTTTTGTACCAATTTCACCAAGTATCTTATCTGATGATTTGGCATAAACAGACTTTGGTTGGTCATTTATAAGCCATAATGACATATCTAGACTATGAGTTCCCGAGACTACCATCGGTGTAAGGGAATTTCTATCTTGAGTTAAACGAAGTTCATTCATCGGTCCCATCCTATTCATGAAAGTTCGAGTAACAGCACAAGTAATATCTCCTATTTGATTGGAGCTTACTTTTTGTTTCGCTGAAATAAATTTTCTACGAAATCTCTGGGTATAACCTACACATGCATCCGTATTATGTTCTTTTATTTTTGAAATTAAAAATCTTGACTGGTTAGCATCTAATGTTAATGGTTTTTCAACAAATATCTTTCTTTTATTTTCAATTGCGATGAGGGTAGGCTCGAAATGACTCCATGTAGATGTTGCTATTATAACTGCATCAACTTCAGGTCTTGTGATCAATTCTGAGTAATCTGTTGTAAAAAAATCTGCTTCGATATCATCCTTAAGCTGATAGCCTAATTTTTCATTTATATCACATAAGCCAATCCATGATATACCAGGAAATTCTGAAGCAATTTTCCCTCTTATTCTTCCAATACGACCACATCCGATAATTGCAATACCTTTGGTCATAAGTAAAACATCCTTTTAATAAAAAAAAACCCGAAAGAGAAACTCTTTCGGGTTTTCTAATAAGTAGTTAAGTAGATTTAATTAAAGTACTTTGTCTGGGTTAGCAGCTTTCCATGCTTCCATTATTTCTACAACTTCATATGTATCCCAATCACTTGCGCGATCGATATATCTATGATCTACGAATGTAGCTGGATCAATAAACCCATCAATTTCGCCTAGACCAATGTAAGGACCTTGAATACCTGCCCATACCCAGTTACGAGGCTCACCGTACTTATTAGTACGACGTAGTTGATAAATGTATACTGAACCGTTGATTAGGTTAGAACCTGTTTGCATATTCTCAAAAACTTCTGGAGTTGCAACAGCACAAACACTGATTACGAATTTAGTATCAAGAACACCCATGTGTTGTGACATAGCCCAACCACGAAGGAAACCAGCAGTTGCTGTATCTAATTCGTCCATGCGGGAATTCCACATTGCGAATGAGTTACCTGGGTTAGCTGACACAGCCATTGGTGTAATGTTTCTTAGAGCAACACCACCAGCTTGGATGTTTGCACGGTCTGAAGAACCACCAGCGAAGCCGTCAATTCTGCCTGACACAAGAGCGTCAACCATAACTGGACCAGCGTCACCAACAACAACAGTTTCAATCACGTCGCCAGCTAGACCAACAGAGTCTAGAGCAATAAGAGTTGTGATTTCATCACGGTCAGATGCAAGACCAATAACTGATCCTGGTAGGTCGTTTAGACCTTGAATTGGGCTATCAGCTGGTACAACAATACCTTCAGATGCGAAGTTATAAGCTTCATATACAACTGAACCAGGTTGTCCTGCGTTAGCCATTTGTAGTACTTGTGCAGAGTCAAGCATCACATATTCTGCATCACCTGTATCTAGGAATGCAACGTATGGAATAGTTGTTTCTGAGTTAAGTAGGTTAACTTCAACACCGTTAGCTTCGTATGCACCAGTTAAACGTCCAACGTGCTGTGCATAAATTGAGCATGAGCCGTTGTTTGCAGTAATAACGTTTAGATCTGTTAAAGCTGAAGCTGGAGTTGTAGAAACCATTGATAGTGCTAGTCCGCCAAAAGCGGCGCCAAGCACGATTCTTGAAGTGGATTTCATATTATATCCTCCCTATAGGTTAATAATAAAGCATCTTTATTGGTTTATTCTCGAGTGCCCAATAAAAAGGCTAAACATCTGTTTTAAATCATCTGTTTCTCGAGGTCAACCCTTTATTAACCATTTGTTAATTTTTTTTTTAGGGTAATTGCATTCTTTATTGAAATCATTTGGTTTTTTGAATATAACTGAATTTTGATATTCAATAAAAAATAAAGATCACTAATTAAAATCATTAATACTGAGGTAATAAAAATTGGAAAATAATCTACCACTATCAAAATATACTGTATTGGATCTAACAATAGCCAGAGCTGGGCCAACTGCTGCAAGAGTATTAGCTGATTGGGGCGCTAATGTCATACAAATTAACCCTCCAAATAAACCAGGGCAAAAGGGTGGCAGCGTAACCGGGAAAAGAGATGGTTTTGATTTCCAAAATTTACAAAGAAATAAAAGGGGATTAACCCTAGATTTAAAAAATCCGGAGGGGCATGCTTTATTCTTAAAAATGGCTAGCAAGGCAGATGTGATATTGGAAAATTTTAGAGCAGACGTTAAGCATCGGCTAAAAATTGATTATGATACTATCAAAAAAACAAATAAAGAAATTATATACGGAAGTATTTCGGGTTTTGGTCAAGAAGGTCCATACAAAGAGAGACCTGGTCTCGATCAAATAATTCAAGGGATGTCAGGTTTAATGTCTATTACAGGTCAGCCAGAAAATGGCCCAATGAGAGTTGGAATACCAATTAATGATTTATGTGCTGGCATGTTTTTGGCGCAAGGGGTTCTTCTTGCCCTTCTCAATCGAGAGAATACGGGGAAAGGTCAGTGGGTGCATACATCCTTGCTAGAGTCTGGAATATTTATGTTAGATTTTCAGGCATCAAGATGGCTGCAAAATAAACAGATAGCTAAGCAGGCCGGTAATAATCATCCGACTGGGATTCCACAAGGTTGTTTCAAGACATCTGATAAGTTAATCAACGTAAGTGCAGTAGGTGATAGGCTTTTCTCTAGATTCTGCGAAGCTGTTGACGCTCAGCATTTAATAGAAAATCCAAAATTCTTTGATGACGAATCGAGGCTTGCTAATAGAGATGAGTTGAACGTAATAATATCCAAAATTCTCATTGAGCATGATTCAGATCACTGGATAAATAAACTCAATAAAGTTGGTGTTCCATGTGGCCCTGTAAATGACATTGCACAGATGTTTGGAGATGAGCAAGTAAAAGAGCTTAATATGGTCAGAAAAGTTCAACATAAAAGACTTGGGGAACTAGATGTTGTTCGGCAACCTCTAAACTTTTCAGATTTTGCGCAGCCCAAGCAATTAGAACATCCAGCTCCTGATTTAGGACAACATACTGAAGAAATTCTCATAGAATTCGGTATCGAGGAAGAAGTAATTAAAGACTTAGTTAAGAAAGAAGTGATATAGTTAATTTTATTAATTAATTTTCTGAGAAAAAGTTTAATAAATATTTATAATTTTCTAGGCAATAAAAGATAATGAATTCAAATAAAGACCAGATTTTATCCCGCAAAGATAACTTCATCGGCTGGATGATAATAAATAATCCAGAGAGGCGTAATGCTATTTCTTTTGCAATGAGAGAGCAGATGACAAGGGTTTTTGAAGAATTTGATAATGATCCTCAAGTAAGAGTAATGATCATTAGAGGTAGCGGTGGGAAGGCATTCATATCTGGTGCAGATATCTCAGAATTTAAAAATATTAGAAATAACTTTGATGCTGAAAAGTTATATGCTAAGGCCTCCGAGAAGATGACTGATGCAATGATTGCATTTAAAAAACCTATAATTGCAATGATTGAAGGTTACTGCGTTGGGGGAGGGGTTGCAACTGCAATTGGAGCTGATATTAGAGTGGCATCTGAAAATACAAAATATGGAATTCCTGCCGGAAGATTAGGCTTAGCATATGGCTTCGATAATTTAAGACAACTTGTAGATCTGGTTGGTCCAGCAAATGCAAAAATGATACTTTTCTCTGCAGACATGTTTGATGCGTCAAAAGCACTTCAAATTGGTTTGGTCAATAATGTTGTGCCTCAGGATGAATTGGAGTCAACTGTGCTTGAATTGGCAAATAAAATCGCGAATAACGCACCTCTAACAGTATGTGCTTCAAAAGAAACTGTGAAACATATATTAAGACCTGAAGTAAGGGATTTAAAAAAATTAGAAGAACTTGCCAAAGAATGCTTTGATAGTATGGATTACAAGGAAGGTAGGGAAGCCTTTATGGAGAAAAGAAAACCAAGGTTTATCGGAAAGTAAAAAAAATTTCAAGAAAGTATGTGATGTCGAATCAAATAATTCTAGAAGGATTGCACAAAAGTTTTGGTGATCTTAAAGCTGTAAATAATGTCTCAATGAAAGTCAGTGTTGGAGAAATACTTGGCTTCATAGGGCCAAACGGCTCAGGAAAATCAACAACCATGAAAATGGCAACAGGTTTTCTCAAAGCGGATGCTGGCACTACAACAATTTGTGGAGTGAGTGTTGAGGCAAATCCAAAAGAAGCGAAAAAATTAATTGGTTATCTTCCGGAGGGTGCACCAGCATATGGTGAAATGACCACTATTGGTTTTTTAAATTTTATAGCTGATGTGAGGGGCTTTTATGGAAAGCAAAGAGTTATTCAAATAGATAAAGCAGTTGAAAGAGCTCGAATAAAGCATGTACTTCATCAGCAGATTGACACATTGTCAAAGGGCTATAAGAGAAGAGTGGGCATGTCTCAGGCTATCATGCATGAGCCGAAAATATTAATACTTGATGAACCAACGGACGGTTTGGATCCAAATCAAAAGCATCATGTACGTGAATTAATAACTGAGATATCACGCACAACTGCTATTATTATTTCAACACATATCTTGGAGGAAGTGGATGCTGTTTGTTCGGGTGTGCTGCTAATAAATAAAGGTAATGTGGTGCTTCATGGTTCTTCGTCAGAGTTAAGATCAAAGGTTGAAAATCATAATTCAATTCTAATTAAAGTTAGCCCTCAAAATGTTGAAGATTTAAAAAGACATCTGCTAACGTTACCTAATATTAGCAAAATTGATGTTATAAATGAAACAGAATCAAACTGTAATATGCATGTTTATCCAAAAGAAAATAGGATTATTTTAACCGAAATTGCAAAGGTTATTGCAGATAATAGACTACCAATAAGTGATCTTCATCAAAACCACATTGGTCTAGATGAGGCTTTCAGAAAATTGACAGTGTGAAATTTAAATATGATTAGAAATATATATATTATTTTAAAGAGGGAGACAAAGGGCTACTTTTCAACGCCTTTGGCATATATATTCATATCTATTTTTTGTGGGCTAACTGCAGCTTTTACATTTTATCTAGGAGCATTTCTTGAGCGAGGACAAGCAGATTTATTTCCATTTTTTGAGAGTCATCCATGGCTTCTTGTCTTACTTGTCCCCTCTATCTCAATGAGGCTTTGGGCCGAGGAAAGAAAAACAGGTTCCATAGAACTGTTAATGACTTTGCCAATTAATTCTTTTGAAGCTGTAATTGGAAAGTATCTAGCTGCGTGGCTAATGATTGCTATTGCGCTTGTTCTTACTTTCCCAATATGGGTAACAGTGAATATATTAGGCAACCCTGATAATGGAGTCATATTATCCAGCTATTTAGGTAGCTGGCTGTTGGCTGGACAATTTCTAGCAATCGGTTCTGCTTTATCTGCTATGACTAAAAATCAAGTGATTGCTTTTGTAATCAGCACTGCTGCATGTTTCTTGTTTGTTATGAGTGGTGTTGAAACAGTTACAAAGGCAATTGAGGGTTTTGTTCCCGATTATATAATAGTAATTTTTAGTTCAATGAGCTCTCTAGACCATTTTTATGAATTTGTAAAAGGTATAATTGATATGAGAAGTTTATTCTTTTATCTCTCATCAATTATATTCTGGTTATTCATAAATATAATAATAATTGATGTNAAGAAAGCTTCATAGGTTATTGTAATGATTAGTAAAAATTCTCAAATATATACATGGTTAGGTGTCATAAGCGCTATCATTATAATGGTTTGTTTTAATACTATTGTTAACAACTATATAAATTCGCAAAGACTAGATTTGACAGAAGAGAAGATGTACACCATATCATCTGGTACAATCGATACACTGCAGTCGATAGATGAGCCGATAAATATAAGATTTTATTTTACTGACAGGCTTGGTGAAAATTACCCTCCTTTTAAATTATTTGCTGATAGAATAAAAACTCTCATGAAAAGATATCAGGATTTATCTGGTGGNAAAATAATTTTCACAATGTATAACCCGGAACCATTCACAGAAATTGAGGAGCTAGCTCTTGCTGATAATATAAGAGGTATACCTCTTAATGAGTCTGGTGAGTATGGTTATTTTGGAATAAGAGCTTATAACTCATCAGGTGACGTTGAGGTTATACCTTTTATGGATATTGAAAGAGAAGAATTTCTAGAATATGACATAACGTCAAGTATTTTTTCTCTTTCTAAAGAAACAAAACCAAAAGTTGGATTTATTACGGGTTTAGGAATTGATGGTGTCCTTGATAATCAAGGTGGTGCTGTCCAGCCATGGAGAGTTATGGGGCAAATAAATGAATTTTTTGATGTAGTTACATTGCTTGATTATAATGAGGACAGTAAACAGTTGACGACAATTCCAGAGGATTTGGATACTCTATTAGTCATACAACCATTAAATTTCTCAGATCAAGCAATTTATGCCATAGATCAATTTGCATTGAATGGAGGTAATATATTGATTGCTCTAGACCCAAATGTCACTGTTGCTGCAGGTATTGAGTATGATCGAAAATTGGACTATCTTCTTGAAAAATGGGGCGTCAGGATAATACCGGACCTAGTAGCAGGAGATTTGGAGTTAGCAAGGCCTGCTCAAGTAGGAGATAGAGGCGAAAGAGTATACAATAATTATCTAGCCCTCTTAGGTGTAACAAAAAAATATATAAATCAGCAAGACCCGATTGTAAGTGGTATAGACCTTCTTAATCTAACTACGGCAGGGGCTATCGAAGAGTTACCTGGCGCAACTACAGATATAACTAGTATTATTTCTACAAGTAAACAATCGATGTTGATCTCTAAAGATAATGTTAGTGATAATCCTGATTTGAATAAACTATTACGAGACTTCAAGGCCTCCGAAACTAATTATAATTTATCCGTGCGAATAAAAGGTGATGCGTACTCAGTTTTGAGCTTGCTGGATCAAAATAATATTCAAAGTTATAATAAAGAATCCCATACTGAACAAGGCACAGTGAATGCCATTATCGTGTCGGATGTTGACTTTTTGGAAGACCAATTCTGGGTTAATGTTAAGGATTATTTTGCNGAAGAACTTCTAACACCATTTGCAAATAATGCGGCTTTTGTTGTAAATGCTCTTGAAAACCTGAGTGATGCATCATCTCTTGCTTCATTGAGGTCACGCGGTGTTATGGATAGACCGTTTGTTCTCATTAACAATCTTCAATTGGAATCGGAGAGAGTTTTTAGGGAAAAAGAACGCTCCCTATATAATGAAATGTCCGCTATACAGAACCGAATGAAAGACCTTGAACAGAAAGCAGGGGGATCTGTAATGTTAGGGCAAAATGATCTCGATGCATTTAATGATTTCCGTGAAAAGGCGCAAAGCGTTCAGAAAGAATTGAGATCTATAAAACTACAACTTGCTCAAGAATTAGAAACACTCAATACTTTAATCAAGGTTACAAATATGGCTGGTATTCCATTTATATTTTTTGCATTTGGAATTATTTACTGGGCAATAAGAAAATATGTTACGAGTAGAGCTCGTGGTCGGGGAGAAAATTAAATGCCAAGAAAATTATCACTAGCTCTCGCTTTAATTGCAGCTATCTTTTTATTCTTAGTTATAATGACAGGACTTAATAACCCATCATGGGATAAAAAAATCTCAACCGGAGAATTATATTTTCCGGGATTAAAAGATAAAATTAATGAAGTCTCACTTATAAAAATATCACAATCAGGTGAATCTTTTGAAATAGTTAGAAAAGATGATGAATGGCTATTGAAAAATAAAGATAATTTTCCAGCTGATAATAATAAGGTAAAAACAAATTTGATCGCTGCCTCAAATGCGATTAAAATTGAACCTAAAACTCAAAGAGAGCATTTGTTTGCAAAACTGCATCTAGAAAATCCGAGTTCTGTAAATGCAAAATCTTATTTAATGCAGCTATATAATGATGATAATAATGTTCTCGCTTCTGTGATAGTTGGGAAAAGGAAGTTAAACCTGAATAAAATTGGTGAATTTGGAGTTTACTTACGAAAACCAGATACCAATGAGACATGGCTCGTTTCTGCTAATTTAAATGCCTCCGATGGTGTAAAAAATTGGATTAGCACACGTCTTTTTGATCTTGTTCCTGATGATATAATGATGCTTGATGTATCTAGGGGGGATAGAACTCCATTAAAGTTTGGACGAGATCCCATGGATAATAATCAATTCAAAATGATCGATTTCTTATCTGGGATTGAAACTAGGACTTCTATTGGTCTCCGAAGTGTATTAAGAAAATTCTTGAAAGTTGAATTCAGAGATATGAGGGAGAGAGTGTCATACAACAGATCCCCAGATACAAATATTGTGATTACAACTTTGGATAATTATTCCATTACCCTAGAAGTATATAGTGATCCAAATAATGAAGGTGCATGGGTATTAGTATCTGCAGCTGATCACCCTGAACAAATAAAAAACATTGGCTATGAGTTCTATTTAGATCCAAATTATAAGGATCAATTTATTATCAAGTTAGAAGATGTTCTCAAAATTGATTAGTTTGAGATATCACGCTATAAATTCTCCATTTTTTTTACTTTTTTAAGCTCAGGAAATATAACTGACCAGAGTAAACTGACTCCTATTGTCATCATTCCACCAATAAAAACTGAAGGAATAATTCCAATAAAACTTGCAGTTATTCCTGCACGAAGATCGCCTATCTCATTGGAGCTATTGGTTGCTATTGAATGGACAGAACCAACTCTTCCGCGCATATTATCCGGTGTAATTATAGGTATAATAGTTTGCCTTATATAGACGCTTACCATGTCTGCCGCACCGTAAATGAAAAGCATCAGCAAAGAAAGCCATAAGATCGAAGATAGAGCAAATATAGTTGTGGCAATTCCAAATATTGTCATGGAAATGAGTAAGTTTTTCCCTGCATTATTTATTGGAGGTAGTTGCGTGAGAAGAATTCCAGTTAATACACCACCCACAGCAGGCATTGTTCTAAGTAGGCCTAAGCCTTCAGGTCCAATCTTTAAGATATCTATTGCAAAAATTGGAAGCATTCCCATTATGCCTCCGAACAAGACAGCAAATAAATCAATAGACATTGTTCCAAGAACTAATCTTGTTTTCCATACATAAACAAATCCACTGATGACAACTGATAGGGACACTGATTTCAGATTATTAGGATTTTTTGGGTTCTTTAGAAATAATGTTGATATTGTAGATATNGCAAAGCAAATAATTGCAAAAATATAAACTTTAGTATCGTAAAAAGAGATAATTACTCCACTTATGAGCGGTCCAATTAAATGACCTAATTTGCCCACTGATGAATTATAAGCTGTTGCATTTGGAAAGACTTTTTTCTCAACAATATTAGGCAAAATAGCTGAAAGGCTCGGCTGGTACATGGCTCTGGCTGTTCCATGAACCAATAAAGCAATTAAAATTGGCCAGATACTAGTTGGACCTGAAAGAGAATAATATAGTAAATAGACTGCAACAAGTAAATGCACAATAGTGCATAGGCATATAACTATTTTTCTATCAAATTTATCTGCTATTACACCTGAGGGTAATATGAATAAGAATATTGGAAATACTTGGGCTAATCCGATTAGACCNAGATCAAGTGGGTTCCCTGTTAATATATANACTTGCCAACCNACAGTCAGTGTAATGGACTGAATTGCCACAGAATAAAACCATCGAATTGATAGAAAAAATACAAAATTTCTATTTTTGAGTAAACTGTCAGTTGACATCAAGAATTCTTTCTAATTTATTTATGGCCGATAACTGACTTCATAATTTTCAACACTTAATGGCGGAGAGAGTGGGATTCGAACCCACGATACGATCTCTCGTATACTCCCTTAGCAGGGGAGCGCCTTCAGCCACTCGGCCACCTCTCCATTTATCAATTATGAATCTTCTGAGGCAGTTCCCCTCTCAAGATCATCTAGGATATTAAATACATCATCTTCTCTATTCAACAAAATTCGGTAGAATTGAACATTTCTAAGGACATTTTTTACATAATATCTGGTCTCTTTAAAGGGGATTAATTCAATCCAGTCAAGAACATTATCTGTGGTATTATTTTTGTTCCACTGTTTAATCCGATTTGGTCCCGCGTTATAGGAACTAATAGCTCGTATGTAGGATCCTTCAAACTCTTTAACTAAATCAAATATATATCTACTTCCAAGCTGAACATTATAGGATGAGTCCTCGAGTACTTTGTTCAGATCATATTTTAATTTTTCTTGTCTTGACAACATTTTAGCTGTATCTGGCATAATTTGCATCATACCTATGGCGCCTGAGTAACTTACAGCTTCAGATGAGAACTCACTCTCCTGTCTGATTATGGAATAGATCAATTCTTTAGGTAAGTATTTTGTTTCTTCTTCTGTATCGTTTATGGGAAAATCAACTACTGGATATAAATGATTTATTTTTATTCTATCGACCCCTGTTTTTTTTGCTATTTTTATTGAAGTTTGGGGTAAATGTTTCAAATTAGCAAGATTTGCTAAGTAATTAGCATAATTATAATTTTTATCATCTTCAAACACTTTATTAATGAATTTGGCGGCAAGGTATTTTTTGTCAATAGCAACAAGTAATTCAACTGCAATTATTTTCTCTAAATCTACATTTTCTTGCGGGTTTGGTTGATCATGGTCATCTATGATGAGAAGAGATCTATTATTTCTATTCAATTTATCTAGCGAAATAAGTCCATAAAATGTATCACTAAATATAGCGGATTCGCTGAGGTAGCGGACTTCTTCATCGGGATCTCCTATGATAGAATAATTCTCAGCAATCCAATAGAGTGCCATGGACATATTATCGTCTGATGGAGATAATTCATATATTTTTTTGAAATGACTTGTTGATCTAAACGTGTCATTAAATATACGTAACGATATCCATCCTTTTAAAAATTCAAGGTTTGAAAAAATTTGATTTTCTTCTGTATTCCTTAAACTCATAACTTCATAGGCTTCTCGATATTTTTTTTCTTTTATNAAAGAACGCCCAAGAATCTCAGCTTGTACACCCCATAATGTTGGGTTTTTTATAGTTAAAGTATTTTTGTATTTATTAAAATATTCATATGTTTTTTTCGTATTATTTTTTTTATTAAGCCAATTGATTTTTAAGTAGTGAAATGATGAGTTATTTTTAAAATAGCTCTCAATTTTATAAAAATCATTAGCTATTACATTTTTTTTATTTTTTAAATTTCTAGCAATAGTTGCAAGACTTTCATACTCAGTGCCAATGAATTTCGATACTTCATCCATTTCATCTAAGTCTCCTAGATATAACATTCTGTCAAATCTTTTAATATTATCATCTCTTGATATGCAAATATTGCAATAATTAATAAAACTTTGTTTTGCTTCAGCTGTAATTTTCATCATATGCCATGCGTAGTCATAGAACTCTTTTGCTTCTTTATATTCTTGAGATTTAAATTTACTTATTGAGTAGGCTAAATAACCATCTCCACTCAATGGTGGAAAGGTCTTAAAATAATCAACTACAAATGCATCCTCAATAGGACCCATTATTATATAATTCTCAATTTTCTTCCTTATTTTTTCTGTGTCAGGCCAATCTTGATTATTCACAAGAAAATGATGCATTTCAGATAATTCTGGCTTCGTTTCATTAGATCGGAGTAAATACCAGCTAATAATTTTATGTGTTAATACATTTGAGTAGTTATATTTTTCTACTAAGTTTGAAATTTCTTTATCAGAATATTTGTTATTATTTAAATTTTTAAAGATTTCATAAAATTCAGCATAATCATCCTTGGTAATACTCATAATCTTCAAATTTTCTGCTTTATCTTTTGGTATGCTAAGATTTTCACCGGTTAAAGCGTAATGAGAGGGTTTCAATAGAGGAAATAATTCTGTCTTGGCAAATGAATTAGATGAATTAAATAGAATAAATCCAATAAATAGAAAAAAAAGAATGCTCGCCATTTGAAAAACCGAATAAGAGCAGGTAAAATAAAATTTGTTTAGATTTTTTAAGTGCATTGATTTATTTTTATAAAATTGTATTTATTGTTAATTATTGATATATTAATATTAAATAATGACATTGGAAATAAATTATGTTTAGTGGTTCTATTACAGCATTAGTAACTCCTTTTAAGGATGATAACTCTATAGATGAAACCAGTCTAATAAAACATATTAACTGGCAAATTGAACAGGGAACAAATGGTTTTGTTCCTGTTGGAACTACGGGAGAATCACCTACATTATCTCATGCAGAACATAAAAAGGTTGTAGAAATTTGTATAGACGCTGTTTCAAATCGTGTTCCTATTATTGCGGGTGCGGGCTCAAATAATACCGACGAAGCAATCGATTTTATACAACATGCCTCTTCTGTAGGTGCTAATGCAGCACTTGTTGTCACTCCATACTATAACAAACCTACCCAAGAAGGTTTATATGCACATTTCAAAAAATTAAATGATATTTCACAAATCCCAATCATTATATATAACATACCCGGAAGATGTGTAGTCGATATGTCAGTTGAAACTTTATCTAGACTAGCAAAATTAGACAAAATAATTGGAATTAAGGATGCAACAGCTGACATCTCGAGGGTAAGCTTGCAACGCCATAGTTTAGGTCAAGATTTTATCCAATTATCAGGTGAAGACATGACTGCACTTGCTTTAATGGCTCATGGTGGTCATGGCTGTATATCCGTTACATCTAACATTGCTCCAAAGCTTTGCTCAGATTTTCAATTGGCTTGTGGGCAAAAAAATTATATTGAAGCACTCAAAATACAAGATAAATTAACGCCACTTCACCAGGCCTTGTTTATAGAAACAAGTCCTGCTCCTGTTAAATATGGTATGAGTATATTAGGATTTTGTAGCGAGTCTGTCAGACTGCCTTTAGTCAAGATAATGGATGGAACAAAAAAAGCAGTAAAAGAAGCGATGGTTTTCGCAGAGCTTATCTAAGGCATTTATTTAATGCCTGAAAAAAATAGCAAAATTTTAGCACAAAATAGAAAAGCGAGATATAACTTCGAAATATTAGACACTTTAGAAGCTGGGATTATATTAACAGGTTCGGAGGTGAAATCTCTAAGATCAAGCAAAGTTAATATTACTGATACTTATGCGGCATCCGAAAAGGATGAAATTTTAATTCATAATTTACATATTGATGAGTATAAAAATAGTAGCCAATTAAAACATAATCCACGGCGTATAAAAAAATTATTACTTCACAAAAGAGAAATAAAAAAAATACAAGGTTTAGTTGATCAAAAAGGTCTTACCATAATACCCCTCAAAATATATTTTAATAGTACTGGTATCGCAAAATTACAGATAGCAATAGCTCGGGGAAAGAAAATTTTCGATAAGCGTGAAACAGAAAAGCAAAGAGATTGGGATAGAAGTAAGCAGAGATTAATGAAAAATAATCTATAATTTGCTATTTTTATGATTTTTACATTGCTTATTTGGCAAAATATATATAATTATTACAACAGTAAGGAGATTTATTAATGGCAAGAGTCACAGTCGAAGATTGTATTGAAAAAGTAGCGAACCGATTTGATTTAGTTTTAGTAGCAAGCCATCGTGCTAGAATGATAGCTGGAGGCGCTGAAATCACTATACCTAAGGATAATGATAAGGACCCAGTTGTTGCATTAAGGGAAATTGCTGATAGTCAAGTTACACCGGAGGATCTTCGAGAAGAGCTTATACATTCACTTCAGAAACATGTGGAAGTTGACGAACCAGAAGATGATGCCGCTCCATCAGTAGAACCTCTAGATACAAATATCTTTGGTGATAATGTTGATCAGATTGAAGAAGATAGTGAAAGAATGTCCGAGGAAGAATTGCTAAGGGGTATGGAAAAAGCTATTGCAGCAGATAGCGGTTATAAACCTCCGAGGATTTAATTTTTTTATTTAACTTTTCACCTACTATAAATATAATACTATATAATCTATATTTTATGGTATTTAAATGCTAACTGAAAATCAGCTAATTGATAGTATTTGCGAATATAATCCCTCGACAAACAAAGTTTTAATAAATAAAGCTTTTAGTTTAGCTGAAAATGCTCATCAGAATCAAAAAAGAATATCAGGTGATCCTTATATCTCACATCCATTAGAAGTAGCAAAAATTCTGACAGAATATAAGCTTGATGATTCAACAATTATTACTGCTCTTTTGCATGATACAATTGAAGATACTGATTTAACGCTTGGCGAGGTTAAAAAACAATTTGGAGCTGAAATAGCAGATTTAGTCGATGGTCTAACTAAAATTGGGAAATTAAATTTATTTACTAAAGAAGCAGAGCAGGCTGAAAATTTTCGAAAACTTATTTTGGCAATGTCAAATGATGTTCGCGTATTGATTGTAAAGCTGGCAGATAGATTGCATAATATGCGTACTATTAATTACTTACCCCAAGACAAAAGATTAGTTATTGCAAAAGAAACTATTGAAATTTATGCACCACTCTCCGGTAGACTAGGTATACAGTCTTTAAAGGAAGAACTTGAAGAATTATCTTTTGAAGTCATAAATTCAAAAGCGCGAAAGGTAATATTAGAAAAGCTTCATTCTCTTGCATCCGACTCGAGTGAGTTGATCTCAGGAATACAAAAAGAATTATCAAAAGAAATTTTAAAGCATAAAATAAAATTTTCAATTGAGGGCAGAGAAAAGAAGCCATATTCAATTTGGCATAAGATGGAGAGGAAATCAATCTCACTCGAGCAACTATCTGATATTTATGGGTTTCGGATAATTTTAAATTCCATAGATGATTGTTATAGGATTATTGGTATTGTGCACCAAAAATGGAATGCAATACCGGGTAGGTTTAAAGATTATATATCAACTCCAAAAATAAATGATTATCAATCTATACATACAACCATTTTAGGTCCAGAGAATAATAGAATAGAATTACAAATTCGAACAAGTGACATGCACGATGTTGCGGAAAGGGGTGTTGCAGCACATAGAAATTATAAAGATAAGAGTTTAGATAAAGAAAAGCATACTTACCCTTGGTTAGAAGATTTGTTAGAAATGTTAGAGCAGGGGGAAAGTTCAGAAGATTTCCTTGAAAATACAAAATTAGAGTTATTTCAAGATCAAGTTTTTTGCTTTACACCAAAAGGTAGAATCATTGCTTTGCCGCCTCGTGCTACGCCAATTGATTTTGCATTTGAGGTTCATACGGATATTGGAATGAAGTGTATTGGTTGCAGAATTAACGGTATTAATTCACCCCTCTATACAGAACTATTAAATGGGGATGAAATACAAATAATTACCGATGAAAAATCGCTCCCTCCAATGGCTTGGGAAAAAATTGCCATGACTGGAAAAGCTAAATTAGCAATAAGAAGAATTAATAAGGAAAAAATCAAGAATCAGTATTCAGAATTAGGTAAAGAAATACTAGATAAGCATATTAAAGTTTATGCAAAAGTAAAAAAGATAGATAACATGAAGGATTTTTGTTCAAGGTTTGGATTAAACTCAATTGATGATTTTTATAGCAAGGTTGGTAGGGGCGAAATCAATCACGAAATGATACTAAAAGCATTTTCTAAATTAAAGATTTTAGATAATTCTGAAGAAATGAATTTAGAGAATGATATTCAGGTCAATGGATTAAGCATTCCTGTTCGAGGTTTTGATAGGAATATTCCTTTTAGATTTGCTGAAGATAGCAGGGTAGTCCCTGGAGATAAGATCTTTGGGATATTAGATAGCGACTCTGGTATCATAATATATTCTAAACAGTCTAAGAACCTGAATAAACACGGTAAAGATGTCAATTCATATATAGATTTAACTTGGGATATAGATAATAGTTTAACAGAAAGATTTACAGCAAGAATAATGATTGACTGTAAGAATCAAGTTGGTGCTTTGGCAAAAATATCAAGAGCAATTGGTCTATCAAACGCAAATATTGAGAACCTAAAATTAGTTTCACGATCAAGTGATTTTTACAAGTTGGATATAGATCTTGGTGTTTATAATTTGTCGCATTTGAATCTCATGATTAGCTCAGTTAGAAAGCTTCCAGTTGTACACAGAGTTGTAAGAGTTATGGATTAAAACAGAGGTAAACGATGCAACATGACGAAATCTTAAATAAATTTATAGAAGCTGAGGCTTTATTGGAAGGACATTTTATATTAAGTTCAGGCTTGCACTCTGCTAAATATATTCAATGTGCAAGAGTTATGATGCATCCAGAAATTGCGTACATGCTATGCCAGGCCCTAGTAAAAAAAATCAAAGAAAAAATTAATAATATTGAAGTTGTTGCTTCACCTGCAATGGGGGGTGTTATTGTTGGCTACGAAATTGCAAGGCAGTTAGGTGTACCTGCTGTTTTCTTTGAGAGAGTAGAAGGTAAATTTTGTTTACGAAGAGGCTTTAACATAAGTCGCAATGCCAGATGCCTTATGGTGGAAGATATTATCACTACAGGTTTATCCTCTCGAGAGTGTATATCAGCAATTAAGGATTATAGTAAAAATGTCATTGGTGCTACTTGTCTAGTAGATAGATCAATGGGTAATACAGATTTAGGGGTTGAGCTTGTGTCGCTAACTCAACTTAAAATTGAAACATACAAAAAACAAGATATTCCTAAGTGGCTACAAGCGATCCCTGTTACAAAACCCGGAAGTAGAGATCTAAAATAAAAATGAACAATAAATATCTCAGATTAGGTGTAAACATTGACCATGTTGCGACAATTCGAAACGCTCGAGGTGGCATTCATCCTGATCCACTTAAGGCAGCACAAGTAGCTTATCAAGCGGGGGCAGATGGTATTACTGCCCATTTAAGAGAAGATAGGCGGCATATAAGTGATAAAGATATAGCCAGATTAATAGAAGATATTGGTCTTCCATTAAATTTAGAGATGGCGCCTACAATTGAGATGCTAAATATAGCAATTAAGCACAAACCACATGCATGTTGTTTAGTTCCCGAAAAAAGGCAGGAAGTAACGACTGAAGGGGGGTTAGATATAGATTCTCATTATGATAGAATTAAAAATTGTATTGAAAAATTAAAAGAAAATGAGATTCGGGTTTCACTTTTTATTGATCCAAATAAAAAATATATTGAAAAGGCAAAGGAACTTGGAGCGGATATTGTTGAAATCCATACCGGAACATTTGCTGAAATTTATAATAAAAATAAAAACAATTATCAGCAAGAAATAGCAAAAATCAATGATATCGCAAATTATGCATATGATATTGGTTTAGAGGTCCATGCCGGCCATGGCTTAAACTATGAGACAACTGAAATCATATCAAAAATATCGGTACTTATGGAGTTGAATATTGGTCACTTTATTATAGGTGAATCAGTTTTTGATGGTCTAGATTGTGTTATTAAAAGAATGCGAGCTATTATTAATAATGCGAGAAAATAGAGAGTATTATGATTATTGGTATTGGTACAGATATTATAGATATAAAAAGAATTGAAAAAACGATAGATAGATTTAAATCAAGATTTAAAGTTAGAGTGTTTACTGATCAAGAGGTTGCAAGGTGTGAGAGTAGAATACTCAGCACTAACTCGTACGCAAAAAGATATGCTGCGAAAGAAGCTTGTTCCAAGGCTCTTGGAACAGGTTTTCGAAAGGGAGTATATTGGAAGGATATTGAAATATTAAATAACCGATATGGTAAGCCTGAAATATTTTTGCATAATGGTGCAAAAAAAAGATTAGATTTCTTAATTCCGCAGGGTGCTATTGG
This sequence comes from Rhizobiales bacterium TMED25, assembly GCA_002168075.1. Classification (GTDB taxonomy): domain Bacteria; phylum Pseudomonadota; class Alphaproteobacteria; order Rhizobiales; family TMED25; genus TMED25. Next base: position 112,355 of record NHCE01000007.1, read on the forward strand.
CAAAGTTGATTTAAGTATTACAGATGAATATCCATACGCTCAGGCAACAGTGATAATAACAACCGAAATGTTAAGTTATGGATGAGAAGAAAAAAAATATAATTAAAGATAACTTAAGAACGATTATATCCGCAATTTTAATTGCTTTTTTTATCAGAACGTTCCTACTGCAACCATTTACAATACCATCTGGCTCTATGTTACCAAATTTATTGGTTGGGGACTATTTGTTCGTTTCAAAATACTCATATGGTTATTCAAAATATTCCATCCCATTTTCTCCCAATATTATCAGCGGCCGTTTGTTTGGTAGGGAACCAACAAGGGGAGATGTTGCTGTCTTTAGGCTGCCTAAAGATACAAGCATTGATTATATAAAAAGAATAATTGGATTGCCAGGTGATACTGTAAAAGTCCTAAAAGGAGTCGTTTATGTAAACAATCGACCACTAGATCAATCATTGTTTGAAACAGATTATAAGTATTATAAATATTATAATCCAGATAAAGTTTTGATAGAGAGTATTGAGGACAAATCATATGTGACGCTTAATTTAGATAGTGAAAGTATTGGGGATAATACAGGTACTTATATAGTTCCAAAAAATCACTATTTTATGATGGGTGACAATCGTGATAACTCGCTAGACTCACGTTTTATAGAACAAGTTGGGTATGTGCCATACGAGAATTTAATTGGTAGAGCTGAGTTTTTATTCTTTTCATCTGATAGATCAATCCCTCTTTGGAAAATATGGCAATGGCATAAGAAATATAGACTTGATAGAGTTTTTAAGAAAATAAGATAACTATGATAGATAATAAAAAACTTTTTGAGGATATATCATATAGATTCGATGATCTTGGACTATTAAAAGACGCCCTCACTCATACAAATAACTCAAAGAAAAAAAATTTAAAATTCCAAAGGTTAGAATTTTTAGGTGATAGAATTCTTGGTCTAGCTATTGCTGATATTCTCTTTCGTAAATTCGTCAATGAGTCTGAGGGCGATCTCACAAGGAGAATGCACACTTTGGTGAATGAAGAAACTCTGGCTAAAATTGCAAAAGAAATAAATATAGGGGAGCATATAATTCTTAGTTACAATGAAGAAAAGGCAGGAGGTAGAAACAAAAATACTATATTAGCAGATACCCTTGAGGCAATTATTGCTGCTATATATCTTGATAAAGGCTACACATTTGTTTTTGAATTTGTATCTCAGCATTGGGACAAATATGTGTTAGAAGAAACAACTCCACCAATCGACCCTAAAACCAAACTCCAAGAATGGTGTCAGAGCAAAGGTTTTAATCTACCATTATACAATCAAGTTGAGAAGTCTGGACCAGACCATAGTCCAGAATTTATCATAAAGGTTGTTATTAACGCTGAATTCGAAATTGAAGGATTAGGCTTAACAAAAAAACAAGCTGAAAGGAAAGCCGCATCGAATGCCCTTTTAAGTGAATATGTGTTAAATTATGAAAAGTAGTACTAAATGTGGATATGTTGCAATTATAGGCTTACCAAATGTAGGCAAGTCAACTCTTTTAAATGCAATGGTGCTTAAGAAGATATCGATTGTTACTCATAAAGTTCAGACAACTAGGACACAAATTCAAGCAATACTATCAAAGGACTGCTCTCAGGTCATTTTTATTGATACACCAGGTATATTTCAGCCAAGAAAACAAAAAGAAAAAGCCTTAGTAAGAGAAGCTTGGAAAAGTCTGGATCTGGCTGATGTAATAATATTTGTCCACGATGCGACAAAAGATATGAAGGAAGAGTCGCTATCTCTTCTTAGAGAGATAAGTGATAATAAGATAGAATTAATAGTAGTTCTAAATAAAATAGATCTTGTTGATAAAGAGAAGTTATTAAATTTAATAGATGTAATAAAAGTCAAAAATGGTGCAAGCAATATCCATCTCATTTCAGCCCTGAAATATGATGGAGTGGTTGGTCTCATTGACGACGTTAAAAATAAAATTCCAATTGGAGAGTGGATTTATTCAAAAGAAATTTCAACCAATATATCTGACAGATCAATTGCTGAAGAATTCACTCGGGAGAAAATTTACCAATATGTTCATAAGGAGATTCCATATTCAATAATTATTGAAACCGAGAATTGGAATGAAAAAAGTAAGAATGTAGTTCAGATTCATCAAAATATTTATGTCACAGCTAATAATCATAAGAAAATATTACTTGGAAAAAATGGTGAAAAGATAAAAAAAATATCAATTGAGTCTAGACTTGATATTGAGAGTTATTTAAATAAGAAGGTACATCTATTTTTATATATAAAGCTTAGAAAAAATAATTATATTTCTAGCATTTCATAAAATCAGTATTAGTTCCAAATATAACTTAGGAAAGACTATTTAATGGAATTTAAAGACTCAGGTATTATAATTTCAATAAAAAAATTCGGTGAAAGTGCGGGTTTACTAGAAGTTATAACTGAGAACCACGGCAGACACATGGGGTTAGTCAGGGGGTATCAGTCAAAAAATAATAAGGCCCTTCTGCAGCCAGGAAATACACTTGATCTTATTTGGCGTGCTCGATTATCAGAACATTTGGGTGTTTTTAATTACGAACTAGCTACCTCAAGATCCCATATGTTAATGATAAACAAAATTGCAATTATTGTATTACAAAATATGATTCCGCATCTAAAATTATTACCTGAAAGGGAAATATTCAGTAATATTTTTTACCTTACAGAAAATACACTTGATCTTTTATGTGATGATACAAAAATCATTGAAAATTTTATAAAGTGGGAATTATTTTTCTTAAAAGAACTGGGCTATGGGGTTGATTTCTCTGAATGTGCAGTAACAAGAACAAAAAATAATTTAAAGTATGTGTCTCCAAAATCACGAAGGGCTGTCTCAAAAATTATCGGGGATCCATACAAAGATAAATTATTAGAAATTCCAGCTTTCCTCCTAGGTGATCATAAATCAAAAAAAAATGATTTAGTTAAAGGTCTTTTATTAACAGAATTCTTTCTCAAACAAGACTTGTATATTCCAATGGAATTAAAAATAACTACTTTTCGTGATAGTCTTTATAAATTACTTAATAACAATTAAAGTGAGAACGAGTCTTTGACAGTAAATAAAGAAATTAAAATAAAATCTGATTTTGTGGACGTTCTAAAGGAAAAGTATCTATCCTATGCTTTATCAACAATCACGGACAGAGCTCTGCCTGACGTTCGAGATGGATTAAAACCTGTGCACAGAAGATTACTTTATGCAATGTCTGAGTTAAAGCTAGGATCTGAAAACTCATTTAAAAAATGTGCAAGGGTTGTCGGGGATGTGATTGGAAAATACCATCCTCACGGAGAACAAGCTGTTTACGATGCTCTTGTTAAACTAGCTCAAGATTTTTCCCATAGATATCCCTTGATTCAAGGGCAAGGTAATTTTGGAAATATAGATGGAGATAATCCAGCGGCTATGAGATATACAGAGTCGAGGCTTACTTATATTTCTGAGCTAATTATGGAAAAAATGAATGATAAGACTATTGATTTTGTTGGTAATTATGATGAGTCAGAATTTGAACCTAAAGTTTTCCCATCTTCATTTCCAAATTTACTTGCAAATGGTTCCAGTGGAATTGCAGTCGGTATGGCCACAAATATTCCACCTCATAATATTTTAGAAATTTTAAATATGGCTCTTAAGCTGATAGAAAATAGGGATATTTCTGATTCTCAATTAATGAGTGATTTTTTTGGCCCTGATTTCCCAACAGGTGGACTTATTACGAGTAGCAGAGAAGAAATTAACGAAATATATTCAAAGGGACGTGGAACAATAAAATTACGATGTAGATGGGAAGAAATAAAAGATAAAAGCAGTTACTCTATAAAAATAACGGAAATTCCTTTTGGCATTCAAAAGTCAAAATTAATAGAGAAACTCGCTGACTGCGTAATAAATAAAAGTATACCGGAAATATCAGATATTCGTGACGAGTCGGATGAAAAGGTCTGCATAATAATAAAACCAAAAAATAAGGACATTACATCAAAGCAATTAATGAGTAAGATATTTCAATTATCTGATCTCGAAATTAGCCTATCCATTAATATGAATGTTCTACAAGATGGTGACAATAAGGTGCCAAAAGTACTCAGTATAAAGAACATCTTAGAGCAATGGCTAGATCATAGACATGAGATGTTGATAAAAAGTAATCAATATTATTTAGAAAGAGCAGAAAATAGGATTCACAATCTTGAGGGTTATCTGGTTGTTTATTTGAATATGGACCGGGTTATAGCAATTATACGTAATAGTGATAGTCCAAAAGATGATTTAATAACTGCCTTTGAATTATCAGAAAGGCAAGCCGATTCAATTTTGGATATGAAGCTGAGATCTCTGAGAAAATTGGAAGAGCTTGTGATAAAGAAGGATCTAAAAAATCTTATGAAAGAGCGGAATGGAATAAAATTACTACTTGGTTCCAAAATCAAGCAAAAAAATGAAATGATAAATCAGATAATTCATTTACAAAATCGATTTCACGACAATGCATACTTAAAGAAGATGGGTACTCGGCTAACTGGTTTTGAAGATGGAGCAGCTAATGAGTATAAAATTGATCAAATAGTAAGCCCAGTTACTCTGGTTTTAACAGACAAAGGTTGGTTAAAAACATTTTCCGGACATGAGATCGAAAATCAAGAAATAAAAATTAAAGATGGTGATAGTATCAAATATCTACACAGACTTTATAGTAATGATAGGGTTCTTTTGTTTTCAAATTATGGGAAGGCTTACAGCTTATATTTAGATAAGGTAAACTTGAGTTTGATGGATTATCAGCCAATAAGGCGGTTCATCAATCTAGATTCGGATGAGGAAATTATAGAATTAATATTAGATGATAGTAGTAATCAAGAATTAGTAATGATTTCTGTTCGTGGGAAAGGTCTTATTGTCGAGCAAACGAAAATGTTTTCCTCAACAAAAAATGGAAAGAGAGTCATGAGATTTACAAATACAGAAGATTATTTGAAACTTATATTTCCAATTAAGGGTTCGCATATTGCAATGTTTAATAGCTCGGGTAATCTTCTGGTTTTTAATCATATGGAATTAAAAAGAATGACTCAAGGTTCTGGTATTATCTTTCAAAGAGTTAAAACTGCTGAAATAGTTGATGCAAAAACACTAAGCCCTGATGATGGTATAACACTGATTAGCGTAAAAAATAAAAGATCTAAGTTTCAGCTTAAAGATCTTGAAAACTATATTGCTGATAGGGGTAGAGTTGGAAAAAGAATTGCAATTTCAAATATACATAATTTCTTTTTTGAGAAGAGATCAGATTAAGTAAAAAACTATTCTTTTGATATGTGTAATGTCTGCGTAGGATAAGCAAAATCAATTTTTAACTCTTCGAACTTCTTGAATATCTCATAGTTAATTCCCTGTTGAACTTTCATATATTCATTATAATCGTTGCCGGGCGCGGATACATAAAAAACAATTTCGAATAATAGTGAAGAGTCACCAAAACTCTTAAAGTTTGCTCTATCAAACCTTGCAAATTCTGCGTTTTCAATTATTTTTTCAATAATCTCTGGTATTTTCGTTAAAAGATTATGGGGCGTTTGATATACAACTCCAAGTTCAAATATTGCCCTTCTCTCTTTCATTCTTTTATAGTTTCTAACTCTACTTCCCAATAAGTCAGCATTTGAGCAAACAAGTTCTTCTCCGGATAGAGCTCTTATTCTAGTTGTTTTAATACCAATTTGTTCAACTGTTCCTGAAATATCACCAACAACAATGTAATCATCTATTTCAAATGGTTTATCAAGCACAATTGCTAATGACGCAAATAGATCACTGAGTATATTTTGCGCTGCAAGTGCAATTGCAATACCACCAATACCTAGGCCCGCAACTAGTGCCGTTATATCAATTCCTATATTTTCAACACAAAGTAGGAGTGCGATTGACCAAATAATAGATCTGGCAATAAATTTAATTAACGATACTGCATTCTTTACCTGACTTTTCTTTTTATTTGTTTCGAATTTATTACTATTTGTGATCAAGTATGTAGCAACACCATCTATAATGTATGCAGCTTGTATGAAAAATATTAGCGAAAGTAGTATTTGAATTGTTGTTACAATTGAATAATTATGAAAAATTATCTGAGAAGTAAATAAGAACAGAAGCAAGAAGACACCAATATTGTGAAACCTACTTAGTATTATATTTACTATTTGGAATAAGTTACCTTTTCCTTTTATTCGAGCCACAATTCTATTCTTCATCCACGCAAAAAATAAATATAACAATATACTTACTAGGATATTTACTCCTCCGTAGAGGGCAATATCAAAATAGTTAGTTGAGATCAAATCAAGATTCATTCTTATATCCATCCAGTAGTTTTTGTGCAACATCTATTGCTGAGTATGTTAGTATACCATCTGCTCCAGCGCGTTTGAAGCATAATAAAGTTTCTATCATAACTTTATCAAAGTCAAGCCAGCCATTATTTGAGGCAGCTTTTAGTGAAGCATATTCTCCAGATACTTGATAGGCAAAAGTTGGAACTTTAAGTTGAGTTTTAATTTTCGAGATTATATCCAAATACGGTAAGCCGGGCTTTACCATTATCATATCAGCCCCTTCAGAAATATCTAAATCAGCTTCTCTTATAGCCTCATTTGCATTTGGGGTATCCATTTGATAAGTTTTTTTATCTCCCCTAAGACTTCCTTTAGATTTGATTGCATCCCTAAATGGACCATAGAATGCAGACGCATATTTTGCTGCATAAGACATTATTAACGTATCTGTATGTCCGTTTTTTTCTAGGCTCTCCCTTATTAAGTAAATTCTTCCATCCATCATGTCAGATGGAGCAATAATATCAGCTCCAGCATTAATTTGGTTTAGAGCTTGTTTGATTAATATATCGATAGTTTTATCGTTATCTATTATATCACCATTAAGAATTCCATCATGACCATGAGATGTGTAGGGATCAAGGGCCACATCAGCCATAACACCAATATCCGGAACTTTTTCTTTTATTGTAGTTATGGCACGGCAAATTAAATTATCTTTTTTGAAAGATTCCCTGGCATGCTCAGTTTTATTTTTATTATCGATAACAGGGAAAATAGCAACAAGAGGGATGTTAACTTCTTGAGCTATTTTAACAATATCAACAAGTTTATCTATGGAGTGTCTATTTACAGATGGCATCGAGGCGATGGGTTCAATTATATTTTTTCCTTCCATCACAAAGATAGGTAGAATTAGGTCATCGACAGATAAGCTGTTTTCTGCAACAAGTCGCCGGGTCCAGTCAAATTGTCTATTTCTTCTCATCCTCGTATGAGGGTATCCATAGTTATTATTTTTCATGATCTACAATGAATTTAAGGTAATATTTATTATTTTCTGTAATATTAATAATATAATAATAATATAAAAAATAAGACTTGTAAATTATAGTAAGATTTATACTCATGAAACTCTCATATCAAACAATAGTTTTGTATTTAATCATATCAGTTTCTTTTTTGCTGCCAATGAAATCAAATGCATCCACTGAACATAATTATTTTAATATACTTGAAAATACAAACGAGAATAGTTTATTCATTGTTGAGAATCCAACATCAAATAAAGTAGAGAATAATTTACAATTGAATTCAGTTACTCGAAGTGCCACTTCTGGAGAAATTGAGTCATTGTTAAGCTATAATTCTTATCTATCAATTCAGTCTGCTATCAAGAAATATCAGCAAATAAAATTTACTGGTGGGTGGCCTATATATTCCTACAACCCTGATTTAAAAATTGGGGATAGATCGCAACAAATTATAAAATTAAGGCAAAGATTGTTAATAACGGGGGATATGGAGAAAAATATTGGAATACAGGATGTCTTTGATAGCTTTGTTGAAGAGGGAGTAAAGCAATTTCAATCTAGGCATGGATTAGAGGCTAATGGTAACTTAAATATAAATACAATTAATGCTCTTAATCAGAGTGTTGAGAGTAAGTTGAAACAGCTGGGAGCAAATAAAATAAGGTTATTGAATTATCTAACAAATACTAATGAAAAATATGTTTTAGTAAATATTCCAAGTAATAATTTATCTGTAATTCAGGATAGTAGAGTAATTTTTGAAAGTAAGGTAATTGTTGGTAAAGAAGATAGGCAAACCCCGTTAATAAATAGTAATATTTATGAAGTTAATTTTTTCCCCTATTGGCATGTGCCCAAGAGTATTGTGCAAAAAGATATCATAAAGGCTGTGCTTACTGATTCAAACTACCTTATAAAAAATAATATATTTGTCTATCAGGATTATTATTATAAAGACCCTATTAATCCCAAATATATAAACTGGGAATCAGAAGAGCCATTACTTTTCAAATTCCGGCAAAATCCTGGTAATACCAACTCACTGGGAATTGCAAAAATAAATTTTGCAAATAAGCATGCAGTGTATTTGCATGATACACCTCAAAAACTTCTATTTAATGAAGATTTACGTTTATATAGTTCAGGTTGTGTCAGAGTTCAAAATATAGATGATCTAATAGAGGTGTTGCTATCAGAGAATACTAATTGGAATAGATCAAAATTAAATCAAATTCTCGATGAAAATGAGACAATTACATTTAAGCTGCAAAAACAAGTGCCTATAAAGATTATTTATGTATCGGCATGGTTCAGTAATGGAGTAACACATTTTAGGAAAGATATTTATGGCAAAGATGGCATAAAAAAATTATGAGAATATAAGGATTAATACTCACAAAATCATAGTTATGAGTTGGTCATAAAAGTATGTGGATAAATAATTTGTAACTTAACTCTCAAAACACTATCTATTATTTATAAAGAAACTCAAATTTATAAGGCTACATTTAAATGAAAAATCAATATTTCCGGCACATAGAAGATGCTTTAGGAACCGTAATTACCGAAGGTAGATATAGAACTTTTGCAAACATAACAAGGTCGTGTGGGGACTTTCCGTATGCAACATTTTTTGATGGGTTTGGTGTTGAAAAAAAAATCACTGTTTGGTGCTCTAATGATTACTTGGGTATGGGACAAAATAAAGTAGTAATAGAATCAATTAAAAATACTTTGGATACTACAGGAGGCGGTTCAGGCGGAACCCGAAATATATCGGGAACTACAAGTCACCATGTTTTACTTGAGTCGAAGATCGCTGAATTGCATTGCAAAGAATCTGCATTATTATTCTCATCAGGATATGTTGCAAATGACGCAACTTTGTCAACGCTATCAAAATTAATTCCAGATCTCGTGGTTTTATCGGATGAAGGTAATCATGCCTCTATGATTGAAGGAATTAGACATGGCGGTTCAGCTAAAATGATTTTTAAACATAATGATCTTAAGGATCTTGAGGATAAGCTAATCAAACTTGGAAATGAAAAGAATAAAATTATAGTATTTGAGTCTGTTTATTCTATGGATGGTGATATATGATGGATAAAAGAGATATGTGATTTAGCAGAAAAATATAATGCACTAACTTACATTGATGAAGTGCATGCAGTTGGTCTATATGGAGAAAATGGTGCAGGTATTGCAGAAAAGTTAAACCAACTAGAGAGAATTGATGTAATTGAAGGCACGCTCGCAAAAGCATATGGGTTAATTGGAGGATATATAGCCGGTGACCGAAATTTGGTTGATGCAATACGGTCTTACGCCCCGGGATTTATTTTTACAACATCATTGCCGCCATCAATTGCAGCTGGCGCTTATAAAAGTATTGAATATCTTCAACATTCAGATGTTGAAAGAAAGATGATGCATGATAATGTTAATATTATTAAAAATAGACTCAATTCATTGCAACTTCCTCTGATTAAGAATAATAGTCATATTATACCAATATTAGTTGGCGACCCTGTCACAACAAAAAAGGTAACAGATCAATTACTGAGTGAATTTAATATATACGTTCAACCAATAAACTATCCAACTGTTCGCAAGGGAACTGAGAGGCTTCGAATTACCGCAAGTCCTTTTCACAAGAAGCACGATATTGATCATTTGGTGAATTCACTAGATATTATATGGAAAGATATGAAAATATCACGAGCTGCTTAATAATTCATAAAATGGAGTAAAAATGAAAAATAATTTCTTTACCAGTACAATTGCCGAGTCGGATCCAGATGTATACCAATCTATCAAAAGAGAAGTAGATAGACAAAAGTATGGAATAGAATTAATTGCTTCTGAAAATATTGTTTCACAGGCAGTTCTCGAGGCGCAGGGATCAATTCTTACAAATAAATATGCGGAAGGTTATCCTAAAAAAAGGTATTACGGTGGGTGTATGTTTGTTGATGAGACAGAACAATTAGCTATTGATAGAGCTAAACAATTATTCAATTGTAATTTTGCTAATGTACAGCCTCATTCTGGATCACAAGCGAATCAGGCGGTGATGTTGGCTTTATTATCTCCTGGGGATACATTCATGGGGATGTCTCTTGCTGCTGGGGGACATTTAACTCACGGAGCACCACCAAATTTATCAGGGAAATGGTTTCAAGCAGTTGGCTATGGTGTAAAAGAGGAAGATGCACTCTTAGATTACGAAGAAATTCATAAACAAGCTTCCATATCAAAGCCTAAGTTGATCATTGCAGGAGGATCAGCGTATCCAAGGATAATTGACTTCGCAAAATTTAGAGATATCTGTGACGATGTTGGTGCATACCTTCTAGTTGATATGGCTCACTTCTCTGGACTAGTTGCCGGTAGGGCGTATCCTAGTCCATTTCCATATGCTGATATTATTACCAGTACCACCCATAAAGTATTAAGAGGTCCGCGTGGTGGATTAATTCTCACTAACAGTGAAGAGTTGAATAAAAAAATAAATTCAGCAATATTTCCTGGTCTCCAAGGAGGGCCTATGTGTCATGTTATTGCTGCAAAGGCAATAGCATTTAAAGAGGCACTAACGGATGATTTTAGGGATTATGCAGCACAGGTTGTCAAAAACTCGGTTATACTAGCTGAAACTATTCAAAAAAGGGGTTTTGATATTGTTTCAGGTGGAACAGAAACGCATTTATCTCTCATTGATCTGAGACCTAAAGGATTAACAGGAAAACTTGCGGAAAAGTCTCTCGAAAATGCTGGAATAACTTGTAATAAAAATGGTATTCCATTTGATCCTGAGTCTCCTTTTATAACATCGGGTATTCGCTTGGGTACACCAGCAGCAACATCAAGAGGATTTGGAGAAAAAGAATTTATCAAGGTTGGGAACCTTATTGGAGATGTTTTAGATGACTTATCAGTAAATAAAGAGGATAATACATCAACAGAGCAAGATATATCGAAGAAAGTACTAGAATTGTGCAATGAGTATCCAATTTATCCGTTATTATAATAATATAAAATAATATGAGATGTCCCTACTGTTCAAATAAAGAAACTCAAGTAAGAGATTCTAGACCTTCAGAGGATAATTCAACAATTCGAAGAAGAAGAGTCTGCCCTGGTTGTGGAGGTAGATTTACCACATTTGAAAGAGTTCAACTCAGAGAATTATATGTCCTGAAAAGAACAGGCGAAAAAGTTATTTTTGATAGAGATAAGTTAATGCGGTCAGTCCAAGTCGCAACAAGAAAAAGACCCGTTGAAATAGATACATTAGAACAAATGGTGTCTGGTATAGTAAGACAGCTTGAAAATAGAGGTGAGATAGATATCGGAACTGAAATTATTGGAAAACTTATTATGGAAGGTTTAAGGCAAATAGACGAAGTTTCATATGTTAGATTTGCGTCAGTCTATAAAAATTTTAGAGAAGCAAAAGATTTCGAAGAACTTCTTGAAGAAATTTCAGATAATAATACTTAGTAATTAAAACTCAGAAATATTATGAGATTTAACTCTGAAGATAACAATTATATGCTTTTTGCATTACAACTTTCAACTCAAGGAGATGGTAGGACATGGCCAAATCCGTCCGTTGGATGTGTTATAGTGAGTCCAAAGGATCAAAATCAAAAAAGTCATGATATCATTGTTGGAACAGGCTTTACTGGAAAAAATGGAACCCCACACGCTGAAATAGCTGCACTATCTGAAGCAAAAGATATGGCATCAGGTTCAACACTATATGTAACATTAGAGCCATGTTGTCACTATGGAAAAACATCTCCATGTACAAAGGAAATAATTAAAAAAGGTATAAGTCGTGTTGTTGTGGCTATGGTAGATCCAAATCCATTAGTGTCTGGAAATGGAATAAGAGAACTAAAGAATAAAGGTATTAAAGTATCCATCGGTTGCTGTGAAAAAGAGGCAATCTCTCAAAACTCAGGCTTTGTATCTAGGATAACCAGAAAAAAACCTGAGGTATCCATCAAATTAGCGATAACTAATGATAATTTTATCTCATCCTCAGAAAATAAAAGATTGAAAATTACAAGTAAAAAAGCAGATGAATATATTCATGCTTTGAGAGCTAAATACGATGGTATAATGATTGGAAGTGGGACTGTAGAAAATGATGATCCACGACTGAATGTAAGACTTCGAGGTTATTTTGATTACTCACCAGTAAAATTTATTTTATCGCGTAGATGCGAAATCAATATAAATTCAAATCTTTTTAAGGGACGAAATGATAGACCATTATATTTAATTACTGGGAAAAAAGTGGATGAAACAAAACTTAATAAGCTAAGAGAAAATAATATCAATATCCTAAAAGTAGAGGATGACCCAGAAACAGGTTTCTTATGTCTTAATGATACCCTAATTAAAATAGGTGATATTGGAATAAATAATTTATTGATAGAGCCCGGAGCTATTTTGCTAAAACATTTAATGGAAAGAAATATACCGGATGATATATATATATTTAAATCCACAAAAAAAATAGCAGATTCAGGAGTATTTATACCCGAAATTCATAACTTACTGGAAGATCAAAAAACAAATTATGATTTATCCTATAAAAGAGAAGTTTTTGATTGTGATTTAATGTACTATAAAAGAGATCTTAGGAGTTAATTATATGTTTACTGGTATAATAATAGAAAAAGGTTTAATAAAAGATATTAAGAGAAAAGATAACGAAATTGAGATGGTGATCTTTTCAAAAAAGATTAGTTCTTTTAAAGAGGGTATGTCGATTTCTTGTGCTGGCATTTGTTTGACTGTTGTCAGTTTTGAAAATTATGAAAGTGGACATCTTTTTAGTGTGTACATTTCTAATGAAACACTGTCCAGAACAACCTTAGCTGAATATATGGAAGGTGACCAAATAAATCTTGAAAAAAGTCTTGCTCTTGGTGACGAGATGGATGGGCACATCGTACAAGGCCATGTTGATGGAGTTGCTGAAATCACAGACGTTGAACAAGATGGAGAGTCATCAAGATTTACTTTTAAAATTGAACCAAATCTTGTTAAATACATTGCACCGAAAGGCTCTGTGGCTTTGGATGGAACATCTCTAACGGTAAACAACGTAGAGGGTAATAAATTTGATGTAAATTTAATACCATACACATTAGATCATACTACTTGGAAAAGTAATCTCAAGGGTGATAAAGTTAATATTGAAGTTGATATACTATCAAGATATGTACTGAACGCTAATAAACTAGAAAGATTTTGAAGATGGAAGTATTACCAAAGACAATACTGATCATAGATGCCAATTATTATGATGAGATTTCAGCAAACTTGATAAATGGAATAAATTCAGCAATAGAAGATCTTGGTCAAAAAGATACTGAAATCAAAAAATCAAATATTTTTCTATCTCATCGTGTTGTCTCAGGTGCCCTAGAGATACCCCAGGCAATAAACTTGATTTTATCAAATGAATTGCATCATTCATTTGAAAATCGTATCTCAGGTATTATTGCCGTTGGCTGTGTTATTAGAGGCGAAACAAGTCATTATGATATTGTGGCAGACAATTCTGCACGAGGAATAATGGATCTATCATTTAAATATAATATCCCAATAACAAATGCAATTCTTACTGTAGATAATTATGACCAAGCCATTAAAAGATCCAAAGACAAAGGTCAGCATGCACTCAAGGCACTACTTGGTCTGATTGATTTGACGATCATAGATGATTTTTCAAGGTAAAGATGAAGAATAATAAAATTCAGACAGTGACAAGATTGGTTTCAGTCCAATCTCTATATCAAATGGATATGGCAGGGACAGATATTGACGTGATTATTAAAGATCATAAAAATAGAATTATCTTTGATAATAAAGATGATATATTAATTAATGATTTAAACACAGATATGTATAAAAAAATTCTTTATGGTGTTTTCGAAAATCAAATATCTATAGATAATAAAATAAAAGAATTTTTAGATGAGAAATGGTCCTATAGCAGGATTGATATTACTTTAAGAGCTATTCTGAGGGCAGCTGTATATGAATTATTGTTTACTCCTGACACACCTTTCAAAGTAGTGATTAATGAATACATAAATATAGCTCAGTCATTTTATTCAGAAAAAGAACCCGAATTTCTTAATGCTATTTTAGATAAAGTAGCAAAATCTAAATTAACGATGACGCCCGATGGATGAAAAAAAAATAATCAAGAAATATTTTAGACCACTTACAAATAAAGTCGATTCCTTGAATTTATTAGATGATGTATCACAAATAAACTTAAGAGATAAATCTAAAATTATAACTAACCAAGATAGTTTAGTCTCAGGAACGCATTTCTTTGCAGCAGACGATCCACGGCTAATTGCAAAAAAAGCTTTGAGGGTAAATGTATCAGATATTATCTCAAAAGGAGTTATTCCATATGGTTATTTTTTATCCTTATCGATAGATAAAACCGTAAATGAAAATTGGATAAAAAGTTTCTGTGATGGTCTCAGTCAAGATCAAAAGAAATATAATATTAAATTACTTGGCGGAGATACAGTATCATCTCAAAATGGAATATTCATTACAATTAATATGATAAGCCTATCAAATCAACCAATCATTAAAAGATCTACAGCGAATATTGATGACTCAATATATGTTAGTGGCTACATAGGTGATAGTGCCGTTGGTTTAAATTTGATTCAAAATAATTCAATAGAAGAGAATTTATCAGAGAGTGATAAAAGCTACTTATTGGACGGGTACTATCTCCCAGATCCTAAATTTAAAATAGTAGAATTACTCAGAACATATGCTTCAAGCTCTATGGATACTACGGATGGATTATTTCATGACTTAAAAACCTTGTCACAAACATCGGGTTTGCATTTTCATATCAATAAAAAAAATATACCCCATTCCAATGCTGTTAAAAAATTTTTAAAATATACCGATAATTATGATTTAACTTATTTCGGTGGAGATGATTATCAAACTATATTTACAGCAAGTAAGAGAGACCACCTCGATATAATGAATCATGCAAAAAAAATTGAAGTAAATATCACTCAAATTGGATTTGTTGGAGATAAAAGCTCCAAACCTATATTATTTGACGAGAATAATATGCGTATATCCAACAATTTGAACACTTTTGAACACTTCAAGTGATTTTAATAGTCAATCTTCTATAATTTCTTGCCATAATAGAAAAACTAATCTAATAAGGAGATAAATTTTTATTTCAATAAGAAACTATTTATAAATAATTTATAGAGGAAACCATGACTACATTAATCTCAGTAATTATCTTGTGTGGACTGCTAGGGGTACTTTACGGTATTTGGGCAAGTAAGTCAGTAATGAATGCTGATCCTGGAAATGATAGAATGCAAGAAATAGCGAGCGCTATCCAAGAAGGAGCAGGTGCTTATCTTAAGAGGCAATACGCAACAATAGCCATGGTAGGAGTAATAATTTTTATTGCAGTCGCTTATTTTTTAAGCATAACAGTTGCAATTGGATTTGCAATTGGTGCGATATTATCAGGAATTGCCGGATTTGTTGGAATGCTTATATCCGTGCGAGCAAATGTTAGGACAGCCCAAGCCTCCTCTGAAAGTCTAGGTAAGGGGCTATCTATCGCGTTTAAAGCCGGTTCAGTTACAGGTATGCTTGTTGCATCACTTGCATTGCTAGCCGTTTGCGTTTACTTTTTCATACTCACAAATAGCTTGGGTCATGCATACAATAGTAGAATAGTCATAGACTCCTTGGTTGCGTTGGGATTTGGTGCTTCATTAATTTCAATATTTGCGAGACTCGGTGGCGGTATATTTACTAAGGGTGCGGATGTTGGTGGTGATCTTGTTGGTAAGGTTGAAGCTGGAATACCAGAGGATGACCCTCGTAATCCAGCAACTATAGCAGATAATGTTGGTGATAATGTCGGTGATTGTGCTGGTATGGCTGCTGATCTATTTGAAACATATGCAGTTACAATTGTTGCAACTATGGTTTTAGCATCAATATATTTTGCAAATTCAGCAATCTTCGAAGAAATCATGATTTACCCACTAGCAATTGGTGCCATGTGTATATTAACATCTATAGTTGGTACGTTCTTTGTAAAGCTTGGAAAAAGTAATTCTATTATGGGAGCTCTTTACAAAGGTTTTTTTGTCAGCGGCGTCTTATCATTGATATTACTCTGGCCACTCACAAGTAACTTAATTGGTATGGGTACGGTCATAGAGTCAGTATCAATTTCTTTTACTGGAATGGATATGTTTCTATGTGGAGTATCAGGGCTTGTGGTTACGACATTAATCATTGTCATTACTGAATATTATACTGGAACAAATTACAGACCAGTCAGATCCGTTGCATCTGCATCTGTAACCGGGCATGGTACAAACGTAATTCAAGGTTTAGCTATGTCCTTGGAAGCAACTGCATTGCCATCAATAGTAATAATGGCTGGTATTATCGTAACATATAGTTTAGCGGGTTTATTTGGTATCGCAATTGCTGTAACTACAATGCTTGCACTAGCAGGGGTTGTAGTGGCATTAGATGCTTTTGGCCCTGTAACTGATAATGCTGGTGGTATTGCTGAAATGGCAGATTTACCCGAAGACGTTAGAAAAACTACTGATGCATTAGATGCTGTAGGTAATACAACAAAAGCCGTCACAAAAGGGTACGCTATTGGTTCCGCGGGCTTAGGAGCTTTAGTATTGTTTGCGGCATATACAGAAGATTTAAGTTACTTTACCGCGAACTCCGATAAATATAGTTATTTCGAGGGTGTGCAAGTCGACTTTGCACTCTCCAACCCATACGTAGTTGTTGGTCTCCTTCTTGGTGGATTGATGCCGTATCTTTTTGCAGCAATGGGGATGACCGCTGTTGGGAGAGCCGCAGGTTCAGTTGTTGAAGAGGTCAGGCGCCAATTTAAGGCTGATAAGAACATATTAAAGGGAACGTCTAAGCCTGATTACGCTCGGGCAGTTGATATGTTGACAAAATCTGCTATTAAGGAAATGATAATTCCATCATTACTACCAGTACTGAGTCCAATAATCTTTTTCTTTCTAATAAACATGATTGATGGTAAATCATCGGCCTTCTCTGCACTTGGGGCAATGCTACTTGGAACTATCATAACAGGGTTATTTTTGGCAATTTCTATGACAGCTGGAGGAGGTGCATGGGATAATGCAAAAAAACTAATTGAGGACGGTCAATTCGGTGGAAAAGGCTCTGAAGCTCACAAAGCATCAATAACCGGAGATACAGTAGGTGATCCATACAAAGATACAGCCGGTCCTGCAATTAATCCAATGATTAAGATAACAAATATAGTTGCTTTACTATTGTTAGCTATTTTGGCATAAATCAAATTTGGTATGAGGCAGGGTCAAAATATTGATCCTGCTATTGCTTCCTTGCTAGTATACCTTCCAGTGTTATCAAATAAGTCCTGCATTATTGTAGCTTCTGTGCCACCTGGAATTGTTATATTCGAATTATAGTTTATTATTTTCCCATCTTTTAGGGAATACTTTTCGATATTCTCAGTCAGGTCCTCTTCATTAAAGGATACCACAAGGATAGTCCTCTCAATCTCTTTTGGATTGAGAAAAGCATATTTATAGAATTTATTAGATGTATAATAAAATTTATTACCATTTTCTTGTGACTCAGTCGATGGAGAACCCATTAATTGATATACTTCAGATTTTTGCATTCCAATTCTAATTTCCTTCTGATTTTCCTCATCAAAAAGATAGCCTCTTCTTTCAATATAGGAAGAACATGATGAGATATTCAGTAAAATAAGCAATAATAGTATTTTTTTCATATCTAAATATTTTAAAAAATTATATTAAGTAATATAACAACCTTAAATAAGTAAGCATATGATTTTTTTTAAAAAGCAAAGTGATACACATTTTTATTTATATGAGAAAATGGCAAAGTTTTCTCGTAATAGAAATTTTTATAAATCCTGTAATTTTCTCGATACCATAGATGGAAGATTTGAAATACTACTTGTCCATGTTATTTTGCTTGTTCGAAAGTTGAATAGTGAGGACAAAGATGAACTCGCCCAGTTAGTTGTTGACTTAATGTTTTCAACAATAGATTTATCATTTCGTGAGGAGGGAGTTGGAGATTTATCAATTCCAAAAAAAATGAAAAAGGTTGGGAAAGTCTTTTATGGAAGGATTGCTTCATTAGATAATATTCTAAAGATGGAGGATGAAAATCAAAGGAAAGACGAAACTGTTAATTATTTTATTAGGAATGCATTTCTCTCAGATGAAAATTATAGAACAGATGCAGAAAAATTATCCAACTATGTTAATAACTTTGATAAGCTCCTAAGGAATTTAGAAGTTGAGGATATATTAAAGATTGACGAGGAAGATCTCGTTATAGATTAATTAAGACTGCATATTCTTATGTCATTATGACTAGATTAGTCTATATTAATTTTATATTTTTTTATATTTAAGAAAACAATGAAACAAGAAATAAATATAGCCATAGATTTTATGGGTGGTGATGATAATGCATCATTTGTCCTACACGGTTTAAGACTAACTTACGAAAAGTATCCAGAGTCAAGATTCCAATTGTTTGGTGACGAAGATTTGATTAGGTCAAAAATAAAGAACTTTCCTGATTTACAAAATATATCAGATATTATCCATTGTGAAACTTTTGTCAGAATGGATGAGAAACCGAGCTTATCCATAAAAAGAGGTAGGGGGACATCCAGCATTTGGAAGGCAATAGACTCTGTAAAGAATGGAAAATCAGATATAATTATATCAGCAGGTAATACTGGTGCTTTAATGGCAATGTCAACACTCATTCTAAAAACAATGTCAGAAATTCAACGTCCAGCCATAGCGGCAATTTGGCCAACTATAAATGGTGAAACAATAGTATTAGATGTTGGGGCTACTATTGGATCAAATACAAAGCAACTTGTAGATTTCTCAATTTTAGGTGCGTCTATGGCACAATCAATTTTTGATTTGGATCAGCCAAGAGTATCACTCCTCAACATTGGTGAAGAGGAAATGAAAGGCTTAGATGAAATAAAGAAAGCCCATGATATATTAAAATCTGGTTCTTATTTTTTTAATTATCAAGGTTTTGTTGAAGGGAATCTTATAGGAAAAGGTGTTTCTGATGTTATTGTTACGGATGGTTTTACAGGTAATGTTGCCCTAAAAACTGCAGAGGGTACTGCAGCTCAGATTTCAACTTATTTCAAAGATGCTATAGACAGGTCACTCACAGCAAAATTAGGTTACCTATTTGCAAAATCAGCTTTTCAAACTTTAAAAGATAAGATGAACCCATCTAGACTTAATGGGGGCGTTTTTCTGGGTTTAAACGGTATTGTTATAAAAAGCCATGGTAAAACAGATCCAACCGGCTTTTCATCTGCTATAGATCTTGGTATAGATATGCATAAGTCTTCATTAATATTGAAAATTCAGAAAAATGTTAATGAGCTGAATAAGGAGTTAAACTTTGATTAAATCAGTTATTAAAGGTGTTGGGTCATATCTTCCCGAGAAAGTTTTAACCAATGATGATATTTCTGAATTTGTCGACACTAGCGATGAATGGATCTATGGAAGAACCGGAATAAAACAAAGACATATTGCTGCGGACAATCAATTGACATCTGATCTTGCATATAACGCCTCAATTAGAGCTATTAAAGATGCTAATATTTCTCCCTCCGAAATCGACTTAATCATTCTTGCAACCTCAACGCCTGATCAAGTATTTCCATCTACTGCAGTCAAACTTCAAGATAAACTTAAAATTAAATTTGGCGCAGCATTCGATATTCATGCAGTCTGTAGTGGGTTTATTTATGCTCTCTCAACAGCAGATAATTTTATAAAATCAGGAAAATATAGTAAGGTTTTAGTTGTTGGGTCTGAGACATACTCGAGAATAATTGACTGGAATGATAGGTCAACTTGTGTGTTATTTGGCGATGGGGCAGGGGCATTCATTCTCGAGGCTATAAATTCAAATAGTGAAGATTACAATGAAGGAATTTTTGACTCCGTTATAAGGTCTGATGGTGAATATAGAACAAAGTTATTTTGTGATGGAGGCCCGTCAATGTCAAGGGACCAACTTCATTTTATCAGCATGGATGGAAAAGAAGTATATAAACATGCCGTTGAAAAGCAAACAGCCATAGTAGAAGACTTACTGAAGACATCTAAAATAGATATTGAAGATATTGATTGGTTTGTCCCCCATCAGGCTAATCTGAGAATACTTGATGCTACAGCCAAAAAGCTAAGGTTAGACAAAAATAAGATCATTATAACAGTAGATCAACATGCAAATACCTCATCAGCATCAATCCCAGTGGCAATGGACCATGCAATTCAGATAGGAAAAATTAAAAGAGGTGATATACTGCTTCTTGAGGCCTTTGGAGCTGGTTTTACTTGGGGGGCAGTGTTATTAAAATATTAAAAAAATGATTCTCATTGTTGACTGTCGGAGATATCTAGAATAGAACTAACATGGGAAAATAATATGACTGAAAAAGCTCTAACAAGACTTGGGATATGTGAGGCGATATATAAGCATATAGGATTATCTAGAAAAGACTCCCTAGATATTGTCCAAAATATACTTGAGAAAAAGGCTATTGCTCTTGCAAATGGTGAAGATGTTAAATTATCTTCATTTGGTAGTTTTTTAATTAAAAGAAAAAAATCACGAACAGGAAGAAACCCAAAAACAAAAGTAGAAGCTGTAATTTCAGAAAGAAATGTAGTTGTTTTTAGACCTAGTATGCAACTTAAAAATAAAGTAAATTCAGATTAGTTTGGAAGTAAATATGGTAGCTAAATCTCAAGACGCATTCAGAACTATAAGTGAAGTTTCAGAAGAGCTAAATGTTCCACCCCATGTATTGAGATTTTGGGAAAAGAAATTTTCTTCAATTAAGCCTATGACTAGAGGTGGTGGTAGAAGGTTTTATAGACCAAATGATATTAAACTCTTAAAATCAATTCACAAATTACTGTATACAGATATGTATACAATTAGTGGTGTTCAAAATATATTCAGGCAAAAAGGTAAAGCCCATATCTTAGCATTATATGATACCCAATTTAAAGAAAACAACTCGCAACAAGTAAATAAAAGTATTCATAAGGATGAATATCGGTCCGACCTCTTTGAAGAAAATCAAATTAAGCCAGATCCAACCCTGGATTTTAAAAATTTCTTGCAAGACTCTCTAAAGGAGTTAAATGAGATGGAGAACATGCTTAAAAATAGTTACAGTTAGTTAAATATTTTTTTTCTTGATTAACAAAATTGGTATTATCCACAGAATACCAAAAACCATATAATACAATATCTCTAAAATAAAATTATTTTTTTCGCCTATAAAAACGCCAATACGCATTGAAATTAGTATATATATAAATAAATATATAAGGAATAATATAAGGTAGAATATTTTTTTAATATTTTGCATAGAGGTAAACATTTTAGCTAGTATTATACAAGATCATGATATCCAAACATTCTCAAATTAGATATAAAAATATATTGCAAGATCCAATTTTCTTTTGGTTTTTATGTTCTATTGGTATTTTAATAATACTTATCTGTGTTGGTGGTATAACAAGACTAACTGAATCTGGGCTGTCAATTACAGAGTGGCAACCAATTATGGGTATTATGTATCCATTGACAGATAACACTTGGCAAATTGAATTTGAAAAATATAAACAAATTCCAGAGTTTCTTCTTCTAAATTATGATATGTCATTAGCAGAATTTAAGTATATTTATTTCTGGGAATGGTTTCATAGGATTATTGCAAGAGGCTTTGGTTTCTTATTTTTATTACCTTACATATATTTCTACTATAAAAGAGCTTTCAGAGGGTCAGAACATATATTATTACCTTTAATTCTTTTGTTTATTATTATTCAAGCAGTTATAGGTTGGTATATGGTTCAAAGCGGACTGAATGATAGAGTCAATGTAAGCCAATATAGATTGGCAATGCACCTCTCAATGGCTTTTCTTATTTTAGGATTATTATTATATCTATTTTTTGTTAGGTTTAATAATTTTACAGGTGCTCCATCAAATAAGGATAATTTTTTAAAAATCACTTCAGTTGCAATAATATCTTTTGTTTTTATCCAAATTATATTAGGAGCTTTTGTGTCAGGTATGAGAGCAGGCTTGACTTATAATACATGGCCCTTGATGGACGGTGAGATTATTCCAAATAACTTATTCATTTTACCGGTATGGTATAAGAACTTTTTTGAAAACCCACTAACCGCTCAGTTTGATCATAGACTTCTTGCATACATATTAATATTGGTTGTCCTAGTGCAAGTTACCTATGTTTTTAAGTCATATAGAAACTCAGTCTATTTTAGATCTTCAATATTTCTTGTCTTGGCTTTATTTCTTCAAATAACCATCGGTATATTGGCCCTACTAAATCAAGTTCCAATTTATATGGGTGTAATGCATCAGTTAGGTGCAATCATATTATTTATTGCAGCACTCTATCATTTTTGTTTAACATTACGTTAGCCAAATTAGACCTTCTGGAGCGCTTGACTTAGATCACCAATAATATCCTCTGAGTCTTCAATGCCTACTGATAATCGTACAACATCCTTAGCCGCACCAGCTGCTATTTGTTCATCATCAGTAAGTTGACTATGTGTCGTTGATGATGGATGAATTATGAGGCTTTTCGTATCTCCAATATTAGCTAAATGACTAAATAGTTGAACTTCATTAACAAGCTTAACCCCAGCATCAAAGCCACCTTTGACTCCAAAGGTAAACACAGCTCCAGCTCCATTAGGGCAATATTTATTTGCAAGACTTTTATATTCACTGTCTTCAAGGCCTGCATAATTTACCCAAGATACTTTATCATGTTCTTTTAAAAACTTTGCAACCTCGAGTGCATTTTCAGAGTGTTTCTTCATCCTCAGTGGAACTGTTTCAATTCCATTTAGTATTAGAAATGCATTAAAAGGTGATATTGCTGGGCCAAGATCTCTTAAAGCTAAGAACCTACAGACCACCGCATATGAAATACCCATTTCGCCAAATGTTTCATGAAATTTATAGCCATGATAGCTTGGATGTGGTTGGCTTAAATCAGGAAATTTATCATTTTTTGACCAATCAAAGTTTCCACCATCCACAATTACACCTCCAACAGAGTTACCTTGTCCTCCAAGAAATTTTGTGAGTGAGTGAATAATAATATTTGCACCATGGTTAAAGGGCTTGCATAGAACTGGCGTTGCCATTGTGTTATCTACAATTAGCGGTATTCCAGCATCCTCCGCAACCCGAGCGATTGGTTCAATATCTGTTATTATCCCACCTGGGTTTGCAATAGACTCTACGAATATAGCTCTGGTTTTATCATTGACTGATTTTTTATAGCTATCAATATCATTGGCATTGGCCCATCGTACTTTCCAATCAAATTTTTTGAAAGAGTGATTGAATTGGTTGATTGATCCACCATATAATTTATTTGAGGCAACAAACTCGTTCCCTGGACTTAATAGCGGGTGCAGTGCTATAAACTGAGCTGCATGACCGGACGCAACTGCAAGTGATGCTGTACCACCCTCCAATTCTGCCATTCTTTTTTCAAGAACATCTTGGGTGGGGTTCATAATTCTTGTGTAAATATTACCAAAAGCTTTACCAGCAAATAAGTCAGAAGCATGGTCTGTGTTTTCAAAAACATATGATGCAGTCTGATATATTGGT
Source organism: Rhizobiales bacterium TMED25 (assembly GCA_002168075.1). GTDB lineage: Bacteria > Pseudomonadota > Alphaproteobacteria > Rhizobiales > TMED25 > TMED25. Next base: position 136,670 of record NHCE01000007.1, read on the forward strand.
GTGGCTCTTGCACCTGTGGCTGGGTCAGGTGATGACCCTGCATGTATTGCTTTGGTATTAAAACCTTTTATAGTGTCAGTCATTAAATTTCTCCCTTAATCATGTTTGATAAACTTAGCATAAGAAATGGGGCTATATATTTTATATTTCCATGATCTTTCGTCTGCATGTGCTACCATTTTCATTTAATGTAGAATATTATCATCATTTATTTATATTTTTGAAATTTGATATTTATTTTTATTATTTTTAACTTTTCTAGCTTTTGTTTAAGTCGGTATTATAATACCATATTATTAATTCGTTGTTTTTATTGAATAAATCTTATAAATAATTTGACTTTAGTACTCATTGGTGTCATATATTCATAAAACTACAGGTAAATTATGAAAACATTTAGCGCAAAATCTACAGAAATTGAAAAGAAATGGTTACTAATCGATGCTGAGGGGCTTGTACTTGGCCGCCTAGCATCACACATAGCAACTGTTTTGAGAGGAAAGAATAAGCCTATATACACACCACACGTGGATTGTGGTGATAATGTAATTGTTGTCAATGCTGAGAAGGTTCATTTAACAGGTGCCAAGAGAGATAATAAACTTTACTACTGGCACACAGGTTATCCTGGTGGAATTAAGAGTAAATCAGCATCGGACATATTGGATGGAAAATTTCCAGAAAGAGTTATTATGAAAGCTGTTCAAAGGATGCTTCCTGGGGGATCATTATCGAGGAAACAACTAAAAAATCTAAAAGTTTATGCCGGAGTTGAGCATCCACATGAGGCCCAGCAGCCAATGAAGGTCAATTTCGCAGAAAATAACGTAAAAAACTCGAGGAGAACGTAGGATGCCAGAAGAGCTCAATGAAACTACGGAAAATATGGAAAATAGTTTAGTAGAAGCGGTATCGAATGAGTTCGTTCCGGACGTGATCATATATGAAAAAAAAATCGACAGCCTTGGTCGGGCATATGCAACTGGAAAAAGAAAAAATGCAGTTGCTAGAGTTTGGATTAAGCCCGGTAGTGGCAAAATATCAATAAATAAGAAAGAATTTGAGAGATTCTTTGCAAGACCTGTTCTCAGAATGATTGTGGAGCAACCATTAAACGCAACAGATAACAAGAATAAATTTGATATAATCTGTACGGTTTCTGGTGGTGGATTATCAGGGCAGGCAGGGGCAATACGGCATGGACTATCAAAAGCTTTATTAAATTACGAACCCAACAATCGTGCAACTCTAAAGTCAGGTGGGTTTTTAACCAGAGACTCTCGTGTTGTTGAGAGAAAGAAGTATGGTAGAGCTAAAGCAAGAAGAAGCTTCCAATTTTCTAAAAGATAGTTTAAAGACCTTCATCTCTTCTTCGTTAAAAAAAATTTATGTGATAGAATTTTATTTATATTACATTATAATTCATCAAAACATTATTATCTATAGGTCTTAAATGACAAATAAAAGTATAAAAGTTGGTATTTTGGGTGCATCGGGATATACAGGCTCGGAGTTAATAAGACTTATTCTAAAGCACCCTAATTTAAACTTAGAATTTGCAGCGGCGAATAATAATGCGGGCCAGAAGTTAAATGAAATATTCCCATATCTCTATGGAACAAACGATATAATGCTAAAAAAATGGGAAGATCTGAATTGGAATTCAATAGATGTTATTTTTAGTTGTCTGCCGCATGGAATTTTTCATCAGATTTTTTTAGAATTACCGAAAGACAAATTAATTATTGATCTATCAGCAGACTTTAGACTGGTCGACTCTAGGCACTATTCAGAATGGTATAATTTTGAACATAAATCTAAGGATTATCTTAACAAGTTTGTATATGGTTTAACAGAATTAAATAGAGAGAAAATAAAAAATACAAACCTTATTTCCTGCCCTGGATGTTATCCAACTGCAACTCTTCTTGGTTTATACCCTCTAATTAAAGGTGGATTTGCTGATACAGAGTCAATAGTTATAAATGCAAAATCGGGCGTAAGTGGTGCGGGTAGAAATTTAAAAAGAGACTTATTATTTCCAGAAGTTTCAGAGTCTATTAGACCTTATTCAGCAGTTGGGCACCGACATATTCCTGAAATTGAGCAGCAGATTGAAGAATATGCTAATAATCCACAAAATGCGCTAAACCAAAAGGCTGTTATAAACTTTATACCTCATCTTGTCCCAATGAACAGGGGGGAACTTGTCGTAACGCATATCAACCTAAAAAAACAAATTGATATCAATGGTTTGTATGACTTATTTAATAGCTATTATAACAAAGAAGGATTTATCCAAGTATTGCAAGATGGTGTATTACCAAATACGGTTAATGTCAGGGGAACTAATAATTGCCAAATATCTATCTGCCCAAGCAGAATTAAAGACTCAGTCGTTATAATCTCATCAATAGATAATCTCATAAAAGGGTCAAGTGGACAAGCAATCCAAAATATGAATCTTAATTTAGGATTGGGTGAAGAAATCGGTCTTTCTCATATTTCTCTATTTCCTTGATTTTTAAAACTGATATATTACAAATCATAATAATATTATTTAGATAAATCTTTTGTAGGAAAATAATGAGTGCTGAATTTCATAGAATAAAACAATTACCACCATATGTTTTTGAAAGCGTTAATAAACTAAAAGCAAAATATCGTTCAAATGGCGATGATATAATTGACCTTGGTATGGGTAACCCGGATATGCCAACGCCAATTCATATCAGAAATAAATTAATTGAAACTATTAATAAGCCAAAAACCAATAGATATAGTGCGTCAAAGGGTATAACTGGCTTATTGAAAGCTCAAGCTGCTTACTATGAAAGAAGATTTGGTGTAAAATTAAAACCTGAGTCTGAAATCGTTGCCACACTTGGATCCAAAGAAGGTTTTGCAAATATCGCTCAAGCTATCACAGCCCCAGGAGATATTATACTTGCTCCAAATCCTACCTATCCTATCCATCAATTTGGTTTTATTATTTCAGGTGGTGTAATAAGAAATATGCCTATCAAACCTGATGAAAATTTTATTAGATGCTTAGAAAATGAAGTTATAAATTCATTTCCTAAACCAAAAGTACTCGTTGTAAATTATCCATCTAATCCAACAGCTTTAAGCGCATCTCTTGATTTTTATAAGGAAATCGTAGCTTTTTGTAAAAAACATGAATTAATCATACTGTCAGATCTCGCTTATTCTGAAATATATTTTGATAATAATCCACCACCCTCAATTTTACAGATTAATGGTGCTAAATCCATAGCTGTGGAATTTACATCAATGTCAAAAACTTATGCAATGCCAGGTTGGAGAATAGGGTTCGCTGTAGGGAATGAGAGAATAATCTCAGCTCTCATTAGAGTAAAATCCTATTTAGATTATGGTGCTTATACACCAATTCAAGTAGCTGCTGCTGCAGCTCTTAATGGTCCTCAGGATTGTATTGAAGAAATTAGACTTTGCTATAAAAGTAGAAGGGATATTCTAATAAAGTCCTTCGCAAACTCAGGATGGAATATACCCGAGCCCCAATCATCGATGTTTGCTTGGGCTCCAATCCCAGAACAGTTTAAAGATCTTGGTTCAATAGAGTTTTCAAAACTTTTATTAAAGAAAACAAAAGTTGCTGTATCGCCGGGAGTTGGTTTTGGATCTGAGGGAGATGGACACGTTCGTATTGCGCTTGTTGAGAACGAGCACAGGGTTCGTCAAGCAGCTAGAAATATAAAGAAATATTTATTTAATAAATAAACTCTAAATTGGAATTGGTATGAATAAAAAGACGCTTAAAATTGGTATTGTGGGCCTGGGGAGTGTTGGACAAGGTGTAATAAAAATTCTTCAAGATAATTCTGAATTGATAAAAAAGAAAACAAACACTGACATTCAAATAATTGGAATATGTGCAAAAGATAAAAATAAGAAACGAGATATCGCAATCCATAAATACAAATGGTTTGATAACCCCAAAAGCTTGGCAGAGGATAAGTCTCTTGATGTATTGATCGAATTAATTGGAGGTGAGGACGGCATTGCACTCGAGGTTGTAGAGTCTGCAATTTCCTCGAATAAACACGTAATCACTGCAAATAAAGCCTTACTTGCAAAGCATGGCAACTATCTGTTTGGCTTGGCAGAAAAAAATAAAGTTACCATTTTATATGAAGCAGCTGTCGCAGGTGCGATCCCAATAATCAAAACACTTAGAGAGAGCACTGCCTCAAACGATATATCAGCGCTATATGGAATATTAAATGGAACTTGTAACTATATTCTTACATCTATGGAGCGGGACTCTATTACATTTGACGAGGCGCTTGAGAAGGCAAAGGAACTTGGTTTCGCTGAAGCTGATCCTACTTTTGATATAGAAGGATACGATGCTGCCCATAAGCTCTCAATATTAGCTAGTGTATCTTTCTCTCAATCAATTGCTTTCAATGATATTTCAATTCAAGGTATTAAAAATATTTCCTTAGACGATATATTAGCTGCAAAAGACTATGGGTATAAGATTAAACTATTAGGTATTGCAAAAAAAAATTATAATAAACTAACTCAAAATGTAAGACCTTGCCTTGTACCTAGTGAATCTCAATTAGCAAAAATTGATTGGGAAAAAAATGCAGTTGTGATTAAGGGTGGTTTCTTTGGTGAGCTAACGCTATCAGGTCCGGGTGCTGGAAGATTGCCAACGGCATCAGCAGTTTTTGGAGATATATTTGATATAATTAATGAAACTAATTATCCGTCTTTGGGAACTCCACTATCTAATCTTAGCGAGAATATTTCGTCTGATAATTATAACGAAAAGGCTAGATTTTATTTACGATTTTTACTGCCAGATGTATCAGGTACCATGGCCTCAATAACAAATATTATGGCGAAAAATAATATCTCAATAGATGATATAACACAGCGCATATCAAAAAAAATGTTTAAACAGAATCTTGTTCCCATTACCATAATTACAAGTACAACTGATTTTGTCTCTATAAATAAAGCTGTGGAAGATATTAATAAGAATAACTACAGCCCAATCTCTCCTAATATAATAATTATTGAAGATTAAGAATTATTGGATTCCAATGGATAGGGCACTAACTCTAGAAATCGTACGTGTTACTGAAAGCGCAGCAATTGCAGCAGCAAAAATGCGTGGTAGAGGTGATGAAAAATCTGCAGACCAAGCAGCAGTAGATGCAATGAGAAGGCAATTAAATATGATTAATATGTCTGGTACTGTTGTTATTGGGGAGGGGGAAAGAGATGAAGCCCCCATGCTATTTATTGGAGAAAAAGTAGGAACTGGTAATGGTCCAAAATTAGATATTGCACTTGATCCGTTGGAGGGTACTACTTTGTGTGCAAAGGCTATGCCAAATTCACTTGCAGTTTTAGCCATATCAGAGAATAAGGGTATGTTGAATGCACCAGATACTTATATGGATAAAATTGCTATAGGTCCAGGTTATACAGATGGAGTAATAAATTTAGATGCTTCTCCTGCCGAGAATATTATTGCACTTTCAAAGGAAAAAGGCGTTAGTCCGGACCAGATATCTGCGTGCATCTTAGATAGGTCGAGGCATTCAAAGCATATTGAGTCTGTAAGAAGTGTTGGTGCATCTGTATATTTAATTCAAGATGGTGATGTTGCTGGTGTAATTGCTACCACCAATCCAAATGAAACAAATATTGATATATATATGGGAATTGGAGGTGCGCCAGAGGGTGTGCTTGCAGCTGCTGCTCTCAAATGTATTGGAGGTCAAATGCAGTCTCGTTTAGTGATTAACAATGCAGATGAGGAGAGAAGAGCAAAGAAAATGGGGATAGAAAATTTAGATAAGGTTTATACCTTAAATGAGTTGGTGTCAAAAGATGTTATATTTTCTGCAAGTGGTGTAACTGATGGGTCTATGGTAAAGGGTGTAAATTTTATGGATGGTAAAGTTTCCGTTGAAACTATAGTTATGAGATCAACTAATGGTACCATTAGATACATTAATACCGAATATAATAGTTCCATATAAAAAATAATATGAATGAAATTTCTACAGTAATTGAGTTTGAAGACTCAATAATTGGTAATGAATGGCAAATAAATGAGCCTAATTACCAGTTAATTGAACGAATAAAAAATATTTATTCCTTAGATGAAATAATAATTAAAATTTTATTAAATAGAAATATTACGGAAACACATATTGGGAGTTTTCTTGATAAGTCTCTCAAGAACAATATGCCGGATCCAAATATCTTAATGGATATGCAAAAAGCAACTGATAGAATTGCTAAAGCCATTCAAGATGATGAAGTAATTGGGGTTATTGGTGATTATGATGTGGATGGTATTGTCTCTGCAAGTATACTTTGTAAATTTATTAGCCTATTTAATAAAAATGTCATAGTTAAAATACCCGATAGAATAAAAGATGGCTATGGTCCAAATGAAGAGATTATTAAAGAGTTGAATGATAAAAATGCTAGTCTCATAATAACTGTTGATTGTGGAGCTAATGCATCAGATGTACTGAAAAGTAAGGCTGAAATTGATTTTATTATTTTAGACCATCATCAAGCGAATGAGATATCAGATAAATATTTTGCTCATGTAAATCCAAATAGAGTAGACGATATAAGTGGTTTACACTATCTATCAGCTGCTGGAGTTGTTTTTTTAACACTTGTATCTATAAATAGGTCCTTGAGGGATTCAGGGTTTTATAATAAGGATACTGATGAGATTAACCTCTTGATGTTTCTGCCTCTTGTAGCACTCGCTACTGTAGCCGATGTGGTTCCTCAAATTGGACTTAATAGATCTTTTGTGGGGCAAGGGCTAAAATTATTTAATAAGTATATTAATATTGGGATTAACTCAATAATCAAAATCAATAATAAACAAGACGAGATATCATGCTCAGATCTCGGTTATTTTATTGGACCTCGAATTAATGCAGGAGGCAGAATTGGACAATCTAGCCTGGGCTTTGATCTTCTAACCACGGAAGATCCAATAGTCGGCGAAAAAATTGCAATAGAACTTGATAAATTAAATTCTGAAAGAAAATTACTTGAGGAAAAAGCAGTCGAAGAAGCTCTTGAAATGTTTGATACGCATAGTGAAAAAAATGATAATCTGATATTTTTGAAATCAGATAATTGGCATCTGGGTGTAATTGGCTTAATTTCATCAAGAATTACAAATCGTTATCACAAACCCTCTTTTGTAATATCTTCAAAAAATGAAGATAATATCTATACAGGATCTGCAAGATCTATTGGTAATTTCAATATAGGTCAGTTTGTAGAGCAGGCTGTGAAATCAAAATTACTAATATCAGGTGGTGGTCATCGGATGGCTGCAGGATTTAAAATTCATTCAGATAACATTGAGAAATTTAAACTATTTCTATTGAATCAAAATAATAAGATTAGTAATTCGAAAAGAATATTAAGGGTAGATGGGCTTCTTATGGCTTCTGCAGTAAATATAAATCTTATAGAAAAAATTTTAGAACTTGGCCCCTATGGTAATTCTTTTGAAGAGCCATTATTTATTTTTCCAGGTCATAGAATAAATAATCTTGTGATTTTAAAAAATCAGCATCTGAAATTTAGTATTCAGGACGAAAATAATTATAAGTTAGATACGATATCTTTTAGATCTTATGGTTTTCCTCTCGGAGATTTTATATGTGAAAATGTATATAAAAAAATAAATTTTTTAGGAAGACTATCGCTCAACAAATGGGGGGCAAATATTAGACCACAATTAATTATAGATGATGCATCAATAATTCAATAAAATACTTGCTTGGAAGTTACGAATATAATAACTATATTATTAATGTGCTCCCTTCGTCTATCGGTTAGGACGCCAGGTTTTCAACCTGGAAAGAGGGGTTCGATTCCCCTAGGGAGCGCCATTTTAGTTTTACACATAATTTTCATAGTTTTTATCTAATTTAAAATATAGTTTTTGGAATTTCATAAGAATCAATGTTAGATATAAAAATCCTGCTTGGATGTGCGGCGGACCTGTTTTTTTTATAAATTTTTTTATTTCATATAAGCTTTATTTACTATATATATCACTATACGGGGCGTAGCGCAGTCTGGTAGCGCATCTGGTTTGGGACCAGAGGGTCGGGAGTTCGAATCTCTCCGCCCCGACCATTTTTTTTATTTGAGTAGTGCAAATTTGACAATTATGAAAGCAAAAATTTACAAGCCATCAAAAACATCTATGCAGTCTGGACTTGGTAAGACAAAAAAATGGGTTTTTGAGTTTTACAAAGAAAAAAACAAGATAGAAGAGCCACTTATGGGATGGACTGGAAGTGTTGATACACGTGAGCAGGTAAAGTTACTTTTTGATAATTTAGACGATGCGATAGAATATGCTAAACAAAATTCTATTTCATATGAGCTTGTCATGAATAAAAATAAAAAATACATTAGTAAGACATATTCAGATAATTTTAGATTTGATAGAAAAGATAAGTGGACACACTAAAATATTGGCCCCGTAGCTCAGTTGGATAGAGCAGTAGATTTCTAATCTGAAGGTCAGAGGTTCGAGTCCTCTCGGGGTCGCCAAAACTTTTTCCTTTGTATACGTAGATATATAATTTTAAGCAATTGAATTTTTATGCTATTTTTTTGAGATGAATTATGTTCTCGAAATAAAAGATATTACAAAATCATTTTTCGATATAAAAGCTAATAAAAATATTTCATTAAAACTTAAAGAAGGAGAAATTCATGCTCTCCTCGGTGAAAATGGTGCTGGAAAATCAACACTTGTAAAAATAATATATGGTATCTTGAAGCCTGATAGCGGGAGTATGTTTCTCGATGGAGTAAAATATAGTCCTTTGAACCCAGATTCTGCTAGAAAGCATGGAATAGGAATGGTATTTCAGCATTTTTCTTTATTTGAGAGTCTTACAGTGCTAGATAACCTTATACTCGGACAAAAAAATAATATAAGTAGGGCTGATATTATAAATAAATTAAGCCAAATACAGCATGATTATGATTTATTTTTGGATCTCAATAAGATAGTTGCAACATTATCCGCTGGTGAGAAGCAAAAAGTTGAAATAATGAGATGCTTGCTTCAGGATCCTAAAATAATTATTTTAGATGAGCCCACTTCGGTTTTGAATCCTGAAGAAGTGAAAAAGCTTTTTTCTTTTCTAAAAAAATTATCAGATGAAGGTGTCATAATTTTATATATCTCACATAAATTACAAGAAATAAAAGAGTTATGCGACTCTGCAACAATACTCAGAAGTGGAATGGTTGTAAAGAATTGTGATCCAAAAGTACTGTCAATAAACGAACTTGCTAAATTTATGATTGGAAAAGATATTATTGAATCTTATGATCTTTCACAAACCGAAAATATTGACGTTATGAATGTAGTGGACATTGTTTATGTTAATCCAGAATTATATGGAATATCACTCGAGAAAGTAAACTTTAGCGTAAAAAAAGGTGAAATTTTTGGTATTGCAGGTATTGCGGGCAATGGTCAATCTGAGCTTATGAAGGTATTATCCGGTGAAATTAATGATATCAAGAATGGAAGTATTCTGTTCAATGGCGTGAAAATTAATTCACTAAATATAAATGATCGTAGGAAGAAGAGTATGGTTTTTATTCCAGAAGATCGTTTAGGTCATAGTGCAATTGGCAATCTATCTCTAAATGAAAATATACTACTAACTAATTTATGGGACTCAGATTTTTTTAAAAATGGAATGATTGATAATGTTTATCTTGATAATAAAACAAGAGAGGTCATTGATAAATTTAATGTTGTATGTTCAGATGAGAACAGTCTTGCATCGAGTTTGTCCGGTGGTAATTTACAAAAGTTTGTTGTTGGAAGAGAAATACTAAAAAATCCTAATATAATTGTCTGTGAGCAGCCTACATGGGGGGTGGATATTGGTTCTGCGAATGTAATTCATGAATTTCTGCTCAGAAAAGCAAATATGGGGACAACAATTATAATTATCTCACAGGACATGGATGAATTAAGAAATATTTGCCACCGTATAGCAATTATCTCTAACGGCAAATTATCTCAGACTTATAATACTGCAGACATTACTTCCGAGGATATTGCCATAGAAATGGCGAAATAATTTACTTGTAGCTTTAAATGTTTAAATTAGAAAAAAAAGAAAATATAGATAAATCAAGTATATTTATGGTGCCATTATATGCAATTGGATGTTCACTTTTATTTGTCTTTTTTCTATTTATCCTCCTAGGAAAGAATCCTGTATTGGCTCTATTTATTATATTTATTGAACCTCTGTTATCTGTTTTTGGAATCTCTGAATTGATTGTTAAGTCAACGCCGCTTATTATAATTGCTCTTGGTCTGTCATTTGGTTTTAGGGCAGGAGTATGGAATATTGGTGCTGAGGGACAATATACTATTGGAGCCTTGTCAGGTGGAGCAACAATATTGGCATTTTATCCAATTTCTGGTTTATGGCTTCTTCCACTATCTTTTTTAGTATCTATATTGGCAGGTGCGCTTTGGGGTATGATCCCGGCTATTTTAAAGGCGAAGTTTAATACCAATGAAATTTTGGTAAGTCTTATGCTGACTTATGTTGCAATTCTGCTTCTAAGTGCCATGGTTTATGGGCCATTGAAGGATCCTGATGGATTTAATTTTCCTGAAAGTAGATTATTCCATAACTCGGGTATATTACCAGTTATACTTCACGGTACTCGAGCTCACATTGGTTTTTTGATTGCATTATTTTTAGTTGTAATTATGCATTTTCTTCTAACAAAACATATATTAGGTTTCTTTATAAAGGTATCTGGAGAGTCTTCAAAAGCATTACTTTTTTCAGGGCAATCTTCCAATAAAATTATTTATCTAAGCTTTTTAATTTGTGGAGGCTTGGCAGGAATGGCGGGTGTTATCGAAGTCACTGGTCCAATAGGTCAATTGGTGCCTGGGATTCCAATTGGCTATGGTTTTACGGCGATTATTGTTGCTTTCTTGGGAAGATTAAATCCCATTGGAATATTTTTAGCAGGGCTTTTACTTGCTCTGACATATATTGGAGGTGAGGCAGCACAAATGAAGCTTGGGCTTCCCAATGCAATTACCGGTGTTTTTCAGGGTGTATTATTATTTTTTCTGCTAGCAGCAGATGCATTTACTAAATATAAAATCTCATTAATAAATATTAAATGGAAAAGTTAATGGACCTATACGTTGCAATATTTCAGGGTATTATTATAGCTTCAACTCCACTCGTCTTAGCAGCAATTGGAGAACTTATAGTTGAAAAGTCTGGTGTGCTAAATCTGGGTGTTGAGGGTATGATGATAATAGGTGCAGTTGCAAGTTTTATTGTAACACATGAAACAGGCAGCCATCTAATGGGGATACTTGCAGCAATTATAGCATCAGGTCTCATTGCAGTAATTTTTGGTATTCTAACCCAATATTTATTGTCAAATCAAGTAGCAACTGGTCTTGCATTAACTCTATTTGGCCTTGGCCTTGCTTCTCTAATAGGCCAAAGTTATTCCGGAATAAGTTTAAAAGCATTTCCAATACTAGAAGTCACTATTTTATCGGATATTCCAATTATTGGTGGGATGCTATTTTCTTTTGATTATTTGGTATATTTATCAGTTTTGATAGTTGTTGCTACATATTTATTCCTAAAAAAAACCAAGGCAGGTTTGATTCTCATAGCAACTGGAGATAACCATGACTCGGCCCATTCTCTTGGTTACTCAGTAAAAAAAATAAGACTTTTATCAATTATATATGGTGGCGCATGTGCTGGCTTGGGTGGAGCATATTTATCACTCGTACAAACTCCAATGTGGGTTGAGAATATGACTGCTGGTAGAGGATGGATTGCTCTAGCAATTGTTGTTTTTGCAGTGTGGCGACCATTATGGATCTTTGTTGGTGCATATATATTCGGTGGAATAACTATAATACAACTTCATATTCAGGCGATAGGAGTTAATATAATAGCACAATATATGTCAATGTTACCGTATATTGTAACTATTTTAGTGTTGGTTTTTATATCCATGAATAAAAATAGGTTAGCAGTTAACGCTCCCAATTGCCTCAATAAAATATTCAAATCGGATATATAGTTTTTTTGAAAATTATGGAGTTTTTTATGTCAAAGAAATATTTAGGCGCATTAGTCGTTTTATTAATTTTAGTTATCGGTTTTTACTATCAGTCACAAATAGGTGGTGATGATAATAAAGTAAAAAAAGTTGGTTTTATTTATGTTGGTCCTGTCACTGACTTTGGTTGGACATATGAACATGACCAAGGTCGAAAGGCTGTTGTTGAGAGATTTGGTGAGAATGTTGAAACAACCTATGTTGAAAGTGTTGAAGAAGGTGCTGATGCAGAGAGGGCTATCACACAAATGGCACGTGATCATGATCTTATTTTTACCACCTCTTTTGGGTACATGAATCCAACATCCAAAGTTGCAAAGAATTTTGATAAAGTTAAATTTGAACATGCAACTGGATATCAAAGATCGGATAATGTTGCAAATTATGCAGCAAGGTTTTATGAAGGTCGTCATCTGATTGGTCTTATCGCCGGCGGAATGACTCAAACAAATAAAATCGGTTATATTGCGTCTTTCCCAATTCCAGAAGTCATCAGAGGAATTAATGCAGCTTATTTAGCAGCATCTTCGGTGAATCCGACTGTTGAGTTCAAAATTATATGGGTTAATACCTGGTTTGACCCAGGTAAAGAAGCTGATGCTGCAAAGGCACTAATCGACCAGGGTGCAGATATTATTATGCAACACACAGACTCAGCTGCACCAATGACAATTGCCCAAGAAGAGGGAATACACGCATTTGGTCAAGCATCAAATATGATCCAATTTGGTCCTGATGCACAGCTCACAGCAATTATTGATAACTGGGGGCCTTATTATGTTGATCGTGTTCAGAAGTTAATTGCTGGAACATGGGAATCTTCTGATACTTGGGGGGGGCTTGATTCTGGTATGGTCGAACTTGCTGATGTCTCTGAGGATGTTCCGCAGGTTGTGGTAAACCTTGTGAATAGTGCTAGAGATGGTATTATATCTGGTAACCTACATCCATTTACTGGGCCTATCAATAAGCAAGATGGTTCAGTTTGGCTTGGCGATGGTGAGGTCGCCGATGATGGCGTACTTTTAGGTATGGACTTCTATGTTGAAGGTGTGGATGGTGTCATACCTAACTAACTTGAAATCTCGAAAGGTACACAGTTATAATTGTGTACCTTTCTTTATATAAGCTATTAGGATGTCACAGATTAGAGATCTGATTATTGATCGAATTAAATCTATTATTATTACTGTCGATGGATGTAAGTCCAATGTCATTGATGAAAAGTTAGTCGATGACATCGTTGTGGCTAATAGAAAAGCTTTTATATCAATTCGAGCTGATAAATCAAACATTGAAAAATATAAACAACTTAAAATCAAAGTTGAAAAAGTTCTTGAAAATATTGATGATTTGGATAGCTTTTCAGTCACATTGACGTCTCATGAGGATAATCCTCTTAGCAAAAATCAATCAAATAAATCCACAAAAAAAGGTATAGATTCTATATCAAATATAATCGCAGTTGCATCAGGTAAAGGGGGAGTCGGTAAATCAACAACATCAATAAACCTTGCTCTGGCCATAAAGAATTTGGGTTATAATGTTGGAATATTAGATGCTGATATTTATGGCCCATCAATACCTAAGTTGGTAGGCGAAAATAAAAAGCCCAAAGTATCCGATCAGGGAAAAATTCTCCCAATAATAAAATATAATATATCTATTATGTCTATTGGTTTTCTCATATCAGAAGATACGCCTATGATATGGAGAGGGCCAATGGTTATTTCTGCAATTAACCAAATGCTAAATGATGTTGATTGGGGAGTTTTAGATTTTCTTATCGTAGATATGCCTCCAGGTACGGGAGATGTTCAATTAACTATGGCACAGAAAGTTCCAATGTCTGGGGCTGTAATTATATCAACCCCACAAGATTTAGCACTGATCGATGCGAAAAAGGGGTTAGAAATGTTTAAGAAAGTTAATGTTCCAATAATTGGTATCATAGAAAATATGAGCACCTTTATATGTCCACATTGCAAAGAGGAGACTTACATTTTCGGTAAAGAAGGAGCTGAATTTGAAGCAAAAAGACAAAACGTAGACTTCTTGGGTGGGATACCATTAGAAGTTGCAATTAGGGAGACATCTGATGCGGGCGAACCTATTCTAAGTTGTTATCCTGAAGCTAGCGTATCCAAGAGTTTTTTATCTATTGCACAAAAAGTAGTAAATAAGAGCGATGCAAAGGGGAAATCAAATAATCCAAATTTAATTATACAATAATATTCTGATAATTAAATGAATCAGATTCCAATCAATATCATATTATCTAAATCTAAAAAGAACATAACTTTAGAATATACTGAAAGTAAATCTGTATTAGATGCAGAGTATTTAAGAGTAAATAGCCCAAGTGCAGAAGTTAGAGGTCACACTTCTGACCAAAAAAAAATAGTTTCAAAGAAAAAAAATGTCTCTATTTCATCAATCGAACTGATTGGTAATTACGCAATAAGGATATCTTTTAACGATGGTCATGATACCGGAATATTTACATGGAAGTATTTGGACGAATTATATCAAAATCATGATATTATTTGGAGAGAGTATATCAGCGATCTTAGAAAAAAAAGTATGACTAGAGATTAATTAAAATCTACATATTTGCTAATGCATTAGAGATATCTTCAATTAAATCATCAGTATCTTCAAGGCCAATATGAAGTCTAATCATCGAGTTAACATATTTATTCCATTTTCTATTTTTTTTACGATTTGGAAAAACTGGTATAGCAAGACTCTCATATCCACCCCAAGATGCCCCAATTCCGAATAACTCGAGTCCATCTATAAAATTATCAAGTGCTTTTATATTACAATCGTTTTTTATGATTATGGTCATTAGGCTCGCACCACCATTTTGAAAATATTTTTTCCATAATTCATGGTCTTCACTATTCTTGAACGGAGGGTAGAGAATATTTTCAATTAAATTATTTTTATATAAGGCCTCACAAATACTGAGGGTACTCTTAAATTGCTTCTCCATTCTAACTCCCATGCTTCGAAGTCCGCGACTTGCCATATATGCATCATCAGGATTACTGGATAACCTAAGTAGATCATATGTTTCTTCAATCATTTTCTTGACTCTTTTATTGTAAGTAACAGCACCAATAAATGTATCGGAGTGTCCAACTATATATTTAGTTCCTGCATGAATAGAAATATCTATACCATAATAAAATGGTTTGAAGTAAAGAGGTGTTCCCCATGTGTTGTCAATTATAGTGTAAATATTATTTTCTTTAGCTATCTTTACCAGAGGCTCAATATCTATGATTTCAAATGTAATTGACCCCGGAGACTCAAAGAATATTGCCTTTGTTTTAGTTGTTATAATTTTTGATAGCTCAATTAAATTTTTAGGATCAAAATACGAGACCGAAATACCCATTTTTGTTAAAAACTTATTTGAAATATTTTTTGTTGGCTCATACACGTTATCTGCTAAGATTAAATGGTCACCGGCAGATAAAATACTTACCAGTGATAAAAGTATTGCAGTTCGGCCAGAACTTGTAATTTTACAGTCTTCGGCGCCTTCCATTATAGTCAGAGACTCTGCAAGGCTCTCGGTATTAGGATTAGATTTACTACCATACGAATAACGAGCTTTTTTTTCTCTAAATTCTTGTGATGAGTTCGAAAGAATGGTCGATCCTCTATATACTGGAGTATTTACAAAACCAAAATGCTCAGAAGGTTTTCTTCCAGTATGGGTCAGCTGTGTATCAGCTTTGTATTTTTTATTTTTCATCCAATAATAATAATCATATATCCAGATAAATACGATAATATTTTTTACGTTTTTTTTTTAAAAAAAAATTGACACAAGAACATAAATAGAACATATTATGAACAAAAAAGGTATATAATATGTTTTTATTAAATAAAATTATGCATAATTGGGAAGACTTGGCAGGCTTGATCTCTATCGTAGCTTTTTCTTTTATGCTATTCAGGCTAGTTGTTATCATATAATAATAATCTCCTTATCCACAACATCAAAACAATCTCTCAAAGTTAGTAATATTAAAATGACTTATGTCTATTTTTTATTACAATAGATAATCATCTGAGGAAATTATTATGTCTAACATGGATTATATTCATTTACGTGTGCGCTCTTCATATTCTCTATTAGAGTCTTCAATCCATATTGAGAAAATTAGAGATTTATGCTTAGACAATGAGATGCCAGCATTAGGTCTTACCGATAACAATCTTTTTGGAGCACTTGAATTTTCAGAAAAGCTCGCAGATAGCGGTATTCAACCAATAATTGGAACTACACTAAATGTTTATGATAAAGACCAAAATGCTGGAGAAAAATTATTGAACTATACAACCATTTGTCTAATCTCAAATTCCTTACATGGGTACAAGAATTTGTTAAAGCTTTCCAGCTCTGCATATCAAAAGCAAAACTCTTTATTACCATTCGTTTCATTACAGGAGGTTTTTGAATTAAATCAAGGACTTTTCTTTCTTACAGGTGGGGCAAAAGGCATTGTTAATCAGTCACTTAGAAGAAATAACAAAGATCTTGCTGTAAGTCAATTAAAGTTAATAAATAAAAATTTTCAAGGTAGATTATTCATTGAACTTCAGAGATATGACGACAACGAAACAAACATAGAAAATAATTTAATTGATATAGCGTATGATATGAATCTTCCAATTGTAGCAACCAATGATATCTTTTTTTCAAGTAAGGAAGACCATGAGGCAAATGATATACTTCAATGTATCCCATCCTCGGATGTTCTATCAAACCCTAACCGCAAGAAAATTTCACCAGAATGTTTTTTTAAAAATCAAAAGGATATGAAAGAACTATTCAGTGATATTCCTGAGGCAATTGAGAATTCTATTTTAATTGCTAAAAGATGCCTTTATCGTCCAGAAACTCTTGCACCTATTTTACCAAAATATATTAGCAAAGAGAAGAATAAAGATAGTTCCTCTAATGAAAATGATTTATTAAGGGAGCTAACACATATAGGTTTTAGAGAAAGAATTAATAAATTCGGAATAGCTGAAAACTCAAATAGCTCTGAATACCAAGAAAGACTTAATAATGAATTATCAATAATTATTGATATGGACTATTCGGGATATTTTCTAATTGTTGCCGATATAATTAACTGGTCGAAGAAAAATAGTATTCCTGTTGGTCCTGGCAGAGGCTCTGGAGCAGGCTCATTAGTTGCATGGTCCCTTGGTATAACAGATCTTGATCCCATAAAATTTAATTTAGTATTTGAGAGATTTTTAAATCCTCATCGAGTATCAATGCCGGACTTTGATATTGATTTTTGTCCGATTCGGAGAGATGAGGTAATTAATTATATCAAAGAAAAGTATGGGAAAAAACGGGTCGCACAAATAATCACTTTCGGTAAACTACAAGCAAGAGCAGTTATTCGAGATGTTGGTCGTGTAATGGAATTACCATATAGCCAAGTAGATAATATATGTAGATTAATTCCCAACAACCCTGCAAATCCAATGACATTAACTGAGGCTATCTCTGAAGTCAAAGAGATCAAATCACTGAAAGAGACAGATGAAACAATTAATAGCTTACTAACATTTTCTTTGTCCTTGGAGGGTTTGTATAGGCATGCCTCAACACACGCTGCTGGAATTGTGATATCTGATGGTAATTTAGAAGACTATGTTCCTCTATACATGGATCAAAAGACAAATTCTCTTGTTACTCAATTTAATATGAAATGGGTTGAAGAGGCTGGCTTGGTTAAATTTGATATATTAGGTTTAAAAACACTCTCTGTTATAAGTGAGTGTTGCAAGCAAATTGAAAATAACGGTGTTTCTATTGATATCTCTACAATCCAGTTAGATGATGAAAATACATTAAATTTATTTAAAGAGGGCTCAACATCAGGAGTTTTTCAATTTGAGAGTTCTGGAATGCGCGACCTTTTGATAAAAGCAAAGCCAAATAATTTTGAAGATCTTATTGCCCTTATTGCTCTATTTAGGCCAGGTCCGATGGAAAATATTCCTCAATATCTTGCTGCGAAGAATTCAGAAGTTGAAATTGAAGAATTACATGAATTAATTAATCCGATAATTGCAGATACATATGGTGTCATAATCTATCAAGAACAGGTAATTCAGATTGCACAAAGATTAGCTAGCTATAGTGCTGGTGAGGCAGATTTATTAAGAAGAGCTATGGGAAAAAAAATTAAATCTGAAATGGATGCTCAAAGAGATAAATTTATTGCAGGGGCTAATTCAAATGGAGTAGACAAAGTAAAAGCAGAACTCATTTTTGATTTGGTTGATAAGTTTGCAGGTTATGGCTTTAATAAGGCACACTCTGCAGCCTATGCGTTGATTTCTTTCCAAACAGCCTTCCTTAAGGCAAATCATCCACTTGCATTTATGTCAGCTCTTTTAACATTAGATGTTGGGAATATCGATAAAGTATCCAATATCATATCTGAAATAAAGAGAATGAATATTAAAATCTTACCTCCATCAATAAATAGCTCAGGTCACGATTTTAGGATTGAAGGTGAGTCAATTAGATTTTCTTTAGCATCAATTAAAAATGTTGGTTCTCAGGCTGTTGCAAATATTTCACATGAAAGAGAGAAGAATGGTGTCTTTAAAAGTATTAAGGATTTTATTACTAGAGTTAATGCTCATTTTGTGAATAAACGTGCATT
The DNA here is from genome assembly GCA_002168075.1 of Rhizobiales bacterium TMED25. Lineage (GTDB taxonomy): Bacteria > Pseudomonadota > Alphaproteobacteria > Rhizobiales > TMED25 > TMED25. The sequence goes on from NHCE01000007.1 coordinate 155,614, forward strand.
TGAAGGTCTCATTATGGCAGGTGCATTTGACGAAATCGAAATAAATAGAGCCCTATTATTTAATAATGTTGATCTTTTGCTGATGGAGTCTAATAGAATTCGCAGGAAGAATATTGAGGGTCAAATAGATATTTTTTCAGAGCATGAGGAGGAGAATCAGGAGATAAGATTGCCAAATACCAAAGAATGGAGTGAAATTGAAAAATTAAAGGGAGAATTTGAATTTTTAGGGGCTTACCTATCGGGCCATCCTATGGAGAAGTACTCTAACGACATGATAAATCACAAAGTTTCTACTTACACTGAATTTATTCATAATATCAAAACAAAGAAATATAAACAGGCAAGATTAGCGGGGGTTATTCAAAATAGGGTAAATCGTAGAGGTAAAACTGGTCGGATGTACTCGTTTATTAAATTATCGGATATCAGTCAAGAATTCGAAACAATGTTCTTTTCGGATATGATTGATAAATATAACGACTTAATATTTACGGGTAACGTCATCATAATAAAAGTAGATGCAGATATACAAGCTGATGCTGTAAGATTACGAGTGACGGAGGTTATTCAGGCTAATATTAATGAAAAATTTTTAATGAATGGAAGCCATGAAATATCAAGCCAATCAACAGACGAACCCTTTGAAGTTGATAAGCCAGAAGTGAATTTAATAAAAAATGAGTATTCAGATGAATATACAATAAAACTAGCAAATATAGACACCCTAGATGATATAGCAAAGAGGCTCAAATCTGGACGAGGAACTGATATTGTAAATCTTATATTTTATGATACTAATTTGAAAAAGGATATTAAATTAGGGATTGGTGATAGCTTTAATTTCGATAGTGAATTGAAAACTTATCTTCAAAGTTTACCCGGTGTAGAGCTTTTCAATAAACAACCCTAATCTTTAAACGAAATATCTTGATATTTATCTGATAACATCATATAAGACAATTAATCAATTACATACATAAGGCATGAGTCGGTGCTTAAGAGAGCCTTATGGAGAATAACCGAGTCAGGAGAAAAACAATGTCACTACCAATCTTTACAATGAGAGAATTACTAGAATCTGGTGTTCACTTTGGTCACAAAAAGGAACGCTGGAATCCNAAGATGGAACCATTTATATACGGAAAAAGAAACGGTATCCATATNATAGATCTNTCTCAGACCGTACCACTTCTTCACCAAGCTNTAGTTGCAATAAGAAATGTAGCTTCANCTGGAGGTAGAATTTTATTTGTTGGAACTAAAAGGCAGGCATCTGAACACATAGCAAATGCTGCCAAACGNTCTGCTCAATACTATATTAATTATACTTGGATGGCNGGTATTCTTACTAATTGGAAAACAGTTTCAAATTCAATTAGTCGTTTCAAAGAGTTAGAAGAGCTACTCAATGNCGANAAAATCAATGCTTTAACAAAAAAAGAGATACTTAAGCTTACGAGAGAGTNNAATAAACTCGAAAGAGCAATNGGTGGTATTAAAGACATGGGAGGCTTGCCTGANATACTTTTTGTAATAGACACAAACAAAGAGGCAATAGCAATTCTTGAAGCCAACAAACTTGGTATACCTGTCGTTGCGATACTGGATACTAATTCAACACCTGATAATATTAACTATCCAATCCCAGGAAATGACGATGCATCGCGTGCGATAGAAATGTATTGCTCACTTGTTGAGCGCTCGATTCTAGATGGTATTGAAGAGTCATTATCAAAAAATAGTAAAGATATCGGGGAAAGTTCTGATCCAATATCTACAAAAGATAGTAAGATACTAGAAGATAACCAACAAGAGGCGCCTAAAGAGATGCCTGTTCATCAAGAAGAAGACCCATCATCATCAAAACAATCAGAAGCTTCTATAACTACATCTCCCGATGGTAAAGATCTCGTTGTGGAGAAAAAGAAAAGAGTTATTAGTAAGAAAAAGATAGTCGAAAATAACAGTGATATATCAGAAAATAATGAATAGATAAATTTTACTGAGATTGGTTTTGAATAAATAAATTAAGAGGTTATTAAATGACACAAATAACAGCAAGTCTTGTTAAAGAGTTGAGAGAAAAAAGNGGNGCAGGTATGATGGACTGTAAGTCAGCATTAATAGAAAATAAGGGTGANATTGACCAATCTATTGATTGGCTNAGAACAAAAGGTATAACAAANGCCGCAAAGAAATCAGAAAGAGTNGCTTCGGAAGGTTTAGTTGGGTCTTTTGTTAATAATAATAAGGCAACTATCATCGAGTTAAATTCAGAGACAGATTTTGTAGCTAGAAATGAAGAATTTCAGAGTCTNTTGAAAGGATTGTTAGAAATATCGATTAATGAAGAAAATATTTTAAAACTTCCATACCATGATACAGGTAGAACAGTTGAAGAGGAAATTAATGAGAAAATAGCTACAATTGGGGAGAATATAAGATTGAGAAGAATTCAAAATATCTCTACAAAAGATGGCTTAATTTTTTCNTATACCCACAATTCAGTTGCAGATTCACTTGGTAAAATTGGAGTTTTNCTTGCAATAGAGACATCCCTAANNATGGATAATGTNTCAGAACTGGGTAAGAACATTTGTATGCATATAGCGGCTTCAAATCCTATCGCAATATCATCGGATGAAATAAGTGAAGAAGTGATTGAAAAAGAGAAGCAAATTGCAATTGATCAGGCACGGGAAGCCAAAAAACCTGAAAACATAATAGAAAAGATGGTAGAGGGNAGAATNCGAAAATTCACGGAAGAAAATGCTTTGCTCTCACAAGTCTTTGTAATAGATAATGAAACNAAGATATCTCAGCTTTTAGANAATAAATCAAAAGAANTGAATTCCCCAATCAAGGTCACAAAATTCATAAGAATGGAGTTGGGTGAGGGAATTGAAAAGAAAGATGAAGATTTTGCAAGTGAAGTTGCCGCCGTTGTTAATAAAAAATAAGATATAGGGATCTTTTAACTGAGATAAAATTGAAAAATGCTATATAGAAATGCACTTTTGAAAATTTCAGGAGAAATATTATCAGGTGATAGTAGTAAAACCTTTGATGCTGATATTATAAACCAATTAACTCATGATATAAAAGCTGTTCTCGAAGAAAAAATCAAACTCTCTATTGTCATTGGTGGTGGAAATATTATCCGTGGAATTAATTATAGTGAGTATAATTTAAATAAAAATGATGCTGATAACATGGGAATGTTATCTACTNTNATTAATGGTATCTATCTCAAAAACGCACTTAAAAATGTAAATGTTAAATCAAAAATTTTTTCAGCAATTTCAATCCCAGGTATTGTAGATAAGTTCAATCATGAATCNGCAATAAATGAAATAAATANTGGATCNACACTGATTTTGGTNGGAGGGACTGGTAACCCTTACTTTACAACTGATACAACAAGCGTTTTAAGAGCACTTGAATTAGGTTGTGATGTTATATTAAAAGGAACAAAAGTTGATGGAGTCTATGACAAAGATCCTGAGTGCAATGATAATATTAAGAAATTTACAAAGTTACATTATAATTATATCATAGAAAATAAGCTTAATATCATGGATATGTCATCCATAACATTGGCGCAAGATAGTGGTTTGCCTATTATAGTATTTTCAATAAAGAAAAAAAATCAGTTGAAGAATGTTTTATTAGGCAGTGGTGACTGCACTATCATATCAAATAAATAGGGTTTATGATGGAAAATATATTTAATATAAGAGATCTCTCTAAGAGAATGGATGGGGCGGTATCCGCATTAAAAAATGAGTTTTCTGGACTTAGAACGGGAAGAGCATCTGCTTCATTATTAGATCCAATATCAGTTGATGTTTATGGTTCAAAAATGCCGCTAAACCAACTAGGAACAGTCAGTGTGCCAGATGCAAGAACTATTGCTATACAGGTATGGGATAAATCTCAAGTTGATATTGTAGATAAGTCAATTAGGGAGTCAGACCTCGGTCTTAATCCATCTTTAGATGGTCAACTAATTCGTATTCCCATTCCAGAGTTAAACACTGAGAGACGTGAAGAACTATGTAAAGTCGCCAGTAAATATTCAGAAAATGCTAGAATAGCAGTAAGAAATGTAAGAAGAGATGGAATGGATACTCTAAAAAAACTGGAGAAAAATAACGATATAAGTCAGGATGATCAAAAAATATATAGCAATGACATTCAGAAGCTAACAGATGCAACTATTAAAATTATTGATGAAACATTGCAAAAAAAGACTGGTGAAATATTGAGCGTATAAATATTTTGAATTAATTAATTTATCTTCCATGACTAATATAAATAATCCACCGAACCATGTAGCCATAATTATGGATGGTAATAGGAGATGGGCTAAACAAAAAGATCTTGATGCTGTAAAGGGCCACGAGGCCGGAATTAAAACTCTTGTATCTGTTGCTAAAGCAGCTTCAGACTTAAAAGTAAAATTCCTCACTTTGTTTAGTTTCAGTAAGGAAAATTGGAACAGACCCCTAACTGAGGTTTCTCAGTTAATGATATTAATGAAAACTTTCTCTGGAGAATATTTAAAAGATATAAATAAGCATAATATCAAGATTAAAGTTATTGGAGATGTTGAAGACTTAGGATCCCAGCAAAAAAATATTATAAACAAGGTACAAGAAGAAACAAAAAATAATTCAGGGCTTCTATTGTTGGCGGCTTTTAATTACAGCGGTCGGAATGATTTAAAAAGAGCTATAGATAAAATATTGTGTGACATAGAAAATCAAAAAATAAAAAGCAATCAACTTACAGAGTTGCTTGTAAGTGATTATCTTGATACAGCATTAATACCAGATCCAGATCTAATAATTAGAACTGGTGGAGAAAAACGTCTAAGTAATTTCCTACTATGGCAGTGTGCATATTCTGAATTTGTTTTCTATGAGACCTTGTGGCCTGATTTTAATGATGCCCTTCTAAAAGATGCACTTGATCAGTATCATTCGAGGGAGAGAAGGTTTGGTTCTAGTGTGTAATATAATTTTGTTTTTTTATCATGATACAAGACGTTAAAAATTTAAAGCAACGGTTATTTACCTCATTGTTAATTATACCTCTATTTATAGTTCCAATACTTATTGGTGGGTATATATACCAATTTTTTTTAATATTCTTATCTACTCTTATTTTTTACGAACTATCACTAATAACAAAATATGATAATAAGCAAAATTCAATTATATTATATGTATTATTTCTTGTAATTTCCTTGATTTTACTTAAATATTTTTCTTATCAAATCTGTCTTTATTTATGTTTTTTGTTTTCAATAATAATTTTTTTAATAAATAAATTTAAATCTAATAATGCCTGGCTTTCTTTTAATTTCATTACTTCCTATTTGCCATTTCTGATATTACTTGCAATTAGAGATGAGTCTAACTTCTCGAATGGTTTAGTTTTAACTTTTCTTCTTATTACTATCGCAGTCATCTCAGACGTTTCTGGTTATTTTGGTGGTCAGTTTTTTGGAAAAAAGAAAATATTTCCATACATATCACCAAATAAAACACTTGAAGGTACTTTTTTTGCATTGTTTATGCCCAATGTGATAATCTTACCTATTATGATTTTAGCTAATTTAAAACTTCAGATACATCTTGCATTTCTAATAATTATCCTTATGTCAGTCGGAGCCATTTTTGGTGATTTAGGGGCTTCCTTTATAAAAAGAAATTTTGGAGTAAAGAATTCAAGTAATATCTTGCCAGGGCATGGTGGAGTAATCGATCGCCTCGATAGTATAATTGGAAGTTCAGTAGTGTTAATGGTTTTAATTTTTATATTCCATATAAGTGGCTTAGATGGAATCCAATTAATTGAATTTGAAAAATAAATACGATGAAGA
>NHCE01000008.1 GCA_002168075.1 Rhizobiales bacterium TMED25
CATCTCGAAAATTTAAAGAATACAAATGCAAATATATTTGTCTCAGGAATGTCTGCTAAGGCAAGGGGTTACGATGAGAGACTTCTTGATGGGTATAAAGCAGAGTTTGCAATGCCTGATAAACTTGTTGAAGAGTCAATTAAATCGGATAGCGTTCTCTGCTATTGAGATTATTAACCAAGTCTTATCATAAATATCCAAAAAAATATCAGAAACAGTTACAAACGAATTTAATCAGTCACATTGGAATAGAAATATGGAGAAAATAGAAGACATACAAACACCAAAAACCCAAGACCAGTTCAGGCTAAATCTTAAGAAATTTTGTTTGGGTAGTGAGAATAATATCTTTATATACAACACAGCAAATGNNNNGGAATATAAAGTTGATATTGAAAAAATATCAAAAATCTCTGATGTAATTGAACTAATNCAGGTNAANANTAAACATAGTATTTTAGNGGANNATNTCAGCATTATCTTAATGTGNGATATATCTCATATNAAAGTGAGAGATCTAATGGTGAAAAAAGAAGATGNGATTCTTTCATTAAANGAAGTATATCTNTTTAATAATCAAGATCGTGATGAAAGGAATAATTTTCTAAATTCCACGCNNTATGCAATAGAAATAATTAAATCTGGAGGGAAANTTAAAGATGAAAAAGATTCCAAACCAGTNCAAACNTCAATTATNAGCCAGTATTTAAATGATTTGTACAGGCATCTTTTTGGTGAATACTTTGATACNGCTAACACATCGNAAAAAGAATATCANTTNTCAAAATATCACTAAAAGTATTTGAGACTCTACTTTGTAGNGCAATATTCTTAAAAAACTGACTTTAATCTTCTTTTTGTTTTATAGCTTTTCGAATGATTATTTCCATTCCTTCTAGGAATTTTGATCTATCAGCTTTGCTAAAAGGGGCCGGGCCTCCGGTTATCTCGCCACCTTCTCTTATCCCTTCCATTATTTTTCGTGTAGCAAGAGCCATGCCGATATTGTCATTGGTGTAAGGTTTACCATTAAATTTGATAGCTAATGCACCCTTCTTTAGACAGCGTCCAGCAAGAGGTATGTCATTAGTGATACATATATCAGCGCTTTCTATATATTCTACAATCCAGTCATCGGCAGCATCTGCGCCTTGGTTAACTATTATAAGTTGTATAAGTGAATTTAAAGGAGGGCGGATACCCCCATCGCATACTAAATAGGTTTTAATATTATGACGTGTAGCAATTTTTTCTATTTCGTTCTTAACCGGACAAGCATCTGCATCAACATAAATTTTAATCATTATAGAAAAACCATTTAATTTATTTTAATTAATCATTGTTTTTTATAGATTAAAAAAGGTAATGTCAAAAATGAATATAAGTTGGTTTAGATACACTTTTTAAACTTTGAAATAAGCTTTTACCTCTGGCCGAAACATTAATAAAAGAGCTACAAATTGTATTAATGTGTTTAAGCTTAAAATCGTTCTTATGCTAATTTCATTTATACCAATCTCTGGGAAAGGTGAAAAAGGGGCACTAAAAGAATGAGATAACGCTCCAAATAAATCAAATATTCCAACTGCATTCCAGGCAAGTAAAATCCCCCAAAGTAAAGCAGATGGTTTTTTCCATATGTTATATGCCAAAAATAATGCAGTTGAGCCTATTACAAAATCACCAAGAAACGCAATAGTCCAGTCTGATGATGCAGAGCGGTCACTTCCTATGGCGCCGAGGGTAAGGAATAGAGCTGAACCAACTGCTCTAAATACCATCCAGCCAGTTGCAAAAACTAATAACTTTACTTGAAAATGCATCCCTGCATTGCCCCTTCTGAATATTTAAATTTTCAATATAACTATTAATCAAATTTTAAATTCAGGCAAATCAAATTTCACCATTCTCACGGATTTTTCTTCCAGATTTTAATCATTATAGAAAANCCATTTAATTTATTTTAACAGCATAACTTTTCAGTGATATGAAACAATAATNATATGGCTGTTAAAAAGCCATACTAGTATATCTTTTGAGGTGCCAAGAAAAATATCAATGTTGGATTTCAGAAAGTACAGTAGTGTACAAGTAAATACGATAAAGAGAATATTTTTCCAGTTACTTGTATAAAAAAGCAGAGCGGTAATTAATGATAATAATCCCATTAACAATATACTTTTAAAATCCATAGATAATGGATTAAATTCAGTATTGAGATAGGTAATCATTATAAGGGCAAAGGATAGGTATAAAATTGCTCTTAATAAAATCTCGAAATTTTTATCTAACCAATTGTTCATTGTTTAAAATTAAAGAAAATATTATTCAAAGTGAAGTCTTTTTATTTAAAAAAAGCTTTTCAAGTAGCTAGTGTATGATAGGTTGCAAAATATAAACTTAAAACTAATCTCATACTCATTATTTCGGATAGGATGTTATTGTGAACATTGAAACTTATGGTGCTTTTGTCATTGCAACTATTATCTTGATGCTTATACCCGGTCCAACAGTTTTATTAGTAATCTCTTATGCATTGGCTAAAGGGCGAAGTATTGCATTAGCAGTTGTCGGTGGAGCCGTTATAGGGGTTCTACTATCTATGGTGGCAACCTTATTGGGTGTAGGGTTAATATTAGTAACATCGAAAACACTATTCATAATCATGAAATGGATTGGCGTCGTATATCTTGCTTGGATGGGTTGGAAAATGATTAGAACTTCTGGAACTACTACCAATCAAATATCAAGTGCAATTGAGGAAACTCATTTTTCAGCTTTTAGAGATAGTATGATTGTTACATTCTTCAATCCAAAATCAATAGGGTTTTTTTGTTGTTTTTGTCCCACAATTCGTAAATACATCAACCCCTTTAATTCCACAATTTGTAATTATGATTATTACTTTCGTTGGCATAGGTGCTATAAATACATTCGCATATGCGATGCTTGCTGCACAAATACGTCACGCGTTCACAAGGCCATCCTCACTAATATGGATGCAACGAATTGGGGGTGTAATACTCATACTTCTTGCAATTTATAGTGCTTTATTATCCTATAATTTTTAACTATAATTCATTAAATAATAACTTAAAAGATCATATGGTTGATTAAATGGATGGTTTCGATTTTCAGGTTGAGGTAAAAAGGACCAACCGAAAAAAATCTGTTTCAATTTCACTACACAGAGATACTGTAAGAATTAGCGTTCCTAGATTTATTTCAGACACGGCAATAAGAGGGTTGATTATCAAGCGTACACCATGGATCAAAAAAAAACTGAGAGAATATTCACTAAGAAAAACAATTAAACCAACGAAATATATCAGTGGAGAGATACTTCCTTATCTTGGTAGAAACTATCAATTAGAAGTTATTAATGGAACTGATAACTCTGTTAAATTAATAGGTGGTTGTCTTGTTGCTACAATAGACAGAAATAAATCTAATACTAAAAATTCCCCAAAAGTTCTACTAGAGAATTGGTACAAAATTAAGGCAGAAAAAAAACTAACTGAAAAGACTGATTATTTTTCGAAGTTAATCGGTGTTTATCCCAAATCTCTTACTGTCAAAAATTACAAGTCGCGTTGGGGGTCATGTTCTATTAAGGGCGATCTATCTTACAATTGGAGAATAATTCTAGCCCCTAATCATATTCTTGATTATGTCGTAGTTCATGAGTTATGTCATTTATTAGAGCACAATCACTCAAAAAAATATTGGCAGCATGTTGAGGATTATTTCCCTGAATGGAAAAATTCTAGAAACTGGCTTCGGCAAAATAATTATTTGGCAAGTCTATAAGTATCTCAGATATAGATATTAGTAATTTTAATTTATAGTTTTTTAAACTATATTAATTAGAGTATCGTTAATAGGTTATTATTTTTTATTGAGGTATTAAAAATGCTAATTGTTGTTTCACCTGCAAAAAAACTTAATATGGATCCAATCCAAGGTATAAACTCTACAAAACCTGACTTTTCGGCAAATGCTGAGGAATTAATCAATCTAACACGGTCTTTATCTGTCGATGAGATTATGGGTTTAATGGGAATTAGTTCAAATTTAGCCCAACTCAATATGGAACGCTTTAGTTCGTTTGGAACGCAAGAAAAGAAACCTGCTGCGCTTGCATTTGCAGGAGATACATATAAAGGTCTTGACGCTGAAACTTTGTCATCTGAGGATCTTAATTGGGCCCAAAATCATTTAAGAATTATATCTGGTCTTTACGGTGTTTTAAGACCATTAGATGACATAGAACCATATAGATTGGAAATGGGTAGTAAGTTAGAGGGTAAACATGGAAAGTCACTTTACGACTACTGGGGCAAAAAAATATCAGAAAAATTAAATGATGATGCTAAAAATAACGGTTCAAATATTCTTATAAATTGTGCATCTAATGAGTACTTCAATGCAATTAGTTCTTCGAGCTTATCTTTGAATGTAATCACGCCAATTTTTATAGACAGAAAAAATGGAAAAGAAAAAGTTATTAGCTTTTATGCAAAGAAAGCTAGAGGCACAATGGCAAGGTTCATCATCCAAAATCGCCTAACAAAGGTAGATGAATTAAAATCTTTTGATATTGATGGATATAAATACCAATCAGATCAATCAACAGATAAAAATTTATCATTTGTTAGAGATCATCCATTAAACTAATTTTATTATATTTATAATCTATCAGGTTATTATTCCAATATTTGACCTTATTAAAAAATATATATGAAAGTAAAAACTAGAATATTTAATGCAATCTCTATTAACTAATAATTTAAATGATCACAATTCAAGACTTATCAATATCGTTTGATGGCAAGGCATTATTCTCTGATGTGAATGTTCATTTCAACCAAAAAGAAAAAATAGGTCTTATTGGAAGAAACGGCTCGGGCAAATCAACATTTTTAAAGTTACTTTTAAAACAGCTGGAGCCTGACAATGGAGAAATAAAAATACCTAGGAACTATCAGATTGGGTATCTTGAGCAGCATATAAAATTTAGCCATGAGACAATCATTGATGAAGTTGCGAGTGTCCTTCCAGAAGAACGAATCTATGAAACTTGGAAAGGTGAAAAAATCTTAAATGGACTTGGATTTTCAGATGAGGAGATGTTACAAGATCCTAATTTATTTTCTGGTGGCTATCAAGTAAAAGTAAATCTTGCAAAATTACTTCTTNTAGAACCGAATTTATTGCTGCTTGATGAACCAACAAATTATCTTGATATTCATTCCATTAGATGGCTTAAAAAATTTCTTAATGACTGGACTGAAGAACTTATACTCATAACCCACGATAGAAATTTTATGGATAGTATAATAAGTCATACTCTAAATATTCATCGAGGTAACTTTAGAAAAATNCCTGGTAATACAAAAAAAATTAAAGAGCAAATACTNCAAGAAGAAGAAATTTATGAAAAAACCCGCGTAAATCAGGAAAAAGAGCGAGAAAAGACTCAAGCTTGGATTAATAGGTTTAAGTCAAAGGCTACACTGGCTAGTAGAGCTCAGTCAAAAGTTAAAATGTTAGAAAAAAAAGAAGTACATGAGAAGCTNGAGGTGATTGCAAATCTAGATTTTAAGTTCAACTATCTGAATTATAATAGTAAGCAAAACCTTATGCGTGTTAAAGATATTAGCTTTGGATATACTTCTGATAAAATATTACTTAATGATTTAACATTTAACGTTCAAAAGGGAGATAAGATTTGTGTAATTGGAAAAAACGGTAAGGGTAAATCTACTCTTTTAAAATTACTTTCAAAAGAGATCAATATCCTTAATGGGGAAATTGGTGTTCATGAAAAAGTAAAAATTGGTTATTTCGGTCAAATGAATATTGACAGATTAAATAATAAAAATTCAATTTATGAAGAAATTCAATCTGTTGACCCATCTATTCCGGAAACCAGAGTTAGAACAATTTGCGCTCATATGATGTTTCCCGGTAAGTCATCAAATAAAAAGATTGGTGTACTCTCAGGTGGTGAAAGAAGCCGTGTTACATTGGGTAGAATTCTATTAAACCCGGTAAATCTATTATTTTTAGATGAACCCACAAACCATCTAGATATGGAATCAACTGAAACCCTTATGGAGGCTGTTCAAATATTTGAAGGTTCGGTAATCATGGTTACTCATGATGAGTATTTTTTGAAAAAGATTGCAAATAAATTAATAATTTACGATGAAGGTAAGGCTTTCTTTTACAATGGTGACTATAAAGATTTTCAAAAAAAAATTGGGTGGAAGGATGTTTAATTTTCTAATAGAAAAATTTTATCGTCGAAAGGCTATGATTTATTTTTTCTATGGTAAATTTTGTGGTTTAAAAAATCTTAAATCAAGATATGGATTAAGTTTTGTATCAAATTTTAGTGATGTCACATTTAAATTTTATATTAAAGGTAAGTATGGATTTTATTATTCAAATTTATTATCAAATATTAGGGAGCCAATCATTTTTTTAGATATTGGAGCAAACCAAGGTCTTTATGGAATCTTAGCTTCGAAGAATGAAAATATTGTAATGTCCTATATGTTTGAGCCAGTTAATAATACTTTTAATTTAATGGTTAATAATATCAATCTTAATAATGCTNATAAAAAATGTATGCCAATAAATGCAGCAATTTCCAGTCTAAATGGAGAAGCTGGAATTATGATCCATAATAACCACTCAGGAATGTCTTCCTTAGAGGCAATTGAAAGTAAGTTAGAAAAGAATATAGAGACGGTAAAAACAATAGATCATTACGAAATTGATAAAATAATTGATATTGGTGATAAATCAGTATATGTAAAAATTGATGTTGAAGGTCATGAATATATCGTTCTAGAACAGTTATTTATGTCAAGTTTCTCAGAGAAAATTAAACAAATATTTATTGAAATTAATGAGTTAGAAAATGACATGTCCAAGATTCATGAGTTATTTAAGAAGAATAAATTTCAAGTAACGAAAAAAATTGGTACAGGAAGTCGCTATGATTTGCTATTAGATAAGATTATTTAATTTTTTAATTATAATTTGCTACTCAACCAGTGCTCATAAATTTCTAACTCTAATGTGTCACCACTGCTACCTTTATAATTTTTAAAGACATCTTCTAATAGAAACTGACAGCGATATAGTGTTATTATTTCTGGATCTTTGATTCCTAATGCAATTTGCTCTGGATTTGGAAAGTCTCCACATATTCTCTCAANTACCCCTTTTTTTCCTCGGATGTATGAGGGTGTTCTGCAGTGTCCTGTTGAGTGCCTTTTGTCAACTCTAATACTTTCACCTACTCTATACATATCTGATATTACCCAGGTAATCTAACGCCAACTAGGTAGTCTCTTCTCACAAGATCAGTTAGTTGTTTTTCAGTGAATTTATCAGTATTGGANGGTCTTGGTGGTAATATTAAGTACCTCATATCGGCATTAGAATCGTGAACTTTTATTTCTTTATCCTCTGGCACTATAGTTCCAAACTCANAAAGGACTTTTCTGGGTTCGTAAACTACACGAGATCTATAGCTTCTTGACTTATACCAAGAGGGAGGCATACCAAGTAGTGTTCTGGGATAACACGAGCATAGGGTACAAACAACTAGATGATGAGTTTGATTATTCTGAGGCATACAAATAATATCGGCAAAAGTTTCTAATTCTATGCCTATTTCTTTTATTGCATTTTTAGCGTCTTTTATTAAAAAATCTCTAAATGCATTATCATACCAAGCTTTTGCTACTACTGCCTTACCTCTATTTGGAAAAACATTGTCAAATTGCTCAATTTTAAGTGTAATATCGTCATTTGAAATTAAACCTAAATTTATCATAATTTCTGCTATAGCTAGTGTATCAAAATAATAGTCCGGTGGACCTTCACCTGTTTCATTTTCTTGAAAATCGTCTTGTTCATGTGTGTGTTCTTTACCGTCATGCAGATGATGAATTTCCGAGGTATCTGGTAAATCTATTATTGGAATTTGGAAATCCNATTTTTTTTTATTCTTTACATGGTTAAATAATTCCAAATCATAAATATTTTTTTCTAAGCAAATTTTGTGGAGAGATAGACAATTCCTCTCAAAATAGTCAATTTTGAAATAATCATNACCAAGTTTCTCAGTATGGTATCTTAACTCATCTAAGGTAATTATTCTTTTTGAGGAAACCACAATTCTGAGGGCATTTGCAAACTTCTCAAAATGAGTCATTTCATGATCATTTATGTCTATTGAAATAGAATCTTCACCACCAACATCGTGTGGACCCATTTTTAAATTAAAATCATTCATTTTATTAATAATAATATTATACTTAATTTTTAATTATTCTAAACCAAAAAGCTTGACTTTGTTAATTAGAATTTTTAATTTTTATATATAGATATATTTACCAGGAGTTTAGTTATGTTTGATGATCAAAAATGTCCCATTATNCACGGATCAATAGTTAGTAATAATTCTAAGAATAGTGGAAGTACAAATAAAGATTGGTGGCCAAATCAATTAAATCTTGGAATATTACACCAGCACGATAAAAGATCTAATCCTATGGATCCTGATTTTGATTATCGAAAAGAATTTAAGAAACTTGATTATGTAGCATTAAAGAAAGATTTAAATGACTTAATGACTGACTCACAAGACTGGTGGCCAGCAGATTATGGGCATTATGGACCTTTCTTTATNAGAATGACTTGGCATGCTGCGGGAACTTATCGAGTCGGAGATGGTCGAGGCGGTGGCGGAACTGGAGCCCAGAGGTTTGCTCCATTAAATAGCTGGCCAGATAATGGAAATCTTGATAAAGCGAGAAGACTTTTATGGCCAATTAAGCAAAAGTATGGAAATAAGATTAGTTGGGCTGACTTATTAATTCTTGCTGGAAACGTTGGTATAGAATCAATGGGCGGTAAGACATTTGGTTTCAGTGGGGGCAGACCTGATATCTGGTCTCCTGAAGAAGATATAAATTGGGGTATTGAGGCTGAATGGCTTGGAAATAAGAGATATACTGGAGATAGGCTATTAGACAATCCTCTTGGTGCTGTTCAAATGGGTCTCATATATGTAAATCCCGAAGGGCCTGATGGTAATCCTGATCCATTAGCTAGTGCACGTGATATACGTGAAACTTTTGGTCGTATGGCTATGAACGATAGAGAGACGGTTGCTCTGGTTGCAGGTGGTCATACTTTTGGAAAGGCGCACGGCGCAGGTGATACTGCAAATGTGGGAAGCGAACCCGAAGGAGCACCTATGGAAAATCTTGGATTTGGCTGGATAAATAATCTCGGATCCGGTGTTGGCGAGGACTCAATCACGAGTGGAATTGAAGGAGCTTGGACTGCAAACCCAATTAAATGGGATAATGGATATTTTGATCTTTTATTTAAATATGAGTGGGAATTAGGAAAAAGTCCTGCAGGTGCAAATCAATGGCATCCAATAAATCCATCTGCAGAGGATATGGCACCAGACGCTCATGATCCATCAAAAAAAGTATCAACAATGATGACAACTGCTGATATTGCGCTATTAAAAGACCCTATCTATAATGAAATATCCAAAGACTTTCATAAAAATCCAGATAAACTTGCTGATGAATTTGCAAGAGCGTGGTTTAAATTACTCCACAGAGATATGGGGCCAAAATCAAGATATATGGGACCTGAAGTTCCAGAAGAAGATTTAATTTGGCAAGATCCAATTCCAAAAGGCAGTGATTTTGATGTAAATTTAGCGAAAAAACTATTAAAAGAATGCGGTTTATCAATACAAGAGATGATTGAAACAGCATGGTGTAGTGCATTTTCATTCAGGGGTTCNGATTTAAGAGGNGGAGCAAATGGAGCTAGAATCGCTCTTGAACCTCAAAAATCTTGGAAATCTAATAAACCAGATCAATTGACGAAAGTTTTACCTGTATTACAAAATATAGCAAACAACGTTAGTGCATCACTTGCTGATATCATAGTCCTTGCTGGCAATGTTGGAGTGGAAGTTGCATCTGGTAAAGAGGTTCCTTTTACACCTGGTAGAGGAGATGCCTCTCAAGAACACACAGATGTTCAATCTTTTCATTATTTAGAGCCAATTGCAGATGGATTCAGAAATTATGCCAGAGAAGATGTTGACATCAAACCAGAAGAAATTTTATTAGATAAGTCACAACTTTTAGGTTTGACTGCCCCTGAAATGACAGTGCTCATAAGTGGTTTTAGATCATTAGGTATCAGTGATAAAAACAATGGTGTCTTTGGTGAAAATATCAATGAGCTATCAAACCAATTTTGTGCAAATTTGCTAGATATGAATATAAAATGGCAAAAGGATACTGATTTTAATTATATCGGAGTTGAAAAATCATCCGGAAAAAGAGTACGGTCAGCGTCTAGTGTAGATTTATCTTTTGGCTCTAATTCACAACTTCGTGCCATTATTGAAGTATATGCATCTCAAGACAATGAAGATAAATTTGTAAATGATTTCATCTCAGCTTGGAATGTTGTTATGAATAATGATAGATTTGATATCTCGGCTTAAAATAAATATCATGTTAATAGGGATAATTACATGACAATATTTGATAAAAGTTTAACCAACGATCAAATAATGATGAGGGATGTTTGTCGGCGCTTTGTTGACGATGTAATACAACCATTTATATCACAAAACTGGCAAAAAGAATGGGATTTAACGCCTGAAGGTCGATTACCTGATAATATTCTTATTGAGTCTGAGGCAATAGGAATAAGAACTCTTGGCGTTCCTGAGAGATTTGGTGGAATATCACTTGAACCTGAAAATGAGGTTAGAACGTTTGCAGTTATATCAGAGGAAATAGCAAGAGGGGACTCTGGCCTTGCTGATAAACTTGTACAAAATTGGAAAGTATCGGTGCTTTTAAGAGAATTAGCATCAGAAGAACATCAAGAGCGCTGGTTTGGAAAATTAATTGAAGATCCGAATTTCTTATTTGCTCATGCACTAACCGAACCAAAGGGAGCTTCTGATAGATGGCTTGGCTATAACGCACCTTCAGCTGCAATGGATACAAAAGCAAAAAAAGTAGATGGTGGATGGGTGATTAATGGAAGAAAACACTACATCAGTAATGGATATGATGCGGGTTTATATATTGTATATGCAAATACTAAACCAGGTACTGGAATGCTGGAAGGTACATCATCCTTTATATTACCAAGAGGAGCAGAAGGTTTTAAAATAACCAGATGCAATGAGACAGTTGGTTGTAGATATATGAATAATGGTGAACTCGAATTTATTGATTGCTTTGTTCCTGATGAGAATCTTTTATGTGAAGGCACGGCTCTTAGCAAGGCAGGTGTTTATTTCAGACCGGGAAAAATCATACAGTCTGCCAAAAATTTAGGGGTTGGGCAATCTGCTCTCGAAAAAACTGCGCAATTTGTTCAAAACTATAGCAGAGGGGGCAGACTTCTTATTAAACACCAAATCGTTGCCTCAAGACTGGCAGATATGGCAACAAAGGTATCAGCTGTTAGAAGCTTAGTGTTACAAGCTGCCTACGCTTGCGATATGAAGACCAGTGATGCTGATGCATTGTGCTGGATGGCAAAAGTATTTGCCTCAGAGGAAATTCTTAAAGTATGTCAGAATGCAATGGAACTTCATGGAGGTATGGGGGCTATGCTTGATGCAGGAATTGAAAAGCTTATGCGAGATGCTAGTATTTTTCTGCATATGGATGCAACAGTGGATATATCTCATTTTAAGATTGTTAAATCACTATGGCCAGATACTGCAGGTACCTATGCGGGCCCAGAGGAGTCTTCATAGTCATTCATCCTGTAAGTGCATTTATTAAATACTATATACGTAAATAAATTTTCCTGACATTTTAAGTGATCTTGCGTTGGAAAATTATAATTACGACTTACATATGAACTAAATATAAGTATGATCAGTAAAATAATTATAAACCATGAAGTCTTCGTCATAATATTTAAATTGAATTTAATTTAATGATCAGTCAACTCTTAAAAATTTTTCATGTTGAAAACATATACAAGTTAGCCGCTATATTTTTTGTTTTTTCATTGAGTGGCATAATTTCCTTGTATTTATCAGATATTGTTACAAATTTTCTGAAGTTACACATATCAAATAGCAATTTCTTATTATCAATTCGAATTCTAACTCTATTTATATTATATCAATTTGTGATATTATTTGTTGCTATACCTCTGGGGCAATTGAGTTATTTCCTATCTTATCAAAAAAAATTCCTAAAAAGACTTTCATCAATTTTCTTATTTTTTCTTAATAAATAATATAATACGCTTCAATCTCATGTAGCTGATAATCAAACTAAATTTTATACCGGATAGCCCACCTGTGAAATGCCTTCTGATTATGTAATATTTAATAAAAGTTATGGGAAATTCAAATAAGCACCTCATTAGTAAGATAATGTTTTTCTTTTTTTGAAGTGTCTCAACTTGTAATTTTATATAGCTATCTTGTTTTCGTATAAGGTGATTAAAATCTCTAATTGTATTATGCAAAACGGGTCTAGTTAATTTACCAATCTCATGGTCATTAGTTATAACTGAGTCATGCACGGGTGAATCAGAAAATCTGCCAATTTTCTTATTGTATAGTCTTACACATCGATGGTAGGCAGAAAACAGCCTGGGTTTACTCCAATTTGGATAAATAGGATATACCCTTACCTCATAAAAGTTTTTATCTAAATTTTTATTAAATAAATTAATTATTTCGTCCATCAACTCATTTGACAAGTATTCATCAGCATCTAAATTAAGTATCCAATCATTTCTAGCAACATCTTCTCCAAATCGCTTCTGAGGACCATATCCGTTCCATTCATTAAATCTAACAAAACAACCCATATCNGAGCAAATTTTCTGTGTGCCATCTGTTGAGCCAGAATCGATAACTATTATTTCGTCAACAAATGGTTTAACAGATTGAATTGTATTAATAATTCTGTCTGCTTCATTAAATGCAATAATTGTACAGGTTATTGGAAGTTTACTCATCTATCTATTTAAACAACTTTCATCAAAAATATATATTTATAGTACAAAAATGTTTATAATATAACAAATATACTAACTGGTTAACTAATTAATAAAAGATGTATTATGAATAAAATTTTAATAAAGAATGCCAGAATTATCTCAATGGATCCAAATTTAGGAGACTTTGAAAATGCTGATATATTAATACATCATGATAAGATTGTAGAATTAAGTAACAATATCAATACAGATGATGCACTCCTAATAGATGCCAGTGATTACTTGATT
The DNA here is from genome assembly GCA_002168075.1 of Rhizobiales bacterium TMED25. Lineage (GTDB taxonomy): Bacteria > Pseudomonadota > Alphaproteobacteria > Rhizobiales > TMED25 > TMED25. Next base: position 13,345 of record NHCE01000008.1, read on the forward strand.
GTACCCGGATTTATAAACACACATATACATACATGGCAAACGGGTTTAAGAGGTATTGCAGCTGATTGGACACTAACTGATTATTTGGATTCAATCCATAAGGGTTTGGCATCTTTTTATAAGCCAGATGATATGTATATTGCTAATTATATCGGAGCATTATATCAAATAAATACAGGATCTACTACGATTGTAGATTGGTGTCATAATAATCCAACCCCGGATCATACTGACGAAGCAATAAGAGGGCTATATGACTCAAATATTCGAGCTATATTTTTGCATGGCTCGCCAAAGCATGAGCCAAAGATAGGTGCCCCACATTATAGTGAAATACCGATGCCCCGCGATGAAATTGCTCGTCTTAAGGATGGTATTTTTTCTTCAGATGATAATCTGCTAAATTTAGGAATGGCTGTTCTTGGTCCTCAGCAATCAACTTTGGATGTTTGCATAAAAGATTTTCAATTAGCTAAAGATCTGGACTTAATAATTAGTATGCATATCGGTGGAAAGTTTTTAACACCAAATGGATTTGATGTTCTCAGAGATTTAAATCTTCTTAATAAAAAAACAAATATTGTGCACGCCAATAATATATCAAATGAAATGTTGGATTTATTGATAGATGCAGACGTNACTTTTTCAATAACACCAGAAGAAGAATTGCAAATGGGATTCGGAAACCCTCTAACAAAAAGACTCATTGAGCGAAATGGTAATTTTGCCTTTGGTTCCGACATTGAAAGTGCAATGTCGGGTGATATGTTAAACGTAATCAGATTTGCATTGCAAGCAGTAAGGCACGAGTATACACTCGAAAATTATCAAATAAATAATGAGCCACCATCAATTATGCAAGTAAAAACAAGAGAGGCATTTCAGTGGGCAACAATAGATGCTGCAAAAATGCTTGGTATAGATGATAAAGTAGGATCGATTACTCCGGGAAAAAAAGCTGACTTAGTTATGTTCAAAACAAATAAAATAAACTTCATGCCAATGCATGATCCAAAATCATCAATATTATTCCATTCTAATTCAAATGATATTGATACAGTTATGGTGAATGGAAAAATACTCAAACAACACGGACAATTATTACAAGATGATTTGAAAAAAGATCTTCAGCTCCTATCAGATAGTGGTAACAGGATAATCAAAGACTTTCAGAAATAAGAACAGTAGAAATGCAAAATAAAAGAAAATATATTATTTTATCCATTTTAACTTTTATAATTTTTTTTCTTGTTCTGACTACACCAAAACAAAAAGATTTTGATACATATTTATCAGATAAAGTCAGAAATTATACATTAAATATGGGGGAGGATAATCAAACCGCGTCAATATTTTCCGGTCTAACCTTCTACATTCTTCAGAATAACAGTGACCTAATAGAAAGAGAAAACTATTTACTATTTTCAATATTTAAGATTGATACCTCGCTTATTCGTTCTTTCGGAGGTGATATTGATGATTTAGTGATTTTAGGAATATTAGGAAATTTTTTTATATTGAAAGGTGTTGGCTAAATGTTTCTAAGTGTTAAGATTGTCAAATGGATTAGTACAGGGCTAGTACTTACTGGAATATTACTAACCAACCTAAATATCTATCCAATAAATTTACTCTTTCACGGTCTTGGCGTATTAGGTTGGACCTATTCTGGATTCAAAATGAAAGATAAAGCAATACTGACAAATTTTGGATTACAAATTCCCTTATTTGTTATTGGTATCATTACGCTATTTTATACAAATTAATAGTAAAATTAGGTTCATAAAAATAAATTTATGCATAATATTTATCCTATTTAATTTTTTTTGTATAAATTATATGCAGGTTTTTTTTAATAAAAGTTCTCATAAATTCTTTAGATGTAAATTTGAGCTTTTATACTCACGTTATAAAGTAAACAATATAAACGTTACTAGCTAACGTTTGTAGATATTTCCAANTAGTACAATCATAATAAATTTTATTATTATTATTATTATTTTTTATTTTGGCACACTTTTTGCAACAAAGAATAGTAAGTACAAAATAAGAAAGGAAAAATAAAAAAATGAAAAAATTATGTACATTAATCCTAACANTATTTTTAAGTTTTAGCATATCAGAAGCTAAAGCCGAAAAGATTAAGGTTGGTATTTTACATTCTTTATCAGGAACAATGGCTATTAGTGAAACAACACTAAAAGATACAGTCTTAATGATGATAGAAGAACAAAATGCAGCTGGTGGACTTCTTGGAATGGAACTTGAAGCAGTGGTTGTTGATCCTGCTTCTGATTGGCCATTATTTGCTGAAAAGACAAGAGAATTGATAGAAGTTCACGATGTNGATGTNATATTCGGATGTTGGACCTCAGTTTCTAGAAAATCAGTATTNCCAGTTATTGAAGAGCTAAATGGTTTNCTTTTCTACCCTGTGCAATATGAAGGTGAAGAGTCTTCAAAGAATGTCTTCTATACGGGTGCTGCACCAAATCAGCAGGCAATTCCCGCTGTAGAATATTTTATGGATGAGCTCGGTGTTGAAAGATGGGTTCTAGCTGGTACTGATTATGTATATCCTAGAACAACCAATAAAATTCTAGAAGAATATCTCCTTGCTAGTGGAGTAGACGCTGATGATATAATGATTAACTATACACCATTTGGTCATTCTGACTGGCAAACAATTGTTGCTGATATAAAAGAATTCGGTACAGCTGGTAAAAAAACCGGTGTTATTTCAACAATAAATGGTGATGCAAATGTNCCATTCTATAAAGAACTTGGAAATGTTGGTATTGATGCTACTGAAATTCCTGTTGTTGCATTCTCAGTTGGTGAAGAAGAGCTTGCGGGTTTAGATACAGGTCCTCTTGTTGGTCATCTAGCAGCCTGGAACTATTTCATGAGCGCGGAAGCAGATGTTAATGATGACATGATCGATGCTTGGCACGATTTCACTGGTAATCCAGATCGTACATTCAATGATCCTATGGAAGCTACTGTTATTGGTTTTAATATGTGGGCGAAAGCGGTTGAGATTGCTGGAACTACTGAAGTGGACGAAGTTAGACCATCAATTTATGGACTTACAACACCAAATCTAACAGGTGGTACAGCTGTTATGAATACAAATCATCACTTAACAAAACCTGTTTTAATAGGGGAAATTCTTGATGATGGTCAGTTTGAGATTGTTTATCAAACACCGGCTGGTGTTATCGGTGATGCTTGGACAGATTACTTACCTGAATCAGCAAAAATTGTTGCTGATTGGACATCTCCAGTAAGCTGTGGAAATTATAACATAGAAACTGGTGAATGTTCTGGTCAAAATTATTAATTAAGACCAGATATAAGGTAGCAAATTATGCTAAGCTTACTTAANTTCTTTGTTACCATTTTTATACTNTGTAGTGTGGGAGTATCTAACTCCTACACTCAGAGTCTAGACGATATATTGAATTCCCTTCCAAAAGCCAAATTTGCACAAAAAGAAGTTTTAATTAACCAGCTAGGATCAATTGANGATCCGGTTAGTTTATCAATATTAGAGTCAATGAGTAATGGATCTTTGTATTATGTGAAGAAAACAAAACAGGTTGTATTTACTGAAAAAGTTGATGATAAATATGATGCATTCGATGTATATACAGGAGAAAAAATTGCAATATTTGGTAAAAGGGAGATTAAAAGAGTAAGTCTAAATAATAATCTTCGTAAATATATTAAAAATGTTATAGCCCAATTGTCATTAAGTATGCCTGATGTAAGTATTAGGTTGGAAGCAGCAAACACAATATTTAAAAGTGATACCTACGATTTGATTATACCAGTTAGAGAGTCTATCTTAACTGAGAAGAATGAAACCGTTCTTGAAAAGCTAAAACTAACAGAGGCACGGTTGGGGTTGCTATCTGAAGATATTGAAGAGCAATCAATTAGTTTAAATTATTTTGAAGAAAATATAAGAACAGATCCGGCTATCCAATCGGTTTTAAATCAGTATATTGAAAAGTTAGAATCGATTGAGTCCAATAGTAATATATCCAGTTTAAAGGCACGATCAGGAGAAATCGTGGCAAAAATAAAAAGTAACCTGAAGATTTTCAAACTTATTGAGAACCTATTTTTTGGACTGAGCCTTGGTTCAATATTATTCTTAGCAGCAGTTGGCTTGGCCATAACATTTGGAGTTATGGGAGTAATAAATATGGCGCATGGTGAAATGATTATGATTGGAGCTTATTCCACTTATGTTGTTCAGCTATTTTTACCAAATCTTATTGAATATTCATTATTTATAGCAATTCCGTTCGCGTTCATCGTTGCAGCTTCTGTAGGAATGATTTTAGAAAGAGGGGTAATTAGATACCTATATGGCAGACCACTTGAAACATTACTTGCGACTTTTGGAATTTCACTATTTTTACAACAATTAGTTCGTACAATATTTTCACCAATAAATATGCCAGTTTCAAATCCCGAGTGGATGGGGGGGATGTTACAAGTGCACTCTGCATTAAACCTGTCTTATGGAAGAATATATATATTACTATTTAGTTTAATTGTTTTTTTTACATTAAGAATAATACTCAGAAAAACTCATTTTGGAACAGAGGTTAGAGCTGTTATGCAAAATAGATCTATGGCAAAAGCTATGGGAATTAAAACTGGCTGGATTGACTCATTAACTTTTGGATTAGGTTCAGGTATTGCCGGTATTGCNGGTGTTGCACTCTCACAAATTACAAATGTCGGTCCTAACTTAGGACAAAGTTATATTATTGATTCATTCATGGTTGTTGTTTTTGGGGGTGTTGGGAATCTTCTTGGAACATTATCTGGTGCCTTTATATTAGGCATTTCAAATAAATTTCTTGAACCATATGCTGGAGCAGTTCTTGCAAAAATACTTGTATTGATATTCGTAATTCTTTTTATTCAATTGAAGCCAAAAGGAATGTTTGCTCTAAAGGGTAGAGCTGCGGAGTCAAACCAATGATTGGTAAATTTAAAACATTCTTACTCTTAAGTGGAAGTGATGTAAGACCTTTTTTATACTTACTAGTATTATTTGGGGCTCTTGTTCCAATATTAAATTTATTCACACCTCAAGACAGTATTTTACATTTGTCAGATTATCATATTGCGTTATTTGGTAAATATTTAACATATGGTCTATTAGCTCTTTCTCTAGATTTAATTTGGGGATACTGCGGCATTTTAAGTCTTGGACATGGAGCTTTTTTTGCACTTGGTGGTTATTGCATGGGAATGCATTTAATGAGAGAAATTGGACCCCGAGGGGTATATGGAGATCCAGTTTTGCCTGATTTTATGGTTTTTTTAAATTGGACTGAATTACCAATTGCTTGGTATGGTTTTGATAGTATAATTTATACGTCATTAATGATCATTATTATACCAGGGCTATTGGCATTTATTTTTGGTTGGTTTGCATTTAGATCGCGTGTAACAGGAGTATATTTTTCTATTATTACTCAAGCAATGGTATTTGCTTTTATGTTAGCTTTCTTTCAAAATAATCTTGGCTTTGGTGGGAATAATGGACTTACTGATTTTAAAGATATATTAGGTTTTTCACTTCAAGAAACCAACACGAAATTAGTTTTTTTTCTATTATCAGTCGTAGCTCTTGGAATTGGTTATTATTTATCGAAGAAACTTATAAATTCTCATGCAGGTCAAGTTACAACTGCGATCAGGGATCAAGAGGACAGAGTTCGTTTTTTAGGGTATAAAGTAGAGAATTTTAAATTATTTGTTTTTGTAATATCAGGTNTCTTGGCTGGTGTTGCTGGAGCCTTATATGTTCCTCAAGTAGGAATAATAAATCCAGGGGAATTCTCTCCAATAAAATCTATTGAAATTGTTGTCTGGGTTGCCCTTGGAGGACGTGGGACACTCTATGGAGCGGTTATTGGTGGGATTCTAGTAAATCTTTCTAAATCATATTTTACTGTATATTTTCCAGAATATTGGCTATTTTTCCTNGGGGCACTATTTGTTTTTGTAACGATATTTCTTCCAAGGGGTGTTGTTGGATTATTTTATGATTTAATAAATCTGAAAAATAAAAAAGGAGTACTAAGTAATGTCTGAAAACATGATTAAGAAACAACTACTNTACATAGATGACATTACTGTTGATTTTGACGGTTTTAAGGCATTAAATAAACTAACTCATCTTGTCTTTTACAAATCTATGCAGGCGATTGTAGGTCCTAATGGGGCAGGAAAGACAACTTTTATGGATATTATAACTGGTCGTACAAAACCAACTTCTGGACGCCTATTCTACAAAGATAATATTAATTTACTTAAATACGATGAGTCTTCAATTGTGAAGTTAGGAATAGCAAGGAAATTTCAAAAACCTTCAATCTTTCCAGACCAAGATGTCCTAGAAAATCTGAGACTTGCAGCATTTAGAAAAAAGAATATTTTTAACTCAATATTTTTTAGCCAAAAAAATCTAGATAATAAGTTTATTGATGATGTTGTTCAACAAATTGGATTAGAGGACTTTATTAAAAAAAAGGCAGGCTCTCTTTCACATGGTCAGAAACAATGGTTAGAAATTGGNATGCTTTTGGCGCAAGAAGCAGAATTNNTAATGTTAGATGAACCTGTAGCTGGAATGACAGATGAGGAGCGTATCAGGACATCTGAACTCCTAAGAAGAATTTCCCAAGAAAAGACAATAATTGTAATCGAACATGATATCGATTTCGTTCAATCACTTGATTGTCCAGTTACCGTTCTAAATGAAGGATCAGTTTTAGCTGAAGGAACAATGTCTGATTTGAAAAAAAATCAAGATGTCATTGATGTGTATTTAGGTAGGTAATATGTTGGAAATTAATAATATAGATTTTTCATATGGTAGTAGTAAAATTTTATTCGATTTATCCATGAGTGCAAATAGTGGTTCGGTAACTTGTATACTTGGAAGAAATGGTGTTGGTAAGTCTACATTATTAAAAACAATAATGGGAATTGAAAGCAATAACTCTGGAACAATTGCATTTGATAATAATGAGATCTCAAATTTATCCACTTCATATCGTGCAAGAATGGGAATTGCCTATGTGCCTCAAGGGAGAGAGATATTTCCACTTTTAACTGTGGAGGAAAATATGAAAACTGGTTTTGCAGCTTTGTCACGAAATCAGAGAGTGATTAAAGATGAAATATATGATTTATTTCCAGTATTGAATGAGATGAAGAATAGAAGGGGTGGAGATTTATCCGGAGGTCAGCAACAACAACTTGCAATTGCAAGAGCACTAGTCACGAGACCGAAATTATTATTACTTGATGAGCCAACGGAAGGAATACAACCATCAATAATAAAACATATTGGAAAAGTTATTAAGCATTTAGTTCAGAATGATGGAATTGGTGTAATTTTAGTTGAACATAATTTTGATTTTGCAAAGGATCTTGCAAGCTCCTACTATATTATTAATCGTGGCCGAGTTGCATTAACTGGAAATGGTAATCAAATGAAAAAAGAAGAGGTATATAAGTATCTTACATTATAGAGAAAGTAAGCTTGAAAGAGCCGTAGGTATGTTGGATATAGCCTTTAAGCAATCGCAAATATCTCATATGAGAGCAATGCATCCGCTTCGTGCTTATCCCAATGACGATGGTATTGGAGATATTCCTACTGCGACAATTGTAAATATATCTGGTGGAGTCGTATCGGGTGATATACACAAAATAAAGACAGTGGTAGAAAAAGATACCTCGGCACGTTTATTTAATCAATCTGCTGAAAAAGTTTATTCTAGTTATAATAATGNGAAATCTGAGATCTTAACAGAAATATACGTCGANCATAATTCATGGTTTGAGTGGCTGCCACAAGAGACAATTATTTTTAACAATGCTAAGNTATCAAGAACAATTAAAGTTTTTTTAAAAAAAAAAGCAGAAGCATTGATTGGTGAAATGATTGTTCTTGGAAGGGTTGCGAGTCAAGAGCAGGTAAAGGATTTATTCTTGCAAGATAAAATCTATCTATATAAAGACTCTAATTTAAAATGGGTTGATATAATTTTACTAGATGAGATAAAAAATGCAAAGAATTCAAAGTCTCGATTAAATAATTGCAATTGTTTCTTTACAATAATGCTATCAGTTAATAATCCTAAAAAGTATATTGAATATATTGAGGGTAGATTATCTTTTTTTACGGAGGGAGAATTTATCAGCTATACAGTGGTCAATGAAGTAATAATATTCAGGGGAATTTTTCACGAACCATTGGTAATGCGTAAAANATTTGCAAAAATATGGCAGGAACTTCGATCATATAAGAGAGGATTACCGAATAAAATGCCAAAATTATGGTGGATTTGAAATAATAATTAGGTGAAGAAATGAAGTTAACTCCAAGAGAAAAAGATAAATTAATGATCTCCGTTGCTGCAGATGTCGCAAGGAGAAGATTAGATCGTGGTGTAAAACTAAATTATCCTGAAGTGGTAGCAATAATTTCNGATTTTGTTTTGGAAGGTGCAAGAGATGGAAGGTCTGTTAGTGAATTGATGTCTAGTGGTGCCGAGATTATAAAAGAATCACAAGTTATAGATGGCGTAGAGAGTATGATAGATGATGTTCAGGTTGAAGCTACATTTCCGGATGGTACAAAACTAGTAACAATTCATAATCCAATAAAAGGAGACTAATTATGAAACCGGGTGAATTTATACTAAAAGATGAAGATATTNAAATAAATAAAAATCAAATCAGTCTAAAATTACTAATCAAGAATATAGGAGATCGGCCAATACAAGTGGGGTCGCACTATCATTTTTTCGAAGCAAATAAATATTTAGAATTTGACCGCGAGTCTTCATTAGGTATGAGATTAGATATACCATCTGGNACGGCTGTCCGATTTGAACCAGGNCAAACAAGAGAGGTTGACCTAATTAAATATTCAGGGAAAAGAAAAGTCTATGGTTTCAATGGGAAAATTAACGGTCAATTAGAGAAAGAATAAATTATGAAAAAAATTAATAGAAGATCATATGTGTCCATGTACGGTCCAACTGTCGGTGACAAGATTAGGCTTGCAGATACTGAATTATTTATTGAGATTGAGAATGATCATACCTCTTATGGAGAAGAGGTAAAATTCGGTGGAGGAAAAGTAATCAGAGATGGGATGGGGCAAAGTCAAGTTACAAACGCAGAAGGTGCCGTAGATACAGTAATTACAAACGCAGTTATTCTAGATTATTGGGGAGTTGTAAAAGCAGATATCGGTATTGTTGATGGGTCAATTTATAAGATTGGTAAGGCTGGTAATCCAGATATACAATCTGATGTAGATATTATTATTGGTCCAGGAACTGATATTATTGCTGGAGAAGGAAAAATTGTAACTGCTGGTGGGATTGATGCTCATATACATTTTATAAGCCCTCAGCAAATCGAAGAAGCTCTTTATTCCGGTATAACTACCATGCTAGGTGGGGGGACTGGTCCTTCGGAGGGAACAAACGCAACCACATGCACGCCTGGACCATGGCATATCAAAAAAATGCTAGAGTCATCTTCTGAATTTCCTGTTAATCTTGGCTACTTTGGAAAGGGAAATTCTACAAAGAAAAGTCCACTTATAGAACAAGTCGAAGCGGGAGTGTGTGGCCTTAAACTTCATGAGGATTGGGGCACAACACCATCTGCGATAGATACCTGTCTATCCATTGCTGATAAATATGATGTTCAGGTTGCGATACATACAGATACATTGAATGAGTCCGGTTTTGTTGAAAATACTATAGAAGCATTCAAAGAGAGAACAATACATGCCTTTCATACGGAGGGTGCAGGTGGTGGGCATGCTCCAGACATAATCAAACTTGCGGGCGAAAAAAATGTTTTGCCTTCATCTACAAACCCAACACGCCCTTATACCATTAANACAATTGACGAACATTTAGATATGCTCATGGTTTGTCACCATCTTGATCCACGAATTTCAGAAGATCTTGCTTTTGCGGAAAGTCGAATTAGACCTGAAACAATAGCAGCCGAGGATATATTGCAAGATTTAGGTGCTTTTTCAATGATTGCCTCAGATAGTCAGGCGATGGGAAGAGTTGGTGAGGTAATTATTCGTACTTGGCAAACTGCATCGAAAATGAAAACACAGAGAGGATCTNTGCCTGAAGATAGAAATGGTAATGATAATTATCGTTGTAAAAGATATATTGCTAAATATACCATAAATCCTGCCATTGCTCATGGTATATCTACTTATGTGGGTTCAATTGAAGTAAATAAGATGGCAGACCTTGTTATATGGGATCCAAAATTTTTTGGAGTAAAACCAGATAAAATTATAAAAGGGGGTCAAATAATTGGATCTCTTATGGGCGATCCCAACGCATCAATTCCCACTCCCCAACCTGTCCATTATAGGCCAATGTTTGGTAATTTTGGTTTGGCAAAAAAAAATACATGTATGAATTTTGTATCAACAGCATATTTTGAAAAAAATGACAGCACCGGTACCCACTTTAATAAAATTATAAAGCCGGTNAATGGAACAAGAAATATATCCAAACACGACATGATTCATAATAACTATCTGCCAAATATTGAAGTCCATCCAGAAACATACGAAGTTAGAGCGGACGGTAATCTACTTACATGCCAAGCGGCAACTATATTACCTATGGCGCAAAGATATTTTTTATATTAGGGAATGTTATGAAAGTGATTTCAATTTATAAAAACCACGATTGGTTAAATTTTGGTGAAAAATATACACTTACACTTCCAGCAGCCGAGAGGTCTTTGAGGCATAAAAAATTAGTATTGGATGATGGATCATATGTTTATGTAGATTTTGATCAAGTTATATATCTTCAAAATCTTGATGCTTTAAAGCTTGAAGATAATAATTTAATAAAAATAATAGCAGCAAAAGAAAAAATAATGAATATCACTTGCAAAGATAGTATTCATCTATCTAAGATAGCATGGCATATTGGTAACCGTCACTGTCCATTACAAATAATAGATGAGAAGAATCTTAGAATTGAACAAAACAATGTTCTTTTTGATATGTTACAAGCTCTTGATGCAAAGGTTATTTTGGATAAAGATACTTTTGACCCGGAACAAGGTGCGTTTAGGGGGCATTAGAAAAATGAAACATCAAAATAAAACAATTAATAAAGTCGACATACACGAATTGCTTACTTGGTTCAATCCATCATACCCTATTGGCTCATATGCCTATTCTCATGGTATTGAATATGCAATTGAGGATGGTNTAATCAATAACTCAAATTCACTCCATAAATGGGTAAGAGACTTATTAATATTTGGAACTGGTTACAATGACTCAATAATAATAAATACATTATATAATTCAATTGTAGAAAATAATTTAAGCAATTTCGATGATATCGTTGATATTGCATATGCCATGAAACCGACAAAAGAGATCTCTCTTGAAAGTGCTCAGCAAGGAATTTCATTTTATAGTATCATTCAAGAAGTATACAATTCTAATGAGCTGAATAGTTATCTAAGAAGAGTTGACTCAAAAATAACATATCCAGTTATCACTGGAATTATTGGAGGTTATTTTCAAGTGGAAAAACACAATTTAATATACGCATATTTATATTCATTTGCTTCAAATCTCTTATCTGCAGCTCTAAGAATAATGTCAATTGGTCAAACTGAAATTCAGAAAATTATTTATAAACTTAAAAAGGATATAGAAAAAATGACAATGAAATCCCAAAAATTGAACCTAAGTGATCTTGGTTCATCTGTTTTATTCTCTGATTGGTCATCTGCAAAACATGAATTCCAGTATTCGAGGCTATTTAGATCATGAGTTTACCAATTAGAGTCGGAATAGGCGGTCCTGTTGGATCTGGTAAGACAGCACTTGTTGTTGCTTTATGCAAGGTTCTCTATCCTTTATACAATATTGCAGTTATAACAAATGATATATACACAAAGGAAGATGCAAATTTCGTAACTAAAGCTGGAGTTCTTCCCGGTGATAGAATAATTGGTGTTGAAACTGGTGGATGTCCCCATACCGCAATTCGTGAGGATGCTTCCATGAATCTTGTTGCAATATCCGATATTAAGAAAAAATTCTCAAAATTAGATATAATTTTAATAGAGTCAGGTGGTGATAATTTAGCAGCTACCTTTTCACCNGAGCTAGCTGACGTAACAATTTATGTTATAGATGTCTCGGCTGGCGAAAAAATTCCAAGAAAAGGAGGTCCAGGTATAATAAGGTCTGATTTATTGATAATAAATAAAATAGATCTCGCAGAAATGGTTGGCGCTGATTTAGGAGTGATGGATAAGGATGCAAAAAAAATGAGAGGCTTAAAGCCATTTATATTCTCGAATCTAAAAACTGAAGAGGGGTTAAATTATATTTCTAATTTTATAGTTGATTATGCAGGTTTGAGCTCTTCAACAAAATCTGGGGTTGAATAAACTAATTTACTGACCCGCCCCAAAAATAGTAACCAAGTCCCATAAAAAAAAGAGTATTTCCATATAAGGCATGTTCAAATGTAACTAATGCAAGAGATCCAGTCTTCTTATAGGTCCGTGCGAATATAATTCCTCCAAATATTGATAAAAAAGGTGCAATAAAATTTATAAATAAAACATGGGCAAACATAAATAATATTGCGCTCATGTAAATTATATACTTTTCACTTATCAGGTCCTTATAACGACTGAAAAAGAAAGTTGTAAATATGAATTCTTGTGGAAGGGCAGATAAAATTGGGTAAACTAAAAATATAATTATAAGAAGATAGGGGGCCTCTTTTTGAATAATAAAAAGTTTATCATTATAAAAATAAAAAGTGATTAGGAAAATAACTAAACTTAAAACAAACCATCGGATACAGATTATAGATAGGTTATTTTTTGTAAATGATGAGAATTTTAGAATATTTAAAATTCTGTCTTTTTTATGAAAGTAGTAAAAAATAATAAAAGTATATGATGTTATAAACCATAAGATCAATATGACATTATCTGCCAACCTATTAAAAAGTATAATTGATGGAATTATCAAACCAATAAATACTATTTCAATAAATTTATAATATTTATTTAAAAATAAAAGTTTTGTCATTTTAACTATGATGCGTGTCTATAAAAAATACTGAAGAATAGAAGTTTTATCTATAATTGATTTTATTATCTGTTAAATTTAAATTTATAAACATTAATTTTACTATGTCAAAAAATAGATTTCATTTATCAATCATTTTAAGCTTTATTTTGTGTGTATTTTCTTTTCATGCAAATGCAAATGTATATGTTGATGAATTTAATGATGCAAAGGAACTATACGTTACTCAAAAATTTAATACTTCAATTACAAAGTTAAACGATTTAATTCAATCTGGTAATCTAGATGAGGAAACTCTTACAAAGGCTTTTTTATACCGAGGTTTAGCAAACTACGAAATGGAAAACTTCATTTCAGCTATAACTGATATAACGAATGCTCTTTGGCTTGATTTACTTTTACCTGAAGAAAGGGAAATTGCACTGGAGACGAGATCTTCAGCTCGAGCTAAAATTGGTCAAGTTGATTTAGCAAATGAAGATAAAAACTACATAGATTCCCTAAGTAAAGCAAAGACTAATGAAAATGATGAACAGATGGAAAGAATNAATGTTGAAGATTTAACTGTTGAAAGTAAAATAGATAATCTCAAAAGTAATTTTTCTATGAATATTAGTAATTTTTTTGGTGAGCCAGATATTGAAATATCAGAAAAACAAAAAGATAGTGACTATATTAAGGATGATCAAGATATTTATGAAAAAATACTAAAATTTAATTCCAAAGATGAAATTGACAACTACCCTTTAATCGAAGAAAGCGCAAATATTGACGAAACAGAAACAATCATAAACAATACTAACACGATAATTGCGGAGCCAATTATAACCGAGGATACTAACGTGATTGCGGATGATGTGTCAGAAGAAGTTAATATTAATAATATTAAATTGAGTTACATTGAGCTGGATTCAGGGTTGACAAAGCTCGAGGCGCAAATAAGAGTTAATAAAATAATTAATGATAATTATAAAGTATTAAGTGGAATTCAACCTCAAAAAAGAGAAATTACTCAGGCTAATGGTATAAATACCTATGACATTATCATTGGTCCTTTTTCAAACATAAATAGAATGCAGGATATTGCAAATAGCCTTGAAAAAAATAATTACCAATATAATATTAAAAATATAGCAGGATAATCAAAAATCAAATGATAAAAAAAATAAGATCATATTTCTTAACCGGATTAGTACTATCAGCGCCTGTAGCTATAACACTTGCAGTAGCATGGTGGTTTATAAACAAAATAGATGCTATTTTTACACCATTTATTCCAAATCAATATTTGCCTGAGAATTTTTTACCCTTTCCAATCCCGGGTGTCGGGCTAATTATTGGCTTTATAGTCATCACTTTTTTTGGTTTTTTAGCACGAAATGTATTAGGGGTAGGTTTTATAAAGTTTGGTGAGTCAATTCTAAACAGAACACCTGTTGTTAGAAATATATATAAGGGNCTGAAACAAATATTTGAGACTGTTTTCTCAGAAAATGGACGCTCATTTTCAAAAGCTGCAGTTATCGAATATCCAAGAAAAGGTGTTCATGCTATTTGTTTTGTGTCAACAGATACAAAGGGTGAGATATTAAAGAAAATCGCAAAAGATGGTGAGGTGTATTTATCAGTTTTTTTACCAACCACACCAAACCCAACATCTGGTTTTTTACTATTCTTACTCGAAGAAGACGTTCAGATTCTAGATATGAGTGTTGAAGATGCAGCTAAGCTTGTAATTTCGGCTGGTTTGATAAATCCGGAATAGGTATTAATCTAAGTTAATATGTATTTGTAGTCATGAGCTTCATATAAATNAAATAAATATTTATATTTTTCCCGGCTATCCTTATTTNTAAGTATTTCATCTAATATTTTTGGGCTAATTGTAGATGCTTTTTTTGTTAATTCTATAATAAGTTCTTCATTTAATACATGATAGTTTGAATAACCTGATTGCCGAGTACCTAGAATATCACCATATCCCCGTAGGGCCATATCTTCTTTTGCAATTTGAAAACCATCATTATTTTCTTTTATTATTTTTAATCTATCTTTTGCTATTTCAGTTAGATTGTTGTCATGTAACAATACACACCACGACCTATTATTACTTCTTCCAACTCTTCCTCTTAATTGATGTATCTGACTAAGACCGAATAGATTGGCATTTTCTATTACTATAATGTTTGCTTGTTTAATATCTATTCCAACTTCAATAACAGACGTCGCAACAAGCAAGTTCGTTTCGTGATTCAGATATTTATTTAGCTCATTATGTTTATCATCCTCGTTCATCTTTCCATGAATCAAAGATAAATTATTTTTGAAATACTTTCTTAAATATTGGTATCTTTCAATAACCGAGGTTCGATTGTTATCATTCGATAATATTTGAGGACATACCCAAAAGACTTTATTTTTCTTATTTATTATCTTTAATAAACGTTCAACTAATTCATTTATTTTTGTTAAAGAAATAATATTAGTTTCAATTTTTTTACGATCAGGGAGATTCTGTAATTCAGATAAATTAATATCACCATATTTTGTTTGTATTAATGTTCTGGGTATCGGTGTGGCCGTCATAAGAAGCAAATCAGCTCTTCCAGATGTAGATTTCTTTTGAAGAGATAGTCTTTGATGAACCCCAAATCTATGTTGTTCATCTATAACAACTAAACCAAGGTTTTTATATATGATATTTTCTTGAAAAATTGCATGAGTTCCAATTATTACATTCATTTTTCCATTTTTTATACTTTCAATATTTCTTAACCGATCATCACTTGGTGTACTTGATGTCAATAAGCAGGATGTAAAATTATAATCTCTAATAAAGTCTTGAAAATTATTATAGTGTTGCTGAGCTAATATCTCCGTTGGTGCAAGTAATGCAAATTGATAATTAGACTCTATGGTTTTAAGACCAGCAAAAAATGAAACAAGAGTTTTTCCACTTCCAACATCACCTTGAAGTAATCGAATCATCTGTTGAGGTTTACTCATATCATTGAATATTTCATCAATTGCTTCTTTCTGAGTTAAAGACAGGTCAAATGGTAATTTCTTTTGAATTTTATCAAATAAATTGGAATCGGAATTTAGTGATATACCATTTACTTTTGATCTGATTTTTCTTATATGTTCTATTTTTATCTGATTAATTAAAATCTCATCAAATGCTAATCTTCTGATAAATTTATTTTTTTCTTCTTGGAAATAATTTTCATCTGGCATATGAATTCTTTGGAAGGTTTCTAAAATCCCATACCACATATTTTGTTCTAGAAACTCTGGTGTGTACCAGTCATCTATCTTTTCCAGGTAATTAAATATTTTTTCAAATGTCGATGTAATATTATAATTCGTTAAACCATTTGTAAGTGGATATATTGGCTCAAAATTTCGTCTTCTACTAAACTCATTAGAATTTAATATAAAATCAGGGTGAGAGATCTGTTTTTTATTATTATAGTTCGATACTTTTCCAGATATAAATTTACTATCACCGACATTAATTTTGCTTGCCATATAGTAAGGCATATTAAAATACAATAACTCTAAAACTCCAGTTTGATCCTCAACTAGAAATTGATGAGGTCTATTTTTAAAACCACGAACATATTTAGTAATTTTTCCATTTATTGTACAAATATCTCCATCTTCTATTTCAGCAATATTCTGAATCTTATCTCTCTGGATTATTTTGTAAGGAAAATGCCACAGAAGATCAATTATTCTAACATTTTCTTTGCCTAGTAATTTTGAATATTTATTATAATTATTCTTACCTATTCCATCGATAAGCATTAAGTCTGTGAATAATTTGTTGAATTTAACTGTTTGCATAATAAAAAAATTGTAATTTTATAAAACGACCATAACTTAATAATATCACTAATCTTATGAGAATTTGTATGAAAAACGAATTTCAAAATAAACTAATCTACAGATCTTGGCATAGAGGTACAAAAGAATTAGATTTAATTTTGGGTAATTTTATATCAGAAAATATTCAAAATCTCTCCGATGACGAGATTGAAAATTATGAGATACTATTAAATTGTGAGGATCCTGATATATATAAGTGGATTGTGAATCAGGAAGAACCATTTAAAACATCCTTAAAAGATCTGATTGGTAAAATTAGAGCCTATTTAAAGTCTAATAAAATAGATGTCCTCAACTGACAATTTAAAAAATAATTTATTTATTTATTCAGTACCACTTGGTTCTGAAGCAAGCCATCTTGCTGAAATATATAATAGTGAAAAACAAAATTTAATTTATATCTTACCAGATAATATCACTATTACAGAATTTAGTTCTGCAATTAGATTCTTTGATAATAAAATTAAGATTGTGAATTTATATGAATGGGATTGCCAAGCATATGATAGTTATGGGCCAAGTCGAGAAAATCAGGCTAAGCGAATTCTTAGTCTAATTAAGCTAAAAAGTTATTTAAAGAATAAAAATAAATTTATTACACTAGTTACTCCCAATACTTTTCTTCAAAAGATCCAAGATCTAACAATTTATAATAGGCTAAAAATTAATAATAATAGTCATATGGATTATAATAAACTTATTACTTATCTTCATGTTAATGGCTATGAAAAAGTTGATAGCGTATACGAGGTCGGAACTTATGCGAATAGGGGTGGAATAATTGATGTATATAGCCCTAACTATAAATTTCCTCTAAGAATTGATTTTTTTGGAGACAAGGTTGATAGTTTAAGACTTTTTAATTTTCAAAATCAGAGAACCATTAAAGAAATAGATGAATCTATAATTTATCCTTTTTCAGAAATAATCTTTGAAAGTCAGATAATAAGTAACTTTCAAAAAAATTATATATTCAATTTTAAAAGAGATAGTAACAATGAAATATATTCGAATACAATTGAAAAGATACGTTCAAATGGAATAGAGCAGTATTTACCGCTTTTTTATCAAGATTTAAATAAAATAAGCGATGTAATTCCTTATGCAAGAATTGTATGTGATGAGTTTACAGAACAAAAATTATTTGGCACATTAGAACAAATAAAAGAGATATTTGAATATAAGGTTGGACTTGATAAAAATGATGATTTTATTCAAAATATAATCAAACCTCTCAATCATACAGAGTTATATTGTTCAAAGGAGGATATCTCCAATTTGTTGGTTAGGGATAGATATTACCTTACTAATTCAAAAAATCCAAATACAGAAATATATGATACTTTCCAAATTTTAAAATCAGATTCTATTGATTTTAACGATGAGACTAATCTTTTATCAACTAATTATTTAAATTTGAGAGATGGAATTAAAAATATAATAAGTCGATTATTAAAAGAAAATACTAAAGTGGTAATATTTACACAAAAAATCAAAAACTCTATTTCATTCTTAAATGAGATAGGGATAGATACAAATCAAATTGAAACAATCAATAGCAATTCAGATATTCATAATAATTGTAAACTTTATTTTAACGACAATGTTAATCTTGGAAGTTATCAAAAAGAAAATATTGCTTACTTATCATTTAATCAAATTTTTAATTTTAAAAAAAATGAGAATTCATTTAAGTCAAAAAAATCAAATAATTATATAAAGGAGATTAATTCTATTAACGTTGGTGATCTTGTTGTTCATTCAGATTACGGTATAGGTAAATTTAATAGTATAAAAAAAATTACTTCAAATTCAGTAACGTATGATTGTTTGGAATTAATTTATAAAGATAATGACAAAATACACCTTCCCGTTGAAAATATAGAGCTTCTGTCATTATACTCACGTTCTTCAGCAGATAGCGTAGTCTTAGATAAACTTGGAACTGGTAGTTGGCAATTTAAGAAAGCAAAAGTTAAAGAGAGAATTAAAGAAATTGCATTTGACTTAATTAATATTGAAGCAAAGAGAAGAACATCATCAGCTCCAATAGTGCATATTGATAATAGATATAATGAATTTGTGTCATATTTTGGATATAACGAAACACCTGATCAAGAAAAAGCTGAAAAGAATATATTAGCAGATTTATCTAAAGGGGTTCCAATGGATAGATTAGTCTGTGGAGATGTTGGATTTGGAAAAACTGAACTTGCATTACGATCATCGTTTATAATGTCTTCTAATGGATACCAGGTTGTAGTCTTAGTTCCGACAACACTTCTTGCAAAACAACATTATGAAAATTTTAAAGAAAGATTCAAGAGTTTTGCAATAAATATTGGGTGTTTAAGTAGGTATAGTAATAAGAAAGATAGAGAATTAATTATAGAAAATGCAACAATAGGTAACCTCGACATACTAATTGGTACACATTCAATATTAAATGAACAGATAAAATATAAATCACTTGGATTANTCATTATTGATGAAGAGCAAAATTTTGGAGTTGAACAAAAAGAGCATTTAAAAAAACAATCATCAGGAACACATATTTTATCTTTGTCTGCTACACCAATACCAAGAAGCATGCAACTTGCTCTAAATGGAATAAGAGATCTCTCAATAATATCAACACCACCAGACGGTCGCTTACCTATAAACACCTCCGTTAATTATTTTGAACCCACATTGGTGAGAAAGGCAATTCTCTCAGAGAAAGAACGCAATGGACAATCGTTTATAATTTGTCCAAAAATTAAAGACATACCAAAAATTGAAAGATTTGTAGAAAAATATCTTCCTGAAATAAAATATGCAGTCGCTCATGGTAAATTATCAAACAAAGATATGAATCAAATTATGAATGATTTTTATGAAAATAAATATGACTTAATTATCGCAACGTCAATTATTCAATCTGGTTTAGATATTCCCAATGCTAACACAATAATCATTACTAATTCTCAAAATTTTGGCCTATCACAAATATATCAAATTAGAGGTAGGGTGGGGCGATCAAAAATGCAATCATCTGCATATATAACAATCCCAAGGCATGATATCTCAAAGAAAGCATTATTACGTCTTCAAATTTTAAAAAATATAGAAAGTCTTGGTATGGGATTTATTTTGGCATCGCATGATTTGGATATAAGAGGTGCTGGAAATATACTGGGGAGTCAGCAGTCTGGGCATGTGAAAGAGGTTGGTGTTGAGTTATTTAACACAATGTTATCAAATGAAATTGATAATATTAGGAATAGCTCTGATGTTGAAAAAGATTGGTCTCCAATTATAAAAATTAACCAATCCTACTTTATTCCTGACACATATATCTCGGATATTAGAGTTAGGATGGGTATATATAAGAGACTTTCCGATGCTGCAGATGTAAATGAATTATCTGATCTTAGAGATGAAATAATCGATAGATTTGGAATAGTTCCAGAACCAGTCATAAAACTGATTGATATATTATNTCTGAAAATTAAATGTAAAAATACAAATATTTCAAAAATAGAGTCTGGAAAAAAAGGGCTTAATATTACTTTTAAAGATAATAAGTTTAAGAATTTAGACGCACTATTAGAATGGATAGATGAAAATAAGACTAGGGTTCAGATAAAACGAAATAATCATTTATTTATTTCAAGCATTGATGATAGGCACCATACAATGGAAAGTGTAACTGAAATAGTTGATAATCTAATAAATTTAGAAATTTAGTCTCCAATGTACCAGCTATTTGTCTTATAGCCATCAAGTGAAACTTTTTCAGGATAATTAATACTTTCGCTGACTGCAACCCACTGGTGAGGCCAATGAAATAGTGGGATTACATAATATCCAGATATTAACATTCTGTCTAAAGCTCTAACTGAATACATAAATTCATCTAATTTTTTTACAGATACAATTTTTTGAATTAAACTGTCTATCTTTTTTGAGGTGATGCCTGGATAATTTCTGCTTCCGATTTCACTTGCACTCGCTGAGCCCCAGTAAAAATTTTGTTCATTACCAGGCGAGAGTGAAGAGTACCAGAAGTGTTCAATTATATCGAAATCAAAGTTTTGTTTTCTCTTTTGATACTGAGTAGAGTCAACCATTTTTATATTTAGCTTTATTCCAATTCGCTCCAAACTCTTCATATAGTTTATAGCATATTTTTCTTGTCGCTTATCCGTTATCAAAAATTCAAGTACAAAAGGTTCTTTGGTAATTGTGTTAATTAGTTGTCCATCTACTATACTGTAATTAGCTTTTTCAAATAATTTTAGGGCTTTATTTAGAACAATCCTCTTATCTTTCTCGAAATCGTATTGTTTTATATTTAGGATATTTTCATTTATTGAAGGTAAGTTATCTGATAGTAACTCTTTTTCAAGGTTACTAATTGGTTGATTAATAGATGATAGATATGAATTATCAAAAAATCCTTCAGTTCTATTATAAAGGTTATGATAAAGGCTTTTGTTTATCCAATTAAAGTCAAATAAGATAGTCAGCGCTTTTCTAACATCTATGTTACTAAGATATGGTTTTCTTGTATTTAAAGCGAGACCAAGCATACCGGCTGGAGTTTTTCGTTCAATTTCTAATAGCTTTATTTTTCCACTATGCACATTCTTATGTTTTTTAATATTGTTCCATCTAGTTGGGTCCCAAATTTGATAAAAATCAAATAAACCTGCTTTAAATGCCTCAAATCGAGAATTATCATCTAAATAATAATCAACAGATATAACCTCAAAATTATGTAGTCCATTATTAATTGGGACTTCATTACCCCAATAAGCTAAATTTTTTTCATAAGTAATATTTCTTCCTTGCTCAATTTTAGAGACAATATATGGGCCAGAACCAATTGGAGTATCTAATTTTGCTTCTTTGATCCTTTCATTACCATATATATGCTCAGGTAATATTGGCATCATACCAATTATTAAAATTAGCTCCCTATCATCCTTATTATTAGTAATAAACTTAATACTTTTATCTGAGGTGATAAGGACTTCATTAATACGCGAATAATAGCTTCGATGATTGGGTCTGCCACTTTCCTTTAATGCATTAAAAGAAAAGAGAACATCTTTTGGTGTAATTTTTATACCATCAGAGAATTGAGCCTTATCGTTTATAAAAAACTCTATCCAAGTTCTGTCTTCGGGATAATGAATTTCTTCTGCAATTAGGCTTCGAAGAGTGAATGGCTTGGAATAATCTCTGGATAATAGACTTTCAAAAATATAATCACGAATACCNTAAGCTGAACGACCTTTTATAATAAATGGATTAGTAGAGTCGAATGTTCCAAGAGATGCCATTTTGAAGACGCCACCGATATTTGAGTTTGGGTTAGCGTAATTTAAATATTCAAAGTTATTATTTAATAGAGGGTCACCATGCATCGATATACTAGAAGAGATAATAATTTTCTCATTTGCAAGTGGAGCACTGATATTGAAATTAATAAAAACTAATAAAAAAATTATTATTTTTAAAATCATTTTTTTATACTTTAATNTAAAATAAAATCTGTTATTATCACTCATATTTATTATATTAAATTTTATTGGTTATGAATAGTAATGTTAAGTTTTAGTAAAAATATATTCTTATTTCTTTTTCTGTTAATTTTAATAAATCCTGTAATCGCAGATAATCACATCGCTGAGGTTCCTGCTCAAAAACCACTAGAAAATACTCCAAATTGGGCTAAAATTTGTGAGACGATTGATGAGAATAAGATTTGTCAAATAAGTTTTGGTCAACTTATGAATAATGGTGATCAAAAAATCTGGTTCTCAAGAGTCGGTGTCGTAGAATTAAACGAAGGAGATAAAAAGCTATTTATCCATGCTCCTTTGGGTGTAAAGATACAAAGTGGTGTTCTATATCAAATAGATGACAACCAAACAAATTCAATGCAGTACCATGCATGTTTTAACGTTCAGGGATGTCAAGCTCTCCTTGAGGTGAATGATACTATGATACAGCAACTAAAAGATGGTAAATTTATAAAAATGAGATTTATATCACTAAACGGACAGTCAATAGACGCTACGGTTCCACTTGCTGGTTTTACAAAGGCATATAATAAGTAATATCTAATGTTTAAGATTGTTTAGTAGTTTGTAGCTACCATCTATATATTCACTAAATATATTATTTATTTCATCGTGACAAATTGGTTCATCAGAATCATCTAGTTCTAAGTTTTGCTCAGACACATATGCTATATATTCTGTCTCACTGTTTTCTGCCAATAGGTGGTAAAAGGGTTGATCTTTGGTGGGACGAATTTTTTGTGGAATAGACATCAAATATTCTTCTGTGTTGGCATATTCAGGATCTATATCAAAAACAACCCCCCTAAATGGATAATATTTATGTTTAACTACTTGACCAATATTAAAATTAGCATTTTTTATATTTTTCATTTTTTCTGTATCCATCTTTTATGCGTCCAAAGCCATTCATCAGGTTCTGATAATATCCAGTTACTATAGATAGTATTTATATTTTTCATTATATTCAAGACACTATCACTTTTGTTCCTATCTTTTGTGATTTTAATATCATAAAATTCATAACCATAGTGAACATCTTTTAATCTTTTTACCTTAATAGCTATAATGTCAGTTTTTGTTTTTAGAGCTATAACTGCAGGTACAGTCATTGTGTAACCCTTATGACCGAGGAAATCTATACTAATACCCTTAAATTCCCTTTGATCACACATTAGCATGATATTTGTGCCATCGTTTATTAGGCGTATAAGATCTTGAGCTGTGACTTTATGTTTATTAAGGCAGCCGCCTTTATATATTAGAGATCTTCTGTTTCGCATGAGATTTTCGATGTAAGGATTGTTAAAAGGTCTATAAACTATAGCAGTTTTCTGGTTTTCTAGTAAAAACGGTATCCCAGCTAATTCCCAATTACTAAAATGAGCCGATATTAAAATTTTACCTTTTTTATTTTTAGAGGGTATGGTCTTATATGAAAATCTATTATCTTGTTTGATTAGAGATTTAATCATTAATAATTCAATTATATTACGGCCTATGTTACCCCAAACTCTTTTTGAGTATGTTTTTGCCATCTTATTATCTANATTTAAATATTTTTCTAGCTGATTTATGACACGATTATTTTTTTTTACTTTTCTCCCAAGGTTAGAGGTAAAGTAGTAACCTATATTAGAGGATAGATTTATTGGTAACAATGATAGCAAAAAATATATTGTAATAAATCCAATATAAACAGNAGGATATATAATTATTTTCATGTTAAATATTCAGTTATTTATTATTTTTTCTCTATTACCATACCTTGACTTAGTAATATTTTTCGTAAAATTTTAGATTTATTCAAGCTTTGTAANCCTATATTCCTAAGTATTTTATATCTGGTTTTGTTTTCCATCATACTATTGTACAGAAGATTTACTGATTTATGTCTTTTATATACATCAAGCCATCTCTGTTCATTATATTTATTCGTTATTACTTTTGAGCCCGGATTAATATCACGGTTTTGGGCCAATAAAGAATATAACTCTTTTATATCTCTTATTCCAAGATTTAATCCTTGCGCACCTAATGGTGGAAATACATGAGCTGATTCACCAACTAAGATCACTCTATTTTTAGCAAGTTTATCTGCAATCACAACTTCGGAGGGTAATTCGGAAAAATTACTATTCATTTCAACTCGCCCAAGGTATGGAGAGAGTGTTGTATTGAATATATTTTGTAGTTTTTTGTTTTCTATAAAAGACTCAATATTTTTTTTATCGTTTATATAAACTATGGCACTTTTTTTNGAGGACAAAGGAACGCTTGTAAGCAAGCTACCATTCTTATGTATTTCATAGCTTGTACCATTATGATCTTCTTTATGGTCAATTGTAGTGATAAGGATATTTTCTTTATATTTTTTTCGGGTATATTCGATATTTGCAAAATCTCTGGTTATAGAATTTCTTCCATCGGCTCCAATTATTAAGTCAAATGTTTCTTTTTTTCCGGATGTCTCAATAATAATATTATCAATATCTTGTAAGATTTTTTTAACAAGAATCTTTTCTCTTTTAATATTGTCTGTATTTAAAATTTCTTTAATTAATAGTGTTGAAAGATCAGTGTCAGAAACATTATATGCGAATGCATTTAGGTTAATTTCAGAAGAGTAAAATTCTAATATTTTTTCTGNACTTGATAGCTGGTCAATAATCTTAAATTTAATAAGAGCAGATATAATTGTATCATTTTCTTTTAANGAAATTAAGTCTTGAAAAATATTAAAAGATGTTTGTAATATCGCAGTGGTTTTATGCTTACTATACTGAGGTTCTTTTCCAAAGAGAGTGACATTCACATTATTTAATTTACTAAGCTGCAGTGCACATGTCATCCCAATTATACCTGAGCCGATAACTGCAATNTTATAGTTATTCATAGTTACTTTATATCTTTGAGTAGGCTATATAAATCATTTTGACCTTCAAATCCTATACCAGGTCTATTTGATAGATTAATATAACCTTCATCTAATTTATAACTATCGTCATAACCAGAAAAAACTCCAAAAACATTTGGATAAGCTTCACACATGGATAAGCCAAAACCGCATGCTATATGAAGTGACATTTGATTTCCACCGTGAGGCATTATCTTGTTAACTCCCCATTCATGTTTTTCTAATGCAATTAATGCATCATTAAAGTAACTTATTCCATAACTTTGAGGAATATCAATTTGAAGGAGATCTATATTTTTTCTAAATCCACCATATTTTATTAAATTAATGAAATCATGAATAGAGTAAAGGTTTTCACCGCCAGCAACAGATCCTTCATAATTCGATATAAACTCATTATATTGAGAAAAATTTGATGGGTGGGTGGGTTCTTCAAACCAGCTTAACCCAAAATTCTTTAATTCTTTTGCATACACTATGAGATGTTCTTCTTTTAANCCACCATTTGCGTCAAGAGCAATCTTATCTGGGGATCCTACTGTTTCGATAGCAGCTTCAACTCTTTTAATATCCTCTTTTATAGGTGCACCTCCAATTTTTATCTTCATTAAACGGTAACCATTATCAAAATTATTTCTAATTTCATCCTTTAAATCGTTGATTGTTTTTCCATCATCGTAATAGCCGCCGCCTACATAGCAGAACATCCTATTAGTAGAGTTATAATTGGGAAATTTTTGAGATATATATTCGTACAAAGGAAGTTTCTTTGATTTAGAAATAGCATCCCACAAAGCTGTTTCTATTGTACCAATTGGGACTGATCTCTCCATATCACCCCCAGGTTTTTCTCCAATCATCATTATATTTAATGCTTTTTTTGTATCAATATCTCCGTTATTATCCAATAACTNATCGTCAGCTGCTGATAAGAGTCTAGGTATAAACCTATTTCTCATTTGTGCTCCACAAGCGTATCTTCCAGTTGAATTAAAAGCATAGCCGGTATGTGTATCTTTCCCATCATCGATGTCTACTTTGACAATAGAGGTTGTCATCTCTTTAAAGGAAAACATTGAATTGCTTAGTGAAAGGTTTAATTTTATAGATTGTTCTTTAATATCAATAATTCTCATACCAGACCTATTTATTTTTTTTCATATAAGATGTTAATGGTACACATAATAATATTAGAAATATTCGAAGGCAATGACAAGTTGCAATAAATGCTGCCTCTACACCAATTGCCAATGAAAGTATTAGCATTTCTGTAAATCCACCCGGTGCCATCGACAAATAAAGAGCCCGAGGATCCATATTAACAAAACCNGAAAATAGTTCAGCTACTATGAGTGCTGTTGTTATCATCACAATAGCCATAACAAGACCATGAGTGATGGTGTTTTTAAATTCATAAGCGGTTATACCATTAAATCGAACACCAAGGCTTGTGCCGAGTATAACTTGGGCAGTAGCAACTATAAACACTGGAGGTTTTACTTCTGTAAGGGATAGTAAATGAAATATAGCACTCAAAACTAAGGCTCCAAATAATGCACCACCGGGTAATTTAAACCTCAGCCCTAGAACACCTCCTACAACTGCGCAAAATATCATAATAACCCAATCTTGGATTTGTATATCTAATAGAGGAGGGTTCTTGATGATTATTCGAGTAAACTCAGTATTAAAGTAAAATTTTATTATAAGTGCACTAAATATTACGACAAGTGCAATTCTTAGAGAGTGCACGAGGATCATTTTTCTCTCATCTGCTCCAGCGTCGGTTCCTATAAAAACTAACTCTGCTAGCCCGCCTGGTGGTGCTGAAAAGAGTGCTGTAACCTTATCCCACTTTGCAATTCTACTATAATAAAGATACGAAAAAAAAGTAACAATCAGAGTATACATAATGATTAGAGCGATACCCTTTGGCCATGTATATATNTTTGATAAAATAGCTGGTGTAAATGAAGAGCCAATTAAAACACCAAGTATTGGTAGCGCTATTTTACGAAGTCTATTATCAACAAAGAAATAGCTAAACTTTATTGATATTAACAAGGAAATAAAAAAAGAGCCCAACATCCAGGGTAGAGGGAAGTTATACAAATAGAAGATATAACCTCCAAGTCCTCCCANTAAGAGTGATATAATATTTTTTATTAATGTATTATGCACCAACTCTTAAATCCTTGATATTATGACTTTTCATTGTGTTTATTTATGAGATCTTTTGTTACTCCAAGAGCAGCAGCTTCGTAGGCATCATATATATGATTCGCACCATAGTTTTCTAATATACTGATATCTTCCTTTGATCTAGACGGTATAATTATATCACCTTCAAAACCGTNTTTTCTCGCTTGTTTTGTAGACCATATTTGTGCTTCATATTCTGGAATTGCTAAAATAATTGACTTAAGCTTACCAAAACGCAGCTGAGACCAAAAACCAGGATCTTCAGCATCTGCGAATGTAACTCTTTTATTCTCATTTAAGAGATTTGTAATTAAATCAGTATCGCTATCAAAACCAACTGTCTTAATATTATTTTGAAGGAGATTATCAAAAATAGCATTACCAAAACGTCCCATACCTATTATCATTACTTCGGCGTCTCCACAAGTATGTGGTTCCTCATCTGGATGGCGTGTTTTTCTCTCAAATCTTATAAAGAAACTCTCCGATCTTTCAAATATTTGATGTGCATATTTATTTAATATAGCTGCAAGTATGAAGCTTGTGCACACAGAAACTATTAGTCCCGATACAATCATTGGTTCTAGGGATACATTTTTAGTTACTAATGATAGAACTATTAATGAGAATTCAGAATAAGTTGATAGGGATACTGCTATCAAAAAGGATGTGTAAGCTCGTAATTTAAAAAATATCAATAAGAAGAATAGAATTAGAGATTTAATAACTAACAATGACATTAATATTGTCAAGATACCTAATACATTCGCATCTAATGTAATTTGCATTCCAATAGATATAAAAAATGATAGAAGGAGTATCTCTCTGATACTCCAAATTTTTTCTGATAAATTATAAGCAGATTTGTAGTTTGATAATAATATTCCCATAACAAGGGCACCTATCTCTCCAGTAAGACCTAAATATTTAAATAAATAAGAGCCTAAAAATAGTGCAATGACCAGTGTAGCAATTAATTGTAATTCGGCATCTGATTCTGTTTTTTCTAATATATACTTTAATAGTGGCACTGATAGTGGAATAAGAAGTAGGTAGAAGCTTTTATATGTCAGTGAGTCTGATTCAATATACCCAAGTAAGAAAAGCGCTATGATGTCCTGAAATATAATTATCAGCAGAGATAACCTTCCATGAAATGATGTGAGTTCATTTCTATCTTCTAAAGATTTTGTGGCTATAACTGTGCTTGAAAAGCTGAGAGCAATACAGATTATAATTTTAAGTTCTAAGCTTAAATTTATACTCGACAAAAAGAAATATACTATCGTAATAAATATTGTATGCAGAAGAACAACAATTATTAATTCAATATTCAAAAACGCAGATGGTTTAATTTTTAATCCAATTGAAAAAAGTAACAGCTCAACGCCAATCTCGGATGGAATAGAGAGATAAGAGTTAGTATCATGGTAGCCAAATACACTAAATATATATCCAGCTAATATAAAGCCAACTAAAGGTGGAAGTGATAAGTATTTAAATAGTTGCCCTATTACAAGAGCACCTGTCATCCATAATAATATTATTTGCATAAGTTAAGTCCTAGATGATTATATGATATATCATTAAGTTTGATTGGAGAATAGCTAGTGATAATTTTAAACTGCTAATCGCTATATAATTAATAATAATATTATTATTGGGTGATATTAGTAATAGCCAATAGACATTGGCGGAGGGGGAGGGATTCGAACCCCCGAACGAGTTACCCCGTTACCGGTTTTCGAAACCGGCGCTTTCAACCACTCAGCCACCCCTCCGGTATATTAAATTAAGATATTTTGCTTATATACTCTTTTGCTGACATTTGATGATATATAATATTATCAATCCCAATATCCACAGGATTTGGATCAACTATTTCTATTTTAGCATTATTCTGTATAGCATAACGGAGTGCAATATTGGTAATATTGACACTAAAAGATGTACCCATAAAAATAAAATGATTGGATTGTGACATCCAACTTTCTGCATCACTCATTTTATATAAATCAGTATAATATTCATCAAATAATAAAATAAAAGGTCTTAATGATATACCTATTACAGGATTCTTTGACTGATTAGAAATCAAGAATGCATCCAGTAGGTTCTTTTTAATTTTTTCATCATCATCCGTATCTTTGCTCATTTCTGCGACAAGGTCCCATGGCGCATCAATTAACGGAACTATATTTTCCATGTCCTGGAAAGTTAGAGCCTTATCGAGTCTTCCGTGGATTGGGATATAGGCAGTATTGCCAGCTTTACCATCAAGTCCATCAACATTTTGTGTAATTAATTTTTTATCAGATAACCAAGAATGCACAATATTTGGAGATATATGTCTATAACTTGCAAATCTTTTATAATACCAAAGTAGAAATTCTTCTGGATGCTGCTGGTACATGGCTCTGGTTGCCATCTCTTGGGGTGTGTAATTTACACTTCCAACAGTCCAATAACCATCATTACCTCTAAAGGTTGGAATACCACTTTCAGCACTTACACCAGCGCCTGTAATATATAAAATTTTATTTTCATATTTATTATTCATCTTTTTAATAATAACCAGTTTGTAATTAATAGAAATAATTTCGTAATAAATTTATATTTAAAAGTATAAAAAATATTTGTCTAATAAATATTAATATATAAAATGTAAGTATATTTACTTACTATCGGGATTTCATCATGAATTATTTTATAAAAATTGTTTTCTTAATATTTATAACCATTCCATTTTCTTCAGTGACAACAAGTGCATTCTTTAGTGATGATATGGTGAATTCACTTACAGAAAGTTTGGAAGAGGCAACCAAGGAATTAAGTGAAGAAATGAATAATTTATCTATAGATGTCCCAGCCTCAGATAATGATGTTTCATCAGCTAATACGCAAGCGGATAATGATAGCAATTTATTTGCAGTGCCTAATATGAATGCAAGCCAACAATCGCAAGCACCAGAACAGCCCGATGAGATTGCGGTTCCTCAAGAAGAAGTTCAAGTTGCTGAGGAGGTTGAAGTAGTTAATGAAGTTGAGGTTATAGCTCAAGACGAAGGTATTTTTACACCAATGGGTCGCGATATCGAAAGAGTGATACAATATGATCTCCAAGGATATCCTATCATCATGGATATGGCTCTTTTTATGAATAGCGATACATCTATGTTTACTGAAGATATTGATGGTAATTTATCCTTTGATGCCGAGACTGTGACTGTAGCGTTTTATTTGCCACAGGCTTTTAAAGATGATGAAGTGGAATATAGAAACACAGCGCAATTTTATGAATCTATTTATGATACGGAATTAAATAATATGATAAATGATCTCATTATAGAAAATGTCCAAAAACTCCAACCAGACGAATATTTTAATTTTAAACCTTATACCTTTGAAACTAATATCATAAATATCCAATCTCGATATGATCCACCATTCAGAGTTGGTGATAGTAATTGTCTTGAAGATAAAATCATTGGAAGTGCTTCAAGTTATAACTTTATAGTAGCACCAGTTAGTTGTTTTTACTCCAGTGATGATGGTTGGTTTGACAGCGGGTTTGATCCTGCTGAATTTTATTCTCGAGAAGAATTTTTACAATTAGCAATGCTTGAAAAGAGTAAAAAAGAAAAAGATTATCAAATGTTAGTTGAAACAAATCCAAATAGAATAGCGTGGTTAGACTTACCTCCGGCTGAAGGTGCTGATTGGGGAAATACATGCTATGTTGAGGGACTCACAAGACTGCAAGTTGATACATCAATAATTGATAGGTGGGAAGATTATTATACTCCGATTTCATTCATTGATATCAACAGCCTATTTATTGAAGTAACACAAAAAAAAGAAAATAACTGTAATGACTTGCTATTAACTTTAGCCGATAAAGAAAGGCTGAGAAAAGCACTCGATAAAAAAACAATTGCGTACGAAGATGATAAAACAGTTATTAGTGAGGAAGTTTCATCCATTGAATACATAAATAATTTTTATGAAAAAGTTTCAATTAAAGATGAACAATTTTATAACTTCTTTGCAGATAATAACTATGATGATGTCCTATTTGAAGAGTTACTAAAAAATGATATTAATACACAGGAAAAATTAGATCTGCTTATCTCCAATGCTAAAATAGAAACACCAAATTACTCAATTTCAACCAATCAGCAAATATATGACTATTTAATTCTACAGAATGAAGCATCTTCAAAAGGCATGTCTGTTAGTGAGCTTATTGAGGAAAAAAATCGATTAAGATTGCAAGCAGAGGCAGAAACTGCAGAACAGAATAGGATTGCACAAGAGCAATATGTTAGCAACTATCCTTATTATGCAAAGATATCATGCACTATTTATGGAAATCAATATCCTTTAGTTCTCTGTTTTAGTGGTGATTATGGTCAGACTACTATTGACTTAGAAGCTAATGGACAATCGAGAGAGAAGAAATACTTTGATTTTACAGATCTTGGATATTACGACGGTGATACACTGGTAATTGATCTGCCAAAATCATATCAATTAACTGCACAAAATGCGAGTGATACTGCAACTATAAGTCTTGAGATTTATGAACAAGAAACTAATCAACTTGTTGAAAGTGATGAGGCGGGTAATGTGTATGGTGTGGCATCTTCTTATAAATGGTAATTTTAGTAAGTCTAAAGTTGTTTTTGATCAATCATCTGTTGGAACATTTCTTCTATCGATTTTTTGATAGATGTATATTTAATTCCAAGTTCAGAGATACTTTTCTGATTGTTAGCATTCCATTTATGTCCCATGCAACGAGATATCATCTTTCGAGTCATTGATTTTTCTATTAGTGGAACAATTAGCCACACTAATAATTTTGGTAATTCTTTTTTGGGAAGAGGGTAGGAATGGTATCTTTCCTGAAGCATATTTGCCAAATCTAAAAAAGATGTAACTTCATTAAATATGATATGTCTTCCTAGGGCACTATTAATATATGCAGCATTTATATGAGCTTCTGCTACATCTCTTACGTCAACCATTCCAATTTCAAATTTAGGGCACCCAGCTTTTGATTTACCGTCACCTAACTGCTTAATGAAATCATGCGAAGCGGATGTTGACTTACCCGAAATACTAGGGCCTATTACAAGTGCAGGATTGATAACAGCTAATTTCCAATGATTTTGTTTTTTTTCCATTTCCCAAGCTAGTTTTTCTGCAAGCACTTTAGAATAAGAATAAGGTTGATGTTTCTCATTAGATGTTTCATTCCATATATCTTCAGTCAATATTTTATCAGGTACCGAATTAATATCTATATGATCTCCAAATATTGCCGTACATGAGCTGGTTAATATTACTTTTTTTACAGTTTGAGTTCTATTTACGCTATCGAGAACATTTTGNGTTCCTTGGACAGCGGGTTCTATGAAATCTTTATAAGCATCATTAAAATTATATAAGAATGGAGATGCAATATGAAATACGATTTCACAATTATTCATGGCTTCATCATAACTATTAGGAACTAAAAGATTAGCTTCAAAAAATACGATATTGCCAGGACCTTTATCTGAGATATCACTGAGTGGTTTGATTTTTTCTTTATTGTCTCTGTCTCTAATTGGTGCGTGAACAGTTACACCTTTTTCTATCAAACCCTTTACAACCCATCCTCCAACAAATCCTGTAGCACCCGTTACTAAAACAGGCTTTGAAGTATCAATTTTTATGTTCATTACTATTTTTCCTATTAGATAATTAAAGTGAGAAAATGTATTTATGTATTACTAAAATTAAAAAACGATGAGGTCAAATGAATACGAAACATATGATGTCATTAAAACTAAGAATTACTTCTAACAATGCTACTCTCAATTGAAAATTATATCTCTTGGCGTAAATCAAATAAAGTGATCCATATTCGATATATCTCTGGTGATACAGCAGTATTATCAATCTCAAAAAATGGAATTGATGCAGAAGCTATGTATATTAATGATTCATCAAAAGAGTATATTATAGAAGCAGAATGCTGGTTTACAATTGAGACATTGGGAATTCAAACTGAGTTAGAGGATAATATTCATATTGGCAAATTAACTGTAGCACCTGATGATTGGAAACCTGAGCCCCGTTTAAACCCTTGAAACTAAATCAATAAAAGAGTACAGTCACGACAGGTATTTAATAACCAACTTGTACACCTTGGCAACCCGCCTAAAGTACTAAAGCGGAGGCACAAATGAAATATTTCCAAACATTTAAAAACAAAATACCCAACCTATTTGGTATGAAAAAACAACCTGAGTTGGCATTTAAAAAAAATAGGATAGATTTTACCTCTATTCCAGATGACACGAGTGAGAGAGAACAACTTATAAGGTGGGCAGAAGAACTCACAAAACAGGGCTGGACTATAACGTATAGAGGTGAGCTATTAGACAAATTAGATAAATAGTCCCACATTGCCATTGAATGATCTATCTGATAGACTTTTTCGTTATAAAAAAAGTATTATGAATTTAAAATCTAAATTTTCTATATCAGTTATATTGATAGTTTTATCAATAACATCTGTTTATATTTTTAACTCTATTACCAGTAAACAAGCTGTTTTTTCTGTTGCAAAAAATAGTAAATATACTGTCGAGGTTTTTAAAACTCCAACTTGTGGATGCTGTAATGGATACGTTTCATTTCTTGAAGGAGAACAGTTTAAGGTAAAAAAAACAAATATGACAAGTCTCGATTTGATTAAAACAAAATATAACATTCCAGGAGAAATGCAGTCCTGCCATACGAGTGTTGTGGGTAAATATTTTATAGAAGGTCATGTGCCTATTGAAGCGATAAATAAATTATTAAAAGAACAACCTGATATTGACGGCATAGCTTTGCCTGGAATGCCTATTGGGACACCTGGTATGCCAGGAAATAAAGAAGCACCTTATGTTATTTACCAGCTTATTGATGGAGAATATTCTCTATTCATGACCATATAAACTAATCTTAATGAGTTAATAAAAGACGCGACAGTATATATTGAATGTTTAAGTTAAGTAGATTTAGAATAAATTCTTAATTCTTTTATACTCTCTATTCTTTTAATAACAAATACCCCCATATTACCATAGAACGACCTATCTGATATACTTTCAATTATGAAAAATTTATTAGTTATCACATTGGTATTAATTGCGAGTATTTTTGTTCTTGACGAGTCGGAGCTTCAATAAATAAAAGTTTCATAGTCTGCGTATTTTGTGTAAGGTCAAGTATAATAATTAATTTAACCAAGGATAATAAAATGATTTTCATGTGCACATATCAATTAGATCGAGACAAGCAAGCAGAGACACAAGCCTTTTTTGCAAATATGACCGATGAACAAATTGCTGGAGAATACCCAAGTGATGTAAAACAAATTGGTCGTTGGCACGATGCGGCTAATGGAAGTGGCTTAATAATAGTAGAGACAGATAATCAAGAAGCGCTAACAGGGTGGATAATGGGTTGGTCTGGGGCATGTACTTTTCCTATCGTTAAACCAGTACTGGATGATGATAACGCAAGAAAAGCTATTAAGGCTATGATTGCCAATCAAGCAGGTTAAGCAAAAAAAATTTAGTTACCCTTATTCAAGAGGGTAACTTACCCGCACATTGCCATAGAGCGACCTATCTGATAGACTTTTTTTAATGAAAAATCTATTTGCTATCATATTGTTGTTTATTTTAAGTCTCTTTGTTGTTGATGAGTCGAAGGGCGA
Source organism: Rhizobiales bacterium TMED25 (assembly GCA_002168075.1). Lineage (GTDB taxonomy): Bacteria > Pseudomonadota > Alphaproteobacteria > Rhizobiales > TMED25 > TMED25. Next base: position 48,873 of record NHCE01000008.1, read on the forward strand.
TATACCTGATGTCACATTAAAATGTCATTTAAATTTAGAAACCAGCTTAAATAATACAAGAAAAGTTAATACTGAACGTATTCTTAGTTTTGGTATCAATAAATATTTTAGGGCAGTTTCCATAGTTAGATTGTCAAAACAACCTGACATAAAGTCAGAAATTGTAAGATTCAAGGATTTAAATTCTAGTGAAAAATTTGATATTAGCCCAACCTATCCTCGTCAAATTGATATTACGGAGTCGGATGATAAGCTTACATTAATTTTGGAAGAATATTTTAATGGCAAGCAGCAGGCAACGTATTCCCTCTACACACCAACGCTGAGGCTCAAACAAACTATTGAAGATAATTCTTATTATACAGTATGTAAAATACTTGATTTTAATGAGGAGCTATTAGAGAAGCATATAGAAGATGTTATTGATCATTACTATAAAGTCAGAAGTGTGAAACCTGGACAAAAAACTAAATGATTGCTTTGACTCTGCTCCATATTCCCAAAGAACGACCTATCTGAGAGAGTTTTCAAAATGAAAAATTTATTATCTGTCACATTGGTATTTATTTTAATTCTCTTTATTAATGGGGAGTTAGAAGCATCTGTAACTAATGAAGAAAACACAAATAGAATATCGTCTCAAATTATATTCCAACCTGGCTCTTTAGAGGAACTTACTGTTCCAAGTGACTGGCCTTTTGGTAAAAAATCACAATTTTTGGCAAGACATAAGCAACTAAGTATTGGCGATAATGGTATAACTCATCTTACCAAATCAGATTGTGTCTTCTTACTTTCAAATTGGAGAAAAAATAGCGAAGAACATAGACAAAAAAGGGGCGGGGACGATTGTATTTCGAAGCTTGGTTGGTGGTACTATAATACAGGCGGTGATACAACACCAATTAGAGATGTTATTTTATCTTGGGCAATGAACCACAAACCAACATTTGACATTTATCAAGATGACTTTAATCCAGACCATTATGATGCAATAGCTCTAATTTCTCTTTTTTCATCATTTTATGCAGTGAATTATGATGAATTTGTGCTTACTAAAAATGAAAGAGATGCTGTTGATGAATTTGTATTAAGAGAAATGTTGGATATTCCAATAGATACGATTGGAGAGCCGAAATACCAAATTTTCTGTAATCCTTACAAACATGAACTAATTGGGAAGCGGGGAAAACCACGTCCCGATATTAATACCTGTGGTTCTAATCGTTGGAAAGTTACTATTTCACAGCTCCTTGTCTCATTGAGATTTAGTAATCAAGAGCTTTTCGCAAAAGGTATATACAATACTAGGTTTAAATTAGCATTATTTGACGAACAGGGTATATATGTGACCTGGGCTACGCGCGGAGCTTTGGCCTGGGAATACTCGCACAGTGTTACAACTATGCTATCCCTTCTAACCGAAATTTATAATTCTATTGGTTATGATTTTCTTGAACATAAACTCGATAACGGATTGTTTGTGCATGAACTTTTTGAAAAGCAATTTAAGATTGTTGACGATGTCTCAATATTGGAGAAATATGCGTCGCGTCAATATGCTGTAAAGGGAACAGATTATGAGGCATGGAAAAAACTAAGTAATCCAGAAAAGGTTAAAAAGTGGCCAAAGACTTCATTAGCATATTCAGCCATAACTTACATAAACGAGCGTGATAAGAGTCTAGTGAATTTAATTGATTGTAACGTGAGTGTTTTTTCGTCCTCTGTTCATGCCATAACGAATTTCAATATTGTTGATATTTGGGACTTGCACTATAAACGTCAACAAAGTAGCTACTGTGGAGACATTACTTTAAGCTGGTTTACTGAACTGAAAAGCGATAATTATCAGCGTCTTCTGGAGGCCAGAGACATGGTCCCTATACGTAATGGCGCCATTCTAGAAAAATCCATTTCATATGAAAACATTAGCTTCGATAGTCAAAATCATGGACGCGAAAATCTAAATATTGGTTTGGATGATGAAATGATTAGAATTTCTGGAAATATCCAGGTATTCGAAGGCGAATTCATAACGATTAATTTAGAAGCAAGTTTATCCAGTGGAGAAGCAAAATTTGCTTTAAATGATGAGGACTGGTTTATTGTTAGCTGGGATTAGTTTAGCTCAGCTAAAAATTATCTTTACAAACGTTCCGCTTATTATTTAAATAAATCAGATGGAATAGACGAATTAATAGGAATTCCATTAGGATATATACAAAATGACTAATTTTAGAATTGATAACCTCCAATATTGTAATTGGTCGAAACAAATATTTGATATAAATCAGGATGCAAAATTAGATGCCATTCATGTGACGATTGCTTATCATGAAGATTTAAATGAAGTTAAAAAGAATATAAGTGAATGGAAGAGGCATTTCAAAAACTATGAAGATGTAATTCTTCATGGAAGGACTTATAAAGATATCGATCTAGCTCATAAACTTGGGAAAACAGCTGTCTTTTTTGGTTTCCAAAATTGCTCTCCAATCAGTGATAATATTGGGCTTGTTGAAGAAATCTATAAACTTGGGATAGTTTTCATGCAATTAACATACAATAATCAATCCTTATTAGCTTCGGGCTGTTATGAAGATAATGATAGTGGTGTTACGAGAATGGGAAAAGAAGTTATAAAAGAGATGAATAGATTAGGTATAGTCATTGACATGTCTCATTCTGCTGAAAAATCTACCCTAGATGCTATTGATTTATCTACCAGACCAATAGCAATTACTCATGCAAACCCATCTTTTTGGCTTGATGGGAAAAGATCCAAATCAAATAGAGTCCTAAAAGCATTAGCAAAATCTGATGGAATGTTAGGTTTTTCCTTATATCCACATCATTTGAAGGGTAAGGGCGACTGCTTATTGAATAGTTTCTGTGAAATGGTCGCTAGAACGGTGGATATGATAGGGATTAAGCATGTTGGAATAGGATCAGATCTTTGCACAGGTCACCCAGACTCCGTGGTAGATTGGATGAGAAATGGCAAATGGACAAAAAATAAAGATTACGGAGAAGGTAGTGCGATGAATGCAGGTTTTCCAGAGCAGCCCAGTTGGTTTAAAGATGCAAGAGGATTTGAAAATTTAGAAAAGGGTTTGTTTAGTGTGGGTTTTCAAGAGAATGAGGTAAATGACATACTAGGAAATAACTGGTATAATTTTTACCAAGGAATAAATAGTTGAATAAATTGGATATAAAACATAGAGATCCAAATGAGATAATGAAACTCTCAAGACTTGGCTCATTTCATCAATCAAAACTTTCTTTTCTTCGCAGTTTTATAAGAGAATTTAAAAATTGGGATTATAAAAATAACTTATTTGAATTAGATCTAAACGGTAATGGTTCGGCAATTTATTCCTTTAGTAGGAAAGATAGGGTCTACTCGTTAGTTTGCTTTTCCCAATATATTGATCCAGATGAAAGATCAGATAGAGTCATAGCAAATAAATGGGATGCTGCATTTGTATTATATGATGGAATTCCTTCAACGAAGGATATTAATCGTCTAAGAAAAAATGTACCAAAACAAGAACTAGGAAGAGTTTCCTGTAGCGAATTAGCGCTATCAAGGGCTAATAAGTCAGTTAGAGTATTTGATCACGTCGTTGAAGCATTAAGTCAAGGTACGCAACCAGATAAAAAATTATTGAATAAAGTTGGCTATCTATATCGTACAACTGCTGTCTATGGTTCAGGAAAATTCGGTTTAGCTGATCGTTTTAGAATTAAAGATAGAAAAGAGATTTATGGACCATTTAGATTGGAAATGATGCTTGTATACCTTGTGAGGCAATTTACATTTGACCAGGTTAATCATATTGCGAAGTCTAAGAATCCAAAAAAAGCTGTAGAATTGGATTTAGATATTGCTAGAAATTTAGGTATTGGTAATTCTACGGGGCTTGGAATGGCGCCCTTTATTATAAACCACCCAACTCTTCTTCATAATTGGATTTACTCTAGAGAAACAGCTTTAAAAGAGATTAGATCTATAGAGAAAGTTGATCAAGAAGCATTTAATCATTTTAAATATTGTCTGGATAAATCAAAAGCAATGATGGAGTCCTGGCAAACTGACAGTCAATTTCAGAATCATAAAATTAATTTGCTAAAGCAAGGTTTGGTTCAGTTTGATCAGTTTCTTGAAAAGGAATTTTCAATAAAAGATAAGTACCCTTGGAATAATATTTATATTTGGGCTTCAAATAACCTTCAAGATGAAGCATTAGAATATATCGTCTCAATGATGATGGAGCCTTATGATGATATAATCAATCCTTTGATAAATAATATGAGCTCAGATGAAGAAAAATATTTTACTATTCCAGGTCATAAGAAGATATCTGATCTTAGGAGTATATTAGAGAAAAATTATAAGTCATTTTTAGAAATTGATTTTAATGAAAAGATCAATAATACAAATTTTTGGTTTATATCCAAAAATAAAGCAGAGCCTCGTATTGCCAATAGATATGAAGATTTTGGCGGAGATTTGGAGCAACCGTTGGCTATAGCAAGAGATATTAAACAACTATACGAAAAAATTATTCTCGAAGAGCAGACAAGCTCTATTTCAAATTTTTTATCAAAGAATGATGAGTTTAGACATGTGATAAGAAGAGCTTTCATAGTAGAGAAGTGTCCTTATTCTGAAATTCAAGATAATACTATTGGAGATTCATTGGTTCCAATAGATATGCTAAGATTAAAACTCTCTTTCTTTGGTGCTGTTAAGTTTGATCCTAGGTCAGATAAATGGCTAAGAATTTGTATGTTTCAAGGTGCTCCTTTACCTGATGACTTGAAAAACTATGATGATCATTGGGTGTATAAAAATTAATCTTAAAATATGAAGTCTTTAAGTGAAATAGAAACTACATCAAAGA
>NHCE01000009.1 GCA_002168075.1 Rhizobiales bacterium TMED25
TTCAACACCTTGTTTTTTTGCACACGCATCAAGCTCATCATTGGAAATACCCTCTCCATCTTGAAGCCAATCAACGCCTCGAAAACGAGCGATATCTAGAAGTACCCCACGACCATTCATTTTATCTTTAGAATTTTCTATTCCAAGAACATTTAAACCAGTCACATCTATATTTTTTGGATCATGTCCATTGTAGGCTCTATCTTCATAAAAGATATGACCTAGTGCATCCCAGTGAGTAGCACCTTGCACGCATAGATTTATTGTATCATCAGCATATCTTATCTTATTCCAGTCTTGTCTTCCACAAACAGCATCTGTACCCGTTGCTAGCATTTGATGAATAGGGTTAAATCTACCTCCAAATAAACCATTTTGCGGCCCATCTCTGTCAAGAGGTATTCCCAAGGAAAAAACCTTCCCTTTTTTTATAAGTTTTGAAGCTTCTATTATATCATCTGGTCTCACTAGGTTTAATGTACCTATTTGGTCATCTTTACCCCATCGCCCCCAGTTTGATAAGTCTTCAGATGCTTTTTTTATAGCCTCGAGGTTTACCTTAATATCCATAAGAATTCTCCCATTTTTAGTGAGCAGTCCAGCCACCATCTATTAATAAACTTGTTCCAGTTATCATCTTAGCCTTTGGTGAGCACAAATACAATATGCCATCTACAATATCCTGAACATCGACCAATTTTTGCATTGGAATCATTCCATAGACAAAATTTTTGAAATTCTCATCTTTAAACATCGGTTTTGTCATGGGGGTATCAGCAAAAGTTGGTGCAATTGAGCAAACTCTAATATTTGACGGTGCGACTTCGACGGCAAGAGCTTTAGTAAGTCCCTCAACTGCATGCTTAGTTAAACAGTAAACCGTTCTGGAAGGTGAACCAACATGCCCCATTTGGGATGTAACATTTATTATTACCCCCTGATTAATCTTTTTCATTAATTTTACTGCAATTTTAGATGTACGAAATGTTGCTCGAATATTCAGGTCAAGCATTAAATCAAGAGTGGCATCGTCAACATCTTCAATAAGCTTTGGCTTATTTACTCCAGCATTATTTATGCATATATCTAATCGATCCAATGACTCCATTTTTGCAAAAAACTCGTCACCGGTTATATCGAAATTCCAAACTTCTATATTTTTTGGAAACTGACTTTGTAATTCAAGTAGATCATTTTTTGTCCTACTAACAGCGATAACTTTTGCATTATTTTTTGCAAACTCTATTGCTGTAGCTTTGCCAATACCTCGCGCAGCACCAGTTATGAGGACTACTTTATTATTAAATGAGCTAGCACTATCCATAGTTTTTATGTCTGCCCGGCTTTCATTTCAGAATTATACCAATGATATATTTCTTCCCCAGTCATATGAATAACACCATCATGCTGATTTATATAATCATATAATTTTTCAACATGACCAATACGATGTGGTGTTCCAGTAAGGTATGGGTGCATACTTATAGCCATAATTTTAATATTTTCATCACTTTCCATATATAATCTATCAAATGTTTCTTTACACTGCTGATAAAAGATATTTGCAGGTTGATGTTGAATAATATGTATAACAATATCGTTTGTTTCTAGAGGATATGGTAGTGTTAGCATTGGTCCATATTTGGTCTCTAAGGTTGTCGGTAAATCATCCATAGGCCAGTTACAAACGTATTCGATTCCATTTTTTTTCAATAGATCTAGTGTGTTTTCAGTTTCAGTTAGTCCAGGGCTTTCCCAGCCAATTGGCTGCTTACCAGTGAAAGTTTTTATTTCCTCGACAGCCGCAGCAATTTCTGCATCCTCATTATCTAGAGAATGTTGGGGTTGTTGCTCGTACCCATGACCCATAAACTCCCACCCGGCTTCAAGGGCAGCTTCTGCAATTCTTGGGTATTTTGAACAAACATGCCCATTTATTGCGAGAGTTGCACGAATATCCCTTGATTGAAGAGCATTTAAATGTCTCCAAAATCCAACACGATTTCCATATTCGTGCCAAGACCAATTTGGCACGTTGGGTAATAATTGATTACCCATTGGTGGAGGTAAAGCATTTCTTGGCATAGGTCGTATGATATTCCATAACTCTACATTAACTGTAGTCCAGACAATTATTTTCGAGCCATTTGGACCTTTCATCTTAGGTCTATCGATACTCGCTTCATATTTTAAGCGATCTGTGAGTAAATTCATTATTTTCCTACTTTTTATTTCTTCTTTAACATTTATATACTATTTTTTTTTTCAATATATTATTAATTATAAAGTTTTTAAGAATTTTTTACAGGATGAAAAATGGGACCATTAAAGGATATTAAGATTTTTGATTTGACGCGCGTTTTAGCGGGTCCGCATTGCACTCAAATATTAGGAGATTTAGGAGCTGACATAATTAAAGTTGAGAGGGTGGAAAATGGAGATGACACAAGAAAATTTGCACCACCTTTTATGAAAGATGAAAATGGTAATGATACAGATCAAAGCGCTTACTTTTCAGGTACTAATAGAAATAAAAGATCTATCACATTAAATCTTAATTCTCCAGAGGGGCAGGATATTGCAAAGCAACTAATTGCTAAGTCAGATATATTAGTTGAGAATTTTAAAGTAGGTACATTAGCGAAATATGGCTTAGATTATAATACACTTAAAGATGAATTCCCAAGTCTTATCTATTGTTCTATTACCGGCTTTGGTCAGACAGGTCCATACTCTAAAAGACCAGCATATGATGCGCTAGTTCAAGCAATGGGGGGTGTCATGAGTTTAACAGGTGATGCAAATGGAGAACCAATGAAAGTCGGTGTCTCTATTGCTGACTTGATGGCTGGGATGTATGGAACTGTATCAATTCTTGCTGCTTTAAGGCATAGAGATAAAACAAATGAAGGTCAGCACTTAGATATTTCGATGTTAGATGCTCATGTAGCTTGGCTTGCAAATCAAGGTATGAATTATTTGGCGACAAATGAGAATCCAGAACGTTTAGGGAATCAACATCCCAATATTCTTCCGTATCAGGTTATGCCTTCACAGGATGGATATTTCGTATTATCTGTTGGTAATGATGCAACATTCGAGAGATTTTGCAAAGTTGCCTCATGTGAAAATCTTCTAGAAGATAAGATATATTCCGAAGCAATCAATAGGGTGAAGAATCGTAAAGTTGTAACCAAAACACTAAACGAAATTACAAAGCAGCATCCAACAGAGTGGTGGCTTGAAAGACTAGAAAAAAGCAATATTGGCTGTTGTGCAATAAATACACTTGACGATGTGTTCAAAGATCCACAAGTTTTAGCACGGGAAATGGTAATCAAAATGTCAGGAACGGCACCTGATAAGTTGCCATATAAACTAATCGCAAACCCAATGAAAATGAAAGAAGGAAGCATTTCATACAGATACCCTCCACCTAAGCATGGTGAACACACCGATGAAATTCTGAGAGACTATCTTGATCTGAGTAAGGATGAAATATTGACCATGAAGAAGTCAGGTATTATTTAGTTTATTGTTTTTCTTCAGCAACCTTACCATAATGTGTATATGTCTGCTGTAGGTACCATTTGTAAAAGTCCCAGTAGCTCTCTTCGGGATATTTCATTGGGTTATCATCACTAACACATGAGGGTATTTTGTGTGCTACTGTATCCAAACTTGTATTGACAAAACAAGCTAGAGAATACCTGTCATTATTTTTAGGTGGAAGTACGCGGTGAGGTGTTGCTCTGAATCTCTCATTCGTCCATCTTTCAAGGAATTGTCCTAGATTTAAAATAAGTGCACCTTCTGGAATTACCGGCCAGAACCATTCACCATTAGTATCCATTACTTGTAAACCAGGTTCTTTTGCCATTGGTAATATTGTCATAAAACCAGTATCCGCATGGGCACCTAATCCAAATTCTTTTTCTTCAACAAAGTCAACTTTTGGGTACTTTGCTAAACGAAAGTAACTATATAATTCTTCAAAATGTGGTTCAAAAAAATCTTCTGGTACATCAAGAGCTTCTGCCCATACAGGGAGCAGCTTCTTACACATTTTAATTATTCCATTCCAATAATCCATTACATCTTCTTTGAAACCGTCAAGCTCAGGCCAAGGATTTTGGGAGAAAAATTGTTTACCCGCTATCACATTTGGGTGATCATCAGCATAGTCGGTTGCAAGAACAAGACATTCCACTGTATCTGTTTTAGTATGTTCTTCATACTCTGAGTGTTTTAAAATTGTTGTTTTTGATGGTATGTATCCTCTTTGGTGATCATTCACTCTGATGTTCATCTTAAAATCAACTGGTTGATCATGAAATCGGATTATTTGCTCTTCCATTTTTTCGATTTTATCTTGAGTTACTCCATGATTGATTAAGCACATAAAACCTAANGTTTCAGCAATATTTTTCCATTCTTTAGCTAATTCTTTGATTCCAGATTTATCCCCTGCCATTATTGGACCAAGATCCATTATTGGTAATTCCTTGTGTGGGAAATTTTTTTCTCTTGCATCAATTTTATCTTTAATCATCATTTGCCCCATTAAATAAATTGTTCTAATGTAATCTTATCGTTATTAAATTCAAACCAATCAGTTATGATAAGTTCGAATTACTATTAAAACAATTTTTTAACGTTATTGTAAATAAAAAAATCAAATTTGGGGATACAAATATGTCAGAAAAAATAGGAATTATTGGCCTTGGAATAATGGGGTCAGCATACACGAAAAATCTTAGTGCGGCTGGTTATGAAATTGTTGGCTTCGATTTAAATGAGGCGAGATTTGAAGCACAAGGAAATGCAAGGTTAACAAGAGCTTCATCACCAACAGATGTCGTAAATCAAGTGGATAGAGTTATTACCTCGCTTCCAAATCCAGATGCACTCATTGCTGTTGCAGAGGAAATTGCGCAATCAGGCAAAGAAGTCATTATTGCTGACACTTGTACCTTAAAAATTAGCGATAAAACAAGGGCCCGCGAGATACTTGCAGCAAAAGGTATTACACTTCTTGATTGTCCTGTGAGTGGAACTGGTCATCAGGCAGCTGCTGGAGATTTGGTAATTTTTGGAAGTGGAGATGAAGAATCCTTTAATAAGATTAAGCCTGCTTTTGAGAAAATGGGTCGAGAAGTTCATTATTTAGGTGAATTTGGCACTGGATCAAAAATGAAGTACATTGCAAATCTTCTTGTTGTAATTCATAATGTCTCNTCTGCAGAGGCAATCACNTATGGNATAAAGGCTGGAATTGACCCTCAACTTGTTTANGATGTAATAAAATCAAGTGCNGGTACGTCACGTATGTTCGAGGTTAGGGGTCCTATGATGGTAGAGGGTAAATATGATGANAATGTATCAGCAAATCATATCATAACAAAAAAAGATATATCAGTNATACTAGANTATGCCGATCAGATGGCCTGTCCAACTCCTCTATTCTCTGTTGCAGGAGAAATTCATAGGGCTGCAATTGCAATGGGTATGGCGCACGAAGATACAGCCTCTGTTTGTGCAGTCACTGATAAATTAGCAGGTGTGAAAAGAAAATAAAGTTCTGGATTAGATTATGCATAAAATTGAAGCAAATTATACCAACGTACATTGGGGCTACCTATCTGCTGATATTAAACCAATTCTAAAAATTAATAGTGGTGATGTAATATCAATCAACTCTCTGTCAGGACCTCCTGAAGTTACATCTAATTGTCCTTATCGAGTAAAACAGGATTTATTAGATATACACTCTAAATCTTTCCGAGGAACATTGCAGGGTGGACATATGTGNACTGGNCCTATTGAAATNAGNACCTTAAAATCTGGTGAGGTTTTGCAAGTCGATATTCTCTCAATTGAATTAGACTCAGTATGGGCATATACAGGGGTAAGTCCTCTTAAGGGTGCCTTACCCGATGATTTCCAGAAAAAACAGATGACATATCTAGAAATTGATAAGGCTAAATTAATAGCAAAAACTCCGTGGGGAATGGAGATTGATCTTGATCCATTTTTTGGTCTTATTTGTACCGCACCTCCAATAAGCTGGGGTAGAATTCCAACCGTCCCTCCAAGACAAAATGGGGGGAACATGGATAATAAAGAACTCAAGGCTGGAACGTCACTATATTTACCTGTATTCAATGATGGTGGTATGTTCTCTGTAGGTGATGGTCATGGAAATCAGGGAGATGGAGAAATTTGTACCGCNGCTATAGAAATGGATATGAAGGGAGAGTTCAGGCTTACAAGAAGAAAAGATATGAGCATAGTATGGCCTTTTGCAGAAAATGATGATTATTTAATTACAATGGCTTTTGATCCTGATCTTGATGAGTGTGTCAAGATTGTTACTAGGACCATGATAGAACTTTTAAATCTGCATTGTGGTATTTCTAGAGAGGATGCCTATACATTATTAAGTTACGTTGGCGATCTTCGAGTAACTCAAGTTGTTAATGGTAATAAAGGGATACATCTAATGTTACCAAAAAAATATTTCTTAAATAAAACATTTAGAATATAGGAGTTTGATATAAATGGATAAGCATTATAATATAATCATATTAGGAGCTTCATATGGTTCCTTATTAGGTATTAAGATGGCTATGGCTGGGCATAGGGTTGATCTTGTATGTCTTCCCGATGAAGTTAAAGCAATTAATGAAAATGGCGCAATAGTTAGATTACCGATCAGGGANAAAGATACTGTAATTGAGTTAAACTCTAAGAATTGTNAAGGTTCACTTGCCGCAATCGGAACTGATGATATTAGATTGGATCAATATGATTTAGTAGCCCTTGCCATGCAAGAACCGCAATATAGTGCCGATGTTATCTCTAAATTATTAAAGCAAATCGGTGAGAGAAAGTTACCGTGTATGTCTATCATGAATATGCCCCCTNTAGCTTATATTGCAAGAATTAAAGATCTTGATACATCAATGNTGNTTGACGCTTATACTAAGGCAGATGTTTGGCAATATTTTGACCCTGCTAATATTACTCTTTGTAGTCCTGATCCTCAGGCATTTAGGCCACCCGATGAACCAATAAATGTATTACAAGTTGGACTTCCAACTAATTTTAAAGTAGCCAGGTTCGACTCAGAAGACCACACAAAAATATTAAGAGATCTTCAAAAAGATATTGAAGAAATTACCTATAATTTTGACGGAGAAAATATAGGACTTCCTGTGAAATTGAAGGTTCATGACTCTATTTTTGTACCACTTGCCAAGTGGAGTATGCTTCTTGCAGGAAATTATAGGTGTGTTCAGCAAGAGCAAGCAATTGCAATAAAAGAAGCTGTTCATAATGATATTATAAAGTCAGAACAGATATATAATTGGGTATCACAGATTGCTATCGAGCTTGGAGCAGTTGCTTCTGACCAAGTTCCTTTTGAGAAATATGCAGCAGCCGCAGAAAGTCTGATAAGACCATCATCTGCCGCAAGGGCACTTTTTGCAGGTGCTAAAAATATAGAGCGAGTTGATAAGCTTATAAAATTAATTGCAAATCAAATGGGAAAAGATAGTAGTATCATAGATGATATTATTAATGAAGTAGATAGAAGAGTGGGTATTAATCNAGATGCCTAAATATCTAAAAATGATGAGTTCATCTGAGGTAATTATATGAAAGTCGTAGATGGAATAATACATATTCTCAAAGCAGAAGGTCTTGAGTACCTGAGCTGTTTTCCTACAACCCCTGTAATTGAAGCGGCAGCTGAAAAAGATATTAAACCAATAATATGTCGCCAAGAGAGGGTTGGGCTTGGAATATCTGATGGCTATTCTCGGGTAACAAATGGAAAAAAATTATCAGTCTTCGCAATGCAGTATGGACCTGGTGCAGAAAATGCATATCCTGGTGTTGCAACAGCCTATAGTGACTCAACGCCAATGCTTATTTTACCACTTGGACATCCACTTGATAGGGACAAAGTTTTTCCATTGTACTCAAGTCTAAAATCTTATGAAAGTATAACAAAATATATAGAACAGATTACAACACCAGAAAGATCTGTAGAGGCATTGAGGAGAGCTATCTCACATATGAAAATTGGACGACCTGGTCCAGTAATGGTTGAGATACCAGAAGATATTCTTAACCAGGAATGTGATGAGTCTCTTTTTGTTAGCTACAAAAAGATTGAAGTTCCAAAGAGTACAGCATCTCATGAGGATATTTCAAAAGTTTCAAAAATAATATTGGGTGCGAAAAGACCCATTATCATTGCAGGGTCTGGTGTTCTATACTCGGAGGCTACGAATGAACTTGCCGATTTTGCCCAGTTATTAAAAATACCCGTGATGACTACTATGGAGGGAAAAAGTGCAATTTCTGAAAGAAATAATCCTTTTGCACTTGGAAGTGGTTCAGGGGTAATGAGTGATACAGTTTTTGAATATCTAAGAGACTCAGATGTAGTAATTGCACTAGGTACGAGTCTTACAAGACACCCAATGGTTACAACAGTGCCGCCTGGAAAAATTATTATCCATAATACAAATGATTCTCAAGATTTGTATAAGAGTTATAATATTGATCACCCACTATTGGGTGATACAAAACTTATTATTGAACAACTNATTGAGTCATGCAAGGNTTACCTATCNGGAAGAGATATTGAGGACAATGTTACAGAAAATATTACNAAAGTTAAGCAGGAATATATTCAAAAATGGAGCAGGCATCTAAATTCATCAGATAAACCCATAAACCCATATAGAGTAATTGCTGAATTTATGAAGAATATTAATCCAGATGAAGCTATAGTTACACACGATGCGGGTAGCCCAAGATACCAGATAATGCCATTTTATCAATCAGGCAGTCCACGGTCATATCTTGGTTGGGGTAAGTCCCATCAGCTTGGAACTGGACTTGGTCTGATGATAGGTGCAAAATTAGCCGCTCCCGATAAATTCTGTGTTAATTTCATGGGAGATGCTGCTTTTGGTATGACCGGTCTCGACTTTGAAACATCAGTCAGAGCAAAACTACCCATTACTACAATAGTTTTTCGAAACTCAACAATGGCAATTGAGACAAATCATATGAAAACAAGCCATAAAAAATATAACGCTCGTGACTTAGATGGCGACTATGCTGAGATTGCGAAATCACTNGGAGGCTGGTCCATGNCAATAAGCGACCCGGACCAAATTGGCNCTGCGATTTTAAAAGCCAAAGAAAAGAATGACGAAGGAATNGCTGCATTATTACAATTTAATACATCCAAAGATCAAGACTTTGCTAANATGAGACCCTTTGGATAAACNCTTAAGAAATTATAAAATAGGAGACTAAAAATGGTAAAGATTTTCATACCTCAAAAAATTTCAGAAATTGCATTTGAAAAATTAAAAACAATCGGGGAAGTAACAATGTATACAGGAACCGATGGNCCAATGCCACATGATGAAATTCTTAAAGAAGTTAAAGATAAGGATATATTATATGCTCTTGGAGAAGTGGAGTTTGATCGGGAGGTGATTATGGCAGCAAATCCGCTAAAATTAGTTTCCGCAATGCATATGAAAGCAACTTTTGTTGATAAAAAAGCTTGTTCGGAAAGAAAGGTTCCACTTTGTGGTATACCAAACTTCGTAAGTAAAACGACAGCGGAATTTACTTTTGCTTTATTGATGGCGACAGCCTGGAGATTACCGGAGGCGCATGAATATCTCAGAAATAATGAGTGGACACAAAATCAATCAACCTCNTTTCTTGGTTCACGTCTTTATGGGAAAACCATTGGCATTGTCGGTATGGGTGCCGTGGGATCTGGGGTTGCACGGAGGGCAGTAGCTTGTGATATGAATGTAATTTATCACAAACGAACAAGGCTCAGTCCTGCAGAAGAAATCACCTTTGGAAATGCAGAATATAAAGCACTTGAGGATCTGTTCATGGAGTCAGATATTGTCGTTTTATGTACTTCTTTGACGAATGATACAAAAGGATTAGTTGGAGAAGAGCTATTATCGCTCATGAAGCCGACATCGATTTTAATTAATACATCCAGAGGTCCAATATTAGACGAAGAAGCATTAGAAAATGCATTACGAGATAAAAAGATACTCGGTGCGGGTCTCGATGTATACGAAGTTGAAGTTCCAGAGGCAAATCCGGGACCAAGAAAAGGACTTTTTGACCTTGAAAACGTTGTGATGACACCGCACATTGGGTCTGCTGCCCGAGAGACAAGGGATGAAATGGCTATGAGGGCAGTCCATAATATTGAGAGATTTTTGGACGGTAAAAGACCATTTGATGTCCTAAATCCAGAAGTATATGGAGAAGCTGCAAGCAATGATGAGGTTATTGGTTAGATTATCAATTTTTGAGTAATGACAAGAGAAGTAAAGATTGAGCATTCCTGGAAAAGTAAACTTACTGAAGAATTTTCAAAAGAATATATGAGAGATCTTAGCAAGTTCCTCAAGGATGAAAAAGCAAAGAGAAAGTCTATATATCCTCCAAGTAAATTTATGTTTCGTGCATTTGATTTAACAAAATTTGAGGATGTCAAAGTTGTTATATTAGGACAAGATCCATATCATGGATATGGTCAGGCCAATGGCTTAAGTTTTTCAGTCGGACATGGTGTCAAAATACCTCCATCACTTCAAAATATATATAAAGAATTATCGAATGATATGGGGTTTAACATTCCGAAGCATGGAAATCTTGAAAAGTGGGCATACCAGGGTGTTTTATTATTGAACTCTGTACTGAGTGTTGAGCAAAGCAAACCAAATTCACATGCAAATCTAGGTTGGGAAGTTTTTACAGATACAATACTTAAAAAATTGAATGAATATAGAAAACATATAGTTTACATATTTTGGGGTAAAAAAGCACAGGACAAATGTGAGTATATCGATATAAGAGATAACTTGGTAATAAAGAGTGCTCACCCATCTCCATATTCAGCAAACAATGGCTTTTTCAACTCTAAACCTTTCTCTAAAACAAATGATTATTTGATAGAACACGATAAAGAGATAATTGACTGGTCGATTGATTAAAAAGCACTTTTCATTTTTTTAAAGATTGTGAGTAAAGTCTCTCGTGTTTTTCCCTATAGGCCTGAGCAAATAATGATCTCTGAACTCCCACTAACCTATTTTCAGCTTCCTTTAGGTTTCTCCTCTTCCACTCGTCTGAGGTTTTCTTATTACCCCATGATGCAATTTCTATTCTTGTTCTACCGCAGCCTCTGCAATAACCATTTATTGGGTCTGTTTGGCATATATTTATACATGGTGAGAGAACTTTATTTTTTTTCATGAGAAACTTCAAATGTTTGTAACTGCTTTATTTAACATTTAATGAATTGATTCGATACAATGTATTTGAGATTAAATAATATAATGATTGAATATGTCTTTACTATTAATTATCTTTAGTATGTACGTCTTGTAAAAATAAAAACTTTATTAGTTACGATAAAATGATAACTCAAACATCCGAGTTCAATTGGAAATGTAAGCATACATGGAAAAAAAGTGCAAATAATACCAAATGGTGTTTGGTTGGATGCGCAATTGGTGACTTTGGTACAATTTTTTATTTCCAGTATACTGGAATTTTATGGCCAACATTATGGATAATGTCACTTGCAGTTATAAATGGCCTGATTACCAGTATAATACTTGAAACGATAATCTTGATAAGACAGAGTATTAATTTCACTTCTGCATTAAAGACAGCTATGGGTATGAGTTTTATATCTATGATAACTATGGAAGTGACAATGAACGCAATTGACTGGGGGCTTACCGGAGGAGCTAAATTAACTTGGTGGGTAATACCGATGATGTTGTTGTTTGGTTTTTTATCAGCCTGGCCCTATAACTATTGGAGACTTAAAAAATATAATATTTCATGCCATTGACTTGGCTTATATAAAAAGTTACATATAAAATATATTAATACAAATTATGGAGTAAAAAATGGAAAAAGAAATGTTGGCAATTGCCTTCTTCAAAGAGGGGGAGGGAGTCTTCGAAAAATTTATGGGTTGGATGCAGTCTGAAGAAGGACTTGGTGTTCGTGCCACAGTTGCGACTGTTGAGAAAACATTACCCTCCGTGTCACCCATGAAGAATTATGTGATGTTTAAGGTATTTGTTCATGATGAAGAGAAGATGATTGAGTTTGCAAGTGGAAATAATCCCATTGCTAAACCAATTTTTGATGAATGTATTGCAAAAGTTCATCTATATAATTGCTCAGAAATTAATATTTAGCCATCTAGTTTATGTAAGTTTAAAAAAATATTTAATAGCACTTGATTTTTTTTAAGTAATTTATAATATTAAGCTAATCGTTCAACCAATATTGGTCGGAAGTAGGTAAAGACACCGAAGGAACGCGTTTCAAAAAATGTCTCTACCTCTAA
Source organism: Rhizobiales bacterium TMED25 (assembly GCA_002168075.1). GTDB lineage: Bacteria > Pseudomonadota > Alphaproteobacteria > Rhizobiales > TMED25 > TMED25. The sequence goes on from NHCE01000009.1 coordinate 12,443, forward strand.
ATATATAGAGGAACCATGTTCAATGAAGTATATCACAATCAAAAGATTAGGAAACACTATCAGCAGCTAATCAGCGCTATGGGTAACTTACCATCCGATGTGATAAGAAAGAAAAAGCAAGAAGCAGAAGAAACAATCAGAAATATAGGAATCACTTTTTCCGTTTATTCAGATCTTGATGCTCGTGAACGTTTGATACCATTTGATATGTTTCCTCGAATTATATCTTCGGCTGAATGGAAAAAAATTAATGATGGTATTGTCCAACGTGCACTAGCTATAAATGCTTTTCTGAGAGATATATATCATACCGGGGAAATTTTAAGGGCTGGTATAATTCCGAAAGAACTTGTTTATCAAAATCCTGCATTTGACGTTAAAATGATAGGATTTGATGTGCCGCATCATATTTATGCACCTATAATTGGATCAGATATTGTTAGAACTAGTAAAGAGGGGTTTTCGGTTCTCGAGGATAATTGCAGGATACCATCTGGTGTTTCTTACATGATTGAAAATAGAGAAATAATGATGCGTATGTTTCCAGAAATTCTTCAGCAAATTAAGGTAGAGGGAGTAGATAGTTATCCGCAACACCTTTTAAATACTTTGTGTAGCTTAAAACCTAAAAACTGTTATGGAGAGCCAAATGTTGTTTTACTCACCCCAGGTCCAATGAACAGTGCTTACTATGAGCACAGTTATCTTGCAGATACAATGGGTATTGAATTAGTACAAGGCACAGATTTGTTTGTAGATGACGGTATAACATATATGATGACAACAACCGGACCAAACAGGGTTGATATTATATATAGACGCATTGATGATAAGTTTTTAGATCCACTATCATATGATAATTCTTCTTTAATCGGAATCCCGGGACTGTTTAACTCCTATAAATCACATAATCTTTCCATATTGTCTGCTCCAGGAAGTGGTTTAGCAGATGATAAAGCTATATATTCTTATATGCCTGATATCATAAGGTTCTATCAGGGAGAAAGTCCAATATTAGATAATATTTGTACTTGGAGATGTCATATCGAGGATGAAAGAAAATATGTTCTAGATAATATAACAAAACTCGTTGTAAAAGAGGTTCATGGAGCAGGGGGATATGGAATGTTAATCGGCGATAGAGCATCTAAAAATAATATTAATAAATTTAAAAATAAAATAAAAAATAACCCATCAAACTATATCGCACAACCTATACTGAATTTATCTACCGTTCCAATTTTTAATAAATCAAGTTTAGAACAACGTCATGTCGATTTTAGACCTTTTTGTTTAGTCGGGCAAAATTTTACAAAACTTGTATCTGGAGGACTTACAAGGGTTGCACTAAAGAAGGGCTCTCTTGTTGTAAATTCGTCACAAGGTGGAGGAGTAAAAGATACATGGGTGCTTGCAGAATAAAATGTTAAGTAGAACCGCAGAAAATTTATTTTGGTTTTCCAGATATATAGAAAGGGCTGATGCAACTATTCGATTATTAGAAGTTGGCTACCGAATGTCTGTGATGCCGAATACGTTACAAGGCTATAGAAATGAATGGGAGGCTATTCTTGAATCAATTGGTTCAAAGGCGGAGTATATTGAAAAAAACCAGATTTTTGAGAGAAAAAAAATTGAATTTTTTTTATTGTTCGATAAAAGAAACCATTCATCAGTCATAAATTGTATTACTAAAGCACGCGAGAATATCAGACTCGCAAGGACGGCAGTTACATTGGAGGTTTGGAATGCAATTAATTCAAGTTTTCATGAATTCTCTGAGTTGATTAATGCAAAATATAACCCAAAAAATCTACTAGAGATCATTGATATAGTGAAAAGACAAGTCAATACAATTCGAGGAACTATACTGAATACCCAGCTATTGAACGATGGATATGATTTTCTGACGATAGGAACATATTTTGAGAGAGCAGATTTTACAGCAAGATTAATTGATGTAAAATATTATATATTATTGCCAAGTTCAGAGGATGTTGGCAGCCAAAATGATCAATTCCAATGGGGTATGTTATTAAGATCAATTTCATCATATAGGGCTTATAATTGGGCTTACGGCACGAACGAATATAGCTACACAAAAATAATTGATCTTCTAATTTTAAATACGGATTGTCCTAGGTCGCTTGCGTTTTCAGTCGGGAAAATTAGTGAACATTTTCACAGTTTAGTAAATTTATATAATCATTCATCCAAAGCACATAATCAGGCAAAAGATATCTCTAAAAAACTTAAAAATAAGACTGCAGAAGCGATTACAGAGTATGGATTACATGAGTTTTTATTGAATTTCTTAGATGATATGAATGATCTCTATGATTTCTTAAATCAAAAATATTTTAGAGGTATACAATGAGAATTAAAATATTACATAAAACAACCTATTTATATAATAAGAATGTGCCTCGGCTATCTCAGTCTTTGAGATTGTATCCAACTGCCTGTAAAAACCAATCAATCATTAATTGGTCAATAAATGTGGATCGTGGTAAAATAAAATACTTATATATGGACTCTTTGGGGCATAGAACTTATTCACTAACAAACAAGAATATTGAAGGTGAGCTGAATATTATTGCAAAAGGCGAAATTGAAACAAAAGATTTCTCAGGAATTTTAAAGGGTCATAATGAAAAAGTAAGCCCGCACTGTTTTATTAGATACTCTGATTTAACAAATCCTTCCAATAAAATTATAACTTTATCTAAAAAAATAAGTGATCCAAAAGATCATGTTTCACTATGTCATCAATTAAATCAAATTTCAGCAAAGTCAATAAAGTATCAAACGGACTCAACTTCAATTTATACATCTGCATCGGAATCACTAGAGAAAGGACGCGGGGTCTGTCAAGATTTTGCGCACATTCTTATTACACTAGCGAGATACTGTGGAATGCCAGCTAGGTATATAAACGGTTTTTTATATGATAAAAATAATTCAATTACCTCATCTCATGCCTGGGCTGAGATATTCATTGAACACTTGGGCTGGGTTGGTTTTGACCCTACATATCATAAATGTACTGATCAAAATTACGTAAGAGTCTGTGCTGGCTTTGATTCACTAGATGCGTCTACAATTAGAGGCACAAAAACAAACTATGATGGAGATGAAGAGTTGATGGTGGATGTTAGTATAACTGAGGGCTAACAATCCGTTATAATTACTATCTGATACTAATAATAGCCAATCGCAACCAAACCTAATAAAGCAATTTGAATAAAGTTAATAACCACAGATAGCCTATGAGATATTTTGAACATTTTATTATTCTTATTATCTCTGTAGGTATTAATTTTTGGCATCAGGTAAAACAGGGTGAATGCAAATAATAAAGCACATAGTATTACTATATGATATCGCACAGCAAATGACCCATCAAAAAAAGCAAGTATTAAACTAAGGAGCAAAGTTATTAGGTTGAAAGCATAATAAAAAGGAAATAGTCGCCTAATGAACTTTCCTGCATTTTGCTCATCAAGAGTTGTAAATGTTACGGGTGCAATGATGAATGAGAAGAATATCATTGTACCAAAAGCTATTAGAATTAGGTTATTTGATATTTGAAACAACATGATTTTATATTCCTTTTTATTTATCTAGGATTCAGAGTTATTCAGTCCCATATAGAGACAAAATCCTGTAGATTATTACCTTCTATATTCTTTACAGGCCCGGTATCAGTTCCAATGTACAAATAACCAATAACGCACTCATTGTCATCTAAGCCCAATAATTTTGATATTTCTTTATTGAAAGATAATTCTCCAGTTCGCCAGATACCAGAATAATTAAGTGCATTAAGAGCCAGAAGAATACACTGTGCGGCGCATGCAGTAGACATCATTTGTTCAATTTCTGGAACTTTTTTATTTTCTACAATACTGGAAACTAACACCATTACTAATGGGGCACGATAGGGCATTTTTTTGTATCTTTCAATTTTAGTTTGATCAATATCTGGATTTTTAATTTTTGCAAAACTAGAAAATATATTGGATAGTTTTTCAAGGCCATCACCACTAACTTCAATAAATCTTGATGGTTTTAAACCTTTATGGTCAGGAGCCCTTAGAGCAGCTGCATATATCGTATTCATTTCTTCACGTGAAGGAATAGGCAAAGCTAAATGGCTGGATGAGGTTCTTTCAATAAGGTTTCGTATTGCTTCCATGATTAGTTATCCATTAAAGTGTTTTATGTGAAACAAACTTAGTATTCATATATCCCTCAATTCCTTCTTTGCCACCTTCTGATCCATAACCTGAATCTTTAACTCCTCCAAATGGTGTTTCAATTAATGCAATACCGTGATGGTTTATTGAGACCATTCCGCTTTCGATTGAAGACCCTAATTTTTCCGCAGTTTCGGCAGAAGATGTATAGGCATATGAGGCGAGACCATAGTCAAGCCTGTTGGCCTCAGCAATTACTGTATCAAAATCATCAAAAGAGGAAATTGGTGCAAGGGGTCCAAATGGTTCTTCGTTCATAATTCGTGCATCTATAGGAACATCAGTAAGCACTGTCGGTTCAAAAAAATAACCCTTATTACCCTTTCTCTGTCCACCTGTTGTGATTTGCGCACCTCTACTAATTGCATCACTGACAAATCCTTCCATGGCCTCAATTCGACGATCGTGTGCAAGAGGACCCATCTTGGTTGCAGGATCCATGCCATCACCTACAGTAATTTTTGAAGCCATATCTGTAAAACGCTCAACAAAATTATTGTAGTGCTTTTTGTGAACTAGAAACCTTGTTGGAGAGACACATACCTGACCAGCATTACGAAATTTATTATCTACTAGGACATTCAGCGCAACATCGAGATCAGCATCTTCACAAACGATTGCTGGAGCATGACCTCCCAGTTCCATAGTCACTTTCTTCATATGAGCTCCTGCAATGGAAGCAAGCTGTTTACCCACTGCAGTTGACCCTGTAAAAGTAATTTTTCGAATTATAGGATTCGGAATTAAATATTCAGATATTTCCGAAGGAACTCCATAAACAAGATTTACAACACCTGGAGGAAGGTCAGCATCTGCAAAGCATTTAACTAAAGCCGCTGTACTAGCCGGTGTCTCTTCAGCACCTTTGAGGATTATAGAGCATCCGGCTGCAAGAGCTGAAGATATCTTNCTAACAGCCTGATTAATTGGAAAATTCCAAGGTATGAANCCTGCAACTGGACCAACAGGTTCCTTTGTAACACTTTGAATTACACCATCCATACGCGCTGGGATTATTCTTCCATATGTTCGTCGGCCTTCCTCAGCAAACCAGTCAATAATATCAACAGCAAGTCCTATTTCTGCCTTTGACTGCTGGACTGGTTTTCCTTGTTCTTGCGTTAATATTAGAGCAATTTGGTCAATGCGCTCCTGAAGTATACTAGANACTTTTCGTAAGGCTCTATAGCGATCCATNGGCGATATTTTTTTCCAAACATTAAATCCTGATTGAGCAGCTTCTAATGCTAAGTCGAGATCTACNGCTCTTGCAAGCGCAACTTCTCCTATGCNCTCTTCAGTAGCCGGGTTAAGCACTTCAATAGTCTCACCACCAGCTGCGGCGACCCATTTNCCNGCAATGTGTAGATTAGTNTTTGGGTATGTTTGGTTCATATCTATTTCCTTTTTNGAATTGTTATAATTAAACTTGTNAAAAAAAATAACGCNTGTTTTTAGTCTTCTTTTTTTATGTTGTNAATAAGTATAATGTATTGNAACTATANATATAATATCATGGCTAAAAATCACAAGTCTATCAATTTTTTAATTTTATATTCGTAATAAATTTGATGATCNATATTTANNGATCTTCCTATCAAAAATTGTTATTTGGAATTNTATTAGATAATCTTATGTTTTAGTTTATGATCTAAAAATATAACNTNTGCGTNTATTNNTTGTATNTTGATATTCTTCACNNGAGAATTACTATGAAAATNATACTAATTATTTTACTTCTATTTNTACAACCTAAGTTNTCAGACGCTCTAACTTTTAAAAGNGACGGNTCGGTNGTATCNAGTAGTGGTNTAATTCTGAAGAAAAGTAATGCAGAAAAGTATCAAAAAGCATTAGANTTATTCAATATTGGTCAAGAAGTGGAAGATTGGCCAATCTCAAATAATAATAGAAAATANCGAGGTTATTTTGGNGAGACTATGTTGCNGCAAGGTGCNCCTNTATTTTCAATTGGAAAAGTTTCTGGGAGTGGTGATAAATTATTAGAGAGTATTGCAAAAAATAACGGCTTCGCATCAGAAGATATTTTTCAGATAGTCCTTGTGGCGAACTCGAGTAAAGAATTTCAAGCTAAGAATAACATATCGNAAGATACCCTCAATGCTATTGACAATATTTATCAAATGGTAGAATCTGATCCNAATCTGGCTTCCACCCCAGATTTAGANGTGATGNTAAAAGACCTAAATAGCGTTATGTCAAAACAAGCTCAGAAATCTATCCGAGATAGTCTAAGATCTATAAAAGACAGTGTCAAATCAGAAGTAGAACAGGACTCGAGTGTGGCAGAGGCATCAGAAGGTGGAGCGGGTAGCTACGATTATGGTTATTAGCATAATCTGTAAGAAAGGCAGAGCGGAGCTTGTATATCTATTATTTATATAAAGTTTTTATTGGCAAATGATTCTCATCTTTTAACTTTTTATCTTGCTGAATTTTGGCACCAAAATTGATACATGCTAATAAAAGCGGCTGGATTTGCTTCCTCGTATATATTCCACTTATCTAAATTGTAAAGATCACCTACTTCAGTGTTGTTAACTTGAAAATTACTAACATTTATATGGTCTTCAAAACCCATAAACTTTAGGTCTAACTCTCGTATGGAAGATTTTATTTGAGGAATAGTGAACCTGTGCTCTTGTGTNTGAAATAGNAGGTCTCTTAGGGCACTCATACTATAAAAATCCTGTGAGATTGATATTAATTTATGATGATCGCTATCTGAATTTATTATTTTATTTCTATATAACTTCATGCCAATATCTGACGCTTCAATTCTTAATTTATTAATTTCTTCACGCATTTTTATAATATCTAATCTTGCTAATTCACTATATAGAGCTATTTTCATCAAACCACTATCTTTCAAACAATTCTTGAGTATTTTCCATCCAGCCATGGGATCGTCCATATGATGCAGTACACCTGCACACTCAATCAAGTCAAATTTCTCATCAAGTTTATTCAAGTCGAGAATATCAGCTTGCATATAGCTAATATTGGCAATCCCAAGCTCTTGTGTTTTGCGNTTAGCATATGCCAGGCTTGATAGGCTAAGATCTACGGCGAGCACTTCAGAGTTCGCAAATCTTAATGCTGTTGATATTGAGTGTTGACCTGTTCCGCATCCCGCCACTAATATCTTTGGGTGATTTACATCGATTATTGAGGAGTTATTAATGTTTAATTTTAGACTATTTACAATATCTGATATTGTTTTAGGATTGGCTTTATGAGCACTAGTAATCCAACGAGGATAGGGGTTATTCTCATACTGGCTTCTAACTTTTGATGATATTTTATTAGTAATTTCTTCTAATACAGGAATTTTCTTTTTAAGTGNAATCTCTTTTTCCTTATCTTCAATTTGTTGATTGAACACTTCTTGAATTTCAGGGGTACAATCTATTCGTTTAGAAAAATTATAGTCGTATAATGACATATATGAAGCCAAACATAATATATATTGGGAACTTGGCTGTTCACCGTTATTTAATTTGCCATTCACTAAATTCACGAGAACCTCTATGGCATTTAACTCGATTTCTGAACAGTCATAGATATATTCATTATTAAAACATTGGATGGCTAGGGCGGATTGAAAGATAAGTATTTCAGATGATAGCTTAATTTTTGATATGGATAGCAAAATTCTTGAACGAATATTTTTGAGTATTTTTTCTAAACTCAAGCTATGAATGGGGCAAGATTTTAATAATTCTATCAGAATTGGAATCTTGTAAAGTTCTAAAATANCTCCTTTGAGATTTTGACTAATTTCTNCTGAACTTTTATCCTTTGAGAGTTTAAGTATAATCGGCTCGTACTCAAGGAGACTAATCGCAGCACCTGAAATATCAGATGGTACAATGGTTGTTTTACGATCAAGCAGTGATTTAATAAAAAATTGCATCTCACGATCAGGATTTGAAAATTTTATATTCCTAAAAGCTATACTTAAGTTAGAACTTCTATCTGCGTAATTAGGTTGCAGCATAATTGCCTTTTTGTAACTGTATAATGCATCATCATTTCTGTTTATTTGCATTAGGATATCACCCATGTTGTAATGAGCTAAAGCGAATTTTGGTTTTAGTCTAGTAGCTTTTTCGTAACATTCTATTGCCTCAACATACATACCTTTTTTTTGAAGCTCAACACCGATATTATTAAATTCTTGTGCATAATCTGGTTTGATTGCAATAGCTTTTTTATAGCTTTCAATAGATCTATGACGCTCCCCTTTTTCTTCTAATAAGACCGCTAAATTTAGGTGAGCCTGCGCATAATCTCTCTTCAGCTCAATTGCTCTTTGATAACTATTTATTGCATCATTAGTTCTTGTTAATGCCTGCAAAGCGACAGCTAAGTTGAAATGACTTGGGGCATAATCGGGATTCAATTTGATAGCCTTTCGGTATGCTATAAGCGCATCTTCATAGGCATTTAATTGACTATGCATTGAACCAATAAAATGCTGGAGAACATAACTATTTGGAAATTGGTTAACTAATATATTAGCTCTTAAAATTGCTTGCTTTCTATTGCCCTGTTTTGATAATATAACTAGCTCATCTAATTGCTGCTTACTTGGTCCCGATATATAATTCATAATTGCACTAGATCTTAAAATATTAGATGTTGATGATTATTTTGGTACCACTGCCTGGATTCGAACCAGGGACCTCCTGATCCACAATCAGGCGCTCTAACCAGCTGAGCTACAGCGGCATATTCAATCTTAATTTAAATATTATATCAAAATCCGTAAAAAATATGTATAATACCATTCATAAAAAATTATTATATCATTTTCAGTCAAAGTTCAAGCAATGGGAATAAATACACCTCATAATAAAGTAACCGATCTGCAGGTAGGTCCAACTACAGGAGGTATGGTTCGAATATTTATTCAAAATAAAGATATTAGCTTACCCCTCGATTTTAGTCCTGAAGAAGCAATCACAATTGCAGAAGAGATTATAGCCTCAGCTAATCTGGTGAAGTCTTCAGATAAATAAAAAATAGTTATTGACAGCCTCGAAAAAGAAGACTACTTACACGCGTTATTTTTTTTCACAAGTTAAATTATAACAATTCTAAATTAAACAAGAATACAAAAATAGAAGGAGCTAATTATAATGTTTAGATTTGTAACAGGCTGTTTCATGGTAGCTACATTTTGTGCGTTATCCATAGCAACAGTTCGCGCTTCTGAAGTGAACGTATATTCATATAGACAACCCTATTTAATAGAGCCAATGTTAGAAAAGTTTACTGATGAAACAGGAATTAAAGTAAATGTTTTATTTGCAGGTAAAGGTCTTGTCGATAAAATGGTTCAAGAAGGAGATAGTAGTCCGGTGGATGTGCTTCTAACTGTAGATATTGGTCGTTTAAGTGACGCAGTTAATCAAGAAGTTTCACAATCTTTTTCTTCATCAGTAGTTAATGCAAATATTCCGTCACAGTATCGTGATCCAGATGGTCACTGGGTAGGTCTAACAGCAAGAGCTCGTGTAGTTTATGCATCTATTGATAGAGTTGCACAAGACGAAATAACATATGAAGAGTTAGCTGGGCCAAAGTGGGCTGGAAGATTATGTACTAGATCAGGCCAAAATGCATATAATTTAGCATTATTCGCATCATTAATTGCACATCACGGTGAAGCGGAAACAATTGAATGGCTAAAGGGTGTAAAGGCAAATATGGCAAGAACACCTCAAGGTAATGATAGAGGCCAAGTAAAAGGAATATTCTCCGGTGAATGTGATATTTCAATCGGTAATACTTATTATATGGCAAAAATGCGTACAAATGATAAAGAGCCAGAGCAAAAAGATTGGGCTGCAAGTGCAAAAATTATTATGCCTAATGCCGACGGTCGAGGTACTCACATGAATCTGTCAGGCGCGGTGCTAGCAAAACATGCTCCAAATCAGGATAATGGAATCAAACTTATTGAATTCCTTACTGAAGATATTGCACAAGAAATGTATGCCGAAACTAATCATGAATATCCCTTAAAAGAAGGGGTTGGTATTTCTGACATGGTTGCATCATTTGGTGATCTTAATGCTGACACGCTTGATCTTATCACTATTGCTAATAATAGAGTTGTAGCAAGTGAAATGGTTGATCTTGTTGGATACGACGAATAATTGATTTTGTCTATGTAAAAATTGTTATGACAATTTTTACCATAGGTGGTATTACAATTATTCATGAAAGCATTAATTAAAAATGTTGATATTAAAGAGCTCCTAGAATCACTGGGAGCTCTTTTTATTGCAGCAATTATTGCCATACCGATACTAACTATTTTTTATATGGCCCTCTCATCTGAGAAAAATATTTGGCCACATCTCTCTTCAACTGTTTTACCAGGTTATATTATCACAACTCTAATTGTTCTATTTGGAGTTGGTCTCATAACATTAGTTATTGGAATTGGTTTAGCTTGGATAGTTACTGTCTATAATTTTCCATTCAGAAGAATATTAGAATGGCTTTGTTTAATACCATTAGCTATGCCAACATACATAATTGCGTATACTTATGGTGAGATCTTTGATTATCCCGGTTTTTTACAGTCATCATTAAGATTTATATTTGGATGGCAATCCTATAAAGATTATTGGTTCCCAGATATCTATTCTAACGGTGGTGTTATATTTGTAATGTCATTTGTTCTCTATCCATATGTATACCTCACGTCTCGTGCAGCATTCCTGAGACAGTCAATATCACTAATTGAAGTAAGTAGTACACTCGGGTATTCCCTCACTTCAAGTTTCTTTAGAATAGCTTTACCGATGGCTAGACCTGCAATAATTATTGGATTAATCCTTGTTATGATGGAGTCCATGAATGAGTTTGCCGCTTTTGAGTATTATGGTGTCAATACATTAAGTGTTGGGGTTTATGTAACATGGCTCGAAAAAAATAATCTTAGTGGGGCAGCTCAGATCGCAATTTTTATGCTTATATTTGTATTCTTATTGATGATTATTGAGAGGAAACTTAGAAATAAGCGTTCATTTGTTCAAAAGAATAATAATACATTAGCGATAAACAGAGTTCAACTTGTTGGATTGAGGGCATATATAATATCAATGATTTGCTTTCTTCCAATTTTGATTGGATTTATATTCCCATCAATTGTTCTTCTTGATTTTATAATACAAAGATATTACGAAATTGATATTATCAAGTATCTTCAACTTGTACTTAATTCAATTTATTTATCAAGTTTCGCAGCATTCCTGACGTTAGTAATTAGTATTTACCTGATAAATGTATCGATCTCATCTAATAATTTTATAATTAAATTGTCTATTGGAGTATCAAGATTAGGATATGCTCTTCCAGGAGTTGTACTTGCCCTCGGGATTATTGTTCCAGTTATTACAGTCGATAATTTTCTAAAGGGCTTAATTGGTGACGTCTTCGGTATATCAATGGGGTTAATTATTTCAGGTACAGCTATTGGAGTTCTTTATGCTTATATTGTAAGATTCTTAACAATAGCATATGGAACTATAGAGTCAGGTTTTTCAGCTTTAAATCCGGATTTGGGTGCTGCATCACGTGTACTTGGAAGATCAAGGATTCAGACTTTACTGGGTATACAATTGCCAATCATTAAGCCCGCCTTGATAGCCGCTGTATTATTGGTTTTTGTAGATTCGATGAAAGAATTACCAGCCACTTTACTTCTAAGACCATTCAATTTTGATACTTTAGCAACTCATGTCTATACTTATGCCTCTCTGTCTTCCCTAGAAGATGCAGCCCTTCCAGCTATGACCATTGTTGCTGTTGGTATAATACCAATTATTTTCATAAATCGTGTTCTTATGCGGAGTATAGGTTCCTAACTTTGCTTTTAATCAACAAGTAGTAGGCGTTCAGTTGCTTAAATGATTTTCATAGATACTGTATAAATCAATTAAAAATAAAGGTAATTATCTCCAAATTTCATAACTGCTATAGAAATATTTTATCAAATTTATCATCTTCATTTTTGATATCTAAGAAAAAAAATTAAAACCAATATTATCAACCAACATGCTTTTGAATAATTTTTTTTGTATTATCTGAATTTCGTATCTGTGCTTTGAGTGCATACAATTTAGAAGCGGCATTCTTTCTTGTTTCTGCTTCATTTATTATTGGCTTCACGTAATTACTCTTAAATAATGGACTTTTCCAGGGCTCATGGATCATTTCAATTGGGTGATTCTCTAATTCACTTACCCAACGCTTTATAAATATTCCATCTTGGTCTTGGTCATAACTTTGTTTGATTGGATTATAAATTCTTACTGTATTTATACCCGTAGTACCTGATTGCATTTGCAACTGATAGTAATGAATTCCAGGTTCATAGTCAGTGAATATCTTAGATAAAAAATGAGAAAATTTCTTCCAATCTAACCATAAGTTATTTGCAGCAAAACTTACCAACATTGCTCTCATTCTGAAATTTATCCACCCAGTATTAATAAGAGATCTCATACAAGCATCTACAAAGGGAAAACCTGTTTGCCCAGTACACCATTTATAATATAGTTCTTCATTAAAGTCATTCTCTCTCAGCCCATCATAAGCACTATGCAAATTTTTATATTCAATATTAGGTTGATCTTCTAATTTTTGTATAAAATGTGACCTCCATCTTAGACGACTTTTAAAGGCATTGATTGACCGTATATTTATATTTGTTATTGATTTATTTTTTTTATTTTCGTCAATAAACTTATTTGTCTCATAAAATATTTGTTTTAGTGAGATATTCCCAAATGCTAGGTAAGTTGATAGCCTAGAACATGAGTCAGCTGAATATAGGGGGGAGGATATATTTTTTGAATAATCATAAGATCTTTCATTCAAGAAGCTATCCATAACTTGATAAGCTTGCATCTCACCACCCTTTTGCCTAGATAAATAATTTATTTTTTCAATTCCTAAGCTTTTAGCACTTGGAATATCTTCAGAGACTATGTTAATTTTTTTTAGCTTACTTGGATGTTGAAAAGGTTCCTTATTCATCTCCTGATAAAATAACCTCGCCCAGTCTTTCCTGTATTTTAATAGACGTGCAACTCCATTAATAGGAAGCTCATTCCAATTAACATTATTTACTCTAAATAATTTTCTTAATTTTATATCTCTTTGATAAGTCCAGTCATTCCATGTTTCTTGATGAGACCATACATTTTTTACGGTGTACTGGTTTATCAAATTTATGAATATTTCTTCAGCATTACCAACTCTAATTATCATCTCTTGACCTAATTTTTGAAGAGATTGAGTAAGATCCTCTAGTGACTCGCATAGAAAATCATATTGTCTATCACTAACATCCGGTTGTTTCCAGAGATTGGGTTCTATTATATATAAAGGAATTACGCATCCTACCAGGGATGCATCGTGGAGTGGCTGATGATCTTTTATTCTTAGATCACGTTTGAACCAGACTATTTCTACCATCTTGAAAAATAATACCTGGTTATCTAATCTTGTATTCTAGCATGAGTTTTTGATTTTATTTCATCAAGTGATACATTTGGAGCTATTTGCAGTACTTTCAATCTGCAACTTGATATTTCGAAGACACCGAGCTCTGTAATCACCTTATCCACAACTCCTCTTCCAGTTAGGGGTAGTGTACATTCTTCAAGTAATTTTGGTTGGCCATCTTTTGCTGTGTGTTCCATTAAAATCAAAACTTTCTTTACACCAGCCACTAAATCCATTGCGCCACCCATACCTTTAACCATTTTTCCAGGAACCATCCAATTTGCTAAATCACCGTTTTCTGATACCTGCAGGGCACCAAGTATAGATAAATCTATATGTCCTCCTCTTATCATAGCAAATGACTCGGAGCTATCGAAATAGGAGGTTTCAGGAAGTTCAGTAATTGTTTGTTTCCCTGCATTAATTATATCAGCATCAACCTCATTTTTCGATGGGAATGGACCCATTCCAAGCATTCCATTCTCTGATTGCAAAGTTACATTTATGCTATCCGGAATATAATTTGCAACTTTTGTAGGCATCCCAATACCCAGATTACAATAATAACCATCCTTCAGTTCTAGTGCTGCAATTTTACATATATCTTCTCTTGTCCAAGGCATAGCTTCTTATTCCTCTCTCAGTGTAATAAATTCGATTTTCTTTTCCAGATATTTACCCTGGAAAACTCTGTCTACGTAGATACCAGGTAAGTGAATGTGATCCGGATCTAGATCACCTGTTTTTACTAACTCTTCAACCTCGACAACACATATCTTTCCTGCTTTTGCCATTGGTGGATTAAAATTTCTTGCAGCTTTTCTGAATACAAGATTTCCTGAATAATCAGCTTTCCAAGCCTTTATAATTGCTAAGTCTCCCTTAATAGCTTTCTCAAGTAGATACTCTACCCCATCAATTGATTTAATTTCTTTGCCCTCAGCAACAATTGTTCCAATACCGGTTTTTGTATAAAAAGCTGGTATGCCTGATCCTCCAGCTCGACATCGCTCAGCAAGCGTACCTTGTGGAGAAAATTCTAATTCTAAGTCTCCATTAAGATACTGTTCTTCAAAGAGTTTATTTTCACCAACATAGGAAGAAATCATTTTTTTAATTTGCCGCGTTTGTAACAGAGTACCTAAACCATACCCATCAATTCCACAATTGTTTGATACAACAGTTAAGTCCTTAACTTTACTATTTTTTATTTCCTCAGTTAAATTTTCTGCAATACCAGAAACACCAAAACCACCTGAGAGAATAGTCATTCCGTCAAATAGTATACCATCTAGGGCATGACTTGCATTTTCAAATATTTTACTCAATGACATTATTTTTTTATTAATATTTTATAATGAACATATCATATAAATTGAATTTATTTATTACAAGAAGTTTGTTATCATAAGGTCTATGGAAAAAAATTTTATAAATACTGATCATAAGGCTAATCTTGTGGATCCTTTCAATAGAAATATAGATTATTTGAGAATATCCGTTACTGATAGATGTGATTTCAGATGTGTTTATTGTATGGCAGAGAATATGACTTTTTTACCCAAGGTTAATCTTCTTACATTAGAGGAGCTATACAGATTAGCTTCACTGTTTATTGATTGTGGTATAAAAAAAATTAGGCTAACTGGTGGGGAACCTCTTGTAAGGAAAAATATTATGTGGCTCATAGAGCAGCTATCAAAAAAAATTAATAGTAATTTTTTGGATGAGTTGACATTGACTTCAAACGGAAGTCAGCTCTCAAAATATGCTTATGATCTAGTAAAAAATAATGTTAATAGGATAAACGTGTCAATAGATACCTTAAATGAGGATTTGTTTAAGAAGATAACTAGATGGGGCGACTTAAGAAAAGTAATTGAGGGTATTACGGTTGCAAAGAAAGCTGGTCTCAGAATCAAAATAAATACCGTTGCATTAAAGGGGTTAAACGATAAAGAAATACCCGATATTATTAAATGGGCTCATGATAATGATATGGATATAACACTTATTGAAACCATGCCCATGGGTGATATAGATGGTGATAGAACTGAAAATTATCTCTCACTATCAGCTTATAGAGCAACCCTTGAAAAATATTTTACTTTAAGTAGTTGTGAATATAAAACTGGTGGTCCATCGCGGTATTATATTTGCAAGGAAACAGGTGGTATATTAGGGTTAATAACTCCACTGAGCCACAATTTTTGCGCTGATTGTAACAGGGTGAGAATAACATGCACAGGTAAAATGTATATGTGTTTGGGTCAAGATGACTCTGTAGATTTCAATAGCCTTATGAGGTCAAAGGCAACAGATGATGATATAATTAACCTAATATATCAATCAATCAGAATGAAACCAATAAGTCATGACTTTAAGATTGATAAGTACAACTCGCAGCCAGCTGTCAGCAGACACATGTCAGTCACAGGCGGATAAATCAGGCTAGATCATCATTCTTTATTAGAGTTGCTTCCTCTGTATAATTGAGAGGAAGGGCCGTGGTGTACTTTATTTGCTCCATTGAAAAGCTTGTAGATACATCTGTGAGGTCAATTCTGTCCATTAAATTTTTATAAAATTTATCAAAACTTGCAATATCTGGGACAACAACTCTTAGTAAGTAATCTATATCACCTGCCATTCGATAAAATTCTACTACTTCAGGGAAGGGATGCAAAACTTTTTTAAATGCATTTAGCCACTGATTGCTGTGTTGATTTGTCTTGATCGCAACAAAGGCTGTAACTTCAGCGTTTATTTTTTTTGGATCTAAAAGAGCAACTCTTTTAGAGATTATTCCCTCCTTCTCCATTCTTTGAATTCTTCTCCAGCAGGGTGTAGAAGATAAGGCAACTTTTGCAGAAATTTCGGAAACAGCCATAGTACAATCTTCTTGCAAAATATTTAATATTTTTCTATCAATTCTATCTAGCTTTGCCATTTTTATACTCTCTTACTTTAGTAATGTATTTTCATATATAGTATATTATAAGTATTTTATTCTAAATTCAATATGTAAAAGATATAAAATAGATTATTATTCTAATAAATATATATATATTCTGTTATCATAATTTTAATAATTTTCTTGTAAAAATGAAAATCTAGTATAATTTTTAAAACTACTTTTTAAATAAAAATTCTTGTACCTAGCAAATGTCAAATATTAAGTCAAAAGATATCATAAAAGCATGCCTACCTCGGGGCCAAAGGGATATAAATAGCTCAGAACTCAGATTATTGAGAAGCATAATTGATAAAATATCAAAAGTTTATGAGTCATATGGATTCGAGGAATTATCAACACCGGCTTTCGAGTTTAGTGATGCTATTGGAAAATTTTTACCAGACCAAGATAGACCAAATGCTGGTGTTTTCTCATTTCTGGATGATGATGAAAAATGGCTTTCACTTCGATATGACCTTACAGCACCACTAGCTCGGTATGTGGGTGAGAATTATGATAAAATTACAAAACCATATAAAAGATTTCAAGTTGGGAGTGTCTGGAGGAACGAAAAACCTGGGCCTGGAAGGTTTAGGGAATTTATTCAATTAGATGCTGATATTATAGGTGCCGATAATAATCTTGCTGATAGTGAACTAATAATGCTTGCATGTGATTGTATGCGGGTACTCGGACTTGATAAAAATAGTTATAGAATTAAAGTCTCAAATCGAAAGTTATTAGATTCGATTCTTCAGCTAATAGCTGTTAACGAGCCAATCAATGATGCTCGAAGATTAATAATATTAAGAGCAATAGATAAACTGGATAGAGTTGGTATTGTTGGTGTAGAGAAATTATTGGATGCTGGACGTAAAGATGACTCAGGTGATTTTACAAAAGGTGCTGAATTATCTCCGGTCAGTATAAGTAAAATATTAGATTTTTTATCAATCGATAATCAAGATAGAAAGAAATTCATTATTCAAGCAGATGAGATTGTAAATCAAACAGATACCGGTCAAGAAGCTATAAAAGATCTAATAGAAATAGATAATTTATTGGAAAAATTAGATTACTTAGATGAAATTTCATTTGATAGCTCAATAGTCCGTGGCCTTGAATATTATACAGGTACTATTTTTGAAGCTAACCTTCAATTCCAAACAGATAATGATAAAGACCTTCCAATAATTGGTTCAATTGGAGGAGGAGGTAGATATGATAATCTAATTTCAAGGTTTAGAAAGGATCAAATAGGTGCTGTTGGTTTTTCAATAGGCATAAGTCGACTTGTAACTATTTTACAGATGGCTGAATTTAGTTCGGACAAAGTGAAGAATGGTCCAATTCTAGTACTTAAGATGGATAATGAATATAGCTATAGTTATTATCAGATTGCGAAGGATTTAAGGGATAGCAATATCTCAGCGGAAGTATATGTTGGATCATCAGGTATGAAGGCGCAAATGAAGTATGCCGATAAAAGAAGATCCCCAATTGTTATCATTGAAGGTACTGTCGAAAGAGAAAAAGGGATTGTAACGATTAAAAATTTAATAAGAGGAAAGGAAATTTCTAAATCAATTGATTCTCGTGAAGATTGGATTAAAAATACTGATATTCAATTTGAAGTTAATAGAGCAGAATTAGTTGAAACAATTTCAAAGCTTTTAAAGAATGATTAAAGAAATAAAAAATAACAAGTTATCGAGTATAGACCCTCAATCAATCAGGGAATTCTATGTACAACAAGGTTATAAATTTTTTAATCCAAACATGACAATTCCTGCTAATGTTGTTATGAACTTTATGGGGGAAGATGTCAGAAATAGGCTCTTGTTTACTGATGCTCCTGACGGAGAAGAACTTTGTCTTAGACCAGACTTTACACTGCCCTTGGCCTTAAATTATTTGAATAATCAAGTTTCAGCACATAAATTCGTATATGATGGATACGCCTTTAGATTTCCGTCAGATAATGAAGAAACCCGATCATGTCCTGAGTTTAGACAAATCGGAATAGAAAATTTTGGTTCGTTAGATAAAATAAAGACTGAAGTAGAAATTATTAGCCAGACTTATGATATTTTATCAAAATTATGTAACTTTGAGCTAGAAATTAAGATCAGTGATATCTCTCTCTTTTTTCAATTACTAAGTCATTTGGAACTTGATTCATTCCTAACTAATAAAATTAAGCGACTATATTGGCAAGGTCAGGGTGGAAAGGAGATTAAAAAATCTCTCGAGAATATTATAAAAAGAAAATTTGATACAAAAATAGATATAAAAATCATCGAAAGCTATAAAAAAGGTAAACTTACAAACTTGGAATTTATAAAAGAATTTACAGGATATGATGATTTATCTATATATTCAAACAGAACACCAGAACAAATTGTTACTAATTTCATAAATAAGTATGACTCTAATTATATTGGGGAGCTCAATATTTCAAACCTTGATATCATTTTAGAATTTCTATCATTAGATGAAGATCTGCAATCAACTATAGAAAATCTGCATAAATTTCAGAATAAATATAAGCTTGATTTATCAAAAGGTATAATTGACTTTGAAGATAGATTAGAAAAGCTAGAGAAGAGTAATGTAGAACTAAATAATATTAAGTTTAATGCAACTTTATCTCGAAAAGTAGAATACTATACGGGATTAATATTTCAAATTAGTAATAAGAATAGCCAAACAATAGACCCACTTGCAATTGGTGGTCGTTATGATAAAATTTTTGAGGAACTTGGCTCATATGAACCAATACCATCCGTAGGTTGCTCTATATATATTGATAGACTATTGCATGAAGAAGTTTCCAATGAAAAATAATTTAATAATTGCGATCCCAAATAAAGGTAGATTGGAGCAAGATACACAAAAGATCTTTTCTTCTCATAATATGGAGATCATAAGGGATAAGGGAGATCGTGATTATAGGGGTAAGATATTAGAGCTTACAGGAGTAGATATAGTCTTTTTATCACCAAAAGAAATAACACTCGAATTGTTAAAAGGTAGCATTGATTTGGGTATAACAGGTCTAGATTTAGTCCATGAAAATATTTATGACACTGAAAATAATGTTGCTTTGGCCCATAATCTAGGATTTGGCTTTGCAGATATCGTAATAGCTGTCCCAGTATCGTGGATTGATGTTATATCACTCGAAGATCTCGAAGACGTAATC
This sequence comes from Rhizobiales bacterium TMED25, assembly GCA_002168075.1. Taxonomy (GTDB): domain Bacteria; phylum Pseudomonadota; class Alphaproteobacteria; order Rhizobiales; family TMED25; genus TMED25. The sequence continues at coordinate 32,415 of NHCE01000009.1, forward strand.
TATGATTTTAGGCTTACAAATAAAAAACGTTTGAGGATTGCTACTAAATACCCCAAAATTTCACGTGAATTTTTTGTAAATAAGGGGTTTTCAGATTATATTCTTGTAGATAGTCACGGAGCTACTGAAGGTGCTCCTGCATATGGAGCTTCGGAAATAATTATTGATATAACAACTACAGGATCTACACTAAAAGCTAATCAATTGAAAAGGTTGGATTCTGGTACAATACTAAAAAGTCAAGCCTGTATATTTGCAAGCTTTAATTCAGCTTGGAATAAGTCAAAACTAGATATGCTAAGAGAAATTTTAGGTTTATTAGAAGTCAGCAAGGATTCTGCTGCTAATATACAAAGTAAGATACTAAGTTTTCAAAAAAAACCCCTTTAAATAATAATTTAAAGGGGTAATATTTTTGTGCTTGGATAATGATCTACATCATTCCGCCCATACCACCCATGTCTGGCATTCCACCAGGCATTGCAGGTGCTGACGAATTATCATCTGGAAGATCACCAATCATTGCCTCTGTTGTAATAAGAAGGCTTGCAACGGATGAAGCATCTTGAAGAGCTGTTCTTACTACTTTAGTTGGGTCAATTATACCGGCTTTAACAAGGTCAGTATAAGTTTCTGTTTGTGCATCAAAACCAAAACTATGGCTTTTGTTCTCAAGAACTTTTGAAACTACAATTGAACCTTCTACACCAGCATTTTCAACAATTTGTCTGATTGGAGCTTCTAGAGCTTTGAGAACAATATTGATACCAGCCTGTATATCAGGGTTAGCATCAGATATTTTTCTTACCGCGTCAGTGCATCTTAAAAGCGCGACTCCTCCACCTGGAAGGACTCCCTCTTCAACAGCTGCACGGGTTGCATTTAATGCATCATCAACACGGTCTTTTTTCTCTTTTACTTCAATTTCTGTAGCACCACCAACTTTGATTACGGCTACACCTCCAGATAGTTTTGCAAGTCTCTCTTGAAGTTTCTCTTTATCATAGTCAGAAGATGTATCTTCAATTTGCGAACGTATTTGACTTACACGAGATTGTATATCGCTCTTTTCACCTGAACCATCAATGATTGTTGTTTCTTCTTTTGTGATTGAAACTCTCTTTGCATGTCCAAGCATTTCAAGAGAAACTGTTTCAAGCTTGATACCAATATCTTCTGATATTACTTGACCGCCTGTTAGGATGGCAATATCTTCAAGCATTGCTTTCCTTCTATCGCCAAATCCAGGAGCCTTTACTGCAGAAACTTTCAGACCGCCACGTAACTTGTTTACAACTAGCGTTGCTAAAGCTTCACCTTCAACATCTTCCGCAATTATAAGAAGTGGCTTACCATTTTGAACTACTTGTTCAAGAATAGGTAACATTGGTTGTAAAGTTGAAAGTTTCTTTTCAAACAGAAGAATATATGGATCCTCTAAGTCACAAATCATTTTCTCAGCGTTTGTGATGAAATACGGAGATAAATAACCTCTATCGAATAACATACCTTCAACAGTATCTAGTTCAAATTCTAGAGCTTTGGATTCCTCTACAGTTATTACACCATCATTACCGACAACTTGCATAGCTTCGGCAATTTTCTCACCGATAATAGCTTCACCATTAGCAGATATCGTTCCAACTTGAGATACTTCATCTGTACCTTTAATTTTCTTTGATTTACTTGTTAAGTCAGCTATTGCTGCGTTGACCGCAACTTCAACTCCTCTTTTTAAATCCATTGGGTTCATACCAGCAGCAACAGACTTAACGCCTTCCTTAACAATTGCTTGAGCTAAAACTGTAGCTGTTGTAGTTCCGTCACCTGCAACATCATTAGTTTTTGATGCCACTTCTCTTAGCATTTGCGCACCCATGTTTTCAAACTTATCTTTTAGTTCAATATCTTTTGCAACAGTTACACCGTCTTTAGTAATTCTTGGAGCACCAAATGATTTATCAATTACAACATTACGACCTTTTGGCCCCAATGTTACTTTAACCGCATCAGCAAGAGTATTAACACCAGTTAACATTCTATCTCTCGCGTCAGCAGAAAACTTAACTTCTTTAGCAGACATTATTTATTCCTCTCTAATTTAAAAATTTATTCTACAATGCCCATGATATCAGACTCTTTCATAATTAAGAGTTCTTCATCACCAACTTTGACTTCGGTTCCTGACCATTTACCAAAGAGTACTTTATCTCCTTTTTTTACGTCAAGAGCGACTCTTTTTCCATTATCATCTCTTTCACCTGGACCAACTGATACAACTTCACCTTGGCTTGGTTTTTCTTTTGCTGTATCTGGAATTATAATTCCACCAGATGTTTTCTCATCTTCATCGACTCGACGTACTAGTACGCGGTCGTGCAAAGGACGAAAGCTCATTTTCTATTCTCCAATACTTTGTTTGTTAAAATATAAAATTATTTTTAGCACTCACTCTAATGAAGTGCTAATGTAGATATAAGTTCTCGTAGATAATTTGTCAATAGATGTATAACAAGATTTTTTTATTGTGATAAATTAGTAAATGTATAGTAATTTTCTTTAATATTACTAATTTAAGTATTTAATGTAAAAAATTCGTAGATAATATGGATAGCCAGTAGAAAAAAATATGAAAAATCATTACGAGGTGATCATCTGTGATATATGGGGAGTGTTGCATAATGGAAAAAATTACTTTCCCAGAGCGGTAAAGTTTTTAAAAGATTTTATTGATAAAGGAGGACTAGTCATTCTTCTAACGAATGCACCAAGAAGATCAAAGAATGTTAGAGATTACTTGCTAAAAATGGGAATTGATAGTGGTATTTGTCAATATATTGTCTCTTCGGGAGATTGTACTTTTGAGTGGCTAAATACTCTTAATTCATCTCCTTTATACCATTTAGGTCCTGCCAAAGATAATTCACTATTCGATAATATAAAAATAAACAAAGTCAATTTTGAAAATTGTGATAATTGTATTTGTACAGGTTTTTTTGATGAGTTTAATGAGTCAATTGAAGATTATGAGAGTATCTTAAATAATCTTAAAGAGAGATCAATAACGCTGCATTGTGCTAATCCAGATTTATATGTTAATAAAGGTTCCACTATTTTGCCTTGTGCTGGTCTAATTGCTCAAAGATATGAAGAAGTAGGTGGAAAGGTTGTTTATTTTGGGAAACCATACTCAATTATTTATGATCAAGTCATAAAAAGGGCAAATCAAATACTTGGTAAACAAATTTCAAAAAAACAAGTACTTGCAATTGGTGATGGTTTGTATACTGATATTATGGGAGCAAGTATGAATGATATTGATTCATTATTTATTACGGATGGCGTTCATAAGGAAGAATTAGATGAATATATTGGCAATAGTGAATTTGAGAGAAATATAATTATCAACTTTATTCAAGAAAATAATATAAACATAAAAATGCCAAAATATATTCAACGTGAATTGGATTTTTTCAATTACATATAAATAAGTGCCAGCATGAAAATCATAGAAAATTATACCGACCTTAATCAGGAATACCATAAATCAGTTGTTGCAATTGGTAATTTTGATGGTATCCACAATGGCCACAAAGCTCTTATAAGAAAAGTAGTACAATTGGCCAATCAAAATGCCCGTTTGGCAGGACTGATCACATTCACCCCACATCCACGAGTTTTCTTCTCAGGTGAGAAAAATTTCTCACAAATAAATGATGAAGTTACAAAGCAAGATATTCTCAGTAGGCAAGATCTGGATATTTTATTTAAAATTAAATTTAATAAACAACTATCTTTGATGCCACCAGATGTTTTTTTTAATCATGTGCTTAAGAATGGTATAAACGTTTCTCATATAATAGTAGGGTCAGATTTTAAATTTGGTTATAAGAGGTCGGGAAATATAGAAATACTCAAATATCTATCAAAAGAGAATAATATAGGTTTTGACGTAATTGAAAAACAAGCGAATAGTTTGTCAAAGACTTATTCATCTTCTTCAATCAGAGAATATTTATTACAGGGAAATATTGCCGAAGTAAATAAAATGCTGGGACATTATTGGTATACGATGGGTGTTGTAATAACGGGTGCGAATAAAGGTAATCAAATAGGATACCCAACAATCAATATAAGATTAGACGGTTCAATTAAATTTGCACATGGAATATATGCAACAAATGTATATATAGACTCAAAGCGATATCAAGGCGCTACATATTATGGAAAAAGACCAACTTATGAAGGAACTGAAGAATTCTTAGAGACCTATATATTTGATTTTAATAGCAATATTTATGATCATGAAGTCAAGATAGAATTTATTGATTTTGTAAGATATGATCAGACATATGAGAGCGATAATAAATTAAAAAATCAAATGAAAATTGACTGTGAAAATGTTTTAATTAAATTGCAATACTATGACAAAAAATTTAGTTTATTAGATAAATAATTAAAAATGTGGCATAGATGAATAAAAAAATTGAGGATGTAAAAAGTTGGGCAGACACTATACTGCTTCCAAAAACAGATTTTGCCATGCGCGCAAATCTTCCCGATGCTGAACCTGAAGTATTAAAATATTGGCAAAAGTTGGATCTATATAATGAAAATATAAGAATTTCTAGTGGTAGAGAAAAATTTACTCTTCATGACGGACCTCCATACGCAAATGGAAACTTACACATCGGTCATGCCTTAAATAAGGTACTAAAAGATTTAATTGTTCGGTCAAAGTTTATGATGAATTATGATGTATCTTATATTCCCGGATGGGATTGTCATGGTTTGCCAATAGAATGGAAGGTTGAAGAGAAATACAGAAATAAAGGTATGGATAAGGATTTAATTCCGGTAAATAAGTTTAGGGATGAGTGTAGGGATTTTGCAGAGCACTGGATTAATATCCAAAAAGAAGAATTTAAGAGGCTTGGTGTAATTGGTGATTGGGAAAATCCATACACTACTATGAAATTTCAATCCGAAGCATTGATCGCGAAGGAGTTATTGAAAATAGCAATGCAGGGTTCTTTATATCAAGGATCAAAGCCTGTAATGTGGTCAGTAATAGAAAAAACAGCTCTTGCAGAGGCAGAAGTTGAATATCTAGATTATACTTCAGATGCCGTCTGGGTTAAATTTAAAATTGATCCTGAAAAAACAGAACTTAATGATTCAGAAATAACTGAACAAATCAATAATGCTTCCATATTGATATGGACAACAACTCCATGGACGATGCCAGGGAATAGGGCAATATGTTACTCATCGAAAATAAATTACTCTATATTTGAAATATCCGAAGTTGAAGCGGATATGTGGGCAATAAAGGGTGATAAGTTAATAATTGCAGACGCACTCGTGGAAGAAGTAATGCAGGTCTCAAAAGTTACTTCATTCAAGAAAATTGGGTCGGTCCCAGCAAAAGTATTAAACAAGATTATATGCAATCACCCATTCAGAAATTCTCTGAAGAATTTTGACTTTTCAGTACCATTACTAGACGGAGATCATGTGATGGATGACACTGGAACTGGGTTTGTCCATACTGCACCTGGGCACGGGATTGACGATTTTGAAATTTGGATGAAAAACAAGAAGAACTTGGAAAAGATGAATATTGAGAGTTCAATTCCATATACTGTAAACGAAGATGGTAGTTTTGATAAAAAAATAGATGGATTTGAGAATATTAGTGTAATTGATACAAGTGGTAAAAAAGGTAAGGCCAATGATCACGTAATTAGTAAGCTTGTTGAAACTAACTCAATAATTGCCAGAAAGCGATTTGATCATCAATATCCTCATTCTTGGAGATCAAAAAAACCTGTAATTTTTAGAAATACACCCCAATGGTTCATATCAATGGAAGATAATAAAGAGGATGGATTGAGGGTTAAAGCAATAAAGTCAATCGAGAATACAGTCTTTCACCCAGAGAGCGGCAAAAATAGACTTAAGGCTATGATAGAGAATAGACCAGACTGGGTTTTATCGAGACAAAGATCATGGGGAGTACCAATTTCTCTATTTATCAATAAATCTACTGGTATTTTTATTCCGAATCCAACTTTTGAAGGCTCAGAAAAATTAATTAGCCGTATACAAGATATTTTTTCTAAAGAAGGCGCAAATGCATGGTTTGCAGAAAATGCAAAAGAGAGATTTTTAGATGGAATTATCGAAGATTTTTCAGATTGGGAAAAGGTTGATGATATTCTAGATGTGTGGTTTGAATCGGGAACAACACATGCATTTGTATTAGAAGAAAATCCGTCAGCAAACTGGCCAGCGGATCTTTATTTAGAAGGCAGTGATCAACACAGGGGCTGGTTTCATTCATCATTATTAGAAAGCAGTTTAACAAGAGGTCGTGCACCATATAATGCACTTCTTACACATGGTTTTACGATGGATAAAGATGGCAAAAAAATGTCAAAATCTTCTGGCAATGTAGTTTCTCCGCAGGATATTGTTAAGAAATATGGGGCTGATGTCTTAAGGCTTTGGGTAGCATCAACAGACTATACTGATGATCAAAGAATTGGCGATGAGATTCTCAAATCAGTAGTAGACTCGTACAGGAAAATTAGAAATACAATAAGATGGATGCTTGGAGTCTTATCATATTATGATTCTCAATGGGAGTACTCATATAGTGATCTTAATGAATTAGAGAAATATATGCTTCATAAACTTACTAATTTACAAAATGATGTAGCAATTGCTTACGATCAATATGAATTTAAGAAGGTCACATCTTTATTAATTAACTTTATAAATCAAGATTTGTCTGCATTTTATTTTGATATCAGAAAAGACTCCCTCTATTGTGACAGCTTTTCAAGTAGTAAGAGACGATCTACTCTTTATGTTATAAATATAATTTTTAACAGAATAATTAAACTATATGCCCCAATTCTGAGCTTTACGATGGAAGATGTATGGAAAAATTATCAATACAGTGACAACGAGTCAATTCACCTCACGAGATTTGATGCTGCTGACTTAAGTTTGATTAATAACAAAGTTAACGAAAAATGGGAGAATATCCTTAAATTAAGGCGAACAGTCACTGCTGCTTTAGAAATTCAAAGAAGGAATAAGACTATTGGCTCTAGCCTTGAGGCTGATATACAGATTTGTGTTAAAAATGATAATATTTTACAATTTATCCAAGATATTGATATTGCTGAAGTTTGTATCACAAGCCATGCCGAAATTGTCAAAGATCAATTGACGGATAAATATTTTATTCTTGAAGATCAGCCTGATATTGGGGTCTTAGTATTGCATGCAAAGGGTAATAAATGCCAGAGATCATGGAGAATTTCTGAAGATGTTGGAAAAGATAATGATTATCCAGATTTATCAATCAGAGATGCGAATGCAGTACGAGAGTTTATAAAAGAAAATAAACCTTAATAAAAATGTATAAAATTGATATTTTTAATAACATAATTCAAAAAAAATTCTTAATTTTTTTTATGGTCTTATTTATATTTGATAGATTGATAAAATATCTTCTATTAAGATATTTTGAGCAATTTGATATTAAAGCTATAGATGTAACTAGTTTTTTTGAAATTATACTGGTTTGGAATAGAGGTTTTAGTTATGGTCTTTTCCCACAGGAGAGTTATTTAGGACAAATATTTATTTGTATTTTTTCTCTTTTAATTTGTCTATGGATCACAAAGTTTATATTTAGTTCTAAAATTAAATTTAAAATGGTATCACTTACCTTAATCCTTGCAGGTGCACTATCTAATATTATTGATAGGCTGTTATATTCGGGTGTTGCAGATTTTTTTCATTTTTATTTAAAAGAATATAGTTGGTATGTCTTCAATATTGCGGATATTTATATAGTAACCGGATTAATGCTATTGCTTTTGGTATTTACTTGGCCTAAAATTAATTTTAAATTATCTAATAAATAATATAAATTGAATATGTCACTTGCCAAATATAGTAGAATATTTTTTGTTTGTTTACTTATTTTGCCAAGTTGTGGATCTTCATTAAAGGAATTTGTATCTTCATCTACTACTGGAAGCGCATTCCAAGCCGGTCCTCCAGATGAATTTCTAACTGTTACCAAAAAACCATTGATAATGCCCCCGGATTACTTGCTAAGGCCGCCATCAGATGAGGACCCTGCTTTCCTTATTAATACCCGAGAAGAAGCTAAGCTTTTAGTATTAGGTGAAGAAGCACCATCGAGTATATCAAGGGCTGAAGAGGATATTCTACTTATGGCAAATAGTAAGAGTGCCAATCCTAATATAAAAAAGGAACTATATGCTGAAGAGGGGGCTATAAAAGATGAAAACCTTACTGAATATCTGGCAAGACTCAAAGATGAGAATGCCCAAGTATTGGACACTGAAGAAGAATTTAAAAGACTAAATAAGAGAGAAATTATTGATAATAAGACTATGGCTGAGAATGAAGAAAAAAATTCGATTAAAGTTGAGGCTCTTAGTTTGAATCGATTGATGTTAAAAAATCTTCAGGAAACAGATGATATTTCTGACAAGAGTAAGATAAATTATGAGCTATCAATTGATGATATTATAGATTTAGATGGAAAAGAAAACTCAAAAAGTGATAGTGAAACAGAATTTGAAAGTAGCGTAGATACTACAAAACGAGACGAGATTCCACCTGTTGACAGGATGCCAACAGTGTTTAAAGGTTTAATGGGCGGTATAACAAGTGGATTTGGTTTATTTTAACCGAACGATCGTTCAGTATGAGGTATGGTAATGGTTATTAAATTACTAGATAGCAATACTATTAATCAAATTGCAGCTGGTGAAGTAATTGAGCGTCCATCCTCTATTGTAAAAGAGTTGGTTGAAAACGCAATTGATGCTAACTCTAGAAATATATCTATAAAAATCAAAGATGGTGGCAAAGAGTTCATAGAAATAGAAGATGATGGCTGTGGTATGTCAAAAGAAGACCTTGCTTTATCTATAAAGAGACATGCTACATCTAAATTAGAAAAAAATAATATTGAAAAAATTAATACACTAGGATTTAGAGGTGAGGCACTTCCATCGATTGGATCTGTTTCAAGGATTCGGATTATCTCTAAGGTTATATCAGATAATGGGTATCAAATTACAGTCGATTATGGTAAAGAAAAAAAAATAAGACAATCCCCATGTAATCAAGGAACTATCGTAACCGTTGAAAATTTGTTTTTAAAATTACCAGCAAGGTATAAATTTTTAAAAAGCGCCCGCAGTGAGTTAGGTGCTATCCTTAATTTATTAAAGAAACTGGCGATATCGAACCCAGAGGTCTCTTTCAAAATTGAGGTAGATGGAAAACAATATCTAAGTTGGGTCAGAGGAGAATCTTCAAAAGAGTCATTGTTTGAAAATCGTATTATTGATATTTTTGGAATAGATTTCCTCAATAACATGACCACGCTTAATCATGCAAGTTCTGATGTCACTATTCAGGGTTATATTGGATTACCCGCTTACAATAGAACTAATTCAAATTCACAGTATATCATTGTCAATAATCGCGTGATAACCGACAGAAGATTATCTGGTGCTATAAGATCAGCTTACAAAGATAGGCTGGCCAAAGGAAGATTTCCAATTTTTATTATAAAAATAACCATACCAACATACGCCGTAGATGTTAATGTCCACCCAGCTAAATCAGAAGTTAGATTTGCTAACGATAGGCAGGTTACATCTATCTTGATTTCTGCCATTAATAAATCACTAGCAAAATCGAACTCCAAAAGCTTGAATCTATCATCAACATTGAAGAATGTTAATACTATTCATGAGAAATATCAAAGTTCAGTTTACCAAACTCAGGGTGAGATGGCCATACAGGCTGATAAAACAACATACAACGAATTAGTAAAAAATAGTAGAAACACAAATGATATTTCAGAAATAAATGATAAAAATATTTTAATAAATAGTAATCAAAACAATAATTATCCTCTTGGATTTGCAAGAGCACAAATTTTCAAGAATTATATATTGGCACAAAACCAGAATGGAATGATTATCGTTGACCAGCATGCGGCTCATGAGAGAATAGTATATGAGAAAATGAAGCTAAGTTTCCATAATAATGAGATAGAAAGACAGACGCTTTTGATACCGTATATCCATAATTTAAGTCAGATAGATAAAGAAAAAATATTATCTGTAGATTCTGATTTATTGAGTTTTGGAATCGAAATTGAAGACTTCGGTAATGAAATAATTATTAGAGCAATCCCCACTCTAATAATTGGAGCTAATTTAAAGGATCTTATTAATGATATATTGGATTGTATTAATGATGATTTTTTACTAAAAAACTTTGATGATAGATTAAACTTAATCCTCTCAAGGATCGCTTGCTATGGGTCAATTAGGAGTGGAAGACAATTAAATATCGATGAAATGAACGCTTTATTAAGAGAAATTGAAGTTACACCAGACTCAGGACAGTGCAATCATGGTCGACCCTCACATATTTACCTTAGCCAAGAGGAGATAGAAAAACTATTTGAGAGAACGTAGCTTAAATTGAAAGAAAAGAACTTGAGAGTTTCCATATATTTTTTTACAGATTAACTCAAAATTTTCATCTTCAATAATTTTACTTTTCTTATCTTCTTCAACTACAAGCAGCCCATTTTTATTTAAAAGTTCATTTTTCAATATGAATGCAAATACTGTACTGATATAATTTTTATTATATGGTGGATCTGCAAAAATAAGATCAAATTTTTTTTCAGACTCAAATTTTTTTGAATTACTAATATTAAAAACTAAGTTCTTTGACTTGTTTAATAAATTACAATTTTCTAAATTTGTACGACAAATTTTTTGCGATATCTTACTAATATCTATAAATAAGCAATGTGCCGAGCCTCTTGAAAGAGCTTCAATTCCGAGGCTTCCAGAACCAGAAAAAAGATCCAAAACATTTTTATTATAAAGTGAAAAGCTTATGTTTCCATGCTCAATAATATTATATATTGCCATCTTAACTTTATCAGATGTTGGTCTAATTTTTTTATCATTACTTGAGACTAATTTTTTTCCTTTAGCGATACCAGATATAACTCTCATGGTTATTACCTTATATTAAAACCAATTTTTTTTAATCTTTGATTCACAATTTTATAATCAATTTCAACAAAATGTCCTTTTTGAATATTACCAAGTTCGAATGGTCCAAATTTTGTTCGGATAAGCCTATTTATTTGAAGATTAAAATATTGACAAATTTTTCTAATTTCTCTGTTCTTTCCTTCAGATATCTCAATTTGAAGCCAAGTATTCGCCTCGCTGTAAGATAATATACTTGCAGAAATTATGTTATATTTTATATGCTCAATTATTATTTCACCACACATTTTATCTATAAGCTTTTGCTCTAGTTTTCCTCGAGTCTTAATCTTATACCTCCTTATCAATTTACTTCTGGGGTGCTCCATAAATCTGGATAAATCTCCATTATTTGTGAATAGTAATAATCCTTCAGTATTTATATCTAGTCTTCCAATAGATATTAGGTGATTAACTTTTCTTGGTAATAAGCTGAAGACAGTTTCTCGTTTTTGTGGATCTTTTGTTGTTGTTATATAACCCTTGGGCTTATTTAGAATCCAGATTTTAGTGGTTAATTCATAAGAGAGGACCTTGTCATCAATGGATATAGTGTCTCTGCTTGTTACAAAAGTTATTGGAGACATTACTAGCTCCCCATTTATTTTTATTCTACGATCTATGATTAATTTTTCTGCGTCTCTTCGTGAGTAGGCACCAGAACGAGATATTATTTTGGCGATACGTTGATTTTCTATTTTGTAATTTGCATTATTAGGCATAACTTTAATTATATAAATAAAAAATAAAATTAGCATTAATAGTTAAGTTATATCATGAAATTTATGAAAGTAGCTATTGAAGAAGCGAAACTTGCTCAAAATAATAATGAGGTTCCAGTTGGAGCTGTCATAACGGACACTCACGGAAAGATCATATCTCAAGCTCATAATATGACAAGAACCTTATATGACCCAACCTCTCACGCAGAAATTATGGCGATAAGATTAGCATCTTCAAAGTTAGCCAATAATGTATTATCAAATTGCGATATTTATGTAACCCTAGAGCCATGTTCAATGTGTTATTTTGCAATTTCTTATGCAAGGATTCGACGTATTTATTTTGGAGCCTATAGCTATGAGATTGATAGAAATATACTCGAAGATTACTCAAAGCCTAATGGAGTAGGTTCCTCTAATCATAAACCAGAAATATATGGTGGAATATTAGAAGAAGAGAATAGAAATTTACTAAAATTATTTTTCAAGAGTAAAAGATGAATTATTCTGACTGGATACCCCTCCATGCAATATCTTTTCTATAAAATTTATCTTTATATGTGATTTTATCCACTGCTTCATAGGCCTGGTCTCTTGCTTCTTGAATTGTGTTAGCAGTTGAAGTCACATTAAGAACTCTTCCACCTGTCGCAATTAACTCTCCATTTACAATGGATGTTCCTGCGTGAAATACTTTTATGTTTTTATTCGCCTCAGCATCTTCAATTCCGGTTATCGATGAATCAATATTATATTCGAGTGGATATCCTTTATTGGCTAACACGATAGTAAGAGATTTTTTATCATGCCACTGAATTTTATGATTCTTTAAATTTACATTAACAGTATCTAGCACAAGTTCTGTAAAGTTTGATTTTAAGAGCATAAGTAGTGCTTGAGTTTCAGGATCACCAAATCTTATATTATATTCAATTAAGCTTGGTTCACCATCTCTGATCATCAATCCAGCAAATAAAACACCAGTATACGAAATATCTCTTTTTTTTAAACCACTTAGAGTTGGTTCTAATATAAGGTTAATAATCTTATTTTCTAATTTTTTTGTTAGAATTGGAGGCGGGCAGTAGGCTCCCATTCCACCAGTATTTGGACCTTTATCTCCATCTAAAAGTCTTTTATGATCCTGAGCACCCATCAACGGGAGAATATTCTCACCATCTGAGATAGCGAAATAACTTATTTCTTCACCATCAAGGAATTCCTCGATTAGAACTGATTGATTTAAACCAAAACGACCATCAAATATATCATGTACAGCAGTTTGTGCCTCCAAGAAGGAGTCACATATAAACACACCTTTTCCGGCAGCTAATCCATCTGCCTTAATAACATATGGGGGTTGCATCTTTTTTAAATATTCAATACTTTCTGCATATACATTGAACGATTTTGCAGCAGCAGTTGGAATATTATTTTCAAGAGCAATTTCTTTAGTAAATTTCTTTGACGATTCTAGTAATGAGGCTTTTTCTCTGGGTGCGAATACCTTTACTCCTAACTCCAACAAATAATCTGTTAACCCATTGCATATTGGAACTTCTGGACCAATAATAACCAACCCTACTTTGTTCATAGAAACAAAATTACATAGAGCTTTAAAATCTAAGGGGTTAATTTTAATACATTCACAATATTGACTAATCCCAGGATTTCCTGGGATAGCATATAATATGTCTGAGGGTGATCCATTATATAAAGATCGTGCTATTGCATGTTCTCTACCTCCATTCCCAATTAAAAGTATTCTCATTATATTATTTTATTATTTTGAATTATCTGCTAATTGATATTAACCTATAAAACCGTAATGTTAATTGATAATTTTATATTTTAGATGAATTTTGTTAATGAAAATATTCCTGAGTATGGAGTAAGTGAAATATCAGCTGCCATTAAGCAGAAGATTGAGGATAGCTTTGGATATGTCAAAATTAAGGGCGAGGTATCGGGTCTCGCTATAAAAAATGGGATTGCATATTTGAAAATAAAAGAAAATGATGATGTAATCAATGCAATCATTTTTAATAATGCCTATCGTCAATTAAAAATAAAACCCCAAGATGGATTAGAAGTTGTTGTATCTGGGAAAATAACAACATATTCAAAGAGGGGGATATCAAGCTATCAAATACAAGTGGATAATATTGAATTAGCTGGCGAAGGGGCCCTCCTCGCTCTTTTTGAGAAATTAAAAAAACAGTTACAGGAAGAAGGTTTGTTTGATAATAGATTTAAGAAGACAATTTCAAAATATCCAAGAAATATTATTATCATTACTTCAATTCATGGGGCAGTTATAAGGGATATATTGAGAGTATATAAGGATAATGGTTATCCTATCAATATTTCTATTTATGATGTATCCGTCCAGGGGGTAAAATGTCCAACTGAGATTAGTGAAGCGGTCGATAGGATAAATTTAATAGAAGAAACCAATAATCTCAGACCTGATATTATCCTTATAGCAAGAGGGGGAGGGAGCTTAGAAGATTTATGGGGATTTAATGATGAAAGGCTAGTACGGAGTGTTTTTAATTCAACAATACCAATCGTAAGTGCGGTTGGCCATGAAACAGATAATACATTGATTGATTTTGTCTCAGATCTAAGAGCCCCGACTCCAACGAGTGCCGCTAATTTACTTTTTCCAAAGATTTATGAGATAGAGTCTTTAATTAAAAATAATCAAAGATTATTATTTTCAAATTTAAATGATAAAATGGAAAAGCATGGCATGAAGCATAGTCAGTTAGAAAATATGATAGACTTTATGGGTCTAAATTTTATCACAGATATGAATCTACAATTTGAAAAAATAAATTCAAAAATTTCAAAACAATCACTACTTGCTAATATTCTATCAAAAAAAATAGAATTTGAGAGTAACCTTGATTTCTTCTCCAGAGAAAAAATGAAATATATCAAAGACCAAAGGGATAATATGACAAGGCGTTTTGATAGAATTTTTAATCAAATACATTCAACACTCCCATTGCAGAAACAACAATTGGAGGGATTACAAAGAATCCTTCAATCACTAAATTATAAGAATATCCTAAAAAGGGGATATACTCTCATAAGGGGAACAGATAAGGAGATTATTGGTTCAAAATATGAATCAAAAAGTTATAATTCATTCAACATATTATTTTCAGATGGCGAGATTAATGTCAAAAAAAATCAAGATAAAGAATAGGTAGTAAACTTATGAATAAATCTATAGATGATAAAATGGCTTTATTAAAATATAGACACGGTGAGTTTGATGTAATTCATGATGGACAATATGTATTATGCGGCATTAGTGGAAAAAAAATAGAAATATCAGATATTAAATATTGGTCAGTAGATAAACAAGAAGCTTATGTATCTCCAGAGTTTGCTTTAGAAGCATATAAGAAAAAAACTAATACAGATAAATAATTATTATAGGAATTTCTTTAAGCTCTCAACATCTTCAAATCTGACTTCCATGTCCAGAACATCAATTATTTCTCTCAATTCTCTTTTGGGGTCATTTATATCATTAAATCTTACATAATCTTTTGCCGTCGTTATCAAAGTATATTTATCAAATTTTCTTGAAATTTTTATTAGCGAATAGACATCATTTCTTGAGTAGTAATGATGATTACTAAAAGTGATCTTTTCAATTACATTGGTACCAAGATCTTCAAGACTTGCGAAGAATTTCTTTGGTACACCAATACCACAAAAAGCTATTCTATCTCTAACACTACTGTGTCTAAACACATAATTTATTGATGTATTTATTTTTATTTTATTCAAAGCCTCTATTTCTTTTTTAATTTTTTGTGGAATTCTATTATCATTTAGGAGAATTACAGCATCAGAAATTTCAATAGTTTTTCTGGTTATTCCAAGTAATTCACCAGATGGAAAAGGACGATTATTATCAAGTTTCGTATTACCATCAATAACTAGAAGATTGACCTTATTTAGTATTGAAATATCCCTGAATCCATCATCCATTACGACAAAATTATAGTTATTATTTTTTATTACTTCTAAGGCATCTTTCCGTTTTTTTGATACATATGTATCAATAGTTTTAGAAATCAAGAGTGGTTCATCTCCCACATCTTTTACGCTATGCTTATTATTAATTAAAGTTGGGATTTTTATAGATCCCTTATAGCCTTTGGCTAGTGCACAAGGATTTTTTTGATTAGCGATCAAAAAATTTAAAATAGCTATAACAACAGGTGTTTTTCCACCACCACCAATTAGAGGGCTACCAACAGATACTATTGGTATATCAGAAATATATTTCTTTTTTAGATAATAGTGTAATTTAGATATTGAATAGTAGATAAAGCTAATTGGTATTAAAAAGCTTGATAAAATACCATTATCTTTCCAAAAAAATGGTCTATTCATTTTTGCTTTCCTCAATTTCTTCAAATATCAAATTTTTGATTTCTTTTATAACATTATCTCTTTTATTATTTATCACTTTTTCAAGATTACTCAGAGGCTCATTATTTTTTTTCTTGTCCTTAATAAAAATACTAATTTGTTCAAATAATTCTCTTTCATCACTAATCATATAAGTACAATTAAGTTGGCCGAGAGATTGATAAATATCACTAAAATTCTGCGTATATTTACCATGGATCACTCTGCAATTGTGTTGAAGTGCTTCAATAGGATTATGTCCACCGTGATTTTGGAATGACCCACCTAATATAGCAAAGTCTGATATTGCAAAATATGTGCCCAAAATACCAATCTGACTTACTATGAACAATTTAGTACTTTTATCATATATTTTTGAAGGCAAATATGACCAATTCATTCTCTTCTGTTGAGCTAATTGAATTACTTCGTTAATTGTACTTGGATGTCTCGGCGCTATAATACAAACAAGATTTGGAAAAGATCTAAGGAGTTTCTCATGATTATTTATTATGAACTCATTCTCTTTTTTATGCGTAGATGCAGCTATATAGAATATTTTATCATTTATTGATTTTTTGAGTTTCTGATACTCATCTCTATTAATTGGAAGCTTTGGATTAGCAAATTTTATATTTTCTGATAGAATTGCATTAGATGCACTAAGATTATTTAATCTATCCAGTGTATCTTTATCCTGGCAGGAAACTATATTTGGAATATTTATAAGCTTAGATGCTAATTGGCCTTGCCGAGACCAGTTTTTGTAGCTTCTTTTTGAGAGCCTTGCGTTTAAAATATAAAATGGAGTTTCACTTTTTTCTATTTCAAGAAAGTAATTCGGCCACATCTCAGATTCCATAAATATACAAATTTTAGGATTCCAATGCTTGAGAAATTTAAGGATATATACTTTGATATCTAAGGGTAAGAATTGATGAATAATATTCTTATTTTTTGAATTATTTATCATCTCTGCCGAAGTTATTGTACTAGTTGTAAGAAGAATATTTAATTCTGGAAAATTACGGAGAATAATTTCTGCAACCGTAAGTCCTGTATATGCTTCGCCAACACTTGCAGCGTGTATCCAAATTATTTTTTTTTGAATTTTGACTGGCATATTCAAAGCAAGTTTTTGTTTAATGCTTATGCTTGTTTCTTTATCGTTCTTGAGCCTTAGTGATAGATAAATCTTTGCTACAACTCTAAATAAATTTGTTAAAATAGAATATATAAATATGCTGATATTTATTTTAATTTTCTTCATGGCATTATTATATTGATACCAAAATAGAAGCACATATTAAGGATCCAATATACTTGTTCATTGAAAAGAAATTTGCACAGGATTGTATATCATCAATTCGAAGCCTTTTAATGAGAAATGAGGTATATAAAAAAGCTCCAAGAAATAAAAATAAACTGATATTTTTAACACTTATCATCATTAAAGATATTAACATAATCAAAAAACTAAGGCTGTAAAATAACCAAATAATTTTTTTAGATTTTTTCCCAAATAATACGGATGTAGATTTGATACCTATCTTCTGATCATCATTTATATCTTGATAACCATAGACAGTATCGTAACCTAATGTCCAAAAAATGGAGGATAAATAAATTAGAAACATCTCCAGTTGAACTGAATTTGATATTGCTGTCCAGCCAAGAAGAACTCCCCAATTGAATGTAATCCCCAAAAATAATTGTGGCCAATACGTAATCCGCTTCATGAATGGATATATTACTACTAAGGCCATTGAAGAGATTCCAAGAAAGATTGTTAATAGATTAAAGCTTATTAATATTAAGAAACTAAAAAATAATAGTAAGCATAATAGAAGTATTGCCTCATAGATACTCATACTTTGATTAGCTAAAGGTCTATTTTTTGTTCTTTCTACTTTAGCATCAATATTCCTATCAATTATATCATTAAAAATACACCCCGAAGATCTCATAAGTATGGCCCCAAGGAGAAATAGAGCAATAATTTCCATATTTATTTCTTGATTTGTATAAATTGATCCAGCGGCTGAACCGTATAAGCAGGGTATAAATAGAAGGATCCAGCCTGTTGGTCTATCAAGGCGGGTAATTAGAAGATAGTTTCGGATTTTTTTTTTAATCGCATTCACAATATTATCTTGTATAATTTCTCTTAATATTATTGATTTACCCCCTGATTTCAAGAATTATATAAATATATGGATAATAAAACAAATAATCTCTCACACAAAAGTATAAGGCTTTTTACAAATAATACTTTGGAGAGACATTTATTAATAAAAATTGATGGGGAGGACTATCATTATTTAAAAAATGTGATGAGAATATCTTCAGGCGATGAGCTATTTCTCTTCAATGGTATTGAGGGTGAATGGAAATCTAAAGTAGTCCAAATCAC
Source organism: Rhizobiales bacterium TMED25 (assembly GCA_002168075.1). Classification (GTDB taxonomy): domain Bacteria; phylum Pseudomonadota; class Alphaproteobacteria; order Rhizobiales; family TMED25; genus TMED25. The sequence goes on from NHCE01000009.1 coordinate 51,140, forward strand.
TAGAAAATATATCAAATTAGAAATTCTACATAAAAATAGAGAACAAATTAATTATACTAATATTGAATGCTTCTTTTCTCCATTAAATAATAATAGGCACAATTACATAATAGAAAAACTTACAGAGTTGGGTATCTTATCTTTTACTCCTGTCTTAACTTCTTACTGTAATATTAGAAAATTTAATCAGAGTAAAGCCTTCCTTAGGGGGAAAGAAGCCGCAGAGCAGTGTGGGCTTCTGCAGGTACCAAATGTAAATGAAATGATTAAATTTAATGAATTACTTAAGCAAGAATTTAAGAATAAAATTCTAATATTTTTTGATGAAGAGTCACCACTTAAAAACCCAATTGAAATTATAAATTCATTAAAGGGTAAAAAAATTTCTTTTTTGATTGGACCAGAAGGAGGTTTTTCTGATATTGAAAGAGCTAGTATTCTTGAGTTGAATAATGTTGTAAGATTATCTTTGGGTTCAAGAATATTAAGAGCTGATACAGCAGCTATTGTTTCCGCTTCAATAATACAATTTACTTTTGGAGATATTTAAAGAAAGTTAGCTTTGACCTGTTATTTAAAAAGAATTAAAAAAAAGTAAGATAAGAATTTTATGAATAAACTTTTATCAGAAAGTGATCTTATTGATTATTTCATTGCCGGTTCAAAAGAAAAAGAAAATTGGACAATTGGTACTGAAAATGAGAAATTTCTATTTGGTAAAGAAAATTTTTTACCTGTGCCATATGATGGTAGTAAAAGTATTGTTGAGATTTTTAGAATACTTATTTCCGAATTTTCTTGGAAGCCAATTCTAGAAGAAGAAAAAATCATAGGTTTAACAGATATCGCTAATGATAAAAATATTACTCTAGAACCAGGAGGTCAAATTGAATTATCGGGAGCAAAATGTTCAAATTTACATCAAACATTTGACGAGATCCAAAATTATAATAAGCAATTAGAATTTGCATGTAAAAAATTGGATATAGGAGCTCTAGAGATTGGTTTCTGTCCCGATTGGCGACTAAGTGATATGCCAAGAGTTCCAAAAAAGCGCTATACAATTATGCGAAAATATATGCCATCTGTTGGAAAAAATGGATTAGATATGATGCATAGAACTGCAACTACCCAGGTTAATCTCGATTATTCATCTGAGATAGATATGAAAAAGAAATTTAAAGTTAGTATGGCATTACAGCCTCTTATTTCCATGATGTTTTATAATAGTCCATTTAATGAAGGAAGTTTGTCAGGTTTATTCTCATATAGAAGTAAAGTCTGGAAATATACAGATCCTACAAGAGCAGGTTACTTATCATTTGTATTTGATAAGTCCTTCAACTTTGACACATATACTCAGTATGCCTTAGACATACCAATGTATTTTATTTTACGTGAAGGAAAATACGAGCAAACCAAAAATCTTACTTTTAGAAACTTTCTACTAAATGGGTACAAAAGTAATAGCGGAAAAAGATATATTGCTGATATACAAGATTGGGAGTTACACCTTTCAACTTTATTCCCTCAAGTTCGATTAAAAAAATTTATTGAAATGCGAGGTGCCGACTCCGGAAACCAAAATTTAATAATGAGTTTGGCAGCAATATGGACGGGACTTTTATATAGCCAAGTTTCATTAGATGCATGTCACGATATAATATCTAAATGGACCTTTGAAGATATAGTTCAATTAGATATTTCTTTAAATAGTGAAGGTTTTGAAGCAAAATTTAAAAACTATAAATTATCTGAATTATTATCTGAATTATTAGATCTATCAAAGCATGGATTAAAAGATAGGAATAGAAAAGACTCTAAAAATCAATTAGAAGATATATATTTAGAAGAGCTATTTGAAATAGTAAAAAATCAGAAGACCCCAGCACATAATTTAATTGAGCAGTATTCAAGATTATGGTCAAAAGATATACTTAATATCTATAGTCATTTTAATTCATAAATAGAGGAAAAGCATATTAATAAGATCCCTCCTTCAATTTGGTTACTAGCCGCTGTCACCGGTCTTGCCCCCTTAACACTGAATTTAATAGTTCCCTCCTTACCTTCTCTATCGATACATTTTGATATTAGTTATGCCAGTGCTCAAATTGCAATATCAGCATTTATTATCTCAATGGCAATTGGCCAAATATTCATAGGGCCGCTATCTGATGCCTATGGAAGACGATCAATATTGATGTACGGAATAATAATTTTTTTAATTGGTACTTTAATATGTAGTTTCGCGACAACAGTTGAAGCACTAATCTTTGGTAGATTTATTCAAGCATTTGGTGGTGTTGCTGGAGTTGTTCTGGGCAGGGCAATTATTAGAGATGTCTACTCAAGGGAGAAGTCCGCAAGTGCATTAGGATACGTAACATCAGTAATGGTGATAGCCCCAATGGTTGCACCGCCAGTTGGGGGATTATTAGAAGATATATTTGGTTGGAGGAGTATATTTTATCTAATGTTTTTTGTTGGATGTGTATTACTGATAAATATTTATATCAATTTACCAGAAACAAAAACTGATAACAGAATAAAGGGTGATATAAGATCTCTAGTTGGAAGTTTTAACGAGTTATTGAAATTACCGAAATTTATATTCTATACCATAACTATGGCATGCTCTAATTCCATGTTCTTCACATTCTTAGGGGTTGCACCATTCTTGGTTATCCAAAAATTAGATTTCACACCAACTCAATACGGATTTACTTTTATGCTAATTTCATTAGCCTTCATGGCCGGAAGTTTTACCACAGCAAGATTATCGGAACGACTTGGATCGCTTAGGATGATAAGTTACGCTGTATTTGGTACAATAATCGGATCAATATTAATGCTTATTATATTCCTCTCTGGAGTTATTAATATTTACATTATTTTCGGTGCAATGATGGTCATAACTTATTCAAATGGGATTGTAATACCAAATATTATTGCAAATATAGTAAGTATTAAGCCACAATTAGCAGGAGCAGCATCAGGCCTCTCAGGTTGTGTTCAATATACACTTGCTGCCATATCTTCTTACGTTGCTGCATTATTGGCTTCTATTGATGTTATATACATGCCCTTACAGTTAATAATTCTTGCTTTGGTGGGCACATGCACTTTTTATATTGCTGAGGCAATTAAGTAATTTTTTTTACTCTTCACTATATAAAATAGCTACATTATTTTTAATATGCTTATACAGTTCTTTTGATGGGAAACCATTAGCTATTAGGCTATTATTTTGCTGATAACTCTTAATCGCATCGGCAGTATTTTGTGTAAATGATCCATCATAAACTCCGACATAATATCCAAGACTAATTAATGCAATTTGTGTATTATAGACCATACTTATGGGATATTCTGTTGATATAATCTGATTATTTTCTATGTAATTTTCTATGTAAGCATCATTATTTACTGAGGATGTGTTATCACCTTGCTTTTCAGCTTCATTTATTCGAGAAGTTACTCCGATTAATGCACCAATTAATGCGCCAGCCTTCGCACCATCATCACCATCGATAGCGGAACCAATTCCACCTCCAATCCCTGCTCCACATAGCAAACCACCTCCAGGTCCATCACATAGTTTTCCAACGGACTCAGATACAAAAATCATGTTTACCATAACAAGTAAGAGAATTATTGCTATTAAATTTCTCATTTTTTCACCTATAGAATAAAAGATTATATATAATAATTATTGTATAATTTAAGTAATATTACTAGTGATATTTTTATTTATTTTCTAATTGCTTATACATTTCGGCAAATCCAATTGAATTAATCAAATATCCAATTGTATTATTTTTTTTTAAATTTTTAATACCAATTATAAATTTATCATCTGCGAGTAGTTTTTCGATTAGCGGATTCTGCATTGAAATCGAATATTCACAACTATTTTCGTAACAATCTTTATTATCCAGATCAAAATTCATACCCCTTGAACTTGTTAATAATGTAATCTTATCTGCTAATGATTCTGTATCGTAGACATTCATAATAGTCACGAACATATAATTCTTATTATTTATTAGAATTGATAGGGTCGTGTCGTCACTCTTAGATTTGACAAACTGACTCATCGAACAGTCTTTAGTATTATTCTCTTCACATGTGACGGACCAAAAATCCCCTTCGGCTTTAAGATATCCTATAAATTTGTCTTGAATATAAATCCTATTTTTATTTAATTCGTATGAGTTTGCATTTATATTAGATAAATGAGCTTGGAATAATACAAAAATGGCTATAATAAAGATGTAATATTTTATATTTTTAAAGTACATTTGTCCACTAATCTGATTAGCAACCTTTTTAATTAATTATTTTAATTCTACAGGAAATAAATAAATACCAAATTAATAAAATAAATATTTTTTCCAAAAATTTATTAGGATTAACCTATTGATTACTTGTGTAAAAAATATTATCTCTATATAAAAGTAATTACTAAAACTGCATATAATTTTTAATTCAGGATACTATCTATGAAGCTATCAAAAAATCTAAGTTTTACTCATAAATTTATACTTGCTTTATCTACAATGATAATTGCGATGAATTCTCCTTTATTTGCTGCTGAAAATATTGGAGTTCCACAAGATTATCAGATGATATTCCAGGATGCAGCTACACCAAATATGGCAGATATTACTTGGTTTCATAACTTATTCCTATTTCCGGTGATGCTTGCAATAGCGTTATTTGTTACATTGCTTCTCATTTATGTAATGTTTAAATTCAGTGCTAAAAAAAATCCTAAACCATCAAAAACATCTCATAATTCTCTAATCGAAGTTTTATGGACTGTGATACCTGTGATAATTCTGGTGGCTATCTCCATTCCGTCATTCAGAATTTTGTACACGCAACAGGCAATACCAGTTGATGCCGACTTGACAGTAAAAGCGACTGGCTATCAATGGTATTGGGGTTATGAATATCCTGATAATGATGCAATATATTTTGACTCACTTCCACTTGAGGAAGAAGAACTTACTGAAGGAAAGATCAGACTACTATCAGTAGATAACCCTCTAGTAGTTCCCGCGGGGAAAGTTGTAAGAGTTCAAGTTACATCATCTGACGTAATACACAACTGGGCTGTTCCATCTTTTGGTGTCAAAATGGACGCAATACCTGGCAGGTTGAATGAAACTTGGTTCAAAGTTGATAAACCAGGTGTTTATTATGGTATGTGCTCGGAATTATGTGGAGTCCGTCACTCATTTATGCCCATTGAAGTCCACGTACTCGAACAGAAGGATTATAATAATTGGCTGAATATGGCCAAAGACCAGTTTGCAAATAATAATTATTTTCAAAATAATAAACAACTAGTAAGATTAGTTAATTAAGTAAGAGGGAAGCGCATGTATAGCGAAGCAACATCACATCATTCAAATCCAACTGGTTTAAAACGTTGGTTATATTCTACAAACCACAAGGATATAGGTACTATGTATCTTATCTTCGCAATTATAAGTGGAGTATTTGGGGGAGTACTCTCACTTTTCATGAGGTTGGAGCTTCAAAGTCCTGGTTTGCAAATATTTGGAGATCCTCATGTCTATAATGTCTTTACAACTGGGCACGGATTAATCATGATCTTCTTCATGGTAATGCCTGCCATGATCGGTGGCTTTGGAAACTGGTTTGTTCCTCTTATGATAGGCGCTCCTGATATGGCATTTCCTAGAATGAATAATATATCATTTTGGCTGTTGCCTCCAGCACTTGCTCTTTTGGTAATTTCAATGTTTGTTCCCGGTCCTCCGGGGGCTAACGGAGTTGGAGGAGGCTGGACTATTTACCCACCTTTATCAACCATGGGTCAGCCCGGTCCTGCTATGGATTTTGCAATATTATCTCTTCACGTAGCAGGTGCATCATCAATCCTTGGTGCTATTAATTTTATAACTACAATACTTAATATGAGAACACCAGGTATGACAATGCATAAAATGCCTCTGTTTGTTTGGTCTGTTCTTGTCACAGCTTTTTTACTTCTCTTATCCTTACCTGTGCTTGCAGGTGCAATTACTATGTTATTGACGGACAGGAATTTTGGTACAACGTTCTTTGATCCCGCAGGTGGTGGTGATCCAATTTTATTCCAGCACTTATTCTGGTTTTTTGGCCATCCAGAAGTTTACATTTTAATCTTGCCAGGATTTGGAATGATCAGTCATATTATTTCAACTTTCTCCAGAAAACCAGTGTTTGGTTATTTAGGTATGGCCTATGCAATGGTAGCAATTGGTCTAATTGGATTCGTTGTTTGGGCACATCATATGTATACAGTTGGTTTAAGCGTAAATACACAAGCTTATTTTGTTGCGGCAACTATGATTATTGCAGTCCCTACAGGAATAAAAATCTTCTCTTGGATAGCAACCATGTGGGGCGGCTCAATAGAATTTAAAACACCTATGCTCTGGGCTATTGGGTTCATATTCTTGTTTACTATAGGTGGAGTCACTGGTGTGATTCTCGCTAATGCAGGAGTAGATAGGGCTTTTCATGACACTTACTATGTTGTAGCACATTTTCATTATGTACTATCGATGGGAGCTGTCTTTGCAATTTTTGCTGCTTGGTATTATTGGTATCCAAAAATGTCAGGATATATGTACTCAGAAATAATAGGAAAAACTCATTTTTGGTTAACTTTTATTGGTGTAAATTTAATATTTTTTCCTCAACATTTTCTCGGGCTAGCTGGTATGCCAAGAAGATATGTCGACTATCCAGATGCATTCGCAGGGTGGAATTATGTGTCATCTATAGGTTCATATATTTCATCTTTTGCAGTTCTTGTATTCTTATTTGGAGTATATCGGGCATTCGCTAAAAAAGTACCGGCAGGAGATAACCCTTGGGGTGAAGGTGTCTCAACATTAGAATGGACACTAACATCTCCCCCACCATTTCATCAGTTTGGAGATCTTCCAGAGCCAGTTGATTTTGGATCTTTTGCAAATCCAGGGTCTCTGCAAGGAGCAGTCACAGATGTTACCAGGGATGCAGATCATTAAATATTACAATACTCGTGATAGGGACATCTAATGGTGTATTCTTCAGGATCTGTTTACGATTATTTCACTTTGATGAAGCCTAGAGTCATGTCACTTGTAATTTTTACAAGTTTTGTTGGTTTAATATTATCACCTTTGGCTATCAATCCTTTTTTAGCCTGTATCGCAATTATCTGTATTGCAATCGGAGCCGGAGCTTCAGGGGCATTAAATATGTGGTTTGATGCGGACATAGATAGTATCATGAAGCGTACTTCAAATAGACCAATACCTTCAGGAAATATCTCTAAATCTGAAGCATTAACATATGGCATTATCATGGCTGCTGGGTCGGTATATGTAATGGGAGTTTTGATTAATTGGTTCTCGGCAATATTTTTAGCATTCACTATTTTTTTTTATGTTTTCATATACACGATTTGGTTAAAAAGAAAAACTATACAGAATATTGTTATTGGAGGTGCAGCTGGTGCATTTCCTCCTGTTATTGGTTGGATATCGACTGAGGCATCAATAACACTAGAACCTATTTTATTATTTTTAATTATCTTTTTGTGGACTCCGCCGCATTTCTGGGCATTAGCAATTGTAACCTCCAATGAGTATGAAAAGGCAAATATACCAATGATGCCAAATGTAATGGGCAATAAAGTCACAATCAATCGAATACTTGTTTACTCTATTATTATGTCTTTTACAGCAATTTCTCCATATTTTATTGATATGGTGTCTATTATTTATCTCATACCAGTTTCTATACTTAGTCTAACTTTCGTCTTTTTGGCAGCACAGCTCTATGTGTCGAAAAATGATAAATCAATAAAAAATCATTCAAAAAAATTATTTATATATTCTATTTATTATTTATTTATGGTCTTTGTGATTTTTTTAGTGGATTATACTTATTCTTATTACAACTGAGAGGATTTTTATTAATGCCAGATGACAAAGAAATAAAAAAAAAGGATAGTGAATTAGATAATTTCATTGCAAATAGAAAGAAAAAATCAATAGCAATTGCTGTAATATTATTTGCATTAGTATTGGTTTTCTTTTTCACAACCGTAGTTCGTATCACTTCAAATATTTCTTAGATGATAAATTAATATTATGAAAAATACTCAAAAAAATACAAAGATACTTTTGTTATGTGTTTCAATTGTATTCTTCATGGGAGCACTCTCTTTGGCTGCAGTACCTTTGTATGATTTATTTTGTAAAGTCACGGGTTATAAAGGGGCTCCACGAGTTGTTAATTTGGTTACTTCAGATATCGGAGAAAGAGAGTTTTTGATAAGATACGATGTTAATGTTTCAAATGATCTGAACTGGGAGGTTGAGCCTGAAAAGAAAGTAGATAGTATCACAAGCGGGGGTAATAAATACACGTATTATAATGCAAAGAATTTATCTTCTAATAAGACTAATGGAGTTGCAACTTATAATATAATTCCTGCAGAAGCTGCAGCATATGTATTGAAAGTTGAGTGTTTTTGCTTTAATGGGCAGGAGCTTGAACCCAATGAAAAAATCGAGATGCCATTAACCTATTACATCGATCCAGCAATAGATAGAGACAAGGAATTAAAAAATGTTGATACGATTACAATTTCGTATACTTTTTTTAAAAATAAGGATTTATTGTAATAAAATATCGTATATAATGTATCAAAATCGAAGCTATCATCAAATTGTAAGATCATCAAAATGAGCGAACTAGATTCAAAAAATCATGATTATCATTTAGTCGACCCAAGTCCTTGGCCTGTGATTGGAGCTGTTTCAGCTTTTGTGACAGCTATTGGCGCTGTTATATATTTTCACCAAGACAGTTATTGGCTTTTGATTTTAGGCTTAATAGCGGTTCTATTTACAATGTATGGGTGGTGGAGAGAAGTGATTAAAGAAGCTCACAATGGTGATCATACGCCTGTTGTTCAAATTCACTTAAGGTATGGGATGATAATGTTTATCGCTTCAGAGGTTATGTTCTTTGTGGCGTGGTTTTGGTCATACTTTGATGCATCACTTTATGCGGGTGATATTCCGCAGTATTTAAGAACTGAATTGACGGGGGGTCACTGGCCGCCAGATGCAATTGCGACTTTTGATCCATGGCATCTACCTCTGCTTAATACTCTAATCTTGCTTACATCTGGAACAGCTGTAACTTGGGCGCATCACTCTTTACTTCATGATGATCGAAAAGGTTTAAGAATTGGATTATTATTAACAGTTGGACTTGGTGCAATTTTTACTTGTGTACAAGCATACGAATATAGCCATGCAGCCTTCAATTTTTCCGGACATATTTATGGAGCTACTTTTTTTATGGCTACTGGTTTTCATGGTTTTCATGTATTAGTAGGAACTATTTTTCTACTAGTTTGTAGCTTTAGGGTCAAAGCCGGGCATTTTAATAAAGATCAGCATTTTGGTTTCGAAGCCGCTGCTTGGTATTGGCATTTTGTTGACGTTGTATGGTTATTTTTATTTGCAGCTATATATATTTGGGGAAGTTAATCTGATACTTGAAACATAAATTTTTATTTTCAGTT
>NHCE01000010.1 GCA_002168075.1 Rhizobiales bacterium TMED25
ATTTTGGTACCACTGCCTGGATTCGAACCAGGGACCTCCTGATCCACAATCAGGCGCTCTAACCAGCTGAGCTACAGCGGCATATTCAATCTTAATTTAAATATTATATCAAAATCCGTAAAAAATATGTATAATACCATTCATAAAAAATTATTATATCATTTTCAGTCAAAGTTCAAGCAATGGGAATAAATACACCTCATAATAAAGTAACCGATCTGCAGGTAGGTCCAACTACAGGAGGTATGGTTCGAATATTTATTCAAAATAAAGATATTAGCTTACCCCTCGATTTTAGTCCTGAAGAAGCAATCACAATTGCAGAAGAGATTATAGCCTCAGCTAATCTGGTGAAGTCTTCAGATAAATAAAAAATAGTTATTGACAGCCTCGAAAAAGAAGACTATCTACACGCGTTATTTTTTTTCACAAGTTAAATTATAACAATTCTAAATTAAACAAGAATACAAAAATAGAAGGAGCTAATTATAATGTTTAGATTTGTAACAGGCTGTTTCATGGTAGCTACATTTTGTGCGTTATCCATAGCAACAGTTCGCGCTTCTGAAGTGAACGTATATTCATATAGACAACCCTATTTAATAGAGCCAATGTTAGAAAAGTTTACTGATGAAACAGGAATTAAAGTAAATGTTTTATTTGCAGGTAAAGGTCTTGTCGATAAAATGGTTCAAGAAGGAGATAGTAGTCCGGCGGATGTGCTTCTAACTGTAGATATTGGTCGTTTAAGTGACGCAGTTAATCAAGAAGTTTCACAATCTTTTTCTTCATCAGTAGTTAATGCAAATATTCCGTCACAGTATCGTGATCCAGATGGTCACTGGGTAGGTCTAACAGCAAGAGCTCGTGTAGTTTATGCATCTATTGATAGAGTTGCACAAGACGAAATAACATATGAAGAGTTAGCTGGGCCAAAGTGGGCTGGAAGATTATGTACTAGATCAGGCCAAAATGCATATAATTTAGCATTATTCGCATCATTAATTGCACATCACGGTGAAGCGGAAACAATTGAATGGCTAAAGGGTGTAAAGGCAAATATGGCAAGAACACCTCAAGGTAATGATAGAGGCCAAGTAAAAGGAATATTCTCCGGTGAATGTGATATTTCAATCGGTAATACTTATTATATGGCAAAAATGCGTACAAATGATAAAGAGCCAGAGCAAAAAGATTGGGCTGCAAGTGCAAAAATTATTATGCCTAATGCCGACGGTCGAGGTACTCACATGAATCTGTCAGGCGCGGTGCTAGCAAAACATGCTCCAAATCAGGATAATGGAATCAAACTTATTGAATTCCTTACTGAAGATATTGCACAAGAAATGTATGCCGAAACTAATCATGAATATCCCTTAAAAGAAGGGGTTGGTATTTCTGACATGGTTGCATCATTTGGTGATCTTAATGCTGACACGCTTGATCTTATCACTATTGCTAATAATAGAGTTGTAGCAAGTGAAATGGTTGATCTTGTTGGATACGACGAATAATTGATTTTGTCTATGTAAAAATTGTTATGACAATTTTTACCATAGGTGGTATTACAATTATTCATGAAAGCATTAATTAAAAATGTTGATATTAAAGAGCTCCTAGAATCACTGGGAGCTCTTTTTATTGCAGCAATTATTGCCATACCGATACTAACTATTTTTTATATGGCCCTCTCATCTGAGAAAAATATTTGGCCACATCTCTCTTCAACTGTTTTACCAGGTTATATTATCACAACTCTAATTGTTCTATTTGGAGTTGGTCTCATAACATTAGTTATTGGAATTGGTTTAGCTTGGATAGTTACTGTCTATAATTTTCCATTCAGAAGAATATTAGAATGGCTTTGTTTAATACCATTAGCTATGCCAACATACATAATTGCGTATACTTATGGTGAGATCTTTGATTATCCCGGTTTTTTACAGTCATCATTAAGATTTATATTTGGATGGCAATCCTATAAAGATTATTGGTTCCCAGATATCTATTCTAATGGTGGTGTTATATTTGTAATGTCATTTGTTCTCTATCCATATGTATACCTCACGTCTCGTGCAGCATTCCTGAGACAGTCAATATCACTAATTGAAGTAAGTAGTACACTCGGGTATTCCCTCACTTCAAGTTTCTTTAGAATAGCTTTACCGATGGCTAGACCTGCAATAATTATTGGATTAATCCTTGTTATGATGGAGTCCATGAATGAGTTTGCCGCTTTTGAGTATTATGGTGTCAATACATTAAGTGTTGGGGTTTATGTAACATGGCTCGAAAAAAATAATCTTAGTGGGGCAGCTCAGATCGCAATTTTTATGCTTATATTTGTATTCTTATTGATGATTATTGAGAGGAAACTTAGAAATAAGCGTTCATTTGTTCAAAAGAATAATAATACATTAGCGATAAACAGAGTTCAACTTGTTGGATTGAGGGCATATATAATATCAATGATTTGCTTTCTTCCAATTTTGATTGGATTTATATTCCCATCAATTGTTCTTCTTGATTTTATAATACAAAGATATTACGAAATTGATATTATCAAGTATCTTCAACTTGTACTTAATTCAATTTATTTATCAAGTTTCGCAGCATTCCTGACGTTAGTAATTAGTATTTACCTGATAAATGTATCGATCTCATCTAATAATTTTATAATTAAATTGTCTATTGGAGTATCAAGATTAGGATATGCTCTTCCAGGAGTTGTACTTGCCCTCGGGATTATTGTTCCAGTTATTACAGTCGATAATTTTCTAAAGGGCTTAATTGGTGACGTCTTCGGTATATCAATGGGGTTAATTATTTCAGGTACAGCTATTGGAGTTCTTTATGCTTATATTGTAAGATTCTTAACAATAGCATATGGAACTATAGAGTCAGGTTTTTCAGCTTTAAATCCGGATTTGGGTGCTGCATCACGTGTACTTGGAAGATCAAGGATTCAGACTTTACTGGGTATACAATTGCCAATCATTAAGCCCGCCTTGATAGCCGCTGTATTATTGGTTTTTGTAGATTCGATGAAAGAATTACCAGCCACTTTACTTCTAAGACCATTCAATTTTGATACTTTAGCAACTCATGTCTATACTTATGCCTCTCTGTCTTCCCTAGAAGATGCAGCCCTTCCAGCTATGACCATTGTTGCTGTTGGTATAATACCAATTATTTTCATAAATCGTGTTCTTATGCGGAGTATAGGTTCCTAACTTTGCTTTTAATCAACAAGTAGTAGGCGTTCAGTTGCTTAAATGATTTTCATAGATACTGTATAAATCAATTAAAAATAAAGGTAATTATCTCCAAATTTCATAACTGCTATAGAAATATTTTATCAAATTTATCATCTTCATTTTTGATATCTAAGAAAAAAAATTAAAACCAATATTATCAACCAACATGCTTTTGAATAATTTTTTTTGTATTATCTGAATTTCGTATCTGTGCTTTGAGTGCATACAATTTAGAAGCGGCATTCTTTCTTGTTTCTGCTTCATTTATTATTGGCTTCACGTAATTACTCTTAAATAATGGACTTTTCCAGGGCTCATGGATCATTTCAATTGGGTGATTCTCTAATTCACTTACCCAACGCTTTATAAATATTCCATCTTGGTCTTGGTCATAACTTTGTTTGATTGGATTATAAATTCTTACTGTATTTATACCCGTAGTACCTGATTGCATTTGCAACTGATAGTAATGAATTCCAGGTTCATAGTCAGTGAATATCTTAGATAAAAAATGAGAAAATTTCTTCCAATCTAACCATAAGTTATTTGCAGCAAAACTTACCAACATTGCTCTCATTCTGAAATTTATCCACCCAGTATTAATAAGAGATCTCATACAAGCATCTACAAAGGGAAAACCTGTTTGCCCAGTACACCATTTATAATATAGTTCTTCATTAAAGTCATTCTCTCTCAGCCCATCATAAGCACTATGCAAATTTTTATATTCAATATTAGGTTGATCTTCTAATTTTTGTATAAAATGTGACCTCCATCTTAGACGACTTTTAAAGGCATTGATTGACCGTATATTTATATTTGTTATTGATTTATTTTTTTTATTTTCGTCAATAAACTTATTTGTCTCATAAAATATTTGTTTTAGTGAGATATTCCCAAATGCTAGGTAAGTTGATAGCCTAGAACATGAGTCAGCTGAATATAGGGGGGAGGATATATTTTTTGAATAATCATAAGATCTTTCATTCAAGAAGCTATCCATAACTTGATAAGCTTGCATCTCACCACCCTTTTGCCTAGATAAATAATTTATTTTTTCAATTCCTAAGCTTTTAGCACTTGGAATATCTTCAGAGACTATGTTAATTTTTTTTAGCTTACTTGGATGTTGAAAAGGTTCCTTATTCATCTCCTGATAAAATAACCTCGCCCAGTCTTTCCTGTATTTTAATAGACGTGCAACTCCATTAATAGGAAGCTCATTCCAATTAACATTATTTACTCTAAATAATTTTCTTAATTTTATATCTCTTTGATAAGTCCAGTCATTCCATGTTTCTTGATGAGACCATACATTTTTTACGGTGTACTGGTTTATCAAATTTATGAATATTTCTTCAGCATTACCAACTCTAATTATCATCTCTTGACCTAATTTTTGAAGAGATTGAGTAAGATCCTCTAGTGACTCGCATAGAAAATCATATTGTCTATCACTAACATCCGGTTGTTTCCAGAGATTGGGTTCTATTATATATAAAGGAATTACGCATCCTACCAGGGATGCATCGTGGAGTGGCTGATGATCTTTTATTCTTAGATCACGTTTGAACCAGACTATTTCTACCATCTTGAAAAATAATACCTGGTTATCTAATCTTGTATTCTAGCATGAGTTTTTGATTTTATTTCATCAAGTGATACATTTGGAGCTATTTGCAGTACTTTCAATCTGCAACTTGATATTTCGAAGACACCGAGCTCTGTAATCACCTTATCCACAACTCCTCTTCCAGTTAGGGGTAGTGTACATTCTTCAAGTAATTTTGGTTGGCCATCTTTTGCTGTGTGTTCCATTAAAATCAAAACTTTCTTTACACCAGCCACTAAATCCATTGCGCCACCCATACCTTTAACCATTTTTCCAGGAACCATCCAATTTGCTAAATCACCGTTTTCTGATACCTGCAGGGCACCAAGTATAGATAAATCTATATGTCCTCCTCTTATCATAGCAAATGACTCGGAGCTATCGAAATAGGAGGTTTCAGGAAGTTCAGTAATTGTTTGTTTCCCTGCATTAATTATATCAGCATCAACCTCATTTTTCGATGGGAATGGACCCATTCCAAGCATTCCATTCTCTGATTGCAAAGTTACATTTATGCTATCCGGAATATAATTTGCAACTTTTGTAGGCATCCCAATACCCAGATTACAATAATAACCATCCTTCAGTTCTAGTGCTGCAATTTTACATATATCTTCTCTTGTCCAAGGCATAGCTTCTTATTCCTCTCTCAGTGTAATAAATTCGATTTTCTTTTCCAGATATTTACCCTGGAAAACTCTGTCTACGTAGATACCAGGTAAGTGAATGTGATCCGGATCTAGATCACCTGTTTTTACTAACTCTTCAACCTCGACAACACATATCTTTCCTGCTTTTGCCATTGGTGGATTAAAATTTCTTGCAGCTTTTCTGAATACAAGATTTCCTGAATAATCAGCTTTCCAAGCCTTTATAATTGCTAAGTCTCCCTTAATAGCTTTCTCAAGTAGATACTCTACCCCATCAATTGATTTAATTTCTTTGCCCTCAGCAACAATTGTTCCAATACCGGTTTTTGTATAAAAAGCTGGTATGCCTGATCCTCCAGCTCGACATCGCTCAGCAAGCGTACCTTGTGGAGAAAATTCTAATTCTAAGTCTCCATTAAGATACTGTTCTTCAAAGAGTTTATTTTCACCAACATAGGAAGAAATCATTTTTTTAATTTGCCGCGTTTGTAACAGAGTACCTAAACCATACCCATCAATTCCACAATTGTTTGATACAACAGTTAAGTCCTTAACTTTACTATTTTTTATTTCCTCAGTTAAATTTTCTGCAATACCAGAAACACCAAAACCACCTGAGAGAATAGTCATTCCGTCAAATAGTATACCATCTAGGGCATGACTTGCATTTTCAAATATTTTACTCAATGACATTATTTTTTTATTAATATTTTATAATGAACATATCATATAAATTGAATTTATTTATTACAAGAAGTTTGTTATCATAAGGTCTATGGAAAAAAATTTTATAAATACTGATCATAAGGCTAATCTTGTGGATCCTTTCAATAGAAATATAGATTATTTGAGAATATCCGTTACTGATAGATGTGATTTCAGATGTGTTTATTGTATGGCAGAGAATATGACTTTTTTACCCAAGGTTAATCTTCTTACATTAGAGGAGCTATACAGATTAGCTTCACTGTTTATTGATTGTGGTATAAAAAAAATTAGGCTAACTGGTGGGGAACCTCTTGTAAGGAAAAATATTATGTGGCTCATAGAGCAGCTATCAAAAAAAATTAATAGTAATTTTTTGGATGAGTTGACATTGACTTCAAACGGAAGTCAGCTCTCAAAATATGCTTATGATCTAGTAAAAAATAATGTTAATAGGATAAACGTGTCAATAGATACCTTAAATGAGGATTTGTTTAAGAAGATAACTAGATGGGGCGACTTAAGAAAAGTAATTGAGGGTATTACGGTTGCAAAGAAAGCTGGTCTCAGAATCAAAATAAATACCGTTGCATTAAAGGGGTTAAACGATAAAGAAATACCCGATATTATTAAATGGGCTCATGATAATGATATGGATATAACACTTATTGAAACCATGCCCATGGGTGATATAGATGGTGATAGAACTGAAAATTATCTCTCACTATCAGCTTATAGAGCAACCCTTGAAAAATATTTTACTTTAAGTAGTTGTGAATATAAAACTGGTGGTCCATCGCGGTATTATATTTGCAAGGAAACAGGTGGTATATTAGGGTTAATAACTCCACTGAGCCACAATTTTTGCGCTGATTGTAACAGGGTGAGAATAACATGCACAGGTAAAATGTATATGTGTTTGGGTCAAGATGACTCTGTAGATTTCAATAGCCTTATGAGGTCAAAGGCAACAGATGATGATATAATTAACCTAATATATCAATCAATCAGAATGAAACCAATAAGTCATGACTTTAAGATTGATAAGTACAACTCGCAGCCAGCTGTCAGCAGACACATGTCAGTCACAGGCGGATAAATCAGGCTAGATCATCATTCTTTATTAGAGTTGCTTCCTCTGTATAATTGAGAGGAAGGGCCGTGGTGTACTTTATTTGCTCCATTGAAAAGCTTGTAGATACATCTGTGAGGTCAATTCTGTCCATTAAATTTTTATAAAATTTATCAAAACTTGCAATATCTGGGACAACAACTCTTAGTAAGTAATCTATATCACCTGCCATTCGATAAAATTCTACTACTTCAGGGAAGGGATGCAAAACTTTTTTAAATGCATTTAGCCACTGATTGCTGTGTTGATTTGTCTTGATCGCAACAAAGGCTGTAACTTCAGCGTTTATTTTTTTTGGATCTAAAAGAGCAACTCTTTTAGAGATTATTCCCTCCTTCTCCATTCTTTGAATTCTTCTCCAGCAGGGTGTAGAAGATAAGGCAACTTTTGCAGAAATTTCGGAAACAGCCATAGTACAATCTTCTTGCAAAATATTTAATATTTTTCTATCAATTCTATCTAGCTTTGCCATTTTTATACTCTCTTACTTTAGTAATGTATTTTCATATATAGTATATTATAAGTATTTTATTCTAAATTCAATATGTAAAAGATATAAAATAGATTATTATTCTAATAAATATATATATATTCTGTTATCATAATTTTAATAATTTTCTTGTAAAAATGAAAATCTAGTATAATTTTTAAAACTACTTTTTAAATAAAAATTCTTGTACCTAGCAAATGTCAAATATTAAGTCAAAAGATATCATAAAAGCATGCCTACCTCGGGGCCAAAGGGATATAAATAGCTCAGAACTCAGATTATTGAGAAGCATAATTGATAAAATATCAAAAGTTTATGAGTCATATGGATTCGAGGAATTATCAACACCGGCTTTCGAGTATAGTGATGCTATTGGAAAATTTTTACCAGACCAAGATAGACCAAATGCTGGTGTTTTCTCATTTCTGGATGATGATGAAAAATGGCTTTCACTTCGATATGACCTTACAGCACCACTAGCTCGGTATGTGGGTGAGAATTATGATAAAATTACAAAACCATATAAAAGATTTCAAGTTGGGAGTGTCTGGAGGAACGAAAAACCTGGGCCTGGAAGGTTTAGGGAATTTATTCAATTAGATGCTGATATTATAGGTGCCGATAATAATCTTGCTGATAGTGAACTAATAATGCTTGCATGTGATTGTATGCGGGTACTCGGACTTGATAAAAATAGTTATAGAATTAAAGTCTCAAATCGAAAGTTATTAGATTCGATTCTTCAGCTAATAGCTGTTAACGAGCCAATCAATGATGCTCGAAGATTAATAATATTAAGAGCAATAGATAAACTGGATAGAGTTGGTATTGGTGGTGTAGAGAAATTATTGGATGCTGGACGTAAAGATGACTCAGGTGATTTTACAAAAGGTGCTGAATTATCTCCGGTCAGTATAAGTAAAATATTAGATTTTTTATCAATCGATAATCAAGATAGAAAGAAATTCATTATTCAAGCAGATGAGATTGTAAATCAAACAGATACCGGTCAAGAAGCTATAAAAGATCTAATAGAAATAGATAATTTATTGGAAAAATTAGATTACTTAGATGAAATTTCATTTGATAGCTCAATAGTCCGTGGCCTTGAATATTATACAGGTACTATTTTTGAAGCTAACCTTCAATTCCAAACAGATAATGATAAAGACCTTCCAATAATTGGTTCAATTGGAGGAGGAGGTAGATATGATAATCTAATTTCAAGGTTTAGAAAGGATCAAATAGGTGCTGTTGGTTTTTCAATAGGCATAAGTCGACTTGTAACTATTTTACAGATGGCTGAATTTAGTTCGGACAAAGTGAAGAATGGTCCAATTCTAGTACTTAAGATGGATAATGAATATAGCTATAGTTATTATCAGATTGCGAAGGATTTAAGGGATAGCAATATCTCAGCGGAAGTATATGTTGGATCATCAGGTATGAAGGCGCAAATGAAGTATGCCGATAAAAGAAGATCCCCAATTGTTATCATTGAAGGTACTGTCGAAAGAGAAAAAGGGATTGTAACGATTAAAAATTTAATAAGAGGAAAGGAAATTTCTAAATCAATTGATTCTCGTGAAGATTGGATTAAAAATACTGATATTCAATTTGAAGTTAATAGAGCAGAATTAGTTGAAACAATTTCAAAGCTTTTAAAGAATGATTAAAGAAATAAAAAATAACAAGTTATCGAGTATAGACCCTCAATCAATCAGGGAATTCTATGTACAACAAGGTTATAAATTTTTTAATCCAAACATGACAATTCCTGCTAATGTTGTTATGAACTTTATGGGGGAAGATGTCAGAAATAGGCTCTTGTTTACTGATGCTCCTGACGGAGAAGAACTTTGTCTTAGACCAGACTTTACACTGCCCTTGGCCTTAAATTATTTGAATAATCAAGTTTCAGCACATAAATTCGTATATGATGGATACGCCTTTAGATTTCCGTCAGATAATGAAGAAACCCGATCATGTCCTGAGTTTAGACAAATCGGAATAGAAAATTTTGGTTCGTTAGATAAAATAAAGACTGAAGTAGAAATTATTAGCCAGACTTATGATATTTTATCAAAATTATGTAACTTTGAGCTAGAAATTAAGATCAGTGATATCTCTCTCTTTTTTCAATTACTAAGTCATTTGGAACTTGATTCATTCCTAACTAATAAAATTAAGCGACTATATTGGCAAGGTCAGGGTGGAAAGGAGATTAAAAAATCTCTCGAGAATATTATAAAAAGAAAATTTGATACAAAAATAGATATAAAAATCATCGAAAGCTATAAAAAAGGTAAACTTACAAACTTGGAATTTATAAAAGAATTTACAGGATATGATGATTTATCTATATATTCAAACAGAACACCAGAACAAATTGTTACTAATTTCATAAATAAGTATGACTCTAATTATATTGGGGAGCTCAATATTTCAAACCTTGATATCATTTTAGAATTTCTATCATTAGATGAAGATCTGCAATCAACTATAGAAAATCTGCATAAATTTCAGAATAAATATAAGCTTGATTTATCAAAAGGTATAATTGACTTTGAAGATAGATTAGAAAAGCTAGAGAAGAGTAATGTAGAACTAAATAATATTAAGTTTAATGCAACTTTATCTCGAAAAGTAGAATACTATACGGGATTAATATTTCAAATTAGTAATAAGAATAGCCAAACAATAGACCCACTTGCAATTGGTGGTCGTTATGATAAAATTTTTGAGGAACTTGGCTCATATGAACCAATACCATCCGTAGGTTGCTCTATATATATTGATAGACTATTGCATGAAGAAGTTTCCAATGAAAAATAATTTAATAATTGCGATCCCAAATAAAGGTAGATTGGAGCAAGATACACAAAAGATCTTTTCTTCTCATAATATGGAGATCATAAGGGATAAGGGAGATCGTGATTATAGGGGTAAGATATTAGAGCTTACAGGAGTAGATATAGTCTTTTTATCACCAAAAGAAATAACACTCGAATTGTTAAAAGGTAGCATTGATTTGGGTATAACAGGTCTAGATTTAGTCCATGAAAATATTTATGACACTGAAAATAATGTTGCTTTGGCCCATAATCTAGGATTTGGCTTTGCAGATATCGTAATAGCTGTCCCAGTATCGTGGATTGATGTTATATCACTCGAAGATCTCGAAGACGTAATCTATGATTTTAGGCTTACAAATAAAAAACGTTTGAGGATTGCTACTAAATACCCCAAAATTTCACGTGAATTTTTTGTAAATAAGGGGTTTTCAGATTATATTCTTGTAGATAGTCACGGAGCTACTGAAGGTGCTCCTGCATATGGAGCTTCGGAAATAATTATTGATATAACAAGTACAGGATCTACACTAAAAGCTAATCAATTGAAAAGGTTGGATTCTGGTACAATACTAAAAAGTCAAGCCTGTATATTTGCAAGCTTTAATTCAGCTTGGAATAAGTCAAAACTAGATATGCTAAGAGAAATTTTAGGTTTATTAGAAGTCAGCAAGGATTCTGCTGCTAATATACAAAGTAAGATACTAAGTTTTCAAAAAAAACCCCTTTAAATAATAATTTAAAGGGGTAATATTTTTGTGCTTGGATAATGATCTACATCATTCCGCCCATACCACCCATGTCTGGCATTCCACCAGGCATTGCAGGTGCTGACGAATTATCATCTGGAAGATCACCAATCATTGCCTCTGTTGTAATAAGAAGGCTTGCAACGGATGAAGCATCTTGAAGAGCTGTTCTTACTACTTTAGTTGGGTCAATTATACCGGCTTTAACAAGGTCAGTATAAGTTTCTGTTTGTGCATCAAAACCAAAACTATGGCTTTTGTTCTCAAGAACTTTTGAAACTACAATTGAACCTTCTACACCAGCATTTTCAACAATTTGTCTGATTGGAGCTTCTAGAGCTTTGAGAACAATATTGATACCAGCCTGTATATCAGGGTTAGCATCAGATATTTTTCTTACCGCGTCAGTGCATCTTAAAAGCGCGACTCCTCCACCTGGAAGGACTCCCTCTTCAACAGCTGCACGGGTTGCATTTAATGCATCATCAACACGGTCTTTTTTCTCTTTTACTTCAATTTCTGTAGCACCACCAACTTTGATTACGGCTACACCTCCAGATAGTTTTGCAAGTCTCTCTTGAAGTTTCTCTTTATCATAGTCAGAAGATGTATCTTCAATTTGCGAACGTATTTGACTTACACGAGATTGTATATCGCTCTTTTCACCTGAACCATCAATGATTGTTGTTTCTTCTTTTGTGATTGAAACTCTCTTTGCATGTCCAAGCATTTCAAGAGAAACTGTTTCAAGCTTGATACCAATATCTTCTGATATTACTTGACCGCCTGTTAGGATGGCAATATCTTCAAGCATTGCTTTCCTTCTATCGCCAAATCCAGGAGCCTTTACTGCAGAAACTTTCAGACCGCCACGTAACTTGTTTACAACTAGCGTTGCTAAAGCTTCACCTTCAACATCTTCCGCAATTATAAGAAGTGGCTTACCATTTTGAACTACTTGTTCAAGAATAGGTAACATTGGTTGTAAAGTTGAAAGTTTCTTTTCAAACAGAAGAATATATGGATCCTCTAAGTCACAAATCATTTTCTCAGCGTTTGTGATGAAATACGGAGATAAATAACCTCTATCGAATAACATACCTTCAACAGTATCTAGTTCAAATTCTAGAGCTTTGGATTCCTCTACAGTTATTACACCATCATTACCGACAACTTGCATAGCTTCGGCAATTTTCTCACCGATAATAGCTTCACCATTAGCAGATATCGTTCCAACTTGAGATACTTCATCTGTACCTTTAATTTTCTTTGATTTACTTGTTAAGTCAGCTATTGCTGCGTTGACCGCAACTTCAACTCCTCTTTTTAAATCCATTGGGTTCATACCAGCAGCAACAGACTTAACGCCTTCCTTAACAATTGCTTGAGCTAAAACTGTAGCTGTTGTAGTTCCGTCACCTGCAACATCATTAGTTTTTGATGCCACTTCTCTTAGCATTTGCGCACCCATGTTTTCAAACTTATCTTTTAGTTCAATATCTTTTGCAACAGTTACACCGTCTTTAGTAATTCTTGGAGCACCAAATGATTTATCAATTACAACATTACGACCTTTTGGCCCCAATGTTACTTTAACCGCATCAGCAAGAGTATTAACACCAGTTAACATTCTATCTCTCGCGTCAGCAGAAAACTTAACTTCTTTAGCAGACATTATTTATTCCTCTCTAATTTAAAAATTTATTCTACAATGCCCATGATATCAGACTCTTTCATAATTAAGAGTTCTTCATCACCAACTTTGACTTCGGTTCCTGACCATTTACCAAAGAGTACTTTATCTCCTTTTTTTACGTCAAGAGCGACTCTTTTTCCATTATCATCTCTTTCACCTGGACCAACTGATACAACTTCACCTTGGCTTGGTTTTTCTTTTGCTGTATCTGGAATTATAATTCCACCAGATGTTTTCTCATCTTCATCGACTCGACGTACTAGTACGCGGTCGTGCAAAGGACGAAAGCTCATTTTCTATTCTCCAATACTTTGTTTGTTAAAATATAAAATTATTTTTAGCACTCACTCTAATGAAGTGCTAATGTACATATAAGTTCTCGTAGATAATTTGTCAATAGATGTATAACAAGATTTTTTTATTGTGATAAATTAGTAAATGTATAGTAATTTTCTTTAATATTACTAATTTAAGTATTTAATGTAAAAAATTCGTAGATAATATGGATAGCCAGTAGAAAAAAATATGAAAAATCATTACGAGGTGATCATCTGTGATATATGGGGAGTGTTGCATAATGGAAAAAATTACTTTCCCAGAGCGGTAAAGTTTTTAAAAGATTTTATTGATAAAGGAGGACTAGTCATTCTTCTAACGAATGCACCAAGAAGATCAAAGAATGTTAGAGATTACTTGCTAAAAATGGGAATTGATAGTGGTATTTGTCAATATATTGTCTCTTCGGGAGATTGTACTTTTGAGTGGCTAAATACTCTTAATTCATCTCCTTTATACCATTTAGGTCCTGCCAAAGATAATTCACTATTCGATAATATAAAAATAAACAAAGTCAATTTTGAAAATTGTGATAATTGTATTTGTACAGGTTTTTTTGATGAGTTTAATGAGTCAATTGAAGATTATGAGAGTATCTTAAATAATCTTAAAGAGAGATCAATAACGCTGCATTGTGCTAATCCAGATTTATATGTTAATAAAGGTTCCACTATTTTGCCTTGTGCTGGTCTAATTGCTCAAAGATATGAAGAAGTAGGTGGAAAGGTTGTTTATTTTGGGAAACCATACTCAATTATTTATGATCAAGTCATAAAAAGGGCAAATCAAATACTTGGTAAACAAATTTCAAAAAAACAAGTACTTGCAATTGGTGATGGTTTGTATACTGATATTATGGGAGCAAGTATGAATGATATTGATTCATTATTTATTACGGATGGCGTTCATAAGGAAGAATTAGATGAATATATTGGCAATAGTGAATTTGAGAGAAATATAATTATCAACTTTATTCAAGAAAATAATATAAACATAAAAATGCCAAAATATATTCAACGTGAATTGGATTTTTTCAATTACATATAAATAAGTGCCAGCATGAAAATCATAGAAAATTATACCGACCTTAATCAGGAATACCATAAATCAGTTGTTGCAATTGGTAATTTTGATGGTATCCACAATGGCCACAAAGCTCTTATAAGAAAAGTAGTACAATTGGCCAATCAAAATGCCCGTTTGGCAGGACTGATCACATTCACCCCACATCCACGAGTTTTCTTCTCAGGTGAGAAAAATTTCTCACAAATAAATGATGAAGTTACAAAGCAAGATATTCTCAGTAGGCAAGATCTGGATATTTTATTTAAAATTAAATTTAATAAACAACTATCTTTGATGCCACCAGATGTTTTTTTTAATCATGTGCTTAAGAATGGTATAAACGTTTCTCATATAATAGTAGGGTCAGATTTTAAATTTGGTTATAAGAGGTCGGGAAATATAGAAATACTCAAATATCTATCAAAAGAGAATAATATAGGTTTTGACGTAATTGAAAAACAAGCGAATAGTTTGTCAAAGACTTATTCATCTTCTTCAATCAGAGAATATTTATTACAGGGAAATATTGCCGAAGTAAATAAAATGCTGGGACATTATTGGTATACGATGGGTGTTGTAATAACGGGTGCGAATAAAGGTAATCAAATAGGATACCCAACAATCAATATAAGATTAGACGGTTCAATTAAATTTGCACATGGAATATATGCAACAAATGTATATATAGACTCAAAGCGATATCAAGGCGCTACATATTATGGAAAAAGACCAACTTATGAAGGAACTGAAGAATTCTTAGAGACCTATATATTTGATTTTAATAGCAATATTTATGATCATGAAGTCAAGATAGAATTTATTGATTTTGTAAGATATGATCAGACATATGAGAGCGATAATAAATTAAAAAATCAAATGAAAATTGACTGTGAAAATGTTTTAATTAAATTGCAATACTATGACAAAAAATTTAGTTTATTAGATAAATAATTAAAAATGTGGCATAGATGAATAAAAAAATTGAGGATGTAAAAAGTTGGGCAGACACTATACTGCTTCCAAAAACAGATTTTGCCATGCGCGCAAATCTTCCCGATGCTGAACCTGAAGTATTAAAATATTGGCAAAAGTTGGATCTATATAATGAAAATATAAGAATTTCTAGTGGTAGAGAAAAATTTACTCTTCATGACGGACCTCCATACGCAAATGGAAACTTACACATCGGTCATGCCTTAAATAAGGTACTAAAAGATTTAATTGTTCGGTCAAAGTTTATGATGAATTATGATGTATCTTATATTCCCGGATGGGATTGTCATGGTTTGCCAATAGAATGGAAGGTTGAAGAGAAATACAGAAATAAAGGTATGGATAAGGATTTAATTCCGGTAAATAAGTTTAGGGATGAGTGTAGGGATTTTGCAGAGCACTGGATTAATATCCAAAAAGAAGAATTTAAGAGGCTTGGTGTAATTGGTGATTGGGAAAATCCATACACTACTATGAAATTTCAATCCGAAGCATTGATCGCGAAGGAGTTATTGAAAATAGCAATGCAGGGTTCTTTATATCAAGGATCAAAGCCTGTAATGTGGTCAGTAATAGAAAAAACAGCTCTTGCAGAGGCAGAAGTTGAATATCTAGATTATACTTCAGATGCCGTCTGGGTTAAATTTAAAATTGATCCTGAAAAAACAGAACTTAATGATTCAGAAATAACTGAACAAATCAATAATGCTTCCATATTGATATGGACAACAACTCCATGGACGATGCCAGGGAATAGGGCAATATGTTACTCATCGAAAATAAATTACTCTATATTTGAAATATCCGAAGTTGAAGCGGATATGTGGGCAATAAAGGGTGATAAGTTAATAATTGCAGATGCACTCGTGGAAGAAGTAATGCAGGTCTCAAAAGTTACTTCATTCAAGAAAATTGGGTCGGTCCCAGCAAAAGTATTAAACAAGATTATATGCAATCACCCATTCAGAAATTCTCTGAAGAATTTTGACTTTTCAGTACCATTACTAGACGGAGATCATGTGATGGATGACACTGGAACTGGGTTTGTCCATACTGCACCTGGGCACGGGATTGACGATTTTGAAATTTGGATGAAAAACAAGAAGAACTTGGAAAAGATGAATATTGAGAGTTCAATTCCATATACTGTAAACGAAGATGGTAGTTTTGATAAAAAAATAGATGGATTTGAGAATATTAGTGTAATTGATACAAGTGGTAAAAAAGGTAAGGCCAATGATCACGTAATTAGTAAGCTTGTTGAAACTAACTCAATAATTGCCAGAAAGCGATTTGATCATCAATATCCTCATTCTTGGAGATCAAAAAAACCTGTAATTTTTAGAAATACACCCCAATGGTTCATATCAATGGAAGATAATAAAGAGGATGGATTGAGGGTTAAAGCAATAAAGTCAATCGAGAATACAGTCTTTCACCCAGAGAGCGGCAAAAATAGACTTAAGGCTATGATAGAGAATAGACCAGACTGGGTTTTATCGAGACAAAGATCATGGGGAGTACCAATTTCTCTATTTATCAATAAATCTACTGGTATTTTTATTCCGAATCCAACTTTTGAAGGCTCAGAAAAATTAATTAGCCGTATACAAGATATTTTTTCTAAAGAAGGCGCAAATGCATGGTTTGCAGAAAATGCAAAAGAGAGATTTTTAGATGGAATTATCGAAGATTTTTCAGATTGGGAAAAGGTTGATGATATTCTAGATGTGTGGTTTGAATCGGGAACAACACATGCATTTGTATTAGAAGAAAATCCGTCAGCAAACTGGCCAGCGGATCTTTATTTAGAAGGCAGTGATCAACACAGGGGCTGGTTTCATTCATCATTATTAGAAAGCAGTTTAACAAGAGGTCGTGCACCATATAATGCACTTCTTACACATGGTTTTACGATGGATAAAGATGGCAAAAAAATGTCAAAATCTTCTGGCAATGTAGTTTCTCCGCAGGATATTGTTAAGAAATATGGGGCTGATGTCTTAAGGCTTTGGGTAGCATCAACAGACTATACTGATGATCAAAGAATTGGCGATGAGATTCTCAAATCAGTAGTAGACTCGTATAGGAAAATTAGAAATACAATAAGATGGATGCTTGGAGTCTTATCATATTATGATTCTCAATGGGAGTACTCATATAGTGATCTTAATGAATTAGAGAAATATATGCTTCATAAACTTACTAATTTACAAAATGATGTAGCAATTGCTTACGATCAATATGAATTTAAGAAGGTCACATCTTTATTAATTAACTTTATAAATCAAGATTTGTCTGCATTTTATTTTGATATCAGAAAAGACTCCCTCTATTGTGACAGCTTTTCAAGTAGTAAGAGACGATCTACTCTTTATGTTATAAATATAATTTTTAACAGAATAATTAAACTATATGCCCCAATTCTGAGCTTTACGATGGAAGATGTATGGAAAAATTATCAATACAGTGACAACGAGTCAATTCACCTCACGAGATTTGATGCTGCTGACTTAAGTTTGATTAATAACAAAGTTAACGAAAAATGGGAGAATATCCTTAAATTAAGGCGAACAGTCACTGCTGCTTTAGAAATTCAAAGAAGGAATAAGACTATTGGCTCTAGCCTTGAGGCTGATATACAGATTTGTGTTAAAAATGATAATATTTTACAATTTATCCAAGATATTGATATTGCTGAAGTTTGTATCACAAGCCATGCCGAAATTGTCAAAGATCAATTGACGGATAAATATTTTATTCTTGAAGATCAGCCTGATATTGGGGTCTTAGTATTGCATGCAAAGGGTAATAAATGCCAGAGATCATGGAGAATTTCTGAAGATGTTGGAAAAGATAATGATTATCCAGATTTATCAATCAGAGATGCGAATGCAGTACGAGAGTTTATAAAAGAAAATAAACCTTAATAAAAATGTATAAAATTGATATTTTTAATAACATAATTCAAAAAAAATTCTTAATTTTTTTTATGGTCTTATTTATATTTGATAGATTGATAAAATATCTTCTATTAAGATATTTTGAGCAATTTGATATTAAAGCTATAGATGTAACTAGTTTTTTTGAAATTATACTGGTTTGGAATAGAGGTTTTAGTTATGGTCTTTTCCCACAGGAGAGTTATTTAGGACAAATATTTATTTGTATTTTTTCTCTTTTAATTTGTCTATGGATCACAAAGTTTATATTTAGTTCTAAAATTAAATTTAAAATGGTATCACTTACCTTAATCCTTGCAGGTGCACTATCTAATATTATTGATAGGCTGTTATATTCGGGTGTTGCAGATTTTTTTCATTTTTATTTAAAAGAATATAGTTGGTATGTCTTCAATATTGCGGATATTTATATAGTAACCGGATTAATGCTATTGCTTTTGGTATTTACTTGGCCTAAAATTAATTTTAAATTATCTAATAAATAATATAAATTGAATATGTCACTTGCCAAATATAGTAGAATATTTTTTGTTTGTTTACTTATTTTGCCAAGTTGTGGATCTTCATTAAAGGAATTTGTATCTTCATCTACTACTGGAAGCGCATTCCAAGCCGGTCCTCCAGATGAATTTCTAACTGTTACCAAAAAACCATTGATAATGCCCCCGGATTACTTGCTAAGGCCGCCATCAGATGAGGACCCTGCTTTCCTTATTAATACCCGAGAAGAAGCTAAGCTTTTAGTATTAGGTGAAGAAGCACCATCGAGTATATCAAGGGCTGAAGAGGATATTCTACTTATGGCAAATAGTAAGAGTGCCAATCCTAATATAAAAAAGGAACTATATGCTGAAGAGGGGGCTATAAAAGATGAAAACCTTACTGAATATCTGGCAAGACTCAAAGATGAGAATGCCCAAGTATTGGACACTGAAGAAGAATTTAAAAGACTAAATAAGAGAGAAATTATTGATAATAAGACTATGGCTGAGAATGAAGAAAAAAATTCGATTAAAGTTGAGGCTCTTAGTTTGAATCGATTGATGTTAAAAAATCTTCAGGAAACAGATGATATTTCTGACAAGAGTAAGATAAATTATGAGCTATCAATTGATGATATTATAGATTTAGATGGAAAAGAAAACTCAAAAAGTGATAGTGAAACAGAATTTGAAAGTAGCGTAGATACTACAAAACGAGACGAGATTCCACCTGTTGACAGGATGCCAACAGTGTTTAAAGGTTTAATGGGCGGTATAACAAGTGGATTTGGTTTATTTTAACCGAACGATCGTTCAGTATGAGGTATGGTAATGGTTATTAAATTACTAGATAGCAATACTATTAATCAAATTGCAGCTGGTGAAGTAATTGAGCGTCCATCCTCTATTGTAAAAGAGTTGGTTGAAAACGCAATTGATGCGAACTCTAGAAATATATCTATAAAAATCAAAGATGGTGGCAAAGAGTTCATAGAAATAGAAGATGATGGCTGTGGTATGTCAAAAGAAGACCTTGCTTTATCTATAAAGAGACATGCTACATCTAAATTAGAAAAAAATAATATTGAAAAAATTAATACACTAGGATTTAGAGGTGAGGCACTTCCATCGATTGGATCTGTTTCAAGGATTCGGATTATCTCTAAGGTTATATCAGATAATGGGTATCAAATTACAGTCGATTATGGTAAAGAAAAAAAAATAAGACAATCCCCATGTAATCAAGGAACTATCGTAACCGTTGAAAATTTGTTTTTAAAATTACCAGCAAGGTATAAATTTTTAAAAAGCGCCCGCAGTGAGTTAGGTGCTATCCTTAATTTATTAAAGAAACTGGCGATATCGAACCCAGAGGTCTCTTTCAAAATTGAGGTAGATGGAAAACAATATCTAAGTTGGGTCAGAGGAGAATCTTCAAAAGAGTCATTGTTTGAAAATCGTATTATTGATATTTTTGGAATAGATTTCCTCAATAACATGACCACGCTTAATCATGCAAGTTCTGATGTCACTATTCAGGGTTATATTGGATTACCCGCTTACAATAGAACTAATTCAAATTCACAGTATATCATTGTCAATAATCGCGTGATAACCGACAGAAGATTATCTGGTGCTATAAGATCAGCTTACAAAGATAGGCTGGCCAAAGGAAGATTTCCAATTTTTATTATAAAAATAACCATACCAACATACGCCGTAGATGTTAATGTCCACCCAGCTAAATCAGAAGTTAGATTTGCTAACGATAGGCAGGTTACATCTATCTTGATTTCTGCCATTAATAAATCACTAGCAAAATCGAACTCCAAAAGCTTGAATCTATCATCAACATTGAAGAATGTTAATACTATTCATGAGAAATATCAAAGTTCAGTTTACCAAACTCAGGGTGAGATGGCCATACAGGCTGATAAAACAACATACAACGAATTAGTAAAAAATAGTAGAAACACAAATGATATTTCAGAAATAAATGATAAAAATATTTTAATAAATAGTAATCAAAACAATAATTATCCTCTTGGATTTGCAAGAGCACAAATTTTCAAGAATTATATATTGGCACAAAACCAGAATGGAATGATTATCGTTGACCAGCATGCGGCTCATGAGAGAATAGTATATGAGAAAATGAAGCTAAGTTTCCATAATAATGAGATAGAAAGACAGACGCTTTTGATACCGTATATCCATAATTTAAGTCAGATAGATAAAGAAAAAATATTATCTGTAGATTCTGATTTATTGAGTTTTGGAATCGAAATTGAAGACTTCGGTAATGAAATAATTATTAGAGCAATCCCCACTCTAATAATTGGAGCTAATTTAAAGGATCTTATTAATGATATATTGGATTGTATTAATGATGATTTTTTACTAAAAAACTTTGATGATAGATTAAACTTAATCCTCTCAAGGATCGCTTGCTATGGGTCAATTAGGAGTGGAAGACAATTAAATATCGATGAAATGAACGCTTTATTAAGAGAAATTGAAGTTACACCAGACTCAGGACAGTGCAATCATGGTCGACCCTCACATATTTACCTTAGCCAAGAGGAGATAGAAAAACTATTTGAGAGAACGTAGCTTAAATTGAAAGAAAAGAACTTGAGAGTTTCCATATATTTTTTTACAGATTAACTCAAAATTTTCATCTTCAATAATTTTACTTTTCTTATCTTCTTCAACTACAAGCAGCCCATTTTTATTTAAAAGTTCATTTTTCAATATGAATGCAAATACTGTACTGATATAATTTTTATTATATGGTGGATCTGCAAAAATAAGATCAAATTTTTTTTCAGACTCAAATTTTTTTGAATTACTAATATTAAAAACTAAGTTCTTTGACTTGTTTAATAAATTACAATTTTCTAAATTTGTACGACAAATTTTTTGCGATATCTTACTAATATCTATAAATAAGCAATGTGCCGAGCCTCTTGAAAGAGCTTCAATTCCGAGGCTTCCAGAACCAGAAAAAAGATCCAAAACATTTTTATTATAAAGTGAAAAGCTTATGTTTCCATGCTCAATAATATTATATATTGCCATCTTAACTTTATCAGATGTTGGTCTAATTTTTTTATCATTACTTGAGACTAATTTTTTTCCTTTAGCGATACCAGATATAACTCTCATGGTTATTACCTTATATTAAAACCAATTTTTTTTAATCTTTGATTCACAATTTTATAATCAATTTCAACAAAATGTCCTTTTTGAATATTACCAAGTTCGAATGGTCCAAATTTTGTTCGGATAAGCCTATTTATTTGAAGATTAAAATATTGACAAATTTTTCTAATTTCTCTGTTCTTTCCTTCAGATATCTCAATTTGAAGCCAAGTATTCGCCTCGCTGTAAGATAATATACTTGCAGAAATTATGTTATATTTTATATGCTCAATTATTATTTCACCACACATTTTATCTATAAGCTTTTGCTCTAGTTTTCCTCGAGTCTTAATCTTATACCTCCTTATCAATTTACTTCTGGGGTGCTCCATAAATCTGGATAAATCTCCATTATTTGTGAATAGTAATAATCCTTCAGTATTTATATCTAGTCTTCCAATAGATATTAGGTGATTAACTTTTCTTGGTAATAAGCTGAAGACAGTTTCTCGTTTTTGTGGATCTTTTGTTGTTGTTATATAACCCTTGGGCTTATTTAGAATCCAGATTTTAGTGGTTAATTCATAAGAGAGGACCTTGTCATCAATGGATATAGTGTCTCTGCTTGTTACAAAAGTTATTGGAGACATTACTAGCTCCCCATTTATTTTTATTCTACGATCTATGATTAATTTTTCTGCGTCTCTTCGTGAGTAGGCACCAGAACGAGATATTATTTTGGCGATACGTTGATTTTCTATTTTGTAATTTGCATTATTAGGCATAACTTTAATTATATAAATAAAAAATAAAATTAGCATTAATAGTTAAGTTATATCATGAAATTTATGAAAGTAGCTATTGAAGAAGCGAAACTTGCTCAAAATAATAATGAGGTTCCAGTTGGAGCTGTCATAACGGACACTCACGGAAAGATCATATCTCAAGCTCATAATATGACAAGAACCTTATATGACCCAACCTCTCACGCAGAAATTATGGCGATAAGATTAGCATCTTCAAAGTTAGCCAATAATGTATTATCAAATTGCGATATTTATGTAACCCTAGAGCCATGTTCAATGTGTTATTTTGCAATTTCTTATGCAAGGATTCGACGTATTTATTTTGGAGCCTATAGCTATGAGATTGATAGAAATATACTCGAAGATTACTCAAAGCCTAATGGAGTAGGTTCCTCTAATCATAAACCAGAAATATATGGTGGAATATTAGAAGAAGAGAATAGAAATTTACTAAAATTATTTTTCAAGAGTAAAAGATGAATTATTCTGACTGGATACCCCTCCATGCAATATCTTTTCTATAAAATTTATCTTTATATGTGATTTTATCCACTGCTTCATAGGCCTGGTCTCTTGCTTCTTGAATTGTGTTAGCAGTTGAAGTCACATTAAGAACTCTTCCACCTGTCGCAATTAACTCTCCATTTACAATGGATGTTCCTGCGTGAAATACTTTTATGTTTTTATTCGCCTCAGCATCTTCAATTCCGGTTATCGATGAATCAATATTATATTCGAGTGGATATCCTTTATTGGCTAACACGATAGTAAGAGATTTTTTATCATGCCACTGAATTTTATGATTCTTTAAATTTACATTAACAGTATCTAGCACAAGTTCTGTAAAGTTTGATTTTAAGAGCATAAGTAGTGCTTGAGTTTCAGGATCACCAAATCTTATATTATATTCAATTAAGCTTGGTTCACCATCTCTGATCATCAATCCAGCAAATAAAACACCAGTATACGAAATATCTCTTTTTTTTAAACCACTTAGAGTTGGTTCTAATATAAGGTTAATAATCTTATTTTCTAATTTTTTTGTTAGAATTGGAGGCGGGCAGTAGGCTCCCATTCCACCAGTATTTGGACCTTTATCTCCATCTAAAAGTCTTTTATGATCCTGAGCACCCATCAACGGGAGAATATTCTCACCATCTGAGATAGCGAAATAACTTATTTCTTCACCATCAAGGAATTCCTCGATTAGAACTGATTGATTTAAACCAAAACGACCATCAAATATATCATGTACAGCAGTTTGTGCCTCCAAGAAGGAGTCACATATAAACACACCTTTTCCGGCAGCTAATCCATCTGCCTTAATAACATATGGGGGTTGCATCTTTTTTAAATATTCAATACTTTCTGCATATACATTGAACGATTTTGCAGCAGCAGTTGGAATATTATTTTCAAGAGCAATTTCTTTAGTAAATTTCTTTGACGATTCTAGTAATGAGGCTTTTTCTCTGGGTGCGAATACCTTTACTCCTAACTCCAACAAATAATCTGTTAACCCATTGCATATTGGAACTTCTGGACCAATAATAACCAACCCTACTTTGTTCATAGAAACAAAATTACATAGAGCTTTAAAATCTAAGGGGTTAATTTTAATACATTCACAATATTGACTAATCCCAGGATTTCCTGGGATAGCATATAATATGTCTGAGGGTGATCCATTATATAAAGATCGTGCTATTGCATGTTCTCTACCTCCATTCCCAATTAAAAGTATTCTCATTATATTATTTTATTATTTTGAATTATCTGCTAATTGATATTAACCTATAAAACCGTAATGTTAATTGATAATTTTATATTTTAGATGAATTTTGTTAATGAAAATATTCCTGAGTATGGAGTAAGTGAAATATCAGCTGCCATTAAGCAGAAGATTGAGGATAGCTTTGGATATGTCAAAATTAAGGGCGAGGTATCGGGTCTCGCTATAAAAAATGGGATTGCATATTTGAAAATAAAAGAAAATGATGATGTAATCAATGCAATCATTTTTAATAATGCCTATCGTCAATTAAAAATAAAACCCCAAGATGGATTAGAAGTTGTTGTATCTGGGAAAATAACAACATATTCAAAGAGGGGGATATCAAGCTATCAAATACAAGTGGATAATATTGAATTAGCTGGCGAAGGGGCCCTCCTCGCTCTTTTTGAGAAATTAAAAAAACAGTTACAGGAAGAAGGTTTGTTTGATAATAGATTTAAGAAGACAATTTCAAAATATCCAAGAAATATTATTATCATTACTTCAATTCATGGGGCAGTTATAAGGGATATATTGAGAGTATATAAGGATAATGGTTATCCTATCAATATTTCTATTTATGATGTATCCGTCCAGGGGGTAAAATGTCCAACTGAGATTAGTGAAGCGGTCGATAGGATAAATTTAATAGAAGAAACCAATAATCTCAGACCTGATATTATCCTTATAGCAAGAGGGGGAGGGAGCTTAGAAGATTTATGGGGATTTAATGATGAAAGGCTAGTACGGAGTGTTTTTAATTCAACAATACCAATCGTAAGTGCGGTTGGCCATGAAACAGATAATACATTGATTGATTTTGTCTCAGATCTAAGAGCCCCGACTCCAACGAGTGCCGCTAATTTACTTTTTCCAAAGATTTATGAGATAGAGTCTTTAATTAAAAATAATCAAAGATTATTATTTTCAAATTTAAATGATAAAATGGAAAAGCATGGCATGAAGCATAGTCAGTTAGAAAATATGATAGACTTTATGGGTCTAAATTTTATCACAGATATGAATCTACAATTTGAAAAAATAAATTCAAAAATTTCAAAACAATCACTACTTGCTAATATTCTATCAAAAAAAATAGAATTTGAGAGTAACCTTGATTTCTTCTCCAGAGAAAAAATGAAATATATCAAAGACCAAAGGGATAATATGACAAGGCGTTTTGATAGAATTTTTAATCAAATACATTCAACACTCCCATTGCAGAAACAACAATTGGAGGGATTACAAAGAATCCTTCAATCACTAAATTATAAGAATATCCTAAAAAGGGGATATACTCTCATAAGGGGAACAGATAAGGAGATTATTGGTTCAAAATATGAATCAAAAAGTTATAATTCATTCAACATATTATTTTCAGATGGCGAGATTAATGTCAAAAAAAATCAAGATAAAGAATAGGTAGTAAACTTATGAATAAATCTATAGATGATAAAATGGCTTTATTAAAATATAGACACGGTGAGTTTGATGTAATTCATGATGGACAATATGTATTATGCGGCATTAGTGGAAAAAAAATAGAAATATCAGATATTAAATATTGGTCAGTAGATAAACAAGAAGCTTATGTATCTCCAGAGTTTGCTTTAGAAGCATATAAGAAAAAAACTAATACAGATAAATAATTATTATAGGAATTTCTTTAAGCTCTCAACATCTTCAAATCTGACTTCCATGTCCAGAACATCAATTATTTCTCTCAATTCTCTTTTGGGGTCATTTATATCATTAAATCTTACATAATCTTTTGCCGTCGTTATCAAAGTATATTTATCAAATTTTCTTGAAATTTTTATTAGCGAATAGACATCATTTCTTGAGTAGTAATGATGATTACTAAAAGTGATCTTTTCAATTACATTGGTACCAAGATCTTCAAGACTTGCGAAGAATTTCTTTGGTACACCAATACCACAAAAAGCTATTCTATCTCTAACACTACTGTGTCTAAACACATAATTTATTGATGTATTTATTTTTATTTTATTCAAAGCCTCTATTTCTTTTTTAATTTTTTGTGGAATTCTATTATCATTTAGGAGAATTACAGCATCAGAAATTTCAATAGTTTTTCTGGTTATTCCAAGTAATTCACCAGATGGAAAAGGACGATTATTATCAAGTTTCGTATTACCATCAATAACTAGAAGATTGACCTTATTTAGTATTGAAATATCCCTGAATCCATCATCCATTACGACAAAATTATAGTTATTATTTTTTATTACTTCTAAGGCATCTTTCCGTTTTTTTGATACATATGTATCAATAGTTTTAGAAATCAAGAGTGGTTCATCTCCCACATCTTTTACGCTATGCTTATTATTAATTAAAGTTGGGATTTTTATAGATCCCTTATAGCCTTTGGCTAGTGCACAAGGATTTTTTTGATTAGCGATCAAAAAATTTAAAATAGCTATAACAACAGGTGTTTTTCCACCACCACCAATTAGAGGGCTACCAACAGATACTATTGGTATATCAGAAATATATTTCTTTTTTAGATAATAGTGTAATTTAGATATTGAATAGTAGATAAAGCTAATTGGTATTAAAAAGCTTGATAAAATACCATTATCTTTCCAAAAAAATGGTCTATTCATTTTTGCTTTCCTCAATTTCTTCAAATATCAAATTTTTGATTTCTTTTATAACATTATCTCTTTTATTATTTATCACTTTTTCAAGATTACTCAGAGGCTCATTATTTT
This sequence comes from Rhizobiales bacterium TMED25, assembly GCA_002168075.1. Taxonomy (GTDB): domain Bacteria; phylum Pseudomonadota; class Alphaproteobacteria; order Rhizobiales; family TMED25; genus TMED25. Next base: position 27,442 of record NHCE01000010.1, read on the forward strand.
TTTTCTTGTCCTTAATAAAAATACTAATTTGTTCAAATAATTCTCTTTCATCACTAATCATATAAGTACAATTAAGTTGGCCGAGAGATTGATAAATATCACTAAAATTCTGCGTATATTTACCATGGATCACTCTGCAATTGTGTTGAAGTGCTTCAATAGGATTATGTCCACCGTGATTTTGGAATGACCCACCTAATATAGCAAAGTCTGATATTGCAAAATATGTGCCCAAAATACCAATCTGACTTACTATGAACAATTTAGTACTTTTATCATATATTTTTGAAGGCAAATATGACCAATTCATTCTCTTCTGTTGAGCTAATTGAATTACTTCGTTAATTGTACTTGGATGTCTCGGCGCTATAATACAAACAAGATTTGGAAAAGATCTAAGGAGTTTCTCATGATTATTTATTATGAACTCATTCTCTTTTTTATGCGTAGATGCAGCTATATAGAATATTTTATCATTTATTGATTTTTTGAGTTTCTGATACTCATCTCTATTAATTGGAAGCTTTGGATTAGCAAATTTTATATTTTCTGATAGAATTGCATTAGATGCACTAAGATTATTTAATCTATCCAGTGTATCTTTATCCTGGCAGGAAACTATATTTGGAATATTTATAAGCTTAGATGCTAATTGGCCTTGCCGAGACCAGTTTTTGTAGCTTCTTTTTGAGAGCCTTGCGTTTAAAATATAAAATGGAGTTTCACTTTTTTCTATTTCAAGAAAGTAATTCGGCCACATCTCAGATTCCATAAATATACAAATTTTAGGATTCCAATGCTTGAGAAATTTAAGGATATATACTTTGATATCTAAGGGTAAGAATTGATGAATAATATTCTTATTTTTTGAATTATTTATCATCTCTGCCGAAGTTATTGTACTAGTTGTAAGAAGAATATTTAATTCTGGAAAATTACGGAGAATAATTTCTGCAACCGTAAGTCCTGTATATGCTTCGCCAACACTTGCAGCGTGTATCCAAATTATTTTTTTTTGAATTTTGACTGGCATATTCAAAGCAAGTTTTTGTTTAATGCTTATGCTTGTTTCTTTATCGTTCTTGAGCCTTAGTGATAGATAAATCTTTGCTACAACTCTAAATAAATTTGTTAAAATAGAATATATAAATATGCTGATATTTATTTTAATTTTCTTCATGGCATTATTATATTGATACCAAAATAGAAGCACATATTAAGGATCCAATATACTTGTTCATTGAAAAGAAATTTGCACAGGATTGTATATCATCAATTCGAAGCCTTTTAATGAGAAATGAGGTATATAAAAAAGCTCCAAGAAATAAAAATAAACTGATATTTTTAACACTTATCATCATTAAAGATATTAACATAATCAAAAAACTAAGGCTGTAAAATAACCAAATAATTTTTTTAGATTTTTTCCCAAATAATACGGATGTAGATTTGATACCTATCTTCTGATCATCATTTATATCTTGATAACCATAGACAGTATCGTAACCTAATGTCCAAAAAATGGAGGATAAATAAATTAGAAACATCTCCAGTTGAACTGAATTTGATATTGCTGTCCAGCCAAGAAGAACTCCCCAATTGAATGTAATCCCCAAAAATAATTGTGGCCAATACGTAATCCGCTTCATGAATGGATATATTACTACTAAGGCCATTGAAGAGATTCCAAGAAAGATTGTTAATAGATTAAAGCTTATTAATATTAAGAAACTAAAAAATAATAGTAAGCATAATAGAAGTATTGCCTCATAGATACTCATACTTTGATTAGCTAAAGGTCTATTTTTTGTTCTTTCTACTTTAGCATCAATATTCCTATCAATTATATCATTAAAAATACACCCCGAAGATCTCATAAGTATGGCCCCAAGGAGAAATAGAGCAATAATTTCCATATTTATTTCTTGATTTGTATAAATTGATCCAGCGGCTGAACCGTATAAGCAGGGTATAAATAGAAGGATCCAGCCTGTTGGTCTATCAAGGCGGGTAATTAGAAGATAGTTTCGGATTTTTTTTTTAATCGCATTCACAATATTATCTTGTATAATTTCTCTTAATATTATTGATTTACCCCCTGATTTCAAGAATTATATAAATATATGGATAATAAAACAAATAATCTCTCACACAAAAGTATAAGGCTTTTTACAAATAATACTTTGGAGAGACATTTATTAATAAAAATTGATGGGGAGGACTATCATTATTTAAAAAATGTGATGAGAATATCTTCAGGCGATGAGCTATTTCTCTTCAATGGTATTGAGGGTGAATGGAAATCTAAAGTAGTCCAAATCACTAGAAAATATATCAAATTAGAAATTCTACATAAAAATAGAGAACAAATTAATTATACTAATATTGAATGCTTCTTTTCTCCATTAAATAATAATAGGCACAATTACATAATAGAAAAACTTACAGAGTTGGGTATCTTATCTTTTACTCCTGTCTTAACTTCTTACTGTAATATTAGAAAATTTAATCAGAGTAAAGCCTTCCTTAGGGGGAAAGAAGCCGCAGAGCAGTGTGGGCTTCTGCAGGTACCAAATGTAAATGAAATGATTAAATTTAATGAATTACTTAAGCAAGAATTTAAGAATAAAATTCTAATATTTTTTGATGAAGAGTCACCACTTAAAAACCCAATTGAAATTATAAATTCATTAAAGGGTAAAAAAATTTCTTTTTTGATTGGACCAGAAGGAGGTTTTTCTGATATTGAAAGAGCTAGTATTCTTGAGTTGAATAATGTTGTAAGATTATCTTTGGGTTCAAGAATATTAAGAGCTGATACAGCAGCTATTGTTTCCGCTTCAATAATACAATTTACTTTTGGAGATATTTAGAGAAAGTTAGCTTTGACCTGTTATTTAAAAAGAATTAAAAAAAAGTAAGATAAGAATTTTATGAATAAACTTTTATCAGAAAGTGATCTTATTGATTATTTCATTGCCGGTTCAAAAGAAAAAGAAAATTGGACAATTGGTACTGAAAATGAGAAATTTCTATTTGGTAAAGAAAATTTTTTACCTGTGCCATATGATGGTAGTAAAAGTATTGTTGAGATTTTTAGAATACTTATTTCCGAATTTTCTTGGAAGCCAATTCTAGAAGAAGAAAAAATCATAGGTTTAACAGATATCGCTAATGATAAAAATATTACTCTAGAACCAGGAGGTCAAATTGAATTATCGGGAGCAAAATGTTCAAATTTACATCAAACATTTGACGAGATCCAAAATTATAATAAGCAATTAGAATTTGTATGTAAAAAATTGGATATAGGAGCTCTAGAGATTGGTTTCTGTCCCGATTGGCGACTAAGTGATATGCCAAGAGTTCCAAAAAAGCGCTATACAATTATGCGAAAATATATGCCATCTGTTGGAAAAAATGGATTAGATATGATGCATAGAACTGCAACTACCCAGGTTAATCTCGATTATTCATCTGAGATAGATATGAAAAAGAAATTTAAAGTTAGTATGGCATTACAGCCTCTTATTTCCATGATGTTTTATAATAGTCCATTTAATGAAGGAAGTTTGTCAGGTTTATTCTCATATAGAAGTAAAGTCTGGAAATATACAGATCCTACAAGAGCAGGTTACTTATCATTTGTATTTGATAAGTCCTTCAACTTTGACACATATACTCAGTATGCCTTAGACATACCAATGTATTTTATTTTACGTGAAGGAAAATACGAGCAAACCAAAAATCTTACTTTTAGAAACTTTCTACTAAATGGGTACAAAAGTAATAGCGGAAAAAGATATATTGCTGATATACAAGATTGGGAGTTACACCTTTCAACTTTATTCCCTCAAGTTCGATTAAAAAAATTTATTGAAATGCGAGGTGCCGACTCCGGAAACCAAAATTTAATAATGAGTTTGGCAGCAATATGGACGGGACTTTTATATAGCCAAGTTTCATTAGATGCATGTCACGATATAATATCTAAATGGACCTTTGAAGATATAGTTCAATTAGATATTTCTTTAAATAGTGAAGGTTTTGAAGCAAAATTTAAAAACTATAAATTATCTGAATTATTATCTGAATTATTAGATCTATCAAAGCATGGATTAAAAGATAGGAATAGAAAAGACTCTAAAAATCAATTAGAAGATATATATTTAGAAGAGCTATTTGAAATAGTAAAAAATCAGAAGACCCCAGCACATAATTTAATTGAGCAGTATTCAAGATTATGGTCAAAAGATATACTTAATATCTATAGTCATTTTAATTCATAAATAGAGGAAAAGCATATTAATAAGATCCCTCCTTCAATTTGGTTACTAGCCGCTGTCACCGGTCTTGCCCCCTTAACACTGAATTTAATAGTTCCCTCCTTACCTTCTCTATCGATACATTTTGATATTAGTTATGCCAGTGCTCAAATTGCAATATCAGCATTTATTATCTCAATGGCAATTGGCCAAATATTCATAGGGCCGCTATCTGATGCCTATGGAAGACGATCAATATTGATGTACGGAATAATAATTTTTTTAATTGGTACTTTAATATGTAGTTTCGCGACAACAGTTGAAGCACTAATCTTTGGTAGATTTATTCAAGCATTTGGTGGTGTTGCTGGAGTTGTTCTGGGCAGGGCAATTATTAGAGATGTCTACTCAAGGGAGAAGTCCGCAAGTGCATTAGGATACGTAACATCAGTAATGGTGATAGCCCCAATGGTTGCACCGCCAGTTGGGGGATTATTAGAAGATATATTTGGTTGGAGGAGTATATTTTATCTAATGTTTTTTGTTGGATGTGTATTACTGATAAATATTTATATCAATTTACCAGAAACAAAAACTGATAACAGAATAAAGGGTGATATAAGATCTCTAGTTGGAAGTTTTAACGAGTTATTGAAATTACCGAAATTTATATTCTATACCATAACTATGGCATGCTCTAATTCCATGTTCTTCACATTCTTAGGGGTTGCACCATTCTTGGTTATCCAAAAATTAGATTTCACACCAACTCAATACGGATTTACTTTTATGCTAATTTCATTAGCCTTCATGGCCGGAAGTTTTACCACAGCAAGATTATCGGAACGACTTGGATCGCTTAGGATGATAAGTTACGCTGTATTTGGTACAATAATCGGATCAATATTAATGCTTATTATATTCCTCTCTGGAGTTATTAATATTTACATTATTTTCGGTGCAATGATGGTCATAACTTATTCAAATGGGATTGTAATACCAAATATTATTGCAAATATAGTAAGTATTAAGCCACAATTAGCAGGAGCAGCATCAGGCCTCTCAGGTTGTGTTCAATATACACTTGCTGCCATATCTTCTTACGTTGCTGCATTATTGGCTTCTATTGATGTTATATACATGCCCTTACAGTTAATAATTCTTGCTTTGGTGGGCACATGCACTTTTTATATTGCTGAGGCAATTAAGTAATTTTTTTTACTCTTCACTATATAAAATAGCTACATTATTTTTAATATGCTTATACAGTTCTTTTGATGGGAAACCATTAGCTATTAGGCTATTATTTTGCTGATAACTCTTAATCGCATCGGCAGTATTTTGTGTAAATGATCCATCATAAACTCCGACATAATATCCAAGACTAATTAATGCAATTTGTGTATTATAGACCATACTTATGGGATATTCTGTTGATATAATCTGATTATTTTCTATGTAATTTTCTATGTAAGCATCATTATTTACTGAGGATGTGTTATCACCTTGCTTTTCAGCTTCATTTATTCGAGAAGTTACTCCGATTAATGCACCAATTAATGCGCCAGCCTTCGCACCATCATCACCATCGATAGCGGAACCAATTCCACCTCCAATCCCTGCTCCACATAGCAAACCACCTCCAGGTCCATCACATAGTTTTCCAACGGACTCAGATACAAAAATCATGTTTACCATAACAAGTAAGAGAATTATTGCTATTAAATTTCTCATTTTTTCACCTATAGAATAAAAGATTATTTATAATAATTATTGTATAATTTAAGTAATATTACTAGTGATATTTTTATTTATTTTCTAATTGCTTATACATTTCGGCAAATCCAATTGAATTAATCAAATATCCAATTGTATTATTTTTTTTTAAATTTTTAATACCAATTATAAATTTATCATCTGCGAGTAGTTTTTCGATTAGCGGATTCTGCATTGAAATCGAATATTCACAACTATTTTCGTAACAATCTTTATTATCCAGATCAAAATTCATACCCCTTGAACTTGTTAATAATGTAATCTTATCTGCTAATGATTCTGTATCGTAGACATTCATAATAGTCACGAACATATAATTCTTATTATTTATTAGAATTGATAGGGTCGTGTCGTCACTCTTAGATTTGACAAACTGACTCATCGAACAGTCTTTAGTATTATTCTCTTCACATGTGACGGACCAAAAATCCCCTTCGGCTTTAAGATATCCTATAAATTTGTCTTGAATATAAATCCTATTTTTATTTAATTCGTATGAGTTTGCATTTATATTAGATAAATGAGCTTGGAATAATACAAAAATGGCTATAATAAAGATGTAATATTTTATATTTTTAAAGTACATTTGTCCACTAATCTGATTAGCAACCTTTTTAATTAATTATTTTAATTCTACAGGAAATAAATAAATACCAAATTAATAAAATAAATATTTTTTCCAAAAATTTATTAGGATTAACCTATTGATTACTTGTGTAAAAAATATTATCTCTATATAAAAGTAATTACTAAAACTGCATATAATTTTTAATTCAGGATACTATCTATGAAGCTATCAAAAAATCTAAGTTTTACTCATAAATTTATACTTGCTTTATCTACAATGATAATTGCGATGAATTCTCCTTTATTTGCTGCTGAAAATATTGGAGTTCCACAAGATTATCAGATGATATTCCAGGATGCAGCTACACCAAATATGGCAGATATTACTTGGTTTCATAACTTATTCCTATTTCCGGTGATGCTTGCAATAGCGTTATTTGTTACATTGCTTCTCATTTATGTAATGTTTAAATTCAGTGCTAAAAAAAATCCTAAACCATCAAAAACATCTCATAATTCTCTAATCGAAGTTTTATGGACTGTGATACCTGTGATAATTCTGGTGGCTATCTCCATTCCGTCATTCAGAATTTTGTACACGCAACAGGCAATACCAGTTGATGCCGACTTGACAGTAAAAGCGACTGGCTATCAATGGTATTGGGGTTATGAATATCCTGATAATGATGCAATATATTTTGACTCACTTCCACTTGAGGAAGAAGAACTTACTGAAGGAAAGATCAGACTACTATCAGTAGATAACCCTCTAGTAGTTCCCGCGGGGAAAGTTGTAAGAGTTCAAGTTACATCATCTGACGTAATACACAACTGGGCTGTTCCATCTTTTGGTGTCAAAATGGACGCAATACCTGGCAGGTTGAATGAAACTTGGTTCAAAGTTGATAAACCAGGTGTTTATTATGGTATGTGCTCGGAATTATGTGGAGTCCGTCACTCATTTATGCCCATTGAAGTCCACGTACTCGAACAGAAGGATTATAATAATTGGCTGAATATGGCCAAAGACCAGTTTGCAAATAATAATTATTTTCAAAATAATAAACAACTAGTAAGATTAGTTAATTAAGTAAGAGGGAAGCGCATGTATAGCGAAGCAACATCACATCATTCAAATCCAACTGGTTTAAAACGTTGGTTATATTCTACAAACCACAAGGATATAGGTACTATGTATCTTATCTTCGCAATTATAAGTGGAGTATTTGGGGGAGTACTCTCACTTTTCATGAGGTTGGAGCTTCAAAGTCCTGGTTTGCAAATATTTGGAGATCCTCATGTCTATAATGTCTTTACAACTGGGCACGGATTAATCATGATCTTCTTCATGGTAATGCCTGCCATGATCGGTGGCTTTGGAAACTGGTTTGTTCCTCTTATGATAGGCGCTCCTGATATGGCATTTCCTAGAATGAATAATATATCATTTTGGCTGTTGCCTCCAGCACTTGCTCTTTTGGTAATTTCAATGTTTGTTCCCGGTCCTCCGGGGGCTAACGGAGTTGGAGGAGGCTGGACTATTTACCCACCTTTATCAACCATGGGTCAGCCCGGTCCTGCTATGGATTTTGCAATATTATCTCTTCACGTAGCAGGTGCATCATCAATCCTTGGTGCTATTAATTTTATAACTACAATACTTAATATGAGAACACCAGGTATGACAATGCATAAAATGCCTCTGTTTGTTTGGTCTGTTCTTGTCACAGCTTTTTTACTTCTCTTATCCTTACCTGTGCTTGCAGGTGCAATTACTATGTTATTGACGGACAGGAATTTTGGTACAACGTTCTTTGATCCCGCAGGTGGTGGTGATCCAATTTTATTCCAGCACTTATTCTGGTTTTTTGGCCATCCAGAAGTTTACATTTTAATCTTGCCAGGATTTGGAATGATCAGTCATATTATTTCAACTTTCTCCAGAAAACCAGTGTTTGGTTATTTAGGTATGGCCTATGCAATGGTAGCAATTGGTCTAATTGGATTCGTTGTTTGGGCACATCATATGTATACAGTTGGTTTAAGCGTAAATACACAAGCTTATTTTGTTGCGGCAACTATGATTATTGCAGTCCCTACAGGAATAAAAATCTTCTCTTGGATAGCAACCATGTGGGGCGGCTCAATAGAATTTAAAACACCTATGCTCTGGGCTATTGGGTTCATATTCTTGTTTACTATAGGTGGAGTCACTGGTGTGATTCTCGCTAATGCAGGAGTAGATAGGGCTTTTCATGACACTTACTATGTTGTAGCACATTTTCATTATGTACTATCGATGGGAGCTGTCTTTGCAATTTTTGCTGCTTGGTATTATTGGTATCCAAAAATGTCAGGATATATGTACTCAGAAATAATAGGAAAAACTCATTTTTGGTTAACTTTTATTGGTGTAAATTTAATATTTTTTCCTCAACATTTTCTCGGGCTAGCTGGTATGCCAAGAAGATATGTCGACTATCCAGATGCATTCGCAGGGTGGAATTATGTGTCATCTATAGGTTCATATATTTCATCTTTTGCAGTTCTTGTATTCTTATTTGGAGTATATCGGGCATTCGCTAAAAAAGTACCGGCAGGAGATAACCCTTGGGGTGAAGGTGTCTCAACATTAGAATGGACACTAACATCTCCCCCACCATTTCATCAGTTTGGAGATCTTCCAGAGCCAGTTGATTTTGGATCTTTTGCAAATCCAGGGTCTCTGCAAGGAGCAGTCACAGATGTTACCAGGGATGCAGATCATTAAATATTACAATACTCGTGATAGGGACATCTAATGGTGTATTCTTCAGGATCTGTTTACGATTATTTCACTTTGATGAAGCCTAGAGTCATGTCACTTGTAATTTTTACAAGTTTTGTTGGTTTAATATTATCACCTTTGGCTATCAATCCTTTTTTAGCCTGTATCGCAATTATCTGTATTGCAATCGGAGCCGGAGCTTCAGGGGCATTAAATATGTGGTTTGATGCGGACATAGATAGTATCATGAAGCGTACTTCAAATAGACCAATACCTTCAGGAAATATCTCTAAATCTGAAGCATTAACATATGGCATTATCATGGCTGCTGGGTCGGTATATGTAATGGGAGTTTTGATTAATTGGTTCTCGGCAATATTTTTAGCATTCACTATTTTTTTTTATGTTTTCATATACACGATTTGGTTAAAAAGAAAAACTATACAGAATATTGTTATTGGAGGTGCAGCTGGTGCATTTCCTCCTGTTATTGGTTGGATATCGACTGAGGCATCAATAACACTAGAACCTATTTTATTATTTTTAATTATCTTTTTGTGGACTCCGCCGCATTTCTGGGCATTAGCAATTGTAACCTCCAATGAGTATGAAAAGGCAAATATACCAATGATGCCAAATGTAATGGGCAATAAAGTCACAATCAATCGAATACTTGTTTACTCTATTATTATGTCTTTTACAGCAATTTCTCCATATTTTATTGATATGGTGTCTATTATTTATCTCATACCAGTTTCTATACTTAGTCTAACTTTCGTCTTTTTGGCAGCACAGCTCTATGTGTCGAAAAATGATAAATCAATAAAAAATCATTCAAAAAAATTATTTATATATTCTATTTATTATTTATTTATGGTCTTTGTGATTTTTTTAGTGGATTATACTTATTCTTATTACAACTGAGAGGATTTTTATTAATGCCAGATGACAAAGAAATAAAAAAAAAGGATAGTGAATTAGATAATTTCATTGCAAATAGAAAGAAAAAATCAATAGCAATTGCTGTAATATTATTTGCATTAGTATTGGTTTTCTTTTTCACAACCGTAGTTCGTATCACTTCAAATATTTCTTAGATGATAAATTAATATTATGAAAAATACTCAAAAAAATACAAAGATACTTTTGTTATGTGTTTCAATTGTATTCTTCATGGGAGCACTCTCTTTGGCTGCAGTACCTTTGTATGATTTATTTTGTAAAGTCACGGGTTATAAAGGGGCTCCACGAGTTGTTAATTTGGTTACTTCAGATATCGGAGAAAGAGAGTTTTTGATAAGATACGATGTTAATGTTTCAAATGATCTGAACTGGGAGGTTGAGCCTGAAAAGAAAGTAGATAGTATCACAAGCGGGGGTAATAAATACACGTATTATAATGCAAAGAATTTATCTTCTAATAAGACTAATGGAGTTGCAACTTATAATATAATTCCTGCAGAAGCTGCAGCATATGTATTGAAAGTTGAGTGTTTTTGCTTTAATGGGCAGGAGCTTGAACCCAATGAAAAAATCGAGATGCCATTAACCTATTACATCGATCCAGCAATAGATAGAGACAAGGAATTAAAAAATGTTGATACGATTACAATTTCGTATACTTTTTTTAAAAATAAGGATTTATTGTAATAAAATATCGTATATAATGTATCAAAATCGAAGCTATCATCAAATTGTAAGATCATCAAAATGAGCGAACTAGATTCAAAAAATCATGATTATCATTTAGTCGACCCAAGTCCATGGCCTGTGATTGGAGCTGTTTCAGCTTTTGTGACAGCTATTGGCGCTGTTATATATTTTCACCAAGACAGTTATTGGCTTTTGATTTTAGGCTTAATAGCGGTTCTATTTACAATGTATGGGTGGTGGAGAGAAGTGATTAAAGAAGCTCACAATGGTGATCATACGCCTGTTGTTCAAATTCACTTAAGGTATGGGATGATAATGTTTATCGCTTCAGAGGTTATGTTCTTTGTGGCGTGGTTTTGGTCATACTTTGATGCATCACTTTATGCGGGTGATATTCCGCAGTATTTAAGAACTGAATTGACGGGGGGTCACTGGCCGCCAGATGCAATTGCGACTTTTGATCCATGGCATCTACCTCTGCTTAATACTCTAATCTTGCTTACATCTGGAACAGCTGTAACTTGGGCGCATCACTCTTTACTTCATGATGATCGAAAAGGTTTAAGAATTGGATTATTATTAACAGTTGGACTTGGTGCAATTTTTACTTGTGTACAAGCATACGAATATAGCCATGCAGCCTTCAATTTTTCCGGACATATTTATGGAGCTACTTTTTTTATGGCTACTGGTTTTCATGGTTTTCATGTATTAGTAGGAACTATTTTTCTACTAGTTTGTAGCTTTAGGGTCAAAGCCGGGCATTTTAATAAAGATCAGCATTTTGGTTTCGAAGCCGCTGCTTGGTATTGGCATTTTGTTGACGTTGTATGGTTATTCCTTTTTGCTGCCATATATGTATGGGGAGCAGGGGATATAGTTCCCCATTAGGAATGTATCTTAAAGTTTTTTAAGTGAATAGACAAAAACCAATATTATATATTCTAAAAACTCTTATTTTAGGCCTTTGCCCATCTTGTTTAAAAGCAAGTATCTTTCATAAAATAATAATACTAAAGAGAGATTGTCATATATGTTCGGAAGATTTTTCAAAATATAATCTTGGCGATGCTGATAATTTTTTTGTAATACTTGTTGTTGGTATTATCATAATGGCAGGACTGGTCTTTGCGGAAATACATTACCAGCCTTCATTATCTCTACAGATGATTATTTGGATACCGGCTACTATTATTTTATCCATATTATTCACTAGGCCAATAAAAGCCTATTTTTTGTATTTAGGATATAAATTAGATAAAAAAAGAAAAAACACTCAATATGAAAAGTAAAATAAAAATTATTCTTGTAAATACTACTGTATTGATAAGCTTTATTATTCTTGTAACATTGGGTACATGGCAATTAGACCGTAAGGAACAAAAAGAACAACTATTTGAAAAAATAAAGAGAGTAAACTTAGTAGTGGAAGATTTTGAGAATATAGTGATAAATGAAAATAATCTGAATGATTGGATATACAAGAAAGTCTCTTTTAAAGGTAATTATAGGTATGAAAAAGAGCTATATGTATTTACACATTTATCTGATCCTCGAGGAGATTATGGCGGAGCTGGATATTGGATTTTTAACTTATTCGTCTCATCCAAGGGTAGTTTAATTATTATTAATAGAGGCTTTGTGCCTCAAGATATGATTAATGAATTCAAATCAAAAGATTCTTCAGAGCCTGTCAATAATTCACAAATAGGTTATATAAGAAGTTTTGAAAAAAGAAATATTTTTACACCAGATACAGATTTTAATGGTAAGATTTTATACTCAATTTTAAAAGAGGATATAAAAAAGATATTTGATATTAATGGCATTGAACCATATTTTGTAGATCTAATTTCGTCAAATCAATTAATTCCCCAGTCAAATGAAACTAGGTTAAAATTCCCAGATAATCACCTTTCTTATGCAATAACATGGTATGGTCTTGCAACAAGCTTATTATTTATATATTTTTATGCCAGAATAAAAAGAAGAAAATCAAATCATTGAAAATGCGTTATATCAGTACAAGAAATAATAAAGAGGAATATTCTTTTGAAGATATTCTTTTGAAGGGACTTGCAGATGATGGTGGGTTATATATTCCAAATCAAGTTCCGTCTCTAAGTAAAGATGATCTCTCCGAGATATTAAAAATGGATTACCAGTCTATTGCTTTAAGAATAATAAAATTATTTACTCAAGATACATTCAGTGAGGCAGTCCTTCGAAGGATGGTCAATGACTCCTATAAATGTTTTAATAAAACAGAAATTACACCAATTCATAACTTGGATAAAAAAACTTCCATTCTAGAATTATATCATGGCCCAACACTTGCTTTTAAAGATATTGCAATGCAATTATTGTCTAGAATGATCGAAGAAGTTTTATCAAAAGATAATAGTAAAGCATCAATAATCTGCGCTACGTCAGGTGATACAGGTGGAGCTGCAGTTGCTTCTTTTGCAGGAAAGAAGAATATCGACTTATATATACTATTCCCAGAGGGTCGGATATCAGAAGTTCAAAGAAGGTTCATGTCAACATCTCAACAGAATAATATCAATGTAATCTCAATAGATGGAAATTTTGATGATTGTCAAAATATTGTGAAATCTCTTTTCAGAGATAAAAGCTTTTCCCAATCTGTGAACTTAACAGCTGTTAATTCAATAAATTGGGCGAGAATCATGATTCAAATAATCTATTATTTTTCAGCTATAGCACAAAATCCAAAAGATAAAAAAAATCCAGATATTATTGTGCCAACTGGCAACTTTGGTGATATATTTGCCGGTTATATAGCAAAAAAAATGGGATTGGGTATCGGTAAATTAGTTATTGCATCCAATGTGAATAATATTCTTGAAAGGTGTCTAAATACAGGAACATATGAGATATTGGAAGCTATTCAAACAAATTCACCATCAATGGATATACAGATTTCCAGTAATTTTGAGAGGCTCTTATATGATCTAGTTAACCACGATACAAAAAAATTAAGTAAAATGATGGACGAATTAGCTAAAGATGGTCAATTTTCACTTGATGAAGCAGAGCTTTCGAAATTAAACTCTATATTTGATGCAGGATCCATAGAACAGATTGAGACAATAAACATTATTAAAAAGATTTATAATCAGCATAATCTTATTCTTGATCCACATACTGCTATAGCCGCAGGGGTGTCGTCAAAGAATAACTATCATAATTCAATTATTCTCTCAACTGCACATCCTGCCAAGTTTCCTCAAGCTATTAAGGATGCTATTGGAATTGAAGCTGAACTTCCATTAAAAAACAAAAATATATTTGAATTACCAGAGCATATTAAAAATATGAAAAATGATATGAGTTTGGTAAAAAATCATATAGTCTCAAATTTTAAAAGGTAATTAAATGACAACAAATATTAGTAGCCTAACAAATAATATCAAAATTATTTCTAATAATATGCAGAATTTTAGTTCTGTATCCCTTGGTATATGGATAGAAGTTGGATCTCGTAATGAGATTGAAGATGAACAAGGAATATCACATCTACTAGAGCATATGGCGTTTAAAGGTACTAAAACTCGCTCCTCAAAGCAGATCGCATTAGAAATTGAAAATGTTGGTGGTGACATAAATGCCTCAACTAGTGTTGAGAGAACTAATTATTATGTTAGATTATTAGAGAATGATCTTGAAATAGGTGTCTCAATATTATCCGATATTATACAAAACTCAACTTTTGATCCAAATGAATTAAAAAAAGAAAAGAGTGTAATTTTTCAAGAACTTGCAGCAACGTTAGACTCTCCAGATGATATGGTTTTTGAAAATTTCCAAAGTGCAGCATATCATGATCAACCAATTGGAAGGTCCATACTCGGTAATAAAGAAACTTTATTAAATATTGACTCGACAAAGTTGGTCTCATATTTAAACAAATTCTATCATGCTGATAATATTATTATTGTAGCAACAGGTGCTGTTGATCATGAGAAATTGCATAGTCTATGTGAAAAGTATTTATCTAACTTAGATAGAACTGACTCACCTAAGACAAATATTGCAAGCTATAGACCAAATGAAATTAGAGAAATCAGAAATATAGAGCAAGCACACATAATATACGCTTTTGAAGGGTGTTCTTATCATGACAGCCAGCTTTATGTTTCACACGTCTTCTCAAATATATTAGGAGGGGGAATGTCATCTAGATTATTTCAAAATATTAGGGAAAATTTAGGTCTTGCTTACTCTATATTTTCATTTTCTTCGAGTTATAAAGATACGGGAGTATTTGGAATATATTCTGCGACGTCCCCAGATAAGGTAAATGATTATAGTATCTCTGTAGCCCAAGAAATAAAAAATAGTGGATCCAGTATAAGCGAGGAAGAAATTCAAAAAGCAAAAAAACAAATAAGAGCTGGATTATTAATTTCATCCGAGAATCCTGTTGCAAGAATGAATCAAGTTGCAAGACAGATGTCGATATATGGTAAATTAATTGAGATGAATGAAATACTAGAAAAAATTGAAAGTATCAACAAAAACCATATTAATGATTTTATAGAAAATACATTTAAGCCTGAGAAAATGACTATAAGTGCCTTAGGAGCGATTTCTAAACTTGATGAAATTTCTAAAATCCGACGTTTATATGAATAATATTAGGTATTTTAATTGCTTAATCTCTCTAATGAAAAATATAAAATTCTTGCAGAGGATATTTATCTAAGACCTCCATCTTTGCTTGATTATAATAAATGGAGACTAATAAGAGAAGAAAGTAGAAATTTCTTAACACCTTGGGAGCCCACATGGCATATAGGTGAACATACTCTCAAAAGATATATCAGGTTAATAACGATATATTCCCGAAGAAGAAGAAGTGACTCTCAATATTCCTTCTTTATCTTTGACAAAAATGATCAATTACTTGGCGGTATTAATGTATTCAATATTAAGAGAGGAATATCTCAAAGCTGCACAATTGGTTATTGGATTGGTAAAAAATATTCCAATAAAGGTTATATGACAAAGGCCTTAAGTATATTGATAGTTTATTTATTTAATCAATATAGAATTAATAGAATCGAAGCTGCATGCTTACCTATTAATAATGCATCAATTAAATTATTACTAAGGCTTGGTTTTTCAGAAGAAGGGTATGCAACAGATTATCTAAGAATTAATGGTCGTTGGGAAGATCATTTATTGTTTGCGATTACTAAAAAAAAATATGATCTTGATAAGATAAATGATAAGTAAAAATAATATATATAATATATGTTTTATTCTAATTTTTATATTATTAGCTATAATAAATAAAGCTAGCTCTATCCCAGAAAATACTGAGTGGCAAGCTAATCATAGTTCAGATTTGAGGATCATATCAGCAACGGTATTAGAAGATAGGCTTATGATTGGACTTAATATCAGATTACATGATGGGAGCTATACTTATTGGAAAAACCCTGGTGATAGCGGTGTTGAACCATCTATCCAAATCTTACCTAATCCTGAAATCATACAATATAATGTTCAATGGCCGGCCCCAATAATAATTAAAAATCAATATGGAACAAATTATGCTTACAAAGATGACTTAGTAATTCCAATAGAACTAGAATTAACAAATAAAGGTAATCTCTTAAATTTAGATTTAGATGTAGAATATGGGGTTTGTAGAGAAATCTGCATCCCAGTCAAAGACCGAATAGAATTTAAAATAATAAATGATATTGAAAACTATAGGAGCCACACTAATAAATTACTGAAGAGTGTTTTTACAGATATTCCAAAATATCGACTTGATGATGAAAAAGTGATTCTCAGAACAAAATTATTGAATGTAAATGGAACCAACGTCCTAAGTATTATATTTTCTGAGCAAGTTAAGGGCGTAATTATTGATCAATCAGATAATTTTCAATTTTTTGATACAGGAAATTCATTACAATATTACGAAGAATATCAATTTACTTTCAGAGAGATCTATAATGACAGAGAAATTAGAGGAGAAAAAGTTTCAGCATTGATATTTCTTGAAAATGAATATTTTCTAGAAGATTTCATAATTGAGTAGATTTTGCGTCTAGTATTGCGTTCGTAGCTAGATTATCAGCTATTTCATTTCCAACATTTCCAATATGTCCTTTAACCCACCTCCATTCAATTTGGTGTTTTTCAACAGACTCTATTAGAGAAACCCATAAGTCTTTATTTTTGACATCTTTTTTGTTAGCATTTTTCCAGTTATTCTTCTGCCAGTTAAAAATCCATTTAGTTATACCATCTTTTAAATAAACAGAGTCCGTATAAATAATAACACTTGAAGATCTTTTTAGTGCGTTTAAGCCTTTAATAGCTGCAGTTAGTTCCATACGATTATTTGTTGTATCATATTCTGATCCAGACATTTCTCTTTTATTATCACCATATAAAAGATATACACCCCATCCTCCAATTCCGGGATTACCCGAACAGGCACCATCTGTATATATTTCTATTATTTTACTCATATATTCCGTAGTCTTTTACACTTAAAACCGACTGATGAAATCTTAATTTATTAAAATATTCAAGTGGATCTTTTGGAATGACAAGAGCTCTTTTATCATCTCTTTGCCAATCAATTATTCTTGTTAAGAGAAACCTCAGGGCACTACCTCTGCATAATATAGGCAAATAATATAATTCATCCATAGATAAATCTCTAAATTTTTTATATCCTTCAAGCAGGTGTTTGGCCTTGGTAATATTAAAGGAGTTATCTTTTTCGAAACACCATGCATTAATACAAATTGCTATATCAAATGCATAAAATTCATTACAGGCAAAATAGAAGTCAATTACTCCAGAAAGTGAAGACGCATCAAAAAATATATTATCAGGAAATAAATCGCCATGTATAATGCCAAGAGGAAGATTTTGTGGCCAATTACTAGTCAGAAAATTTAATTCTTTCACTATCTCTTTATCAAGATTATTTTGTAAATCTTTTATTGGGTATTTAATAGATTTATAAAGTTTGCTCCAATGGTTAAAAGAAAGGTTATTATCTCTATATATATCCAAATTAACTGTCTTTTGATGTATATCAGCAAGAGTTTGCCCAACTAAACTACAATGTTCGTTTTTAATATTAATCGTAGATTTTCCATATAAAAAACTGAATATTGCAGCGTGGCGCCCATTGAGATTTTCTGTATACCTTTTACTTTTCATTATTATAGGCTTTGGACAGACTATATCTCTTTTATCGAGGTGGACCAAAAGGTCTATAAAAAAAGGAATATCTGAAGATGATACCCGTTGTTCATATAATGTGAGTATATATTTACAATTATTTGTCTCAATTATATAATTTGTATTTTCGACACCTTGAGTTATTTCAGTTATTGATACCAAATTTCCCAAATCATAATATTTATCTAAAAACTCATTTGCATCTTCAAGAGTAACTTTTGTATATACGGCCATTGGATTATATTTTTTTTATTTTTGGAAGCCTAAAACTTATATTTTCTTCTGTAAAAGTATCATTTATCAACTTCACATCAAATTTGTTAGAGAGTTTATTGATAATCTCTTGGACTAACACCTCTGGAGCTGATGCACCTGCAGTGATGAATAAATTATCTATATTATCTATAATTTTCCAATCAATTTGATTTACGTTTTCAATCAAATAAGATTGCTCACACCCTGATCTTTTTCCGACTTCAACGAGCCTCAGAGAGTTAGAACTATGACTAGATCCAACAACAAGCATTACATCAGCATATTTTGCTAATTTCTTTACTACCTCTTGTCTATTTGTTGTTGCATAGCATATATCTTCTTTATGTGGAGATTTAATATTTGGATATTTAGATTTTAATAAAGCAACTATTTCCAATGTATCATCTACTGATAATGTAGTCTGGGTAATATAAGCAATCTTTTTGGGATTAATTGGGGTATATTTTTTAGCGTCATTAATGTTTTCAATTAAATTAATAGAATTTTCTGGAAGTTGTCCAATCGTACCTATCACTTCTGGGTGGTTTCTATGACCGATGAGAATTATTTCGAAACCTTCTTTATGTAATTTCTTTGCTTCGATATGTACTTTTGAAACCAGTGGACAAGTAGCATCTATGAAATTTAGATTTTTATGCTCTGCATCTTTAACTACAGACTCTGCGACACCATGCGCCGAAAATATTATTGGTTGATCGGTTCTCGGAATTTCATCCAATTCTTCAACAAAAACAACCCCTTTTTTGATTAGTTCATTTACAACTGTTTTATTATGTACAATATCATGTCTGACATAAACTGGTGCGCCATATTCAATTAGAGATTTTTCAACAATTTGAATGGCACGTTCTACTCCAGCACAAAACCCACGCGGGTTGGCAAGGTATACATTTAATTCTTTTTTAATTACATCTATATTCATATTTTGATTATTATCCACATATGTAAATCAGTCTATAAATTTCTATAGCATTCTATAGGATATTATGAATAATATAGATATCAAAATAAATGTTCAAATATAATAGTCGAATCAAAAATGAAAAAGATATTATCCTTACTCTTAGTTTTTTTTCTGACTTCATGTGAAACCGTTTCTGATTTCAGTATGCCAAATCTTGGTATGCCAGATCTTAATCAATATAAAATGAACCCTTTTAGTAAAGACAAATCGGTGCAAGAAAAATGTTCCATTCCTATGATATTAGCTGATGCTATAAGTATAACAAATTTTCAGGAGTTTGGATCAAGTATTGACTCAAATATTATTTATCGTGGCAGAGTCGATAGAGTAGATTATAATTGTAATATTGAGACTGACTATTCAGCTGGTGATTTATATATCACGGGTACAATCTCATTGGGACAGCAAGCATCAAGTAATTTTTATTCTCTTCCAGCATTTGTTGCAATTGTTAAGAATAATAAAGAAGTTATTTCCCGAAAATATATTAACATTGACGTTAATATTCCAAATAATGCAACTATAGCTAGATTTGAATATGTTGAAAGTAATTATAGGATAAATTTCGAAGAGTCTAGAAATCCAAGTGATTATCAGATACTTGTTGGTTTTAAACTATCTGCAGACCAAGCTGATTTTAATAAAAATAGAAACTAATTGTAATTTATTTTTTTCCAATTTGCTCTATGCCTTGATCTATTATTTCTTGGCTGACCTTTGGTTTAATATTATTCCCTTTTACAGAATTTTTTACAGTTTCTAGTACAATATCTGTTATATTATCTTTTATTTGATTTATTACGTCATTCTCTAAGCGATTCAGCTTTTCATCGAGTAATTTCTTTTTTCTAACGACATTCTGATCAAATTTATCTTTAGCATCTTTTTCATAATTTTTTGCTAATTTTTTTGCATTATCAATAATAGTTTTAGCTGTTTGTTCTGCCTCTGTATTTTTCTTTTGAAATTCTGATAGAATTGTCTGCGCTGCTTCTCTAAGTCTTTTGGCTTCATCCAGTTCTTCCTTTATTTTTTTAGAGCGATCATCTAATATTTTAATGATTTGATTTGGTATTTTGAAATAAATTAATAGAAGGATAAAGAGAATAAATCCTATAGCTACCCATGTTGCATCTTTTTCTAACATATTATTTTACTCTCTAATTTTTATAATTCGTTTAATATTATCTTTTACATTATCTTCAATAAGTGCATCTTTCCCTAATATCTTGCTAATTATATCATGAGAAATTTCATAGGCTAAACTTTCCTTATCTTTTAGTATGGAAGATTTCTTTGCATCCAGTTCTGATTCAAATTTAGATATTACTATTCCATTTTCTTTCTCAAAGTTTTCATTCGCTTCATCTAGACTCTGATGTAATTTCTTTTTTGAATTTACAATTGAAGCAGAAGCTTTTTCTCGAGCTGCTTTTATTGAGTCTAGGTAATTTTGCTCTATGATTACAGAATCTTTCTTATAGTCCTCGGCATCTTCAAAATCTCTGGCAATTATATCTCTCCTAGACTCTATAACATCGGCAATTTTGGGTAAGGCAAATTTTGCCATTACTATGTAGAGTATTGCAAATGATATAATTAACCAAAATATTTGAGATGCAAAAAACTCAGGATTTAGTTGTGGCATGCTTGATTCAGACATTACTATATTCCAGTACTTAAATAGTTTAAGGGTTTAATAGTTTGAGAGCTATTTAAACAACGAATAATAATATCAACGCGATAACTAAGCCAAAAAGACCTGTTGCTTCTGCAAGAGCAAAACCTAATAATAGATTTGGGAATTGCCCTGGTGCCGCAGACGGATTTCGTAGAGCCCCTGATAAATAATTACCAAATATTGTTCCAATACCAATACCTGCACCTGCTAGTGCTATCGTGGCTAGACCTGCTCCAATTAATTTTGCTGCTTCTGGTTCCATTTTGTTCTCCTTTTTTAAATTAAGTAATTAATGCATATGGATTGCATCATTGAGGTAAATACAGGTAAGTATTGCAAATACATATGCCTGTAAAAATGCTACAAGTATTTCTAAGCCAGTAAAGGCAACTATAAATGCTAGAGGCGCAATTCCGAGTGGCGATATAAAAATATTACCCGAGAAAAACATTCCCGCAACAAAAAACCCAAATACTTTTAACATGGTATGACCTGCCATCATATTTGCAAATAATCTTACAGATAGACTAACAGGTCTTGTGAGGTATGATATAACTTCAATAATAACTAGCAGTGGTAATAGTGCTTTTGGAACACCCTTTGGGACAAAAAAATTAAAATATTTTATTCCGTGTACTATAAAACCAATAATGGTTACACCAAAAAATATTACAATGGCTAAAGCAAATGTTACTATAATATGACTTGTCACTGTAAATGTATATGGGATCATTCCTAGCATATTACAAAACAGAACAAACATGAATAGAGAAAAAATAAAAGGGAAATATCTCTGGCCCTCATCCCCAATATTATCTCTTACCATCTTTGCAACAAACTCATATGAGAGTTCGGCTATAGACTGAAGTCTTGTCGGTACAGTAGCTCGTCCATTAAATGCAAATAAGGTTAGAAAAATAATAAGCGCCACACTAGCAACCATGAATAAAGATGAATTTGTGAAGGAGAGATTTAGACCAAATAACTCTATATCAACAAGCTCAACAATATCAAATTGATGCATTGGATCTGGGGCGCCAGACTTTTCTACTGCCATTAAATAATCCTCATATATTATCTCTACCTTATATATAAATTTTTATCATTTTGGTAGTAATTTTATTAGTTTTAATTAAAAATATCTCAGATATTTGTGAATCATTTACTTTTTGGAATATTTTCATACAATTGTCTAGATGTATTAATCGCAGTTTTTATTCCTGAGATAATACCAAGTATTAATAAAATAATAAAAAATATGGGCTTTGTATCTAACCATTTATCTATATACCATCCCAAAACAGCACCTACTACGCAGGAGACAACCAATTCAGTAGACAGCCTCATAGCTATTGATATTTGCTTACCTCTCTTCTCTTTATACTTTGCGTTTATATCATTGCGACTTGATTTATAGCTATCAATTTTTCCTGAAATTTCTTCTAATTTTTTTTTCTGTTTATCCATATTGCTATCTATACTTGAGTCATACTTTCAGCTTCATTTAAATCAACTGATAAAATTACACTTTCACCTTTCTTAGCCATTGTAACACCATATAATCTATCCATCTGTGACATTGTGTATGGATGATGGGTAACAATTAGAAATTTTGTTTGTGAATTTAATGATAATTCCTTTAGAAGATCACAGAATTTCTTTATATTATTATCATCAAATGGAGCGTCTACTTCATCTAAAATACAGACAGGGGATGGATTTTCAAGGAATACAGCGATTATTAATGCTATGACTGTCAAAGCCTGCTCACCTCCAGATAGGAGTGATATGGTTTGAGGTTTCTTACCTGGTGGCCAAGCTATTATTTCTAAACCTGATTCTAATATATCTTCTTCATCATTTATTTTTAATTCAGCGTTCCCACCATTGAATAATTTTTCAAATAATAATTTGAAATTATTATTCACTTTTTCAAATGACTCTCTGAGTCTGGTTCTTGCTTCTTTATCAATTTCTATTATACCTTTTTGTAGAGTATCAGTTGCGGATATGAGATCATCTTTTTCTGCACTTAAATTGTCGAATCTTACTTTTATTTCATTATATTCGTCCTCCGCCGCTAAATTTACAGAACCAATTTGTTCACGTTGCCTAATAGCTTGTGACAATTTTTCTATAATTATGGATTTATCCAGTAAATCGGATTTGAAATCATCAAGAATATTAAGTGGATTTATTCCGATTTTTATTTTTATTTTATCTTTTAGATCTAATTTTTTTTCGTCCAGATTTTCTTTTTGTGCTTTTAGTTGAATCAAAGCCTCATTATCTTTTATCAATGTATTTTCACATAACTTCAGATGTGTATTAACTTTATATAATTTATTTTCATACCGGCTCAAATTCTCATTTATTGTGTTCTTTAAATCTCTGAATTTAGTTATTTCATTTTGTAATTCTAATTGCTTTTTATTAATTTCGTTGGGTAATTTTTCCAATTCACCACTAGTTAATTGACATTGTTCTAGTCTATTATTGAGTTCGGATATGTGATTGATTGATATCGAATTCCTATTTTTCCAAGATACTTCTTCTTTCATCGTATCATTTAAATTTTTATCTAATTCTCTTTTCTCACGCAGCAGATTCTGTGAACTTGTCTCTTTTATATCAGCAATAGTCTTTGCGTTATAAAAATCTAGTTTAATTTTCTCCAAACTATTTTCCAGCTTATTTATATTACCTATACTAGAGAATCTAGATTTGTACTCCTTTATATTTTTTCTATAAATTTTTATATTCTGATCTAAGCTTTCAATTCGTGAGGCCGATGATATAATTGATTCATTTTGCAAGAGGATTTGTTTTTCAATATTATAGCTATTTTCAGCTATGATATTTTTTTCTTCGACAAGTTCCTGCCATTTCTTTCTGAGTTTTATTTCCCTTATTCTCTCTTGTTTTAGACTTTTTACTTTGTCTTCATAATCGAATTGAATGGAGTTAATTTCAATCTCTTTTTCTTTAATTGATTTTATTTTTTCTGATAATTCTTTTTTAGCTAATAAGATATTCTTCTTTTTATCTTCTGGTTTTAGCTTTGTTATTAAACCATCCCACCTAATTATAATGCCGGCAGAAGTTAATACCACTTGACCAGGCTTTAATAGAGATATTATTTCATCTATATTCTCGTTATTTGTAAATCCAGTATAATTGAGATAATTATTTAATTCATTTGGACCTTCAACTATTTCATTTAAGGGGTATATTCCACTAGAAAATTTTTCTTGGAATTTATTATCTTGAGATATCCAATATTGGCTATCATTATTATTAAAAGTTGAATTTTCGAGGTCAGATAAAATATATGCAATTTTTTCTTCGTAACCTTTTTTTATTTGTATTTTATCAATCAGTGTATTCTGCTTACTGGCAGTATTTATAAATTCTTCTGTCTGATCTTTTGAATTTATCAGCTGTTTAATTTTTATCTCGATATCTATTTTTTTACTTTGAATTTGATTTTCCGCCTTGGATAGTATTTCAATAATACTTTGGCATTTCTCAACATCATCTAAAATTTTTTTGATTTCATTATCCAAGTTTTTGTGTCTAGTGGTCAGAATATACTTTTCTTTATTCAAGGTATTGCTTGTTTCACTATTTTTTAGGCCCTGGGAAATTCTAATTTTCTCATCCTCACAGATTTTAAGCTCTGCATTATTTTTATGGATCAGAGTTTCTAGATTTTCTCTTTCAGTTTTTTTTGTACTATTTCGGACAAACAATTATTATAATCACTTTCTAGCTTTTTATAATTTTTTGTAGC
The DNA here is from genome assembly GCA_002168075.1 of Rhizobiales bacterium TMED25. Lineage (GTDB taxonomy): Bacteria > Pseudomonadota > Alphaproteobacteria > Rhizobiales > TMED25 > TMED25. Next base: position 52,426 of record NHCE01000010.1, read on the forward strand.
CTGGGTAGATGCCTCAATTACATTTTTCTCAACTTTTAGGATCTCATCAATACTATTTGATATTTCATTTTTCTTTGCCACTAAATAATTAAGCTGTTCATCCTGATCTAAGGTATTTTTAGTCTCTCGTTCCAGGTCATATTTAATTTGATCAATTTGGGCTTTATTATTCTTAATTCTCTCAACTGTATATTGAAGCTCATTTTTTAGGTTAAGTTCATCTCCATTTTTTTGTTGAAGTTCTTCTTGAGTATTTTGAAGATCAACTTTTATTGGTACGATTTTTCCTATTATATCTTCGGCTTCTTCTGATGACTTATTTATTTCAGCTTTGCTATTATTGATTTTAACTTCAATATTTGATATGCCATTTGTATACGTTGTTTCTTTTGTTTGCACATCATACCAGTCTAATTGCAGAATCTCACGTTCATACTGGCGGATCTTTGCTACAATTGATTTAAATCTCTCTGCTTGATTTGATTGCTTTCTTAGGCTTGTTAGTTGTGATCCAATTTCATTCAATATATCTGATATTCTATCTATATTTGTTTTCGTAGCATTAAGCCTGAGTTGAGCTTCATGTTTTCGATGATGAAGACCACTAATTCCAGCGGCTTCTTCTAATATTTTTCTTCTTTCATTTGGCTTTGATTCAATTATTTGATTTATTTGGCCCTGCTTAACAATTGAAACTGAATGGGGGCCTAAAGAATGATCTGCGAAAAAGAGCTGAACATCTTTAGCCCTCTTCTCAATTGAATTTATGTAATACTTAGATCCAGAATTTCTCTCTATTCTTCTTTTTATCTCGTATTCACCTATTTCGTTATTTGAGCTTACGGATACATTTTGTTTGCTATTTAAAATAACAGATACTTCAGCAAAATTTCTTGAAGCCGATGTATCAGTTCCTGAAAAGATAACATCATCCATTTCAGATCCTCTAAGATTTTTATAAGATGTCTCTCCCATAACCCATTGTAAGCTATCCAGCACATTTGATTTACCACAGCCATTTGGACCAACAATCCCTGTTAGTCCATGCAATATGTCGAACTCTGTAAGTTTGTCAAAAGATTTAAATCCATGAAGTTTTATTTTTTTTAATTCCATATTATAATCTTAAATTCCTCTATAACTTTCCAAAACTTTATCAATTTCTTTTTTAAAAGTAGAATATGGTTTATTTCCAGTAATCACTTTTCCATTTATAACAAATGACGGTGTAGAATTAATATTATAATCAGTAATTGCTTGATCCTTTATCGATATTAGTTCATCTAGCAAGGTTTGATTATTTAGACATTTATCAAATTCTTCATTACTTAAACCTGCTTGTTTTGATAGATTTTTTAATTCTGATAGAGCATTTTCTGAAATCCATTGGTCTCTTGTTTTAAAAAGCACCCCAATAAATGGAAGTGATACATTTTTATCAACACATCTAGCTAGCATTGAGGTTGCCATAGCTAATTTATCTATTGGAAATTCTCGAAATATGTATCGTACTTCTCCAGTTTCTATATAGTCTTTTTTAATTTTTTGAAAAGTTGTATTGTGAAATTCAGCACAATGCGAGCAGGTCATCGAGGCATATTCAATAATAGTAACTGGTGCATTAGTATCACCTAAAGATATTTCTTCTAATGCTACATTGTTTATGAAAGTTCCATCTGAATATTCTAAAATATTACTATTAATAACTAGTTCATCTATTGATTTAGCATCTTGTTTATCGCTTGTGGTGTAATAAAAAAATCCAACAAATATTATTGCAGTTAAAATATATATAACTTTTTTATTTTGCATTTGATTTTCCCTCCTCTATTTGCTTGCCTAATTTTAATAGAGCAAACTTTAAATGATTATTTTTGATTCCAATATTTTTATCTTGATTTATTTTTTGTTTTACGTCCCTTTTTTTCTCAATATTATCACAGTTTTTATGCTGTCTTATTGTTTTATAGTTTTGTTTGAGCAATAGTTCTGAAATAAAATTTACACCATAAATCTGGTTAATATTTTTTATTATCAAATTCTGATTATATTTTATTTCTAAAGCATTTGAACCGGAAACTTCAATATGTAGTTTTCTTATCAACTTTTTTCCCCCATTAACTAACTTATATTCAGTAGAAATACGTAAAGGCCTGGTGATTTTTGCATAATCCTCTCCGACAATAGAGCCCCAAAATATAGATAACTCACTTAAATCTTTTCCAAATTTATCCTGAAATGGTTTTATTATTGGTTCTATAATATTGCTAATGTGTAATTTGGAATGTTTTTTTAGGAGTATATTGTAAATATTATCTTGTTTAGACATTACGATTCCACTTCTTATGTATATTTTATATATTATTATTAAATATTAAGATGTACAATTCAAACGATATCACATACCCATTAATTTCCTGGTATAAACTTTATAAGAGGGATCTTCCATGGCGAAGAGATTTTAACCATGCTAATACCCCATATAATATTTTAGTTAGTGAATTTATGCTTCAACAGACAACTGTTAATTCAGTTATCGATCACTACAATAGATTTATTGATAGATGGCCAGATTTAAAAATTTTTTCAGATGCAACAGAAGATGAGGTGTTAGAAATGTGGTCTGGTCTTGGATACTATTCTAGAGGAACAAATTTGCTAAAAACATGCAAAATTATAAATGAACAATATCAAGGGAAAGTTCCAAATAGTATGGATATTTTAAAAACTCTACCTGGCATTGGTGATTATATATCTTCAGCTATTGTTTCCATTGCATATGATATGCCCTCACAAGCGGTTGATACAAATATTCAAAGAGTTATAACACGATATTTTTCATTAAAGTATGACGATCCAACTAAAAATAAAAAGAATGTTCAAGATATAATTTTTGAACTCACTTCCCACGATAGTCCGAGGGAAGTCATTCAAGGGTTAATGGATCTTGGATCAAAATTTTGTAAGCCAAGGGAGGTTCATTGCAAAGAATGCCCATTAAACGATGGATGCGTTGCTTTTTCAAATAAGTTTTTTGATTATTCGAAAGTGAAAAAACAAAAGAAAATTCCGATTAAATATGGATATGTTTTTTTAATTAAAAAGTCGAACGGAAGCTATATGATTACTAAGAGAAGTTCGAAGGGTGTCCTTGCAAATACATATCAATTTCCAACGAGTGAGTGGCAAGAGGAAATCCAAATTCAAGGCTTAATAAAATCATCTCGTAAAAATTATGGGGCATATCATGAGATCGCATCTATAAATCACCAGTTTTCTCATTTTAAACTCGAATTAAAAATAATTAATGTAACTAAATATAATTCAGAGTTTCTAGATAGCTCCATTACTTTCGGTGGAAAGTGGGTATTCCCAGATGAATTAAATAAAATGGGTTTTTCAAGCCTAATGAAAAAAGTATTTCCTTATCTAGGATACTAACTTAAAGAATTTAGACCAGATCTAATTTCCTCACGAAGGGTGTCAATTGGTAATAAATTATTATCTTTTATAATGTGCCAATATGTCCAGCCATTGCAACTCTCTGTTCCTTGATGATGGGCTCCAATTTTATGAATTGATCCAACAATATCACAAGATTGGATTGATCCATCAGCTTTTACAATTGCTATATTTTTTTGTTTTGAGCAGTAGAGTTTTTCTCCAATTTGAATTAGTCCCCTCTCAACTAATATACCAAAAGGAACCCTAATTTGGTCACGTTTTGTTGATTTTATGTCAATGGCAATTGAGTTTGGCGAGTTAATATTATCTATTCGTTTTTTTGCCGCAGATATATATTTTTTTTCGCTCTCAATTCCTATCCATCTTCTGCCTAACCTCTTCGCCACCACAGCCGATGTTCCACTTCCTAAAAATGGATCAAGTATTATTGCCTGTGGATCTGTCGAGGATAATATAATTCTATGTAGAAGTGCCTCTGGCTTTTGAGTGGGATGTAATTTAACTCCATTTTCATCTTTTAATCTCTCTTTACCATTACATATTGGAATATTCCAATCAGATCTCATTTGCATTTCACCATTTAGGGATTTCATAGCGTCGTAGTTAAATCTATATCGGGATGTTTTGGTTTTTGTAGCCCAAATGAGTGTTTCATGAGCATTTGTAAAACGTCTACCTCTAAAATTTGGCATCGGATTGGTTTTTGCCCAAATAATATCATTTAGAATCCAGAAATCCAAATTTTGTATAATATTTCCCATACGATAAATATTATGGTAGCTTCCCACAACCCACAAACAACCATTAGGTTTTAGTAATCTTTTGCACTCCTTGAGCCATTTATTAGTAAAATCATCGTAACATTGAAAGTTTTTGAATTTATCCCAATCATCGGTAACAGCATCAACTGCAGTATAATCAGGACGATATAGTGTCTCATTCAGTTGAAGATTATATGGTGGATCAGCAAATATAAGATCAATAGAATTATCAGGAAGGGTTTTCATTTCCTGAATACAGTCGCCATTTATTACCTTATTAACTTGTGCCAGTGATAATTCATTAATATTTTTTTTCAGCATCAGATCAAAGCCATATATTTCAAACTAAATTTAATTTGATACTAAAAAGGTTATTATTTTATAAATTATTTTTATTTATAATCTTATTTATGGGTTTGAAGCTTTTCCTATGTAACGAGCAAATTCCGAAATTATTGACAATGTTTAAATGATCTTTGGTTGGGTACCCATTATTTTTAGCAAACTTATATTTTGTGAAAATATGAGAAAATTTATTCATTAAATTATCTCTTGTAACTTTTGCAATAATTGATGCGGCTGCAATTGATAAGGATTTCGTATCCCCACTAATTATCGGAATATTTTGTGTGTTATTGTTGATTGTAAAGTTTCCATCAATTAAAAGGAGGTCAGGTTTATCATCTAATCTTTCAACAGATAAGTTCATCGCATATTTTGTGGCATTTAGAATATTTATAGAGTCAATTTTTTCTACATCACCAATACCTATCCCAACAATTGCAGTGAGCATAATTTGATGAAAAATTATTTCGCGAGATGCAGGAGAAAGTTTTTTTGAGTCATTTATACCTTTGGGTATATTATTTTGATCTAATATAACAGAAGCTGCAACAACTGGACCTGCGATAGGTCCTCGGCCAGCCTCATCAATACCAGCGATTCTTCTATATCCTTTTCTAAAAAATTTTTCTTCAAATATTAGCGATGGCTTGTCATAAGAATTTTTCAAGTTTCTGATAACCTTGGCATTATCTCGACAAGGTTACAGGGTTTATGATTTATGTCTAGCTGATATTTCAGTATCTCATTCCATGCATCACTGCATGCACTTGGTGAGCCGGGAATACAAAAAATAAAAACATTATTGCAGATACCAGCTAAAGCTCTGGATTGAATTGTTGACGTTCCAATTTTCTTTGAACTAATTTGATGAAAAAGTGAGGAAAATCCATCTATTTTTTTTTCAAGTAATGGTTCAACTGCTTCAGGAGTTATATCTTTACCAGTTAATCCCGTTCCACCAGTACTTATTATTACGTCCACATTATTTGTTTTAATCCAGCTAATTATACACTCACGAATTTGATCAATGTTATCTGGGACAATAATTTTATTAAATACATTATGTTTACTATCTATGATTGCATCATATAGTACCTTTCCAGATTTATCATTCTCTTCCGACCTAGTATCTGAAATTGTTATTATACCAATATTTAAGCTTATAAACTTCATTCTTTTATTCATGATATCCTAATTTATCAATTTTAAGGTTTACAAATCTTCCTTTATTATTTTTAAGTCTTCCCATGCTAGCCTCTTAAGAGTTGGTTGTTTTATAAGTATTCTTGGATGAAATAATGGGTATATCTTGATATTTGTATATTTATTATCAAAACTTTTGCCCCTCACGTCGATAATATTGATAGACTCTTCAAGAATAGTGCTTGTTGCCAATTCTCCTAGTGTTATTATAAATTTTGGCGATAATAATTCAATAATCTTTTTAACGAATGGATTACAATCATTTATTTCCTTTGCTAAGGGTTTCCTGTTATCAGGGGTTCGCCAAAAGAAAACATTAATTCTAGCGGTTTTATCAAAATCAACAGAGATCGCATTTAACATATTTTTTATTAATATCTCACATTGATTTGTAAAAATTTTTTTACTTTTTTCTTCCTCTTCACTAGGATAATCATTTACAATTAATATATCTGGTCTTTTGCTACCCTCAAATATACAAGAATTTGAAGAGTAATTCTTTAGATCAGTAATTTGTTGGCTCTCAACAGCTTCCAATAATTCATTAATATTTGTGATATTATTTAATTCTGTTTGATCATGTATATTATTTTTATCTAAAGAACTCGGTATTTTAATATCAGATGATTCTTTATTTAGAAAACCTTCGTTATTTATTATTAAATCAATATTTTCACTCTTATACCAGTTTAGAAGAAATATTTTTTCAAGATTTTTCATTGGATGGCTTTCAAAAAAAATACAAATTATCTTTTTAATTACAACTATCAATACTATATTTATAATATATATATAAAATAAAAAATATTAATAATAATTGTAAAAATTTGAAAGTGATATTTAAATAATTATGAATGATGTGCAGAAAAGAGACTCAATAGAAGTTGATGTTGTAATTATAGGTGCCGGACCTGCGGGTTTGGCCACGGCAATTAGGTTAAAGGATCAGGCGACGATTGCCAATAAAGAGATAAGTATCACAGTTTTAGAAAAAGGTTCTGAAGTTGGAGCACATATTCTCTCGGGAGCGGTGGTTGACCCTATCGGGCTTGATCAGCTCTTGCCTAACTGGAAAGAATTAAGCCCCCCTGTAATGAGCCAAGTTACAGATGATAGATTTTATGTCTTAGGCCCAGCTGGGAGCATGAGAATTCCTAACTTTTTACTTCCTCGTTTAATGTCTAATCATAATTGTTATGCTACCAGTCTTTCAAATGTAGTTAAATGGTTGGCGTCTATTGCAGAATCAAAAGGTATTGATATATATCCTGGTTTCCCAGCATCTAAGTTAATTTTTGAGGAAGATGTTGTAAAAGGTGTTATTACAGGTGATTTTGGTATTTCAAAAGATGGGAATACTAAAGAATCATTTATGCAGGGCATGGAAATAAGGGCAAAGTATACAATATTTGCTGAGGGTGCACGTGGCCAGTTGGCTAAAGAGGTTATTGCAAAGTATAATTTAGACTCAGATTCCGATCACCAAAAATATGGACTCGGAATAAAAGAACTATGGGAAATACCACCTGAAAATCATAAGCCTGGACTCGTTCAGCATACTATGGGATGGCCTCTAGACAACAAAACAGGTGGTGGTTCATTCATGTATCATTTTGATAAGAATTTAGTATCCGTTGGTTTTGTTGTTCATCTTAACTATTCAAACCCCACGCTATCACCATTCAACGAATTTCAAAAATTTAAAACGCATCCTCTTATGAAGGACTATTTAACTAATGGTAAAAGGTTATCCTATGGGGCCAGAGTTATTAGTGAAGGTGGATATCAATCAGTACCAAAACTTACGTTTCCAGGTGGGCTCTTAGTTGGATGCTCAGCAGGACTTGTCAATGTGCCAAGAATAAAAGGATCCCATAATGCGATTCTTAGTGGTATGATTGCCGCAGATGAAATTATGAAAAAGTTTATATCCAACACAACAAATGAAGAAGTTTTTGGGTATCAGAAAGAATACTTTAAAAGTTCAATATCAAAAGAATTAGCAAAGGTCAGAAACGTAAAGCCTCTATGGTCAAGATTTGGAACAGTAATAGGTATCATGCTTGGAGGAATTGATATGTGGATGAGAGATATTGGGATTGGGCTTCCTTTTACTCTCTCGCATAAAAATTCTGACTATCAAACCCTAAAAAATATAGATCAAGTGAAAATCATTGAATACCCAAAACCAGATGGTGTTTTCTCTTTTGATAAGCTTTCTTCTGTGTATTTATCATCAACAAACCATGAAGAAGATCAACCTGTCCATCTTAATGTTACAGATACAAATCTCCAATTATCAAGTGAATACGAAAATTTTGGTGGACCATCACAGCATTACTGCCCAGCTGGTGTATATGAGTGGATAAATCAAGACGGAGTAATAAGCTACCAAATTAATGCCCAAAATTGTGTTCACTGTAAAACATGTGATATTAAAGATCCAAACCAAAACATCATTTGGAAAGCTCCTGAAGGTGGAGGGGGACCAAACTATTCTAATATGTAAATTAACCAATTAATAAAATGATTTCTCCCAGAGTATTTCGAGCAAGTGCAAAAATAAACTTCACATTAGATGTTCTGCGAAAAAGAGAAGATGGCTATCATCAAATAAGAAGTTTAGTAGCTTTCGTAGATTTACATGATGAAATACATATTACTCGCTCCGATAAGTTGAATGTAAGTTTTATAAGTGATTTCGAAGAGCAAATTTCACAACAAAATAATAGCCTTACCAGATTACATCAATATCTAAAATTTATCTATCCTAAAATATATAATTATAGAATAGAAATTAAAAAAAATATTCCAATTTCAGCAGGGCTAGGAGGAGGGTCTGCAGATGCTGCTATATTTTTGAAATATTTAATAGAGGATAATGATTTAAATTTAACTCAAATGGATCTTCAGGAAATAGGATTTGAAATTGGTGCCGATATTCCAGTTTGTTTCTATAATAGACCCGCACTTATTAATGGAATTGGAGAGCATATTACTGAGGCAAAAATTAATAAAAAATTTTATTTAGTACTTGTTAATCCTATGTTTTCTATTTCTACAAAATATATATATAAAAAATATGATCACAGAGCATCTGTAAAAAATATTAATCCTCAAAATATGCCATTTGAAGATATGATAAAATACGGAAAAAATGACTTACAAGATGTTGTTATATCTCAGTCTAAAAATGTAAAACATATTATTGATACAATAGCGCAAACAAATAAATGCTATCTTGCAAGGATGACAGGTAGTGGCCCAACATGCTTCGGAGTCTATCAAGATGAGGATAATGCTAGAATAAATGAATTTGAATTGAAAAAAAAATTTCCCAAATACTGGATCAAGATGGTTAATTTAATATCTTAGCTTTTGCGGCTATATGAAAAATGTGCTCCTTCAATTAGGGCGTCTCTTATATCTGATTTTGGGAATACTTGAAGAGCATCTATTGCCTTTTGCCCATATTTCTTTGCTTCATCTAAGGTGATATTTATTGCATTTTTACTTCCGAGTAACTCCAAAACAGTATTAAAATCATCGTGATCTTTATCCACTTTATTATGTAACTCTTCCCATACCTTTTTCTCAATGGCTGAGGATTTCCTATATGCTGCAATTATTGGAAAGGTTATCTTCCCCTCATAAAAATCATCTCCGATATCCTTACCAAGTGCATCATTAGTTGAACTATAGTCGAGAGCATCATCAGATAATTGAAAGGCTATTCCAAGGAATTGGCCATAGTCTCTCAATGAATTTCTAAAATCAGTTGAGCTATCAGATATAATTGCACCGACTTCTGATGCTGCGCTAAATAATTTGGCTGTTTTATTATTTATAATTTTGAAATATTGTTCTTCAGATATATTTATATTATTAGAATAAACTAATTGCATCACTTCGCCTTCGGCAATTATGGATGCAGCACTAGATAATACCTCTAATGATTCGAGTGATTTTGCATCTACCATCATTTTGAACGCTTCACCCAACAGATAATCACCAACCAAAACACTGGCTTCATTCCCCCATAACATTCTTGCACTAATTTTTCCTCTTCGCATACTACTATCATCAACAACATCATCGTGTAGCAAAGTAGCTGTATGCATAAACTCGACACTTGCTGCTAAGGAAATATGATGATCATTTTTACACTCACATATCTGACTTGCTGATATTGTAAGCATTGGGCGTAACCTTTTCCCTCCTGATGAAATTAGGTACTGAGATATTTTAGGTATTATTTCTGTATCAGACAGAGTTCTCTGAATTATTAAATCATTCACTCGGCCCATATCTTTTGAAGTAATATTTATGAGTTTATCTATACTAGTTATTTTTTCAGGTATCATATTTTTTGCTTTTATTATTTACATAATTTATAAATTGTTTTTTTATATAAATAAACATATTTAATCTAATGATTTAATGAAAAAAGAAAAAGAAAAAGTATATCAAACAACCCATGATAAGTTTCTAAATGGGTCTATTACGATTGAGCAATTATTAGATGGTGGAAGATCAGGATCTGATACTATTCTTCTTGCTGCATCCATTCCAGCTAATCCTGGTGAGGCAATATTAGAGATTGGGACAGGTAATGGAACTGGGACAATTGCATTAGCAAAGCAGATAGCAGATTTAAAAATAATTGCTATAGATATTGATCCAATAAATCTAAATATTGCAAAACGGAATGTCATCTTAAATAAATTATCTAAAAATATTGAAATGCTTAACGAAGATATTACAAAAAAAAATTTATCTTTTTGTTTTAAAAATAAACTAATTAAATCTTTTGATCATATATTTATGAACCCACCATATTATGATGCCAAGAAAATTATTTTACCCACTTCAGATCATAATAAAGTTGCGAAATCTTTTGACTATAATTTAATGGATTCGTGGTTGGATATTTCACTAAGATTGATTAAACAAAAAGGTACAATAACAATCATCAATAAAGTATCTAATTTAGATATCATCATAAGAAAGTTAACTAGATATGGGAGTCTAATCATACTTCCATTAGTTGCAAATAATAAAAAAGAAACAGATAGGATTATTATTAATTTCAAAATGGGTTCAAAATCTAATACTAGAATTCTAAATTCTATTATTCTTCATACTGATTTGGGTAAGTACTCTGATGATGTTGAAAATGTTCTGCGGGGAAGAGCTCGAATTGATATTACTAAAACAAATTATTTTTATCAAATATAGGGAAATACTAAAAAAGTAGTATGGCATTGAGAATATTTCTTATATAGATAATATTAGTTTAATTAACGGAAATAGCTACCGATATGGCTAAACAAATTTATAAAAAAAAAGAACCCACCAAATCATTTCAGGATCTTATACTTATGTTACAAGATTATTGGTCTGCGAAAGGATGTGTTATATTACAACCTTATGATATGGAAGTCGGTGCCGGGACATTTCATCCGGGAACAATACTTCGGGCTTTAGGGGAAGATGAATGGTTTGCTGCATACGTTCAGCCCTCAAGAAGACCTAGTGACGGGAGATTCGGTGAAAATCCAAATAGATTACAGCACTACTATCAATTTCAAGTAGTTTTAAAGCCATCACCTGAGAATATTCAAGATTTATATTTGGATAGTCTCGAATATATCGGCATCGATAAACAAAAGCATGATATTAGATTTGTTGAGGATGATTGGGAGAGTCCAACCCTTGGTGCTTGGGGTTTGGGATGGGAGGTTTGGTGTGATGGTATGGAAGTCTCACAGTTTACGTATTTTCAACAGGTTTGTGGTCATGATTGTAGGCCAGTAACTGGTGAACTGACATATGGGCTCGAGAGGTTAGCGATGTATGTTCAAGGAATAGATAATGTTTATGATTTAAATTATAATGGTCTAGAAGGTCAAAAAAAAGTTACATATGGAGATATCTTTAGAAAAGCAGAAAAAGAGTTTTCTGAATATAATTTTAATTATGCAAATACTCAAATGATAACTGAACAGTTTAGTAAGATTGAAGAAGAGTGTGTTTCTCTAGCCAATCAGCGACTCGCACTGCCTGCATATGATCAGTGCATAAAAGCATCTCATTTATTTAATTTACTAGATGCCAGGGGAGCAATATCCGTGACTGAGAGGCAATCATATATTCTAAGGGTAAGAGCACTTGCAAAACTATCAGCTGATGCATGGATTTCAACAAGAAGTTAATTTGAGTACTAGGATTACATATAAAAATGGCTAATTTCATTTTAGAACTTTTATCAGAAGAAATTCCATCAAGAATGCAAAAGCAGGCATCGATTTTTTTAGTAAAACAATTTGAAGAGAAAATTAATTTTTGTGGCGTTCAATATGAAGATTTAAAAGTATTTTTCTCTTCAAGAAGACTTTCAATTATTATTTATAATATTGCTGTCCAAAGTAATGAGGTTAACTCTGTAATATTGGGTCCTAGAGTTGACTCACCTGAAAAAGCCATTTCAGGTTTTTTAAAATCTAATAACATTAGAAGCTTAGATATGTGTAATGTTATTCCAGATAAGAAGGGTGATAGGTATCAATTTATAAGTAAGATACCTCCCAAGTTAACTAATGAAATATTATCTGAAATAGTTATAGAGATTGTGTCCAAGTTTTCGTGGCCAAAATCAATGAGATGGGGAGATGGTAATTTAAAGTGGGTTAGACCAATCAGAAATATTCTCGCAATAATGATAGATGGAATAAAGATTGATACATTGGATATAAAGATTGGCGACATTGCTGCCCAAAACTTTACTTATGGGCATAGATTTATGAAAAATGATAAAATTTTTATTAAAAATATATCGAATTATTTCTCAGACTTGGAGGATAATTTTGTAATTCTTGAAGACTCCAAAAGAAAAGATTTGATAGTATCCCAAATAAATCAAATTGAAAAAAAATATAATATTAAGGTGATTGAGGATGCATCACTATTAGACGAAGTTTCAGGCCTAGTTGAGTGGCCGGTAGTTTTATTAGCAGACTTTAACCAAGAGTTTCTCTCATTACCACCGGAGGTTTTGCAAACTTCAATGAGAAGCCATCAGAAGTATTTCTCAGTATTAGATGGTAAGTCAAATAAAATAACAAATAAATTTATACTTATTGCAAATATATATTCTAAAGATCAAGGTGCTTCTATAATATTAGGGAATCAGCGAGTCTTATCTGCGAGATTACACGATGCTAAATTTTTTTGGGAGAAAGATCTATCTCACCCACTTGCAGATAATTATCACCTTTTAAAAAGAGTTACATACCACCAAAAACTCGGAAGCTTGTTTGAGAAAGTGGAGAGGATTGAAGAAATTGCAAAAGATATAGCTAGTTATTTAGAAATTGATAAAATTAAACTTCCAATCGCTGCTAAATTAATAAAAAATGATTTGTTATCTGAAATGGTTGTTGAGTTTCCTGAGCTACAAGGGGTAATGGGTCATTATTATGCAGTTCAACAAGGTTATGAATTAGATATATGTAACTCGATCAAAGATCATTATTTACCAAATTCGCCCAAAGACCCAACTCCGGATGAGCCGATATCCTATATTCTCTCAATTGCTGATAAACTTGATAGTCTTATCTGCTTCTGGTCCATAGGAGAAAAACCAACTGGTTCAAAAGATCCTTTTGCATTAAGAAGGGCTGGAAATGGAATAGTAAGAAATATTATTGAGAATGAATTAGATATAGAGCTTGATAATCTAATACACAATATATTTAAGAAATCTAATATTTGTCAAAGTAAAGATAAGGAAATAATATCGAGTGACTTAATAAGTTTTTTCAATGATCGGATGAAGAGTTATCTGCAATACAAGGGAATGGATATTAATCTCTATGAGTCAATAATGAAACTTGAGGAGTCTTGCAATCTTTCATTAATTTACCGTAAATTGGTACTTTTAGATCATTTTAGAAAGGATAAAAATGGAGAAATTTTCTTAAAATCTATAAAAAGAGTGAATAATATCTTAGAGCCAATAGATAATAAAATTAAGCTAGATAGAGATCATATAAAAATATCCGAAGATTTATTAACAAAAAAAGTTGAAAAAAATTTATATAAATTGATATTGGAACTTAGAAAACAAGTAATTGATAAAAATAATATCAAACAGTTGGAAGAATACCTATACATGAATTGTAAATTATCAAATCTCATAAATGATTTCTTTGATAACATTATTGTGAACGATGAAAATAATGATTTAAAAAACAATAGAATGCATTTACTGTATGCAATAATAAATCTTACAAGTGATTTATTTGACATAAAATCAATTGAGATATAGAGAATTATCTAGGATTTAATATGAACAAATGGGTTTACATTTTTAGCAAAGAGCAAACTGATGGGGAAGCAAAGATGCTAGACCTATTAGGTGGGAAGGGAGCTAATTTGGCAGAAATGTCAAAATTAGGATTACCAGTACCACCAGGTTTTACTATTACAACAGATGTATGTAATCAGTTTTACAAAAATGATAAAAAATTCCCAGAAGATCTCTATGATCAGGTTTCAAGAGCTATCAATCAAATTGAAGAATTAGTTAAAAATCAGTTTGGTTCAAATCAGAATCCATTACTTGTATCTGTAAGATCAGGAGCAAGGTCTTCCATGCCTGGGATGTTAGATACTGTTTTAAATTTAGGTTTGAACGATAGTACTGTTGTTGGATTAGCTAAAAAATCAGGAGATGATCGTTTTGCATTCGACTCATATAGAAGATTTATACAGATGTATTCTGACGTAGTATTAAATATAGAACATCATTATTTTGAGGATATACTTGAAGACTACAAATTAGAAAATGATTATATTTTAGATACAGATCTCATGGGTAATGATTGGAAAAATATTGTTGATTTATATAAGAAAGAGGTTTCAAACATTACAGGGAATGAATTCCCTCAAGATGTAAATGAGCAATTATGGGGTTCAATCTCAGCTGTTTTCCTATCTTGGCAGAATAATAGAGCTGTCACTTACAGAAGGCTTAATGATATTCCAGACCATTGGGGAACAGCTGTGAATATACAAGCTATGGTTTTTGGAAATCTTGACGATAATAGCGCTACAGGAGTTGCGTTTACAAGAAATCCATCTAATGGTGATAGAAGATTCTACGGCGAATTCCTTGTAAATGCTCAAGGGGAAGATGTCGTTGCAGGTATAAGAACTCCTCAAAATATAACAGAAGAGGCAAGATTAGATGCTAATTCTGATGATATTTCTCTTGAGAAGTTAATGCCAAAAATATATGAAAATCTCATTGATTTAGCGAATAAATTAGAATCTCATTATCTTGATATGCAAGATATAGAATTTACTATTCAACAAGGAAAATTGTGGATACTACAAACACGGTCAGGTAAACGGACATCACATGCTGCAATAAAAATAGCTGTTGATATGCACGAAGAGGGTTATATTACAAAGCAAGTTGCAATATCACGTATTAATCCTGCTAGCTTAGACCAGCTATTGCATCCAACAATTGATCAAGAAACAGAAATTGAAATTATAGCAAAAGGCTTGCCGGCATCACCGGGTGCTGCTTCTGGAAAAATTGTGTTTAGTGCGGACGATGCCGAGAAAGCGTCAAATGAAGGGGAAAAAGTTATATTAACTAGAATTGAAACAAGCCCTGAAGATATTCATGGAATGCATGCTGCTCAGGGTATTCTTACAACCCGAGGTGGGATGACAAGTCATGCAGCAGTTGTAGCAAGGGGAATGGGAAGACCCTGTATTTCTGGAGCTGGTTCTCTAAGAATTGATTATGATTCAGGGTCCGTTTTTGTCAATGATAAGGTATATAAAGCCGGGGATATTATTACAATTGATGGTACTTCAGGTAATATAATTAGTGGGAATGTAAAGATGAAAGAACCGGATTTATCTGGTGACTTTCAGAAAGTGATGAAATGGGCAGATCAAATAAGAAAATTAAAGATCAGAGCTAATGCTGAAACCAAATTAGATGCTACGGTAGCAAAGAATTTTGGTGCTGAAGGTATTGGTCTATGCCGTACAGAGCATATGTTTTTTGAAGAAGGAAGGATTAACTCAGTAAGAGAAATGATCCTTGCAAAAGATGAAGAAGCAAGAAGATTTGCCTTATTAAAATTACTTCCGATGCAAAAGAATGATTTTGTTGACTTATTCAAAGTTATGGGAGACCTTCCAGTAACAATAAGGTTATTAGACCCTCCATTACATGAGTTCCTGCCACATGCTGAGGAAGACTTTGCAGAGGTTGCCGGCTCCCTAAATATTAAAGTTGATGATTTAAAGCAGCGGGTATCAGAATTAATTGAGTCTAACCCAATGCTTGGTCATAGGGGTTGTAGACTTGGAATCACTTATCCAGAAATACCGGAAATGCAGGCAAGGGCAATCTTTGAAGCAAGTGTTCAGATGAAACAAGAATTTAATCAAATTGTTACACCAGAGATAATGGTACCATTAATAACTTCAAAATCTGAGCTTCAGATAATTAAAGATGTAATTGATCTCGTAGCAATCGAAATTTCAAAGAAGTCAGGAATAAAATTAAATTATACAGTTGGAACTATGATTGAGTTGCCGAGAGCCGCACTCAGATCAGCTGAAATTGCAGAAATCGCAGATTTTTTCTCCTTTGGAACTAATGATTTAACCCAAACTACATTTGGTATAAGTCGAGATGATGCATCAAAATTCTTACAAGAATACGTAGATAAGAATATACTTGAAAAAGACCCATTTGTTTCAATAGATGTGGAGGGCGTAGGAGAGTTAATCGAAATATCAGCAACAAGAGGAAGATCTATAAATAGAAAAATTAAACTGGGTATCTGCGGTGAGCATGGTGGAGATCCGAATTCAATTGATTTTTGCGCTAGCAAAAATTTAGACTATGTTTCCTGCTCTCCATATCGTGTTCCAATAGCTCGCTTGGCGGCAGCCCAAGCTGAGATCAAAAAGAAATAAATTCAAATTACTATTCAATATGCATACTTACATCGAGGGAATCGGAAGAGTGTGTCAGTCTCCCGATTGATATATATTCAATACCTGTTTCTGCAATAGCTTTTATATTTTTTAAATTGATACCACCTGATGCTTCGATTATTGAATTATTTTTATTATACTTCATACACTCTTTTATTTGATCAGCACTCATGTTATCTAGAAGAATATATTTAACTCCAAGTTCCTGACACTCTCTGAACTGCTCAATTGTATCTACTTCAACTTCTATATTAGATAAGTGCGGGATATTCTTTTCAGTACCTTGAATAGCATTTAATATTCCATTAGCAACTTTTATGTGGTTATCTTTTATTAGAATACCATAATCAAGACCAAAACGGTGGTTAAAACCACCACCACATTGAACAGCATATTTTTCTATAACCCTTAATCCAGGGGTTGTTTTTCTCGTAGATAAAATTTTTGCTTTGGTATGGGATATTAATTTAGTAAAATTTCTTGTCTGTGATGCAATCCCTGACATGTGGCCTAAAAAGTTTAGTGCAGTTCTTTCAGCAGAGAGAATTGATAAAGCGCTACCTGTAACTGATGCAATTACCGAGTTAATTTTCAGTGAGTCACCATCATCTAGCTTTGGAGCAAAATTTATTTTTTCATCAATTTTATTAAAAGTCATTTTGGCACAATTAAGTCCTGACAGAACACCTTCTTTATTTGAGGTTATTATGGCCGTAATTTCGTTAGTGTTATTTTCTAATGATTGGCTTGTCAGATCACCAAAAGATCCTAAATCTTCTTGAATGGCGTTATTAACTATATTACTTAGTGTATAAGATGGAATTTCAAGATGATCATTCATAGTTCTAATTCTTCAAATTTTATTCGACTTCTTTTAGTTAATTTATCGTTCTTATTTGGATAATCAATTCTATAATGACTTCCTCTATGTTCAGTCCTATTTATTGCAGATTTGATAATTAGTAAGGCTGTTATAAGAGTATTATTTTTATATCCATCTCTATTATATTTTAAATAAATTTCTTTTACTAGTCTGTATGCTTCTTCTAAGCCTTTTTGTTCTCTTTCAACTCCAACATATTTTGTCATTATATCTCTAAGTTTATTTAAATCGGATAAATCTAATTTTTTAACACTCGGAGGAGTATAATTATTATTGACTATTTCAGAATTAATTGAATCAGCTTTAATATGACATGATATTATGTCAGCAAATACGATAGCTTCGAGAAGTGAGTTTGATGCTAATCTATTAGCACCATGTATTCCACTACAAGCATTTTCGCCACAAACATATAACCCTTCAACACTACTCTTACCATATTCATCGCATGAGATGCCACCCATATGATAATGTGCGGCAGGTGAGATTGGAATTGGATCAGTAACTGGATTGATGTTATTCTTGATACATAAATCATATACTGTTGGAAAGTCATCTTTCATTTTACTTCCAAGATTTCCTCGACAATCTAGGTAAACCTTGTTTCCATTCTTCTGCTCATTAAATATTGCTCTCGAAACAATATCACGAGGCGCAAGTTCGCCAGCTTCATGATACTTAAAAGTAAATCTATCATCATTATTGTTTATGATTTTTGCTCCCTCACCACGAAGTGCCTCGGTAGCAAGTGGAGCTGGATCAAGGCCAATATCAAAAGCAGTTGGATGGAATTGAACAAATTCCATATCAGACAATACCGCTCCGCATCTTGCAGCCATTCCCACTCCATCCCCTAGAGCTTCTTGTGAATTTGTTGTTACTTTAAATAATTGTCCGACACCTCCTGTAGCAAGCACAATACAGCTTGTCTCAAGAAACTTTTGGTTATTATCATTTTGAATAGTTACTCCAAAAATTTTATTATTACTTTGATGGAGCTCAATAGCGTTATATCCTTCAATTACATTTATATGTTTGGATTTTTTAACAACTGACGTCAGCGTTTCCATGATTTCTTTACCAGTCATATCACCTCTGACCGACACTATTCTGTTATGTTGATGAGCAGCTTCTTTTCTAAGAATTAATTCATTTTGATCATTTTTATCAAAAGTTACGCCAAGAGTTATTAAGTCTCTTACTCTATCTGGACCATTCTTTATGACTAATTCTGCAATTTTCTCATCAACGATGCCACCTCCTACTGTTATTGTATCTTTGAGATGTGAAATAGTAGAGTCATCTTTTCCCATTGCAGCAGCTATTCCTGCCTGGGCCCATTGACTTGATGTCCCCGATCCTAAACTTTTTGAGGTTATCAATTCTACATGAAGTGGTGCCAATTTAATCGCTGTAAATAAACCAGCAAGCCCAGCGCCAATTATAACAATTTTATTATCAGGATTTTTCAAAATAAATATACCTTATGATATATCTAGTTTGATCATTCTATCAACGGCACTATAAGCTCTCTTTGATATTTCTGCATCAATTATAACTTCGTTGTTTAGATATAAAAGATTATTTAGAATTTTTGAAAGAGTAATTTTTTTCATATGAGGGCACATATTACATGGTCTTATGAATTTTGTTTCAGGATTTTCCGCTGCGATATTATCACTCATTGAACACTCCGTTACCATCATAACTTTTTCTGGTTTCTTTTCAGTTACCCATTCTATCATTCTCGCAGTTGATCCTGAAAAGTCTGCTTCTGCAACAACATTAGGAGGGCACTCCGGATGTGCAATAATCTTCAAATTTTCTTCACTCTCTCTTGCTTCAATTAAGTCCTCAGGAGTGAATAACTCATGTACCTCGCAGCAACCATTATCCCACCATATTATTTCAACATCTGTTTCTTTTGCAATATTTTGAGCAAGGTACTTATCGGGTATGAATATTACTTTTCCAACACCTAATGACTCTACAATTCGCTTTGCATTTCCAGATGTGCAGCAAATATCAGATTCAGCTTTTACATCTGCTGAGGTATTCACATAAGTTACAACTGGAACCCCCGGATATTTCTTCTTCAGATTTCTTACATCTTGCCCTGTAATAGATTCAGCAAGTGAACATCCGGCTTCCATGTCCGGAGTTAAAACAATTTTATCTGGATTTAATATTTTTGATGTTTCAGCCATAAAATGAACACCGCATTGGATGATTATATCCGCATCAGTTCTCGCGGCCTCCTTTGATAATGCAAGGCTATCACCAACAAAATCAGCTACGCAATGATATATTTCTGGTGTCATATAGTTATGTACAAGACATACAGCATTTCGTTCTTTCTTTAATTTATTGATAGCTTTCACATATGGAGCATGGTAAGGCCATTCAATTTTCGGTATTACTGTTTTGACCTTTTCATAGTAAGGCTCCATCTCTTTAGCTATTTGCGGAGTATAATCAAGATTTGGTAATTCAGTGATAACTCTATAATCTGAAATTTTCATCTTTTTGATGTACTTAAAATTACATTATTTGTGTTTATTTATATTTTATATAATACCATAAAAGCATAATACAATTGCAATATAATAATATAAAATAAAATATTTGTTAATCTAAAAAAGATTAAAAATTTAGATAAAATGCGACTGATCCAAAAGTTCTTTTTTTTTGGGTAAAGTTTTTTACTAGTTCTTGAAAAAATTGTTCTTCTTTAAGAACACGTCCTGCTTGTTTTAAAACTAACTTATTTGGATTTGCAAATGGTGCTTTCTCCATTATCAAGCTATAAAGGTCGGATGGCCTTATATTCCTGTTATGCATAAAATATATAATTATACTGATTGCAATTGATCTAGATACTCCTGCATAGCAATGTATTAATATATCAGTGTTTTGGTGACTGCCCATGGCAAACTTTAATATTTTACGAATATCTCTCTGAGATACGGGTTTCAGATTATCTCGTGAGTGATCAATATCATTAAAACATAATCTAAGAATATTCATAGCCTTCACTTCAGGAAATAATGGAAAAGAATTATTAGGGGAATAGATGGATATTATTCTTTTTATTTGCTCTTTTTTAATAACCTTTAAAGCACTGTTAAGAGGAGTATTATGTATCTTCATTTATTCAATAATTCTTTTTTGACAAGGTTGGAGTCATCAATATAGAAATTTAGATTTGCGAAATTTTTATTTACAAAGGCCAAAGTTAACTTATCTGAATTTGAACCAAAAAAACCAATCTCCTTGTCTTGATAAAATAATTTAGTACCCATTTTTCTAGGTAAATGAATACAATTAAATGGGTAAAAAATTTTCTTTGAGGTAGCTTTTTTATGGTAAATTCTTGAGACAATTTCTTGTCCAGGATAACAACCTTTGGTATAAGAAATAGAATTAACATAATCATTTAATTCATGCGCAAATATATCTGATGGAAGAAAATCTTTATTGATTTCAGCAATACCAAGTTTTATCCTAAAATGATCATAATAGGATACATCATTTTGACTTCTAATTGACTTTCTAATATTAATTTTTCTGGAACCAATACTTTTATTTCTTGGATCTTTTGGAAAAATTATCTTTGATTCTTCCCAATAAACACTTAAATCCTCTCTAAATCTTAGAACAATTTTACTTCTAAGTTTATACATCGTCAATTTTTTGATTAGTTCATCTGCTGAAGCATAGTTACAATCAAGGAGTAGACATTCTGAGGTATAATGTATGTAAAACTCAAAAATAATTTTACCTAGATGGTTTAAAATAAAAGTATGAGATATCTTTTTTTCACTGATATCTATCAAGTCGTTTGTTATTAAATTTTGAAGAAAAATTATACGATCTTCGCCTGATAGCTCAATTATTTGTCTGTCTGCTAATAATTTCATTTTAAATTACTTAATTTAATTAATTTATAATATAATAATAAGGTATAAATTTTATTTTTATTTTAGCTATAACATACTTAAATGCAAAAAAAATTCAACGCATGGTTAATTACCAAGAAAAATAATAAAACATGCTCAAGTTATCTTGAGCTTGAAAGTAATAAATATTTAAGTGGCGAAGTAATTATTCAGGTTAAAAATTCTGCACTGAATTATAAAGATGCCCTCGCTTTAACTGGATCCGCCCCAATTATAAGAAAATTTCCATTAATTCCTGGTATTGATTTAAGCGGTGTGGTAATTCAGTCAAAAAATAAGAAGTTTAGTGAGGGAGATCGGGTGTTCACAACTGGATGGGGCCTTGGTGAGCTTCAAAATGGTGGGCTATCATCTCACGCATCAACAGATGCCGATATGCTAATAAAAGTACCAAATAAATACACGCATTCTTATATTATGGGTCTTGGCACAGCAGGGCTTACTGCAATGTTAGCCGTTTTGGCATTGAATGAAAACAGTATTAAACCAGACGCAGGTAAAGTCTTGGTAACTGGCAGCTCAGGTGCTGTAGGTGGTATTGCAACCAAGTTACTTTTAAAGCTTGGTTATGATGTAGTCGCCTTGACATCACGCCCCGAATATAACAGGGATTATTTAAAATCTTTTGGTAATATTGAGGTGCTTGATACAGATGATTTTTTAGGAAATCCAAGAATGCTATCAAAAGAAAGATGGGCTGCGGCGATAGATGTGGTAGGGGGTAAGGTACTTGAAAATATTATTACTGAGACCAATAGATCAGGGGTAATTTCTGTATGCGGTCAAGTCTTGGGCCTGAACCTAGTTACAAATCTTGCACCATTTATTCTGCGTGGTGTTCGGCTAATTGGTATCGACTCTGCCTTTTGTAGTCATGAGAGAAGAAGTAGGGCTTGGGATATGATCTTTGATTTATTAGATGTAAAAGATGTCGACTATGCGTCTGAGATAATAGATATTAAGGATGTTTATGAAAGATCCAAACTAATTGTTAATGGTAAAAATCGAAGAAGAATTATTACAAATAATTCTAATTAATACCCGCAGATCTTAAGAATCCTTGAGGCGCCATCTATTAATTTTATTTCATTAATTTTATTGATTTGATGCCATTCAGCAGCAACAACATCATCACCAAATTGAGGTCTGCCGCTTATGTATGCACATTCATAAAATGATAAAACATAATGTATCTTTATTTTATGATTTGTATCTTTTCTTATGACATTAATGTTTTCAATTTGATCCCCAACTTTGATGATAATTGACGTCTCTTCGAGTATTTCCCTCGTGAGGGCTTCATGAAGTGTTTCACCAATTTCAATTGCACCACCGGGAAAGCTCCATATATCTTCCAGATTACTTTTTTTTACTAATAAAACGCTGTTATTATGAATAACTACACCGGCCACAGCGCTGATTGGCCTATCTGGATACTCCCTTTTGATATTATTTCTGAGCATCACTTGACTCAGTTATTTGTTCAGCTATCTTTTGTGCTGTATAAGCAGACAGCGTCCAGCCGAGATGTCCGTGTCCTGTATTGTAGTAAATATTATCATTACGTTTACTCCTCTTTACAATTGGCATCATGTACGGAGTCATAGGTCGAAGGCCTGCCCACGGAGTTACATGCTCAGTATTTATTCCCGGAAAAATTTTTTCACTCCATCTTATAAGTGGTCTAATTCTACGTTGAATTATATCAGTATTATAGCCATTAAGTTCTGCAGTCCCGGCCACTCTAAGCCTGTCTTCACCGAGCCTACTGGTAACTATCTTAGCCCCGTCATCTAACATACTAGTCCATGGCGCAACTTCAGGATTATGTATTGTGATACTGTATCCTTTCACAGGATATATAGGCAAACTATCTCCTATTGTTTTTGCCAGTTCACGACTGTTAACGCCGGCACAAACTACTAAAGGAATATCTGGATTTAGAAATTTTACTTCTTTATTGACATGCTTTACATTATATTTCGTCACTAATACAGATAATAAATTTGTGCAAAACTTATGTATATCTCCTGTAAAATCTGTTTCGTTATAAAAGCCGCCCAGTAGTTTTGGCGGAGGAACAAGTGCTGGTTCAATATCTAAACATTCTTTTGGTGATACTTCCCATCTTTCTAGCCCTGCCTTATTGTAAATTTTGTTCACTTTCCGAGCGTTATTTAATTCTGATTGATCTGTATAAATGTGTAGTATGCCTTTTTCTACCATATCAAAAGATAAGTTTTCACGAGTAGCAATCTCTTTGTAGAGTTTGTGAGCTGCCAAAGCCCACATGCATGTATCGTATGTATTTTTTTCTGCACTGGGAATAGCTCTAATAAATCTGTATATCCACGTATATTTTTCAATACTAATAGATGGGTTAATTTTCAATGGGGCATCGGCCTTAAATAACCATTTGACTCCTTTCTTAACACTGCGCCAACTATTCCAAGTTTCTGCATTGCTAGCACTAAGTTGTCCACCATTACCATAACTGGTCGCCATTGCTGGATGCTTTCTTTTATCATATATTACAACTTCGTGTCCGGCTCTGGCGAGGTAATATGCAGTTGTTATTCCAGCTATCCCGGCGCCAACTATAGC
Source organism: Rhizobiales bacterium TMED25 (assembly GCA_002168075.1). Taxonomy (GTDB): domain Bacteria; phylum Pseudomonadota; class Alphaproteobacteria; order Rhizobiales; family TMED25; genus TMED25. Next base: position 76,680 of record NHCE01000010.1, read on the forward strand.
TACTTTTTTATTCATTTTTAGTCTTTCTTAATTCTGTTGAACGGAAGTCATGACTCCTTTTATTAAAAAATTAAGCCATTGAACCTTCAACTAATTCTCAGCCCAGTACTCTACCCGTCGAGCCTTTATTTATATATTTGTCTAGATTACTTTTTTTACAAATAAAACGCTATCATTATGAATAAATAAACCGGCCAAAGCGCTGATTGGCCTGTCCAGATATTCTCTTTTTGATATTATTTCTTAACATCACTTTGAGGCTCGCTTAATTCTGTCGTTTATTGCCCTACCAATGCCTTGATGGGGGATTGGTGATATGGCGATTTTTTTAATATTCATGCTGTCAAGATCTCTCAAACATGCATACAATCTGTGAGCAAACTTATGCATATCTCCAGTGCTAGAAAGATTAATTGTATTGATGTGGTTATTATTATTTTTTTCTCCAAATGTGATAAAATATTCATCTGCATTTGGTCTTTTTACATTAATTCGAACTCTTGCTTTTGGTGAATAGTGTTTCTTAAGTTGACCCGGGGATAAAATTTTATGGCCATCATACGCATCCAACTGTAATTTTGTAATTTTAAATATTTGATCTTTTGTAATAGCCCCTTCTCGAAGAATTTGAATATTCTCTGATCTAACATCAACTATTGTAGACTCTATTCCGTGGGCACATTTATCACCATCAAGTATCATTTCAATATCGTCACCAAAGTCATCAAAAACGTGGCTTGCATTTGTTGCACTTACTGTGCCAGACAAATTTGCACTTGGAGCTGCAATAGGCTTTCCGAACGTATTTAGAATTTTTAGTATTATTGGGTTAGATGGTACTCTAATTGCAATTGAGTCAAGATTTGAAGTAGCAGCTGGAGTTATTCCATTATTCCTTTTCTTTTCGACAAGTAATGTCAATGGGCCTGGCCAAAATGCTTTTGCCATTTTCATTGCAGTATTATTCAATTTTCCAATCATTTTTGCTTCTTCTAACGATGCAACATGAATGATTAGAGGATTGTGTAATGGTCTATTTTTAATAATATAAATTTTCTTTATTGAGCTTTCGCATGATGCATCTCCACCAAGCCCATAAACAGTTTCAGTAGGAAAAGCGATTACACCAGATTCATTTAAGATATCTACTGCTTTGTTTATATTAACATTACTGGCTTTATAAATTGTTTTTTTCATTTTTTTATTAACTCAATCAAATTATTTATATATAATTTTAATTGGTAAAGTCAAAGCCAATAGTTATTAATTAATCAATGCATGGATAATATTATGGTTAAAAAAATTGAGCCAGCGGATATAAACAAACTTGAGTTTGAAGAAGCAATGGAAATGCTTAATGAAATAATACAAGGCCTTGAAAGTGGAGAGGTGAGATTATCTCAATCCGTAGAAAAATTTGAAATTGGTTCTGAGCTTGCCAAGCATTGTAAGAAATTACTCGACGATGCAGAGTTACGGATAAATGCAATCAAAATTAATAATGTGGGAAATATAGTTAGTTCATCCGAACTTAATGAGTCTGATCAAAGTGATAAAAATTAATGACAGCAACCCCCCTATTAGATAAGATTAGCGACCCAAAAAATTTAAGACAGTTTTCAGAAAGCGAACTTCAACCTCTGGCTAAAGAACTCCGAGAAGAGCTTATTCAGTTGGTCTCAAAAACTGGAGGGCACCTAGGAGCGGGGCTTGGCGTTATCGAATTAACAATTGCCTTACATTACATATTTGATACCCCAAAAGACAGGATAATTTGGGATGTTGGGCACCAGGCCTACCCACATAAAATACTTACTGGAAGACGAAAAGAAATGTCATCACTGAGGCAGGGTGGCGGTTTGTCTGGTTTTACAAAAAGGTCAGAAAGTATATACGATCCATTTGGAGCTGCGCATTCCTCAACATCAATTTCCTCAAGTCTTGGTATGAGTGTTGCAAGGGATATTCAGGGGCAAAATCATAACATCATTGCTGTAATCGGAGACGGAGCTATGAGTGCTGGTATGGCATATGAGGCAATGAATAATGCAGGGGTTATGAAAAATAAATTAATAGTAATCCTGAATGATAATGATATGTCTATCGCTCGTCCGGTTGGTGCTATGAGTGCCTATCTAGCGAAGCTAATATCTAGTGGAACATACAGTGGTTTTAGAAACTATGCAAAAAAGATAATTAAATATTTACCGTCAAGAATAAAAAGAATCCTAGTAAAAATGGAAGGGCATGGGCGAAGTTTCTTTACCGGAGGAACATTATTTGAAGAATTAGGCTTCTACTATGTTGGTCCTATAGATGGCCATAACTTTAATCATCTAATTCCAATATTAAGAAATGTAAAATCAAATCATGATGGGCCTATTTTAATTCATATTGTCACTAAAAAAGGGAAAGGATATTCACCTGCTGAAAATTCTAAAGATAAATATCATGGTGTATCTAAATTTGATGTTACAACCGGAGAGCAGATATCAAAAAAATCAAATATACCTCCCTATACAAAAGTATTTGCTAATCAGCTTGTGAAAGAAGCAGAAAACGACAAAAAAATTATTTCAATTACTGCTGCAATGCCCACAGGTACGGGCTTGGACATATTTCAACAAAAATTTCCAGATAGATATTTTGATGTAGGCATTGCTGAACAGCACGCAGTAACATTTGCAGCAGGACTTGCTTCGGATGGGTTTAAACCCTTTTGTGCAATTTATTCAACTTTTTTACAGCGGGCTTATGACCAGGTTATCCATGACGTAGGTATCCAGAATTTACCAGTAAGATTTGCAATTGATAGGGCGGGCCTTGTTGGGGAAGATGGTGCAACTCATGCAGGTTCATTTGATATCATGTATCTATCAGCTATACCAAATTTTACTGTTATGGCACCATCTAATGAGTTGGAACTCGCTCGTATGGTCAAGACTGCGGCTAATTTTAATGAAGGACCCATAGCCTTTAGATATCCTCGTGGTAATGGTATTGGCATTGATATTCCTGAAGATTTGAAGCCAATTGAAATAGGTAAAGCTCGACTAATTGAAGAGGGAAGTGATTTAGTTATATTATCCTATGGGACGATTTTTAAGGAGTGTGAAGGAGCAGTAGAAGCATTAAATAAAGATAAAATATTTCCAACATTTATTGATGCGAGATTTGCAAAACCACTAGATACACAAATAATTAGTAAATATATAAAATCACATAAATTCATTCTTACAGTTGAGGAAGGCGTAATAGGTGGATTTTCTGCACAAGTAAGTGCATATCTTCAGTCTAATAAGGATTATTATATAAATAATATTAAGTATAAGAATATTACATTACCTGATAGATTTATAGATCAGGATACTCAGGCAAACCAAATAGGGTTGTCTGGTTTAGATTCGGAGATGATTTACAGGGCAGCAAAAGACCTAATGAATGTGGGATGATAAAAAAAAAAGATTAGATATATGGCTTGAAGAAAACAATTTTTATACATCAAGAAATATTGCCTCAAACGCTATTAAATTGGGCTTAATATCAATTAATGGCAAAATTATCTTCAAAAATAGTGCTAGGGTCTCACCTTTTGATAAGGTATTAGTTGACAAAAACCAGCATATTTATGTTTCAAGATCTGCATATAAATTACAATTTATCATTCATAAGCTCTCTTCAAAAATCTCAGATCTTACGTGCCTTGATCTGGGGGCATCTACAGGAGGATTTACAGAAGTACTTCTCGAATATGGTGCAAGCAAGGTTTATTGTGTTGATATTGGACATGACCAATTATCATCATCACTGAAGCAGAATCCAAAAGTAATAAATATTGAGAGAACTGACGTCCGAGAGGTAAGTTTAGATATAGTCAAAACTTGTGATATTATAACTATTGATCTAAGTTTTATAAGTTTAAAAAAAGCAATTCAAAATATAGTAATTAATTCAAAAAGCGATACGCTCTTTTACATCTTATTCAAGCCACAATTTGAAGTTGGCAGAGCTGATATCCATAAAAATGGTATTGTAAAAAATGAAATATTAGTTTGGGATAAGTTATTAGAGTTTAAAAGGTGGTTGATAGATCAAGGTATGGATGAGATTAAACTTTTCAAGTCGCCAATATTAGGTAAGGATGGAAATCAAGAGTGGCTTTTCTTTGGAAGAAAGTATGATAAAAGTTAGCCGATTTGTCCTCTATTTCTAAGAAATTGATCAGCTAAAACTAATGCCAGCATAGCTTCTCCAATTGGAACTGCTCTTATACCGACACAGGGGTCATGTCTACCACGTGTTACAATTGTTGTTTGTTTATCCTGTGAGTTAATAGTTTTTTGAGGCTTTAATATTGAAGATGTAGGTTTTACAGCAAATCTTACTATAATGTCTTGCCCTGTTGAGATACCTCCCAATATTCCACCAGCATTATTTGATAAAAATTTTGTTATTCCATCTTTTACTATAATTTCGTCTGCATTATCGCTCCCAGTCATAGAAGCAGTTTTAAAACCAGCTCCAATTTCGACTGCCTTAACTGCATTGATGGACATCATTGCCGAGCTAATTTCTTGATCAAGTTTACCATATATTGGTTCACCTAGACCTATGGGAACATTTTCAGCAACAACTTCTATGATAGCACCAGTTGAGTCCCCATCTTTTCTTACTTTTTCAAGATGATTTTTCCACTTTGCTATGATTGAATTATCTGGTGAAAAGAATGGATTTTGATCAACAAAATCCCAATCCCAATTATCACGATTAATTGCATAAGGACCCATCTGAATTAGTGCTGCTCTAATTTTGATATCAGGAACAATTTTTCTTGCTATAGCAGCACCTGCAACTCTCATAGCGGTTTCTCTTGCAGAAGACCTTCCACCTCCACTTGGGTCTCTTAATCCATATTTTTTCATGTACGCAAAATCAGCATGTCCGGGTCGGAATTTATCTTCAATGTCGCTATAGTCTTTCGAGCGTTGATTGGTATTCTTGATTATTAGTGAAATGGGAGTTCCTGTTGTGGTTAAAGAGCCATTCTTATTTTTTAGCACACCGGATACAACTTCAACAATATCATCTTCTTTTCGTTGAGTGGTATATTTTGATTGTCCAGGTTTTCTTCTGTTCAAATGAAATTGGATTTCATCAAGTGTTAATTCTATATTAGGTGGACACCCGTCGAGGACACAACCAATTAGGTCCCCATGGCTTTCACCCCAAGTCGTAATACGCAGCATTTTACCGAAGGTATTATGTGACATAAACTTATTCCTTATAACACCGATATATCGGGTGCTTCCTCATTTTTCATACCTACAATATTGTAACCAGCATCCACATGCAGTATTTCACCTGTTACAGACTTGCTAAGGTCTGATAATAAATAAATAGAGGCATTACCTACGTCTTCAATATCAACAGTTCTACGAAGCGGTGAGTTATATTCATTCCATTTTAAAATATATCTAAAATCTCCAATGCCGGATGCCGCAAGTGTTTTGATTGGACCAGCAGATATAGCATTTACTCTAGTTTGGTTCTTACCCATGTCTACACTTAGATATTTCACGGATGCTTCTAGGCCAGCTTTTGCAACACCCATTACATTATAATGGGGCATCACTCTTTCGGCTCCAGAGTATGTAAGAGTTACAAGGGATGCACCTTCATTTAGAATTCTTTCTGCGTGTTGGGCTATTGTTGTAAATGAATAGCATGAGATTAGCATAGTTTGAAGAAAGTTCTCTTTGGTGGTTTCAATATATCTACCAGTTAATTCATTTTTATCAGAGTAGGCAATTGCATGTACAATAAAATCAATTTTACCCCAAGCCTTCTCTAATTTATTGAAGAGTGATGCAATTGATTTATCATCACTAACATCACACTCAATTGTAATTTCCGAATTTAATTCTTTTGCTAGAGGAATTATTCTTTTTTCAATTGCTTCACCTTGATAACTAAAAGCAAGTTCAGCTCCTGCACTACGAAGAGCTTTAGCGATACCCCAAGCAATTGATCTATTATTGGCAACACCCATAATAAGGCCTTTTTTGCCATTCATCAGGTTTTGAAAAGTGTTGTTATCCATTTTTAGTTTTTACTACTTTTAATATTTAAATATAATATTATATAAAACATATCATTACAACTATATGATGAGATAAAATTATGCAAACTTATGACGGTTTCAAAGAAAAAGAACTAAACTATACAAGTCCATTCGAAATATTCTACGATTGGTTTGAGGAAGCAAAGACGGAAGAAATAAACGATCCGGATGCTATGTCTCTCGCTACTGTCAATGATGATGGCCAACCAAATGTGAGAATGGTATTACTAAAAAAAATTGATCATGGTTTTGTATTTTTTTCAAATAAAAATAGCCAAAAGGGTATTGAATTAAATAAAAATAAAAGTGCAGCAGTTTGCTTCCACTGGAAAAGTATTAGAAAGCAAGTTCGAATAAAAGGTGAGGTGTCAATTATTGCACCCATTGAAGCTGATAATTATTTTGACACAAGACCGAGAGGCAGTAGAATTGGGGCTATTGTAAGCAAACAATCGTCTGTATTAAGTGGCCCAGATCAATTTTCTAAAGAATATTCTGAATTTATAGAAAGTATGGAAGGAAAAGAGATAATCAGACCTGATTATTGGGTTGGATATCGTATTATTCCGAATGAGATTGAATTCTGGTTAAATTCGGATTTCAGATTGCATCAAAGACTAAAATTTAGATTACAGGATAAATCTTGGACACGTGATTATCTATATCCATAGTTTACTAAGTCGCTATTTTATCGAGTAGTAATATATGTCTTTTTTTTTTTCTTTTTTAATAATATTATTTTCAATCATATTCTCGAGTAATGCTTCAAGAGTATATTTTGCATAATCGATCAATTTTTTATTTATTTTTCCATATATTATTTCAGTAATTTCACTCAAGTTTAATTCCGCATTTTTTAATGTATTTTTTACTTGTAAAGACCTTTTATTTCTATGGGCAATAAGCTGCTGACATCTTTTTTTACCATCTAATATTTTTTCACCGTGTGCTGGTAAAATCTGTTCATGACTCAGATTTTTAATTAATTCCAAACTCTCAAGATAATCTCTCATATTACCATCCGGTAATCTAATCATTGTAGTTGACCACCCCATAATATGATCTCCACTAAATAAGGCGATACTGGGTATATGAAAACAATAGTGATCCGAAGAGTGACCTGGAGTATGAATAGTATTAATTCTAAATTCTCTTGTAAGTATTGTAGACTCAAAAAGACTACATCTTTCTTCTAATCTCGAGTCATACTTATAAAATGTATTTATTTGGCCTCGACCAATAAATATTGGTGAATTTTTTATTGATGATAGCTTATGTAGAAGACCAATATGATCTGCATGATGATGTGTTGCAACTATAAGTTCAACTTTTCTTTTTCCAATATAATTTATTAGTTTACTTAGATGTTTATCAGAGTCGGGTCCGGGGTCAATTATTACTAAATTTTCATTTCCAAGTATGTAGGTATTTGTGCCTTCATATGTTGATGGGCTTGGATTATCTGCTAGTATCTTTTTTATGTTGATTAACATTTATTATAACATGTATTTTTTAATTTATTTTTGTTATAACTTATAATACTAATATACATAATGTATATCAGTAATAATTGTTAATATATTTATCGTTTTTTATTATAAATAGATATTGACTAATGGGGCGTAGCCAAGCGGTAAGGCATCGGGTTTTGATCCCGTGATCGCAGGTTCGAATCCTGCCGCCCCAGCCATTATCAAAATATTGAAATATATATAAAAATATAAATAAGCGTACCCTAGGCAATTAAAATTTATAAATATAATGAAACTTTTCATAATTTTAGGTAATCAATTATTTCCAGACTCATACTTAGAGGATTATAAAAAAAACTTTACATTCTTTATGGCTGAAGATTTTGGTCTCTGTTCACATCAAAAACCAAATAAGAAAAAAATACTCTTATTTCTATCATCAATGAGATCTTATGCTGATAAATTGAGGGAAAACGACTTTCAAATTATTTATCAAGATATTGATGACCCCGAGTTTGAAAGTCCTTATATAAAAAAATTAGAAAAGATTATTCGATTATATAACATTGAGTCGATAACTTTTTTTGAAATTGAAGATAAGTTTTTTGAGAGCTCAATAATCAGGTATTTAAGTCAAAGTAAAATTGATTTTAACATGATAAAGAGCCCGATGTTCTTAACAAGTAGAGATGAGTTTAGCCAATTCTTACTAACAAATAAGCCTTTTATGGCATCTTTCTATAAGTATGTAAGAAAAAAGCACCAGATTTTATTAGATAGCAATGATAAGCCTATTGGAGGGAAATGGAGCTTCGACAGTGAAAATAGAAAAAAAATTCCGGATAGTATTGAGATTCCAACTTTCCCGGAAATAAATATGTCAGAACATACCAAGCTATTGATACCTATAATTGAGAAGAAATTTGCTAAACACTATGGAACACTTGATAATTTTAATTTTGTTACAGAAGTTCAAAAGGTAAATGAATTATTTAATTTTTTTCTTGAAAATAAGCTAAACTTATTTGGGGATTATGAAGATGCGCTCACCCAAAGAGACAATATATTATTTCATAGTAAGTTAAGCCCCTATATCAATATGGGTATGATTACTCCTGACTATATTATCAATAAGACGCTCGATTATTATCAAAATAATGATATCAAACTTAACTCAATTGAGGGTTTTATTAGACAAATAATTGGGTGGAGAGAATTTATAAGAGGTATATATCAAAACTATAGTCAAGAAATGGAACAAAAAAATTTCTTCCAGCATCAAAGACACATGTGTGACAGCTGGTATAGTGGGAAAACAGGAATACCTCCATTAGATCATTGTATTAATAATGCATTTCAAAATGGATGGTCACACCATATTGAAAGACTTATGGTTCTCTCAAATATCATGAACCTGTGCGAGATAAATCCTAATTCTGTCTATAGTTGGTTCATGGAGGCTTTTGTAGACTCATCAGACTGGGTTATGGCTCCAAATGTATTTGGAATGGGATTATTTAGTGATGGCGGTATATTTTCTACAAAGCCATATATTTGTGGGTCAAATTACATTCTAAAGATGATGGATTTCCAAAAGGGCGAGTGGTGTGATACGCTCGACGGATTATATTGGAGGTTTATAGATAAAAATAGAGACTATTTTAAGGGTAATCCCAGACTTTCAATAATGATTGGATCCTTAGATAGAATGAATACCGAAAGAAAAAGTAAAATTTTTTCCAAAGCTGAGGATTTCATTAAGGATAATACTTATGTACTTGAATAGGTTTTTAACTATATCAGGGATTTTACCCTTTTTAATTATTTTAGTATTATCATTATTTCAAATTTACCCAATGCCATTAGATTATCAATTTATATTTTCTGCTTATTCCGTGATTATAATTTCTTTTATTGCAGGGTCACATTGGGGTATCGCAAAAAATATTTCAAATGGAAAAAGAATTAAAATTGAAAGTAATCTAATTGCGTTGATTGCGTGGGCATGTATTCTCTGGGATAGCATATATGCTTGGGTCGTGGTTATTTTATGTTTTATATATTTGCAATATATAGATTTTAGGTTAAGAAATAAAAGTTATATAAGTCAATATTATTATCAATCACGTCTCTTGGCTACATCTTGTGTTGTTGTAATTATAACTATATTTAATCTACTAGCTTCTAATTAATTTTCCAAGAGACCATTTGCTCAAACTGACTTGCTAATGATATCAATTTTCCTTCATCTCCGATTTTAGCAGCAAAATGCATCCCAAGAGGTAGGTCATGATCTATTTTCCATAATGGAAGAGATATTGCAGGACCACCAGTCTGATTAAATATAGCTAAATGAGGTGCAAAGTCTCTAAATAGATAATTCAAATGAGCATCAATATCACAATGATTTGTTTTTATTGTGCCAAGTTCTAATTTTTCTTTGACAATGGTTGGAGTTAATAATAAATCAAATTTTACAAATTCTTGTGAAACTCTTCGTCCTATCGCATGCATAGTATTTATTGCATTAAGGTAATCGACAGCTTTGTAACGTCTTCCTTCCTCGAGCCATGCCCAATTTAGCTCTTCGAGATGGCTACCTTTAAGTTGAATTCCAAGAAAATCAGCTCTTTTTTGCATATTATACAATAAATTTACTGCTGGAATAACCTTCCATGCTTGATGGATTGGCATTGGATTAAGGTTGATCTCAAATTCTTCCACTGTATGGCCAAGGTCTTCACATAGTTTTGCGGTTTTTAGCGTATATTTTTTTATACTTTCGCAAATTTTATTTCCTTCGAAGTCAGTTGTCATAAATCCAATCTTTAGTTTACCGAGGTCCTTCCCAACATATTCTAAAAAATTTTCATGATTATTGGGAGCGCAATATGGGTCTCCGACCGACTGTTCCTTGGATATTTCTAAGAGAGCAGCTGTATCTCTTACAGATTTTGATAGGCAATGGCTGGTAGCCATGCTTCCAAGTGCTTCACCCATTTGTGGTCCAGCGGTAATTCTACCTCTGGAGGGTTTTAGTCCAACTAAACCGCATAGTGAGGCTGGAACCCGAATACTTCCTCCTCCATCTGTCGCGTGTGCCATGGGAACATAGCCTGCGACAATAGCAGCTGCTGATCCCCCCGAGGATCCGCCTGGAGAATTTTTAAGATTGAGAGGATTTCGTGTTGGTCCATGAAGATTTGGCTCAGTTGTTAAGGAAAGCGCAAGTTCAGGGGTTTTTGTCATACCAACAATAATCAAGCCAGATTTTTTATATAAACGAATTAGATCACTATCATAATTTGGAATATTATTTTCGAATAATGAATTCGACATTGTCGTAGGTAAATCTTTACAGGATACATTTAAGTCTTTGAGCATAAAAGGTACGCCATAGAAATAACCGTCTTTTTTTTCTTTTTCAATTTCCTTTTTACCATAATCAAATGCTTGAGTTGTCAAAGCCGATATTTTTTTTTCACTATTATTAACTATAGACATAGCTAATTCTAAAAGTTCAATTGCAGTGACTTCACCTTTTTTTACTAGATTTGCAAGCCCTGTTGCGTCGAATGACTTATATTCTTCTATATTCATTTTAACCCCTAATTGAAAAAACGAAATCCTTCGTATGAATTCCTAGTAATTTCCTCACATTTTTTTATGTATGTTGGCAGGCCACCTACAAATGGTAAGAAAATCCTTTGCTTATTATTTACATTTGACCCTAAATACCAAGAGTCACATTCGTATCTTAATGTATTTCTCGCACAATCTTCATTATATTTCACCCAAGATGTTTCAGCATCTAAATTTGCTTCTATTGAATGGTACGATTTTTTTTGCATATATCTGATACAATCACCAATCCAATCAACATGCTGTTCAATTGTTGGTATCATATTGGTTAAAACTGATGGGCTACCTGGTCCTGTTATTGTAAATAGATTTGGAAATCCGTTTACCATAAGTCCTAGATATGAACTTGGTCCATTTAACCATTTATTCCTGAGTTTTACTTTATCTTTACCTACGATATTAATATTATTTATTGCACCTGTCATTGCATCGAACCCTGTCGCAAGTATTAATGAGTCAATAGCTATTTCTCTATTTTTTAGTTTTATAGAGTGATCAGTTAGAAAATTAATTGGTTCTTTATTAAGATCAATTAGCTCAACATTTTTTCTATTATAAGTTGTATAATAATCACTATCGATAACTAATCTTTTGCATCCAACTATAGAATTAGGTGTTAAGAGTTTTGCAACTTCTTGATCATCAACTATCTCTTTTATCTTATTTTCAATATAATTTGATGCAGTTTTATTTGCTCGTTTATTATATGTTATATCACTAAATGCAGCTAGAAATGCCAAACCACCTGCCTCCCATCTTTTATCATACTCTTTTTTTAAGTCTCTTTCATTAACCTCCAAAGCGGATAATGGATTATAATGGGTAAGAAAACCACTAACTAATTCTTTTGCTTTCTGCCGATTTTCTTTGTAATTATTTTTAAAATTTTTGACATATTCATCAGGTAACTTCCGATTATGAGCTGGTACTGCGTAGTTTGCTGTTCTCTGTAAAACATATAAATTTTTACAATATTCTGCAATTATTGGTATTACATGAACCCCAGATGAGCCGGTTCCAATGATTGCTACTTTTTTATTTCTGAAATTAATACTTTTATCAGGCCACCGGGATGTTTGGAATATTTCTCCACTAAAGTTTTCTATACCGTTTATCTTCGGTTTAATTGGCTCAGATAAGCAACCGCTAGCTAGAATGCAAAATTTTGATTGAAATTGCTCAAATTGATCATTTTTAATTTGATAAAGTTTTGTTTCTTCATTGTAGATAACGTCTGTTATTTGCTTATTTAAGCTTATAGACTCAGAAAGTTTAAATCTATCCACTACGTGCTCTAAATATTTTAGTATTTCGGGTTGGGTTGCATATTTTTCAGACCAAACCCACTCATCTTGAAGCTCTTTTGAGAATTGATATGAATATTGGAGACTCTCAGTATCGCATCTGGCTCCAGGGTATTTATTCCAATACCAGGTTCCTCCAATCCTTGGTGCTTTTTCAAATATATGGGCTTTTAAACCATAACAACGTAACTTATGGAGCATATATAGACCCGCAAATCCAGCTCCAATGATTACTGCATCGTAAGTTACGTTGATATTTTTTTTATTTACATTTTTTTGTATTTTTGCGCTTCCTCGGAACCACTTGTTGCACTTCCTTCAGAATATGAATGTGCACCAGTTCCTGCTAATTTACCATCTTTAACAATTGTGTACTCATTTCTCACTTCTTTATTTCCCATGAAACATTCGAGTATTTCTCTAACACCAGCTGCATATCTTGTTTGTGCAGATAATGAAGTACCTGAAGTATGGGGTGTCATTCCATGATTTGGCATTGTTCGCCAAATATGATCATTTGGTGCCGGTTGTGGGAACCAAACATCACCTGCATAACCACTCAACTGGCCTGATTTAAGTGCAGACGCAATGGCTTCTCTGTTACAAATTTTCCCTCTTGCAGTATTTACAATATATGCACCTTTTTTCATTTTATTTATTAATTCTGTATCAAAAAGGTTTTCTGTTTCTGGATGTAATGGGCAATTTATTGTAACAACATCACAAACTGCAACCATAGATTCAACAGTTTCGTGAAATGTTAAATTAAGTTCTTTTTCAATAGACTCTGGCAGTCTATGCCTATCAAAGTAGTGTAAATGCACATCAAAAGGCTTCATCTTTCTTAGAGCATCAAGTCCAATTCGACCAGCGGCAACAGTTCCGATATGCATCCCTTCAACGTCATAAGATCTTTGAACAGCATCGGCAATATTCCAACCACCTTCATTAACTATTCTGTGTTGGTTATGGTAATCTCTAACTAATGATAAAATCATCATAACAATATGTTCTGCAACTGATCTTGAGTTGCAATAAGTTACTTCAAAAACATCAATATTATTGTCCATTGCAGCTTGTAAATCAACATGATCTGAACCAATACCTGCTGTAATAGCAAGTTTAAGATTCTTGGCACTATCTATTTTTTCTCTTGTAAGGTAAAAAGGGAAAAATGGCTGAGATATTACAACATCTGCATCTTTTATATGATGGTTTGCTTCGCAATTATCGCCATCTTTGTCTGAAGTGACAACCAGTTCATGTCCATTTTCCTCAAGGAATTTTCGCAGTCCCAGCTCTCCTGAAACACAACCAAGTAATTCGCCAGGGTTAAAGTCAATATTTTCTGGTGTTGGTAAAGTCTGTCCATCTGGATATCCAGTAAGTTTTGGTAGTTCAGCTAGTGGATAATTTTTTGGCATTCCGCCCTTTGGATCGTCATATAAGATACATAATACTTTCATTACAATAAACTTTCATGGGTTTTTAGATTAAAATTAATGTTTCATATCATTTTTAGATACATGGAGCAAATATAATATAAATTCATATTTTATATTTTCTCTTCAGAATATAATTATTTATTATGAAAGCTTGGATAATTATTAGTAAGCATCCAGTAATAATTGGAGTTATAATAAATTCGAAAGAGTATCCACCTACAAGCACAATTATTGGATTACCTCCTGCTGGAGGATGTGTAACATTACACGCAATCATTAAAAATATTCCCAAACCTACAGCCAATGGTATTACAATATAAATTGGAATATCAAACTGAACAATAAGAAGTCCATGGCAAATAGTACCTGCAAGGGATGTTAAAAGGTGTCCTGTAAATACATTTCGTCCTCTTGCAAAAGGAGTTTCTGGGTATCCTAACATCAAAACCATTGAGGAACCAAAGGATGCGACTAAAAATAATCCATATTCATATCCATAAGTTAAGTAGGATAATGAACCTATTATTAGTACCGAGAAAGAACCTGCTATGAGAGCTCTTTTTAGTGTTTCTTTTTCCATGATTTAATGCTATTCAATCGGTATAAAATTTTTTTTTATATTAGTTGTTTTAATTATATATACAATATTATAATGGGTATTAAAAATAGTTGAAGGAATACAAATATGATATTTGATCACAGAACCTACACAATACAACCCGGAAAAACAAATGAATATGTTAAAATATTTGAAGAATTTGCCTATCCGATCGCTAAAAAACATGGGTTAGAACTTACAGCATATTTTGTAAGTAAAGTAGGCCGCCTAAATCAAGTTGTCCATATATGGCAATATAATGATATTATGGAATTTGAAACACTTAGGGAAAAAAGAGATGCCGACCCTGCATGGACTTTATATAGATCCAAGATTGCTGGTATGATTGTGAATCAGGAAGATAAGTTAATGGTTGGGGCTAATTTTTCTCCTATAAAATAAATTTTAATTTATGAACTTAGTGAGGTATAAATTATGGCAACATCAACTGAAGATATTCTGAAGAAAAGAAATCAAAAAAAAGGCTTTATTACAGGCGGTCATTTAGTTGCTCGTGCCCTAAAAAATGAAGGGGTCGATACAATATTCACTCTTTGCGGAGGGCACATAATAGATATTTATGATGGCTGTATTGAAGAAGGAATAAAGATTATTGATTTTAGGCATGAACAGACCGCAGCTCATGCTGCTGATGGTTATGCAAGACAAACAGGAAAACTTGGGTGCTTAATTACAACTGCAGGACCAGGATTTACAAATGCAATTACAGGTATTGCAACTGCTTTTAGATCAGAAAGTCCAGTACTTCATATTGGTGGGCAAAGTGCATTATCACAGTGGAAAATGGGAGGTTTACAAGAATTACCTCATGTCGAAATACTCAAGCCAATAACAAAGTTTGCATCAACGGTTATGTCAACAGAAAGAGTTGCAGAAATGGTTGCAATGGCTGCAAGGGAGTGTTTTAAAGGAGCATGTGGACCATCTTATCTTGAAATTCCAAGAGATGTTTTAGATAAGGAGATACCCATCGAAAATGCTAAAATACCAGAAAAATCAATGTATAGGGCATCAACGCATACGCAAGCAGACCCTAAAGATATTGAAAATCTTGTAGAAATATTATCCAAATCTGAGAGGCCTGCAGTATTATTTGGACAGCAAGTTTGGCAATCAAGAAGCCATATAGAGGCTAATAGATTTGTTAAGGATTTAATGATACCGGCCTATACAAATGGAGCTAGCCGTGGAATGATAGACAGTAATTCACCCTACTCATTTGATAGGACAAGAGGGGATGCATTTAAAGATGCAGATCTACTAATGATTGTTGGAACACCATTTGATTTTAGAATGGGATATGGTGGGCGAATATCAAAAGATATTAAATTAATCCAAATTGATCAGGACTATTCAAATATTGGAAAAAATAGAGATATAGATATTGGACTTACAGGTCATCCTGGTACAATAATGCTACAAATTATAAATAAAATGAAAGATGTTTATAGCAAAGAAATAAAAGATAAAAGAAGTTTGTGGATTAAAAGTCTTAATGTAAAGGAAGATGAAAAATATAAAAAATTACTTCCAATTTTTACAAATGACTCCACTCCAATACACCCATATCGAGTCGCCTATGAACTGAATGAGTTTCTTAATGATGATACTATTTTTATAGGAGATGGTGGTGATGTTGTAACTATTTCGGCTCAAGCTGTGCGACCTCGAAACCCAGGACAATGGATGGATCCAGGAGCTTTGGGAAGCTTAGGTGTCGGAACTGGCTTCGCACTCTCTGCCAAGCTCGCAAACCCAAATAAAGAGGTGCTTTGCTATTATGGAGATGGTTCTTTTGGTATGACAGCCTTTGATATGGAGACTGCTGACCGGTTTGGTTTACCATTCATTGCAGTTATTGGAAATAATTCAGCAATGAATCAAATAAGATATGGTCAATTAGCTAAATATGGACAGCAAAAGGGTGATATTGCTAATAAGCTGGGTGATATGGAATTCTCAAAATTTACTAGCCTATGGGGTGGGCTCGGCCTTGATGTTAAAGACCCTAATAAAATACAATCTGCATTGGTAGAAGCAAGAAAATTTGTCAAAGAAAATAGAAAGTCAGCTATTGTAAATATTTGGGTAGATCCGAATGAGTATGCCCCTGGAACTAAAGCCCAAACTATGTATAAATGAGGAGCTAAGTAATGGAAGCGTTAAAAGGCATAACAATACTAGATTTTACACATGTTCAATCAGGACCAACTTGCACACAACTACTTGCATGGTTTGGGGCTAATGTAATAAAAATTGAAAGACCAGGCGGTGGTGATATTACAAGATCACAATTACGTGATTTAGATGGAGTTGACTCACTTTACTTTACGATGTTGAACCATAACAAGAAATCTATAACGCTAAATGTTAAGGACTCTTCTGGTAAGCAGGTTCTAGAAGATTTAATTAAAAAATCTGATGTGTTCGTAGAAAACTTTGCACCAGGCACAATTGAAAGAATGGGTTATGGGTGGGAAGAAATACAAAAAATTAATCCAAAAATTATTTTAGCATCAGTAAAAGGATTTGGTCCGGGACCTTATGAGGAATGTAAAGTCTACGAAAATATTGCTCAATGTGCAGGGGGAGCTGCATCAACTACTGGTTTTCTCGATGGACCTCCACTTGTCACCGGAGCGCAAATCGGTGACTCTGGAACAGGACTTCATCTCGCACTTGGGATAGTAACAGCATTATTCCAGAGGGAAAAATCTGGAAGAGGGCAAAGAGTAGATGTCGCAATGCAAGATGGTGTTGTTAATTTATGTAGAGTTAAACTAAGAGACTATCAGAGATTGAAAAGTGGCCCATTGAGAGAATATAGCCAATATGGAAAGGGAATACCATTTACTGATACTACACCGAGGGCTGGAAACGACTCGGGGGGTGGGCAGCCTGGTTGGATCCTAAAATGTAAAGGGTGGGAGGATGATCCTGATGCCTATGTTTACTTTATAACTCAAGCACCGGTTTGGGGTAAGATTTGTAATGTTATCGGCAAAGAAGAATGGTTAGAAGATTCGGGATACTCGACACCCGAAGCTCGACTCGATAAACTCGAATTTATCTTTGACACGATTGAAGAATGGACAAAAACAAAATCCAAACATGAAGTTATTTCTATTTGTGACCCGCTAGGTATCCCATGTGGACCTATATTATCCATGAAGGAAATTGCAAATGATGAGTCATTAAAAGCGACAGGTACAATTGTTGAGGTAGACCATCCAATCAGAGGTAAGTATACTACTGTTGGATGTCCGATAAAACTATCGGACTCGAAGGCTGATGTTAAAAGATCACCTCTGTTAGGTGAGCATAATGATGAAATTCTGAGTGATATTTTAAATTATGATGATGAAAAAATAAATAAAATTAAACAATCAGAAGCGATGAAGTGATCCCAAATAAATGAAGATAGTTTTACATGGTCAACAGGCATTTGGTAGTGCCGTATTGGATAGTCTAATAAGTAATAACGAAAATGTTATAGCTGTATGCTCGGCTCCAAATAAAGATAATAAGAAAATGGATCCCCTTGTTGAAAATGCTATAAAAAATGAAATCCCAGTATATCAACCTGAAAGTTGGAAAACGGAAGAAGCCTTTGATCTGATGAAATCTTTAGATGCAGATCTATGTATTATGGCTTATGTACTTTTGATTGTTCCAAGTAGAATTTTAGATCTACCCAAATATGGCTCAATTCAATACCACCCATCACTTTTACCAAATCATAGAGGTCCATCTTCAATAAATTGGCCTATTTCAATGGGTTCAAAGACTACTGGAATTAGTGTATTTTGGCCAGATGATGGCCTCGATACGGGGCCAATACTCATACAAAAGCAATGTGATATTGATGAAAATGAAACACTGGGTGAATTATATTTTAATAAATTATTTCCAATGGGTATTCAAGCAATAGAGGAGTCAATTCAATTGATTAAGGACGGTCATGCTCCAAGAATTATTCAAAATCTTGAAGATGGGTCATATGAAAGTTGGTTTGGAAAGTCGCAAGCACAAATAGAATGGTCAAAAGATATTAACGTAGTTCATGCATTAATTAGAGCAGGCGACCCTCAGCCAGGGGCATGGTCAATATTGAACGGAATAGAAGTAAAGTTATACGAGAGTATGATTTTTTCAAATGAAGATTCCGATCCAGGCCGGATATATGGAGTTGAAGAAAATTTATTAATCGGCACTAAGAATGGAATATTATCCTGCAATAAGATTAGGTCAGATGGAAACAAAGTTATGGCTTGCGATTATTGTAAGGATAATAATATTCAAATTGGTGATTATTTTAAATAAATCAAAGAGAGATTATCAGATATGACAACAGATATTGAAATTGCAAGATTAGCAAAACCAAAAAAAATAAGTGAAGTTGCAAACAAATTAGGTATTCCAGAAGATAAATTATTTAATTATGGTAATTATAAAGCGAAGATTTCAATTGATTACTTAGATAGTTTGAATAGTCGATCCAATGGAAAGCTAATACTTGTTACGGCGATTACTCCAACACCTGCCGGGGAAGGGAAGACAACCACTACAGTTGGTCTAGGAGATGGTCTAAATAAGCTTGGTAAAAAAGCAACAATTTGTATTAGGGAACCATCTCTTGGTCCTTGTTTTGGAATGAAAGGTGGTGCAGCAGGAGGTGGGTACTCACAAGTAATTCCCATGGAGGATATAAATTTACATTTTACAGGCGATTTTCACGCAATTGGTATAGCTCATAATTTATTATGTGCAATGGTTGATAATCATATCTATTGGGGCAATAGCCTAAATATTGATACAAGAAGAATTTCAATCAGAAGAGCTCTTGATATGAATGAGCGCTCACTAAGAGAAATTGTTTCATCGCTTGGCGGTGTTGCGAATGGTTATCCCCGTAGTGATGGTTTTGATATTACCGTTGCCTCAGAAGTCATGGCTATATTCTGTCTTTCTAGTAGTCTATCGGAATTAACAGACCGACTTGGTAGAATAGTTGTTGGTTACACAAGGGAAAGAGATCCAATTACAGCTAGCATGATCAGTGCAAATGATGCCATGGCTGTGCTCTTAAAAGACGCACTCATGCCAAATATAGTGCAGACTTTGGAAGGCAGTCCAGCTTTAGTTCATGGAGGACCTTTTGCAAATATAGCTCATGGTTGTAATTCAATAATAGCTACAAAAGCGGCTCTTAAGCTATCAGATTATGTGATCACTGAGGCTGGTTTTGGAGCTGACTTAGGTGCTGAGAAGTTTTTTAATATCAAATGTAGACAATTAGATACAAAGCCATCAGTTGCAGTCGTTGTCGCAACAGTAAGAGCTCTTAAGATGCATGGTGGTATTGAGAAAGATCAGCTTTCAAAGGAAAATATTGATGCTGTACGTCTTGGATGCTCAAACCTAATACAGCACATTGAAAATATATCAAAATTTGGTGTACCTGTTGTTGTATGTGTTAATAAATTCACAAAAGATACTGAAAATGAAATTGCAGAAATAGGCAAGGTTTTATTAGAAAATGGTGTTGATGCCAAAGTTATACTTTCCAATCACTGGGCAAAAGGTGGTGAAGGCATTCTTGACTTATCTAACGAAATAATTGAAATTTGTAGCAAGGAGCAATTAGATTTTAAATTTTTATATGATAAAGAAAATTCAATTATGGATAAGATAAGTGTCATATCAAAGGAAATATACAGAGCGAATAATGTACATTTTTCTAAGAAATCATTGACACAGATAAAGGATATGGAGAAAAATGGGTTTAGCTCACTTCCCATTTGTATGGCTAAAACACAATACTCATTTTCTACCGATCCAACTGTCAAAAATAATCCTCAAGAACATGATATAGAAATAAAAGAACTTCGGCTCTCTGCCGGCGCCGGGTTCATCGTTGCAATATCTGGCGATATTATGACGATGCCAGGACTACCAAGAGTGCCAGCAGCTGAAAAGATATATCTTGATGATCAGGGTAAGGTTGAAGGATTATTCTAAATAACTTGGAGCTATAATGGAAAAAATATGTATTTTAGGTGGAGGTGCAATAGGATCTTGTGTTTCAGCGTCATTAACTGAAGCAAAATTGGATGTGTGTCTTGTTGATCAGTGGGCAGCTCATATAGAAAAAATAAGAATTGATGGATTAGATGTCATAACCACCAAAGGAAAAACAAATACAAAGATAAAATCTTACCACTTATCAGATTTTGCTCAATTACAAGATAAATTTGATTATATTTTTATGGCAGTTAAGGCTTACGATACCCAATGGGTTGCAAAATTTGCATCTGTATATTTAAAGGAAGATGGAGTATTAATTGGCTTACAAAATGCATACAATGACGATAAAAATGTCGAAATGATAGGAAAAGATAAGGTGATTGGAGCTGTTGTTGAGTTAAGTTGTGAGATTTTCCAGCCCGGAATTGTGCAAAGAAATACTATCCCAACTGGAACATGGTTTGCTGTTGGTGAACTGGATGGGACAATAACACCCCGCCTCAGAAATATTCAAAAGATAATGTTAAATGTTGGAAAATGTGATTTAACTGATAACATATATGGGGCTAAATGGACAAAGCTAATAGCAAATTCAATGACATGTCCTTTTTCATCTCTAAGCCTTAAAAACTGGGAAGCAATGAAGCTGCCGGGTATGTTTGAATTTTCAGTTGGGGTTGGCAAAGAGTCATTTAAGGTAGGTAAAGCACTAGGATATATGATTGAGCCATTATTTGGTCTAACTAATGAAGAAATTGGAAATGCAGGTGAAAATGCTGCCGAACTTGTAATGAAAAAAATGGTACAAGACGTTGGTCCAAATGCTAGAACGCATGCAGCACAAGACCATGTAAAAGGAAGAAGAAGCGAAATTGAATTTATCAATGGAAAAGTTTCACAAGAGGGCAGGAGATTAGGTATTCCAACCCCTTTTAATGATGCTGTATGTGAGGTAGCACGTATGACACATAGTGGTGAAATACAACTTGATCCTGATAATGTTAAACTTTTATATCAAAAACTTGAAAAAATATTAAATAAGTAAATTATCTTTCAAAGTCAGACTTTTCGTCAAATGGTAGACCTTGAAAATACCTACGAATACAATCAAGTGCCATTTCAATGCTACCCAATGTAACCCGATAATTATCACCAATAAAGTACCCAATTCGCGATTGTGATATTTGGCCGCTTAGTGCAATGAAAGTTTCTGCCTCATTTTTTTCTGTATGGTTTATTAGAACACAAAAACCAAAATCAGTAGAATAAATATCACGTGTTTTTAGAGCAACTTGTTCTGCAAGCTCAAGATTTACTTCATTTTTATGATTAATTTCTAGACTCTTACACAGTGCATATATATTATTTGAGGCCAATGCATAAATTAAGCTTTCACCTCCAGTATCTGTCTTTGATAATCTTGAATTAATACCACCATCGGTCATAAACTCAGCAATTGAAATTGTTTGACTATTATTCTTTAGGCTTTCAATTATTACTCCTTCCAGAGTTTGCTTATCTTCTGCAAAAATATAGTTTCCAAGTCTCTTTCTCAATTCATCTTGAACAGGTACTAAATTTTTTTCTATTGAATCTTTAGAATTTCCCCTGACATGTAATTTTGTTTCAAGCTGAGGAAAATGAGCTTGAAAACCAAGTTTTACATTTTTATCTGGCGCCAAATCGACTATATCTTCTAGAAGAGTATCAGCTCTTGATTCACCAATACCATAGGAGTGAAATGTTTTAAGCTTGGTTATGAATTTCTCTCCAGATAATTCTAGTAATCTTGGGATAATTTCATCCTCTAGCATAAGAAATAATTCTCGGGGTACTCCAGGTGTAAAAAAGAAACGTGATTTATTTATATTAATCGCAAAACCACAAGCTGTTCCAATTGGATTATTTATTAGCTCTGCACCCTTTGGAAGCATGGCTTGTTTTTTATTATTTTCAGTCATAACTCTGCCACGTTTAATAAAAAAACTTTCCATGATTTCAAGCCAGTCTGTCCGTAATTCTAATTCATTACCTGACGCAATTGCAGCCACCTCCTGAGAGAGATCGTCAACAGTTGGACCAAGCCCACCATTAACAATTACTGCATCAGCTCTTTCAGAAGCAAGTTTAAAGGCATCAAGGAGGTCCTGTTTATTATCACCAACTGTAGTTCCCCAAATTACTGATATCCCTACCTCCTCAAGTTTCCCGCTCATGAATGCAAAGTTAGAATTTATTATTTTCCCACTTAGCACTTCATCTCCTGTGCATAATATTTCAACTTTCATAATAATTCCTATCCATTTTCTAATTTTAAGTGATTTTCTCCGCGAAGAAACCATATTAATGCTATGATCTGCATTGATAACAGTACCATGAAACTAACATCATATGCTACTGGATTATATTCACTCCCATTTACAAGTGGAAATAAATCAATTATAACACCAATTAGCCATTGTACAAAAAATGCTATAACAAAAGTACCGAGGTTAACGATTGTATTTGCTCGCGATGAGAGTGATAAACCAAAGCGTGATGTTATCCATGAATAGGAAAGAATTCCTGCTTGACCTGTCATAGCTATAATTATCCAAAAAAAGGCTCCTATATTTGGAGGTAGAAATATTAAGGGAAACCATGAAAGAATATATATAATTAAAATATATCTAAATACTTTAAGAATTTCTATCTGATGGCTAGTCAGTATCTTCGCAACTAGTCCTGTGAGAAAGATTCCACTTATTGCAGCTATAGCATTTATTGTAAGACCTGTAGCTACATCATTTCTTCCATACCCTGCGACATCATGAAACCAAGGTCCAGCCCAAAGAGTTAAAATACCAATATGAGTTCCGCCTGTAATCCAAATTAATGGGCCTAAATACCAGATAGACTTATCAGATAGTATTTTTTTTAACTCGGCAAGTCTTTGTGATATGGGTTGGGTATTATAAATTTTTTCTTGTTTGGGGATTAAGTAGTAAGTCATTATTACAACAATAAATATAAGGAATATAAAAAATGCATATATACCTCGCCATGATAAGAAATTTAGCATAAATTCTGTTGGCCAGCTTGTAATAAGCAGACCTAGTTGACCACCACTCATAATAATACCATTTCCTAAAGCTGCATTTTCTGGTTTAAAATACATACTCACAGCGCGAAATCCGCTCATTAGAGATCCCGAAAATCCTATTCCGATGAGCAATCTCGCAAATGTCATAATATAAATATTTGAACTTATTGCGAATATTATGCAGCCAAATGCCGCTAAAAGTAGAAGTGTAATTTGTACTTTTTTGGGACCATGACTATCTAAATATAAACCTAACGGTATTTGAGCAATTGCATGCGCAATTAAAAGTGTTGATGTCAGTAGGCCAAGTGAAGAAGCAGTTAGATTTACGTCTATAATTAGATTTGGAGCCAGTATAGCATTTATTGATCTAAATACTATTGCAAGTAAGTATCCAAGTATAAATACAGTGATAATAATAATTGGCTGTTTCATATAAAAATTAGTTTAAGATATCTGACTTAAAGAACAAGCTATAAAATTATTTATTGCTCATCAATCGGATTTATCATTGAGGAGATGACATCATTTAATGTAACAGTACCAAGATAGGTTTTTTTTGTACTAATGACATCAACTTCAGTAACATCTTTGGATATCATCAATCTTGCAACCTCTTCTAATTTCATATCTTTTTTGATAGTTAACAGTGAGGGTTTTTTTTTATCTAGTTTATTCATAATTTTTTCGCATTCAACAACTCTCCCCCTATTTACTTGAGCTGTAAAATTTGTAATGTATGAGTCATGTGGGTTAAGTATTATATCTTGACCAGTCCCTGACTGAATTATCTTCCCATCACGCAATATTGCAATATTATCACCCAGCTTGAGTGCTTCATCTAGATCGTGAGTAATGAATATTATTGTCTTTTTTAGCTCCTTTTGAAGCTCAATCAGCATATCTTGCATTTCAATGCGTATTAGAGGATCAAGTGCAGAAAATGGCTCATCCATTAATATAATAGGAGCATCATTTGCAAGTGCTCTTGCAATACCAACTCTTTGCTGCATACCACCAGATAGTTGATTTGGATGATAATTTTCAAAACCTTCTAAGCCTACTTTTTTGATCCAATACATTGCTGTATCTTCGAGTTCTTTTCCTTTAATTCCTTTGATTTGAAGACCAAAATATGTATTAGAAAGGACGGTTCGGTGCGGTAAGAGTGCAAATTTTTGAAATACCATTGCAAAATTTTGTCTTCTGAATGGCATTAGTTCTTTATCACTTAATTTGGTTACATCAACTCCGTTAATTATAATCTCACCATGGGTTGGACGAATGAGTTGATTAAGGTGACGTATTAATGTTGATTTTCCAGAACCAGATAGTCCCATAAATACTTGTATTTTATTTTTTGGGATATCAATATTTATATTTTGAAGTCCAATGATATGATTATAGTCATTTTGAAGTGTTGTTTTATCTATATTATCTAATACGAGGTTTATTATTGCTTGAGGATCTTTACCAAATACTTTTGATACATTTTTTAGACGGATATAGGGCTTACTTGTCATCAGCGATTCCATGACTTTCTTGGATTCGTTTACCATATGCTTGACTTACCCTATCAAATACAATTGCAATACCAACTATCGCAAATCCATTAAATATACCAAGAGTGAAATATTGATTCTGAATAGCCATTAAAACTGGCTGGCCAAGACCAGTCACCCCTATCATTGATGCAATTACAACCATTGATAGAGCAAGCATTATTGTTTGATTTATTCCTGCCATAATTGTTGGAAGTGCAAGCGGGATTTGAATATGAATTAGCTTCTGTGTATTCGAAGCACCATATGAGTCGGCAGCCTCGATAACTGATTGATTCACTAATCTTATACCAAGGTTTGTTAATCTAATTATTGGTGGGATTGAATAAACAACAACAGCTATTAAACCAGGAACTTTACCTATACCAAGTAGCATTACAACTGGAATGAGATAAACAAAACTAGGCATTGTTTGCATCACATCGAGAACAGGATTCATTATTCTTTGAATTATATGGGATTTTGCCATGAGTATACCCAGCGGTATCCCAAATGTTATAGCCATTATAGCTGCAACAAATGTCATAGAGATAGTTTTCATTGTATTTTCCCACATATCTAAATATCCAATTAGCAGGAGAATAACAACAACAGTTGCAACAACTTTTATATTCCTTGATCCCAACCATGCAATGATTGCTATGATTGTTAAAATAATAAACCAAGGTGTATTTGTTAAAAATTGTTCTGATTCAATTAAAAAGAACCTTACAGGATTAAATAAACTCTCAATATTATCTCCGTAGGTTCTCGAAAATGCTTTAAATCCTGCATCAATTGATTTTTTTATGGATCTAAGTGTTTCGGTATCTATTGTGGGAAATTCTGTAATAAATGACATATCTACTGATTTTCAAACACCCTTAAAAAGGAAATTTCTTCCTCTTTAAGGGCTATTTTTATTTAAAGAGCTGCAAGTACAGCTTTTTTGACATCTTTAGATACCCAACCAGACCAGTCGTCTTGGTTATTTTGGAGGTAATAAATTGCAGCCTCTTCTCCGGTTGCTTGATTATCTGCCATCCATGCTAGAAGTGTATTTAAAGTAGCATTACCAAATGATCTGTTAGTTATGTAGTCAAGACCAACTGATGCTTCTTTTGCAAAGTTATCTGTAACTACAGTTTCAACATATGAGAAACCCCATGCATTAACCTTTGGATCAGCACAATCAGCAACACCAGTGCAAGTTTCCCATTCTGATTTATCATGATCAACATTTGGCTCAAGCATATACATTGGTAACTTACCAAGAATTGCTGTAGGAGCCCAATAATATGATAGTATATTATCACCATCATTTACTGCTTTGTTGATTAGTGCATCTAAACCTGCAGATGAACCTGGGTCAATAAGATCCCAACCCTTTGCCTCCATACCATAAGCTTTGTATAAATTCTGGTTTATGATTTGACAGGCCCATCCGGCAGGACAACCCACAAGGGCGCCTCTATCAGGATTTTCTGGGTTTGGGAATAAGTCTGGGCGTGCTATCACATCTTCCCATGTTTTTAATTCTGGGTTTGCTGTAAGTGTAGCTTCTGGAATGAACCAACCTTCTTCGCCACCTTGTGAAAATACGTCACTTGCAATTAATCTTCCTTCTTCTTTAGCTACATCAAGCGGTATTCTTAATGAGTTAGACCAAAGCTCAGGTGCAACATCAGGTTCCCCTTTTTCATTCATGGATGTGAATGTTGGAACAGTATCACCTGGGACAAGTTCAACATTACAATTATATCCATGTGTTAAGATTATTTTATCGATCTCGGCTATTGCTTGCGCAGAAGCCCAATTCATATTAGCTATAGTAATATCTCCACAATCGGCAAGTTTAGTATCATCTTTTAAGATGTTATTAAAATAAACTCCACCTGCAATTAATATTACCAACACTAATGGCATCATATATTTTTTCATAATTTTCCTATCTTATTATTATATTTATCCATTAAGTAAGATCGCTACTATAACATACTTTAAATTTAAAATGTACCGCTGGCGGGAATTATCTGTTAATTCGGTTTATAAAGTACTGATATTATTGAATTATATTATTTAAAAATATAAAAAAAACCCTCTATTTAATGAATAAAGGGTAATTTTAGAAACTATTATTTGTGGGTATTATTACATTGATCCTTCATAAAGTTCTGCCACATATTCCCAATTAATTAGGTTATCAAACCAAGCCTCAAGGTATTTTGGTCGAGCATTCCTATAATCAATATAGTAAGAGTGTTCCCAGACATCACATCCGAGAATTGGAGAGGCGCCATTTATAAGAGGGTTCTCACCATTCGCTGTCTTTGAAATACTGAGTGTTCCATTTTTAGATTCTATCCAGCACCAACCTGAACCAAACTGAGTTACACCAGCATTTATAAAATCAGCTTTCAATTTATCTATACCACCAAGATCTTCATTTATTCTTTGTTCTAGATTTGACGGAATATTATTTGAACCGTTTGGTTTCATCATTTTCCAAAAATGAAGATGGTTATAATGTTGAGCAGCATTATTGAATAATCCTGGATTCTTCCCGTGTGATTTTATGATAATATTTTCAAGTGTTTCTCCTGAGAGATCTGACTCAGCAAGTAAATTATTTCCATTTGTCACATATGCCAAGTGATGTTTGTCATGATGAAATTCTAGTGTTTCTGCAGACATGTATGGTGCCAGTGCATCATGTGAGTAAGGTAAGTCAGGTAATTCAAATGCCATTTTTTTAATCTCCATTTTTTATATTTTTTATAGCTTATATTATACGGAATACTATCATCTAAATAAGTTAATTTAAATCAAAATATTATTATATTTGATATTTAAAATTAAGAAAATGCTTGTATACCTGTTTGGGATCTTCCAAGGATGAGTGTGTGGATATTTGCAGTACCTTCATATGTATTAACGGTCTCAAGATTTAATAAGTGTCGAATGATATGATAATCGATAGATATACCATTTCCACCCAATATATCCCTTGATCTCCTTGCAATATCGAGAGCAATTTTGCAATTATTTCTTTTCATCATTGATATGGCAGCTGGATTAATATTTCTCTTATCCATTTCTCTTCCCAGCTTAAGTACTGCAAGTTTTCCAAGTGTTATTTGTGTTTGAAAATCAACTAAGTCTTTCTGAATTAGCTGATTACTTGCAATCGGTCGGTTAAATTGTTTTCTGTTAAGGGCATATTCTCTGGCACTATGCCAACAGAATTCAGCCGAGCCAATTGTTCCCCATGCAATTCCATATCTTGCTTTATTCAGGCATGAAAATGGGCCCTTGAACCCTGATACACCTGGAAGTAAATAATCATCAGATACAAATATTTCATTCATATGAATCTCTCCAGTTTCTGATGTTCTAAGAGAAAATTTACCCTCTATTTTTTTTGTCTCAATATTGTGCTGATTTCTATCTAGGATAAAACCTTTTAGAATATTTTCATCAGTCTTCGCCCATATTATGGCAATATCTGCAATTGGTGCATTTGTAATCCAAGTTTTCGTTCCACTTATTTTCCATCCTCCATCCACCTTTTTTGCGGTTGTTTGCATACTTGAAGGGTCTGAACCATGATCTGGTTCAGTTAAGCCAAAACAGCCAATCAAATTACCTTTAATAAGTTCTGGGATGTATTTGTTTTTTTGCTTATCTGATCCAAATTCATTTATTGGATGGATGACCAGAGAACTCTGGACACTCATTGCTGATCTATATCCTGAGTCTACTCTCTCAATTTCGTAAGCTATTAGACCATGACAAACATTATTTAATTCAGCGCCACCATATTTAGATGAGATAGTTGGAGCTATTAAACCAAGCTCTCCTAATTCTTTTATAATTGATTTATCAAAAATTTCATTCTTGAAAGCATCTGTGACAATAGGAAAAAGCTTTTGCGAAGCATAATCATGCGCAGTCTTCTTAACCAAGATCTCTTCTGTTGAGAGATCATTTTCAATTCCAAGTATATCAGTCCAATCTGGATCAGCTTGGATATTTATATCATGATCTGACATCATTTTTACTTATCCTTTTCCTCAAAATTCAAAGCATTACCATTTATACAGTATCTCAGACCAGTTGGCATTGGACCATCTTCAAACAAGTGTCCCAAATGAGCATCACAATTCTTGCATTTCACTTCAGTACGTTTCATAAGCAAACTAAAATCATCTTTTTCATCAATATTTTCTGAACTATTTGTATCAAAAAAACTTGGCCATCCAGAACCTGATTCAAATTTATGTTTGGAATCAAATAATTCTGAGTTACAGCATATACATTTGAAAATACCATTACGTTTTTCATCAAGATAGGGACCGGTAAAAGGTCTCTCAGTTCCCGACTCTCTTGTTACATGATATTGTATATCACTTAAAATATTTTTCCATTTACTCATTTTTTCAACCTTAATTATATCATATTACCAAAAGAGATAAAATAGCAAGAAAGAGCCAAGTATTATTGTTGTCCACAATGCCATATTTCCTGTTGGCCATGATCGTCCCAATACTCCAGAGGGTCCGTTATGCTTATGGAGAGTATCTATAGTTTTATTTATTAAATTAGAAAATTTCTGGAGGCTAGTAGCTGCATTATTGATTAAATGTATATTAAATTCATTTACAACTAATTGACCGAATTTTCTCCAAAACCAATCAAAATCAAGTGTAATAGTTAAAGTCCTTTTTAAATATTTTAGAAGTATAAAGAATGCAAGACCTGAAAATAATAATAATTGAAGTTGTGAGGAAATATGATCTAAAGTATATGGCATATAGCTTACTTCATACGGTAATATAGAGTATAATATTCCAGGAAACACTCCAATAAATATACAGAGAAATGATAGTAGTATCATAGCAATTTTCATAGAAGCTGGTGGGTCTTTAGCCTTTAACTTTGCATCCTTCTGAAAAAAGACAAACCATGGAAATTTTATTCCTGCATGTAAGAATACTCCTGCCGATGCCATAGTAAGAAGAAACCATAATAGTTTCATATCTCCATAAACTGTTGACTGGACTGTAAGAGACTTTGATATGAAGCCTGATGTAAATGGGAAGGCTGATATTGAAAGTGCTCCTATAATTCCACAAACCATTGTAATTGGCATAGTTTTGTATAAACCACCAAGGTCCGTACATTTTGTTTTACCAGTTATGTAAAAGACAGAACCGGCACTCATCAATAATAGAGCTTTATAAATTATGTGTGTAAATGCATGAGAGGAGGCACCATTTATAGCAATTTCTGTTCCCACTCCGATGGCAACAATCATGAAACCAACTTGATTTACAATTGAGTAGGAGAGAATTCTTCTCATATCATTTTCGAGGATTGCATATATTATTCCGTAAAATATCATAAAAGTTCCAATGTATAGAAGAACCTCATAGCCAGCAAAACCTTTTATAAGAACAAATACAGCGGTCTTAGTTGTAAATGCTGATAGTATAACAGTTCCGGACCATGATGCACTTGGGTACGCATCTGGAATCCAACTTGAAAAAGGAGGAGCTCCCGCATTGATTAGAAAGCCAACCAATATGAAATAGGCGAATATATTATCAGGGCTAATTATAGAAAAATAAATAGAGTCAGTATTATGAGCGTAGCCAATAATACCTATTAATAATATAGTACCTCCAAGGAGATGAACTGCTAAATATCGGATTCCAGGACCATAAGATCTAGGAGAACCAAACCAAATTATAACTGTAGAAGCAATTGCCATCAATTCCCAAAATATAAACAGAGTTATAAGGTCACCTGATAAAACAACTGAAATTGATGCACCCACATAAATATATGCAAAAGAAATTTCTTTTCGGTTATCTTGATTAATACTAAATATTGAAATTGCAAAAAGAATTAATATAAAGATAAGTGTAAACAATCTACTTAACCTATCAATATTCATAAAAATTAGTTCATATGAATGATAGTTGACTATTATTTGCATCCCATCTTGAAATGAAAGAAGAGAAATTAGTGCTAAGATAGGAATAATAGATATAATTTTTCTATTTCTTATTCGTGGAATGAATAATCCAAATATTATGAGAATAATTCCAGGATGTAAGAGGAGGTTATTCATCATAGTAGCCTTCTGGTCGTTTCAAGAAAATACCTATGATTTTTGAAATTACCACTAAGAAAATACAAGATAAGAATCCGAAGATTGACGGAAAAGCAAAAAAACCATCAATTTCAAAGTATGAATGGCGATGAATGAAAAGATCACTTAATAATAATATCATCAGAATTGATATAAATACGATCCATAGCTTTCTAATTTTATCAGAATTCATTTTGCATTACCTCAATAAAAAAGTTAGGAAATAAGAAAAGTAAGATTATGAGAATAGAACATGAGAATATTGCCAAATTAATAGAAATTGGTAATTTCTTGAGTGATTTCTTGGAATTACTGGCAATAAAAAAGACTTTATATATTATTGGAATAAAGTATCCAATATTTAGTAATGTTGATATTGTAATAACAGATATTATGAACCATCGGTTTACATCTAGAGCAGATTCAACAATATACCATTTACTAACAAAACCGCCTAGTATTGGCAATCCAATAAGAGATAGCGCTCCGATTGAAAAACCAATCATGACAATTTTCAGTTTAGGTCCAATTCCATTCATTTCACTTATTTTTGTATAGCCTGTTGATGTGTAGATAGCCCCAGCTGCAAAGAATAAAATTATTTTACTGATTGCGTGAGCTACCAAATGAAGAGTTGCAGCAATAATTGCAGAGGGAGTGAGTATAAGAATTGCAATAATGACATAGGATAGTTGACTAATTGTCGAATATGCTAGGAGTTTTTTTAAGTTATCCTGCTTTATGGCAACTATTGAGGAAGCAATAATTGTAAATCCACATAATAATATAAACAGGTCAATAATTGTTAAATCAAATAATAGATCTATGCCAAAAGTGTAGACTACAACCTTTATAATACTAAATACACCGACTTTAACAACAGCAACAGCATGAAGTAAGGCTGAGACTGGAGTGGGCGCTACCATAGCTGCCGGTAACCATGAATGAAATGGCATAATTGCTGCTTTTGATATTCCAAATATAAATAAGATTAGTAGTATTGATAATTGCAAGTTACTTATGCCGTCAAGCCCCAAAGTTGTCATAAGAAGACCACTCGCAATAAAATCAAGACTCCCACTTAAAAAATAGACATAACTTATTGCTGGTAAGAAAAAACAAAGTGAAGTTCCAAGTAAGATTAAGAGATAGGTTCGCCCTGATTTCTTGGATAATTCATCACCTTTGTGAGTTACTAAAGGATATGTTGTAATGGTCAATAATTCGTAAAATATAAACAGGGTTAGCAGATTATCAGATAATGCTGCACCATTTGCACATGCTATTGATATTGAGAAAAACATGAAAAAATTACCTAATCTTTTTTCATTATTTGAGGACATATATCCAAGAGAATATATTGTTGCTATAAGCCATAAACAGTTAACCATCATTAGAAAGATCATACTTATGGACTCAACACCCAGTGTAATATTCAAACCAGATAGAATTGTGACAAGGTCTAATTTTATTGCAGTATCACTAAATATACTAAATATCTTGAAGATATAATAAATATTAATTGATGGTCCAACGATCAGAATTGGATAACGCAAATTTTCAAATTTCCAGAGAAATTTAATTGTTAAAGCTATTATTACTGGAATAATGATTGGTATTATCAAAATTAATTGATTCATAACACCTCCCCAGCAAATAGAACATTTTCAACTGCTACCCTTGCAAGATCTGCCGTAAGCCTGATATCTACTCCAAAATATATTGTCGCACCGGTGAGGATAATAGTTATAATTAGCATCTCTTTGGGTAACTTATCTTTTACTATAATCATATCTTTTTCAGGTTCATGAAACCAAATTAATTCAATTACTCTACCGACATAAATAAGTGCCAATAGAGAACTAATAGCAAGAGATACTACAACAAGCCACCAGCCCTGTTCGATTGCTCCCAAAACAAGATACCATTTTGATATGAAACCAACAGTTCCAGGAACACCAATCAGACTTATTGACGCTATTGTCAGACAAACAGCTATAATAGGCATTTTTTTTCCGAGCCCAGCTAGTTTTTTAATACTTGTTTCTTTTGTTTTATATATCACGCAACCAATTGCTAAAAATATTGCAGCTTTAATTATTGAATGATTTATTATATGAACCGTTGAACCAATCAATCCATTATAATTTGCAATACCTAATCCCAATGTAATATACCCAATTTGAGCGACGGAAGAATATGCAAACAATTTTTTTATATTACTTTGAAATATTGCAATAATTGATGCACCAAACATAGCCGCCAATGATAGAGAAATTATGACAATCATAAATAATGGGTTGGAATATATTATGCTATAACCAAAAACAAGATATAGATATTTCATCAATAGATATATAGCAACTTTAGTGGCTGTAGAAGATAGAAATGCTGTACCAACGGATGGTGAATATGCATAAGCATTTGGTAACCATGCATGTAATGGGAAAAGAGCTATCTTTAAGGCTATACCAACTGTGATAAATGCAAGCGATGCATAAAGTGGTCTCATTAGCTCAATATCTTTAATTCTATCTGCAATATCAACTAAATTTAGGCTTCCGGTTATAACAAAAATTAATCCAACACCAATAACATAGAGTGTCGCGCCAATTGTTCCCATTATTAAATATTGATATGCAGCAACCAGCGCTCTTTTATCTTGACCGATTGATATAATTATATAAGTGGCTAGTGAGGATATTTCTAAAAAAACAAATGCATTAAAGGCATCGCCAGTTGATAGTATACCAATCAAACCCGCCAAGCACAAAAGATACATCGAATAAAAAATAGATATCTTATTCTTTCTAATTTCATTATTTAAGCTGTTCCTGGCATAGAGAATAATTGCAAAAGAAGCTAGTGATATCATTACGATAAATAATGCATTCAATTCATCAATTCTATATTCAATTCCAACTGGTGGTTCCCATCCTCCCATCGCATATGATATAGGGCCGTTCACTGAAATTTTCATATAAAGGGCGATGGAACAAAATACTACTGAAAAGGATGATAATACAGCTAATAGCCAGTTTGCTCTATCATTTCGTATCAGCAATATTAATACAGACCCAAGAATTGGTGTCATAACTAAAATCGCTGGAAAATGTTCAGTCATTATCAGAGCTCTTTTTCAAATAGTTTATCTTCTTCAATTGTACCAAATTCTTCATTGATCCTAATTACTAATGCCAAGCCAAGAGATAATGTGGATATACCAACAACGATGGCTGTAAGTATTAGAACATGTGGGAACGGGCTAGAGTATATTATTAAGTCATCTCTTAAAATAGGGGGGGTACCATTTAATATTTTACCTGGAGAAATATATAGTATGTAAACCGAGGTCTGAAAGAGAGCTAATCCAATGAGTTTTTTTACCATATTACCTCTGGCAACAACAATAAATAATCCGCTGACCATCAGAAATATTATGATGTAGTAATTATATGATGATATTAAATTTGATAGTATATTCATCTACCCCCTCTTGATACAAATGCATAAAATATAGATACCATGGCACCAATAACTGTCACAAAGACACCAATTTCTATTAGAATAATTCCAATATGTTGGCCATGTTTTGGATAATGCGCAAGTGCATCATAATCTAAAAAGTTATAGTCATTTATAATACTAAATATACCTGTGCCCGAGAATATTATCACTCCGATCGGTATCATTAGGTGAAAGACTTTTATTGGAAAATCTTTTTGAGCCTTCTTTGCTCCAAATATTATGGTGTAAAGTATTATTGATGCAGCAAATATTACGCCAGCTTGGAATCCTCCACCAGGACCAAAATCTCCATGAAATTGAACATAAAAAGCAAAAATCATAATAAATGGAATAAATATCTTTGCTGAAATTCTTAAAAGTAAATCTAATCTCATTGTTTCTTAGTCCTCTTGTTTATTTTTTCGTAGAAGAGAAATAACACCAATAGCAGCTGTAAAGACAACTATAACTTCTCCAAGTGTATCGAAACCTCTATAGCTAGCTAGTACTGAAGTGACTACATTTGGAACTCCAGTCTCAGTTAGAGATCTTGCCAGATATTGACTGCTTACATGAGTATGAAGGGGTGTATCAGCAGCTCCAAAAGCCGGCAAGCCATATGTGCCGTATATAAGTAAGCCACCAACAATCACGCAAACAGAGATCGCTATAATAGAATTATGCTTAGGTTGTTCTTCATTTCTTTTTGTATAGTGCAGAACACTTAACATTAGAACTGTCGATATTCCTGCTCCGACGGCAGCTTCCGTAAGTGCTACATCTACTGCATCAAATATAAGCAACAATGAAGCCATTAAAAAACTATATATAGTACTTAATATAACGACACTAAAAAGATTTTTTAATTTAATTATTCCAATAGTCGTAATTGCCATCAGAGTAAGAATTATCATATTTAAATATATTTCTATTGTTTTTTCCTCCCTACAACTTTTAGTGGCTTGATATCATCATGTATGCATGCCCTTGCAAGTGCGTGGGTTGCAACCGAGGATATATATATTATGGCGAGTAGTATGATAATCAATTTTATGGAAATAGCGCTAAATCCAGAGTATATGATCAATCCAAAGATAATTAAGGTCGCACCAGTGGACTCCATGACTGAAACTGCGTGCATTCTAGTAAAAACATCAGGCATTCTAATTAGTCCAATGGCTCCAACTAGAAGGAATAATGACCCAATAATTAAAAAGAAATAAGCTATATTAATCTGAAATGTTTCCAGCATTTATTTATTCCTCTTCACCATGACTTAGAGTGCCATATCTAAAATATTTGAGAACAGCAAAAGTTCCAATGAGATTTAAAAGGATATATGTAATGGCAATATCCAAAAAGTCTGTCCTACCTGATAGGAAGCCATACATGACAAGAAAAAGAACAGTTGAAGTACCTATGATATTTGCGGCGAGGAGGCGGTCAAATAAAGTTGGTCCCACCAAAGCTCTATAGAGAGATAATACAAGAGAAATTGAGATTATAAATATAATTAAATTAAATATCATTATCGCCCATTAATTTTTTAATCCTATGGTCCATTTCACTTTTTAGCAATGATGCTTTTGTATCTTTAGAAATTGAGTGAACGTCAATCTCTTTATTTGAGTTATTTATTATTACAGAAATTGTTCCTGGTGTTAAGGTGATAGAATTTGCATAAATATTGAAACCCATTGTAGATTTTTGTTTTGATTTAATTTTAAAATATTGAGGTGATATACCCATTCTCGGTGATAGGATGATTTTCGAAATATAAACGCTAGAAAAAATCATTTCCTTATATAACCAGAGCCAATAGTAGATTGCTTTTGGTAATATTCTTATTGGGAGTGACTCATCATCTATCATAGTTATTTTATAGAGGTATAGAACTATGAATAATGAACATAAAGCTCCAACTACGAGGAGTAGTATTACATTCTTCCCAGATAACAAATACCAGAAGAGAAATAATAGTATTATTTGAAGAGTAACTAGTAAGTTTTTATTCATTAATTTAATTGTCCAGTTTATATATTTTCCCTTGCATCATTTTTTATTCTTTGAATCATAGATAGCAGTCCATTTGAACGTTGAGGTGATAAATGCTCTTCTAGTCCAAATTTCTTAAAAATATCTTGATGATCTATTTCTAGAATCTCATTTGGTTTTTTATCTGTGTAAATTGAAATAAGTATAGCAATTAATCCTTTGACTATAAATGCATCACTATCACCTATAAAATTTATTAGCTTCTCATTCTCAGAGTTGCTAGATGCAGAAGAATGGAGCCATACTTGGCTTACACAACCATTAACTTTTGTATTATTATTCCTAAGATTCTCAGGAAAATCATGAATTGTCTGACCCAATTCGATTATATACTTATATTTATCTTCCCAATTATCAAGGAATTCCATATTTTCTATTATTTCATTTATATTTGTCATTATCTTAGTTTATTATACTTAATAAGTGTATTAGTATATACAATCTTATAGTATATGATTTTTAAATTATTTTAATTACCAAAATATAATTATTAATATCTAATTTAATGTTCTGGAAAGAAAAACAGCTAAATCAAATGAACTCAGATGAATGGGAGTCCCTTTGTGATAGATGCGGTAAATGTTGTTCGTTAAAACTGCACAATGAAATTTCTAATGAAATATTTGATACATCATTAGTATGTAAATTATTTGATGTTAAGAAATGTAGTTGTAAGAATTATTCTGAGAGACATCAATATGTAAAAGATTGCATAAAATTATCTGACAATAATATAAGATCCATTAGCTGGCTTCCAAACACTTGTGCTTACAAACTAGTATCAGAGGGTAAGGACTTGTATCCGTGGCATCATTTAAATTCTGGAAGCTATGATACAATTCATGAAACTGGTAATTCAATAATTTCATCCGAAATTAAAAGTGAAAGTGAAGTTGAACGAAATGATTATGAGGATTATATTACAAATAAGATTACGTCAAAATGAATAAAAAAATAAGAAGACTGAATTTTTTATTACTACTCTTAGTTACATGTTCAATTGCAATATGGTTAATTGTAAAGGCATTAGAAGAAAATATTATTTATTTCTATTCGCCAAGCGATATAGTGGAAATAGATAAACTAAGTAAATTGTTGAGAGTAGGTGGTTTAGTAAAAGAGAGTTCAATTGTAAAGAAAGATAATTTAATCTTCGAGTTTATAATTACAGATAATGTTAATGAAACAAAAGTTTTCTATCAAGGAATATTGCCAGATCTATTTCGAGAAAAGCAAGGAGTTATTGCTGAGGGTAAATTTGAGAAAAATATATTTATTGCTTCCAAGATCTTGGCAAAACATGATGAGAATTATATGCCAAAAGAGGTTTATGAAAGTCTACGCAATAAATAAAGGTATAAATTTTTTTAAAATAACTAATTGTAAATCAGATGATTAGTTTATTTGGTAATTTGTTGTTATATTCGGCAGTAATTGTTGCAATTGCGACTGTAATTTATTCAAAACTTTTTAATATTGAACTTAATAAGAGATATAGATATTCAAGTTTTTTTACAGTTGCGCAATTTTTATTTATTTTTTTTTCTTATCTACTTCTAACTTATGCTTACGTTATATCGGATTTTTCTATTTTCAACGTATGGCAAAACTCAGAGTTAAATAAACCACTTATATATAAAATCACGGGAGTCTGGGGGAATCATGAAGGATCAATACTTTTGTGGGTTTTGATTTTGTCTTTTTATAGCTTTCTAGTTGTCATTATTGATAGAATAATTCCAAAAAACTATATCTTAAACATTCTCTTTATCCAGTCATTGATAACTTTAGCTTTTTTATTATTTATAATATTTACGTCTAATCCTTTCATATTACAGTATCCAGTTCCATCCGATGGGGTAGGGCTAAATTCATTATTACAGGATCCAGGTCTGATCATACACCCGCCACTATTATATATTGGCTATGTGGGTTTTTCAGTTGTATTCTCCTATTCGATTGCAGCTATGTTGGATAAAGATACGAACAGTATATGGGCATTATGGATAAGAAAGTGGGTCTATATAGCTTGGTGTTCTCTAACTTTGGGTATTACTATTGGTTCCTGGTGGGCTTATTATGAGCTTGGATGGGGTGGCTGGTGGTTTTGGGACCCAGTTGAGAATGCGTCTTTATTACCTTGGATTACTGGCACAGCCTTAATGCACTCACTTTCTATATATCGATCAAGTGGTCAGCATAGAGATTGGACTCTATTATTATCCATATTAACATTCTCATTCAGTCTTATGGGAACTTTTCTTGTTAGGTCAGGAATATTAACCTCTGTGCATTCTTTCGCCTCTGATCCTCAGAGAGGTTTATGGATTTTAGTAATTATGTCTTTTTTTGTAATTATGTCGTTTACTATTTTTATACTTAATTTAACTGAAAATAATGAAAAGACTAACTTTTATATATTCAAAAGGGGCACATTTATATTATTCAATAATTATTTATTGATGTTATCTTGTTTTATTGTTCTTTTTGGAACGCTATATCCTCTTATATTAGAGAGTATAACAAGTGAAGTAATAACTGTAGGTCCACAGTATTTTAATACTGTATTTATTCCCGTAACCATATTACTAGCAATTTTAATGCCACTTGGGCCAAACTTACCTTGGAGCGGCAAAGTGAGCACGCAGACAATTAATAGAATATGTATGTCACTCATTATCACAATCTCATTAATTATCATTCTACAAATAATTGTTGAAGGTAAAACATTCAATTTGAATTTATTGATAATTGGTCTAGGTGCATGGATTATTATTAACTCGATAGTTGATTTACTTCCAAATAATAATCACTCAGCAGATAAAAATATTTCAGACATAATAATGTTTAATATCAAGAATATCAATATACGAAGGGCAGGTGTAAGAATTGCTCATGCGGGTTTTGGTTTATTAATAGTTGGTATTGTTACGGCATCAAGTTATTCTGAGCAAAAAGATCTTAAAATCTTAAATGGAGGCATAGTAGATATAAATAAATATGTACTTCAATATGAAGGGCTTGAAACTGATATTGGACAGAATTACGATGATCTTGTTTTGAATTTTAAAATACAATTACATAATAAAACCCTCGGAGAGGTTCTGCCAAAAAAAAGATTTTTTAGAAATAGTGGAGATATTACTACAGAGGCTGGTATTTTTAGACACAACATGAGTCATATCTTTATAACAGTCGGGGAAGTGCAGGAAAGTCATATTTATGCAACAATTTCATATAAACCCTTAGTTAGGTTTATCTGGCTTGGTAGTTTTTTTATGGTTGCGGGCTTACTTACCTCACTTTTAATTAGAATATATTTTACAAAAAGGGCACATGATTAACAAAGGATATAGAACATCAAAGCTTGTATTAATTTATCTTATGTCTATGACATTTGTAAATGCAAATGACTTGTATAAAGAAAACCTATCCGATGATATTATTGAAATAAGCAAAGAATTGAAATGCCTTGTTTGTGATGGCCAAAATATATTTGAGTCAAATTCAAATTTTTCAAAAGATATTAAGATGTACATAAAAAAAGAGCTTAATGATGGCAAGAAAAAAGAAGAAATAATTTTAGATATACACTCAAAATATGGTGATAGTATTTTGATGAAACCGCCAGTTCAATTGAATACCTATTTACTTTGGTTCTTGCCTTCACTAATGCTATTGTTTGGGATTTTATACTTAATTCGAAAAAGAACTATAAATAATTAAAAATATCAGGCTAATTTTCTTGGTATATAACCAGTATTTTCTGAAATTAGTGGAAGAGATATTGCAACAGTAGTTCCTTTGCCTATATTACTATTAATATTAATTGTTCCATCATGTGTGTCTAATAAAGTTTTTGTAATTGGTAATCCCAATCCTGAGCCTTCTTGGTTAACTATTGCAAGCTTCCTAGACTTATTAAATGGCCTGAATATAGAAGCAAGTTTATCTTTTGTTATTCCATGGCCGTTGTCAATTATCTCAAGTTTTAACCAACCATTACCAGTGGAACTTTGAATATTTATACAACCCGAAACTTTATTATATTTTATAGAATTGGACATAATATTTGTTATTACTTGTTTAAGAGCCACACGATTGCAATAAAGTGATCCTTGAAAATCAAAATTATTAATTACCTTGATATTCTTTTTTATCAAATCATTATGAAACCCATCTAATACCTCATCGATAATGTTTATTATTTTTTGATTACTTTTATTTATTTTTACATCTTCCTTTTCTAAGTGAGACATCTCTTGGATATTACTAATTATTTCAAGCAGCTCTCCCCCACTACTGTGAATATAATCTGCATATTCATGAATTTTTTCAGAGTCGTTATATTTTTTATTTTTAAGTAACTCTGCAAAACCAATTATTGCATTCAAAGGAGTCCTTAATTCATGACTCATATTTAATAGGAATTTTGATTTGTCATTTTCTAGTTCTTCAAAATTATTCTTTTCAGAATTATACTTCTCAGCAAGTTCAATGAGTTGCTTTGATTGAATATCTTGCTTTCTTCTGAGGTTATCAAGTTCTTCAACTTTATTGATAAGATCATTTTCATTTTTTAGTAACTTATTTTCATTAATTTTTTGATCAGAAATATCGAATGCTACGCTCGCATTATAGCCAGATGCAGTTATAATATTTGTAGCTAATAGCCACCTCTTATCTCTCAATTGGATTTCTTTTATTTCTTTTATATTTTTACTTCTATTTTGGTGAACACTTGTTATATTTTGCTCAAAAATTGCTTTAGTTGATAGATTGAAAATTTCAGATTTTGCTGATCCAAATTTTGTTATACTTGGCGCCAGAGAATAAAACTCCCTAAATTTATTGTTACACATTTCCAATTTATCTCTACTATTCCAGAGCGCAAATGATATTGGTAATGAATTTATTACTTCTGCAAGTGTAGCTTGAGTT
The DNA here is from genome assembly GCA_002168075.1 of Rhizobiales bacterium TMED25. Taxonomy (GTDB): domain Bacteria; phylum Pseudomonadota; class Alphaproteobacteria; order Rhizobiales; family TMED25; genus TMED25. The sequence continues at coordinate 118,593 of NHCE01000010.1, forward strand.
TTGTCGTAGTTGATTTCTTGATTTTTATCAATTGTGATATCAATCATCAGTCCAAATAAGAAAACCTTATCTCTTGTTTCTGAAATAACTTCACCTTTAAGATTATACCATTTGTTACTCAAATTCGTTTGATACTTAAAATCTATATCTACAAGAGATTTATTTTTAGCAATGATATCGTTTGCAATTTGATAGAAACTATTTTCGGTATAAGAAACTTTTTTTACGAACTCCTCAAATTTGATAGCATTATTAATAGGCGGGTTATCAACTGAGAATTTATTTTTCGAAATATAAATATTTTTATTTTTAATATCCCATGCAAAAAATATAGATTGTTTTTTATTTGATAGAAGATTGAGATAATTTTCTAAAATAGAAACTTCTTTTTGTAGTCTATATTTTATCCTATTATTATAATTTTTAGAAAGATATAAAAAGGAAATGAGTACAAGGTTAGATATTATCAGGCCAATGTATAGATTATCTGTCCCAATTTTTGGAATAGACAAACTAGTACCTATGTAACTGAACATGAAAAAACATGTTAAAATTAAATATGATGTTAATCCAACAGAAAAGCAAACATCTCTCAGTTTACTCTGTGTATTAACAGCTGGTCGGTTTTCTCCCAACTGCATTTCCTCCTCCTAGTGATTCGGTTCCGCATTTTCGAATCATTTACTATTGATTCGTAAAATCGCCCAAAAGTAAAGAAAAAAATGTATTAATTTTTTATTCTTTTCTGAATATAATTAAAATTAATTACATAAGCCATTGTTTCATATGTAAAAAAAAAAATTAAGAGAAAATTAATCTTTTTTTAAAGATCTGTTGTATATTTACAGATAAATTACATATATTTTATTCAAATATATAGTATTTCAGGTTTGATAAGTTATGAAAATAAAAAAATATGATCAATTAGGTAAACGTGATGGTCTACCGAAGGATCTTCAGAAATTATTAGAAAAATATCCCAGGGATTCCTGGGGTGAAGATGTTCTCAATGGTAATTGGGTCGCTTTTTGGTTAGGGAGGCATTCTTTGTTTCGAAAAATTAGCACTTCTATCCATGATATAATTGAGCGTAAATTAGATAGTAAATTATCAACGGAGAGTTTTCTTCGTCAATATTCTCAACTTATGAGTTTAATGTTAAAAAATTTAGACTCACATCATGCCGTTGAAGATAATTATATTTTCCCTAAATTTTATAATAAGAGCAAGCAGTTCATTTATGGCCTAGATTTATTAGAAAATGATCATCTTTTAATTCATCATTCAATAGATAATGTTGTCCATGCTGGGAATAAACTGCTTAGCTTGGGATTGACAAGTGAGAATGGCAATCTAATAGATAATTTGGGCAAATATAAGGTTATTAATGATAAGTTTGATACACTATTAAAAAGTCATTTAAACGATGAAGAAGATTTGCTTATACCCCTTGTTAATATGTATGGTGAAGAATATTTTGGTCTTGGTCACTGATAATGAAAAGATATGATCATAAATTATGTATTGCTCCTATGATGGATTATACAGATACTCATTTTCGCTATTTTCTAAGATTATTATCACAAGATATATTCCTTTATACTGAGATGATCTCTGCTGATGCTCTAATTCATGGTCATCGTAATATGTTATTGAAATTTGATAGCTCTGAGCACCCAATTGGACTTCAGATAGGAGGTTCTTCAATACAAAAGATGGCAGATGCAGCAGCTATAGGTCAAGATTATGGTTATGATGAAATAAATTTGAATATTGGATGCCCATCACCTCGTGTGCAGAAAGGAAACTTTGGTGCTTCTCTGATGGCAGATAGTCAGTTAGTGTCTAAAATAATCTCAAATATTAAAACTAAAATTCAAATACCCGTGACAGTTAAATGTAGACTGGGTATCGATGATCAGGATATTGAAAAAGATCTAAAGACTTTTATCAAATCTTGTATAGATGCAGGTGCTGATCTTTTAATAATTCACGCAAGGAAGGCATGGCTGAATGGAATAAGTGCAAAAGATAACAGAGTATTGCCTGAGATTAATTACCAAGCGGTTTATGATATAAAAAATTATGCAAAAGAAACAGAAATCATAATTAATGGTGAGATTAATTCATACAGTGATATTAAAAATCATCTAAAATACGTGGATGGTGTCATGTTAGGAAGAAAAATTATCATAAATCCACTTTTTTTACTAGATGCAGATACAAATATTTTTGGTAATAAGAAACAATCTATCAAACTTGAGGATATCATTGAAATATATAGCCAATATGCTGATGAACAGATAAAGAATGGTGTCTCAAAAACTAGAATAATAAAACCATTGATGAGTATATTTAATAATAAACCTCATGCTAAGTCTTGGAGAAGGGGACTTGATAATTATCGAAATAACGAGTTATCTCCAGTTAATGGTTTGAGGTCAGTCCACGAGGATTTTCTTCAGGGCGTTTATATTTAGATATCAATATTATTTTTTATTGTTATTTGAAATTTTTCCAATTTCAGGCTGATTTGAAAGCCAATCAAGAATAAAATTTTTTATATTATGCATTAGTTTAGATGATTTAAAACTCTCAACTACAATTACAATTTCGGGCTTATTTGAGGAAGCTCTTATCAATCCCCAAGTCATATCATCTAATTCAAATCTAACACCATTTATTATGATTAACTCTCTAATTTTCATACCAGAAATTTTTTGATTATTCTTTTTAATTTCATCCAAATAAATTTTCATGCGATTAACGACGGCATATTTTACTTTATCATGACAGTAAGCATTTATAGTTGGGGTAACCCAAGTTTTTTTTAATTCATTCTTGATACTAGAAAGGCTACATTTTTTATTCTCTTCTAGTAACTTTAAAATAAAGTATGAAGATAGTATTCCATCGTCATAGATACTTCCCAATGGTTCATTAAAAAAATAATGACCACTTTTTTCAAATCCGGCTATTGTCCTGTTGTCTAAGCAATATTTTTTCATATAGCTGTGACCTGTTTTCCAATAGTCGATTGTTGCATCATTCTGTTTTAATATGGGGTCAATTTTAAATAAGTTCGTTGATTTTATATCAATAACAAATTTCTTCCCCTTATATTGGTTGGATATATTTCTTGCAATTAGCAATCCAATTTTATCGGCAAATATAATGGCTCCCTCATTATCTACGACTCCGCATCTATCGCAATCACCATCAAATGCAAGTCCTATATCTGCGTTATTCTCGAGCACAGTTTTAGACAAATCATTTAGCATACTCATATCTTCAGGATTTGGGTTATAGTTTGGAAAATTATGGTCTAGTTCACAATGCAATTCAATAATTTCTATACCTAAGTTCTTAAGTATTTTTGGCGCTACAATAGATGCAGTTCCATTACCACAAGCAACGACGGCTCTAATTCTTCTTGTAAACTTTTTCTTTTTTTTAAAATATTCAACATATTCATCTAATATATTATTTAGTTCGATATATTGACCATATTCCGTGTCAGTACTTATTTTTTTGTATGTATTTTTCTTTATATCTTCAATCTCATCTGACAATAAAGTTTGTGGAAATTTATATCCAATTTTGAGACCAGTCCAACCATTTTCATTATGACTTGCCGTAACCATAACGACACCAAAACCATCATTTTGAGCCTGAGCAAAATAGGCCATCGGAGTCGTACATAGCCCTATATCATAGACATCAATACCGCCATCGATAAAACCATTTGCAAGGGCATTTTTGATAGCGGATGAATAAGATCTAAAATCATGCCCTAGGATAATTTTATTATATGATTTTTTAATAAAAAAATCTGAAAGCACAATTCCTAAAATTTTAAAACCAAATAAATTTATTTGATCTGGAAAAAGCCATCGCATATCATATTCGCGAAAGCCATCTACATCAATATATGGATCTGACTCATTTGGAGCTAAGTCTTTGCAAGACTTTTCTAAAACTAATGGATAATTTATTTTTTTCATTAAATATATTTTATAAAATTTTTCACTAAATTTATATCACAAGACAAATAAAGAAATATAGCAATATTTCTGATAGCTGTTGTGTAGCACCACAAACATCTCCAGTTTGTCCTTTTATTTTTTTCCATGAGATATATGACACTAACAAGCACGACAAAATAAGAGCAAAAAATGCAATGATAAAGACTTTAATATTAATGAATATTACTAAAATAAACGAAGTAATCATCATGGCCATTATATAGGATAAAGATACTTTATTTTCATCTATCTGTTTTGCGTCTTTACCTAACCCAGTTTTTTTGATAGGTGGCAGGGTTGATAATATATAGATCATTGAAATCCTTGACAATATCATTACTGATATAATTATGAGTAAAACATTGATAATTGACTGTGAAGAAAATAATTCAAATATTAATACAAAGCGAGTAAGAATAGAAAAAACTATAGCTATTGCCCCATATGTGCCAATAGTACTATCATTCATAATCTCAAGTCTTCTCTTATGGGTATTTCCTCCAAATGCATCTGAGCAATCCGCAAGGCCATCCTCATGAAGACATCCTGTTATAATGCAAGATAAAATAATTATTAACAATGAATTTAGTATTTCGCTTTGGGTAAATAGCGAGATAAGTAATACAGGTATAGATAATAAAATACCAATAATTAAACCAACTAGCGGTAAGGTATAAATTGTATCTGCAAGTTTTTTAGGTTTTATTTTTAGAGGTATAATTGTAAAGAATATTAAGCATGATAAAAAATCTAGTATAATATCTTTGTATATTATATTTAACCCTTTAAGTTTAAAATGTTTTAACATATATTTTTACTATTTTGTAATACCAGAATTAAGAAAAGTTATAGTGATTGACATTAAAGCAAATTCAGTACCTACATTCAATGAATTAGTTCAATTCATTAATGAGATGCCTAAAATTGATCAAGAAGCGATAGATCTTGTTCGGAAAAGAGATCAGAGTTTATTAAAACCAAATGGATCACTTGGTGTTTTAGAAGAATTGGTCGAATGGGTTGCTGGTTGGCAGGGAAGTTATCCACCACGTGTAGATAACTTATCACTATCAATATTTATATCGAATCATGAAACCGCAAATAATCATGCAATATCACCATTCCCAACTTCTGTTACAGAAGCGTTGGTTAAGAGTTTCCGCTCAGATCACGCTGTTGTTAATCAGATTTGTAAAACACATAATATTGGGCTACAAGTATTTGACCTTGCTATTGAGATGCCGACGAATGATATAACGCTTGCACCTGCCATGCTCGAAAATGATTGTATCACAACAATTTTATATGGTCGCGAGGCATTATCATCAAATCCTGATATATTATGTTTAGGAGATGCGGGTATTGGTAATACAACAATTTCCTCGGCTATCTGCTCGGCTCTATATGGTGGAGAAATTGATGAATGGGTAGGCCCTGGCACGGGAGCCAGTCAGGAAATGATTCAAAAAAAAATTGAGGTTATTAAGAAAAGCCAAAAAATACATCCAAATAGGGATCCTTTTGAAATACTACGGTGCTTTGGTGGACGAGAATTTGCAGCAATATTAGGGGCCATATTGGCAGCAAGATTTGAAAGAGTGCCAGTTGTACTTGATGGTTTTCCTGTATGTGCAGCGGCTGCAATTCTTCATAGCATTTCTCCAAATTCAATAGATCATTGTTATATAGGTCATAGATCTGCTGAACCCGGACATTCAAAATTATTAGCAAAAATAAATAAAATACCTCTCATAGATCTAAAAATGAGGCTTGGAGAAGGGAGTGGCGCTGCGATGGCTATACCAATAATTATGTCAGCGGTAAATATACACAATAATACATCAACATTTGAAGAGGCTAATGTTCCAAACCAAAAGTAAGTCAGTCAAAAGATGATAGATAATAAAAATTTTTTTCTAGAAGATGAACATGGTGGTGACCTATTAGAAGCTCAAAAAAAATACAAAGATGTCTCTGAATGGATTGATCTTTCGTCTGGGATAAATCCTCACCCATATAAAGATTTTAAGTTAGCTAAATCAATTTATAACAGTCTTCCTAGTGGACAAGCAATCAGAGAATTGCTATCTGCTGCAGCTGTTTATTACAAACTTAAAGATGATAGTAGTATAATTGCTTATCAAGGTGCCCAAGGATTGATTAATATTTTCCCTTATATTTTCAGTGAGATAAAGAAAAAAAAGGTTCAAGTATATTCTCCAACATATATTGAACATTATAAATCATGGGTCAATGCGGGTTACACAATTAAGTTAATTGTCTCGTTTGAGAAAGAAATTGATCCATCTGGGATTACTATAATAGTCAATCCAAACAATCCAGATGGCAAACTGTTTAATAAAGATGCGTTAATAGTTCTTCAAAATAGAATTCAAGAAAAAAATGGTTTACTGATCATTGATGAATCATTTATGGATCCTACACCCGATGAAAAATTTAACTATTCTATTGAGAAACAGAATCTAATAATAATTAGGTCCTTTGGTAAATTTTTTGGGTTACCTGGCTTAAGACTCGGATTTGCATTTGGTGATCATAAATATATAAATCAAATTTCAAATTTTATAGGTCCTTGGCCTATTTCCAGCTCCTCAATCGATATTGCACTCAAAGCTATGTCCGATATTCAATGGATTAAGCAAACAATAAATCAATTAGAGATATTATCTAAAGACTTGGAATTGGCTTTAAATGCCATTAATATTCCAATTATTGGGGGTACTCTTTTATTCAAATTAGTTAAGTTTGAAGACGCAGGTAAGATACATAATTTACTTGCAAAAGATGGTATTTGGACAAGAAAATTTATATATAACAATAATTGGCTCAGATTGGGAATACCTAAAGATCGAGTTGAGTTAAATTATTTGTTCAATTCACTGCAAAACATATTAAAATAATTAGAGTTATGAATTAGTAATGGAAATATTTTTAGTTATAATTATTGCAGTTTTAGTTGATGCTTACGCGGGTGACGAACATCTTTTATGGAGAAAAGTTCCGCATCCAATTATATATATTGGCAGATATATAAATTTTTTAGATATAGAATTTAATAGAAAAGAGTTTTCAGATAAATCTAAATTTTTTAACGGTTTTCTTGTAATTTTTATTTCTGTTATTGGTCTTTATTTTCTGACAAGAATCTTAGAAGATTTATTATTAAATAATACCTTTGGATATATAATTCTTGGATTTCTTGTATCTATTCTTCTTTCTGGAAAATCCTTATTTAGTCACGTCAAATCTATTTATGATGATCTAATGAGAGATGATATTCAAAGTGCAAAATCCAACCTATCTAAGATTGTATCACGCGATGTAGACAAATTAGATGAAAGTTCAATAACCAGAGGCTCAATTGAAAGTTTATCTGAGAATTTTTGTGATGGTTATATTTCACCCATATTTTGGTTCCTAGTCTTAGGTTTCCCCGGTGTAGTAATATATAAATTTATTAGTACTGCGGATAGCATGATTGGATACAAGAATGACAAATATATCAAATTTGGAAAATGTGCCGCAAAAATCGATGATATAATGAATTTTGTTCCAGCTAGAATTTCATCTTTATTTATAGTTCTAGCAACTTATCTTTTAAAAGAGAATTGGAAGTCGGCTATTCAAATAACAAAGATGGATGCAAAAAAAAGTAGTTCTCCAAATTCTGGTTGGCCTGAGTCTTCAATGGCAGGAGCACTTGATATTGCATTGGGTGGGAGTAACTATTACGAAAATAAATTTGTGAATTCAGAATGGATAAATGCAAGTGCTGCTAAAGAGATTGACTCAGATCATATAATCAGGGCTCTTTGGATTTATACTTTTTCTATTATTATTTTTATAATTACTCTATTTATTTTTCTGCTTCTGATTGGTCTTATCTTTTGATAATTCTAAAATTAATTTCCAATCGACATAATCTTCTAAATGATCAGATAAATCGTCTAGGTTTTCATCTAAAGTCTTATTGTAATCAATTATTTTATCATTTGTAATATTTTTATCACAAATTTTAAAGAGCCATTCAATCAGTTCCTTATTATGAAAAACGCCATGGATATATGTGCCTAGTACTCTACCATCCTCAGACATTGCGCCATCATACCTATCATTAATGTAAAAGAGGGGTCTCTTGCAATCTTCGCCAAAAGTTTTTCCTATATGGATTTCATATCCATCGATTTTATGGTCTGTTTGTATGTGAATACCACTAATTTTAGTTACAATTTTTTTTTGGCTCATCTTAGTCTCAACGTTCAGCAAACCAAGCCCTTTAATAATTTCTTTGTTGCTTTCTAATTTTGTAGGATCTCCAATTGTTTGACCTAACATTTGATATCCACCACATAAACCTATGATAATTCCATTATTTTTTTTATGCCTATTAATAGCTTCATCCCATCGATTACTTTTTAAATCTTCAAGGTCGGTTATTGTAGATTTTGATCCCATTAATAAGATGATATCTAATTTTTTTGGGAAGGGTTCTCCAGGACGTATGTAGTGTAAATTTATATTCTTTTGAATTCTCAAGGGATCGATATCATCAAAGTTTGATATTTTACTTAATATAGGAATCCCAATATTGAGTGTGGCTTCTGGTTTTGAATGATTATATAATATTTTATCTAAATCGTGCGAGTCTTCTGCAGGTAATTTAGATATATTGTTATAAAAAGGAATCATACCTAGAAAGTGCCATTTAGTTCTATTCTTTATCTCATCAATCCCACTTTCAAATAGGCTTGGATCACCCCTGAACTTATTGATAATAAAACCCACAATATTTTTTTTATCAACATCATCTAATACTTCATTTGTACCAACTAGAGATGCAATTACACCACCTCGATCAATATCACCAATTATGACTGTTGGAATTGACAATTTTGATGCAAAACCCATATTTGCAATATCGCCACTTCTTAAATTAATTTCTGCTGGACTACCTGCTCCTTCTACTAAAATAAGCTCATGATTTTGTGCAAGATTATTATAAGCATCTTCTACATAGGGCATAAGTGAAGACTTTAATTTTTGATATTCATGCGCTGAAACGGATTTAGTAAACTTACCATTTATTATTAGCTGTGAACCCTTTTCGCTTTGGGGCTTAAGTAATATTGGATTATTTAGAATACTAGGTTCCATTCTTGCAGCAATTGCTTGAAATGCTTGAGCCCTGCCGATTTCACCGCCGTCGTAAGTTGCAGCCGCATTATTTGACATATTTTGTGGTTTGAATGGAGCTACTGATATACCTTTTTTTGTAAATAACCTGCACAGTCCTGCGACAATGATTGATTTTCCAACACTTGACCCTGTTCCTTGAAACATTATTGTTGGAGTTCTTTGTAAAAATTTAGACACTAAAATTCAATTCCAACTTGTGCTTTGACGCCACTTCGAAATGGATGCTTAATTAATTCCATACTTGTTACCAAATCAGCAATTTCTATAATTTCATCTTTTGCATTTCTACCAGTAATAATTATGTGAGTATCTTTTGGTTTATTATGCAAAGTATTTATTACTTGTTCAATTGGAAGATAATTATACCTCAGCACAATATTTAATTCATCTAATAGAATTACTTTATTATTAGTATCCGCTATCAATTCTTTACTTTTTTCCCAAGCTTTTTTTGCAGCCTCAATATCCCGAGCTCTGTCTTGGGTTTCCCATGTAAATCCCTCACCCATTTTATGTATTTTTACCTTATCTCTAAATTTATCAAGTGCCGCACGCTCTCCAGATAACCACTGGCCTTTTACAAACTGAACAACAGCGACATTAAGATTATTTCCTAGTGCCCTAAAGATCATTCCAAAGGCAGCTGTTGTTTTACCCTTACCTTTCCCAGTATGTACAATAATCAATCCTTTCTCTATTGTTTTAGTAGCGAGGATCTTTTTCCTCGCTTCCTTTTTTTTATGCATCTTTTCTGCATGTCTTATATTCAGTTCTTCTTCGCTTAATTCTTTTTTTTCAGGCATTTGATTATTACTTTTCAATTTTTAGAAAATTTAATGTATCATTTCTTTTTGGATGCCAAAGTTTTCTCTCAATTGCATCCAGAAATCTCTTTTTCATATCCGAAAGTGCATCAGGATTATATTTTTGAATAAAATTATTTACTCTTTCATCGATTATATATGACTCAAATAATAAATCAAAGTGGTGGTCTTTTACAAGTCCTGTAGTTGCTTGGTACGCATATAGATAGTCTAATGTAGCTAAAAGTTCGAAAGCTCCTTTGTAACCGTGTTTCATAATACTATTTATCCATTTTGGATTAACAGCCCTCCCTCGAACTATCTTACTTAGTTCCTCATCAAGTGTTCTAATTTTAATATCTTGAGGTTTTGAGTGGTCGTTATGATAGTAGATTGGTTTTCTACCAGATAATTTCTTAACTGCTGAACCCATTCCACCGTGGAATTGATAGTAATCATCAGAATCTAGAATATCATGTTCGCGATTATCCTGATTTTGAATAACTGCTTCTAGTCGTTCTAATTTCATAGTAAATATTTTTTTATTTTGATCTCCATAATTATCAATACCATACGCATAGGAACCCCAATTAATATAATTATCAGCTAAATCATCACTTGTTTTCCAAATTCCTTCATCAATAAGTGACTGAAGTCCGGCGCCATAAGACCCCGGCATTGATGAAAAAACTCTATAACTTGCAAGTCTGTGGACCTCGGTGTCTGAGAACTTCTTATCTTTAAAATACTCTATATCTTTTCGATGAGCTGCTCTTATTGGATTATCATTTGCTGACTCATCTAATTTAATTATTTCTTGAACTGCTTGATCAAATAAATTTATTAAATTTGGAAATGCATCCCTAAAAAAACCCGATATTCTTAAAGTGACGTCCACTCTTGGTCTAGATAATTTACCTATAGGAATAATCTCAAAGCCATTTACTCGTCCTGATACGTTATCCCATTTTGGCTTTGCACCTATTAATGCTAGTGCTTGTGATATATCATCGCCACCTGTGCGCATATTTGAAGTTCCCCATGCTGATAATCCAAAGTGAGTAGGGAAATATCCTTTTCTTTTATAAAAATCCTTTATTAGCAAATCAGCTGATAAAGCACCAATACTCCAAGCAGTTCTTGTTGGAAGTGCTCTCATATCGATTGAATAGAAATTCTTACCTGTTGGAAGTACCTCTACTTTCCCCCGTGTTGGAGCTCCAGATGGGCCTGGTTTAATAAACTTTGACTCTAATAAATTTAAAATATTATTAAGTTCATTCTTCCCCGATTCTTTAATTCTTATCTTAATATCCATATTCATTGAATTTATAACAGAGATAGTGTTTTTCCAGTTTGAGGGTATTTCATAATCATTCTTTAGTATTTTTTCAGATAGTAATTCTAATCTCTCAATCGTATCAGAATTTGTTCTCCACATTGATTTAGATAGTTGGGCTAAACAATTTTTTTTAGATCCACTATATGGGGCTGATTTGATACAATTTATTGAATTGAAATTAAGATTTATATCATCTGCAATTGCTTGAGTTATAGGTTGATTTTCTGATAGACCATTATTTCTACTGATTTTAGCAATTGATAATAATAAATTATTTAATTCATTTCCTTTTGGTGACTTTCCAAAGATGTGTAAGCCATCTCTTATTTGTAATTCTTTTATTTCACACAAATAAGTATCTATCTTATTTAATTTTGTTTCAGTATCATCCTCTATTTCAATCATTGTATCAGCATAGAGTCCATTAGATTGGGTAAGTTCAATTATCTGATCCCTTATGTTTTTCGCTCTGTTTTGATCCGTCTGATACGCTTCATAATACTCATCAAGTAAAATTTCTATTTCGATTAATTCACCATAAGTATCTGCATTTGTTAATGAAGGTGTAAGATGATCAACAATTAACGCAGCATTTCTTCGTTTTGCTTGCGTTCCTTCGCCTGGATCATTTACTATAAATGGATATATCAGCGGGGTGGACTGCAATATTGCCTCTGGATAACAGTTTTCGCTGAGAGATAATGATTTCCCTGGTAACCATTCTAAGTTACCATGTTTACCAAATTGTATAATTGCATTAGTTCTAAAGATATATTTTAGCCAAAAATAGTATCCAAAGTAAAAGTGAGGAGGTACTAAATCTGGGCTATGGTAAGTATTTTTGGGGTCAATGTTGTAGCCACGCGCTGGTTGAATCCCAATAGCTATATTCCCAAAAATTTGAATTGGTAATTTAAGAATATCGTGCTCGACAAATGGATCATCCTCTATTCTACCCCACCTTGCTTCAACTTCATTTCTTACTTTTTTTGATAATTTTTTATAGAATTTTTTATAATCCTTCAAACTCAAACTTTGTATATCAATTGTAACATTTTTATTTAAATTATTTGTTTGCCCTGCAATTAATTGCTTCATTAACTTATCTGCATTATTTGGAAATTCTTCTATCTGGTAATCTTCTTTTTTGAGTCTATTTACGAAGTTAATAATGCTATTAGGTGTATCTAAACCAACACCATTTGCAATTCTTGAGTCTTTATTTGGGTAATTTGCTAATGAGATGAATATTTTCTTTTGATTATTACTTAAATTTATTAGATCACCCCATTTTTTAACAAGGTTACATAAATATTTTATACCAAATATATTAGGATGATACTCTACAAGATCTGTTTGTGTAATAGAGTCAAATTTAATCTTTTCTTTAAATGCAATTGTTTTTGTTATTATTCGTCCATCTATTTCTGGAAGTGATATAGCCATTATGATATCTCGATCATTCATCCCTTTAGAGGAGTGAGACCATTCATGCTCAGACATACTTGAAAGCACCCCCTGAAAAACCAGACGTTCGCCACTATCAAAGATTGTCGTATTAGATAGACGTTCTTCTTTTAAAGAAAAACCTGTTAAATTTATAAGCGAAATTGGTGAATATTCTTGAAGTAAATAAGTTGTTAGTTCAGCATTCTTTTTATCTTTAAAAGATTTGGCGTATATTGGTAGGCAATTATAGTTCTTTTGCAATTCAAAAATTAATGAATCAATAACTTCTGTTTGACCACTTTGAAGTAAGGCGCTGTAGAATGTTATTGCAATAACATGTTTTCTGCTTTTATTCCAATTTTTTTCAAGCTCAACTGAGCTTATTTCATTTTTTTTTGGCCAATATATCCCTACAGGACTTATTTTTTTCGAAGAGGCAGGTTTTGGTGAATTGAACTGTAGGTATGAAATATATTTTAGAAGATTAGATGCATTTTCAGCCCCACCTTCAATAAAATATGACCATAGTTCTTTATATTTCATACCTTTTATTGATGATAAAGCATACAACTGCTCATCAAATTTATCATCTCCGGGAAAGAAAATCACATCACATTTTTTTGTCATTTGATGTTCAATTAACTTCTCAATTCCATAGTTCCAATAACTTTTTCCACCAAGAATTCTAACAATAACTATTTTAGCTTTGGATAAAGTTTTATTGATATAATTATCGATAGATTTAGTCTCACTTAAATTGAGTAAATTTGCTAATCTAATGCTTGGATATGTATCTAATTCATTAATAGATTTTGAAAGTAATGAGATTTCTGTATCTGCTGAGGACAGGAATATAATATCAGCAGTTTCTTGTACAAAATATTCTGATTTTTCATGATTTTTTGAGTCATGTTGATGACTTGTTACAATATGCATTAGAGTTCCAAATTACTTAATCTTAATATTAATACCAGCTATTACTTTATGCACATTATCGCTGACTTCAGCAATTTGTTGATTAATTTGTCCATTTAGCTGTTGAAAAAACCTTACCTCCTTATTCTCTGAAATTACACTATCTCCAAGATCATTTGACACTAGAATGACATGGTTTTCTTCTGAACTCTTAATAAAATCAATTAAAATTTGGATATTACTTGATAGGTTAGATTCATGAAATAACATATTTGAGAGCCAAGTAGTTATACACTCGATTAAAATAATTTGGTTCTTTTCTGGTATTAATCTAATTTTTTCGAAAATATCTATTTGTTCTTCAATTGTTATCCATTGCTTTGAACGTCTTTTTTTATGTGTTTCAATTTTATTAATCATTTCGTCATCTAGAATTGGAGCTGTAGCTATGTAATATAATCCTGCGTTAGCATTATCATCATATATACCTTTTGCTAGTGTTTCGGCAAACAAAGACTTTCCTGAACTTATTCCTCCAATTATTAGGTGGCTTGGCATATTTCTTAACTGAATGTTTTTATTAAATTTAATATTTATTTTATTTTTTTAAGTGTATATTTTATTTAAATTTCAATAAACAATAATTTACGAATTTCACATGCAAAAAATAAAAAATATTCTTAGTAAGATAGACGAAAGTTCAGATAAAAATATTGAGATACTCAAGGATTTTTTAAAAATAAGATCAATTTCCACTATACCTGATTATGCAGAAGAATGTAATAATGCGGCTAAATGGTTAAAAAAGCTCTTGGAAAGTTTTGGCCTAAGTCCTCTTATTTATGAATCTGAAGGTCATCCAATTGTATATTGTGAGTATATTAGCGATAAGAAAGACGCAGAAACAATACTTTTTTATGGTCACTATGACGTCCAGCCAGTTGACCCAATTGAATTATGGAATTCAGATCCATTTACTCCAACAATCTCCAAAGTTGATGGAGAGGACTGTATTGTTGCACGTGGCGCTAGTGATGATAAAGGCCAAGTTTTAACTTTTGTTTTAGCAATAAAGTACTTAATTGATGAATTTGGAGAGTTACCCTTTTCTATGAAATTAATAATTGAAGGCGAAGAAGAATGTGGATCTAAAACCTTACCACTTTTTTTAGGGGAGTATAAAGAGCGACTAAATGCAGATATTGGATACGTCTGTGACACTAGTATGTGGGATAAAAATACTCCTGCGATCACGAGAAGTCTGAGGGGTTTGCTGTCAGAAGAATTTGAAATAATAGGACCAAATCGAGACCTTCACTCTGGAGAGTTTGGAGGTGTTGCATGGAATCCTATTAGAGTAATAAGTAACATTTTGGCAAATGTTTATGATGAATCGGGTGCCGTTACAATTGAAGATTTTTACGATGGCGTAAAAAAAGTTGACGAGGATATAATTGAAGATTGGAATAAATTAAATTTTAATGAAAAAGAATATTTATCAAAAATTGGTCAGAAAACATCAGCGGGCGAGCTAAATAGATTAATTTTTGAAAAAACATGGTCTAGGCCTACTTTTGAAATAAATGGAATATTTGGTGGGTATACAGATGAGGGCACAAAGACTGTGATACCATCAAAAGCGAGCGCAAAAATAACTTGTCGTTTGGTAGGGAATCAAGAACCCGAAATAATAATAAAAAATATACATAAATTTATAAGAAATAAACTTCCTGAGGGAATGAAAGTTAATTTTAAGGGTTTTGACTATTGTAAGGCAATTGAGTTTAATACAGACAGTCAGTACTTCAAGGCAGCATCCCTAGCAATTGAAGAAGAATGGGGAATTGCTCCTGTTTATACTGGAGGAGGAGGATCAATCCCTATTGTCGAAGTATTTAAGAGTGAACTTAACATAGATACTGTATTAGTTGGTTTTGCACTAGACGATGATCGTATTCATAGTCCTAACGAGAAATATAACATTTCCTCTTATACAAAAGGTATTAAAACTTGGGCAAGAATTATTTATAAATTTTACTAAAAAACTTCATTTATAATTTCAATCACTCGATTATAATCTGAAACCCAATAATCTGGATCTACACCATCAATTTTCTCGTTAAAGTAGCCAAAATCAACACATATTGATCTAATATTACAATTTTTTGCAGTTAATATATCTGTTGTAGTATCACCTATCATTATTGTGTCTTTCGGTTTGATATTATGATCATTCATTAATTTTAGAAGCGGTAAAGGATTTGGCTTACACTGAGAAAGTGTATCTCCGCCAATAACTTGATCGAAATGTTGTATTATACTAAAGTCAGTTAAAATAAGTTTTGCAAGTTTTTCTGGTTTATTAGAGCAAATATTTAAAATAAAATTTCGTTGTTTAAGTTCATTGATTATCTCAGCTACCCCAGGGTATAATTTACTTCTTTTTGATATATTATCTTCATAGATTACCAAAAATTTTTTAATGAGATTGTCAATTTTTTCTTGAGATAGATTAATATTATTTTGTTTTAGATTCCTTTTTATAAAATATTCTCCACCCCAACCTATAAACTTTTTCGAGACTTCATAATCTATATCAACTTTAATTATATCTTTGATTACTTCATTTGCGGAATAAAATAGATCCGGAGCAGTATCTATAAGCGTCCCATCCAAATCAAATACTACCATTTTTTGTCTAATACGCTTAATCATTTTTTATTATTTATTTATATATTTCTATGATAGAAATATTAATATATAAATGTTGCTCGATATCCAATAAATTTCTCATGACTGCACAACAAAAAAAAATAAATGCTGCACAATTAGTAATAAAAAAAATTAAACCAGGTATGAGTATAGGTCTGGGAACGGGATCTACCGCAAATGAATTTATACATATCCTAGGTAAAGATAAAAATTTATCACAGAGTCTCAAATGCACGAGCTCATCAAATCAAACGATTGAAATTGCAAAAAATTATTCAATTGAATGTCTTGAATTAGATCAATTTGACTATTTAGATATTACCATCGATGGAGCAGATGAAATTGATAAAAATGGGGATATGATCAAGGGCGGAGGTGGAGCTCTTCTTAGAGAAAAAATGCTCGCTAATATATCAAAAGAATACTTCATTATCATTGATGATTCAAAGTCTGTAAAAACCCTTGGAAACTTTCCCTTACCAATAGAAATTATTCCCTTCTCTCCAAAGTCAACAATATCTCAATTAGACAAAGTTTTTAAAAAATATCAAATGATATCACAAATTGAAATTAGGGTTGACGCTACTGGCTCAAATTTTATTACTGATGGGGGTAATTTTATAGTTGATTGTTATTGTAAAAAAATCCTTAATAGCAAAGAGCTTAATCCTGAAATTGAAAATATTCCTAGCGTAATTACTACGGGTCTTTTTTTGAATATGTCAAGTTCGGTAATAATTGGTTATGATCAATATGCAACTGAATTTAATTTTGATAGATGAGTCTGTTGAGACTATGAAGAAACTAAAAACATATATCTATTTTCTATTTTTACAAATTATTCTATTTGGGATTACTATTTCCTCGAATACTCTAGCTGGTGAGCTTGAAAATAAGGCACAAGAACATGTTACGAGCTATTATATAAATGATATATTTGCTGATTTAAAATTACAGATTAAGCAAAAAATAATCTCAGATGTTAAAATGGCTAATATTGCAATGGAACCTAAAGACTTAGATATAATTGCTGATGCAATTGCAGTCTCTGCTTCTTCAGCTTTTGAGGATTTTGTACCAGATATTGCAACAAAACTTATGATGAAATATTATTCTATGAAAGAAATTGAGACACTTAATGAAATTTATGGAAAAACATCAAGTGATGGAATTAGTTTCGCAAGGAAAAATTATTATTTTAATAGGGAGCTGAACACAATTATTATGAGTTATTTTTATAATAATATTGATCAAATTATAGAAGAAGAACTTAATCAAGTTCTTTCAGAGAAGTAGGTAAATTATATGTTAGATAATAATTATGATTTTGATTTATTTGTTATTGGTGCAGGTTCAGGTGGCGTTAGAGCTGCAAGACTTGCCGCGCAGGCAGGTGCAAAAGTTGCGATAGCAGAAAAAAATAGAATTGGTGGTACTTGCGTAATAAGAGGCTGTGTTCCCAAAAAATTTTTAAGCTATAGTAGCAAGTTTTCAAAACATAATATTGTCGCCAAAAGTTTCGGATGGGAATATAAAGAGACAACCTTTTCATGGCAAACCCTGATAAGGAATAAGGATAAACAAATCCAAAAACTTAGTCTTATTTATCAAGGCAATATGGAAAAGGTGGGTATAAAAATTATAAACTTGGGTGCAAAGATAAAAGATAAAAATACAATTAGACTTGATAATAGCAAAGAATATACAGCAAAAAAAATACTTATTGCAACTGGAGCCAAGCCATATTTTCCTGAGATGAAGGGAATCGAATATGGAATTTCGTCAGATGATTTTTTTGAATTAAAATATTTACCCAAAAAAGTAACAATTGTTGGAGGTGGTTATATTGCACTTGAATTTGCTTCTATAATTTCAGGTTTAGGATCAGATTGCCAAATAATATATAGAGGCAATAAGCTACTGAAGGATTTTGATAGTGATATAAGTCAACTAATTCAGACAGAGCTTCAATCTAATAAGTTAGATATTAAATTAAACAGTCAAATAATTGAAATATCGAAGGACAATGACCAATTTAAACTTTCTCTCGATGATGGCACTTCGTCAAATTCTGATATAGTTCTATTCGCAACGGGTAGAGTTCCAAATATTGGATGTTTTGAAAATCAATTAATTAAAACAGATGCAGCTGGAAGAATTAAAGTTAATAAATCATTCCAAACATCAATTCCGAATATTTATGCAATTGGGGATGTGTCAAATAATCATCAGTTAACACCAGTTGCGATAAGAGAAGCTATGATCTTTGCTAGAAATGAATTCGAAAGAGAAAATCAAAAATATAAAATAGAAAATATTCCTACTGCTGTTTTTTGTAATCCTGAAATTGGAACTGTTGGACTATCAGAAAAAGAGGCATTAATGAAATATAAGAAAATCGATATTTATACTTCATCTTTCCGACCATTATACTATACATTGTCTGATTTGACTTACAGGACATATATAAAGTTAATTTTAGATAATAAATCACAAAAATTATTAGGATTTCATATGATTGGCGATGATTCTGCAGAAATAGCGCAGATGATAGCAACAATGATCAATAAAAAAATAACAAAATATGATCTTGATAACACTATTCCATTACATCCCACATCATCCGAAGAAATCATGACAATGAGAAATAAAATTACTAAGGAACTCTAGAGTAGTACTTATTTTTTTACATTAATAACTTGTTATAATTGTTAGCGTTATATATAAATAGTACGAAAATTAAATATTGGAGAAACTTATGCATAATTGGTCACCATCAAGCTGGCGTGAAAAGCCTATGAAGCATGTACCAAATTATGAAAATATAAAACATCTTCAGGAGGTTGAAAAAGTAATTTCAACTTATCCACCTCTCGTCTTTGCGGGAGAAGCAAGAGACCTAAAAGAGAAATTAGCCCTAGCTAGTGAGGGGAAAGCATTTTTATTACAGGGCGGTGATTGTGCAGAGTCATTCATAGAACATAATCCAGATAATATTAGGGATATATTTAGGTTATTCCTTCAGATGTCTGTGGTTTTAATTTTTGCAACATCACTTCCGGTTATTAAAGTCGGTAGAATAGCCGGCCAATTTGCTAAGCCAAGGTCATCTGATAACGAGGAAATAAATGGCCAAGAACTTTTGAGTTATCGTGGTGATATAATAAATGGTATTGAATTTAGCGAAGAGTCAAGAAAGCCGGATCCTGAGCGTTTGCTAAAATCTTATAGGCAATCTGCTGCAACGGTTAATCTATTAAGAGCTTTTTCTCAAGGTGGTTACGCGGATCTAGAAAGAGTCCATAGCTGGACATTAGATTTTTTAGAGAATTCGCCAATTGGAGAAAAATATGCTGATTTAGCAGGTCAAATCACAAGATCACTCGGATTCATGCGCGCATGCGGTATTACATCTGAATCAGTTCCACAACTAAAGACAACAGATTTATATACAAGTCATGAGGCATTGCTCCTTGGATATGAGGAGTCAATGGCAAGGGTTGACTCAATAACAGGTGATTGGTATGCAACATCTGGGCATATGGTATGGATAGGTGATAGAACAAGAGATCCTGATGAAGCTCATGTCGAGTTTTGCAGTGGAATTAAAAACCCGATTGGGATTAAATGTGGGCCGTCTTTAGATCCAAAAACATTAATAAGATTATTAGATAAGTTAAATCCAGAAAATGAAAAAGGTCGAATAACGCTTATTGCAAGATTTGGTTTTGAAAATATTAACAAACATCTACCGGGACTTATTAAAGCGGTTAATAAAGAATCAAAGAATGTCTTGTGGTCTTGTGACCCCATGCATGGCAATACAATAAAATCTGTTTCAGGTTACAAAACGAGGCCTTTTGAATATATTATGAATGAGGTAAGAAGTTACATGAATATTCATAAAGACTTAGGATCTTATCCTGGCGGAATACATATAGAAATGACAGGCAAAAATGTAACGGAGTGTGTCGGTGGAGCTGTTTCAATAAAAGATGAGGATTTATCAAGTAGATACCACACACATTGTGATCCAAGGTTAAATGCGGATCAGGCTCTCGAACTTGCCTTCTTAGTTGCTGATGAAATAACTTCAACAATTTAATTATTAATCAATAATGAAAAAAAAACATAATTCCCTAAATATTACTATAGCTCAGCAAAATCCAATTGTTGGTAATATCAAATATAATTTCGACTTACTTATTGAGGCTCGAAATAAGGCAAAAAAAAATAATAGTGATTTAATCGTTTTTTCAGAACTTTTTTTATCGGGCTACCCCCCAGAAGATTTGGTTTTAAGGAAGGCTTTTTTAAATGAAATAAATCATTATTTTAATAAATTATTAGAAATTACAAATGATGGCGGGCCCGCCATCCTAGTTGGTTTTCCAACAGAAAAGAATGGTAATATATATAATTCTGTCGGTCTTATTGATAGTGGTCAGATTATTTCCATACAAAATAAAGTACATCTTCCAAATTATGATGTCTTTGATGAGCAAAGAATTTTTACAAAAGGCGAGATGCCTGGTCCAATGAACTTTAGAGATATCAAGATTGGAGTAGCAATATGTGAAGATATTTGGTTTGAAGATGTTGTTGAGTGCTTGTGCGAGACAGGGGCTGAACTCTTAATTATTCTCAATGGATCTCCATTTACCCGAAACAAAGATGATGTGAGACTTAATGTTGCTATGCAAAGAGTTGTAGAGAGTAAGTTACCTCTTATATATGTTAATCAAGTTGGTGGACAAGATGAGCTTGTCTTTGATGGGGGGTCATTTGTACTTAATTCAGATTTTACGGTACCACTAAAACTTCCTAGTTTTTCTTCCACTACTGAAAATACTGAATGGAAAAAGGAAAGAGACGTATGGGTTTGTAAAAATTTTAAAAAACCTCCAAAAAACCAAGATTTAAATGATATTTACAGTGCTTGTGTCTTGGGTCTTAAAGATTACGTCATAAAAAATAAATTTAAAAAGGTTATTATTGGTCTCTCAGGTGGAATTGACTCAGCACTCGTCGCTTCCATTGCAGTTGATGCCCTTGGTTCGGATAATGTTCAATGCGTAATGCTTCCTTCCAAATATACATCTCAAGAAAGTTTAGAGGATGCAAAGCTATGTGCAAAAAATTTAAATATTATAGAAGACGAAATATCAATAGAGAAAATTGTTCAAGCTACAGAGTTAGAATTGCAGCATTTCTTTACTGGCTTGGATAAAGATATTACGGAGGAAAACATTCAATCTCGTATACGATCTCTCCTGTTGATGTCATTATCCAACAAATTTAACCGTTTACTTCTTACTACAGGAAATAAATCCGAAATGGCCGTTGGTTATGCAACATTATACGGTGATATGTCTGGTGCCTATAACCCAATAAAGGATTTATATAAGACAGAAGTTTATATGATTGCTAATTTAAGAAATCAACATAAGCCAGAAATTGCAATGGGACCCAGTGGTATATTGATACCTGAAAATATTATTAATAAACCTCCAACAGCAGAGTTACGAGAAAACCAAACAGATCAGGACTCACTGCCAGATTATAATATTTTAGACGACATTTTATACAAACTGATTGAAGAAGAGATGTCTGTAGACGATATTATAAAGTCAGGTCATGATAAAGAATGGGTCTCAAAGATTCAGAACCTTTTATTTATATCTGAGTATAAAAGGCGGCAAGCTCCTCCTGGTGTAAAAATATCTGTCAAGAACTTTGGTAAAGATAGACGATATCCAATCACTAATAATTATCGAGATACAAATTAAATGACTACCCTATCTCAAAATAAACTAAGATTTGCACCAAGTCCTACGGGTTATCTACATATTGGAAACGCTAGGACATTAATACTAAACTATATATTTGCTAAATCTTTACAGGGTGATTTAATTTTACGAATTGATGATACGGACAAGGAAAGATCAAAAGAAAAATTTTATGACTCAATAATTGAAGATATGACTTGGTTAAATATCGATATTCTAGATATAAAAAGGCAATCTGAAAAAACTGATCAATATAAAAAAATTAGAGATATCTTGATTGATAAAGGTAAATTATATCCATGTTTTGAGACAGATGAAGAGTTAAATAAGATACGAAAACTTAATCTTTCAAGAGGACTTCCACCTATTTATAATAGAGCTTCATTATCATTATCGTCAAAAGAAATTGAAGAATTTAAATCCCAGGGTAAAAAGCCCTATTGGAGATACAGGCTAAACCACGAAGATGTAACTTGGTCAGATTTAATTCGAGGTAATCAGACAATCGACTGTAGTACTTTTTCAGATCCTGTGTTAATTAGAGCTGATGGCTCTTTTTTATATACATTACCGAGTGTCATAGATGATATTGATATGAAAATTACACATGTGTTACGAGGAGAAGATCATGTTTCGAATACAGCAACTCAAATACAGCTATTTGATGAGTTAAATGCTGAAATTCCGAGTTTCGGACATCATAGCTTAATGGTACACAAAGACGGATCGCGAATGTCCAAAAGAACAGGTTCAATGTCATTAAGAGATATCAGAGACGCTGGTATTGAAGCAATAACACTTGTTAATTATTGTGCTCGAATAGGTACTTCTGATGCAGTTGAGGCATATCAAGATACAAGTGATTTGATCAAAAACTATGATTTATCAAAAATTTCACGCTCACCAGCTCGATATAGTTATGAGGAGATAGAATTATTAAATAAAAAAATATTACAAAATAAAACTTTTGCCTCTGTCAAAACAGATCTCTCAAAACTTGGAATAAATGATGAAATTGCAGAAAAGTTTTGGAATATTATTCGTTCAAATATTAATTCTATTTCAGAGTCTCAGAAGTGGTGGGATATAATAAATAAGGATATTAGAAGTGATCTCGAGCTTGAGGATTCAAATTTTTTCTCTATAGCATACGATAGTTTACCGCAAGAGCCATGGGATGATACTACATGGTTATCATGGACTAGTGAGGTATCGAAAAAAACAAGTCGTAAAGGAAGGGAGTTATATTTACCACTCAGATTAGCCATTACTGGAGAGAATTCGGGGCCTGAGTTAGCTTCATTCCTATTATTGTTAGGGCGCGGTAAAGTTACAGAGAGGCTTGAGTTTCATATTAAATAATAAAGAAATTGATTTTTTTTTTTTTCTGATATATAATCGAACGATCGTTCTAGTGGTGTTAATTCTGTGAAAATTGTTTCTTATAAGGATCTTGTTGATAATTTAATAGATATATTCTGTAAATATGGCTATGACGGTACTAGTTTGACAATTTTAGCAAAAAATACCGGTTTAGGAAGGGCTAGCCTATATTATCATTTTCCGGGAGGAAAAGAGGAGATGGCCAATGCCGTATACGAAAAGATTAGCCGTGATTTTACCAAACTCGTACTATCACCCCTTGCGACTGAGCGTAATTTTCAAACAAAAATAAAAAATATGCTTGAGGGTATTAACGCTTTTTATGATAACGGGAAAAGATCCTGCTTAATTGATGTTTTTGCTATTGGATCTACAAAAGATATGTTTCACTCTCAAATAAAAAATGCAGTAATTTATTGGAAGGAATCATTAATTAAAATAATTGTTGATGAAGGTGTTCAAAAAGACCAGGCAGAAATAATTTCAGAAGATATAATTATCTCAATAGAAGGTGCGCTAATATTTACTAGGGCTACTGGTGATTTCGATAGTTTTAATCGTACACTTGAGAAGATTTCACAATCTACCTCAAAAATAAATGCGTGGTAGAGTTGTATGGATTTATTTTTATATAATTCGATTAGTAGAGAAAAAGAGATGTTTATCCCGATTGATAGTAAAAATATCAGGATGTATGTTTGCGGCCCAACTGTTTATGATAGTCCTCACATAGGGAATGCACGACCTGTTATTATATTTGATTTGTTATATAGACTACTAAGATACAAATATGGAAACGATAAAGTTCAATACATTAGGAATATTACAGACGTTGATGATAAAATAAATAAGATTGCACTTGAAAAATATCCAGACATTGACATTAATGACGCAATTTCGCAATTAACCAAAAATATAGAATATATATTTAAAGATAATGCAAAAAAGCTTAATTGCCTAAATCCAACATTGGAACCTCGCGCAACTGATCATATTAGACAAATGATCGAAATGATAAAGAAATTAATAGACTCAGACAAAGCATATGTATCGGATAGACATGTGTTATTTAGTATAAATTCGCATAAAAATTATGGCTCTTTATCAAAAAAATCTCAAAAAGATTTATTGGCAGGTGCAAGAGTTGAAATTGCAAAATATAAAGAAAATCCATTAGATTTTGTTTTGTGGAAACCGAGTCAAATAAATGAGCCATATTGGGATAGCCCTTGGGGAAAAGGAAGGCCTGGGTGGCATATAGAGTGTTCAGCAATGTCATCAGAATATTTTGGGAGTACTTTCGATATACATGGTGGAGGTATTGATTTAATTTTTCCACACCACGAGAATGAAATTGCACAATCTTGCTCTTATCATTCTAATAAGAAAATGGCAAATTTCTTTATGCATAATGGCAGTTTGAATCTTGAGGGCAAGAAAATGTCAAAATCTACTGGGAATATTGTCTCTCTCGGAGATCTTTTAGGTAAATACTCAGGTCCTGTGATAAGATTGGCGATGCTGAGTACGCACTACAGACAACCAATTGATTGGACAGAAAAGAATTTGCAACAATCAAAGAATATACTGAAGAAATGGTCTAATAAGTTAAATCAAATTTCTAACAAGGATTCCAAAGAGAGTATACCTGAAGGTGTATATAAATCACTATTAGATGATCTCAATACACCGCAAGCTCTGAGTCATATGCATAAGTATTTTAATAATAAAGAATACGATAAACTCAAGAATTCTATAGAAATAATGGGTTTCACAAGCCATTCACTTACTGAAGGTAATGATATAAAATCTAAAAATACACAAATTAGTGAGCTCGAAATTTTGACTCTTATTGATGAGAGAAAAGATGCACGGACACGCAAGGACTATAAAAAATCAGATGAAATAAGAAATAAGCTTGAAATAAGGGGAATAAGACTTCAAGATGAAGATAATGAAACAACCTGGGAATTTATAGAATGAAAAAAGAAAACATATTCATTTTTGATACAACTTTACGTGATGGAAATCAAACACCAGGCATTGATTTCACAACCGAAGATAAGCAAAGAATATCTAAAATTTTGGACGATTTGGGTGTCGACTATATTGAAGGAGGATATCCGGGTGCAAATCCAATAGATAATGAATTTTTTAGCTCTCCACCAAAATTGAGTAATTCGAAATTTGTTTCATTTGGAATGACCAAGAGACCAGGGCGCTCTATTTCAAATGATTCAGGTTTCCAAGAATTGATTTCACACAAAACTGATGCTATTTGCTTTGTTGCAAAGTCTTGGGATTTTCATGTAGAAAAAGCGCTAGGATGTTCTTTGGAAGAAAACATTATTTCAATTGAAGACTCTGTCTCGGAAGCCACAAGTTCACATAAAGAGGTTATGGTTGACTGCGAACATTTTTTTGATGGTTATAAAAATAATAAATCTTATGCAAAATTATGTGTAAAAGCGGCCTTTGAAAAAGGTGCCAGATGGATCGTTCTATGCGACACTAATGGGGGTACTTTGCCTCATGAGATAAAAGAAATCGTTATGGATATATGTAAAATCGTACCTGGAAGTAATCTTGGTATACACGCACATAATGACACTGGAAATGCCATTGCAAATAGTCTTACAGCAGTGATCGCAGGTGTAAGACAAATACAAGGAACAATGAATGGTATAGGTGAGAGATGTGGTAATGCTGATTTGATATCAATAATTCCAACTCTTATTCTGAAAAAATCATTTAATGAAAAATTTAATATTTCGGTGAGTAATGAGTCCTTATCAAATATTCGAAAAACTAGTTTAATAATAGATGATATTATAAATAGAGCGCCGAATAAACAGGCACCTTACGTAGGTGATAGTGCATTTTCAACAAAAGCTGGCATTCATGCCTCCGCAATTGTGAAAGATCCAAAAACATATGAACATGTAGAACCTCATACAATCGGAAATGAACGAAAATTATTAATTTCCGATCAAGGTGGAAAATCAAATATAGTTGCTACTTTAAATAACATAGGTATTAAGACCCATAAGGAAGATCAAAGAATAGCTGAATTACTCAACATAGTAAAAGAAAGGGAAGCTGCCGGTTATACCTATGAGAGTGCTCTTGCATCTTTCGAAATTCTTTCTAGACAAATATTTGGGCAAGAAACTGAATTCTTTAAAGTTGAAAGTTTCCGAACAATGGTGGAGAGAAGAAATAATGCAAAAGGGGAATTAATTACTGTTTCCGAGGCTACAGTTAAAGTTGAGGTTGATGGTGAGAGATATATGTCATCTGGTGAGGGGAATGGTCCTATTAATGCCCTCGATAATGCATTAAGAAAAGATCTTGGTAAGTTTAATAAGTATTTAAAGAATATGGAATTAGTTGATTATAAGGTTAGAGTCTTATCAGGAGGTACCAGCGGTGTCACAAGAGTTTTAGTGGAGTCTGCAGACACAAAAACAAAAGAAAGATGGGTTACAATTGGCGTTTCTCCTAATATTGTTGATGCTTCCTTTCAAGCTCTGTTTGACGCTATCAATTATAAGCTAGTTAACTCAAAAGTAATTGATAAATAGTATTTATTTCATATCAATTAAGCCAACTATTTCTTCTGTATTATTTGCTACTTGAAAATTTAGTTTTAACAAATTATTTAAAAATTTATTTTCATTTAAATGATTTAAGAGATTTAAATATGGTAACCAATAATTTTCAAAATTAGCAATTATCAGTGATTTATTGTGAATCGTGAGTTGATTCCATGTTAATACTTCCGTCATCTCGTCTAATGTTCCGATTCCACCAGGAAGTACCAAAAATGCGTCCGATAATGAATACATCTTCATCTTTCTATCATGCATATTATCCGCAACAATTAACTCGGATAAGCCAATATCTGACTTTACCTCGTTTAGCAAGAATTTCGGCACAACACCCGTAACGTTTCCATTATTTTTGATAACAGATTTAGCAAGGTGACCCATCAGCCCCTTATTACCACCACCATAAATAATTTTTATTTTTTTTTCTGCAAATATTTTACCCAGGATTCCTACCTCAACTAGGAATCTATTTTCAGGATTAAATGTACTACAAAAAACACAAATACTTTTTATCATTTTGATTAATATTTATTTACTTAATTTCAATTTATTAGTCGTAAAACAAAAAACTTTTAATTGTCTTATATAATACTATAATAGAAAAATATTTATAGTTAGAGCTTGGAATGTTTAATAACAAAAAAATATTTTATATAATACTCATCTTATTATTTTTTTTGATATTAATATACTTACAATATACCCGTACCTTGGATGAGGTAGAGCCAGAAGTATCAATTATCTCCATTAAGGATGATAGTTCAAAAGAAATAGAAACACCAATAATTGATGAAAATATTATTGATGAGAATATTCAAATTACTCAAAATAAAGTAGTTGATAAATATAAATCAGAGGCTAGTTCAGGTACTTTTGATGTTGTCAGAATAGATAGGGATGGCGTATCAGTAATTGCTGGTAGGTCAGACCCTAATGTAAAAATTAAAATATATAATGAAGAAAATCTTATTGGTGAAGGTAATTCCGATCAGAATGGGCAATGGGTTACTGTTATTGATGAAAAAATTCCCAATGAGATACTCAATTTGAAAGCATCAACATCAGATCTATCAGGTGACAATGAGATATTTTCAGACCAAATCGTAACAGTAATGCCAAGTAAGCTTGATGAGTTGGCAGCAGATGATCTAAAAGATGAAAACAATATTGTATTACTTACGCAAGAAGATAAAGCCAGCCAAATATTATCAGAGGATCCATCATTTTTACAAGATGAGAATAAAGTTAACATTAGAACAATTGATTATAATGAAGAGAAATTAATTTTAGGTGGAAACGCTGAAGCTAATACTGAGATTAATGCCTATATAGATAATAAATTTATGGGATCGACAAGATCAGACAGTCTCGGGAAATGGACACTGAATATCAATGAAAATATAATACCGGGTGACTATGAAATCCGAGCTGATATGGTAAGTAATGATAACTTTGTCATAGCTCGAACGAAAACTAAATTTAAAAGTTTGTTTGATAATTTATCAAACAATTTTGAATTGAATTCGATAACAATTCGACCGGGAGATAATTTATGGAATATTTCGAGAACCAAGTATGGCTCTGGAATGCAGTATACAGTCTTGTATTTAGCTAATTCAAACCAGATAGTAGATCCTGATCTAATATTTCCTGGACAAGTTTTAATGGTTCCGGGTTCTTAGTTTTCGTGACTTAATTACCGTAGGAAGTACTAGCATTGTTGGAAGTAATATTAATGTTAGTATTGTAGAAAATGACAATCCAAAAATAATTGCAGTTGACATTTGCACCCACCAAGATGAGGTTACACCGCCAATTAGAATGTCTCTATCAAGAAAATCAAACGTAATTTGAGTCGCCATTGGGATAAGACCCATAATAGTTGTTATAGTCGTAAGGAGGATTGGTCTGAGGCGTTCACTTGCAGTTTGTATTACAGCTTTTATGGGATCACTTATATCTTTTAAGTTTGTATTGTAGGTATCTATAAAGACTATTGCATTATTAACTACAATTCCAGCTAGTGCAACAATGCCAGTTCCAGTCATTATTATTGAAAATGTTTGCCCTGTAATCATAATACCAATCATGACACCAAAAACGGACAGCACGACCGTAAATAATGTGAGGAAGGTTTGATAGAAGCTATTGAATTGAGTAATTAATATTAAAAACATCAAAGCTAGGGCACCAAGAGCCGCCTTACCAAGAAAAGCACCTGCTTCTTTTTGTTCTTCATCTGCTCCTCTAAATTTAAATTTTATATTTTCTGGCCAATCTTGATCAGATAGCCATTGATTAATCTCTGCAACTTTTCTATCAGTATTTACATCTAAATTTGTATTAGCTTTTACAACAAAAGCGAACTTACCGTTAAGTTTATTAATTACTGATACTGAGTCTCTATATTTTTTTGTTATGATATTTCCGATTGGAATTGAACCATCTACTGTTTCAATATTCAGTTTATCTAATTGATCAATATTTCTGTCTATCTGTGGCAGGCGAGCTCTAATCTCAATCTCTTCCTCGGAGTCATCGGGTCTGTAATTACCAACAAGAATTCCGTTAGTAACAAGTCTAATAATTGATCCAATAGTTGATAAGTCTGTATTATAAATACCAGCTTTTTCTCGGTCAACGTTTATTGCCCATTCAACACCAGGTAATGGCCTTGTGTCTTCGATGTCTTTAATACCAGTTACATTATTATCAAAGTATTCTCTTATAACTTTTGTAGCATTTTTTGCAGTGGGATAATCTGCAGATGTTATTTCAAGCCTAATATCTTTTCCTGTTGGTGGACCACCCTCTACTTGTCTAATTTCAATATTAATTCCAGGTATATCTCTTGTATTTTCAATTATTTTTTCAAAAATATATTTTGCTTTATTCCTAAGTTTATAATCTTCAAATTCTATACTGATCTGACCAATTGCATCGACTGGTTTATCTTGCTCATCGCCCGGATTGCTATTATCTTGAATATTAGATTTTGTATTAAAGTTCTTGATACCTTCCACATCTAGAATTCGACCCTCTACTTCATCAATTATTGTTTTAGTTTCATTCAAGGATAAGTTACCTCGTGCTGATATAAAAATCACAGCTTCTTCAGGCTCTTGCTCAACAAAGTAATCAATTCCATTATTAAACTTCAAATAACTAGTAAAAATTATATAGCCTAAAACCAATGCACTTATTATGACTAAAATTGGTCTATATACTAAAAACTTTAGTAACTTGATATATTTGTTATCTTTGTTGATATAAGATAAAGTATTTTCCTTATTTGTATCTTTTTTGCTTCTAAGTGATCCTATTACTGGAATGAAAATTAGGGCTGTCGCCAATGCAGAACTTAGTACAATTATGACCATGATTGGTAGGTAACTCATGAATTGACCGGCAACACCAGGCCATAGTAACATTGGTAAAAAGGCTGCAAGAGTTGTGCCTGTTGATGCAATTATGGGCCATAACATTCTTTTTGAGGAAGTGAGAAATGCCTGCTGTCTATTTACACCACTTTCAATTAATTTTTTTGCATATTCAACTACTACAATAGCTCCATCGACCAGCATACCAACTGTCAGAACCAACCCGAAAAGAACCATAATGTTTACAGTCATTCCAAGTAAGTTGATTATTAAAAAACTGATAGTAAAAGTAATAGGAATACCGAGACCGACTAGAAGAGCTGGTCCAATTCCAAGAACTGAAATTATTGTGATCATAACAAGAATAATGGCAGTTAAAATAGCTGCCTCGAGAGATTTTAATACCTCAAAAATATTTTTTGATTGGTCAAAAGAGAAATCAACTTCAATTATATCTGGCCAATCCATCGTAAAGTTATTAACTGCATTTTTGACTTTTTTATTATTCTGAATAATATTAGTACCCAGTCTTTTTACAACGTTTATTGAGATTGCCTGTTTTCCATTAAATTTACTAAAATCAGTTGGGTCTTCGTAAGTTCTCTTAATTTCAGCAATATCTCCAAGGGTTATTATTATGTCACCTTCCCTTTTTACCGGTATCGAGTATACATCATTAATACTTTTAAATAGACCTGGAACTTTAATATTGAATTTGCCACTATCATTTTCGATTGATCCTGCTGATACTACTTTATTGTTCATATTGATCGCATTTATTAACTCAAGAGCAGTTAAGTTATAGGATTCGAGTTTGGATGTATTAATTATTACTTCAACCATTTCATCTCTTGAGCCTGATAAATCTGCACTGAGCACTGTATCGATTTCTTCAATTTCATCTTGTAGCTGATTTGTATATTTATTGAGTGTCCTTTCTGGAACATTACCCGAAACCGTAATTATAATTGATGGTATAAGGGAGAAATTAACCTCAGTTACTTTGGGATCACTTGCTTCATCTGGTAGCTCTGATTCAACTTCTGATAATTTCGATCTGATATCAGCTAAAGTTTTTTCATTATCAATATTTATATCAAATTCTAAAACAACAGCCCCATAATTTTCAGAGCCAATAGATTGAATTTCTTTTAAGCCATCCATACCCTTTAACTTATTTTCAAGCGGACGTAATATTAATCTTTCTGAATCTTGTGCACTGATTCCAGCTTGAGGAACTGAAACATAGAATACAGGAATATCAATATCTGGATTCGCCTCTTTTGGTATGCTTATGTATGAATATATACCACCAATAATAAGTGCTAATAATAAGGTTAGAATTGTTCTCGGCTGCGATTGAAGTATTTCTAATATTCTAGTCATAATAACTCTTGGTATCTAATGTTCCAGTTACTTTTTCACCTGGTATGACATAATCTTGGCCAGCAGTTATAACTTTTATAGATTGTGGTAAATTTGATATATAAGCCCCATCATTATTGAGATTTGATATATCCACTGGAATAAAATCTACGGTATTATCATTTTTAATTATCTTGATACCAATGATACCATTATCACTTAGACTTAATATTGAAGAGGGTATGAGATGTATATTCTTCATTTCTTTTTCAACAAATATTTCGGCTGTTGTTCCAACTCTAATTATATTTCTATTATTTTTAACTGTTACTTCTATTGTAAACGATCTTGTTGCTGGTTCAGCTATATTTGAAATATATGTTACCTCTCCATTTCT
This sequence comes from Rhizobiales bacterium TMED25, assembly GCA_002168075.1. GTDB lineage: Bacteria > Pseudomonadota > Alphaproteobacteria > Rhizobiales > TMED25 > TMED25. Next base: position 150,981 of record NHCE01000010.1, read on the forward strand.
TTGGCTACCATCTATAAAAGATACTCTTGTTGGCATACCAACTTTAAATTTCGAGATATTTTTTTCAGATACATTCCCACTAACAACAATTGGATCGTGGTTTACAAGGATTGCACAAATATCTCCCTTAGAGAGAAGTTCTCCCTCTTGATGGGGGATATCATCTATTATCGCTGTTAGAGGCGATGTAGTTTTCAAGTAATCAATTTGTAATTCTGCTTTTTTAAGCTCAGCTCTTGTTTTTTCTAAATTTGTTTTTTCACTAATTAGACTATTTTTTGAAATAAAATCTTGTTCAACTAATTTTAATTTTGAATTATATTTAATTTGAGCATCATAAAAATTTGCTTTTGCTGAATTGAGTATCTCTTCTCTGTCATTTTTTTCAATTTCACAAATTACGTCCCCTTTATTTACTTCGTCCCCTTTATTATTATGTATTTTTTTTATTACTCCGTCAGTTTGTGAACGTAATTCAATAACTGAGAGGGCTTCAGTTTTTGCAATCACTTTAATTGTATCTACAAAATTTTGTGTGTTACTAACTATGTATTCTACATTGAAGTTAATCTTTTCCGTAGGGTTAGTTTTCTCAATCACTACTTCAGATTTAGTTAAATATCCTGAGCCAATCCAACCTGCTATTATAATTAGTATGAGGATAGACCATAATACAGACTTAAATTTTTTCATTTTAGGAACCAGCGTTATATTCTAATAGTAAAAATTATTTGTAATATATACGAAATAGTATCAATTAAGGGTTAAATTTTTTTCATCTAATCATATTACTTAGAAATTTAATAGATTTTTTTCTATCCTTTGGCTGATGTCTGTTAAAACGAATATTTATTAAATTAAAAATAATAATTAAAACCAGAGTAATAAATATAAAATATCCTGCTATAATAGGATAGGGTATGAAGGGGTTAAACGTTTTATCGGCAAAATAATTTGCATAATATAAGGCATCACCAGATTGACCCCAAGCTGGAAAGCTACTAAAAAAAACTAATGTGGTTGCATGAAATAAAAAAATAGCTTCATTTGTGTATGATGACCATGCATTTCTGAGCATAGTTGGTAGGATAATTTTCTTATATTTTCTATAATTTGATAAACCAAAAGCATCTGCAGCCTCAATATCATGCTTAGGTATGGATTTGAGAGCGCCATAAAATATTTCAGAGCTATAGGCGGTAGTATTTAGGAATAGCACTATCAATGCCCCTAACCAAGCCTTGGTTAACCAACTTGTTTGAATTGTTATAGTTGTAAATAATAAATTTATATCAATTCCAATTTTTGGAAGTAAAACAAATATTTCATATGCACAAAAAAATTGAATAAATAGCGGAGATCCTCTAAATATGAAAACATAAATATTGGTAATTTTCGAGAATATACGATAATTATTATTTCTAACTATTGCTATTAGTATTGAAAAAATAAAACCTAAACTGAGTGCAATGAGACAATAATATAAGTTCCAGATTATTCCACTACCAATAAGTATTATTTGGTCACAGAGAGTGATATCGGTTTTTGGAAGTAGTCTCTCTCCGATACCTAATGACCTAAACATATAATCATTGAATGTTGTTTCGCAATACATCAATTACCTTCTTAAATTGGGATATATAATTTTTTTGAGATTTTTTTTATAATATTTTCGCTTACTTTTGTTAGAAGAAGATAGAATACTAATAATGTAATAAAATACCATATTCGCCAATCTGAATGGGGGTATTGAAATATAGAAGTTTTTGATCCACCAAGTTCTCTTGCCCAATAGACAATATCTTGAATACCAAGTAAGAAGAGAAGTGGAGTTAATTTTATTAGTAGCATCCATAAATTTGATAGCCCTGGTAAGGCATATCTCCACATTTGAGGAAAAATAATGCTAAAATATATTTGACGTCTGTTCATTCCAAATGATTTTCCTGTATCAACTTGGGATTGGGCAACGGAATTCATAGCGCCATAAAAAGTATTTGCTGCAAATGCTCCATATACTATTGTGAAAGATAAAATAGCTAAAGAGAAGCCATATATATCGTGGATCCATTGTGGATCTGAATTTAAGGGAAGCTTTGCTGCGCTACAAACAATAAAATCATTACCTTGCCACACACTTTCTAATACATTAGGACATTTGATTTTATGTCGTGAAAATTCAATCACTTGATCAATTGTTATTGGTATAAATAAAAAGAAAATTATATCAGGAATTCCTCTTACAATATTTGCATAAGTTTTACTAATGGCTCTTAATAAAAAACTTGTTGATTTTATTCCCACAGCAGCTAGAAGACCTAGAAGAATTGCTAAAGGGGCAGTAATTAGAAGTAATAAAATAATAAGAGCAAATGATTTGTAAAATAGAAGATGTTTTCCATTTGTCAAATAACAGCTAAACCAGTCAAAAGTAGCTAAAATACTCGGATCAGAGCAATATTCAAACATATAATTACAGAGTTTTTGGGGGACATAATGTCCCCCATATTAAAGATCAATCAGAAAAAGGTATTACTAATATCTACCTTCTGAGATTCCTTCCCACTTATCAATTAAAGCGTTTAGACTTCCATCTGCCTTCATGGAGTCTATTGCTGCGTTAAAAGTATCTTTAAGTGATGTATCTGATTCTCTTATACCCATGCCAACGCCACCACCTATGTAAACATCTTTTGCAATGAATTTTATTTCATTATTTGACTCGGCAACTATAGGTTTCAGGAATGCTTTATCAGCCATCACTGCATCAACCTCTCCATTTCTAAGTGCAGAAATGGTTTCATCAGGGGTTGAAAATTCTACTAAAATAGCTCCAGAAGCCGCAACATGGCTCGCCTGAATAGTTGCTGTTTGTGCTGCTACAACACCTATATATGCTGCTTTGTTACCTGAGCTAAGTGTAATATACGAAGACGGATCTGGAGGAAGATAGTCTTGAGTAAAATCAATTACCTCATCCCTTTCATCTGTAATGCTCATGCCAGCTATAATGGTATCATAATTTCCTGAAACTAGATTTGGTATGATTGAATCCCAATCATTTTGAACCCATTCACAATCGAGCTTGGCTCTAGCACAAAGTTCATCTCCAAGGTCTCTCTCAAAACCATCAATTTCTCCATTATCATTGATAAAATTATAAGGTGGATATGCGCCTTCAGTACCCATTCTAATTGTATCAGCAGAAACAGGTAATATGAAAACTGCTAATATAAATATTGATAAAATGATTTTTTTCATTTTATTTCCTTTCATTGTTAATTAAAATTAGTCGATTCCAGAAATTTTTTTAGCCTTTCAGTCTTTGTATTAACAAAAATACTGTTCGGATCTCCTTCTTCAGCTATTAACCCTTTGTCAATAAATAGTATATAGTTAGATACATCTTTTGCAAGTTTCATATCATGTGTAACAAGTATCATCGTTCTACCTTCCTTTGCGAGATTTTTGATTACTTGAATTACCTCTTGTTCTAATTCAGGGTCTAATGCCGAAGTGGGTTCATCAAAAAGTATTACTTCCGGTTCCATGGCAAGAGCTCTTGCAATTGCCGCTCTTTGTTGCTGCCCTCCTGATAGATTAAGAGGGTATTCATATGCTTTATCATAAAGGTCAACTTTTTTTAATAATTCAATTGCTGTATCTTGTGCATATTTTTTCGATCTTCCCAGAACTGATATTGGCGCCTCCGTAATATTTTGCATGATATTCATATGTGACCACAGATTAAATTGCTGAAACACCATCGATATTTTAGTTCTGTGCTTAATTGCTTGGGACTTACTAGCTGGAATTCTATAATTTTTATTTTTTTTCCAAACTATTTTATCATCTTCAAATAATATTTCACCAGAGTCACTATATTCTAGTAGATTAATACAACGAAGAAGCGTTGATTTTCCTGACCCTGAAGGACCAATTATACTGATTACTTGACCTGCATATGCATTGAGGCTGACTCCATTTAAGACATTTAAATCTCCAAAACTTTTATATATATCTTGTACTTTTATTATTGGTTTTTTGTTCGGCATTTATTTGTTCTGTGGATTATTATCAAATATAAACACGTTATTAAATAATACTTATAACAATTGGGCAAGTGATATATATAATTTTTAGTATTAAAAATAATAATATTTTGTCTAACTTTCTATAAAATCCATTTAGTTATTTTTTTTAAAGGCTGAACCTAATAAAAAATAATAAAATTAACTCAAAGATAATTATATTTACAAGGTAATACTTCACTTGACATATACGAAAAATAGCATTACCTAAATCGTATAGGATATATATAAATTTTAAATTATAACAATTCTAAACAGATACACTGATGCGTATATTTACTGGACTAATAGTTTTTTACATAAATGCTTGATAAGAAAAAAAATTATATCGAAAATGATAACACATTTTTGTATGGACCTAGCTCTAGTTATATTGAAAGCTTATTTCACAAATATAAAAAAAATAATTCCTCGGTAGATAAAAGTTGGCAGGATTTCTTCTCAACTATGCCGAAAGGAGAGGACTCAATAGTAGGTAAATCAATCCTGCCTATGTCAGAATTTAATGACATTCCTTCATTTCCTGAAGTGAATGCACCAAAATCAGATATTGATGTTAAAATTTATGGTATGGCAAATGAAGTCAATTCATCTTTATCATCAAGTCAAATCAGATCGGCTACAATAGACTCAATAAGAGCTTTAATGATGATTAGAGCATACAGAATGCGGGGACATCTTATCGCAGATCTTGACCCACTGAATATTGAAAAAAAATTAAATCATCCTGAGCTAATGCCAGAGACATATGGATTTGACAGTAAAAATAGAGATAGAAAAATCTATATTGATTTTGTTTTAGGACAAGAATTTGCAACAGTCAATGAGATGCTAGACATACTGAAAAGAACATATTGTTCAACCCTTGGTGTTGAATTTCTTCATATAACAGATCCAGAACAAAAATCATGGATCCAAGAACGAATTGAAGGTGCTGATAAACAGATATCATTTACTTCTGAAGGAAAAAAAGCAATCCTCTCAAAGTTAGTTGAAGCTGAGGGGTTTGAAAAATTTTGCGCACGAAAATATACTGGTACAAAAAGATTTGGCTTAGATGGTGCTGAGTCTATGATTCCTGCCCTCGAGCAAATTATAAAAAGGGGTGGAAATCTTGGTGTAAGTGATATTGTAATTGGAATGCCACATAGGGGGCGACTCAACGTTTTAGCAAATGTTATGCAAAAACCAATGTCAGCAATTTTTAATGAATTTAAAGGGGGTAGTTCAAACCCAGCTGACGTGGAAGGATCTGGTGATGTAAAGTATCACTTAGGGGCATCTTCTGATAGAAAATTTGATGGTAATAATGTCCACTTATCTTTGACAGCAAATCCATCACACCTAGAAGCCGTTGACCCAGTTGTTTTAGGAAAAGTTAGAGCAAAACAAGATGAAATGAAAGATACAAATAGAAATAAAGTTTTACCACTTTTAATACATGGTGACGCTTCATTTGCAGGGCAGGGAATTGTATCAGAATGCTTGGGTCTATCAGGATTAAAGGGACATAAAACAGGAGGGTCAATTCACTTTATTGTAAATAATCAAATCGGATTTACAACCTCCCCCGGATATGCTCGATCATCACCATACCCATCAGATGTTGCAAAGATGGTTGATGCACCTATCTTCCACGTTAATGGAGATGATCCAGAAGCTGTTGTTTATGCTGCTAAAGTTGGAACAGAATTTAGGCAAAAATTTAATAAACCGGTTGTTATTGATATGATCTGTTATCGTAGATTTGGTCATAATGAGGGAGATGAACCATCCTTTACGCAGCCTCTTATGTATAAGGAAATTAGAAGTCACAAAACAACTACAAAAATATATTCAGATAAGCTTATCTCGGAAGATCTAATAGACTCTGATTTATTAGATAAGCTACAAAAAGATTTCAAAGTCAACTTAGACTTAGATTTTGAAAAGGCGAATAATTACAAACCAAACAAGGCGGATTGGCTTGACGGGGCTTGGAAGGGCTTCAGTTTACCGGACAACGGAGAGAGAAAAGGTGTAACTGGAATACCAGTTGATAAACTGCGTACTATTGGTAATATTTTATATGACATTCCTCCGGATTTTAACATTCACAAGACACTTACCAGAGTGCTCTCAGAACGAATTAATTCAATAAATAATGGAAAGAATATCGATTGGGCGACAGCGGAAGCTTTAGCTTATGGATCCTTAATTGACGAGGGTGTTTCGGTAAGACTCTCCGGTCAAGACTCAGAGAGGGGAACATTTTCACATAGACATTCGGTACTTCACGATCAAGAAAATGAAAGCAGACTGATCCCACTTAATCATTTATCACAAAATGGGTCAAAGTTTGATGTCATAAATTCAATGCTTTCAGAGGAGGCTGTTCTTGGCTTTGAATATGGTTATAGTCTTGCCCGACCAAGTACACTTACACTTTGGGAGGCACAATTTGGAGATTTTGCGAATGGTGCACAGGTAATTATTGATCAATTTATATGTTCAGGTGAGGCCAAATGGTTAAGAATGTGTGGTTTAGTTTTACTACTACCTCATGGATATGAAGGTCAAGGTCCAGAACACTCATCAGCAAGATTAGAGAGATTCCTCCAATTATGTGCTGAGGATAATATACAAGTTGCAAATTGTACAACTCCTGCGAACTATTTCCATATTTTGAGAAGGCAAATTCATAGAAACTTTAGAAAACCACTCGTTATAATGACACCTAAAAGCCTCTTACGAAATAAAAATGCTGTATCAAATATAAACCAATTCTCTGTTGGTGAAACTTTTCATAGGCTTTTATGGGATGATGATCATGAACAATTAATTAAAAATAGTAGTATTGAGAAACTCATTCTATGTTCAGGGCGTATATACTATGATTTATATGAAGAAAGAAAAAAATATAAAGACTCAAATACATATATATTAAGGGTTGAGCAACTATATCCATTCCCTGAAAATGGTTTACTCAAAGAATTGAATAGACATAAAAATATAAAAGAAATCATTTGGTGTCAAGAAGAACCAAAAAATATGGGTGGTTGGGCATATATGAAAGAAAATATTGATGACTTATTTTCGAAGCGAGATGTTAAACCAGAAACAATAAAATATGTTGGAAGAGCTGCGTCTGCATCTACGGCAACGGGTTTGATGGCAAATCATAAAGCACAATTAGAAAATATATTTAAAAGAGTTTTCACGCCGAATATAAAAAAGGAAATCAAATGACAATCGAGATTAAAATACCGGAGCTTGGAGAGTCAATATCAGAGGCTACTATAGGAAAGTGGCTAAAGAATCCTGGTGATAAGGTTGAAGCTGATGAACCAATCGTTGCTCTTGAAACGGACAAGGTTGCCATAGAAGTTCCAGCGCCGTCAGATGGTTTTATCGGAAAACATTTATTTAAAGAGGGTGATACAGTTGAGGTTGGAACAATCATTGGTACAATTGGTGATATTGAAGAACGTACGCAACCAACCGAGGAATCAGAGAAAAAAAATAAAAATCCTATAAAAATAGAAACAAAAAGAGTTCCTTCACCGTCTGCACAAAGAATAATTGCCGAAAATAAGGTAGATATTAATGTGATAAATGGTTCTGGGAGAGATGGTCAAATTCTGAAACAGGATGTTATCAAGGGGGTTACTGAAAAACAAACACAATCAAGTAATAAACATAAACCATCATCTAGTGAGAATGAAGAAATAGTTCCTATGACAAAATTAAGACAAACAATCGCAAACCGTCTTAAAGAAGTTCAGAATACTGCTGCTATACTAACGACATTTAATGAAGTTGATATGACAAATGTTCTTAAAATTAGAGAAAAATATAAAGATAAGTTCCAAGAGAAATATAATGTAAAGTTAGGTTTTATGGGCTTCTTTGCAAAAGCTTGTATAGAAGCACTAAAAAAATACCCAGCTGTCAATTCGGAGGTTAGAGGTACTGATATTGTTTATAAGAAATATATAAACATTGGTATCGCGGTTGCAACTGAGAAGGGCTTATGTGTACCAGTGGTAAAAAATGCAGAGGAACTTTCTATACCCGAGATAGAAATAGAGGTGCTAGGATTGGGTATAAATGCAAGAAATGACACACTAAAAATCGATGATATGCAAGGTGGTACATTTACCATCACAAATGGCGGTATTTATGGATCTATGATGTCAACTCCCATTCTTAATCCACCTCAATCTGCAATACTCGGTATGCACAAAATTGAAAAAAGACCTGTGGTAATAAATGATAAGATTGAAATTAGATCCATGATGTATCTTGCACTAAGTTATGATCATAGAGTTATCGATGGTGCTGAGGCTGTAAGTTTCCTTGAATATATCCGTAAATGTATAGATGACCCAGCAGATTATCTTATAGATTTATTTTAAAGTGGAGTGTGCCAATGAAAAATAATTTTGATAGTATCGTTATAGGCTCTGGTCCTGGGGGCTATGTCTGTGCAATTAGGTTAGCCCAAAACGGTCATTCAGTTGCCATCATTGAAAAAAATAAAAATTTTGGAGGTACCTGCCTTAATATTGGTTGTATACCCTCAAAAGCGCTCCTTCACGCCTCACATATGTATGAGCAATCAAACAATGAGTTTTCAAAGATGGGTATTACATCAAAGACATCAATAGATATAAATGAAATGCTCAATTATAAAGAGAGTATGATCAAGTCCAATACTGAAGGCATCCAGTTTTTATTTAAAAAAAATAAGATTACATCTATTAAAGGCTCTGCTTCGATTATATCAGATAATGAAATAAAGGTTATCAATGGAAAATCTGAAGAACAATATAATGCCGATAATATCATAATTGCAACAGGTTCAACACATAATACTATTCCAGGAGTTGAGATTGATGAAAAAAATATAATTTCATCTACAGGGGGCCTAAGTATAGGCAACGTTCCTGACAGTCTACTGATAATTGGTGCTGGATATATTGGTATTGAATTAGGTTCTGTGTGGGCAAGGTTAGGTTCGAATGTAACCTTTGTGGAGGCATTTGATAGAATTCTGCCTAATACAGACACAGAATGTGCTGTTTATTTAAAAAAAATACTAGAGAAGAAGGGTATGAAGTTTATTCTAAACACTAAGGTAGAGAGTGTTGAGAAAGAAAAAGATAAATTAAAAGTTTTATTAAGCAATATTGAAAATAATGAAAAAATGGAGTTATCAAGTGATATTGTTATGCAGTCTGTTGGAAGAAAACCATATACAGAAGGGCTTGGCCTTGAAATTGTAGGAATTGATCAAGACGAGTTAAAAAGGATAAAGGTAAATAAAGATTATCAAACTAACAAGAAAAATATCTATGCAATTGGTGACGTAATTAGTGGACCAATGCTTGCTCACAAAGCAGAGGAGGAAGGTGTTGCAGTTGCAGATATTATATCAGGAAAATATGGTCATGTTAATTATGAAGCAATTCCATCTGTGATATATTGTGATCCAGAAATCGCAAGTGTTGGAAAAACTGAAGAGCAATTAAAAGAAGAAAAAATAGACTATAAAGTTGGTAAATTTCCATTCATTGCCAATGGTCGTGCGAAGGTTAATAACCAAACGGAAGGGTTTGTTAAAATCTTATCAGATGCTATAGATGATAAAGTACACGGAATACATATTATCGGTTCTGATGCTGGTAATTTAATTGGAGAAGCTACAATTGCGATTGAATTTGGAGCCTCTTCAGAGGATATTGCAAGAACCTGTCATGCTCATCCAACTCTTACCGAAAGTCTTAAGGAAGCCGCACTGGATGTTGACAGCAGAGCTATACATAAATAGAAGTTTATTTATATCAAGATTTTTTTGAATTAGATGAGAACAACATTTTTTCAAAAAATATAGGGAATATTGAGCCTTACCTACTTAAAAATATTATTCAGTTTTTCGAGCTCCTCGATACCAGGGCAGAGCGTTTCCATGGATATTGAATTTAATGGCTCATTTGTGGTATTTAATGTTTTATGAAGATCTATTTTATTTGGGTCGACATATAGTAATCCAGTAACAACCTTTCCAGCCGCTCGATTTTCTCTTAAAGTATTCAAAACAAGTTTTTGATCTGTGGGATCGTGATCTCCTCCAAGTTTCTTAAAATCAATTTCACTTCCATTATGAAGCTTTAAAGAGACTGAATCACCCTCTTTATAACTAGTTTCTATTGTTTCTTCTTCAGGAATAAAATCCAAATCACCAAAAAGCGATCTATGTTCACGAATATAGTCATAGCTTTTGGTTGAATATGAGTGATTATTAAAAGTTACGCAGGGTGATATTATATCAATAATCGCAAATCCATCATATGCTATTGCTGCTTTTATGAGTGGGACTAACTGCTCTTTATCTCCTGAAAAACTTCTTGCGACAAAACCCGCACCGAGTTCAATTGCCATAACTGCAAGATCTATTGCTCCAAATGGATTATCTTGTCCTTTCTTATTCTTTGAGTCTTTATCGTTTGTAGCTGAAAATTGGCCTTTAGTTAGGCCATATGTTCCATTATTTTCAAGAATATATGTGAGATTTAATTGTCTTCTAATTGCATGGCAAAATTGTCCTAAACCTATGGATGCAGTATCTCCATCACCTGAAACTCCAATATATGTTAGATCCCGATTTGCAAGATTTGCTCCTGTTGCAACAGATGGCATTCTACCATGCACAGAATTAAATCCATGAGAATTATTTAAGAAATAATTGGGGGTTTTTGAGGAGCACCCAATTCCTGATAATTTTGCTATTTGATGAGCCGGTAAGGATAATTCGAAGCAGGCATCAATAATCGATGCTGTAATTGAGTCATGTCCACAACCTGCACATAGAGTTGAAACAATACCCTCATAATCTCTATAAGTCAGACCAATTGCATTTTTTGGAAGGGATGGATGTCGAAAAATTGGTTTTTTAATAAAAGTCATTTTAAACAATCTTTATTGGAGGTGAAATACTTTTTTTAATATTTTTATTATCATGTATTGCTTGTTGCATGCCATCAACAATAAAATTTGAGGTTAAGGGCATTCCATCAAAATTTAGCAATGAAATAAGTTTTTTTGGCTCAATTTGCTCTTCAGATATTAGTAAAGTTTTCATTTGTGCATCTCTATTTTGTTCTAATATAAAAACAAAGTCATGGGTTTCAATAAAATTTCTAATTCCTTCCGAAAATGGAAAAGCTCGTATTCGCAGATGATTTACTCCAATTCCTTGAGAGCTAAGTTTGTCAATTGCCTCATTTAGCGCAACGGTTGTACTTCCAAAATTAATAATACCAATTTTGGATTTAGGACTATTTATATTTATAATCGGTTGTGGGAGTAATTGTTTTGCAGTGATAAATTTTTTATTTATCCTCAGTAACATTTCAGCATGTATCCTGCCATCTTCCGTATAGCCTGCAGTATCTGTATGGGACGTTCCTCTTGTAAAAAATGCACCATATTCTGGGTTTGTTGCTGGAATTGTTCTATATGGAATACCATCATCATCAATATCTCGATATCTTGCAAACTCCCTAAGTTTTTCAATATCATCAGAATTAATTAACTTACCGCGATTATGTTTATAATCCTCATTCCAAGTGAGTTCATCTACAACCCAATCATTCATTCCTATATCAAGATCACTTAGGACCATAATTGGAGTTTGAAGTTGTTCCGCAAGATCAAAGGATTTATATCCAAATTCAAAGCATTCATAGGGATCTGATGGAAGCAATAGAATTTGTTTTGTATCACCGTGTGATGCATAAGCACAGGTCATTAAATCAGATTGTTGAGTTCGTGTCGGCATACCTGTTGAAGGTCCACCTCTTTGAATATCAAATAGTACTAATGGAATTTCAGCAAAATACGCAAGGCCTAAAAATTCACCCATCAGAGAGATGCCAGGTCCTGATGTTGCTGTGAACGCTCTCGACCCATTCCAGTTAGCACCAATTGCCATTCCAATAGCGGATAGTTCATCTTCAGCCTGGATAACTGCAACATTAAGTTCTCCCGTTGAGATTTTTCTTAATTTATTAGCATGTTTTTCAAATGCTTCAACTAACGACGTTGAAGGTGTAATAGGATACCATGAAGCGACAGTTGCACCTCCATAAAGTGCACCCAAAGCAGCAGCTTCATTACCGTTTATCATAATTTTATTAACATTTTTATTACATTTTCTAACCTGCATTTCTAATGGATAAGCTATATTCTCCTGTACGTATTTTCTTCCAATACTAAGTGCCTTGAAGTTTGCTTCTAATAAATTTTTTTTACTTTTAAATTGTTCACTAAGTAGTTTTTCTATTACGTCCAAATCAATTCCAATAAGTAAACTTAAACTTCCAAGATAAACAATATTTTTAAATAGTTGCCTTTGTCTTGCATCTGAGTATTCCTGAGCGCATAATCTTGCAATGGGTATTCCGATTACTCTAATATCATCTCGTGAAAACTGTCGCTTTATACTATTGTCATAAATAAAAGTTCCGCCGACATTAACCGCTTCAATATCAGTTTTATATGTCTGTGCGTTCATAGCAATCATAACATCTATCTTTTCTTTTCTTGCTAATTTACCGCTCTCCGATACTGTAATTTCATACCATGTAGGAAGCCCCTGTATATTTGATGGAAAAACATTTTTTGCAGATATAGGAATACCCATTCGGTATAAAGATTTTGCACAGAAAGTATTAGCACTTGCCGAACCAGAGCCATTTACATTAGCAAATTTTATAACCAGTTCGTTATATGAGATATTATTCGACATATTCAAAAATCTTACTCTGTTCAGCATGGGCCTCAATGTATGTAAATTTTTGCATATCCCATGCACCAGTTGGACACCTTTCAGCACAAAGTCCGCAATGAAGGCACAGATCTTCATCTTTTACCATTACGCGACCAGTTTTTAATGCATCAGAGACTAATATGTCTTGAGTTAGATTAAGGGCTGGAACAGTCAGATTATTTCTTAAATTTTCTTCTGTATCATTTTGAGTAAAGTTAATACAATCTATTGGGCATATATCAACACAAGCATCACATTCAATACATAAGCTTTCAGCAAAAACTGTTTGAATATCGCAATTGAGGCACCTTTGAGCTTCCTCGAGAGCCAGATTTTCATCATAGCCTAATTCAACTTCCATATTTATATCTGAAATAGAAAGTGATTTTTCGGCATGGGGTACAGCAAACCGATCAGAATTAGATATATCATTGGGATAAGACCATTCGTGAATCCCCATTTTTTGACTTACAAGATTTGTTAGTGGATCTGGTCTTGTTTTTAAATCAATATTATTACAGAAATTATCAATTGAGATCGCAGCTTGATGACCATGAGCAACTGCCCATATAATATTTTCGGGTCCCCATGCTGCGTCTCCTCCAAAGAATATTTCCGGATTAGTAGATTGGAATGTAATCTTATCTACTATTGGTTGTTCCCACTGATTGAAGTCAACTCCAATATCCCTTTCAATCCAAGGAAAGGAATTTTCTTGGCCTATCGCTAGAAGAACATCATCGCACTCAAAAAAGACTGTTTCACCGGTCGCAATTAGCTTCCTTTTATCATTAATATATTCCGCTTTCATTTTTTCAAATAAAACACCTGTTAGTTTACCGTTCTCAGTTACGAATTCCTTTGGGGAGTGATTATCAAATATTGGGATACCTTCCAATTCAGCTTCTTCTATTTCCCAGTCTGACGCTTTCATATCATTTTTTGGACTTCTCACAGTAACTTTTACATCCGTGCCACCAAGTCTTAGAGAAGTTCTGCAGCAGTCCATTGCTGTATTACCACCTCCGATAACAACAACTTTTTTACCGATTTTTTCAGTATGTTTAAATGCAACGCTTGTTAGCCAATCAATCCCGACATGAATATTATCACTTGCGATATCACGTCCAGGTATATCAAGATCTTTACCTTTCGGAGCACCTGTACCAATAAATATTGCATCATAGTCCTTATCTAAAATAGATTTTAAACTAGTTACATTCTCATTAAATCTTTGTATTACTCCAAAATTAAGTATTCTATCAACTTCTTCATTTATGACACCTTCAGGTAAACGAAATGATGGTATATTTGTTCTCATTAAGCCGCCCGCTTGTGGATCTTTTTCGTAAACTGTACAATTATAACCTAACGGCATTAAGTCCCTTGCAACTGTAAGAGAGGCAGGACCGCCCCCTATTAAAGCAATTTTTTTTCCATTTTTTTGAGAGGGTATAATTGGTAGTTGATCTGTGATATCTGATTTGTTATCAGCAGCTGCTCTTTTAAGTCTGCATATTGCCACGGGTTCTTCTTCTACTCTGACCCTTCTACAAGCAGGCTCACAAGGTCTATCACATGTTCTTCCAAGCACTCCTGGGAAAACATTTGATTCCCAGTTAACCATGTAAGCCTCAGTATATTTTCTTTGGGCAATTAATCTAATATATTCGGGAACTGGAGTATGCGCCGGGCAAGCCCATTGACAATCAACAACCTTATGATAGTAATCAGGATTTTTTGTATCTGTCGGTTTCATCATTTCAGGATTGCTACAAACAATTTCAAATTTTTCAATTTAAATAATAATCAACTATCTAATGAAATTCAAATTATAATAATTCTAATTCTAAAATATGTATACAAAATAAGTCACTAATAGTAAATTTCCTGTAAATTTTTTTAAAATTATAGATTTTACATATCCATATATAAATAATTTTCACATAGACATTAAATCTAAATATATATATAAAATTATTGAATAACATAGGGGTAAAAAATGGATAGATTAAATGTTGGTATTATTGGAACTGGTTGGTGTGGTGGTATTAGAGCTGAAGCTAGTGCTAAAAATGGCTTAGTCGATGAGTTACACATAGCTGAAATACGCGAAGATAGATTAAAAGAAGTAAGTGAACTTACTAATGCTACTTCAGCCACAACAGATTATAATGAGTTAATTAATAACGATAATATACATGCAATTATGATTTCAACAACACCTGAAAGCCTCCATTACCCAATGGCAAAGGAAGCTCTTGAAGCGGGCAAGCATGTTTTACTAGAAAAACCAATTGCAAGAACTCTATCAGAAGCCGATGAGCTAATTAAAATAGCTGCAGATAATAAGGTACAATTTACAATAGGATACTCTCAAAGGTTTCGTTCTAAGTATGCGTATGTCCGAGAAAAATTTCAAGAGGGTACTCTTGGAGAACCGGTTAGTGTTTTAATTACAAGAAATATTACGACATCATTATCTAAGCGAATAGTTGGAAGAACGCGTCTATCTCCCGCGGCAATGGAAGCCACGCACGATCTAGACTATGCTCTGTGGGTATTAGCGCCTCGGAAACCTGTGCGTGTTTACTCTCAACAAGTTGAAAAAGTTCTTATAAAGAATGCAAATTCTGCGGACTGCCAGTTTATTATGGTAACTCTTGATGATGGTACCGTAGTCACAGTTGGAGCAGGCTGGGTTTTGCCTCCAAGCTATCCAAACTACTCTTCTACCAAGATGGAGTTTATAGGATCAAAAGGCGCAATAATGGTTGATGATAGTCATAGTGATGTAACAATAATGACAGGGGACAGGGGAATTGAATATCCAATGTCATCAATGCCCGGAGAGCCTGTTGCCCATGTAAATGCTGGTCCGATGGCAGAGGAAACAAATAATTTTATTAATGCCATATTATTCAATAAGCCAGTAGTAGTTAAACCCGAGGAAGCTAGAGTAGTAATGGAATTATACCAGGCTGCTGATTTATCAGCTGAAAGAGGAGAGCCTGTTAATCTGCCTATGAATATTGACCCACTTGATAAGGAGCAAAATTAAATGAAGGATATAGGATTAGCCTTAATTGGCTGTGGTACAATTGGAAGAATAAGGGCAGAATTAGCAAGAGATTATCCTGGAATAAAATGGCTTGGGTTATGTGATATCAGAAAAGATGCTGCTGAAAAATTAGCAGAGGATTGTAATGCAGATTTTTATACAACAGATTTTAATGAACTCCTAAACAGGAGCGAAGTTGATGCTGTTATAATTGCAACAGAAGAAAATGCTCATGTAGAGCCTACACTAAAGGCTGTTGAAATGGGGCACTCATTATTCATAGAGAAACCACTAGCAACTAACCCGAAGGACTCAAGGAAGATTATTGATGCTATTGAAAGTAACAACATCGATACTGCCATGGGATATACTAATCGTTTTAGAAGAAGATTCCTAGCAGTCAAAGAAAGGCTTACAACAGGTCAAATTGGTCATGTGCATTCGGTTGTAACACGTGCATTTATGAATAAAATGGTGCCAATAGCGACTATTAATAAGACAAATGATAGGGAGAATTTAACGCCGATGGTTGTATCAGGTACACATAGCCTTGATATGTCAATGTGGCTTATGGAAGGAAAAAATCCTGTGAGTGTATACGCAAAATCAGTAGATGGTGTGCTCAACCAGTGGGGAACAAAAGACTCTACTTTTGGGATATTTACAATGGACGATGGGACAATTTGGAGTATGAACATATCATGGGCATTACCTGAGGTTTGGCCTGGATCTGTCTATGGATTAGAAATTGGAATTGTTGGGACCGAAGGTGTTATAGATATTGAAGATACACACAGGGATCTAGTACTCGCTTCAAATATTGCGCAAGGAGCTGGGTACACTTCGCGTGATTATGCACCCCCTCAAGGTAGACATGTTGATTTCTTAACAAGTTATCCAGCAGGAGATGTTCAAGGTGGTCAATTTTGGGGTCCAATGAGAGAAGAGACAAATACATGGTATACAAAATTATGCACTGGGCAGAGCACACCGCATGCTACAGCCCAAGATGGCCATAGAAATCTTTTAATGACTATGGCTATGGATTTATCGGCAAAAGAGGGTAAAGAAATAATTCTGCCAAGCAGAATGGATGATATTTTTTAACTTACTCTGCAGAAAAGAATTTCTCCTGAATATCTTTCGGTATTTCCTCTAATTTTTTCAGGGAAGATTCCAAAGATATTTTTTTCATTTTATTTCTCAACTCTTTATCCATATCTTGGATCTTGGTTCCTTTTTTCTTTAAGTATTCTAAGCATCTAGCATCTTCATCAAATGCAAGTTTTCTCTGAAATTTAGTAGCTTTTTTAATAGCATTTGATAGATTTAATTTAAATGTATCCGACCATGCATCATATTTTTTCTTATTAGATAATAAAATAGATGTTCCAAATAAATGAGATGTCGTTGTTATATAGGGATGATAATTTTCAATACCATAATTTATAATATTTGTGAGTGGGTTCTCTTGAGTATCAACCTCATAATTAATAATAGCACTCTTAAGTTGCTTAACATCAACAAACTTTGTTTTAAATCCAAGATTTTCAAATACTAGCTTATGCATTTCATTTTTTGCAATTCGTATTGTAGATTTTTTACAATCCTCAAGTGATTTTATATGAATTTTATTTGAACTAACATGGCGTATGCCATTATCCCACCAACCTAATACCTTATATCCAGAATTTTTTTCAATTTTCTCAGCTAAATATTGGCCAATCTCAGAGTCTAAAATTTTATAAATATGTTTTCTTGATGATATTTGGAATGGGATCTCAAATAAGTTTAATTCTTCAGCTCGATCGGTTAAATAACTAGAATAAAAATAGCAGCAGTCAATATCGCCATTTTCCACAAGACTTAACAGATCTAGTGCGTTATATTTTAAATCTCCAATATCTGAGACAAATTTAAAATCAAGCTCACTTCCATAGATATTTTCTAACTGATTTTTTATGAATAATATACTTTGAGCCTGAACAGATTTTTCAGGATGATACCCGGCCCAATAAATTTTATATTTCGACAAAAAAATTCCTTACATTCGTTGTTAGTTTATTGGTCTAATAAGTTATAATATTCCAGAAAAAGTTTTGTGAAGTCTGTATCTTCAAAATCCATCTTTATAGCAGATTCTAATATTTCAGTTGTTAAATCACCATAAGGGCATTTTACATCCATCTTATTCAAAAGTGTTGTTGCCATATTGAGATCTTTATATAAATTAGATACACGGGATCGACCGTCCCATTTTTTTGATAATATATGATTTGGAAATCTTGATTCAGATATATAGCTTCTTGCATTACCTGAATTAAAAACTTCAATTACTTTTTCTGCGTCTATACCCAGTTCTTCAGCACTTCTAACAGCTTCTACTGTTGTTAAGAAAATACTGTGTGTTGCCATATTGTGAATCAATTTAAGTGCATGGCCAGATCCAGTTTTGCCCACATGAAATAGACTGTTTGTAAAAGATTCTAGAATCGGTCTAACTTTTTCTATTATTTCATTCTCACCACCAATCATTAATGTTAGAGATCCTTTATCTGCTCCTAATGCTCCGCCAGTCATTCCACAATCAATATAGTGAAGACCGTTATTATAGAGATCTTCGGAGAGCTTTAAACTATCTTCAGGATTTGATGTTGTTAAATCAATTACAATTGAATTTTTTTTAATCTTAAGAATAGTATTGTTTGAAAATAGGAAATCTAGTATTTCCTTAGTACTTGGGACAATGAAGATAAATACATCACAAGATTGGATACTATTTGATAGGTCATTAATATAAATATCATTTCTGTCATCAAATTCAGAAAGCGCATTTAAATTAGAGTCAAATAGTGATTTAAGCATTCCAACTTTATCGATATTTTTTGATATTCCGTGGCCCATTTGTCCAACGCCGATAACAGACACGCTTTGATATTTAGGAGATGTCATTAAGTTACCTTATCTCCGGAAGAGAGGTGTTGAACTGTCTCTCCAGTTTCCGTAAAAGTTCTCGTAACATTAGTTTCTCCATATATCCAAAATATAGTTAGAGGTTCATCACCGATATTATTAAATCTGTGAGGGACATTAGCCGGGATAAAAGAGTTATCCATTGCTTTTAATTTAGTTTTGACACCCCCTGATTCAACTTCACCATATCCAGAAATTATTAAAACCTGTTCACAACAATTATGACTATGCATTGGTGCCGCTCTTCCGGTAGGGAATGTTGTAAACCCTGAAGTAAAGACTGTACCTTCAGCATTATCTTTTCCATATAATAATGCTGTAGAGACCCCGTCTCCACGATCAAAATTAGGTCTATCCTCAAATTTAATAATATTTGCAGTCATTATTTATTCTCCTTTATTTTCTTATGAACCTTCAACAAAAATAATTTCAACATCTCCCGCACCATTTCTTCGATGCGCGGCAGCACTTTTATATTCATTTGAGTTGAAGCACTGTTCAGCAATTTGCATATTTGGGAATTCAGCCACTACAAATCTTGTATAATGGTCACTACCTTCCATAATTTTGTAGTCCCCACCCCTTGCAAGAAATTTACCACCATATTTCTCAACAATATCACCAGCTTTATCAGCATATTTTTTATAAGATTCAGCATTAATAACTTTTGCTCTAGCAATCCAATAAGCAGCCATTTATTTATTTCCTATTATTGAATTTTAGAATATCATTAAATTATAAAATAATAAATAATTTCATATCTAGATTTCTTATTTTTAGATATAAATATGTTCACGATAAAGGATTTGTAATGGCTGAAAAATTTAAACATATTAGTGAGAGTCACTTAAAAGGTTACATAAAAAATGTTTTACTTACTGTAGGGCTCCCTGAAAATGATAGTGATATTGTTGCAGGTTTGATGTCAGATGCAGATATGATTGGAAGTGATGCACATGGTGTTTTTAGGTTACCTCAATATGTAAAACGATTAATTGCCGGAGGGATAAATAAAATCCCCAATATTGTGATAGAGAAAGAGAAGAATTCTATGGCAGTTATTAATGGTGATAATGGTATGGGCCATTTGGTTATGGAAAGAGCTGCAAACATTGCAGTTAAGAAAGCAAAAGAAAATGGAGTTGCTTGGGTAGGGGCAAACTCATCTAATCATGCTGGGCCTGCTTCCTTATATGCTCGAATACCTCTAAAAAATGATATGATCGGTATCTATGTCGCAGTTGGTAGCTCTAATCATGTTCCACCATGGGGTGGGAAAGATATGTTATTATCAACAAATCCAATAGCTATTACCGTGCCAAGTAATGAAAGACCTCCAATTATATTGGATATGGCCACA
The DNA here is from genome assembly GCA_002168075.1 of Rhizobiales bacterium TMED25. Lineage (GTDB taxonomy): Bacteria > Pseudomonadota > Alphaproteobacteria > Rhizobiales > TMED25 > TMED25. The sequence continues at coordinate 171,278 of NHCE01000010.1, forward strand.
ACCGTTGCTGCATACGGTAAAGTCAAGGAAAAGCTTCAAAGAAAAGAGGAAATGCCGGTTGGATGGATGATAGATAAGCAGGGTATGCCATTAACTGATCCATCAAAATCAAATGAAGGTTTTTTATTACCTATAGGAGAGGCAAAGGGTTATGGTTTAGCTTTAATGTTTGGTATATTAGCTGGAACATTAAATGGTGCTGCATTTGGTAAAGCAGTTGTCGATTTTAATGCAGATGCCACGAGTTTTACAAATACTGGACATTTTATAATTGCTATTGATATAGCAGCATTTATAGATGTTAGTTTATTCAAAAATAATATAGATGAAGTTTGGAGTCAAATGAAGGGATCGGCCCTTCTTCCTGGATTTGACGAAATAAGGCTACCTGGCGAAAGATCTCATAAAATATATCAAGACAGAAAAGTGAATGGTGTCCCAATTCATAGTAATCTCAAGAATGCACTTGATAACATTTCAAATGAACTTAACATACAGAAGATATTTTGAGGAATTTTTTATGAATGAAAAAAATGATTTAAGAAATGCCCTTGGCTGTTATACAACAGGTGTGACGATAATAACAACATCTGATCAAAATCATAATCCAGTAGGTTTAACAATAAATTCGTTTACATCACTATCTCTCGATCCTCCACTAATAATGTGGGGTATATCTAATAATACTCCAAGTATAGATGCATTTCGCCACAGAAAATTATTTGCAGTAAATATATTGACAAATGAACAGTCGCAGCTTCTAAAAATATTCGCAACTCCATCCAACAACAAGTTTAAAGAAGTGTCATGGAAGATGAATGATAGGAATTTACCAATAATAGATGGATGTGTAGCAAGTTTTGAATGCACAACCCATTCAATTTTTCCCGGAGGCGATCACGATATCTATGTGGGGAAAATTATAGAATACAGCTATACTGATAAAACACCATTAATATTATCTAGGGGTAAGGCTATTAACTCTATTTAAGCTTTGATAGGATAAATAGGTTCTTCACCTATCAATACTTTAGCAACGTCGGACGCGGCTTTTGTCTGCAACTCTTCAAGGGCTTCAACTGAGTAGAAAGCTGTGTGTGGGGCAAGTATTACATTATCTCTGCCAATAAGCGGTGAGTCGGCTGGAAGTGGCTCTGTTTCGACCACATCAAGTCCCGCTCCACCAATTTCATTGTCATCGAGTGCTTGTATTAAGTCTGTTTCATTAATTAGAGGTCCACGGGCTGTATTTACGATAATTGCTGTTTTCTTCATTTTTCTAAAAGCTTCAATATCAACCAAGCCTTTTGTTTGAGGTAAAAGAGGGGCATGAACTGAAATAAAATCTGACTGCTCATAAAGCTCGTCCATGCTTACACTTTTTACACCGTATTTCTCGAAAATATCTGCGGGAGCATATGGATCACAAGCAATCACATCAAACCCAAAAGCTTGGGCTTTTGGAGCCATTAGTCTTGGAATGTTACCGAAGCCAATAAGACCAACAACTTTTCCTCTTAATCTATAAATTGGAACAACGGCTGGCATTTCCCATCTACCGGATTGAACTAATTTGTTTGATTGTGGAATCTTTCTTGCCATGGATATAATCATAGCCATTGCTTGATCTGAAACTTCATCAAGGCAATAATCGGGGACATAGTTGACAGATATTCNCAATTCAGCAGCAACCTCTAAGTCTATATTATCAACACCAATACCAAATCTTCCAATTGCTTTACATTTTTTCAGACTTCTCAAAATGTTTTCATTTAATTTGGCATATGTAACTAAAATTGCATCAGCGTTTTCCGCGGCCTCGATTATATCTTCCTCAGAATTACTTTTGGCTTGAATAACTTCAGCATTTGCTATTTCAAGTGCTTTTTTTGCAGGGTCCAGTGACGGGAAGGGGCTATCAGTTACAACAACTAATGGAGTATTTTTCATGATAATAACTTTCTATTTAAGTGTTTCAGGGTTTGCGCAATTGGGAGGAGTCTTGCCATCTATGAGTGCCTCAATATTATCTACAACTCTTTGTGCCATTCCTTCTCTAACATCTTTACCTGCTGAACCTAAATGAGGCGCAAGTACAACATTATTCATCCCAAATAACTCTTTCTCAATTTGAGGTTCATTTTCATATACATCTAAACCCGCTCCAGCAATCTCTTTAGCTTGAAGAGCTCTTACCATAGCCTTCTCATCTATGATCGGTCCACGTGCTGAATTTACAATATACGCAGATTTTTTCATAAGCTTGAATTCTCTATCAGAGATTAGATGCTTCGTTTCAGGTCTTTCAGCTGCGTGCACGGATACAAAGTCTGATTGCCTAAATAGTTCGTCAAATTCAACATATTCAAAACCACATTCCTTTTCATCCTCTGGTGTCATTTTATTTGGTCCCCAGTATAATACTTTCATGTTAAAGCCTTTACCTCGAAGCCCTGTAGCTTTCCCAATTCTGCCTCTTCCACCAACCAGACCAAGGGTTTTACCGGAAACATCCCCACCAAGAAATAATGCTGATTGTGCGCCAGGATACCCCCCAGCTCTAACAAATCTATCAGCTTCTACAATTCTTCTTGCAACACATAATAACAAACCAAAAGCTATATCTGCAGTAGCATCAGTAACAACTGCAGGAATAACAGTAACCGGAAGTCCCAGTTCTGTGGCGCCTGTCACATCAATTCTATCAGGTGTGATAGATTGAGATGCAACTGCCTTTAGATTTGGGTTTGCTTGCATAATTTTTTTATCAACTACATCATGTAATAAGCAGTAGAGAATATCACAATTCTTTACCTCTTCCATCAACGTTTCATAGGGGAGAATTTTTGTAGCATCTGGGTTAATCTTAATTTCTACATCGCCCCTTTTTTCTAACCTATCAATTGCACTTTGTGCTATTGGTTGAGTTATGTAAATACGTGTCTTTGCCATTTAATTATCCTTTTTTTATATTTATTTACTTTACCTCTATTAATCTCTCATCGAAAGGTGTCCTTGACATAATATGAGGCTCATCATCTGTGACTAAAACTTGTTCTTCTAATCTGACGCCTGCACCGCCTCGAACTCCGTCAATCCATATTAATGGTTCTACGGCAAAAACCATACCTGGCTGAAATTCATATTCCGGTGCACCGGGTAATGTCTCTCCAATATATGGTGGCTCGTTAGCTCCAATTCCGACACCGTGTCCAATAAATAAGGACAAAAAGCTTCCTCCAAGACCATATTTTGAGGCTTCTTTTATTAATGCATTCGCGGCATCTTTATTTGTTTTTCCTGGCCTCATCTCGTTTATCCCAGCTTTCAGCCCATGATATACTGCACTGTAGACGTTTATTTGCTCTTTTGATGGAAATGATGCCTGAGTTCCGCAATATACAGTTCGAGCCATATCACCAAAGTAACCATTCCATGCTGCACCAATGTCAATAAAGACAAGATCACCATCTCTAATAATTTTATCAGAACAAATTCGATTAGGCGGTGCCATGTGCTCACCTGAGGCAACAAAAGGTGTTGTAACATGTGAGTACTCTCCACCTAATGTGTAAAGGGTGTGCATAGCATTGGCAGCAACATCGCATTCTCTAACTCCTTCTTGGACTGAGTTGATAGCTGTTGCACATACCGCATCTGCAATAGCGGTGGCCTCTTCAAGTAATGCAATTTCACCAGGTAGTTTTATCATTCTAGCTTTTTGCATCGGAGTATCACCATCTTCAATAGAAAGGTTCGGGAAGGCGGATTCTAATGCTTTATGAAATATAATGTTCGACTCATCAAGTCCAAGTTTACCTTTGTCGATTTTATACTTTTTTAGAACGGGTCCAAGAATATCTTTTACCAAACCGTTAATAAGAGCTTTTTCCTCAATGATTGGGATTGTATGGACTTCTTTAATCCAAGGCATAGTTCTATCAACTCTATCTCTTTCCCCACCAGAACAAAATAATATTGGATCTTCATTATCAATTAGCAAGGCACCATTGAGGCAAGTAGACTTTCCATGGATTATCTGTGGTCTTAGATCTGTTAAATATCTCTGATTTTCATCTTTCCAGACCAATATAGCATCTAACCCTGATTTTTTTAACTCTGCCTTGGCTTTTGTAATTCTCTGTTTTCTTAATTCGGCTGGAGATACTCTCGCTTCATAACTTACGTTATATCCTCCGCGAGCATAGTAATCAATTTTCATCTGATATCCTTTATCTATGATAGAGTTTGTTCGGCGATAGCTCTGAATTCATCATCATTCATAAGTCTTTTATGTTTAAGTCCCCAATCTTTGATTGCCATAAGAATATCCATAGCCTGTTTATCATCAGCTTTAATTTGGAATCTATTTAATCTATCCTTGATGGAGTCAATGCCAGATCCTTTACCTATTACGATTTCAGGCTCATTCTGCCCTACCATACTTGGTCTAAATGGGAATAGTTCAGTCTGATTTTCGTATCCGCAGTTTATCAACCAGTTCGCAATAATTCCTGACTCAACATTAAACAAATCATCTCCAACAATTGGCCTGTTTGATGGAACGTTTACACCTGATAAATCTCTTACTAAGTCAGCAATTGATTTTAAGTTTTCAGTTTTAATTCCAATGTCCTTATTGTAGAGAGTTTTTAGTGCCATTACAGTTTCTTCGGTAGGAACATTACCAGCTCTTTCGCCAAGGCCAAGAACAGTTGAATGAATTACTTCCACACCCATTGAGACTGCCATCAGAGTATTTGCGACACCTAAACCAAAGTCTTGATGGAAATGGGCTTCAAGTGGAACTTTAATTCTCTGTTTAATTGCATTTACAAAATACGGCATTGCATGAATAGATGTAGCACCCATTGTATCAACAAGTGCGAGAGAATCCATATGTCCCTCATTTCCAACTTTTTCAATTAAGTCTATGACCCATTTTAGATCTGATCTTGAAAAATCAATTGGAAAGAATACGACTTTTAGCCCCTGTTCATGAGCATATTTTGTAGACTCTATCGATAAATCAATGGCTCGCTCTAGTTCCCACCTATATCCAAGTTCAATTAGATGTTGGCTTGAGGGAACTTCCATAACAACCCCAGAAACACCTGAGTCTACAGCGCGTTGAACATCGTCTACCATACATCTTGCAAAGGAGAATATTTCAGGTCCAAGATTTCTCTTTGCCAAATCTGATACAACTTTTGCATCTTGGTGAGACACGACAGGCATCCCTGCTTCTATTCTATGAATTCCTGCCTCAGCCAGTGCTTCCGCAATTCTTATTTTATCATCATAATTAAATGCTACTCCGGTTTGCTGTTCACCATCTCGAAGTGTTACATCGTGAATTTGTATTTTTTCAGGAAAATTTATTTCTTTTGTGACTTCTGGTGCAAAGTTCCATTGACTAGTTAGCCATTGATCGGATTTCCAAGGTGTATTTGACATGATCTCTCCCATATTTGATTATTTGATTTTATAATCTTGCTGTAAAATCAACTAAAGTTGAACTAATGATTAGTTATATATATTTTTATATTAATTTTGAAGAAAAAAATGTCAAAATATTAGAATACTTTAGTTTTCGTTGCAATATTGTACTCTGGGTCAATTGAGAGGGCTTTTTCATGTAGAAGATTACTCTCATTTATATTTCCAAGCATAAGTTTAATATCACCAAGAATTGCATACCCATCTGGAGAGTCTGGATTATATTTTATTAATTTATCAGCATATATTGAAGCTTCCTCGTACTGTCCAATTTCAGATAAAGACCTAACTTGCCACATCAATGCCTCATTACTACTTGGATTTACTTTTAATTCTTTATCCATATATTCTAATGAGAGTTTTATATTTCCTTGTTTAAAAAATATTTTACCCAGAAGAAGATTAAGATTGTTTTTTTCTAGATCATTATTCAAGGAGACGGCAATAATAAGATCGTCTGCGGATTTTTCATAGTTCTCTAATATTAAATATACTTGCCCTCTCTCAAAATAGAAAAGTGAATTCGCTGGATTATATTTTATTGCATTATTATAATGGTTTATAGATTTATCATAATCTTTCGATTTAATAAAATTTCTTGCTTTCTCTTGTAAATCTAAGGCTTGAATATCTAATATATTATCAAGTAATAATGAGGACTGAATATTATTAGGATCAAATTTCTTAATATTAGATATGTTATATTTTGCTAATTCATATTTTTTATCTTGGGTAAGTATTTTTACTTTCTCTATTATATACCTAATATTACTTCGATCTCTTAAGAGTGCTTTATTTATATTAACTAGAGCATTTTTATAATCATTCTCATACCGAGATAATTGATATTTTAAGTAGTAAGAATACGAATATTCTGGATCAATTTTGATAATTTTATTTATAATACCCTCAGCTTTGGAGTAATCTTCCAAAATGATTAGATTCTCTGTAAGTTGAGTCATGCTTATTTTATCATCTGAATTTTTATANATTAAGCCTGTCAGTATTAAATTTGAGAGATCTGCTTGGCCAGATTTAAAGAGTGACCTTGCATATAATCGCTGGATATCTATTCCATCTAACCCACTCTCTATTGCTTTTTGAAGATAAAATGATGCTTGTTCGTAATCACCTAACTTTAAGTGTATTAGACCCGCTAAATAGAAGGTTTCTTTGGTAATCGTGGTATTTAATTTGATGAGCTCATCTATGTATTTGATTGCTGATACATTATCACCAAGTGAAAAATAGGAATTAGAAAGGTAGTAAAGCGCGTATGATTTTTTTTGATCATTGCTATCTGAACTTAATAATTTTAAGCAATGACCAATTGCCGGCTCATGCAAGCCCATTTTACTAAAACTATAGCATTTTTCTATATTCTTGTCATCTGAGTATGATTTTTGAAATGAAAATATACAGAATAATAATAGAACTATTAAAGTTGGAATTTTTTGAAATTTGATCATTATTTAGTACATGTTTTCGATTTTTATATATCTTGGATAGTATAGTTGAGTTGAAATTTATTTGAAGTAAATAATAATTTCTTTAAGAATCAATTTTTATCAATAAGATCTATCAATTTTTCAATTTCCTTCAAGTATATTGGGCTTTCCAATAGAGTATATTGCATTAATGGAATGATTTGGTAGATATAAATCTTAAAATTCCAAAATTCTTCACTAATTGGTCTATAATAATTATATCTTTCATAAAATCCTTTACCAAATGTTCCATTTTGGTATATATATGCGAGTTCATATTCTGTGTCTGCATAAAATACTGCCGGGTCAATAATTCTTGAAACTCGGTTCCCCTTTATTAAAATATTCTGTAACCACATATCACCATGAATTAGGCCAGGCATATTTGGCTCAAGTAATCTCTCTTTAATTGTTTTTCGCAGTCCAATAAGTTTACGAGATAATTCTAGAGACAGATAGTTGCGACTCTTAATTTTATTTAGGTAAAAATCATATCTTTGTCTTAGAAAAAAATTACACCAGTTATAGTTAGGTGAATTATTTTGTATTAAATCGCCCAGATATGTATCAAATTTATAGCCGAAAAATTTGCTTGTCTGCGAATGAAGTTTTACCAAGTTTTTAGCAGTTATTTCTGTTTGATTTGTATTGATTTCATATTTGTCATTTTCAATATATTCCATTAGACACATATTTTGATCACAATAATATATCCCCAAAGAGAAGAGGGGAAGTATTCTGAGATCGTGATAAATATTTTTCAGGGTGGGTAGTTGATTGTTAATTTTATTTTGAGTCTTTAAAATATATTTTTTTTTATTAGTTTCCAAATAATTTGTATTTACATTATATTTATCACTCAAAAGACTAAAATTTTGAATAGTTTCATTCTTGTCTAATATTTTTTTTTCAAATAAAATTTCGTATATTTGTTCTAACATCTAGCCCCATAATATTTTTTTTGCTACAGATATTTTCCCCGAGTCAAAGTTCATACTATTCGGCCTATCTTTCTCTAAGAAAAGCGGTGCATCAAGATCGACATAATCGGAGTAGCTTGCAAGGACTTGCGCTGGTGCTATGCCGAGAGAAGTGCACATCATGCATCCTGTCATAACTAATAGACCATATTTTTTTGCTGATAAACACATATTAAGTGCTTCAATTAGACCTCCTGCTTTATCAAGTTTGATATTTATGGCATTATAATATCCTTTTACTTTTGATATATCTGATATATCCCTGCATGACTCATCAGCACAAAAAATAATTTTACTTTTGATGTTTGTAAGTAATTGATCAAATTCTGGTCTCATCGGTTGCTCAATCATTTCAATCCCGAGTCTTTCACAAATTGTGAGGTAATTTTTTAAATTTTCAGGTAATATCGACTCATTTGCATCCACGATTATATTTTTTTTTGGGTAAATTTCTCTTATTTTATTAAGCTTGTTAAAATCTTCATTTTTTCCAGTAAGTTTAATTTTAAACATTTTATATTTTTTATATCTTTCTGCTTTCTTTAACATTTTTTCAAGAGATGAGATATCGATTGTCACCATTGTTTTTATAAATTTTGGCTCATTTATTTTTAAGTATTCCCAAATGGTCTTATTCATTTTTTTTAACTTATAGTCCAAAAGGGCACTATTAGCTGCAGCAGATGCTGGGCCTGGACCACATAGATCTACTAATTTTAAATTATTGTAATCAACAGAAGTATTTTTCATGAATTTTTTGATAAGCTTTAACTTATCTATTTCGCTTGATATAGATTGGCTATATCTTACGTTCGGAGAGCATTCCCCATAACCCTTAAATACACCATCAGTGATCTTTACTTTAATAACCTCAATCACATCTCGTTTTCCCCTAGATATAGTAAAACCATCTTTAAGAGGGAATTTCTCATGTTCAAAACTGATTTTAAGTTTATTCATCAATTTAGATCAGCAATTTAAGAATTAGGAAAATAAGTTTTTTCTAGTCAAGTTTCCCAATTGAATGAGATACTAAGATAAAAAGTATACCAGATTCGGAGTCAAGCAATGTACTTATTTTACTTTCATCATTATCTTTTTGGTAATTTGATATTATTTCTTCAAATGCTTTAAGGTATTTATTAACTAGGCTTCTGAAGCTTTTATTTTCAGAATACTTAACTTTGATGTTATTATAGACCCTTCGTCCTAATCTTGAATAGAATTTTTCATTCAAAGTATCATTATCCCCATTGTAAAATGACTCCCAAAGAATACTTGGCTGCTTATTTGGAATAAGCGTTGGTAACTTTTCAAAGTCTATTTTTATAATATCCAATATTTCATTTTCAATTAGCTCAAACTTTTGATTATCAGCTAAATTTTTCTTTTCATTCATGCGTGATTTTGGAGATAGTAAGTCTGGTAATATACGATCATTGGATGTTCTTCTGGATTTATTGGTTTTGATGGAGGTTATTACTGCATTTTTGCCTAGATCAATTCTATGATTTTTATTTTCTAGTTTTTCTATATCTCGATCATTATCATATTCTGAGATAAGATTATTCAAATGATTAATTGCATGTATCTGTTCCTCTATTACTTGTCTCATTTTCTCAAGATAATGAGATGTTTCATCAGGTAATTCAAATAAGTCTTTTTTCATAGTGCTGCGAGTTTTCTCAAGCTGATCCATCAAGGATTTTGATGCCAATGTAAGGTTTTCTGCATTGCCTTTATATGTAGAAGTCATCTGATCCATCTCATTATTAATCTTTTCTACTGTATCTTTATGTATTTCAACTAACTCCGATGTAAACTCATCTGTTGAAGCTGAAATTTTATTAGCTAAATTTGTTGAAGTAGTATTTGCTTCATTTTTAAAATCAATTATTTTCTTTGAAATATCATTTGTAATTGAGTCTATGTTATTGATTGTTGTTAAGCTTAATTCCTTCGACTTATCAAGAAGACTTTCAGAAAGTGTTATTAACTTGGCTTCTGTGGTATTTTGTAAATTAATTAGTTCTTTATCCGTAATGGCGGCAGTTTGATTAAAGTTTGAGGAAATTGATTTAAGAATATCTTTAATAGTCAAATTTAGCTGTTCAGTTGTATCCTCTGTAATATCTTTTATCGAACTTATCATCATTTTTGTTTTTGCATTTAATTCTAATACTTTTTGATCGAACGATTTTTCAATCTCAAATTTTTGTTTTTCAATAGATGAGTTTGTTTCATGGTTTATTCCAGAGAAGATCTCTTTGAGGCTCGATATTTGATCTTGGATTTCACTAGTGATATTTAGAGATATTTCTCGGAGGTTCTCTGATAAATTTTCATTCACTTGTATTTCATCTTGAAGTTTATCATCAATCTTCTTGATAGTAGTTTGGCTTATATTTTCTATTTTTAGTTCAAAATTTTCAGTTATTTGAGATAAGTTGATTATATCATTTTCAAGTTTTTGATATATATCTGTTAATCCTGGCTCAATTTTATTTTTGTATTGCAATAATATCTCGTTTTCATCGAGTATGTTCTTTGCTAATGTATCACTTGTTTGTGTAAGATCTGATATTGAGACATTGAGCATTAAATTTTGATCTTTTATTACTTCATTTAATTGAGTAAGTTTGTGATCTAGTTGAATTTTGTTTGATAGAACAATTTCAGATTGCTTATCTATTCTTTCATTCACTGCATCAAGGCTCTCTATTATTCCTGAACTATTATTTCCAATATCTGATGAGGATTGTTTTATTTTATCAATCGCTAACTCAAATGATCTAAGCCGATCACCAATTTCACCTTCAATTTCTGATAATCTATTCACATAGAAATTAATTTGCCCTTCAATTTCTTTAGAGCTCTCATTATTTTTTTCGATTATTCTTTTAATGTCAACACTTGTTGAGCTAGCTGCATCAACAATCTCACTCTTTTGTGCTTTCAATGCATCAATTAGCGCTAACATCTTATTTTCATTATTCAACATAGATGACTCAATTTGCTCAATCTCCATAGATAGAGTTTTTTCAAGTTCAGAAGATTTCTTTATTGCCTCATTAACGGATGCTGTAATTTGATTAATTTCATTATTTATGGCGCCACTAAGCGAATTAATTGCTTTTTCTGATGATTTTGCTGGATGTGTTAGTCGCAATGCTGTTTTTAGCAGTCCATCAGATATAACGGATATTTCATTCAGTTTTCTACTTATTGCAAAGTATATCCAGATTAGAGGAATTGGGATAATAGCTAAAAGAATATACAATTGAATTTTTTGAGATTGTAAAATTAATATCAATGAGTTGTACGAAATAATATCATTTTTGAAATTGAGGTAAAAAAAAGTAGAAAAAATAATAACATACGAAATAGTAAAAAAAAATGCGAGCTTCCAATTTTTTTTTGATTTCGCTATATTTATTTGTTCAAGGAGACTAGCTGAGTATAAGTCATCATCATTTGCAGGATTTTTTTTATCCAACACNAAGTTCTGCTGATCATCTGTTTTAATTGTTATCTTATTCATAAAATTAGTCTTAAAAATTGTAATTATATTAGTAACTTATTATGGGCTTATTAATTTATAACTTTAAGTTATATAGAGGCTATTTGCAAATAAATTTTTTACAGAATTGATAATAATTTATCTTGGTTAATCAATATTATATCGAATCTGTTATTTTTCATTATAATGGTTCAAGATTAAGTCAAACATTTGAATTTTCTTAATATATAACTATATTTAAGAGAGTATAATTTAGTTATATTTATGAAATGAAGATCAAAGTATTTATAGAAGTATGGTCAATATAAATTTTATCAGTTCTAAGGGTGTCCTAACAAAAGCTGATGGGCTTGTTGGTGAAACCATAATGGAATGCGCTCAAAAAAATGATATTTACGAAATTGAGGCTGAATGTGGTGGAGGATGCACCTGTGCTACTTGTCACGTATATATCCAGAAAGAATGGATTGAGAAATTGGAAAAACCAACCGAGATGGAAGAGGATATGCTTGATTTTGCAACAAACGTTAGGGAAAATAGCAGGCTATCTTGTCAAATTAAGATTGATGACAAGCTTGATGGACTTGTATTAGAAACACCCGAATCTCAGTTCTAGGATAACAAATAATATGTCAAAAATAATTAAAACTGATGCATTGATAATTGGAGCCGGTCCCGTCGGCTTATTTGCAGTGTTCGAACTTGGACTACTGAATATTAATTGTCACGTAATAGATATACTGGATAAACCAGGTGGGCAGTGTGCTCAATTGTATCCAGAGAAGCCAATATACGATATACCCGCATATCCTATGATTTCAGGTAAAGATTTGACAGATAAACTTTTGCTTCAAATAAAACCATTCTCACCAAAATTACACTTTGAAGTGCTTGCTTCAAAATTAGAGAGAAACGAGGATGGTAGTTGGATTATATCAACAAATTCTGATTTAAAGTTTCACGCAAATATTATTGTAATTGCAGCTGGTGGCGGTTCATTTGAGCCAAAAAAACCTAACATAAATAATCTAGAAAAATATTCCAAACACGTCAGTTATTNAATAGATAAAATTAATAGATTTAAAGATAAAGATATTGTTATATTAGGTGGAGGAGATAGTGCATTAGATTGGACAATTCAATTAAGCGAAATTGCTAAAAGCTTAACTCTTATCCACAGGCGTGACAACTTCAGAGGTTCGCCTGCAACTGTAAATAAAGTTATGGACCTGAGAGATAATGGGGATCTCAAATTTTATGTTGGGCAAGTAACAGATCTAATTGGTGACGATACAGATCTTAAGAGTGTTTATGTCAATATGAAGGATAAAGAATTCCAAATTCCTTGTGATATACTGATGCCTTTTTTTGGACTTACAATGTCTTTAGGGCCCCTTGTGGAATGGCAATTGGAGTTAGCAGAGGATAGAATAGCAGTCAATACTGAGACTTTTCAAACAAATCTACCTGGCATATATGCAGTCGGTGACATAAATACTTATCCTGGAAAATTAAAGCTAATATTATCAGGATTTCATGAAACCGCACTAATGGCTCACGCAGCATTCAAATATATGAATCCAGATGAAAGATTAACGCTTCAATATACTACGACGAGCTCGTCTTTGCAGAAGAAATTATTAGCCCAATAAAAATATTTTTATTAACAAGTCATAAAAAAATCAATATAAAATATCCATAATTGATTGATTAGTTTTTCTATTAAGTTTATATACAGGGTATCAAATCTGCTTATGAGGTTGGATGTGACTAATAATTATATACCAAGTGAGACTGAAGAATATATGTGTGAAAAGCATCTTGAATATTTCAAAAGAAAGCTTCAAGATTGGAAACAAGAGATAATCTCAAATTCAAAATTAACACTCGAAAGTCTTCAAGAAAAAAATACATTTCCCGATGATACAGATAGAGCATCTAACGAAACTGATAGATCTGTGGAGCTAAGATCTCGGGATCGACAAAGGAAGTTAATATCAAAAATTGATAAGGCTCTAAAAAGCATAGATGAAAATGAGTATGGCTTCTGTGAAGAGACTGGCGACCCAATCGGTCTTGCTAGATTAGAAGCTAGACCAACAGCCACATTGTCTGTGGAAGCGCAAGAAAGGCATGAAAGAAACGAAAAAATATATAGATTTAAATAATTTAATAGAATACTTACCAGGTAACATTCAAAAGTCTTTTAAGATCTATGTTATTATATTTGTTATTTTATTTTTGTTTTTCATACTTTTATTTCCAACATTTATTTTACTATCATTTATTGTATTGACCTCTTCTCTTGGAATAGTTTTTATTTATGAAAAAGTAATAAATAAAAAAATAATTCACGATGAATTTCTGTATTTTAATCTAATTCCATATCCATGTATTGTTATAAATGATAGTTGCATCATAGAGTATAAGAATATCATGTTTGAGGAATTATTTAATTTATATGATCCGAAAGATATCAATTTAGATACTTTTATGACGAATGATGATCTTCTNAAAATAAAAAATTTATTTAAAGATAAAAATAATATTATACAAACCGAGATTGAAATAAATTTAGATAATAACAAAACTGCATCACTAATACTGAAAAAGAACAAAGATATTTTTTCTAATAGAATACTCGCTATTCTGATTGAAACAACTGAACAAATTTCAATAAAAGATCAGTTCCATCAAAGTCAAAAAATGCAGTCAGTTGGCCAGTTGGCAGGTGGCATAGCGCATGACTTTAATAATGTGCTAACAGCGATTATTGTATCCACGGACTTACTTATTTTAAGGCATAAACCTGAGGATCTCACTTTTAAAGAGTTGCAAGCCATAAAAGATAATGCTCAGAGGGCTGCTGGAATTGTAAGGCAACTACTTGCTTACTCAAGGCAACAAAATTTTAATATTGAGTCTATTTTATTAACTGATGTATTACAGGAACAAACAATACTTTTGAATAGACTGGTCGGTGACAAAATTAAAATTAAATTAAAACATGGTATAAAACTATGGAAGATAAGAGCTGATTTAAATCAATTTGAAACAGTGATTACTAATCTTATAATAAATTCAAGAGATGCAATAGAGTTCCAAAATATTGATGGGCTTATTGAAGTAGAAACAAAAAATATCCCAAAGTCTAAAATTCCGAGAATTTATGATATTCAATTAGTTAAACAAGACTATGTGCTTATTAAAATCGAAGATAATGGCACAGGTATTCCAGATGAAATCAAAGAAAAGGTATTTGAACCATTTTACTCGACAAAGGGACATGANGGAACTGGCCTCGGTTTATCAATGGTTTATGGAATTATTAAGCAGCTAAATGGTTATATTTTTATATCTTCACCTATTTCTAAAAAAGGGACAATTTTTGAAATTTTTATTCCTCGTGAAATGGTAAATGATGAGCTAAATAAATCAGACATAGAAAAAAAAGATCTAATAAAAGTAAAAGATATCACAGGTACTGGTAACATTTTGATTGTCGAAGATGAGGACTCCGTTCGTACCTTTACAAAAAAAGCACTCGAATTGAGTGGCTATAACATCACAGAAGCATACAATGGTATTTCAGCTCTAAACATTATTCGCAAATCTGAGGTCAACTATGATCTAATAATATCAGATGTTATGATGCCTGAAATGGATGGTCCAACTATGGCAAAAGAGATCAAAAAAACTATTCCAAGGCAAAAAATATTATTTATTTCAGGCTACACTGAAAATTACCATAATGACCTGCTGATANGAGATGACACCATTTCTTTTCTAAATAAACCATTTACTCTAGAAGAATTAAATTTAACAGTTAAGACTATTGTTGTTGATTAGTATTAAACTCTAATTTTAAGCTTGACAACAAGAGAACAAAAAAGGTACAAAATATAGTAAGTAATTTTAATTTGAAAGGTTTATATCAATGTCAGATAAGTCATTACATTCAGTAGATAAAGAAAATTCTAATGAAAGTGCAAAAAACAAAGCTTTAGAAACGGCATTAACACAAATAGAGCGATCATTTGGTAAAGGTTCCATTATGAAGCTAGGTACGGACGGTGTTGTTGTTGAAATAGAACCTATATCTACGGGTTCAGTAGGACTTGATTTGGCTTTGGGTATTGGTGGGTTTCCAAAAGGAAGAGTTATTGAAATTTATGGACCTGAGTCATCAGGTAAAACAACCTTAGCATTGCATACTATTGCTGAAGCTCAAAAAAATGGTGGTGTGTGTTCGTTTATAGATGCTGAGCATGCTTTAGATCCGGGTTACGCAAAAAAGCTTGGTGTTAATATTGAAGAATTGCTTATTTCTCAGCCTGACACAGGAGAGCAAGCACTGGAAATTGCTGATACTCTTGTCAGAACAGGTGCTGTAAGTGTTCTTGTGATTGACTCAGTTGCGGCTCTAACTCCAAGAGCCGAGCTAGAGGGTGATATGGGAGATTCTTTACCAGGTCTTCAAGCTAGATTAATGAGCCAAGCATTACGTAAATTAACCGGCTCTATATCGCGCTCAAATACTATGGTTATATTTATTAACCAGATCAGAATGAAAATTGGTGTTATGTTTGGCAGTCCTGAGACAACAACAGGTGGTAATGCATTAAAGTTTTATGCTTCGGTACGAATTGATATAAGAAGAATTGGCCAAATTAAAGAAAAAGATGAGGTTATTGGGCACGAAACTAGATGTAAAATTGTGAAGAATAAAGTTGCACCTCCATTTAAACAAGTAGAATTTGATTTGATGTATGGTATGGGTATATCAAAAAATGGTGAATTAATTGATTTGGGTATAAAAATAGGAATTGTTGACAAGGCTGGATCTTGGTACTCCTACGGTGAGGAAAGACTTGGTCAAGGAAAAGAAAATGCAAGACAGTTCTTAAAAGAAAATACTGCTATCGCAGATGAAATTGAGAGTAAAATTCGTAATTTTTACGCAAGTAAAGCTTCACCTGTAAGTGAATTAGAAGATGAAGAAGAAAAAAATGTTCAGATATCTGAATAAAGCTTAAACATTATAGATTTTAGTCTGCCACTAGTTTATAATTAGAATATGACTAAAACTAATGAAGTAAGAGATATATTTCTTGAATATTTTAAAAGTAAGAATCATGAGATTAATTCTTCAAGCTCTCTAGTTCCTGCCAACGACCCTACTCTATTGTTTACCAACGCAGGTATGGTTCAATTTAAAAACTATTTCACAGGAATAGAAACCGTCAATCAAAAAAGAATTGTGACATCACAAAAATGTGTTCGGGCTGGTGGTAAGCATAATGATCTGGATAATGTAGGGTATACCCATAGGCATCATACTTTTTTTGAGATGCTTGGAAACTTTTCTTTTGGAGACTATTTTAAGGAAGGTGCTATTGAATTTGCATGGGAGCTAATCACGAGAGAATTCAAAATACCAAAAGACAAATTAGTTGTTACAGTATTTCATAAAGATGATGAAGCATTTAAAATTTGGAAAAAAATATCAGGTCTTAGTGATCATAAAATAATTAAAATAGATACTCATGATAATTTTTGGTCTATGGGCGATACAGGACCTTGCGGGCCATGTTCTGAGATATTCTATGATCATGGCGATCATATTATAGGAGGTCCACCGGGTTCATTAGATGAAGATGGTGACAGATTTGTTGAGATCTGGAATTTAGTATTTATGCAATATGATCAGAAAAATAAGCAAGAGAGGATAGAACTTCCTAATCCTTCCATAGATACAGGGATGGGTTTAGAGAGAATGACTGCAGTTCTTAATTCAACACACTCCAATTTTGACACAGATATTTTCCAATCTATAATACATGATATAAGTGAGATCATCAAAAAGAAACCTTCTGAAGATATAGCAAGTTATAGGGTAATTGCTGACCACTTAAGATCTACAGCATTTCTTATTGCTGATGGTGTTTTGCCTTCTAATGAAGGCCGTGGTTACGTTCTAAGGAGAATATGCAGAAGAGCAACAAGACATGCTGATTTAATTGGTTATAAGGAACCTCTTCTAAGTCAATTATTACCGTCGCTTATAAGAGTTATGGGAGATGTATATCCCGAACTTGAAAATAATAAGGCCTTGATTGAGAAAACACTACAATATGAAGAAACTAAATTTCGAGAGACACTCAGTAGAGGCCTAAAAATGTTAAATGATGAACTTGAATCTCATCCAAAATCAAATAGTTTTTCAGGAGAAACAGCATTTAAATTATACGACACTTATGGTTTTCCAATAGATTTAACTGAAGATTTATTGAGAGCAAAGAATATTTCAATAGATATCAATACTTTCAATAAGGAAATGGATAAGCAAAAAAAACAAAATAAAACTACATGGAAAGGACTAAGCGGAAGCTCTAATGATGAATTCTATTTCCGTATACTCGATAAATATTCTTCAACGACTTTTATGGGATATCAAAGTGAAGAAATAAGTGCGAAGATATTATCTATTATTATGGATGATAAAGAGGTAAATAAAATAGAAGGGGGGCAATCCGGAACTATTATCCTTGATCAAACAGTATTTTATGCAGAGTCTGGTGGTCAAATCAGTGATATTGGTGAAATTATTAGTTTAGATAATAACGCCAAATTTATTGTAACAGATGTTCAGAAAGTTGGGTCAGCAATCTATCTACACAAAGGTAGCCTAAAAAAAGGCTCAGAATCTATAAATAACGGACAATCTGTTAATTTACATATAAATAAAAATTATAGAAATAAGGTATCTAGAAACCATTCAGCAACACATTTATTACATGAATCACTTCGATTAGTTCTTGGAGATCACATATCTCAAAAAGGATCTCTGGTAAATGACTCAAAATTACGTTTCGATTTTAGTCACCAACTGCCGATATCAGATGAAGATATATTAAAAATTGAAAAAATATCAAATGATATTGTTATGCAAAATCAAGCTATAGAAACGGAGATAATGACTACAAAAGACGCCCTAAAAACTGGGGCAAGAGCTCTCTTTGGCGAAAAATATGGAAGTAAAGTAAGAGTTGTTTCAATGGGAAGTAATAAAGACCATAAATTCTCGGTAGAACTTTGTGGCGGAACACATGCCAATTTTACAGGAGATATTGGTCCAATTAAGATTATGACAGAGCAAGGGGTATCATCCGGTGTGAGGCGCATAGAAGCTATTACCGGTCAAGAAACAATTGAATATTTATCTCAGCAGAATACTTGGATGAATCAAGTAAAAGAATTACTTAATGTACAAACCAATGAAATTCCCAAAACGGTTGATCAGCTTTTAAAACAAAAACGTGCAATAGAAAAAGAATTAGAATCTATTTTACAAAAAGATAAATTCCAAAATATAACGGAAGGGCTTGAGGAAAATTTGATAGGAAATGTCAAGCTAATATACCAAGACCTAGAAAATGTATCTCCAAAAGAATTAAGACAAATACTTGACGACACTAAAGCAAGGAATAAAAATGCGATAATTATTTTAATTGGAGGAGATAATGAAAAAAGAATGATTATTGTTGGAGTAACAGATAGCCAAATTAAAAAATATAGTGCGAATAAAATTATTCAAATAATTTCTAAATTTTCAGATATCAGAGGAGGGGGGCGCGATGATATGGCCCAAGCTGGTGGCAGTGTAATAGGTGAAAAGAAAATACTTTTGGCAGCAATAGAGAAGTATATAAAAGATCAGGGCTAATTATTCCATGGTGTTATAACTGATTTAAGCTTTTTATATCCTTCAACAAATCCAGGTCTATCTCCGGCATATATACTGTCGAATTTGTTTAAAACATCATCAAGCCATTTTTTTAATTCTTTATTATCAGGATTAGCATCAATATACGCATCTCTTATAAGAACAAAATGAATTCTTGGATCGTATGGTTTTTTTGTTCCCCCTACGCTTTCATCTCCATCTAATAGTCTTAGTAACATTGCATCTGCTGATCCAAGAGTTTGCTCGTGGATCGGCGGCCCATCCATTCTGTGCATTACTGAGGTCATATCCCTGCCATTTCCAGTTGTATATCCCATTTCATTCCATAGGTAATCCATGTGTGCTTTAGATCCAACTTTTGAAAGTATTTTACTTCCAAAATACCTCAAAGGATCTGAGACATCGGCAAGCAGATCCGTGAGTCTATCACCATCCAAATCTGTGGCAAGAATAATACAATCACGATGATCTATAAGATCCCATAATAAAAGTCCATAATTAGTATCAGCTATATGTTGTTCAATCTGGCCTGACCACTCACTCATCCCTTCTTTAAAATTTTGTGGAAGTAGTGCAATTATCTTATCAATATTCTCTTTATGTTCATTGTAAGCATTAACTGCCCATTTTCTACCAATAGAAAAATTAGTTCCTTCCAAGAGCCATGTAAGTATACCAGCATTTATTCCGTCCTCCATAGCCTGTGTTGGTTTGAATGCGACTCTTCCAAGCTTTTTTGTGTCATTGACCATTTTGAGAAATAGTTTAGCGGCGTAAGCCATTTGTATACCTGGTGTATTCATTTCAGAGTGTATAACACCACTTGCTTCATCTACATTAAAGACTATTTTATCTTGAGAATATGGAAGGCATGGCATGCAACGAACAACAGTAATTGGTCCATAGGGTCGAACATTACAATATACACCGGCCTGTGTTCTAAGTGGGGCATTGCCTGACTTACCCATTACAACAACTTTAGTTCCATCAGGGTCTTTAACATAAGCATCACCAGCTGTTGACCATTTTATGGAAGTGATTGGCATGTTCCCAAACCAACTTAAGGGAGCAAGTTTTTTATCATGTCTTATTTGAGACCACATTGGAAGTGCGTAAAAGGGTAATCCTAGCACATCAATAGCAGCAACAGTTCCAATAAGTGCAAATGCATCAGTGAGGGAGTGAGCAATCGGTTTTATGTTAGAATCATGATTACCTCCTTCCCATACAAGAGCTTCTGGGTATCCATTTGGCCTTAAATCTGTTTGACTATAAATATTATTAAATATTTCCTCTAAATCCCCACCATCTGCTTCAGTTTTTGCTATTTTTAATAGATCTATCATTTACTTCCCTTATTGTAATTGTGTAGTCTACATATCTCAAATATGTAGATATTTAATCCTTTATTGATATATATTTGATATAACAATAGGGGTTAGTTGGTCAATATTTAAATAAAATTTATGGGATAAAAATCTTGAAAATTGAGAAAATTAAGAAAATTGCNAAAGAGCTTGAAAATGATAAAAAAGAATTAGTCATAATTCTGGTAAATCCTCAACTTGGTCATAATATTGGCTCTGTTGCAAGAGTGATGGCTAATTTTTCACTTTTTAGTTTAAGAATAATTAAACCGAGAAGTGGATGGCTGAATTCAGAGGCATATAGCTCAGCTGCAGGTGCATCGGCTATACTTGATAATGCTGGTATTTTTGATGATTTTAAATCAGCAGTTTCAGATTTAGACTTTTTGTATGCCACAACGGCTAGAAGGCGGGATATCATTAAGGAAGTTCTAAGTCCAAGATCAGCCACAAAAGAAATTAGGGGTGAAATTAATCTTGGTAAGAAAATAGGTATTCTTTTTGGCGGAGAAAAGTCGGGCCTTTCAAACGATCAATTAGCATATGCAGATAAGATAATAACCTCTCCAGTCAATCCAAATTTTGCCTCTTTAAATTTAGCTCAAGCTGTAAATATATTCTCATATGAATATTATGTTACTGGTAATTTTGAATCTTTGGGGCGCGTTACACAGAGTGACAAGGGAAGGATGGAAGGATTATCTAACGATAAAACAAAAAAAGCAAATAAAGAAGAATATATTCATTTTATTGAGTTTGTTGAGGGAGCATTAATAGAAACTGGCTTTTTTGACATACCAGAGAAACAAAAATTAATGTTGAATAATATCCGAAGCATGTTCCAGAGGCAAAATCTTACTCAAAAAGATATTAAAATTTTATTTGGAATATTTAAACATATCCTCAATAGCTGATTTTTTTTAAGTTATTATTGACACATTTATACATAGATTGTAGAGATATTGTAGTTCAACCCGCGATATTGATTACAAATCAACATTCTGTCAGCAATTATGCTTAGGAGGGCGGATCCAAATGGAGGATTTAGAATGACAAAAAGAATAAATGCCAAGTATAAAATTGACCGAAGACTTGGTGAAAATATTTGGGGAAGACCAAAAAGTCCAGTAAATAGAAGAAGCTATGCTCCAGGAGAGCACGGACAAAGAAGACAAGGCAAACCATCAGATTATGGTTTACAACTTCGTGCAAAGCAAAAGCTCAAAGGCTATTACGGCAATCTAACTGAAAAGCAATTCAAAGCATGTTATAAAGAAGCCGTCCGAGTTAAAGGTGATACCGGTGAAAATTTAATTGGATTACTAGAACGAAGATTAGATGCAGTAGTATATAGATCTAAGGTTGTACCAACAGTCTTTGCAGCAAGACAATTTGTTAATCATGGTCATGTATCCGTAAATGGTAAAAAAACGAATATTGGTAGTTACCGAGTTAAAATAGGAGATCTTATTGAAGTTCATGAAAAATCAAGAACAATTCCTATGGTCATTCAATCATTAGAAAGTCAGGAAAGAGACATACCTGACTATATTGATTTTGATCAAGCGAAGTTNATGATATCAATGAAAAAGATACCTAATCTTGACGATGTGCCTTATCCTGTGCAAATGGAACCAAATCTTGTAATCGAATTTTATTCAAGATAATTAATTTGTTTTTATTCCTTTGTCAGTGAACATTTGCTTGAGTTCGTTTTCTTCAAACATCTCTCTAAGTATGTCGCAACCACCGACGAATTCACTTTTTACATATAGTTGAGGAATGGTTGGCCAATTAGTATACTCTTTAATACCATTTCTAATCTTCTCATCATCTAGAACGTTAACAGATGCATATTCAATACCAAGGTAGTTCAAAATTTGAACAACCTGATTTGAAAAACCGCACTGAGGTGCCTCTGGAGTACCTTTCATGAAAAGGATGACATCAGACGCTGTAATTTGTTGGCTTATCCATGTTGTGATATTATCTTCCATTTTATCCTCATTTTATATTGATATTGTTTTGATTTGAAGGGCATGAAGTTTAGTACCCATTTTTTCTTGTAAAGCGCTATAAACAAGTTGATGTTGCTCTAGTTTAGTTTTGTTTCTGAAAAGCTCTGATTTTATAGAAATCGAATAGTGATTATCATCACCAGCTAGGTCTTGAATATCAATTATTGCCTTTGGAAATGATTGTATAATTAAATTTTCTAATTCAGATCTTGTCATTGTCATTTTAGTTCATCCATAATCAACTATTCATAATAGATGGGATCGTGTTCTCATAAGCCTCATAAAGCTCATTATCAGATATAATAATATTATTATTAATTTTCAATTCTTGCTTAAGAATTTTTCCTATCATATGATTTTCAACATTATTCTTTTTTAATCTAGACAAAAGTTTAGCTTTATCACTTGGAGAGACTGCAACAATATATCTTGACTGATCTTCTCCAAATAATTCTTCAATAATAGTTTGATCAGATATATCAATCGTAGCACCTAGTTTTGATCTCATTAACATCTCGCAGATTGCTATTATCATCCCACCATCAGAAATATCATGACAAGCATTGAGAGTATTATCCTGAATAAGAGATAAAAGTGTTTTACCTGTATTTAGCTCTAAATTTAAATTAATTTCAGGTGGTTTTCCTGTGGTATTTTCCTGTAATACTTCTTCTAATGTTGAACATGCAAGATGCTGACCTTTCTTTCCAATTAAAAGTATTTCGTCTCCTATCTTAGGATCACCAAAATTTTCAAGAAATTTTATATTTTCAATTATACCAACCCCTCCAATAGTGGGTGTATTTTTTATAGCACTTCCATTTGTTTCGTTATACAAAGAGACGTTTCCCGATACAACGGGATAGTCTAGCTTAATAGATGCTTCCGTAATACCCTTAATAGTATCAACAAAGTCAGACATTATTTCTGGTTTTTCAGGGTTCCCAAAATTTAAACAATTAGTTATTGCCAGTGGCTTTGCACCAGATGCAATAATGTTTCTCCAACATTCCGAAACAGCCTGAGTTGCTCCAATTTTTGCATCAACTGTACAATACCGAGGATTTACGTCACACGACATTGATATTGCTTTATTTGTGTTCCCAATTCGAACAATACCAGCATCGTAGCCAGATTTACTGAGTGTATTTGCCATTATAGTTCTATCATATTGTTCCCAAATCCACTTTTTTGAACAAATATTTGGAGACTTTAAAACTTTTAATATGATATCTTTTATATTTTTATCAAAAAATTTTGGCTTATACTCTATAAATTTTGGTTTCCGATTTACTTTTCTTTTATATATTGGAGCGCTATCTGTTAAGTATTTTATTGGAATATCTGCTTCTATATTANCATTATGACGTACACGAATATTTTTTGTATCAATTATTTTACCAACTATTGCGAAATCTACTCCCCATTTTTCAAAAACCTTCTTTGCAATTGCTGTCTTTTCAGGTTTGAGAACCATTAGCATCCTTTCTTGACTCTCCGATAACATTATTTCATAGGCTGTTAAACTATTTTGTCTTATAGGGATCATATCTAGGTTTAGTTCAATTCCAACCTGACCCTTATCTGCCATTTCGACAGAGGATGAAGTAAGTCCAGCAGCTCCCATATCTTGGATTGAAATTATAGCATCCTTCTGCATTAACTCTAGGCAAGCTTCGAGAAGAAGTTTTTCAGCATATGGGTCACCAACTTGAACTGTCGGTCTATTTTTTTCTGAGTCATCATCAAACTCACCAGATGCCATTGTTGCACCATGAATTCCATCTCTTCCAGTTTTTGCTCCAACATAGACCACAGGATTACCAACACCAGAGGCTTTTGAATAAAAGATTTTATCTTTTTCACCCAAACCTACGCACATAGCATTAACTAGATTATTTCCATTGTAAGAACTATCAAAGCCAGTTTCACCTGACACGGTAGGAATTCCAACACAATTTCCATATCCACCAATCCCAGCCACAACACCAGACAAGAGATATTTTGTTTTTGGATGATATAAATCTCCAAATCTTATTGAATTAAGGAGAGCAATGGGGCGAGCCCCCATAGTGAATATATCACGCATAATTCCTCCGACACCAGTGGCAGCTCCTTGGTAGGGCTCTATGAATGAAGGGTGATTATGGCTTTCCATTTTAAAGACAATTACTTGTCCGTCTCCAATATCAATTACGCCTGCATTTTCACCAGGCCCCTGAATAACTTGCTCACCAGAAGTGTGAAGTTGTTTCAGCCAATATCTAGATGATTTATAGGAGCAATGTTCGGACCACATAACAGAAAAGATTCCAATTTCTGTGTTAGATGGATCTCTTTTCATACAATCTAAAAGCATTTTCTTTTCTTTTTGATCTAATCCGTGTTTTTGATAAATATCCATCTAATTTTCTTGCTAATTATTAATATATTTCATCATAGATTTAAAAAATATAATCCCATCATCAGACCCAGTTCTCCTATCAACAGCTCTTTCTGGATGAGGCATAAGACCCAAAACATTGAATGATTCATTGTAAAGGCCAGCAATATCATTACTGGAACCGTTAACAGGTTCTGAATAACGCATTGCAACTTGGTTATTATCTTCAATTTTCATAAGGCCATCTTTTTCAATAAAGAAATTACCATCATGATGGGCAACTGGTATGAATACAGTTTGATCCTTTTGAAAACATGACGTGAAAAAAGTATCATTTCGCAGAATATTTATTCCTACAGCTTTTGATATGAACTTAAGTGATCTATTTTTTAAGAGGGTTCCTGGAAGAAGGTTGGCTTCGGTTAAAATTTGGAATCCATTACAAATACCGAGAACATATACACCATCTCTAGCTTTTTTTATTAAATCTTTCATGACGGGCTCTCTTGCGGCAATAGCTCCTGATCGCAAATAATCACCATATGAAAAACCGCCTGGTAGAATTATCAGGTCAGATTTTGGAATAACTTTTTCTTTGCATGAAATTATATTTGGAACTACATCTAGATGATTAGAAATAGCATTAGCAGTATCTTGATCACAATTAGTGCCAGGAAATAAGATGATTGTCACGTCCATATTATTTGATTTCTATTGAATATTCCTCGATTACGGTATTTGCAAGTAGAGTTTTTGCAGCATGATCAACTTTTTTCTTTGCATCTTCGATATTTTCAGATTGGATATCTAATTCAATTAATTTTCCTTGCCTGACATTTGATATTTTCTCCTCTCCAAGATTTCTCAGCGCACTCTCAATTGCTTGTCCTTGTGGATCTAAGACTTCACTTTTGAGTCTGATATGTACGATAGCTTTCATAAATTATCCTTTGATTAGNGTAGGTTTACTATTTTTTGATATTTCATTAACATTTATTAACCCCATTCTTCTCGCGACTTCGCTGTATCCATCCAACAGGTTACCAGAGCTCTCTCTAAAAACATCTTTATCCAACTTTGCTTTTGTTTCAAAGTCCCATAATCTACAAGAGTCGGGACTAATTTCATCAGCAAGAATTATATGGAATTCTTCACTTTTAAATATTCGTCCGAATTCAATCTTAAAATCAATAAGTTGTATTTTTAATGCTGAAAAATATCCTATGAGGAAATCATTAATTCTGAATGCAAGTGAAGATATATCGTCTAACTCGTTTTGATTTGCCCATCCAAATGTTACAACATGTTCTTCGCTAACAATAGGATCTTGAAGTGCATCATCTTTTAAATAAAATTCAATCAGCGGTCTTGAGAGCTTTTCACCATTTGGAATTCCAAGTCTCTTAGTTAGAGAGCCAGCAGCTGTATTTCTAACTACAACCTCAAGAGGTATAATATCTACTTCATGTATAAGTTGTTCCCTCATATTAAGTCTTTTAATAAAGTGATTCGGTATATCAATAGCAGATAAAAGAGTAAATATATGCTCTGAAATACGATTGTTTATCACACCTTTTCCTTCAAAAATTTCCATTTTTTCATTATTATTAGCTGTAGCATTATCTTTGAAATGTTGAATCAATGTTCCCGGCTCTGGACCTTTATAGAGAATCTTTGCTTTGCCCTCGTAAATTTTATTCTTTTTCATTCCCGAACCTTTGGTTATTTTTTTTTGAATACTTTTTTGAATATATAATCAACGTGTTTAAGATGATATTCGAGTGAAAATAGTTCATTTATCTCATCAGAAGACAATAAGTTATTGATCTCTTCATCATCCATTATAATTTGTTTGAAGTCGATATTTGAGTCCCATGATTTAGAAGCATTCCTTTGAACAATTTCATAACTCTTTTCACGGCTGAAACCTCTCTGGGTCAAGATAAGAAGAATTCTTTGAGAATAAATTAAGCCGTTTAATTTATCGAGGTTCGAAGATATATTATCGTCATTTACCCCAATATTCTCTATAACGTTACTAAGTCTTGATATTGCGAAGTCGGTCAAAATTGTTGCATTTGGTGCATTAACACGTTCTACAGATGAATGTGATATATCTCTCTCATGCCATAATGCGATATTCTCTTGCGCTGGCACAACCATGCCTCTAATTAATCTTGCGATTCCTGTTAAATTTTCTGTAAGAACAGGATTTCTTTTGTGTGGCATTGAAGATGAGCCCTTTTGACCTTTTTGGAATTGCTCAGACATTTCGTCAACCTCGGTTCTTTGCAAATGCCTTATCTCAGTTGAGATTCTCTCTATTGAACCCGAAATCAAACCAAGCACACTAAAGTAATATGCAAATCTATCTCTTGGGATGACTTGTGTTGAGATTGTTTCTTCTTGAAGTTGAAGTTTTTTTGCAACGTAGCTTTCAATTCGAGGNTCTATATTGGCATAGGTTCCAACAGCACCTGATAGGGAACAAATAGAAATCTCTTTTTCTGCCTGCTCCATTCTTTGTTTTGCTCTTTCAAATTCTGCATATGATTGAGCAAATTTTAGACCTATGGTAGTGGGCTCTGCATGAATACCATGGCTTCTTCCAATAGTCGGCAAATACTTATATTTTTGAGCTTTAATTGATAATTGTTCAAGTAATTCATTTAAGTCAGACAAGATTATCTTAGCAGATTTTTTGAGTTGAATACACATAGCAGTATCCAAAATATCAGAAGAAGTCATACCTTGGTGTAGGTATCTTGCATCTTTTTCACCAATACATTCTGATATATAAGTTAAAAATGCTATTACATCGTGGTGTGTTTGCTTTTCGATTGCTAATATACGATCAATATCAAATGAGATGTTTTTTAGTTTCTTTCGTATTTTTTCGGTAAGGCCGTCTTCAATCATACCCTGAGCTTCCATGGCCTCATGTACGAATAACTCAATTTCTAGCCAAATACTATACTTTGACTGATCACTCCAAATATCTGACATAATCTGTCTAGAATATCTATTAATCATTTTTTTAATTATTAGTTTGTTGTATTTATATATACTGTAATTATTATAGAAATATGATCTCATGCATATTATTTTTTTTAATTATACAAAAAAGAATTGTTGTATTTATGATCATAAAACTTAATAATATAAACGTTTTTGGAGTAGAACATGAAACTTACCGGTGAAAATACTATACAAGCATCCAGAGAAAAAGTATGGGAAGCTCTTAATAGTCCAGAAGTCTTAAAGGTAACTATTCCAGGTGCTCAGGAAGTAGAAAAATCAAATGAGGATGAATTTAAAGCAGTCGTTGAGGTTAAAATTGGTCCTGTTAAAGCTAAATTCACCGGAAAAATTAATCTTACAGATTTGGATCCTCCAAAAGGATATAAACTTATTGGTCAGGGGCAAGGTGGAGCAGCAGGTTTTGCGAAAGGTTCTGCATCCGTAAATTTGACAGAGGATGGAGCAAACATAACTAAACTAAAATATGAAGTTGACGCTCAAGTTGGAGGTAAATTGGCTCAAGTTGGTCAAAGACTTATTCAAAGCGCATCTAAGACATTGGCAGATCAGTTTTTTAATAATCTTGAAAATTATTTCAATACAGATGAAAGTCTTTCAAAGGATATAAATCTTGCGGCTACATCAAAAGATGATTCTGAAAATAAAATTTTATTTTTTAATAATAGAAGAAATAAAATTATTTTCGTTATGATTGTTTTTTTGCTCTCATTTTT
This sequence comes from Rhizobiales bacterium TMED25, assembly GCA_002168075.1. GTDB lineage: Bacteria > Pseudomonadota > Alphaproteobacteria > Rhizobiales > TMED25 > TMED25. The sequence goes on from NHCE01000010.1 coordinate 200,034, forward strand.
GTATTTTTATAATAAGTAAATTTAAAGGGGTAATAATGGTAAAAATAAAGACAAATATAAATGGGATAGAATATGCTAAAGAGGTAGAGGATAATCAACTTTTAGTTGATTTTCTTCGTGAAGAATTAGGACTTACAGGCACACACGTTGGATGTGATACGAGTCAGTGTGGTGCGTGTGTTGTTCATATTGACGGAAATTCAGTAAAGAGCTGTACCACATTAGCAAGCCAAGTAAACGGCAGAGAATTGACAACTATAGAAGGTCTAGCAAAAGACGGTAATTTGCACCCAATTCAGAAATCATTCCAAAACAATCACGCACTTCAATGTGGTTTTTGTACCCCAGGATTAGTAATGAGTTCAGTGGACTTACTAGATAAGAATCATAACCCAAGTGAAGAAGAGATTAGGGAGTGGTTTGAAGGTCATATTTGTAGGTGTACAGGCTACAAGAATATAATTAAAGCTGTGCAAGAAGCAATAGCATAGTAAATCAGAGGTGTAAGATAATGTATAATTTTAAATATCATAAGGTAAATACAATTCAGGAAGCATCAAATTTATTGATATCCTGCGATGATCCAAAAATACTTGCTGGAGGGCACACATTAATTCCAACATTGAAACAAAGATTATCTCAACCCTCTGATATTATTGATATATCAATGATTAAAGATTTAAATAAAATTGATCTAGAAGATAATAAAATTATAATTGGGGCATTATGTACTCATAATGATATTGCATCTTCTATAGATGTCCTGTCAAATATAGATAGTTTATCTAAATTAGCTCAACAGATTGGAGATCCTCAAGTTAGACACAGAGGTACAATTGGTGGTTCTATAGCTAATGCTGACCCAGCAGCCGATTATCCAGCAGCTGTAATCGCATTGGATGCAAAAATCTATACTTCAAAATCGATTTATAATTCTGATGATTTCTTTGTTGAAATGTTTGAAACTGCTATTTCACCGGATGAAATAATACAGAAAATTGAATTTACAATACCCACTGCATCAACATATAGAAAATTTAGAAACCCAGCATCTGGTTATGCTATGGCTGGAGTATTTATTGCAAAATTTGATGATATCGTAAGAGTTGCAATAACAGGTGCATCATCTGTTGTATTCAGATTGAGAGATTTAGAGGATGCTCTTAGTAATAACTTCACCACAAGTGTCTTAGATAATATTACTATTGATAGCTCAGACTTCAACGATGATATACACGCCTCTTCAAAGTATCGCGGTAATTTAGTTAAGGTACTAATCGAGGAAGCAATATCAGACCTAATTTAGAAAAAAAATTCTCAATTAAAGTACATAATATTAAGTAGATATGCCAAAAATCAGGTATCGGTAATGCAAGGAGGAGACTAATGCTATCAAATGATATTGAGATACTAAAAATTGCTAATAAATGGAAGAGCTCCGGTAAAAAAGTAGCACTTGCTACTGTAATACAAACATGGGGTTCTGCACCCCGTGGAGTTGGAAGTAAGCTCGTTATTGACCAAGATGGAAATTTTGAAGGATCTGTATCTGGTGGATGTGTTGAAGGCGCGGTTATAAGTGAAGCATTAGACTTAATCGAAGGTGGTCATCCGAAAGTTCTTGAATATGGTGTGTCAAATGAAGTGGCATGGGAAGTTGGCCTTGCTTGCGGCGGTATAATTAAAGTATATTTAAATGAATTGAAGTAAGAAATGAAAGAAGAATTTCTAAATACAATCATTGAATCTCAAGAAAAAAGGCAAGCAATAGTTTACCTATTAAATATTGACAATCATGATGAAAAAATTCTGTATCCAAATGAAAAAACTGGAAATAAAGAACTAGATGTTAAGTTATTGGAGTGCATCAGAAGTGATAAAAGTATGCTTTTGAATATAGACAACCAAAATTACTTCATTGATATATATAATCCGCCACTAAAACTAATCATTATTGGAGCAGTTCATATTGCGCAGCATTTAATTCTCTTCGCAAAAAACCTCAACTTTGACTGTATTTTGATTGATCCTAGAGAGGGCTTTGCAAATGCTGAGAGATTTCCTGGAGTAAAAATTTATAATAATTGGCCTGATGAAGTAATGAATGATATTGATATTGATCACCGAACAGCAATAGTTACTCTAACTCATGACCCTAAAATTGATGATGTTGCTCTCAGACTTGTTTTAAAATGTGAATGTTTTTATATTGGTTCCCTCGGTTCTAGAAAAACTCATTTAAGTAGACTTGACAGACTCGGCCTTGATTTTAACAGTAGTGATTTAAAACGAATTCATGGGCCAATTGGTCTTAACATAGGAGCCAGAACACCAGTTGAAATTGCGTTATCAATCGTTGGTGAGATTATCTCTATTTTGAGGAACTAATCGAGATATGAAAATATTCTTAAAGAAAACACGTGAATCAGAAGGGTATATACTTTTTCATTCTGTTTTTATAAATAAGGGTAGAATTCGAAAGGGTAAAATAATCAATGCCAATGATATAAAATTAATGAGTGCTTCAGGAATAGAGGAGTTATATGTGGGGAGCATGCAGAAGGGAGAGATAGATGAAAATAGCGCATCACGGATTATAGGGCAGGCTATATTGAGCGATAATTTTTCTATGTCACCAACATTTTCAGGAAAAACAAACATTACCTCAAAATATGATGGGTTATTTGAAATAAATGAGAATAATGTTAGAAAGCTAAATGAAATATCATCAAATATTGCAATATCATCACTGAATAATCACGATATAGTTTATAGAGGAGATCATGTATTGAGCGTTAAAAGTATTTCCTACGCTATTAAATATTCGGATGTGAATAATATTGTTAGTTTCTTAAGTAATGAGAATTTAATAAATTTAAAAGAATTTAAGCCATTAAAATTTGGAATCATATATTCGCATTCTATTAATGAAAAAAATACATTAATAACAAAAACTAAAAAATCAATAGAAACAAGAATTAGAGATTACAATTCATCAATAATGTGTGAATGCACTACCAATCATGACTTAAATTCTTTAAAAGAGTCCATAAAAAAATTATCTCTGATGGATCTTGACGTTGTCTTACTTTTTCTCTCATCTTCTGTATCAGATTATAATGATATTGTACCACAAATAATAATACAGCTTGGGGGTAAAATTACATCTTTTGGGATGCCAGTGGACCCAGGCAACCTAACGTTGAGTGCTACTCTTGGTAAAACTAATTTAATTGCTGCTGCCGGATCTGCAAGGAGTGATGCTTTAAATGGTCTTGATTGGCATCTAAATTGTCTTCATGCCGGCGTTGTTGTTAATGAAAAAATGGTTAATTCTCTTGGGGTTGGAGGACTTTTAAAAGATATTGATTTTGCTATCAAGAGAAAAAAAATATCAAAAACAATAATGACCAAGAAAGCTAACATTGCTGCAGTTGTTCTCTCTGCTGGTCAATCAAAAAGAATGGGTGAAAAAAATAAGCTACTTTTAAAAGTTAACGGTAAAAGTATTATTAAGAACTACATAGATAATATAACAAAATCTAATATATCAGAAGTTATTGTAGTTACTGGTCACGAGTCAGAAGATATTATGTTAGAGCTTAAAAATTATAATTTAAAATTCGTATTTAATGAAAAATATAAAGATGGGCTCTCTACTTCATTAAGAGCAGGGATCAAATCACTGGGAAAAAAAATTGATGCTGTAATGATTTGTCTTCCTGATATGCCATTGATTGGAATCTATGAGATAAATAAATTGATTGAGTTTTATAATCCATCCATTGGCAATGAAATTTGTATAGCTACTTCAAATGAGCAAAGAGGTAATCCAGTTTTATGGGATAAAAGCTATTTTAATGAATTAATGAATATTAAGGGTGACAAGGGTGGAAGAGACTTACTATCAAATTTTTTAGATAAGTCTGTTGAAGTTGATCTCGGTGATGCAGTTGCTTTTGATGTAGACACAAATGGAAGCTATGAGCTAGTAAAATCAAATCTCGAAACTTGAATTGTCGCACATATGTAATTCATCCATCAGTAAATATTTGATAGCCGTCTCTTGTAATTCCGACAGTATGTTCAAATTGTGCAGATAATTCTTTATCTTTTGTCACAATTGTCCAACCATCTGACAATAACCGGATATCCTTTGTTCCTGCATTAATCATTGGCTCAATTGTAAAAATCATCCCTTCTTTCAATTCGTAACCCTGACCTTTCTTACCAAAGTGTAAGATATTTGGATGATCATGAAATATCTGTCCAATGCCATGGCCACATAGATCTTCAACTACTGAGAATCTATTACCTTCAGCTATTTCTTGGATTAATGCACCTATGTCGCCTGTGTGAATACCCGGCTTTAATAAATGGATAGCTTCCATAAGGCACTGATAAGTGGTATCTATTAATATTTCGGCTTTACGCGAAATCTTTCCAACTTTGAACATACGACTGGTATCACCATGCCAGCCATTTAAGATAAGCGTTATATCTATATTAAGTATATCACCATTTTTTAGTTTCTTATTACTTGGTATACCATGACAAATAACATTATTAAGGGAAATACAAGAGGATGCTGGATAACCTCTATAATTAAGAGTTGCCGGTATGGAGTTTTTTGATAATGCAAAATCGTATATCAATTTATCCAAATATTGGGTTGTAACTCCATCAATAATAAAAGGCTCAATATAATTTAAGCACTCAGCTACTAGTTTACCAGCCTTCTTCATTTGTGAAAAATCATCATTATTATAAAGTTTTATGAGTCCAATATTTTTCATTGGAGCATTACTTGCTTTTATATAAGAGTTCATATTTTATAATTTTTTTTTTAATAGCTTTTATATAATAAAAAATATTTTTATTATACTCAATATAATATATAAAGAATGATAATAATACACATTCAATTGGATAAAAAATGACAGATTTTACAGCCTCTATAATCGTAATTGGCGACGAAATACTATCAGGGCGTACTAAAGATAAGAATATTGGATATATTGCAGATTGTTTGACCAATGTTGGTGTTTACTTAAAAGAAGTAAGAATAGTACCTGATGAAGAAGAAAAGATTATTGATACTATAAATGAGCTCAGAAATGATTACACTTACGTATTAACTACAGGAGGTATTGGACCAACGCATGATGATATAACAGCCGATTGTGTTGCTAAAGCATTTGACGTTGGAATTTCTGAAAATGATGAGGCGATTAAAATGCTTCTTGAGAGAATACCTCTTGCAGATTTAAATGCATCAAGGAGAAGAATGGCCCGAATCCCACATGGTGCAAAATTAATCGAAAATAGTGTTTCAAAGGCGCCAGGATTTCAAATCGGAAATGTGTTTGTTATGGCAGGAGTTCCAAGTGTGATGCAGGCTATGCTGGAAGTGGTAATTGACAGAATGGAAACAGGCCAAAAATTATATAGCTGTAATATTTTGACAAATATCAAAGAAGGAGATATTGCTGATACTTTGCGATCAATTCAGAGTAGAACTTCAACTGTGAGCATAGGTTCTTACCCATATTATAATGATAGCGGTTACGGAGCAAATATTGTGTGTAGAGGTAAAAATATTGATGAACTCAAGAGTATTGCAAGTATAATAGAGAGTGAGTTATCTGGGATTGGTAATATTGAGATTGGGAAGATTAGTTAAAAATGGAGAATAGTGCAACCAGTTCAAAGTTATTTCCAGTTTCATGGGATCAATTCCATAGAGACTCCAAAGCTCTTGCCTGGAGATTAGCTGATAAGGGTGATTGGTCAGCGATAATAGCAGTTACAAGGGGTGGATTAGTGCCAGCTGCAATTATTGCTAGGGAGTTAAATATCAGAGTAATCGAAACAGTCTGCGTAAGCTCGTATTCTCCAGATCACAAAAGAGGAGATATAAAAGTTTTAAAAAAAATTAATGAAAAAATACTCACAGAGAATAACTTTCAAGCAAATTCAATATTATGTATAGATGATTTGGTTGATACAGGTGCTACAATGACAGTTGTAAAAGATTTAGTGCCAGATGCTCACGTTGCAACGGTATATGCAAAACCCGAGGGTTTAATTAATGTAGACACATATATAACGGAGGTAAGTCAGGATACTTGGATATATTTTCCATGGGATACTGAGCTACAGTTTGTTCCCCCAATTAATCCAAGTGGTGTATAAATATAATGAACTATAATATGCGGACGTGGTGGAATAGGTAGACACAAGAGACTTAAAATCTCTCGGAGGTAACTCCGTGCCGGTTCGAGTCCGGCCGTCCGCACCATAAATAGTAACTCATATTTTATAACAGTAGAGCCATTTCAGAGTATTTAAAAAACTTGCTCCATCAATATTATTCAATATTGTATCCCGAATAATAGAAATTGGCGAAATAGCATGGAAAAAATATCTATTTTGTGATGATTTATTTATTACTCTATTAACTCTTTTTTCTCGTATCTTTAGCATTTGATGAATGTCTTTTGCCTTGTTTTTATTTGTGATTAAATTTGCAAGGAAGTAAGCATCTTCAAGTGCCATAGCAGAGCCTTGAGCTAGGTGAGGTTTTATAGAGTGTGCAGCGTCACCTATAGCATATATAGCTTTATTTGGAGATAAATTTAGTTTTATTTTGCGATCTTGTAATTGCCATGAACTCCAATTACATTCTGTAATAAGTTGAAATATTTTTTTATCAATATAGCCTATCCTACCAAAATCTAGTTCAAGATTATTATCGAAATATTTCTTATCGGTGATTAAAACAACATTTAGTTCATTATTAAAAAATGGATAAATTACTATGTGTAGATGATTGCCGAGCAAAAGCATTACACTGTCACCTTTTATATCAAATGGAATATTCTGTTTTGTGATATTTGATCTTAAAGTTAGAAAATTATTTGTAACATTTTTATAGATTATATTTTTATATATAGATTTTTTTGCATTACCATTAGCAATAATAAGTTTTTCTTTTTCAATTATTTTGCCATCTTTTTTATATAATTGTACTTTCTGATTGTTATCATCAATTTTCGTAATTTCTGATTTATAATTTATTGTTGTTCCTGAATTCTCAACATCTCGCCTTAATAATTCATAAAGCTCATTTCGACTTGTAGTATAATAGTTTGTTAAATTATTATATTTTACAAAATTACCGATTGGTAAAGTGGTTATTGATTTAAGATTTTGTAATGAGCAGACTTCGATTGAGTTAATTACTTTTAGTTTTGGTTTTAATAATTCTAGCAAACCCATTTTTTCAAGAACATAACTTGCATTTGGAGATAATTGTATTCCATAATTTTGATCTAAAATCTTATTATTTTTTTCAAATACTTCATTTTGAACACCTTGTTTAGATAATAGTGAACTACAAGCTAAACCAGCGATACCAGATCCAATTATACTATACATGTGATAGTTTCATTAGTTTTTAACTAGACAATTTGGGGGGATAGTTTCAAATTCACTTAGAGTACTATTATATTTATAAAGCGTCGAGCAGTAGGGACAAACTATACTGTTATTCTTACCCATATCTAAGTATATGTGGGGGTGATCATGAGGAGGATTAGCTCCAATACATTTAAATTTTTTTACGGGGATTTCAATTACAGAATGCCCATCTGTGTTTTGATAATAAGGTATATGGGTGTCTGCCATTATTTGCTCCTCAGTAATTATGTTATTTCATTTTAGTATTAATTTATATAATTTTATTTAAATTTGATCTAATTTGATTTAATTATCAATTAACTATATATTTATAACAAAATATTACTATTTATGAATAGTTTTAAATATAAAAATTTCTTTAATAATGGGGATATAGATGCAACATAGTAATCAAAAAAAGGCAAAAACCCAAAAGCTATCTATTGATCCAATATGGGATAATATTAGGAATGAGGCAACCGATGCTTCATCCAAAGATCCTATGATCTCAAGTTTTATGTATTCTACTATTTTGGGTCAAAAGTCACTTGAAGATGTGTTATCTCTGCAATTATCCAAATTACTGAAGACAATTTCTATAGAAGATCGGGTGATAAAAGAATTATTTGATGAATTCTATTCAACTGATTCTCAAATACAACAGGTTATCCGAGCTGATATAGCGGCTGTTTTCGATAGAGACCCTGCTTGTCACAGATATTTAGAGCCTGTTATTTATTTCAAAGGTTTCCACGCATTACAAACTCATCGATTAGCTAATTGGTTATGGAATAATAATAGAATTGAATTTGCTTACTATTTGCAAAGTGTATCATCTAGAATTTTTTCAGTAGATATCCATCCAGCGGCAAAATTTGGTAGAGGCATCTTTATAGATCATGCAACGGGAATAGTCATAGGCGAGACTGCAGAGGTTAATGATAATGTCTCGATGTTACACGATGTTACATTAGGTGGAACTGGGAAAAAATCTGGAGATAGACACCCAAAAGTAAAGAGCGGGGTTTTAATTGGTGCTGGTACTAAAATACTAGGAAATATAAATATTGGTATTTCATCTAGAATTGCGGCTGGAAGTGTCGTTCTTCAAGATGTTCCGGATGGTACTACCGTTGCCGGAGTCCCAGCGAGAGTTATTGCCCAGAATGATAGAGATTATCCCTCACAACATATGGAGCATATGTTACCATCCGATGATTCAAAAAATAAAAGTTAGGAAGATAGATATGAATATGAAAGAGAGCCAGAGAATTCAAGAATATTTAAAAAATAAATTTCAATCAAATGTTATAAGAGTTGTAGAAAGACCTAAAAAAGATGACTCAATGGAAGTATTTGTTGAAGAAGAATTCATTGGAGTAATTTTTCGAGATGATGAAGATGGAGATATTTCCTACTCATTTAATATGGCAATATTAGATATTGATCTATAATTTTGTTGGATTTTCTTGTCCTTTATAAACAAGATCTGGATCAAATAATTTTTCAGTTTCTTCGTATTTAATTTTTAACTTACCCTTTTCATCTAACTCAACAGACCTATAGAAACATGATCTATAACCAACGTGGCAACTTGCACCTGCTCCCAAAACCTTAACGATTAACCATATCGTATCTTGGTCGTCATCCACCCTTATACTAATAACTTTTTGCGTAAGTCCGGATGTTATACCTTTATGCCATAGACAGTTTCTAGATCTGCTCCAGTAGTATGCTTCTTTATTTTCAAGTGTTAGTTTTAGTGCTTCACTATTCATGTAACCATGCATTAGTACTTCACCACTTTGCGAGGTAGTCACGACAGGTATAAGACCATCATCATCAAATTTAGGAGAGAAAGTATATCCTTCCTCAACTTCAAATATATTTTCTCTCTTACCAAATTCTATATTTGAGTTATTTTTCATTTATTCTAACTATTTGTTAATTTCATGAATCTCTCTCTAAGATTTTCATTTGTATCAAATTCTCCAGTAAACCTTGTGGTAATTGTTGATACATCATGCTTGTGTACACCTCTTAGTGACATACACATGTGTTCGGCATCTAATATTACTGCGACTCCACGAGGTTTAAGAGATTGATCAATTGCATTGGTAATCTCAGCTGTCATTGTTTCTTGCGTTTGCAATCGGTGTGCGTATACATCAACTAATCTCGCTAATTTTGATATTCCAACAACTCTATCAGAGGGTAGATATGCAACATGAGCTTTACCAATAAATGGTGCCATATGATGTTCACAAAAAGAATTAAAAGCTATATCTTTTAAAAGTACAATATCATTGTAACCACCGACATCACCAAATGTTTTTTTAAGAACATCTTCACCATTAATGTTATAACCGTCGAAATACTCTGCATAAGCATCAATAAACCTTCTAGGAGTTTCGACTAAGCCCTCTCTATCTGGGTTCTCTCCAATCCAAGATAGTATTGTTCTTACAGCATCCTCTGCTTCTTCTCTTGTGGGTGCGATAGGACTTGTTTTTATATTTGTAATTTTTGCATCTTTTTCCATTATAGGAAACTCCAAGGTTTATTTATTAATATATGAATATATTTAGAAGTTGAATATATGTTATAATCTATTATTTATCAATATATGTATATTAATTAAAAATACAATTTTTAATTAATATTTGCTTGTTAAAATATTATAGAGAGATATAGCTATGCTTGATGATATATATAACACTAAAATTATTGAATTAGCATCAGATATTGTTAGTTTAGGACGTTTAGATAATCCGGATACTTCTGCAACTAAAGTAAGCAGACTTTGTGGCTCAAAAGTTACTGTAGATATCAAAATAAAAGATAATGTTGTAATAGATTTTGCTCATGATGTAAAAGCGTGTGCACTTGGTCAAGCATCTTCGTCGATTATGGCTAAAAATATTATTGGGTCATCAAAAGAGGAATTATATGAAGTATCAGAGACAATGGTGAATATGCTAAAAAATAACGGTCCTGTTCCAGAAGGGAAATGGTCCGAGCTTGCTTTTTTGCAGCCTGTAAAAGATTATAAATCCCGTCACTCTTCAACTATGCTGACATTCGAAGCTGTAAATGAAGCTATGAATAATATTAAATAAATTTAGTATCTAAAATAATGAAGAATATTCTTTCATTTCCCTTTATAATATTAATTAAATTATACCAATACTCACTATCCTATTTTTTAGGTAATCGATGTAGATATCAACCTACATGTTCCAATTATGCTCTGGAGGCTATAAAGAAATATGGCATCTGGTCTGGAGGTTGGTTGTTCTTATACAGATTTTTACGATGTCACCCATTAGCAGGGCATGGATATGATCCCGTTCCAGATGATCTTCCAAGAGATACAGTTTGGTATAAACCTTGGAGTTATAAAATAAAAAAAAAAGATTGATTATGTAGTAAAATTTATTATTAATACATGTAAGACTTACCTGATTTGTAACAGCGATTGAGCATAAAAATGTATAAATATATCTTACTAGATGGATCTCAGAGAGAATTCAATAANCAAATAACTGGTTTGGAGCTAGCAAAGTCCATTTCAGATTCACTCACAAAAAAAATAATTGCAATTAAGATTAATAATGAATTATCAGATTTAAACGATCTTCTCCCAAACAATTCTAAGATAGAATTAATTACAAAAAGCCATGCAGAAGCTCTTTCATTAATAAGACATGATTGTGCACATGTGCTTGCCGAAGCTGTTCAAACTATATTTCCTAATACACAAGTTACAATAGGTCCTGTTATTGAAAATGGTTTCTATTATGATTTTTTTCGAGAAGAGTCATTTAAACCAGAAGATTTAAGTGTTATTGAAAAGAAAATGCATGAAATAATCTCACGAAATGAGAGGTTTGAAAAAAAAGAGGTTTCAAGAGATGAGGCAATAAAAATATTCCAAGAAAAAGGTGAAGAATATAAAGTTGAGCTAATAAAAGATATCCCAGAAAATGATAGTATAAAAATATATTCGCAAGGTACCTGGTTCGACTTATGCCGAGGCCCACATATGTCTTCAACTGGCCAAATAGGAAAAGCATTTAAATTAATGAAGATTGCAGGGGCATATTGGAGGGGTGACTCAAAAAATGTAATGCTTCAAAGAATCTATGCCACTGCTTGGACAAATATGGATGAGCTAAATTCATACATAAATATGTTAGAAGAGGCTGAAAAAAGAGATCATAGAAAATTAGGTAGAGAAATGGACTTGTACCATTTTCAGGAAGAGGGACCTGGTTCTGTCTTTTGGCATAAGAAAGGATGGAAATTATTCACAGAATTAATTGATTACATGAAACGAAAAGGACTTAAAGCTGGCTACCTTGAGGTTAATACTCCTGATATGCTAGATCGTTCTTTATGGGAAAAGTCAGGTCATTGGGAAAAATTTGGTGATAACATGTTTACTAGTATTACACCTGACGAGAAAATTTTTGCATTAAAACCAATGAATTGTCCAGGGCATGTTCAAATATTTAAGAATGGGCTTAAAAGTTACAGAGAACTACCAATTAAGTATGCTGAATTTGGTAAAGTTCACAGGTATGAACCATCAGGCGCTCTTCACGGATTAATGAGGGTTAGGCATTTTACCCAAGATGATGGTCATATTTTCTTAACAGAAGAGCAGATAAAAGATGAGTGCATAAAGGTTCATGAATTAATTCTGTCAATTTATAAGGATTTTGGTTTTGAAAATATAGTTGTAAAATTTTCCGACAGACCTGAAAAAAGAGTTGGTGATGATAATATTTGGGATAAAGCAGAAAAAGCATTGATGGAAGCGGTTGATAGTACAAATCAAAAGTATGAATTAAATCCAGGCGAGGGTGCTTTTTATGGTCCAAAACTTGAGTATGTATTAAGGGATGCTATCGGACGAGACTGGCAATGTGGTACATTACAAGTTGATTTTAACCTACCTGGTAGGCTAGGATCATTCTATATCGGTAGCGATGGAGAAAAGCATGTCCCTGTCATGCTACATCGTGCAATTTTTGGTTCTTTAGAACGTTTTACTGGAATACTAATTGAGCATTATGCTGGGAAACTTCCTTTATGGATATCACCTGTTCAAGTGGTGATACTAACTATTAGTTCGCAATCTGACGAATATGCGCAGACTATTCATAATTTTTGTTTAAAACATGCTATTAGAGCAGAACTTGATATAAGGAATGAAAAGATTAGNTATAAAATTCGTGAGCATATATCAGTAAAAATTCCAATTCTTTTTATAATAGGGCAAAAAGAAATAGAGGACAAAACAGTTACGATAAGAGAGATCGGAAATAATGAGCAAGTAACACTATCTCTAGAAGATGCCGTTAGCCAAATAAAAGACAGAGCAGTACCTCCAGATTTTTTTGCTTAGGACATGAATTGTTCTCTAATAATTCGTTCCTCAAGGTTATAATTAAGATCAAACATAATTCTTAATTTGATTGATGTGTCATTAGAGATTATAATATTCTTGGCATTTTTAATCTCATGACTGTCAGCAGTTGCGTTAACTTTTCTATATTCTGGATCCAGTACTTCTATTTCCACATCCGAATTTATATCAATAAGTGCACCCTTCCATCGTCTTGGGCGAAATGGACTGGTTGGGGTTAAGGCCATTAACTTAGCACTAATTGGTAATATAGGTCCATCTGCTGATAGATTATAAGCTGTACTTCCTGCAGGAGTAGAGATCAATAAGCCATCAGATATTAGTTCATTTAATCTCACGGTNTTATTTATAGAGATTTGTAATTTTGCAGCTTGATGAGTAGTTCTTGATAATGCAACCTCATTTATTGCGATCTCCGTAAATTGAGATCCATGTATATCAGTAACGGTCATTTTTAAAGGATTTATTTCAGTTATCTCTGAATTTTCTAATTTTTCATATAGTCCATCAAATTTTAATTCATTCATTAAAAAACCAATGGAACCACAATTCATACCATATATTGGAATATTGGAAGTAATGAATTTATGAAGTACTTGTAACATCAATCCATCTCCACCAAGTGCAACAATTATTTTGGCATCTTTAGCAGGCGTATCACCATAGAGTTCAATAAGTTTATTTTTTGCATCTATTGCTTGCTTTGTATCACTAGATATAAATGCTATTTTCATTTTGGTCATTTTTCACTCAAAAAACATTCTATTTTGCTATATAAATTTAAATAGATAATAAACTAAAATAACACATGTATCAAAAGAACTAAATTAGAAAATATAACAAGATATAGTATATAAGGATATATGATGAAAAAAATTGGAATTATTGGTTGCGGGCGACAAGCTCCTAAGCATATTAAAGGCTATATTGAAAATGGTATAAATGATATTTTTGTATCAGATATTATCAATGAAAAGGCACAGCATCTTGCAGCTGAATTTGGCATAAATTCTCTTGGAATAGAAGAGCTTATTAATTCAAAAGAAATTGATATATACTCTGTTTGTACACCACCAAAAACTCATGATGGAATAATAGAAAAATTAATTTCAAATAACAAACATTTTCTCTGTGAGAAGCCAATTTCTCTTAGTACTGATAAACTCAAGAGATACATTCAAATGATTAAGAGTAATAACACAATAGCGATGGGTGGTTACATATATAAATTTTCTCCAGCATATATTAGTTTAAGAGAAACTATTCATCAAAAAAAAATTGATATAAATAAAGCATATCTTCGGGTTGCAAGTCCAGGATCTGATGCACCTTGGCAACATTCGATACTAGATGGGGGTGGGGTAATAAATGAACTGGTAGTTCATATGGTTGATTTAGTTCAGTGGTATTTTGGGCCAATTAAGGAAATAAAGACAATTAAAAAAAATACTTATTCACTCAACAAAATAATAAAAAGTGATAATATTAAGCAAGATGCTGAAAACTATATTTTTTTAAAGTTAGTTACAGAGAGTGATGTATTTGTAGATATAGAAGCAGATCTAATTTCCAAAGAATTCGTTCAATTTTTTGAAGTAAATAGTAAAAATTTTAATTCATTTTGTTCAATTCAACCAAATATTCCTTTGTTCATAGATAATAAGATATTTAAAAATTTTGAATTTAAAAACCTATATATTTCACAAATTGAATATTTTCTTAACTGTATTGATAAAAAAATATCTCATACAGTTTCAACTCTTGAAGAGTCAGTAAGTATTTGCAATTATATTGATAAATTAAAACTAGATTAAATCTCAGAAAGAATGTTTTGTGCATTTTTATAGCAAAGTCTTTCGATATTTGCATTAGATATATTTGTATTCTTCAACCATTGTAATGGTTTTTTTACTCCCATATCAGCTGGAAAATCAGTTCCTAGAAGAATTCTATCAGAGCCAACTATATCTATGACTTGGTTTAAGCCAACATCTGAGTGAGTTATAGTATCATAATAAAATTGACTTAAATATTCTGATGGTTTTTTAACAAGGCGTTCATTTACGTCTTCCCGGGTACTATATGCGTGGTCGAACCTTCCAATTGCAAATGGTAAATAACCTCCGGCATGAGATAAACATATCTTGATTTTAGGTAACTTATCCATAAAACCAGAAAAAATTAAATTTGCTGCAGCTGTGGTAGTTTCCATAGGGTTTCCAATTAAATTAATTAAATGGTAGTCGCCCATTATTGCATTTGCTCTTGTTGAGAGTGGATGCAGTAAAATAAAAGCACCCAATTTTTCAGCTTCTTTTAGAATCTCTAATAAATGATCATGATTAAGGTTTTGATGATCAATATGTGACCCAATAATAATACCTTTCAAATGCAATTCATTCATAAGGCGATTTAACTCCAAAATTGAACTTTCTGGATCTTTTATAGGTATAGTACCTAATCCTTGGTATCTATCTGGTCTTAATCTTACAGCTTCTGCTATTTCATCATTAATAGCAACACAGGCCTCAGCAGCAACTTCAATTGGATCACTGTCGCGTAATAATTGAGGATTAAGTGATAATAATTGAACGTCGACTTCTGCTTCATCCATTAACATAATTCTGTCTTTATAGGGCACCCAATATTCAGGAGTACTCATTACGTTCTTTCTTTTTCCTGTTGTTAAAATTGTTCTACCTTCTTTTGTCCTCTCTACTTTTGAACCAAACCAGTCCTTTCCATTAGTATAAGCATTTCGAAGAGAAGCTGGAAGAATATGCGAGTGTATATCAATTACCTTCATTTTAATTACTCAATTATTATTTTATTATTAGATTTAATAGATTCTTCAATTCCACGGGTAATTTTTAAGTTTAGAAGCCCCTCTTCACCAGTTGTATTTGGGCATTTAATTCCCTGAGATATAAAATCAAGCCAAGATCTTGTTTCATCTGCAAATGGACCCCAGTACTTATCCATTGCCCAGTTACCTGATGCATTACTTGTAAGTAAAGCCATCTCTGTATTTGTATCTACATATGCATGGTGCATTCCGTGTTCTGAAAATCCAATGTGCTCTTTCCGGTCGTCATCAAAGAATAGAACACCATTTTCACCAATTATTTCAGCTCTAACTAGCCTCCCATGTGATGGATAATTTTTTGGAAGCGCATAGCCCATTGATAAGTTTACGATCGTCCCGTCTTCATAGGTGATTATTGCTGCTGCAATTTCATCAACATCATATCCGTCTCTTCGATATATTTTACCATGCCCTTTTGCAATTATTTCCTTTGGCTTTTTATCTTCCATATACCAACCAAATAAATCAACAAGATATGTGAGTGCGTCATTTATAAAAGAAATGTGTTTCGATCTTTTTAAAATTTCAGCTCCTGTTCTTTGTGAATTATAGAATCTTCCAACACAAGATAGAATATTCCCAATTTTTTTATCTAAGATTTGCTGCTTTCCGATGAGAAAATGTCTATTAAACCTGAGAGTATAACCAACATGCAAAGTTGTATTATTTTTATTTGCTACCTCTATCATTTTTTTTGCGTCATCTTCAGATAGTGCTATCGGTTTTTCAACGAGAACTGGTTTTCCTCTCTCAAGAGCTTGAATTACTGGGTCAAGATGTTCTGGTTCACTTGTCGAAACAATTATAGCGTGAACATTTTCATTGCTAATAATTTCTTCATTGTTTGAGCTTATCAAATCCGCATTTATTTTTTCTCCAAGGATTTTTGCTTTTGCAACTTCTTTATCTGATACTCCGATATATTTTATTGAACCATAGGAGCGGCTGATGGAAGATCTTAAATTACCCATCCTGCCCGATCCAATAATTCCTATACCAATTTCTTGATGATTTTGTTTCATTGTTATTTAAATTCAATAATTAAAGGTATAATATTCATATAACTTATATTGAATTCTAAAAAATATAAAATAAAAAACAAATAATNATTAAAATATATGGAGGATATTATGCCAGGAAATGATAGCTATACCAAGGGGCTTAAAAAAATGAAAGAAATGGGTCGAGAAGATACCATGCTGAATCAAAGAAAGATATCGGAAGATATGTACCAACTTTCTGTTGGCGCTTTGTTCGGTGATATATGGAATAGACCACATTTATCTCTTAGGGATAGGCAATTGATAACAATGGCAGCAAACATCGCCTTGGCAAGACCTCATGGAACTCATACCCATTACAAGAGTGCCCATCATATTGGAATAAGCCATGAAGAAATTTGTGAGGTAATAATGCACGTGGGAATGTATGGAGGGTGGCCATGTATTGCCCATGCTACGGAGCAGTACCTTGAGGTTTTAAAAGAGAGAGGTGATCCAATGGCTGACGCAAAACCAACTAGAGATAAAATTGATGGCGAGTAATTGAGTCTATTTTATTGATTGAATAATTGAATAGATATTTTCTTTATCGGGTATAATTTCTTTAGCATCAATTTTAAGAATAGTTTCAACCGTTAACTCTGTATAGGGAAGAGGAATATTCATTTTTTTTGCATGGTCGAGCACATATCCATTCATAAATCTTATTTCTGTTTTTCTTCCCCTATGTACATCTTGCCCCATGGATGGTCTTCTATTCGGTCCATTTGATCTCCCCTTAATCATATTATCAAGCGCATTGTAAATATCAGGATTATCAGACTTTAGCCATTTTTCGGTTGATGCACCTCCAAAACTATCGAATTTATACCCCATTTTTATTCCAATTTCAGCTGCCTCTCGGGCTAAGTTGATTTGTAGTTTTCTACATAATGGATCTTGAGCTAACTCAGCTGTTCCAAGATTAGACATAGCAACTACGGGATTTCCCATACAATTTTGAGATAATTTTGCCCATCTTTCACCCCACAAGTTGTTTGTGATTACTGAAGAGTCAATAACGTCCAAAATTTCTCTAATTTTTTCTAATAAGTCTGTTTTTTCTCCATTATGAGAACCAATTCTAAATACATTATGTCCTAAATCTCTCATAAGCGAATGCCCAGGTCTTGAAACCTTTCCTGGTGTGTATAATTCAACTGAAATATTAGACATAACAAGCCCNACAGTTCTTTTTTCACCAACAATATTAGAAATTAATGGATCAGGCCAGCAATTTTGGGCTGATATAATCAGGCCTTGAGGTGCAATAAATTTATTGATGAATTGTGCTGCCCACTCAGTATCATAAGCCTTCATTGCTATAAATCCAATATCAAATTGCGACTCTCTTGATAGCTCTTCAGATTGATGAAAATGAAGCATACGAGGTTTTGCAATAAATGTGTGATGTGGCCCTGATACTTCAATACCATTCTTATTAACCCAATTAACTTGTTCAGGCCATGGATCAATAATTGTTACATCATTATTTGTAGAACTTAACCATCCACCAAGATAGGAACCAACTGCCCCAGCTCCAATAAATAGTATTCTCATGATTTTATATTTTTCATTGCTATTTGGAGTTTATATTCACTATCTGGTACCATTCTCGGAATATGCTCACCATCCAAATACGCTATCAAACATTCAGCTGCTTGTATCTCCATCCTAGCTCTAGAAATAATGGTGTTTGCACCCATATGACAGCTCATAATTATATTTTCAATTTTAGAAAGTGGGCCTCCATAATAAGGTTCTTCGTTATAAACGTCTAGACCTGCTCCTGCGATAAGATTATTTGTTAAAGCATATATAAGTGCATCTTCATTGACTAAACCACCNCTTGCAGTATTTATTAGAAATGAGTTATTTTTCATCATTTCAAGTTCTTTTTTATCAATTATATTAATTGTTTGAGGCGTTTTTGGCACATGAAGACAAATAACATCTGCATCTTTTATAAGCCTAGTTTTACTAACCCATTCAATTGGTAGATAGGAATTTATAGACTCATCTGGATTTATGTCATTTGCAATAATCTTAGCACCAAAAGCAGATAGCAGTTTTGCAGTTCTTCGACCAATTCTACCCATACCAATTATTCCAACAGTTAGTTCTTCAAGGCTCCGACCTAAAACTCTAAACCATTTACCATTTCTCATTAAACTATCAGCTTGAGGAACTCCTCTAATTAAAGTGAGGATATGACTCATTGTAAGTTCAGCGACAGCATCAGCATTTGCTCCAGGAACATAAGATACACCAATATCTCTGGCTCTTGCTGCGTTAAGATCAATACTATCTAGTCCTACTGCACATCTTGCAATAAATTTTAGATTAGGAGCTTGGTCCATAACCTCTGCAGTCATAGGTTCAGCACCACATATAGCTACATCACATCCTTTTATAAGTTCTTTCATTTCATCTTCAGCCAAAAGTCTTTTCTGTTCATTTCTTATGATTTGAATACCAGCATCTTCAAGCATTGTTCTCGATAGTGGATTACATGCTCCCCATTGCTCAGGAGAAACCATTGCCTTTGCTCTTATTTTCATTTTATTCCTTTGATTCTGTTATTAATATGGCGCTTCTTCACCTAGAATAGTAATTCGGTGCATTCTTCGACGAAACCCAGAATAGTCATCAACTGCATAGTGTTGTGTGCATCTGTTATCCCATATTGCAATAGCTCCTGGTGACCATTTAAATCTGCATATAAATTCTGGTCTTGTCGAGTGTGCCTTTAAATAATTAAGGATAGGGGTTGATTCTTCCTTTGTCATACCTTCAATTTCAACTGCATGTCCTCCTATGTATAAAGCTTTATTTTTAGAGTCTGGATGCGTTCTAATAATCGGATGGTGAGTATGAACTTTGGTTTTACCGGGATCTTGTTGTTTCATACTTTTTGCTCCTGAAAAATTTCCAAGTTTAAGAGGTTGATCTCCAACATAGAGGCCATTGACAGAGCCTAATATGTTTTTCATCTTATCAGATAATGTGTCATAAGCCTGGTACATATCCGCAAAGAGAGTATCACCTCCAGCGGGTGGTAGTTCTTGTGCGTAGAGCATTGTTGCCTTTGGAGGAATCTCGGTAAAACTTCCATCTGAATGCCATACATTTCCGAAAGCATACGTGTCCGTTTCAGTTTTCAATATTTCTAATATTTCAGGATGACTTTCAAGACCTTTCATATAAGGGTAATGATGGATTTCACCCCATCTTCTGCCAAATGTTAGATACTCATCTGGAGTTAGATTTTGATTAGGAATTCCAATTACCTGATAGTCTACAAAAGCCTTATATATTTCCTCGAATATAGAGTCATTGATTTTATTTAAGTCAATATCTAGAATTTCAGCACCAAGTGCTCCTGCTAGCGGATGAACCTTAAAATTGTTATATTCAATAATTTTCATAAATATCTCCTTATATTTTTAGTATTTCTCTTGCCTCCGAGGGGGTTGCAACCGTATATCCCATATTATTAATTATATTGGCTGCTCTCTCTACGAGCGGAGCATTACCTGGCGCCAGCTGACCACGCGCTAGGTACAAATTATCTTCCAATCCTACTCGAACATGCCCACCAAGGATCACTGACTGCGCAACCATTGGTAATTGATCCTTTGATATACCAAAAGAGGCCCAAACAGCATCATCTGGCAGCTGATTTTTCATCGTCATCATAATTTCTGGTGAAGATTCAGCAGCCCAAGGTATTCCCAAACAAATTTGAAAAAGGTAAGGTTTTTGGAATAAATCTTCTTTTAGTAGCGCTTTCGCTTGGCGAATTCCTCCAAGATCAAATACTTCCAACTCTGGCTTCACTCCTGTAGCTGAAATTTTTTTTGCCATTTCAGTAACAGTATCTGGTGAGTTAACAAAGATATGTGGTCCAAAATTGAAGCTACCAATATCAAGACTACAAATATCTGGTTTTATATTTTCTATATGGATCACTCTATTTGCAGGTGAGGTTAGTGTGGTACCTGGCCCAAATTCAACAGGATTAGAGTTCTCACCAAGGACTATTCTAGCTCCTGGACCAGTAGTCAGGTTTATAATGACGTTATCATCAACTTGTCTAATCCTATCAACAACTTCTCTATATAATTCTTCCTCCATACTTGGCTTTCCTGTCTTAGGGTCTCTAACATGTATGTGGACAATCGCAGCTCCAGCTTTTCTTGCTTGAAGACATTCATTGGCAATTTGTTCCGGTGTTATTGGAACGGCTGGATTAAGTTTGGTATGATCAGCTGCACCTGTTACTGCGCAGGTTATTATTATTTTACGCACAAGAAATCTCCCATTTTTATACCCAAATTATATTCTATAGATAAATATATAAAAATAAATTATATTTTTAATTATAATTTATTTTTTTCAGGAATCACGATAGGTTTTACTATGAGATTAGGTTTTTTTACTATGCCGGTCCATCCAGAGGGAAAGGACTGGTATCAGTCCCTTCAGGAAGATCGTCAGGCTGTAATTCTAGCAGATAAACTTGGCTTTCATGATGCCTTTATTGGAGAGCATCTAACTGATAAATCTGAAAATATTACAAATAGTATGATTTTTTTATCAAGCTTGATATCTGAGACAAATAATATCAAGCTCGGGACTGGAACATCAAATCTCTCCCATATGCATCCTGTGTTAGTTGCCTCCCATGCTGCAATGCTCGACCATTTATCAAAGGGCAGATTCATATTTGGTATCAGTCCAGGTGCGCTAAGATGTGATGCAGAAGTTCTGGGAATAATTAATGAAGATAGAGGGCAAATATTTGCAGAAGCCATAGATGTTATATTAGAAATATGGAAAAGTGATCCACCATATAATATAAATTTGCCAAATAATCGATTTAAAGTGTCGACAAAAGAAACGACTTTTTTAGAAGTGGGGGTTGGTTATTTACAGAAACCCTATCAAAAACCGCTTCCGGAAATAGTGGGTACTGTTGTGGCCCCATATTCTAAAGGTATAATATCAATGGGGGAGAGAAACTTTCATCCTATATCTGCTCATTTTTTACTTCCGAAATGGGTTAAAACACATTGGGAAAATTATAAAGATGGTAAGGCTAATGTAGGTATAGAAGCCGATATATCGGATTGGCGTATTGCAAAGACTATATTTGTCAATGATGATACAAAGATTGCAAATAACTATGGCAAGCATGATAAGAATAGTCCATATAGGTTTTTTTATGAACATCTTTATAGAAAATTGGAGAGGAGTAACCGCCTATCTGTTTTTAAAGCTGATCAAAATATAGATGATGATAGTTTAAATATGGATGATATTTTGGATCAACTGGTTATTTGTGGAGATGCAAATCAAGTAGTGGATCAAATTCTTGCATTTAGAGAAGAGGTTGGTGATTTTGGGGAGCTTCTTTATGGTGGTGTTGATTGGGTTGATGAAACTTTGGCAAGAAAATCAATGGAATTAATGGCAGAAAAAGTAATTCCTGAAGTAAACAAGCATATCAATAAATAATACAAATTGAATTTAGTCTAACTTACAGTTATATATAAAAAATGCGTTCATTAATTGTAGTCATAACTCTAATGCTTATTATGTCATTTATCAGCAGTATTGTTGGGCATAGAATCCCAGGTATTATAGAAAACCCATCCCTTGGTAAGATAAAGCTGTGTAAAGCTGCAGCTGGTATGCACGCTAATTTCATTCAAAAGTATGTCAATTCTGGCATTATTATCAAACATCAGAAAAGTGGTGAAGGAGAATACACTTTTATTGTAAATAAAGAAAAATGGAACAGGGAGCTCCCCGAGTCTCAAGAAGTTGCAGCAATTGCTGGATGGTGTAAGGTCTCCACAAAGAATGGAAAAGGTAAAGTTTTTATATACGAAGATAAAGACAATAGATTAATAGGAACTGTCGTAGATGGAAACTATGAAGTCTAGTTTATTTCTTTTTTTTATAAATTATAATTAAAAATCCNACTAGAGCTCCTACGATCATCCATAATAAAGTTTGAGTTGAAAATAGCATAAAATTAATTCTTTTTTTTTTGAAATATTTGTAATTCTATAATAGTACTTAATTATGGGAAACTCAATGGTTGAGAAATTTGACTTTATTATCGTAGGATCTGGGAGTGCTGGATGTGTTCTTGCCAATAGACTATCCAAGGATCCAAATAATACTGTTCTTTTACTAGAATCTGGTGGGTGGGATTATAGCCCATGGATACATGTACCATTGGGGTACGGAAAGCATTTTGAGAATCCAAAAGTAAATTGGATGTACCATTCTGAGCCAGAGATTGAAACAGGTAATCGTAAGATATTTCAGCCGCGTGGTAAGGTTATGGGCGGGTCATCTTCGATTAATGGCCTTGTTTATATCAGGGGGCAGGCTGAAGATTATGATAAGTGGGATCCTCAGAAGAAATATGGCTGGGATTATCAGTCTGTTTTGCCCTATTTTCGAAAAAGTGAGCATAACCACAATATTGATAATAAATTTCATGGACAAAATGGAGAATTATCAGTTTCTTCAGCTGTTGATAGGCATGTCTTAGCTGATGCATTTGTGGAGTCGGGTGTTAAATCAGGATATAAATTAAATAAAGATTTTAATGGTGAATCTCAAGAAGGATTTGGCCACTTGCAAATGACAATAAATAAAGGGGTCAGATCAAGTGCTTCAAATGCATTTATAAGAAAAATTAANGGTCGAAAAAATCTTACAATCTGCACAAGATTCCATGTTAATAGGGTTTTATTTGATGGTAAAGTAGCTTCAGGGGTTGAGGGTGTAAAGAAGAAGAGGTTGTTAAAATATTATGCAAATAAAGAGGTTATACTATCTGCGGGAGCTTTCAACTCTCCACAAATATTACAACTTTCAGGAATTGGGCCAAAAGATCTCCTTGAGCGTTTCAATGTTAATATCGTATCAGCGTTGGATGGGGTAGGAAAGAACTTACAAGATCATTACAACGGAAGAATTATTTATAAGACATCATCCAATAATACCTTGAACGACGTTTTAAAAAGCCCAATTAAGTCAATCAAAGAGGGATTTAGATATATTTTTCTAAAAAGAGGTTTCTTAAATATGGGGTCCTCAGTATCAGCTGGATTTATTAAGTCAAAACAATCTATTAAGACTCCAGATTTACATATTAGTTTAATATTATTTAGCGGTGATAAGGCTGGGTCAAAGCTCCATAAATGGTCTGGATTTTCAATAATTATACGGCTCCTTAGACCAAAAAGCGTTGGTAGCTTAAAAATAAAAAGTCGTGATCCTTTTACACAACCTGAAATCACTATGAAATACTTCACTCATAAAGATGATCGTACTAAATTAGTTGATGCTATGAAAATATCTCGAGAGATAATGAAGTCAGATCCAATAAAAAATTATATTCTTGAAGAATTTTCGCCAGGGAATGATATCACATCAGATAAAAGTTTAGAAGATTTCTTATCTGATAAAGGTGGGATAAGTTATCATCCAGTTGGCACATGCAAGATGGGCGACGATAAAGATGCTGTTGTAGATTTTAACTTAAAAGTAATGGGTGTTCAAAATTTAAGGGTTGTTGACGCTTCTATTATGCCATCAATTACTTCTGGTAATACTAATGCCCCGGTTATGATGATTGCAGAAAAAGCTGCTGATATAATATTAGATAATAGGTCATTAAGAGAGAGCCATTGACAACTAATGAAGCTTTCCTCAGAGCTAGATTAGTATTCTAACTAGTCATTTCACTTGAGAGGAGAAAAAGATGTGCCGGTCATAATTTTATCTTCTTGATCTGCAACCATTCCAGCAGTTCTATCTCTAAAATCAGACCACGCTGGATCTGCAGCCCTCTTTTTTTTCATAGCATTGAATTCATTTAGGTCTTTATACTCCCAAATATGAACTATTTGATTTTGTGGACCAATATCACTGATGAAATATCCAATTAATTTAAAGCCATGTTTGTTATTTACAGGCATTGCATAATTTTCAAATATTTCTAAATACTTATTTAGCATCCTGGGAACACAATTGTATGTTCTAATGTTGTATATCATTATTTCCTCATTATTTTGCTATTCAATCGGTGGCCATATTCTATGGCCAATACTTGGTGACCCAGGGGCATGTATTGTCTCGCCAATAGTTTTTTTACTAAATGGATCAAATTCACGAACTATATTATTTCTTCTATCTTCATGTGATGTAAATTCGTAAAGGACGGAGTGCTTTGCCCAGCCGACTGTAGCTACCATTTTTCTAGCTCTGATAGCCCCCTTAACCTCCGATACAAATGGTAGGCGTATTTGTGCATACCACTTACCAATTTCTATTTCATTTTCGACGCTGGTCATATTATAACTTCCCATTTGAATTGCCTTTGCTGGAACTCCACCGGGTGAAACCAAGTTATAATCTGGTCCAGTAACTCTCTCCTCTTCAATAAGAATTGCTGTTCGGGCCTCAAGCCTTTCGTCTAGTCGTTGTCTTATATTGGATGTTTGGTTTTCAGAGAATAGAGGGGAGTTTTTTTGGTAATAAATATGTGGTGATGTAGCAGCTACCAGACAAATATATTGAGTCCCCTGAGGTATATTATCTTTCGTGTGTGGTAATTTATCTCTTCTTTCTTTGTAATCATTCTCATCTACTTCGTAATGCGCCGCCCATGCAATACCATCATGGGTTAAAATTCTTGGAAGATAATCGTTATGAAGCCATTTGATATGTTCATCTTTCTGATTTTCATCTAAATTATACCAAGTCGCCCATATACCATTATCCATTTGAACCTCTCAACAAAAAACCTAAACTAAGTAATTGAATTTTTAGTCATAATATAATATCACATAATATACGTATATATTGGATTGTAAAATTCATATTTACAATTGTATAATTAAAAACATGAATTGTTAAAACTAAGGGAGAATAGATTATGTCAGATATTGGTATTATTCCAGTGGATTGGGAAGATAGATTTGACCCACAAAGAATGCTTAGAGAAAGATTAGACCGCGCAAAAGAAGCACTAGATAACTCAGAAGCCGACGTTTTATTCGTTTTCAGAACAGAAGACGCGAGATACCTTATGGGATATCGGCATCATTTGGGACCTGCATTTATTATGGGGAACGCTGTGGTTGTATTAGCCAGGGGGCATAATCCAATATTATGGACAATGGATTACGAACATTGTAAGCAAAGAATGCCTTGGCTCGAAGAGCAACAAATTCAACCCAGAGCAAATTTTAGAGAAAAAGTGGGTATGAAAAGATGGGCTGACCAAGTAGAAGGTTTCATTGGCTCACTAAAGGGGAAAACAATAGGTATTGATATCTGGGATATAAATATGGAAAATGCAATAAAGGAGACTTTTCCAGAATCAAACTTTGTGGATGGATATCAAGGTATCTTAATGAGAGCAAAAGAAATAAAAACTCAAGATGAAATACACTGTCTTAAGATTGCCAATGCTATGACTGAGGCAGCTCTCGATAATGCACTTGATTTCTTAAAGCCAGGTGTGCGTGAGTGTGAGGTTCTTGCGGTTGCGTGGGAAACTATGACAGCTATGGGATCAGAATGGACCCAGTGTTCAAATATTGTCGCATCTGGACCATATACTGCACCTTACCGTAGATTTACATCTGATAGGATTATTAGAAATGGAGATCCTGTAATCATAGATATTGGTGCATGCTTTAATGGATACTACGGTGATCTAACAAGGACTTGGATTTGTGGTAATGTGAAGCCTACGGAAGAAATGAAGAAAGTACACCAGAATTGTTACGATGCTCTATTTAATGCTGGAGCTGCAGTTAAGCCTGGTGCTACAAATGCAGATGTTTTTGCGCAAGCAGATCCATATGTCTTGGATAGCCTTGGTCATGGATCAGGTGTCAATCCCTGGGAAGCTCCATATTTTTCACCTGCATCAAAGGACCAGCCGGTAGTATTAAAAGAGGGTATGCAATTTAATCTAGAGCCTTATGCTGGTGTAAAAGGCATTGGCGGCTTCCGACTCGAAAATGATCATATTGTTACAGCTGATGGAGTAGATATTTATACAACGTATCCATTTGATGAAAGGCTCGTAATAGATGTTCATCCATATGATGTCACAACCGGAAGAACTAGATAGTCATGGCTGAGGAAAATATAGGTTCAATAAGACCAGACTTTAGTCTAAACGGAAAGCTGGCTATCATTACAGGAGCAAGTGCAGGAATCGGTAAAGAAATAGCACTTGCTTTTGCGGCTGCGGGAGCTGAAATTATTGTAACAGCTCGAACAGAGAGTAAACTGATAGAACTCAAGAATGAGGTTGAGAAGGATGGTGGAAAGTGTGATTATCTTGTTAACGATATAACAGATATTGGTCAAATTCAGCAACTTGCAGATTTTATTCGTAAAAAATTATCAAAAGAAGATAAAGATTTAGTTCTCGTTAATAATGCGGGTTTTGGTTTCACAAAGCCAGTAGTTGATGTAACTCAGGAGGATTTCGATCTCATAACTTCAACTCATTTACGAGGTACATTTTTTTGCTGCCAAAAAATTGGTGAAATAATGCTTGAAAAAAATTATGGGAAGATAATTAATCTTGGTTCAACGTGGGGATACACAACTGATGCCAAAAAAGCACCGTATTGTATGGCAAAAGCTGGAATTGCCCACATGAGTCGTGCAATATCTACAGAATGGGCTCCAAGTGGCATTCGTATTAATACGCTAGCTCCAACTGGGACTGTCACAGAATTTACTCAAAAAACTTGGGAGTCAATGCCCGAGAGAGCCCAAGGAATTTTGTCAAGGATCAAATTAGGAAGATTTGCTTATCCATCTGATCATTTAGGGGCTGCAATATTTTTGGCATCAAACGCTTCAGACTTTATTACAGGGCAAACAATATACGTTGACGGTGGATTTACAGCCGCCGGGTAGTTAACTATTTAAACTCTGAATTATTCGATCTCGGGTAATTGGTAATTCAGTCACCCTTATACCTAATGCTGTCTTTAGAGCATTTCCTATTGCAGCTGCAGTGGGTCCGTGAGCGGCCTCGCCGACACCAAGGAATGCCTCATCTGGTCTATCAATAATATCAACATATATATTCGGGACTTGATTAAATTTCAAAATAGGGTAGCTTTCCCAATCTTTTGCAAGTATGACCTCTTCATCAAAATTGACTTCTTCTATTAACGTACAACTTGTTGCCTGAATTATTCCACCTTCTATTTGATTTTTAATACCATCCGGATTGACTATCTCACCTGCATCAACAACTGCCCATGAATTAATTAATTCAATGTCCTCATCCACCTTTATCTCTGCAACAAGCGCACAATACGCTCCAATATTTTTATATCTTGAAAAGGCAATTCCTTTGAAAGTTCCTGGGTTATTAGACCCCCAATTTGATAATTTACCTACTGCCTCTAGTACTGATATCATTCTTTTATCTTTTGAAATACTCAATCTAAAATCAAGTGGATCTTTATTCTGAAGTTCTGCAATATCATCAATTAATGTTTCAATAGCATATACGTTAACAAAAGCTCCTAATCCTCTCATCGCTGAAGTACGCCATGGTAGATCGTATACTATCTGTTTTTTAATTCTTATATTTGGAATATCATATAAGGGTAGAGAATTTCTATCTGCAGCTCCCCCTTTATCAAGAGGTGTGTCCATGGGATCAGGTGCTTTTATTGGTTTCAAAATATGTTCAGCTGCAAGGAGATGTTCAGCATTTTCACCTGCTGGTCTTTTTACATGTGGTGGGCTTTTAACATGAACATCAAATGAATTTATCTGTCCATTACCACCAATCTTTGCATCTATTTTTGTGACCATAGCGGGAGCAAGTGGAGATGATGATAATTCATCTTCACGAGACCATACAACCCTAACATGACTTCCATCACATTCTTTTGCAATTAAGACTGCATCTAGTACAACATCGTCAGCCCCATTGTGTCCATAACAGCCAGCACCATGATAATGTTGCACATGAATATCACAGTCAGGTTTATCGAAGATAGAGGATAAAGTCCTTTTCATAGCGTTAACAGCCTGACTATGGGTATACACCGTTAACTTTGTCTTGTTCCACTGGGCAATTGAACAGCATGGTCCAATTGATGCATGACAGAGAAATTTTCGAGATGCTTCGGTTGAAATAGATTGACCTTCTGCTGTCTCAACGTTGCCTTTATCTAGGCTTAGAATTAGTGGAGCATCAGTCTGTTTTATGAATTCAATTGGATCTGTAATTCCTGTTTTTATTTCAGTCCATACACAATATTGATTAATTTTATTTACCACGCTTATTGCATCTTCTTCTTTCTTTGTAACGATAGCCACAAAGGATCCATCTACAATTAATTTTTCAATATTTGGTAGTTTGTTGATTGCTGCTTTATCAATACTAATTAATCTTGAAGATGCAGAAGGCGGTCGTATAACACGCGCATGCAACATACCCTCAAACTCTAAATCATGAATAAATATATGTTTTCCAAGTATCTTATCCTGAAGATCTATTCTTTTTATTGGCTTCCCCATAAGTTTCTTCTTATCTTGAGACTTTGGTTTCATATATTGTTCTACACTTTTATCCAAACTCACATCATCACTGATTGACCAGTATGTAAGCTCTGTTGAACTTCCATTAAGAAAGAACTCACCATCTTCTATCTCAAGATTTTCCATATCAGATTGCAATAATTCTGCAGCTTTTTCCATCATTACCATTCTTGCAGCCGAGGCAGCCTTTCTAAGGGACATACCTTCAGTTTGCATTGATTGTGAACCCGAGGTACAACCACCGTCTAATTTATCTTTTGTATTTCCGGCAGAAAGCTGAATTCTGTCTGGGTTGATGTCAAGCTCTTCTGCCGCTATTTGCATAAAAGCGGTATTTATACCTTGTCCGATTTCAACTTTACCAGAGACCATTCTGACTTTTCCATTTTCTTTAAATGAAAACCAATCTTCAACTTTTGGTGCTGAGTCAAATGAGTTTGGAAACATATTCATTCTAGGATACTTTCTTTAAATAGTTATCAACTGCTTTTAGTATTCTTGTTTGAGAACCACATCTACATAAATTCCGATCCAATTCATTTGCAATGTCATCTACTGTTTTGCTTGGGTCTTTATCTATCAATCCCTTGATGCGCATTGTAATTCCGCTCAAACAATATCCACATTGCCCAGCTTGTTCATTAATTAATTCTTCTTGCAAGGGATGGATTCCATTTTTGGATAGACCTTCAATAGTTTCAATCTCTTTACCCGCTGCGGACCAGATTGGTGTATCACACGAAAATATGGGTAACCCGTCCATGATAATAGTACAGGCACCACAAATGCCATCACCACAGCCAAATTTAGTTCCCTTTAGCTTAAGGTGATTTCGTAAAATATATAGCAATGGAGTATTTTCATCTGCTTCAATATTTTGGTCAATACCGTTTACATTTATTTTATATTTGTTTGTCAATTTTTTTTAACCATTATTAATTAAAGATATTTTTTTTTTTCTAAATGATAATTATATTCTACAATATATACAAATATAATAATTAACTTTATAAAATATTATAGTTTTAAATTTTTTTGAGAAACTTCATGAGTGATATAGCATACGTAAACGGGAAATTTCTGGATATAAATGATGCAAAAGTCTCTGTCAAGGATAGAGGGCTTCTTTTTGGTGATGGTGTTTATGAAGTTGCTGGTGTGATTGAGGGAGTTTTAATTGATAATTTAGCTCATTTAAAGAGGTTAGAGAGATCACTTCATTCCATAGAATTAGAATTACCCTTAACAATAAACAAATTAATAGAAGTACAAAAAGAGATTATCATGCTTAATTCTTTGAAAGAGGGAACTCTGTACTTACATGTCACGCGGGGTGAAAGTCAAAACCGAGAGTTTGAATTTCCAGAGGCCCCAAGGGCAAGTATAGTTATGTTTGTGCAACATAAAAAAATATTTCATCTTACTCAGGATAAATTAAGGGCAAAGGTCATGACACTTCCTGACTTGCGTTGGAAGAGACGTGATATTAAATCAATTGCATTGTTAGCTCAAGTTCTTGCTAAGCAAACAGCACATCAAAATGGCTGTGATGAAGTCTGGATGTATGAGGATAATTTTGTAACTGAGGGGGGGTCTAGTAATGCTTTTATTATCAAAGATAACAAATTAATTAGCAGAAAAAATAATGAAACAATTTTATCGGGTATTACCAGGCAGGCTGTTTTAAAACTTGTACAACAAGAGTCTCTTTTATTTGATGAAAGGCCATTTACCATTGAAGAAGCATATCATTCGTCCGAGGCGTTTTATACAAGTGCTTCAGTATTCGTTATGCCGGTTATCTCAATTGATGGAAAAATAATAGGTGATGGTAATCCTGGACCATTAACATTAAAGTTAAGAAACCTATATGAAAACTTTGCAAAAAGTTTTATAAATCAAAAAAACAACAATTAGGACAGCATGAAATTTAATAATATAAAAGAAGCAATAGATGCAATACGTAATGGTGAGATGGTGGTTGTCGTCGATGATGATGATCGAGAGAATGAGGGTGATCTAATTATGGCAGCGTCTATGGCAACTCCAGAAAAGACAGGTTTTATTATTCGTCATACAAGTGGAATATTGTGCGTATCNGTAACCCAAGAGATTGCTAAGAAGTTACATCTGGATCCAATGGTATCCGATAATGATGCTCCACTTGGAACTGCTTTTACAATATCGGTGGATCTAAAAGACGGTTTAACCACTGGTATTTCAGCTGTTGAAAGAGCCAATACAATCCGAGCTATGGCACACCTAAAAACAAGTCCATCTGATTTTGTGAGGCCAGGTCATGTATTTCCTTTAATAGCACGAGAGGGTGGTGTTTTAATGAGATCTGGTCATACGGAGGCTGCAAGTGATCTTTCTAAATTAGCAGGTCTAGAACCCGTTGGGCTCCTCTCAGAGCTGATGAACGATGATGGCACAGTAAAAAGGGGAGAAGAAGTTTTTGAATTTGCAAATCATAATGATTTAAAAATTATATCGGTTGCAGATATTATCCAATATCGGGAANAGCGAGAGCAATTAGTAAAAAGAGTAAGCGAACAAGAGATTGATTTATCTTTTGGAAAGGCAAAAATTATTACCTATAATACGCTACTAGATGATGTCGAACATATTGCACTTGTATATGGTGATATTTCATCTGGTGAAAATATTCCAACAAGAATTCACAAAGGGAATATAATAAAAGATGTTTTTTTGGAGAATAATATTATACACGGATCACTCAATCACCTAAATAAAAGGGGTATGGGTATTATATTATATTTACGAGAGGGAGCGGTAGGCGTTCAAAGTGGTAACAAAACTGGCCGTGAAAACTTAAGAGAAGCGCAATGGAAAGATATTGGACTTGGGGCACAAATTATTAGAGATTTGAAAGTATCATCAATTGAACTTTTATCTTCTACCACAAGTCATTTTGTTGGTTTATCAGGTTTTGGTATTGAGATAAAATCACGTTCCCCAATTGAAAACTAAAAAATATTGAGTTTCTAATGACAAGAGACGCTAATTTAAAGGTAAGAGTAAAATCNGCAAAGGGTCGAAAGCTNTCATCNACAAGATGGTTGGAAAGACAATTAAATGATCCTTATGTCCACGAGGCAAATAGACTTGGATATAGGTCAAGAGCGGCTTTTAAGATACTAGAGATTCATGAAAAGTATAATATTTTCAAGGAGGGGCAATGTATATTAGATCTTGGCGCGGCCCCCGGAGGTTGGAGCCAAATAGCAGCAAAATTAGTTAATGAGAATAATGATAACGGACAGGTTTTGGCTCTAGATATACTTCCGATTGACTCTTTGCCNGGAGTAACATCATTAACTGTTGATATATATGATGAAAACATTATTCAAATACTAAAAGATAATTTGAAGAGACCAAAGGTTGATTTAGTTCTATCCGATATGGCACCTTCTACAACTGGCCATAAATCAACTGATCATTTGAGAATCATATCCTTACTAGAGAATGCGTTGGATATAGCAGAAGAAGTACTTGATGAAGGTGGGTGTTTTATAGGTAAAGTATTCCGCGGTGGAACAGAGAGTGAAATTTTAAATAGGATGAAAAAAAATTTTGAAACTGTAAAGCACGTAAAACCAAAATCAAGTAGATCAAATTCCACAGAGCTTTATGTCATTGGATTAAATTTTAGAAAATAATATTATTATTAACTTTTATCTTTTCATGTGATTAAATGGATGATAGATATAGTTTTTGGTTATTCAGGTTAAATTATGTTTGTTGAATCACTTACTTTTGATGATGTTTTAATAAAACCACGCGCATCAAGTGTGCTTCCAAATCAAACGGATATAAGTACCACTCTTACACCCTCAATAAAATTAAATATTCCCATTATATCAAGTGCAATGGATACGGTCACTGAAGCTAGATTGGCAATTGCTATGGCTCAAGTAGGTGGGTTAGGAGTTATTCATAGAAATCTTGAACCTGGCGAACAAGCCGCCCAAGTTGCTCAAGTAAAGAAATTTGAATCGGGGATGGTCGTCAATCCGGTTACAATTAATCAGTCNGCTAAACTAAAAGATGCAATTAAACTTATGGAAGAGAATTCCATATCTGGAATTCCTGTTGTTGCAAAAGGAAATATTCTTGTAGGAATATTGACTAACAGAGACGTTAGATTTGTCACCGATTACGAAATNACAGTNAGTGATCTAATGACAAAGGATAGAATTATTACTGTTCGAGAGGACGTTTCTATGGAAGATGCAAAATCACTTCTTCATAANCANAGAATTGAGAAGCTTGTGGTNGTNGATGATAAATATAAATGTATTGGTCTAATCACNGTAAAAGACNTNGAAAAAGCNAANCTTTACCCAGATGCAACAAAAGATGATNTNGGTCGNCTNAGAGTTGGNGCTGCCACNACTGTTGGAAAAAAAGGAATGGAAAGAACGGAAATGCTCATAGAGGCGGGCGTTGATGTTGTTGTTGTTGATACAGCCCACGGTCACTCATCAAGAGTAATTAAAGCTGTGAGTAATATAAAGAAGAAATATAATATTGAGGTAATGGCAGGAAATATTGCTACAAAGGAAGCTGCAATGGCACTTGTTGATGCAGGAGCAGATGCAGTAAAAGTGGGTATTGGTCCGGGATCAATATGTACAACTCGAATTGTTTCAGGTATTGGAGTTCCTCAATTCACGGCTATTATTGAAACTGCAGAATATTTAAATAAAGTTGGTGTTCCTCTAATTGCAGATGGGGGTATTAAATATTCAGGAGACCTAGCAAAGGCGCTTGCTGGCGGAGCAAATTGTGCGATGATTGGTTCATTATTTGCAGGTTCAGACGAAAGTCCTGGTGAGATTTTTTTGTATCAGGGAAGAAGTTATAAGTATTATAGAGGTATGGGATCAACTGGGGCAA
Source organism: Rhizobiales bacterium TMED25 (assembly GCA_002168075.1). GTDB lineage: Bacteria > Pseudomonadota > Alphaproteobacteria > Rhizobiales > TMED25 > TMED25. The sequence continues at coordinate 234,382 of NHCE01000010.1, forward strand.
TGGCTAGAGGATCCGCAGATAGATACTTTCAGGAAGAAGTAAAAGATTCTCATAAGCTTGTCCCTGAAGGAATTGAAGGTCAAGTTCCATATAAGGGACCTTTATCAGCTGTTATACATCAATTAACCGGTGGTCTCAGGGCATCAATGGGATATACAGGAGCCAAGGATCTGAATGACTTCCAGAAGAATGTTGTTTTTCAAAAGATATCAAGTGCTGGGCTGAAAGAAAGCCATGTACATGATGTTATAATTACCCGAGAATCACCAAATTATCCAACAGTTCGTTGAAATTTTCATCACAAATACAATCTTCAATTGAAATATTAGAACAGATTATAGTTAGATATAAGACTATACCTATGGCTACAAAAGAATGGTCTGCCGATAATAGATTTGCAGGATCATCTGATAGGTCAATTATCATAAATATAATCAATATGGCCATGAGAAGAAAAAATTCTTCAGCTTATCTTTTGAATGATGATAGTCCACGTTCAATTATAATTGGAGCGCTGTTTAATGAATTAAAGTATGATATCGAGATTATTAGTAGTATTTTTAATAATGAGAAATATGCACCATCATCATTAACTAGTGATGAAATCAAAAGTCTAAATGGAGCGAATCAGAGGTTAATTAAGGCAGAGGATTGGATTAAATTTGATGTTCAAGAATCTCTGTTATCTGAGTATGTGGCAACTTTCAAGGATGATATTGAAGATCAATTACTTAAATTGTCCTCTATGCCTGATCTTGACATAAGAGTAAATACCCTCAAGACTAATTCAGAAAATGTTAGTAAAGCTATTTCAAAATATAACCCAATGCCAACTAACTATTCGCCTTATGCAATGAGATTGAAATCAGATGGAATCTTGTTTAAGTATCCAAATTTAGAAAATACCATAAGTTATAATAAAGGACATTTTGAGACTCAAAATGAAGGGTCACAAATATCGGCAATCTTGTCTGGGGCGATACCTCGTATGCAAATCCTTGATTTTTGTGCAGGGCAGGGAGGAAAATCTGCAATATTAAGTGCGATTATGGAAAATACTGGTCAAATTTACTTACACGATATAGATGAATCAAGATTAAAAAATGTTCCCGATAGGATGAAAAGGCTGGGAGTAAAAAATTATCAAATCAAAATGAATTTAGAATATAAAAAAAAAGAGGAAAAGCTTTTTGATATTGTCTTTGTAGATGCTCCTTGCTCTGGATCGGGAACTTGGAGAAGAAAACCTGATCTAAAATGGAAATTCAATCCAGAAAAACTAGCATCTAATATCAAGGATCAATATGAAATATTAAATAACTCAAAAACTTATGTCAAAGTTGGAGGTAATTTAGTCTATGTAACTTGTTCTGTCTTTGATAGTGAAAATGATAAACAAATTCAGACATTCCTTGCAAATTCTCCAAACTTTAAATTAATTCCATATCAAGAAAATTGGCTAATAAAGAAGAATCCAATTCCTAAAAATTCAAAGTTACATAACAAAGAAACTTTATTGTTGTCCCCAATGACTCATAATACGGATGGTTTTTTTGTTGCAATACTTAAGAGATTTGAATGATACTATAATGAGCAAAATGCAAAATAAAAAAGAAATAATTTTAATAATAGATTTTGGTAGTCAATTAACTCAGTTGATTGCTCGAAGGGTAAGGGAATGGGATGTTTATTCAGAGATACAGCCATTCAATAAAATATCAGAAGATATTAATAAGACCGATATCTGCGGTGTAATTTTTTCAGGTGGACCACATAGTGTTATTGAAGCCAATGCGCCCTCTGCACCGCAATGGTTATTTAAACTTAATGTACCCATTCTTGGAATCTGCTATGGGCAGCAAACAATAGTAAATCAACTTGGCGGTGAAGTTATCAATACTGGTAAAAGAGAGTATGGTAACTCAAGCTTAACAATTCTTAGTGAGTCACCGCTATTTAAAAATATATGGGAAGAAGATAATGACTATCAAGTGTGGATGAGCCATGGAGACTCTGTCAATAGGCTGCCAAATGATTTTGAAGTAATAGCAAAAACTGAAAATGCGCCATATGCAGCTATAAGTTGTGAGGCAAAAAAATACTACGGTCTTCAATTTCATCCGGAGGTATCCCACACAATAAATGGTAATATTCTCATCAAAAATTTTCTAGATATATGCGGCGTTAGTTTTGATTGGACTATGGCAAGTTTTTTTGAAGTTCAAAAGGCACAAATCCAGACCAAAGTCAAAGATGACAGGGTAATATGCGGATTGTCTGGTGGGGTTGACTCATCTGTAGTTGCCGTTTTATTACATAAGATTATTGGAAGTCAATTAACGTGTATCTATATTGATAATGGATTGATGAGAAAGAATGAGTCAGAGCAGGTAGTAAGCCTTTTTAAAAAGTATTATAAAATTTCTCTTGTACATGTCGATGCTTCAGAAATTTTCCTTAAAAAATTATCTAATATATCTGATCCTGAGAAAAAAAGAAAAATAATTGGTAGCGTTTTTATCGATGTATTTGAAGAAGAAGCATCCAAAATCGGTAATGTGGATTTTTTAGCACAAGGAACGCTATATCCGGATGTTATCGAAAGTGTCAGTTTTACAGGCGGCCCCTCTGTAACAATCAAAAGCCATCATAATGTGGGTGGACTTCCAGAAAAAATGAACCTTAAGTTGGTTGAGCCCTTGAGGCAACTTTTTAAAGATGAAGTAAGATTGCTTGGTAAAGAGCTGGGTCTTCCCAATTCTTTAATTTCTAGGCATCCATTTCCAGGGCCAGGCCTCGCAATCCGTTGTCCCGGTGAAATAACAATGGAAAAATTAGAAATATTAAGAAATGCTGATGAGATCTATATTGATGAGATAAAGAAAGCAGGCCTTTATAACGATATATGGCAGGCCTTTGCTGTTTTATTGCCAACGAGGACCGTTGGTGTCATGGGTGATGCAAGGACATACGAATATGTCTGTGCCCTCAGAGCGGTCACTTCTGTAGATGGTATGACAGCAGATATTTATCATTTTAAGTCCGAGTTTTTGGCTTATTTATCAAATAAGATAATTAACTCTGTAAAAGGTATTAACCGAGTTGTTTATGATGTTACTTCTAAGCCACCAGGAACAATTGAGTGGGAGTGACCTATTTATAAAATAAAATCAATTATTAAAAAAGGATATAGAAGTGTCGGTACTTGTAAAAAACGCACTTAATATAGCAGATCTTCGAGAGTTAGCTCGCAAGCGTCTGACGAAAGCACTTTTTGATTTTTGTGATAAGGGTAGCGAAGATCAAATTAATATGCTTGCTAACCGGACGGCGCTTGATAATATCAAGCTAATGCCACGTATGTTAAGGGATGTCTCAGGTCGGGATCCTTGTATCGCCTTATTTGGCAAAGAGCATTCGCTGCCCCTGATGATTGGGCCTACAGGTCCCGCGGGTTTCGTCTGGTACCGCGGTGAGACAGAGCTTGCCAAGGCGGCAGCAAAGGCAAATATTCCCTTCACCGTCGCCAGTACCTCCAATACACCTATGGAAGATATATATCAAAATGGCGGTGGTACGCAGTGGTATCAGCTTTATGTTTGGCAAGACATCGAGGCTTCCTTAGTGACTGCCAAAAGGGCTCTAGATGCAGGATACGAGGCTCTCGTACTCACAGTTGACTCACCGGTCTATAATAATCGCGAGATCGACACCCGGAACGGTCTCAAGTTTCCACCCACCATTAGCACTCGCACAGCGCTGGATGTTATGCTTCATCCTAGGTGGCTCTTTGGTACCCTTGCCAAGTACTATCTGGCAGAAGGTAGGTTGCCAGCGTTTTCAAATATTCATATTCCGGACAAGCAAAAGGCCAATGCAAAGAAATATGTGTCTGCCTCAACCAAAGGCTTTTTGAACCGTAACGAGACTTTGGATTGGGACTTCGTGAAACGACTGAGAGATCTTTGGCCTAAAAAACTCCTAATCAAATGTGTGCTGCACCCAGAGGATGCGGCTACTGCTGTCTCATGCGGAGTAGACGGTATTTTTGTATCTAACCATGCCGGCAATGTAAATGATTGTGCAATTACGGCATGGGACGCTCTACCTGCCATTTCAGATGCCGTAGGTGGGAAGCTTACTATCATCGCGGACACTGGTGTAAGGCGTGGTAGTGATGTTATAAAGGGACTTGCCCTCGGCGCGGATGTTGTTGCGGTTGGCCGGGCAACACTATATGGCGTGGCTGCAGCGGGCGAGACTGGTGCCACACGGGCGCTGGAAATATTAGAGGCGGAAATTCGCCGAACCATGGCGGTCATGGGCATTAACCAGATTTTGGACATCAGTCGAGACCATATTCGACTGCCAGCGGATTTACCTGTATCGGGTAATAGCCAGCTTTAGTGTTGGAATAAATATTAGAATTGAAAGGGTAAAATAAAATGGATTTATTGGATATCTCGTTAATCTTTTCTATCTTATCTTGTAGTTTAGTTGGTGGGTTCATTTTTATGTATGCAATTATAGTTATGCCAGGCTTATCCAACCTTAACGATAAAGATTTTATAAGAGCATTCCAGGTGACAGATACTATAATACAAAATAAACAGCCACTATTTATGCTCACTTGGATAGGTTCTGTTGTAGCATTATTTATTACAATTTTAGTTTCATTAATAACTGTTGGGCTATCAGAGTCTTGGTCAATAGTTCTAATTTCTATTGCTTATTTGTTGGGTGTGCAAGGTATAACAGGAGCGGTCCACATTCCCTTAAATAACCATATTCAAGAGGTTAGAATCGAAGAGTTGAGTGATAAAATGTTAGCTGATGTACGTTTAAAATTTGAGACAAAATGGAATTTCTATAATAATATAAGAACAGTTTTCGCTATTTTTGTCAGCTTGTTTATGCTAATACTGCTTGGAGTGCGTTAAACGAAAATTACGGGTATTAACCGGATTTCAGATACCACCCGAGAACATATTAGATTATCGACAGACTTACCTGTGTCTAGTAAAAGCCCACTTTAGAATTATTCGGCTTAAAAAGTTTATGATGTAATGCAAAAAACTGAAATTCAGGCAGCTTGGAAAACAACGAAACGTGTATCTCCATTTATTTGGCCAGTTGGTGATACAAAGCTTCGTGCACGTGTGGTCCTTGCTTTGCTTGCATTAATTGGATCAAAAATAATTGCAATACTTGGTCCAATTTTACAGGCATGGGCTGTAGATGATCTTGCAGGAAGTAATATCTCAGACTTTATTTTAGGAGCTGTTGGTTTAACTGTTGCCTATGGTTTTGCAAGAATAATGACGAGCGGATTTCAACAGCTTCGTGATGTACTATTTGCCAAAGTCGCCCAGCGTGCATTTCGTAGGTTAGCTCTGCAGACATTTCACCATATTCACAAACTATCTATGCGTTTTCATATAAATCGTAAAACAGGTGGACTGAGTCGAATCATCGAGAGAGGTGTTAAAGGATTGGAGTTCCTGCTTCGTCATCTGGTTTTTTCAACTGGTCCTCTTGTAATCGAGTTGGTATTTATTGGTGCTGTAATTTTTTGGAAACTCCAAGATTGGCGTTATATTGCAATAATTTTTATCACTATTCTTGTCTATGTTTGGTTTACCTTCTCTGTTACTGAATGGCGAGTTAAATTGCGTCGTAAGATGAATGAAGAAGACACAGACGCTAACCAAAAGGCTGTTGATAGTCTATTAAACTTTGAAACAGTAAAATATTTTAATGCTGAAGAAAGAGAAGCCTTACGTTACGATAAAGCAATGGCGGGCTATGAGGAAGCTGCGCTGAAAACTAGTTATTCTCTTGCTTTTCTTAATTTTGGGCAAGCCATTTTAGTTACCTTAGGTTTAGTTGGGGTTATGATATTAGCAGCGCTCGGTGTCCAGTTAGGTGAACTCACAGTTGGGGATTTTGTACTTGTAAATGCCTACATGATTCAAATTATAATACCATTAAATTACATTGGAACAGTCTACAGAGAAATAAGACAAGCACTAGTGGATATGCGGCAAATGTTTGAGTTGCTAGAAGAACCTTCAGAAATCATTGATAAAGATGGAGCGAAAGTACTTTCCGTATCCGATGGCTCAATCTTATTTAGGGATGTGCGATTTGGATATGAACCCGAGCGACCAATCTTACATGAGATAAATATTGATGTGAAATTGGGGAAAAAAATTGCAATCGTGGGGCCATCAGGATCTGGGAAATCAACTATAGGAAGACTTCTTTTTCGCTTTTATGATGTTAACGGAGGCGCGATATGCATAGATGGACAAGACGTTAGGGATGTAACACAAAAAAGCCTACATCAGGCAATTGGGGTTGTGCCTCAGGATACAGTACTTTTTAATGATACAATATTTTATAATATAGCATATGGCTACGAAAACGCTTCACAACCAGAAGTGATTCAAGCCGCTAAAGATGCGCAGATTCATGATTTTATTATGTCGCTTCCAGAAGGGTATGACTCTCTAGTTGGAGAACGCGGTCTAAAGTTGTCTGGTGGTGAAAAGCAGAGAGTCGGTATTGCGCGTACTCTTTTAAAAAATCCACCTATTTTAATTCTTGATGAAGCAACAAGTGCTCTTGACAGTGAAACAGAACACGAAATTCAAGAAGCTATTGAACACGCTGCAGACGGTCGTGCTGTTATAATGATTTCCCATCGATTATCAACAGTTTCCAATGCGGATCAGATTCTTTTCCTTGAAAATGGACGGATAGTTGAAATGGGTAATCATGAACAGCTCATCAGAACGAAAGGGCGTTACAGTAGTTTGTGGTCTCTTCAAAAGTCTGAACAAGTTTAATGGAGTATTATTTTTGGTTATAATTTTTTATTTTCCTACTTAAATTTTTTGTTTTACAGTGGTATAAATATTTCTAGTAATACTTAAAAATTAGTTACAGGATACGCTCGAAGTATTAACGAGTGAGAAAGCAATGAATGAATCTAATAATATTATCATAAAACAAAGCCCTTCTAGAGAAAGTTTGAATAATCTCATGGAGTTATTTAATGCTGAAAGGTATGAAGATGCAGAAAACCTTGCAATCTCAATTTTGAGAGACTTTCAAGAAAGTTTTTTTGCTTGGCAAGTTTTGGGTGCCACATACAGAATGACTGATAGACCCTCAAAATCGCTCTCTGCCAACCTTAAAGCGGCACAATTAGTGCCAGAAGAACCGACGGTTCATAATAATTTGGGTGTTTCTTTTCTGGAATTAAACAGATTTAAAGAAGCAAAAGTGGCCTTTGAAAAAGCCATAGCAATTAAAGATAATTATTTTGAGGCATATAATAACCTTGCCAAATCACAGTTTAAATTGGGATATTTAAACCAAGCAGAAGCAAGTGATCGGAAAGCGATATCTTTGAATTCTGACTATATAGATGCTCATCATGGATTAGCTAAAACATTGCAAGCACTTCAAAGGTACCCTGAGGCAGTAACATCATATAATACAGTTCTTAAGATTAACCCAAACAACGTGGAAGCATATAATAATCTTGGAATAACCCTAGCTCTTCAAAATAAATATACTGAAGCTGAAGTTTGTTATAGCAAAGCAATTGAATTAAAGCCAGAAGGTCATCATGCTTACCTGAATCTGGCTGGTTTATTAATTTTGATGCATAGATTTGATGAGGCTGAATTGAAGTCTCGAAAAGCTATAGCTCTCAAGCCAGATTATGATGGGGCGCACTATACCCTAGCAAATACACTCACTGAACTGGGTCGGTTTGAAGAGGCTGAAGCTAGCTATAGGAGTGCAATTGAATTGAATCCTGACAATCTGTCAGCAATAATTAATCTTGCTCCTGTATTAGAGCATTTGTTAAAGTCAGAAGAAGCTATAACTTTGTTAAAATATGTTGTCAAAAGAGGATCTAAGCTCGCACTGATTGCAAATTTAAATCTAGCGATTATTTTTTTTCAGCAGCAAAAGTTTGAAGAAAGTATAAAATTTTTACGAGCAGCATCAGATTTGCAAGATGAAAAGACTTTTGGCTATATAAATGCTCAGGTTTATTATTTTTATTTATCAGAATTATTAAAATGGCATGAAAATGAATCGATTGATAATACAAAATATACAGAAGCAAAAAATCTTTATGTTATAGGGGAAAGTCATTGTTTGGCATGCAATGCATTAAATCTTAAAAGCGATGAGGATGTTTTATTAGCACGTTCCATGCTCATTGTTGGTTGTAAGCAATGGCATCTTGGTAATTCAAAAAGAAATAAATATAAATATCAATTTGAACAGATTTTCAATTCATTACCAAAGTCAAGTACGTTACTTTTAACAGTTGGTGAAATTGATTGTAGATTAAATGATGGAATATTGATGCATCTCAAAAAATATCCTACAAAAAATATAAATGAATTAGTTGCAGATACTGTTAAAAATTATATGCATTACATAGATAAAATAAATTCAAAATCAAAGCATAGGATAATTATTCAAGGTGTTCCTTGTCCAAAAGTAAGCAAGAAAAATATTAATAAAATAGAAGTTTCGAAACTTCTTAATGTAATTTCATTATTAAATCGTGACTTAAGAAATATGTCAAAGGATAGATCTTTTGGGTTCTTGGATGTGCATAAACTTACTGATGATGGAAATGGCGTCTCAAATAATATATGGCATATTGACGATTACCACCTTTCTCCAGGCGCAATATTAGAAGCTTGGAGTAATTATAAAGACAATAGTACGTAAAAATAATGGAAAATAATATTAAAAAACTGGAAGAAATAACCTCATTTCTTCAAAATGAAGTATCGCAGATGAGTGATGTAATTTATAGCCAACAAAAAGATCTTATCAATTTAAAAAGTGAAATTTCGAAGTTAAAAAAAATAATTCTTGAGTTAGAAGATAACTTAGATTCAAATCTTAATGATGGCAATCAAAAGCCACCACATTATTAGTATTTAGTCAATCATGAACCAAAAGTATGATGTCGTTATAATAGGTGCTGGTGCTGCAGGTCTAATGAGTGCAATAGAGGCTGGTAAGAGAGGAAGGTCCGTTCTTTTAGTTGATCATTCAAAAAAAATTGGTGAGAAGATTCGGATATCCGGTGGCGGAAGATGTAACTTCACTAACCTTTATACAAATCCGAGTAAATTTATTTCTCAAAATCCTAATTTTATGATTTCAGCTTTAAATCAATATACTCAATATGATTTCATTGAATTGATTAAAAAATATCAAATTAAATTTCATGAAAAGAAACTAGGTCAGCTCTTTTGTGATGAAAGCGCACAGCAAATAATAGACATGCTACTCCTAGAATGCAAAAAATCAGAAGTAACTCTCAAAAAAGAAACTCATGTTTTGGATATCAGTAAAAAAGATAACTCATACATCACTAATATTGGTTCAGAAATAATTTTTTCTAATTCTTTGATTATAGCAACAGGGGGGCTATCTATTCCCAAAATGGGGGCAACAAAGTTCGGTTATGATATAGCAAAAAAATTTGATATGAAACTTGTTGAGACGGAGCCAGCATTAGTTCCTCTAACTTTCAGTGATAAGTTCCTTCTTAAATGTAAAGAACTTACAGGATTATCTTTGGACTCTATCATCTCTTTAAATAAAAATTCTTTTAAAGAAGGGATGCTATTTACTCACAGAGGTTTAAGTGGTCCATCAATCCTTCAGATTTCATCTTATTGGAAATTGGGAAATGAAATTAAAATAAACCTCTCTCCGAATTTTGATATTTATCAATTCTTAATAAACAAAAAAGAAACTAATCCAAAGCAAGATATTACCACACTGATAGCAGAAGTGATCCCAAAGAGACTTTCAATTAGCATTTGTCGAGATCAACGCATTGGAGGGAATATCTCTGAACTATCAAACAAATTATTACAAAAGCTAAGCAATTCCATTAATAATTGGAGTGTTAGTCCTACGGGTTCTGAGGGATATAGAACTGCTGAAGTCACACTTGGAGGTATTGATACAAATGAACTGTCTTCTAAAACTATGATGTCAAAAAAGCACAATGGTCTATACTTTGTCGGCGAAGTAGTCGATGTTACAGGTCACCTCGGGGGATATAACTTCCAGTGGGCTTGGTCTTCAGGTTATGTTGCAGGTATAAATGCCTAAAATTTTAATTGCGAGTTCAATATAAATAATTATTTTAATTAACTTATTTATATATGTTAGTTCTAATTGACGTGATGTGAAATAAGATAGAAGATATTACAAATATTAGTTTTGATAAGTTAATTTAAATATGAATTATGCAAAAAAAGTAAATGAATTTCTTATATCTTGGACTCAAGGTGTTATTGATATCGGAAGAGTCTATAAGGCAGAAGGGGATTATAAAAAAACAGCGCTAGCTTTTATTGACAACCATTATGCATTTGATAGAGGTGATGTCTTATTTAAGCCAACGTTTACAAAAGAGATTATATTTCGTAATTCAATTGAGCAGGCTCTATCTTATTTTGTCGGAGGTATGGTCGCAGAAGATAATGGATTTGCTCTTAGAACATGGGAAAAAATAGACTTAATCCAGGTGAGTACTATTGAGTCTATTGGAGCGGCTATGGGTTTGCTTAATTTTAAACCAGTTGGTTCGGATACAAAGACTAAAGTTGCATTCACTTTTATTTTAGATAGCTCAGAGACAATCTTAAAGATTAGAGTGCATCATTCATCTCCAATATTATAACTTTCATAAATTGGATAAATTACTTAATGTCGAAAGAATGATTAATACAGAATAAGGTATGGTCTAAATAAGAATTTTGTCTAGAAAAATACTAATATATTATGATATCAGGTATTAATTATGATTATTGAATTAACCGATTTGCTAATTGGCCTCATTCTTTTTTTTGGAGCTATCCTGTATACATCAGTTGGCCATGCTGGAGCGTCTGTATACATTGCAATTATGTCAATATTTGGCGTTCCTGTAACAACAATTAAACCGACTGCGCTATCACTAAATATACTTGTGTCATCTTTCACAAGCTTTCAGTTTATCAGGGCAAAATTTTATGATTTTAAACTTATATTTCCGTTAGTAATTGGAGCAATCCCCTGCGCATTCATGGGTGGATATATCAATTTGCCAGGTGAAATTTATAAGCCAATCATAGGATTGATACTTCTTTATTCATCATATCGATTTATAACAATCAAAAAGCAAGAAGAGAAAAAACCAAGAGAATATAAATACGCATATGCCATGTTAACAGGTTGTATTATTGGTTTTTTAGCGGGTCTTACAGGCACTGGTGGTGGAATATTCTTATCACCTTTAATTCTCTTTGCCGGATGGACAACAACAAAGGGAGCTAGTGGTACAGCTGCTATTTTTATTTTCTTTAATTCATTATTTGGATTATTAGGAAATATTTCCTCGATAAACAGCCTGCCATCTATTTTACCTTTATATGCTGGATTTACTCTATTGGGTGCATTAATTGGAACAAAAATTGGTATTCATTATTTTCAGCACACAGCTATAAAGAGAACATTAGGTATCGTTTTACTTATTGCGAGTTTTAAGTTAATTTTTAATTTATGAGAAATTATTATTCATAAAACTATCAATCTATTATTTTATTTTATTCGTTTACATTATATGAAATTAATCACTCAAATATTCCTTTTTATTACTCTAATTTTTAGTGGAGGCATTGCAATGGCATATGAAGAGCCAAATTATAAGAAAGTTCATGAAGCAGAAATATATGAGATTAGGCACTATAATCAGAGGATTGTAGTTCAAACTAGTAGTAATGATGGAGACAATGGCTTTGGGAAGCTTTTCAAATATATATCGGGATCAAATCAAGGTTCACAAAAAATATCGATGACTACCCCTGTTACAGAAATCAAAAATAATGGTAATCGTGTGATGCATTTTTACCTTCCATCAGAGTTTGATCAAGCAAACACTCCTTTACCGTCTGATGACAATGTTCAAATTTCAATAATGGAAGAGGGGTACTTTGCTGTAATTAAATATTCAGGAAGATCTTCAGACGGTAACTTTTATATTCACTCAGATATTTTGAAGGAAGAATTAATAAAAAATAAAATCGAAATATTAGGAGATCCTATAAAAGCAACCTATAACAGCCCATTCACTCCATACTTTCTTAGACGGAATGAAGTAATGTATCAGGTTAAATGGAGCAAATAAAATACGATAATATTCTCAATTAAATAATGTAGGATTTTATATGATGAGTAATAAAGAAATAAATAAAAACCAAACTCCTTGTCCTTTTTGTAATTCAAAATTAGGTCTCATATATGTTCAATCGCACTATCAGTGTTTAAACTGCAAGCAAGTTACAGATCCATGCTGCGGGGGTGAGATATGTGGTGATTATTTGTTGGAAATAAATAAGAATAGCAATAATGGATAATCACGAATTCAATAAAATTATAGAAGATCTCTCGAGAGAAAAATACAGAAGAGTTCAGTCTTTTGATGATCCAGATGGCTCAAAATTTTGGATAAAATCTACTGAAAAATTATCTATAAAACATATTTTAAAAGGTAATCCAAGAAAAGCTCTCACAAGGGAAATTAATGCAGAAGATGTATTAAGAAGAATTGGGTTTCAATCTTCAAAAATAGTTTTTCATAGCCGCAAAAATATAGTATTTGCAGATGCAGGCTTGACACTTGAGGAAATTTTTAGAGAAAAAAAATTACTTCAAAAATAAGAGAAAAAATTTTTAGCCAAGCCGGTGAGCATTTTGCATATCTTCATAAAAATCAATATTCACATGGTGGCTTAGCACTTCGAGATATATGCTGGGATGGGAAAAAAGTAACTTTTCTTGATTTTGAGAAATTTAGAGATAATATAGCCAAGACTAAAAAATTATCAGTTGATTTCTACTATTTTATTCATAGTTGGTTTAAATTATCAGATAAAGCAGGCCCAGAGCTTCTTTCATTTGTGAATAGTTATAAGGCAGCTTCAGATAAGATATTATGGCAGGAAGTTTTGAATATGCCTAAAAGATATAATATATTAGAAAAAATATCTCTAATGGTAAATACAAAAAATAAAGATATAATCGCTTTTCAAAGAGCGATAGAATTTTTGAAAGTCGAGAATTAAAATAATAATAAAACAAATTTTCATTATTATTAATATATTTGCTTAATCTTTACTTATATATTATTTATCATAGCATAACGAAAAATTTATTGGATGTTTCATGAAAAACTCAAAAGTAGTACTGATAGATAAAAATCCTGGAAGAAACTCGCAAACTTATGGTGTGGCACGGGCGCTTAATACGGATGTGGATCTTATTCATCAGCCATCAGTCGGTGTTCTTGGAAATAAAGGTGACTCGCAATGCTATGTGGGGGTAAGTGAAAAAGTTGCCATCATTCATGAGCAGCTAAGATCAAGGATTGGGAAAGAAGACGATAAACTTTCAATGCGACTTGTGCAGCCAGAATTTACAATTGCGACATCTGATGGCATTCGAAATGGTACAAAAGAAATGAGATATTCATTGATTGGTCGCGAAGTAACAAATGAATCGGTGTGTGAGCATCTAAGTGCATCAGGCTTAGAGGGCACTATTGCTGTGGTTGCCTGTGATAAACCCCCCGTTGGGACCTTGGCTGCTATATTAGAGCATAATAGACCTGCAATAATCATGTCAGATGGATCAATTAGACCAGGAGTTGATAGCAAAACTGGTGAGATAATTGATATAATTTCAAGTTATCAAATAGCTGGGAGTGAAGATGAGGATCTAAAAAAGAGAATTGCACTTGAATCTTGTCCTGGACATGGAAGCTGCGGAGGCATCTTCACTTACAATACTATGCAAACATTCATAGCTGTTATTGGTATGCAACCTCTGCATATGGTATCTCCGGCATCGCAAGATGAAAGAAGAAAAAATCAATTTCCTGATGAGCTAATAAATTATTTATCAAAGTTGATTGAGAGTGGAATAAACCCGCGTGATATAGTTACCCGTGACTCTATAAGAAATGGCCTTATAGTGGCGATGGCAATAGGGGGATCAACTAATATTATGTTGCACGCGCCAGAATTATCAAGAGCTGCAGGATATAAAGATTTTTATAGTGATATAATGAGTCAGGAAGAATTTAATTATTTATCACAAAATGTTGTCCCTGTTGTTGTCAATGCAAGACCTTTTGGCAAATACTCGATGGTTGATATTGATAAAATGGGTGGGATTCAAGTAATTATAAAAGACTTGATGGATGCTGGGCTTTTAACTGGTAATACGATGACTTGTACTATGGAGACTTTAAAGCAACAAGTTAATAGATTAAATCCCCCATCACCAGATGGAGAAATAATTTTTTCTGTAGAGTCGCCCTTTAAAAAGACAGGAGGGCTTCGATTACTTGGAGGTAACTTATCTTCTGATCACTCTGCCATACTTAAGCTTGCTGGAGTAGAGGGGGGATTGGAAAATAATATATTTAACGGTAAAGCAAAAACTTTCAATGGAGAGCAAAGTCTTTTAGATACTCTCGAAAGTAACCCTGACACTTTTCAAGACAGAGATATGATTGTTGTCAGATATGAGGGGCCTGTAGGAGGGCCGGGGATGCCAGAGATGCTTGATTCAACTTCAAGAATAACTGCTTTATGTAGGGAAAAAGGTATTGTGGTAGCTCTAATGACAGATGGCAGATTCTCTGGGGGCTCGGTTGGCTTAGTTATTGGTCATGTCGGTCCCGAAGCAGCTTTAGGTGGGGCAATTGCACTAATTAAAGACGGAGACTCTATTATTGTTGATTTAAATACAAATACATTGGTATGTAAAGAATTGGAGCAAGAAGATATTTATAAGTCACGAATGAAGGGCTGGCAAAGTGAAGTTAATTCAAATCATGGTTTTCATCCAGCAATGGGTGAGGTAGATACCAGGTTATTAAATAATATGAGATCAAATGCAGTATCTGCAGTATATGGTTCAGGCATGCATCCAAACCGTAATTTATGGGTAAGTAGCCCAAGATTAGTGGAGGTATCTGATTTTGTTCCAAGTAATAAGTACAGGAAATAATGATTAATATAATGCTTTATATAAATAGAATAAGTAACTGTAAAAAATGATAAAAATTAATTATATAAAAGGGTTTATAGTTTTTGCTATGGTATTATTATTGAATCTATCTCCAGTTAATGCAGAAGTAATCTCTGTTGAAGATGAGCAAGTTTTTCTAACAGAGTATTGTAAAACTCTTGTAAATGAAATTGAAAAGTCTTACCAAAAACAAATTGAAGCTATTGAGCGAAAAAGAACCAGTGATTTCAATAAAATGGGTAGATGGATATATGGTATCTCAGATGTATTTGCAAATCTAAACTGCTCATACTATATAAATAATTATGAATATTAATAATAATTACTCCTCTATCTGTTGGCTTCGACACGATCTTCGTTTATCTGATAATCCAGCTCTTTTGAATGCTATTGAGCAGGGAGATACACTCATTGTCTATATATATGACAACATAAACTCTGATGAGAGTACTATGATGGGACAGGCAAGTAAGTGGTGGCTGCATCACTCTCTTACCTCATTGGATTTAAGCCTAAATAATAGGTTATCAATTTTTATAGGCGATCCTCAAACTATTTTAGCAAAGCTATGCAAAACTCATAAAGTTAAAAATATATATTGGAATAGGTGTTATGAACCATGGATAATCAAACGTGATAAAAATATTAAAAAAAGTCTTCAAGAAAATGGAGTAAATGTTGAGACTACAAATGCTTCTCTTCTTTGGGAACCCTGGGAAATCCATAAAGAAGATCAAACCCCTTATCTAGTATTTACTCCATTTTTCAAGAGAGGATGCTTGAATGCATTGCCTCCCCGGACCCCATTAAAGGCTCCTAATTTAAATAATGCTAAGAAATCAGATCTATCACTTACTATTAATGAGTTAAATCTTCTACCAAAATTAACCTGGTATGAAAGTTTTGAAAATATATGGGATATTGGTGAAAAAGCTGCACAGGAAAAGCTGCAAGATTTTATTTTTGATGGAATTATAAATTATAAAGAAGGAAGAAATTTTCCATCTAATAAAAACTGTTCCCGTCTATCTCCACACCTTCATTTTGGAGAAATTTCACCAAATCAGATCTGGTATGCAATAGAGGACCTAGATGAAACAGAATATCCAGAGAAAGATTTATATCATTTTAAAAGTGAAATTGGATGGCGTGAATTTTCTTATAATCTTCTGTTTTATAATCAAGAGCTCCCTAAACAAAACTTATATAAGAAGTTTGATAATTTCCCATGGAAAAAAGATGTATCACATTTGTCTAGTTGGCAAAAAGGCCTAACTGGCTATCCAATTGTGGATGCGGGTATGAGAGAATTATGGCAAACAGGTTATATGCATAATAGGCTAAGGATGGTCGTAGGATCATTTCTTGTAAAAAACCTACTTATTCATTGGAACTATGGAGAAAGATGGTTCTGGGACTGCTTATTAGATGCTGATATGGCAAGTAATAGCGCGAGCTGGCAATGGGTAGCTGGATCTGGCGCTGATGCAGCTCCATACTTTAGAATATTTAATCCAATAATGCAGGGACAAAAATTTGACCCAGAAGGTGTTTATACAAAAAAATATGTACCTGAATTAAAAAATATGCCTACCAAGTATTTATTCAACCCATGGGAAGCTCCACCTGAAATACTCAGCGATGCTGGGGTTAATCTTGGAACGAACTATCCAAAACCCATTGTCGATATGCAAGAATCACGAGATATAGCATTACAGGCATTCGATAAAATTAGAATAAAGTCTTAAATTATAAATTAAAACCAAACTTAATAAGTTTATTTGCGAGCTCATTGGCTGCGCCATCTGATATTCTCTCAAGAGGTGGTCGAATATTTTTCCAAGTATTATTGGAATATTTTTTTGCTAGCATAGCTTTTTGAGCAGGTATTGCTGAGTAATCTTGGAATAAATACCTAACTTCCTTTACATTTTTATGTAAATCAGTTGCTTTTTGCCAATTATCTTGGTGACATAATTCTATTACTTCTCCAATATTTTTTGAGTTAATATTTGCAGTAGCAGATATACAACCTGGACTCCCTAATTTGATAGCATCTATAACCGGTAATTCAGCTCCGGGATACACACTTAAATCATTTATTTTTAGTAACTCAAGTGTATTCTCCCAAATACCAGAGCTATCTTTTATTCCTGCAATAATGTCAGGAAATTCAGATTTAAGTTTTTTAACTAAATTTATACTTAATCCAACACCCGAAACCTGTGGTATATGATAAAGATAGATTTTAAGATTAGTAAGGTTAATTTCTTCTATAAGTTTCCTATAGTAATCAAAAAGTCCTTGATCTGAGACACCCTTGAAATAAAAAGCAGGAAGTGTCATTACCCCCATACAACCCGAGTCAATTGCGTGACGTGATAATTTCACAGTATCTGGAAAATTGCATACACCAGTCCCAGGTATCAATTTATCTGCAGGGATCCCATCTTTTAGAAGCCCATCTAATGCATTTATCCTTTCTTCATTACTTACTGATAAAGCTTCTCCAGTTGTTCCAAATGGAGCTAGTCCTGCGCAACCATTTAATAAAAGATCATGAGCTAATTCATTGTACATATCTTGGTTGAACATCAAATTATCATCGAATGGACTCAAAATAGGTGAAATAAGACCTTTTATCATTATGATTCCTCTTATTTTATGTATTAATAATTTAGTTTAATTTATCATAATAAATTATAAAATAGAATTGAATTTGATGATTATATGTTTACTTGTTTAAGTATAGTGAGAAAAAAATGAAAATTGATAGTGATAATATTACACCAAAGCATCTATTCATAAATAGACGTAAGGTCCTACAACTTGGTCTAGCACTCTCTTCTCTAATTGCATTTAATAAAATATCTCCTTTGGGAGCGCAGGAGGTTTTTGAGCGAAAACTTAATACATTCAAAGAAATAACAAATTATAATAATTTTTATGAATTTGGTATTGATAAAACAGACCCTGCAACACACGCGCACAAATTAACGATATCACCTTGGACTGTTGAGATAGCTGGTTTGGTTGAAAATCCAGGAATATATTCCCTTGAAGAGATTAGTTCTGAGATGGATATTGAGAAGCGTATTTATAGTTTAAGGTGTGTTGAGGGGTGGTCAATGATGATTCCTTGGAATGGTTTCCAGCTGTCAAATTTATTAAAAAAAGTTGGTGTAAAAGAGGGGGCTAAATATGTTGGGTTTGAAACCTTATATCGACCAGAAGAGATGCATATGCAAAAAACAAGAGTTCTTCGTTGGCCTTACAGTGAAGGATTGAGGATTGACGAAGCTATGCACCCACTAACTTTAATGGCAACCGGTGTTTACGATATGCCGTTACCAAAGCAAAATGGAGCTCCAATAAGGCTTGTTGTTCCATGGAAATACGGCTTTAAATCAATAAAGTCAATAACAAAAATTACGCTTCAAGAAACGGAACCTATGTCATCTTGGAATTTTCAAAATCCACGTGAGTATGGGTTTTACTCAAATGTTAATCCAACTGTCCATCACCCAAGATGGTCTCAAGCAAGTGAAAGATATATCGGGGGTGATGGGGAGGGGTATCTAGGTAATCTCTTCACACCGAGGTATGACACAAAGATGTTTAATGGTTATAATGAGGTATCTTCAATGTATGAGGGTATGGATCTTTCGGAATATTATTGATTGAGATGATATCTCCAAACTTATATTCTTTATGGGGAATGATAGTGTGTCAGTAGCTAGCAAAATATATATATTCATCAATTATCGAGTAAGAAGTATTAGAATTTCTCATGTATATTTATTGCTCACGCTACCACTGATTATTCTAATATCAGAATTATTTCTTGGTAAATTAGGCGTTGACCCTATGAGACGCGTCGAAGAAACACTTGGTATAACTGCATTAAACTTGTTGATTGTTACACTAGTATTAGCTCCACTTTCGAAGCTCACCGCTATCAACTTTATAAGGCTGCGTCGTTCAATTGGTTTGATGAGTTTTTTTTATATTTGTCTCCATTTGCTAACATGGTTAATGTTAGATATGCAGCTTAGATGGAGTGAGATTCTGATTTCCATAGCAAAAAAACCATTTATATTATTGGGGATGATTAGTTTTATTTTGCTATTACCTCTGGCAATCACGTCAAATAATTATTTAACAAAAAAACTGGGCAGTTTATGGTCAAAGATTCACCGAATAATTTATCCCGCCATCATCTTAGCTGGCATCCATTATTTAATGATGGCAAAAACTATTGAGTTAGATGCGGTTATATATTTAATAATCATTTTATTATTGATAAGCCTCAGGCTGATAAAATTAAAGAAAATAACATGGTTACAGAAATGATTACACCTCTTATCACAGGTTTTATGCTGTGTTTTTCTCTAAACTGTGTTGTTGGTGCCCAAAATACGTATCTATTCCGGCAAGGGATAAGAAATGAATATGTATATATTTTGGCAAGTTTTTGCATATTGTCAGACTTTATATTGATAATTGCTGGTGTATATGGAATGTCACTCATCGTAAACCAATTCTATATAGATTTATTCCTAATACTCTCAGCTATATGCTTATTCATATATGGTATTATTAGACTAAAAAATATTTTGGTTAGCTCTTATGGTTCAAATGAAGAAGTATATTTACAAAAGAATTTTAGAAGAACCATGTTAACTATGGTTATATTTACATTGCTTAACCCACATGTTTATCTAGATACAGTTATTTTAATAGGGAGTGCTTCTCTGCAATATAGTAATAATGAAAGGATATATTATATTTTTGGTGCCACTATAGCGAGTGTCATATTTTTCTATGGTATTGCCATAATATCAAAGCTTTTTGTAGCTTTCTCAAAGAATATAGTATTATTAAAAGTTATAGATTTTATTATGGGTATCATTTTGTTCATTATTGCAGCTATGATGATAAGAGCATCAAGTTTTCTGTAGGGCAATAATTCGTATTAATTGTTTTGATGTAAGGTCATATCTATTATAAAATATAAGTTATGTTTAAAAGATTAGAAAATTGTTATAATACGGCTGATTTTAGAGCACTAGCAAAGCAAAATATCCCAGGACCCATATTCCATTATATTGATGGAGCTGCGGATGATGAAAAGACCTATTTTCATAATACTGAGGCATTTGATAAGTGTGATCTTGTTCCAAATGTGCTTAATCCGGTTACAAATATTGATACTTCCGTTGAAATACTTGGAAAGAAGATTGACTTACCGATATTTCTTTCACCTACGGCACTTCAAAGATTATTTCATCATGAAGGAGAAAGGGCGGTTGGTGAAGCAGCTGAAGAGTTTAATACTTATTTTGGCATATCATCACTTGCCACTATAGGTATTAAGGAAATTGGAAAAAAATTTAATTGTCCTAAAATGTTTCAGTTATATGTGCATAAAGATAAGTCACTGAATGAGGATATGTTACAAAAATGTGTGGAATATAACTTCGACTCCTTAGCTATTACTGTGGATACAATTGTTGGAGGTAACAGGGAGCGAGATCTAAGAACAGGTTTTACGTCTCCACCAAGACTAACAATGGGAAGTATGCTGAGTTTTGCTTTATCACCTAAATGGAGTATGAATTATCTAGTTCGAGAAAAATTTTCACTACCTCAATTAGAGTCACATCTCAGCGAGGGTACAAAAATAGCAATGTCAGTTGGTGATTATTTTACAAAAATGTTAGATCAAGAACTAAGTTGGAAGAAAATAGAAGATATTAAGAAGAATTGGGAAAAACCCCTATGTCTCAAGGGAATAATGTCTGTTGAAGATGCTAAAAAAGCAATTGATGTTGGAGCTTCCGCGATTATGGTCTCAAATCATGGAGGGCGTCAGCTCGATGGTTCGCGATCTCCATTTGATCAACTAGAGGAAATTGTTAATGCAGTATCAGGTAAGATTGAGATCATATGTGATGGGGGTATTAGAAGAGGTACTCATGTATTAAAAGCCCTTTCACTGGGTGCAAATGCATGCTCAGGTGGTCGATTCTATCTTTATTCCCTAGCTGGTGCAGGTTCTTCGGGGGTAAAGCGGGCATTAAGTCTCATGAATGATGAAATAGTTCGTGATATGAAGCTTATGGGGTGTAGTTCAATTTCAGATCTAAATAAAAAAAATATAAGATATAAATGAGACCATAATCATGAGTGAGAATATTGTTACATCCTTCTATAAGTTCTCGCCTTGGTATAATTACTCAGATCATAAAGACAGTCTATTAGCAATTTGTGAGCAAGGAAATATTCTAGGTACAATATTAATTGCAAAAGAAGGTATAAACGGTACAGTTTCTGGTGAAGAAAAATCCCTCAGTATTTTGATTGACTATATTACTGCTCTGAAAGAGTTTAAGGATTTGAAACCAAAATTCTCCCTTGCTTATGGACGTACATTTACAAAGATGCGTGTCAGGATCAAAAAAGAGATAGTTTCAATGGGTCAACCAGATGTTAACCCTCACCATAAAACGGGAGAGATGTTAAACTCTCTGGAATGGGATAAACTATTATACGAAGAAGATGTTATTATTGTTGATACAAGAAATAAATTTGAGCAATCGATTGGGTTTTTTGAAGGAGCCACATTTCCAAATATGGTTTCATTTAGAGAATTTCCAAAATGGGCTGATAGTCATCTGGAAGATAGTAAGGATAAAAAAATTGCAATGTATTGCACAGGTGGTATCAGGTGTGAGAAAGCGTCATCATACCTTATAAATAAAGGTTTCAAAAATGTATACCAATTAGATGGAGGTATTTTAAAATATCTTGAAGATAAAGAAAGATCGGAAAGTAAGTGGAAAGGTGAATGCTTTGTTTTTGATTATCGTGTATCCCTTGAACATAAACTTGAAAAGGGCTCCTATGACATGTGTCATGCATGTAGGATGCCAATTTCAAAAGATGATATTAAGACAGAACACTTTGTTCAAGATATTTCATGTCCACATTGCTATAATAATCAAAATGAAAAAAGTATAAGAAGGTTTAAGGAACGAAAATTTCAAAAGAGCCTGCAAAAAAGAAGAATAAAGTGTGAGCAAGAAAGACCAATCTAGAGATCTTGTATTATATTCATTTAGAAGATGTCCCTACGCAATGAGGGCTAGATTATCAATCTATTATTCAAAAAAAAGCTGTGAAATTAGAGAAATATCTCTCAAAAATAAGCCATTACAATTTATAGAATTATCTCCAAAAGGAACAGTTCCTGTCCTTGAAATTAATGGAAGTCATTTGATAGACGAAAGTATTGATATTGTAAAATGGTTTTTATCTAAAAATGATCCACATCAACTTTTATTACCATGCCAAGAAGATAATATAGAGGAATTAATTTTCTTAATTGATAAAGACTTCAAATATCACTTAGATAGATATAAATATTCATCACAACATGATATCTCTAAAAAAATTTCTCATCGTGACGAAGCTGTGAAAATTGTTGAATGTATTGAAAACAAGATTTCTGAGTCAGGATATATATTCGGTAATAAAATATCAATATATGAAATTTGTATTTTACCTTTCATAAGACAATTCAGAATAGCTGATCCAATATGGTTTGATAAGGAATTCCAATGTGTTAAATTAAAGGCTATATTGCATGAATTTATTAATACTGAGGCATTTAAAGTAACGATGAAAAAATATAAAGAATGGAAATCAGAAACTGATAGTGCTCAGTACTTTCCAGAGATATAATTAATTTTGATTGGAAACTTGATAAAAACTAGTTATAAATAAACTCACTTAATACTTCATGGTAAATATAAATGTCAAACTTGTTTAATGAAATAGATGAAGATCTTCGTCAGGAAAAACTAAAAAGTTTATGGGTCCGATATCGCAGTGCTATTTTTGCTGCTATCGTAACAGTTTCAGTTATTTTAATTTTCTCCGAATCTTATAAATATTGGAAAAATTCAAAAATTGAGAAATCTGGAGTAATATTTTCACAACTGATTGAAAATATTGAAGAAAATAATTACGAAAGTGCTGAAATTAATATTAAAGAACTTTTACTCAGCGGAACGAATGAATATCAGAATTATGCGATGATACTGAATGCAGATCTATTAGTGGGTCAAAATCAGTTAAAAACTGCTGAAGACTCATATAATGAGATCATTCAAAATTCAAAGGGGCTACTGAAAGAAATAGCCCAACTGAAATTAGCTTATCTGAAAATAGATACATCATCATATATTGAGATGAATGATATGCTATCGAATCTTATTTCTGAAGAAAATTTACTTCATTTGTTTGCAACAGAAGTATTGGCATTAAGTGCATATAAAGATGGCTCGTATGATATTGGTATCAAACATGCTCAAGAGATTATTGATAGTAAAAGAACCACAACTGGGATGTATGATAGAGCTAATATGATGCTGAAGGTTTTTAATTCAAAAAAATAAATTTGATGTAAGATTGTGCTGATCAATTATAAATATAAATTACCGTTAAATATTTTACTTTTTTGCCTTTTAAGTACCCAATTATTTTCTTGTGAGAATTTTATTCGAGAGAAAGAATATTTACTTCCAGGGGAGCGTTATGAGGCTCTTTCAAATAATACATCGGATATTGTAGAGTTAGATAAAAACTTAACTCTTAGTTTATCACCTCCTATTCAAAATAAGCGATGGAATTCCTCTGGAGGAAGTGGAATAAATAATAGTGGAAATATTCTTTATACTGAGATTTTTCAGAAGAATTGGGAGGCTGAAGTTGGAATTGGAGGTAGTAAACAGAATATCCTTATTATTGACCCAATTATAATTGGAGGTTTTGCCTATACTGTTGACTCTACTAATAATATAACAGCGATTGATATTTCAAATGGAAAAATTCACTGGAGAGAAGCTTTTTATCCTATTGAGGAAGATCCAGGAGAAGGTTTTGGGGGAGGGTTAGTTGCTGCATCTGGTATTATATTCTTTGCCAATGGATTTGGAGACGTTTATGCAATTGATCCATTTAATGGAGATATTATATGGCAAAAAAATATTGGAGTACCAATAAGATCATCTCCGATAGCCGATAATAAGTTAGTATATGTTCTTGGGGTGGATAATATCATTCATGCTTTTGATATTCTCACTAGTGAGAGAATATGGCAATATGAATGGTTCTCAGAAGCTGCTGGCTTTATTCAAACAAGTGATATGGCACTCTACAAAAATTTCCTCATAGTGCCCTACAGATCGGGAGAGGTTTTTGTTTTTGATGCATACAGTGGAAGAAGAATATGGGCAGATACTGTTAATAGAAAAAATATTACAAATTCATTATCTCAAATAAAAGATATAATTGCGAATCCTATTTTACATAATGAGATACTTATATCTATTGGTTTTCAAGGAAGGCTTATTGCTAATAATATTAATAATGGTTTCCGTTTATGGGAGTTACCTATTTCAAGTGACCTAACGCCAGTAGCTACTGACGATTATCTGTTTATAATATCCCAAGAGAATGTTCTGTTTGCAATAGATATATCGAAAGGAGATATATTATGGACAATTGATCTCAATAGTAAGTATAAATTGGACTCAGATGATAAACTTATTAGTAAACTTTTACTTAATAATGTGATACATGTATTTACATCATTTGGTGATATAATTAAGTTTGATGCTAGAGACGGAGCATTCATTGAAACTTTGAATAATCAAATAGAAAATTTGTCAATTCCACCTATTGTTGTTAATAAGAAATTATACGTAGTATCCAATAATGGCATATTAATCTCATATGAATGAAATAAACTATGACACCACGAATTGCACTAGCTGGAAGGCCAAATGTTGGGAAATCAACCCTATTTAATAGATTCTATGGTCAAAAAAGGGCTTTGGTATCGGATATATCAGGCTTAACAAGAGATTTTAGAGAAGAATTAATTCAATATAATGGCCTAGAATTCTATTTGATAGATACTGCAGGAGTATATGAGGCAAAATCTGATGAGTTGTCCCAATCAGTAGAGAATAATGCACTAAAAGTTATCTCATCATGCGATCTTTGCCTATTGGTTGTTGATGGACGAATTGGTATCACACCAAAAGATATAGAGTTTTCAAGTTATCTAAGAAAATCTGGAATAAAAACACTCACAATTGTAAATAAGTGTGAAAGTGGAACTGCAAGAAAAAATATATATGAATTTTATGAGTTAGGTTTTGGGGAGCCAATATCAATTTCAGCTGAACATAACATTGGTATGCTCGACTTAATCGAAAAAGTTAAAGAAAATGTTCCAACATCAATTAGATTGGAGAGTGAAAATGATGAAATAATGAAATTAGCAATTGTTGGCAAACCTAACGTAGGAAAATCAACTTTGTTAAATTCATTATTTGGAGAGAACCGAATGTTGACTGGCGATCAAGCTGGTATCACAAGAGACTCAATAGAAATTAATTGGGAATGGGATGGTCAAAAAATAATACTAATTGATACAGCAGGGCTTCGAAGAAGAAGTAGGGTTAATCAGCTTGTTGAGAAATTAACCTATGCAGACTCTCTTAAATCTATAAAATTTGCAGATGTAATTATATTACTCATAGATGCAGTAAATTTTATAGATAAACAAGATATGAGATTAGCTGATTATGTAATTTCTGAGGGTAGAGCTCTGATTATAGTAATAAATAAACATGACCTTATAAAAGATAAGAAAGAATTCAATCGTAGATTAAATAATATTTTAACAACAAACCTTCCTCAACTTAACAGCAATAATGTATTGAAGATTTCATCTATTAATGGATCTGGTATTAAGAAAATGATGGTAAGGGTTATCAGCTTAAAAGATGAATGGACTCAACGAATGTCAACAGCAAAATTAAATAATTGGCTTCGTGAAATTGTTCAAAAACATCAACCACCAGCAAAGTCAGGAAGAAGGATTAAGTTAAGGTATATTACTCAAGCCTCTGTAAAACCTCCAACTTTTGTTATTTTCTCATCACATCCTGAGTCAATTCCAAAATCTTATAAGCAGTATTTAATAAATGAGTTAAGGCAGTCTTTTAATTATTCGACAACTCCTATAAGGATCTATTTCAGAAAAGGTGAGAATCCTTATAGTAACTAAATAAACTATGTATTTTCATTTTTCCATTTTTCATAAGAGATTAGCTCTGAGCTTGAAATATTTTCATTGAAGATAATATCAATAAAGAAGGCAGAAAGATCCTCAGGCTGTGTAAGTAAAAGTTTATTCTCTCCTGGGTAGGCTTTTAATCGAAGCTTTGTATTAACCTTACCAGGATCAACTAAATTGACTTTAATTTTTAGATTCCTAACTTCAGCTGCATAAGAGTAGGCAATTTTTTCAAGAGCAGCTTTAGTTGCAGAGTACAAACCCCAAAAAGGTTTTTTATCATTTATGATATCGGAGGTCATGAAAAAAATTTGTGGAGCATCAGACTTTTTAAGAAAATGCTCGAATACTTTTAAAATAATAATATTAGAAGTTAAATTAACTGAAAAAGTATCATTCCATTCCGTCTCATCAATATGAGTAATTGGAGAGAGAGTTCCTAAAGTAGCTGCATTAAGGATTATAGCGTCTAGTTTATTGTATTTTTCGCATAGCTTTTTTTCAAGTTCATGGATAAGTTGATAGTTCTTTAGATCTATTGGGACTAGCGTAGTTTTAGCATTATACTCACTTAGCAGTGTATCTAGATCTTCAAGTCCAGACTGGGATTGGCCTAAAGCAATAATATTTGCATCATTACTTCCATATGTAAAAGCGATTTGTTTACCAATTCCATCTGAAGCACCGGTAATGAGTATATTTTTATTCTTCAATTTATTTTTCAATTACAATTATTCCTCAAGGAGTGATAGCTGCTGAGTATGATTAGGTATTTGTTCTAAATCACTTAATTTTGTAGGATAATCGCCTGTAAAGCAATGGTCTGTAAATTGAGGGTTATTATCATCTCTTTTTTCTTGACCAAGAGCTTTATAGAGACCTCCAATAGACAAGAATTTAAGTGTTGTACAGCCAATAAAGTCACACATTTCTTCTAGGCTGTGAGTGGCAGCAAGTAAACTATTTTGTTCTGGAGTATCTATACCATAATAATCACTAAATTTGATAGGTGGAGATGCAACCCGTAAGTGAACTTCCTTTGCACCAGAATCAAACAGCATCCTCACAATTTTTATAGCAGTTGTACCTCTAACCAAGCTATCATCGATCAGTAGGATACTTTTATTTTTTACTACCAATGAGTTAGCAGAATGTTTTAATCTAACACCAAATTGTCTGATATTTTGAGTCGGTTCAATAAAGGTTCTCCCCACGTAATGGTTGCGAATTAATCCATAATCAAAATTAACTTTTGACTCTTCAGCATACCCAAGAGCCGCGGGAACACCAGAGTCTGGGACTGGGACAACTATATCAGGAATGATAGTATCCTCTTTTGAGAGATGCCTACCAAGCTCTTTCCTAATATTATAAACACTTTTCCCACCTATAATACTGTGTGGCATTGAAAAGTAAACATACTCAAATATACATGGTCTTGCACTAACCCTTGGAAAAGGAAAATAGCTTTTTAATCCATCATCAGTAATTACAATAACTTCTCCATTTTCAATCTCTCTTAGGAATTCTGCGCCGATTATATCTAATGCACATGTTTCGGAAGCTAATATATAAGACTCATCAAGCTTACCTAAAACGAGTGGTCTTATGCCCAGTGGGTCTCGTGCCCCAATCAATTTTTTATTTGTTAAGGCAACTAGTGAGTATGCTCCTTCTAGGTGACCTATTGCATCTATAAATTTATCAATAAAATTTGTTTTATTACTCTTCGCAACAAGGTGTAGAATTACCTCCGTATCTGAGGTTGATTGAAAGATTGCACCGTCTGATACTAATTTATCATGGAGCAGGAGGGCATTCGTTAAGTTTCCATTATGACCGATTGCGAAGCCTCCAGTTTCTAGGTCTGCAAATAAGGGCTGAACATTCCTTATAACTGTTTCACCTCGTGTTGAATATCTGACATGTCCAATTGCTGCGATACCAGACAATTTCTTCATTAGAGGTTTATTAGTGAAGTTATCACCAACTAAACCGAGTCTTCGTTCTGATTGAAATTTAGTACCATCATAAGATACAATTCCTACAGCTTCTTGCCCACGATGCTGCAAAGCATGAAGGCCTAATGTGGTTAGCTCAGCTGAGTCATTATGCCCAAATACACCAAAAACACCACATTCCTCTTTCAGCTTATCATCGATCAATTTTTTATTCATTTAATTAGCACCTGGAACCTCTAATTGATCAAAGTCAGCATTCTCTTCTATACTATCAAAATTAATTATTTCTATTAATTGGCTAGGATTTTCAGGTAGGTATGAAAATATTCTATCCTTGGTATTAGTTAAGTGGTCATGAAAAATAGATTTTTTAAGCCATTTTGGTTCATTATTGTCAAAGAGCCAAGTCATTGCAAGAAATAAAAGCATAATTATTAAATAGCCCCTTATAAAACCAAAACAAATACCAAATATCCTATCTAAAATGCCAATATTACTTTTTAATACGAGCTTCGATATTTTTGATGAAATAAAAGCACTCACAATTAATGTTACAATAAAAGTTATTCCAACAAGGATAGAATAAGCAAGCCAATCAGGTTGAAGGAGACCTTCCGCAAAATTTCGTGACTGATCATTGGTATAAGCTATGAAAGATGCCAATGTCGCAAAAACCCATGACAATATTGATAGTGTCTCCCTTGTAAATCCTCGAAGCATAGAAAAAAAAGAAGATAGAAATACAAGAAGCAACATAATTGTATCAAAAAACGAAATAGAATTTGCCATACTAACCCTGTTTAATTAGTCATTTATATTAATTTTGATTGGACCCACTGACTTACCTTTAATAAATTGGTCTAAATATTTATTATCTGAGTTGTCAATTTCGGAAGCTTTTCCAGTCCAGATTACTTTACCTTTGTATAGCATCGATATATTATTTGCTATTTTTCTCGCACTTTCCATATCATGTGTAATAGTTATAGCAGTTGCACCTACTTCTCTTATTACTTCGTTTATTAGATTATTAATTATATCTGCCATTATTGGATCAAGTCCAGTTGTTGGTTCATCAAAGAAAAGTAATTCTGGATCTCTTGCGATAGCTCTGGCCAAAGCAACTCTTTTTTGCATACCTCCAGATAGTTCAGATGGATATAGGTAAATGACAGATGGATCAAGTCCGACTTTTTTTAATTTATCTGCGGCAAGGTCTTTCCAATCGCTATTTTTTAAAGACCTAGACTTTTCTATACCAAAAGTTATATTTTCCCATACTGGTAAACTATCAAATAGAGCAGCACCTTGAAATAGCATCCCAATCCTACTGTGAAAATCAATTTCTTTTCGGCTCTTTTCATTTAATAAAAAACCGTCGTAATAGATTTCCCCATTATCTGGCTTCAGTAATCCAAGTATAGATTTGATTAAAACTGATTTACCTGTTCCTGACCCGCCTATTATTACCATGGATGTATTTTTTTCAACTTCTAGATTCAATTCATCAAGTACTTTTTTATTTCCGAATGATTTTGATAATTCTTTTATTTTGATAATTTTATTCATACTTTGCTCTAACTTGTAAATACTATCGAAGTTAAAATATAATTTGCTGCAAGTATAAGTATAGAGGCGGAGACAACTGCTTGCGTGGTTGACTTCCCAACACCTTGAGCGCCTCCAGTTGAATTATATCCATGATAGCATCCCATAAAAGCAACGATGAAACCAAATACGGCAGCTTTAATAAGGCCAGAAGCCACATCTTTAAATTCAATTATATCAATTGTATTTTTTATGTAACTTTGCTCAATAAATCCAAGACTTTTGGTGCCAACTACAAATCCGCCCATGATTCCGATAATATCTGCAATAATAACTAATATGGGAAGTGAAATTAGAGCCGCAATAACCCTTGGTACAACAAGATATTTTATTGGGTTTGTTGATAATGTAACCAGTGCGTCAATTTGCTCTGTTACTCGCATAGTGGCAATCTCTGCTGAGATGGATGCTGAAACTCGCCCTGCGAGCATTAGACCTGCAATAACGGGACCTAATTCTCTTGTTATTCCCAGTGCTACAATTGATGCAACTATATTTTCAGCATTAAATCGAGATCCTCCAATATATATTTGCAAAGCTAATACACCACCTGTAAAAAAAGCTGTTAAACCAATTACAGGTAAAGAATTGTAACCTATCTTAATTATTTGATTTTTCAGTGATTTAAGATAGAAAGGTGGGGTAAATAGGCATATAATAAAATCATAGAAAAATATTGCTATATTACCAACCACACTTAACATGGTTAATATATATTTACCGATAGTAAAAGGAATAATATTTAATAATTTAAGCATATTTGTAAATTTTCCTGATTCTTGTATTTAAGCGTGTCAGAATCTCATAACTTATTGTATCAGCATTTTCTGATAATTTATCAATATTTTGATTTGATCCAATAATTTCTATAAATTCACCACGCTGCATTTTATTTCTGGGTATCTCTGATATATCTATTGCGATTATATCCATTGAAACTCTTCCTAAAATCGGTGTTGGTATACCATTATAAAAGAATTGGCCACCACTTAAAGTGCTTGTAGAGCTTAGTGACCTAGGGATACCATCCGCATAGCCTATTGAGATTAATGCAATTCGCATATCTTTTTCTGCTGTGTAGGTTGCCCCATAACCAATTGTTGAATTTTTTTGAATATTTTTTATTTGAATAATAGGTGCATATAATTTGATTACAGGTTTTATTTCTAATATATTTTGTATATTTTCATATCCACCATATAAACCAATACCTGGTCTGACCATCTCGAGATGGAATCTACTGTTTCTTATTATCCCCGCAGAATTCGCAATACTTCTATACTGCTTTTTAAATAATTTACAAATTTCTAGTAATTGTTTCAGTTGATTTTCCGGCATCAGGGATAGTTTTTCTTCTGCTGAGGCTAGATGGGACATAATTAAATTAATATCTAAATTATATTTACTAACTTGAACTGCCATTTCCTTATTAAATCCGAGTCTTGAAAAACCTGTATCAAAATGGATCGCTATAGGGAATTGCTCCTTTTGTTGAACATAATCATTGTATTCATTTAGTTCTTCCATAGAACCAATTACAGGGGTTAAGTTATATTCCTCATAATACTCAACTGTATGAGGCATTAGTCCATTCAATACATATATAATAATATCCGGCGTGGTCAGAATTTCTCTAAGAGATATACCCTCGTTTAAATCAGAAACAAAAAAATATCTGCAGCCTGCATTATACAGTGTCTTTGAGATTGTTTTGATACCCAAACCATATGCATTTGCTTTTACGGTAGCGGCGCAGACAGAAGGGCTAACAAATTTGGCGATAGATTTATAGTTCTCAGTTAGTGCGTGTAAGTCTATTTCAAGAAAAGCTGTATAATCTATTTCCCTCATAGTTTTAGTCACTTTAGTCATCAAAAATTTAAAATAATCTAGATTATTTATTCAAAACGCTCAGGCAGTTTGTCATTTGCAGTATAATCACTAAATCTTGTAAGTGAACCATCAAAGTGCATTTTTATAGTATTTGTTGGTCCGTGACGATTCTTGCCAAGTATTACTTCGGCAAGTTGATGGACCTCTTCCATAGCTTCTTGCCACTGAAGATATTCTTCAGTACCAACCTTTGGTTCTTTTCGTGTTAGGTAATACTCTTCCCTATATAAAAACATTACAATATCAGCATCTTGCTCAATTGAACCAGACTCCCTAAGATCAGATAGCTGAGGTTTCTTATCATCTCTATTTTCAACTTGTCTTGATAATTGAGATAGGGCAATTATTGGTATATTCAATTCTTTTGCGAGCGCCTTCAATGTTTGCGTTATTTCTGATAATTCCTGAACCCTATTTTCGTTATACCTTCTATTTGAAGATGTAAGTAATTGTAAATAGTCAATAATTAGGAGTCCTAAATTATTCTGTCTTTTGAGTTTTCGGGCTCTTGCAA
The DNA here is from genome assembly GCA_002168075.1 of Rhizobiales bacterium TMED25. Taxonomy (GTDB): domain Bacteria; phylum Pseudomonadota; class Alphaproteobacteria; order Rhizobiales; family TMED25; genus TMED25. Next base: position 266,657 of record NHCE01000010.1, read on the forward strand.
CTAATTGTGAAATACTGATTCCACCGGTTTCATCAATATAAAGGGGTATATCCTGCAACTTCCTCGCGACGTCTATTAATTTATCGTATTCATATTTATTTATATTACCTCTTCTTATCTTTTCAGATTGAACTTCTGTTTGTTCAGAAATAATTCTTGTAGCTAACTGTGAAGAGGACATCTCCAAGGAAAAGAAACCAACAACAGCTCCATCAAGAGGCTTTCCATTACCTGACTCACTATCATCTATTTTATATTTACTTGCTATGTGAAATGCAATATTGGTCGCGAATGCTGTTTTCCCCATTGAGGGCCTGCCAGCTACAATGAGTAAATCTGATGATTGAAGTCCTCCTAATAGTTCATCAAGGTCTTTAAAGCCTGATGCTATACCCGACGTATTACCATCCCTGTTATAAGCATTTGCAGCAGTATCAATTGCTTCTGTTAATGCAGTAGAAAAATCTTTAAAATCACTTCCATATTTTTCACTTTCTGCAAGTCCATAGAGCTCTTGTTCAATATACTCTACATGATCAAATGGAGAAAGCTCTGGTGGAGGAGAATAAGACACATTGACAATTTCATTGCCAATATTAATTAAATTTCGCCATGTATATAAATGATAAATTATTCTGGCATATTCTCCTATATTAATTATCGATGTATTTTCAGCAGCTAATTTTACTAGGTATTTTCCTCCTTCTAGATCATTAAATCTTTCATCTTGGTCAATTAGATTTTTCAGAGTAATGGGAGAGGCAAGTTTATTTGATAAAACTAGCTTAACAATTAATTCGTATATAACTGCATGAACACTTTCATAGAAATGTTCTGGTTTTAGGAAATTAGAGATTCTATCAATTAAATCATTATTTATTAGCAAGGCCCCCAGCAGTTGTTGCTCGGCCTCAATATTATGAGGCATTTGCTTATAATCGAGATCATCTAAATTCTTGGATATATTTTGAATATTTAAGGGCATAAGCTATCAATTATTATTATATACTTTTAATATATTAGATATATTTAGAGCTCCTTGAATTTTTTTTATTTATACAACATAATCCACATTTTATAAAAAATGATAAAACATTAAATAAAAATTACTTGACTAATATTTTATTATTCTTCTTTCTTATTAGCCTCATCCTCTGTAATATCTGCATCCACATCTGGAGTATGTTCTGTATTCNGGTCAACATCTTGACTATCATCAATATTAATTTCTACNCCCTCTTCAAATACATCNACAACACTATCAATTTCAGTATTTTCTNTATCCAAATTATTTAGNGGNCCTTTCTCTTGCATATCAGCCTCCTCGGAGGTTCTTGCAATATTNAGTTTTATANTGACTGATACTTCAGGATGAAGATCTATTCTAACATCAACTATCCCAAGTGCTTTTATTGGTTCTACCAAAGAGACTTGATTTCTTGTGATTTCTGGAANTCCATCATCAGAGAGCATATTTGCAATATCTCTAGTNGTAACCGACCCAAATAATTGGCCATTTTCNCCAGCTTGGCGAATAACAANAAATGTTTTATTATTAATACTTTCAGACAGCTTTGCTGCACTTGCCATTTCTTTATCATTCTTCTTTCGAATTTCAACAGATTTTGACTCAAAGTATTTTAAATTATCATCAGTTGCTCTCAAAGCTTTAGCTTTTGGTAATAGAAAATTTCGAGCGTAGCCATTTTTTACATTAACTACGTCNCCTAACTGGCCAAGTTTCTCTATTTTTTCAAGTAATATAATTTTCATATTTATCTCCTTTTTTTAATTATATCTCTAAGATTCTTCTTATAATTCAATATTCCAAGAATTGTTATAGGAATGATGAAAGGTATGAAGATTAGAACTATTGTGTATAAGGCTGTTAAAATCACAGGTCGNAGTCTTATATCTTTTGTAACGTTGTGAAGGATGGAAAGCCCACATATTGAGTATCCAACTAATATTGAAAAGGTAATTGAAATGGATATAATCTGAAATATGCCACTTGTTAAATATGATAAAACCATAAATAGTAAAAGAGCATAAATATAAGTAGTNGGTAGATTTATTTGATCAAAATTTGGCCAAGGTCTATTTAAANAGCCCCATAAACTAGCCAATTTTAGGCTAATCCATAAGTTGCATATAAATATAAAAACCCAAAAAATAACNAATAAGACAGGTAAACTCGCTGATATAAGTTCTATTGTATTTAATTGAATTGCCTGCTCAAGATCAGGTCGTATCTGATATACATTTGAATAAATAGACGTTATCGCGGCCTGATAATCACTAAAATTAGTGCCTAAAAATAATACACCAATGATTGCTAAAAGCATTGATGTGATCAAAATCTTTGAAATAAGATAGGAGAGGGGATACCAGGCGATATCTTCTGTTTCATCTGATAATTTTCTATTTAGGTTAATCAAATAAGTAAAATATATTGCAGGAATGGCAAAAATCGCAGAGTACAAAACTACTTGAGTTAGCCCAAATAATTTAAAAGTCTGATAATATATCAGTAACGATGAGAGGAGAGCAGTCAGAGCTGAAAATTTCCAATTATAAATTATCCCAATCAAATATAAGGGTAATGGAGATGCATAAAATAAAATAAATAGTATGCCGGCATTACCAGATAACGGATATAAAAAAAATAAACATTGCAATAAAACTGCAATTAAAATATGGCTGTATTGTGATTTTATCATATTGCTGTCCCGCAAAATTGCGGTTAGGGTTTATTTACCCAACCAATTATTATTTATCTCAGTAGGTATGGAAGTAAACCTAAGAACCGTGCTCTCTTTACTGCGATTGCTAATTCTCTCTGTTTTTTTGCAGAGACAGATGTGATCCTACTTGGAATCATCTTTCCNCTNTCAGANATATATTTTTGGAGTAGTTTTACATTTTTATAATCAATAGGAGGGGANTCAGGTTCCGATAANGGNCAATTACGTGAGTTTCTAAAATAAGGTTTTTTTGTTGTTTGTGGAATTAACATTATATATTCCTATTCGCTTGAGTCATGATTTTTATGTTCCATCATAACGGATGGTCCATCATCAAATTTATCAACTTTTATTGTTAAATGTCTTAATATATTCTCATTAAGGCTTATTTGTCTCTCTACTTCATTTAGTGCATTAACTGGTGCATTAATATTCATTAATGTATAGTGCGCTTTCCTGTTTTTTTTAATTTTGTATGCAAGCTGGCGTAACCCCCAATATTCAATCTTGTCAATTTTTCCACCTTCTTTTTTTATTAACTCTTCTATCGATTGAGTTATAGCTTCAACTTGTTGAGTGGTAATATCCTGACGAGCCAAATAAACATGTTCATATAACGGCATTACTATTAAATCCTATTTCTAAAATATTTTGTAACTAATAATATAATTCGTTACTTATTAACGTTTTCATAAAAAAATATCATTGATAACTTAATCCNCATTCTGCTTTAAGTATATTTTAATATAAAANAATAGTAGATTACTATAATGAAGTAAAAAATATTGCAACAAAAAAGGTGTATTTGTGTCAAATTTATTAGTTTTTCCGGGGCAGGGTAGTCAATTTGTTGGGATGGGTAAAAGTTTTTCAGAAAATTTCAAAGTATCTAAAAATGTATTCGAAGAGGTGAATGAATCACTTTCTTTAAATCTTACAAAAATTATGTGGGAAGGCGATCTAACAGAGTTGACAAAAACTGAGAATGCCCAACCTGCATTAATGGCTGTTAGCATAGCAATGTTGAAGGCTATAGAGAATGAGGTTGGTATCAATTACGATAAAGTTTTATTTATGGCAGGGCACTCTCTTGGAGAATACTCAGCACTTGTGGCAGCAAATTCTCTTAAACTTGATGTTGCAGCAAAATTACTGAAGATAAGAGGGCAGTCCATGCAAAAGGCTGTTCCCGTAGGTCAAGGGGCAATGGCTGCTATAATAGGAACCTCAATAGAACAAGTTGAAAATTTAACAACAGAAATCAATAGTATTTATCCCGAATGCGTCTGCGACATTGCGAATGATAATGCCCCCGGGCAAGTTGTAATAAGTGGGCATAATGTTGCAATTGATAAGGCAATTGAGCTTGCATCTAATTTTGGATCAAGAAAAGCAATGAAATTACCTGTTAGTGCTCCATTCCACTGTTCCTTAATGCTAAAGGCGGCTGAAGAAATGATGGAGGCATTTAGTGAAATTGATATAACAGATCCTATTATCCCAATAATTTCAAATATTACGGCTGGAATTGAAACCTCAAAAGAGAAAATAATTGAATTATTAATTAAGCAGGTTACAGGAAGAGTGAGATGGACTGAAACTATTCTTTTTGCGAAAGATAATAATATAAATACAATATATGAAATAGGTGCAGGCAAAGTTTTGTCTGGTTTGGTGAAAAGGATAGATGGATCATTAAATTCAATTTCCATAAACGACCCTAGCCAGATTGATAACTTCAAGTTAAGTTAAATATAAAAAGGAAAAATGATGGGATCTTTACAGGGAAAGACGGTATTACTTACGGGCTCAACAGGAAGTCTTGGAAGTGCAATCGCAAAAAAGTTATCTTCAGCTGGCGCAAGAATTGCGCTATCTGGTACAAATAAAGAAAAATTAAATAGTCTTTTAGAGGAGTTAGGTCCGACTCATAGCTCTTTTCCGTGTGATTTATCAAAATTTGATGAAATTGACAATCTATCTGACAGCGTGATCGAAAATTTTGGCTCTATTGATATACTGATAAATAATGCAGGTATAAAGAAAGACGATTTGCTTATTCGGATGAAGGATGAGGACTGGTTCGATGTAATGACAATTAACTTAAACTCTGTTTATAAATTAACAAAAAATATTACAAAACATATGTTCAAAAAGCGAAGTGGTAAGATTATATCAATATCATCTGTAGTAGGCTTTGCTGGAAATCCAGGGCAGACAAATTATGTATCATCCAAAGCTGCAATTGTTGGCTTTACAAAATCTCTTGCAATGGAGGTCGCAACTAGGGGCGTGAACGTAAATTGTATAGCGCCGGGTATGATCGAATCAGATATGATTGACTCATTAAATGAAAAGCAAAGAGAGAATATATTGTCCAGAATACCAATGGCTAAATTAGGTAGCCCAGATAATATTGCCGATGCGTGTATATTTCTTGGTAGTGAAATGTCGGATTACATTACGGGCCAAACGATACATGTTAATGGTGGAATGGCAATGTTGTGAGTATTATATTTCAATGGAAAGCTAAATTTTTTAATTGTAGTTAAATATTTATAAATATATTAATTGTTAAATGAAGAAACTTAAATAACTAATAGGGGTAAAAAATGAGTGATGTTGCTGAACGCGTAAAAAAAATAGTAATTGGACATCTTGGAGTTGAAGCAGATAAAGTTGTCGAAAAAGCAAGTTTTATTGATGATCTTGGTGCAGATAGTCTAGATACTGTTGAACTAGTTATGGCATTTGAGGAAGAATTCAATTGTGAAATTCCAGATGATGCAGCAGAAACTATTCAAACTGTTGGTGATGCCATATCATTTCTTGAAAAACAGAAATCTTAATTAAGCAATCATGAGACGCGTAGTTGTCACTGGGTTGGGTTTAGTAACTCCTTTGGGAGTTGGGGTTGATTATGTCTGGAGTAAGTTAATTCAAGGTGTATCTGGAATTGATCACATATCTTCCTTTGATACATCAGATTTGCCAGTAAAAATAGCAGGACATATCCCACGTGGTAATGAAATGGGGCTTTATAACCCCGATGATTATATGGAACCCAAAGAGCAGAGAAAAGTAGATGATTTTATAACATATGCTATTTGTGCTTCAGATCAAGCGATAAAAGACTCTGGGTGGATTGCGGATACGTATGAGAAACAAATAAGGTCTGGGGTTCTAATCGGCTCAGGTATTGGTGGGCTTCAAGGTATTGAAGAAGCTGCTATAACTTTAAAAGAGAGGGGTCCAAGACGTATCTCACCTTTTTTCATACCTGGACGTTTAATAAATCTGGCATCAGGGCAAGTTTCAATTAAAAATCAATTTAAGGGCCCAAATCATGCTGTTGTGACAGCATGTTCAACAGGTTCACACGCAATAGGAGATGCTGCTCGCTTAATTTCCTATGGTGATGCTGATATTATGGTTGCTGGAGGAACTGAGTCTCCATTATGTAGACTTTCAATTGCTGGGTTTGCAGCTTGCAGAGCTTTAGCATCAAATTTTAATGACTCTCCAAGTCTTGCCTCTCGTCCTTTTGATGAAGACCGAGATGGTTTTGTTATGGGTGAGGGTGCCGGTTGTGTTGTTCTAGAAGAATATGATCATGCCATTAAAAGGGGGGCCAAAATTTATGCAGAGTTGAAAGGCTACGGATTATCTGGTGATGCTTATCATATTACTTCCCCATCAGAAGATGGTGATGGAGGATATAGGTGTATGAAAGCGGCAATTAGTAATTCTGGAATGGATGTTACCGATATAGATTACATAAATGCTCATGGCACTTCAACACCGGCCGGTGATGAGATTGAAATTAAAGCAGTAGAAAAATTATTTGGTGATCATTCAAAAAACTTAATGATGTCATCAACAAAGTCATCCATCGGTCATCTTTTAGGTGCCGCCGGAGCAGTGGAGGCAATATTTTCAATAATGGCTATTAATAAAGGCGAAATACCTGCTACCTTGAATTTAAAAAATAAATGTACGAATACAAAAATAAATCTTGTACCATTAATACCAATTAAAAAAACTATAAACAGTGCTCTTAGCAATTCATTTGGTTTTGGTGGAACTAATGCAACTTTAATTTTTTCAAGGACTTAATAGAATAATTTATAAATGAATAATGAATTAATACGTCGTAAAGGACTTTTGTTAATTATATCATCACCTTCCGGTGCAGGAAAAACTACTTTAACAAGAAAACTTATATCGGATTTAAGCGATACTGTTTTATCTGTGTCAGTTACAACGAGGCAGAAACGAAGCAACGAAGAGGACGGTCTTCATTACTATTTTATAGATGATAAATCTTTCGATAAAATGATTAAAGAAGATAATTTGTTAGAGCATGCAAACGTTTTTGGTTACAATTATGGCACTCCAAAGGATAGAGTAATAGAGTCCATTCAGTCTGGTAAAGATGTTGTTTTTGATATTGATTGGCAAGGCGCAAGTCAACTCAGAGAGAATTTTAAAGATAATATTGTGTCAATTTTTATACTACCACCATCTGCTACTGAATTGATGAGTAGGCTCATAAAGAGGGATCAAGACTCATTTGATACGATAAAAAATAGATTAAATGCAGCCTATGACGAAATAAAACACTGGAATGAATATGACTATGTAATCATAAATGATAATCTAAAAGAGTCTTATGAAGAATTGAAAGCAATAATATTATCCGAAAGAATAAAAATAACAGTTTCAAACAAGTCTAAGATTGAAACGCATGTTAATAAACTGTTGGAAGACTTATCAGATAGATTAAGCAGTAGTTAGCCTTTTTCGTACAGGTATGAAAGTTTAATATAATCCTCTACAGAGAGATCTTCCGGCCTTAGATCCGGATTTAGTTTATACTTCTTAATAAGATTTTCTTCAGAAATTATATTTTTTAGTGAGCTTTTTATTTTTTTTCTTCTTTGCCCAAAAGCCAAGCGTGTGATTTCTTGAACTACCTCAATATTAGGTTTTAAAGAACTATTTAAATAGTTAAAAGTTACCACCGAGGAGTCGACTTTGGGCGCAGGATAAAAACATTTAGCCTTGAGATCAAAGGATACTGCACATTCATACATATATTGAGATATAATTGATAATCTACCGTATGTTTTTGATTTTTTTTTGGCAATAATCCTGTTTGCGACTTCTTTTTGAAACATCAGTGTCATTTTATCAAACTTTGGATCTGTATATTGATACAGCAGTAATTTTGTTAAAATCTTAGTTCCAATATTGTATGGTAGATTGGATATTATTCTTATTTTCTTTTCAGTTAAGGAGGCAAAGCTATAATTCATGACATCCGCATTGATAATTTCAATTTGATTTGGATACGTTAATTGTAATTTCCTTAAAATTGGAATAAATTTTTTATCTTTCTCTATTAACAAAACCTTTCTTGCACCTAGTTTGAGTAAGGATTTGGTTAATCCACCAAGCCCAGGTCCAATCTCTATTACTAAGTCGCAATTTTTAGGATCAATTGTCAACGCGATTTTCTTAAATATATTCTCATCGAAAATAAAATTCTGGCCTAATTTTTTATTTGGCCTGATATCAAAGTCTTCTAAAAGTTTTTTATATTCTGAAATCTTTGAAGTTTCCTTTTGAATGGTTTCTTACCATAGAATTTGCCATATTAATTGCTCTTATTAAACTCTCTGGATGGGCCTTCCCAGTCCCGGCCAATAGATATGCTGGACCATGATCAGGAGAGGTTCTAAGTGTCGTGAGTCCTAAAGTAATATTAACAGCAGAAAAAGGTGATATTGTTTTTATTGGAATGAGCGCTTGATCATGGTACATACAGATGACGGCGTCATAAGTACTTAAATTATTCTCATTAAATAAACTATCCGCAGAGAACGGACCAGATATATTCATCCCTGTTCTTTGCAATTCCAAAATTGCTGGTTCTATAATTTTTATTTCCTCCATACCACAGAGTCCACCATCTCCAGCATGGGGATTAAGTCCAGTTAGGAATATCTTTGGGTTGGATATTTGAAAATAATTTTTTAAACTATTTCTTACAATTTTAGAGGTTGTGATAATAAGTTCTTTTGTGATTGTATTTGAAACCTTCGCTAATGGAAGATGCCTTGTCAGTGGAACAACTTTAAGTTTATCACTTGCAAGGAGCATTACTGCAGTTTTCTTATTGTCTAAGAAAGAAAATAATTCTGTTTGACCATGATATTGGCACCCAAGATATGATAGTGACTTTTTGTTAACCGGGTTTGTGACAATGGCAGAAATTTTATTTTCAGATATTTTTTGTCTAGCAGTTACTATTGAGTCAATAATAAATTGATTATTTTTTTTATCATATTGCCCAATCTTTTCCTCAAATATTGGTATATCATAAACCATTAGGGCATCACTCTTTTTGCTTACATTGTAGTTATCTAAATCATTAACCTTTTTTGTTTTTATCTTAAGTTTTAATATCTCTGCTCTTCGTTGCAGTAGATCATTACTTCCAAAATATATAAAGTTTGGAAGTTTTAGTTGATCTCTTAGAGCCCAAGATAGAATAGTAATATCTGGAGATATTCCAGCTGGATCACCCATGGTCAATCCAACTGGTAAATTCTTATTATTTGTTTTTATATTCAATATTTGAGTCCTGTATTATGTCACGTAATATTTTTGTTGAGTAATTATCAAGTTGGTCTGCTATAAGGATATTTTCAATGACTTTATTAGTTAATGATTTTTTTGGGGTACAGTTAATATATATTTTTATTTGCTCCGTATCAGCTTGAGGCGGGAAAAGGAAAGTATTGAGATTATATCTAATCATCGTATTGAATGGCTCTTCTATTTGATCTATAGAGATATCAATTCTATCTTGGATATCAATATTAGTCTTGTCTTTGTAAGAAAAAAGGTTCTGTGAACAGCTTTGAAAGTTATTTTCGATATTATTAACTAGGTCCATTAACTCCATTGGATCTATATTCTCGGTACTCAGGGTCATTGTTTGAATATGAAATAGTTCTCTTTCCAATAATGAATTCCTGTATTTATCAATATCTTCAAGAGTAACATTGGCTAATCTCGCATATTTTCTTCCAATATAATCTTGCCATAGCTTTCTAGACTTACGTTGATCTATTATTGTTTTCGGGTCTACGCCTGCTTCAGTTAATTGGCCGGCATATTCTTCATAGCTTGCTCCTTGTGCTTTGAGTGTATCATCTAAAGTAATTATTATCTGCTCATCACTATAAGATAAACCAATTTTTTCAGCTTCGCTTTTCATTATAGCCTCGTCAACTAATTCCTTGAGAGCAGCCCTTGAAATTACGTCTCGTTCTGCATTCGGATTTACAAATTTAATGTATTTTGACCTTTCCTGAAAATCAGTTTCTATGATTGGTAAGCCATTCACAAGCAAAATTATTTTTGAAATAATTTGCGATTTTACTGTATTAGTGAGCAATATGAATAAGATTATTGCAAATACTATAACCTTATTCTTGTAAATAGTTTTAATACCCATGGAGATAATTTTATTGAATTGGTGCAGTTTTTAACTCAAATTTCAAGAGTATGGACTTATCTTTCTTTATATCTCGGTCAGTAAATAAGTTTTCTCTGTAAACAATATCAAAAGATAAGCATTCATCATCAAAACGAAGGCCAATTTGATTATTAAGAAAATTATTTGACTCTAAGTTATAGACACCCTTTGAGATCATTGACCAATCCCTTGTAAGTCCGAACTCTAAATAGCCTGACATTTCTTCTAAATCAACATCATTATTATCATTACCATCATCATTTAACCAGTTTGCATCGGCTTTTATTTCTGTATAATTAAAGCCAAGGTTAAGACTTTTTTTATTTTGGAAGTTCATATTTAATTCATTAAATTGATTTTTTTTGAATGCTCCGTCAAATCTTGTTTTGTAATCAAATTGTAATGAGTCATTAAGATTGTAAGATAACGAGCTTACTATATCTGAATGGTAATTATTGGTACCCGAGTATTTCTTTCCTGAGTAAGTATTATCACCGTCTAAATGATAAGATTTCCCTATCGATGCACTAAATAGACCACCAAGCCTATCTTGAAGATCATAACCCAATCCAATAGACATTTTATTACCAGAGTCAATTTTATCATAACCATATGAACGATTTGCTTCAAATAAGTTCAAAGAATTAAAGTTTATAGTTCGCGAATCTTCATTAAGTAAATCACTATCTGTATCTTCTTTCCCAATATAAGAATAACTTAACTTTGGTTCAATTATTTGCTTTCCTATACTACTATTCTGAAAGAAGGGCCATGAGGTCTCTATTGCAGCTTCAGGAGTGAACCTCGAGTGATCAGTAAATTCATTATCAGACTCATCATAGGTGCTAAAATAGTCACCCTTTAAGCCAATATATGGTTCAAAAACCACTCCATTTTTCATAATATTTCGATCTTCCCATGAAATTTCTGTGGTTAGCCGAGTTTGATCATCTCCACTGTTTCTATGCAGACTTGAAATTTGTGCATCTAAATTTACTTGACCCATAAAAGGAAGATTATTTAATTTATATTCATAATCTAGCTGGGGAAGTAGCTTTGCTTGCCGAGTATCACTATCACTTAATAGATTATGAAAGCTAATTGCTTGTAGATTTATATAATTTTGGTTATTTGTACCTGACAAGAAAAGGTTTGAGTTATATTTTGTTCTATCGTCTAATCCATATTTTCTCATGTAAGTATCGTCACTGGCAAATGTTGCATTCCACCCCCAATTTACATTGTCACTTATAGGTAAATATGCATTTGTTTTAAGGCCAGCTCTGAATCTTTTATTTCCTGGTGCTATATCCATTGGATTTGCCTGATAAATAAAGCTCGGATTGATACTAAATTTGCCACCAGTATCAGTTACTTTTCTATATTCTAAATCTATTAAAGGACCTTGTTTAGAGGTCAAAAATGGTGTGATAGTTACATCACTGGTATCATCAAGTACAAATAAGTATGGTATTTTAACAGAATGTCCATAGAAATTTGAAAAAGAATATGTTGGTAGTAAATAACCAGATTGACGTTTGACAGATAAATCTGGATAACTAAAATAAGGAAGTTTGAGAAGAGTTTTATCAAATAACTTGAATTTTATATTCTGAAAAACGAACTTTTTATTTAGCTCATCATGTGTTACGACGTCTGCTTCAAATTCCCATGTGTATGGACATGTTTTACCATCTTTCGTATCGTTACAAAATGTATAGCCTGCATTTTTAAAAATATTTTTATTTCCAAAATCTACATCGCCACTTTCCGATCTAATTTTTGTTCCATCATTCAGAACAATTTTAACACTTTCAATAAATCCTTGTTTCAATTGGTTGGATAACATTATACGTTCAGCGTTAATTTGTACCTCACCTTTTTCGGTCATTGTCACTTTGCCTGAGGCAATAACTTGATCAATATCCTGAATATATGTTATTTTATTTGCTTCAACAACGAAGGTTTTATAAAATAATTTTGCATTACCCTCAGCAGTTATATTATTACCGTCATTATCATAATACAAATTATCCGCTTCAAAATAGATAGAAGAATTATCATTTGAGCTATCAATCGACTCAGCTAATAATTTTTTTTCAAGTTGAAATGAGCACATTACAACAATTACAAAAATTACTAAAATATTTTTACTAATTATTTTCAACATTAACCGTCTTCTTGACTAATCAAAACTTTTATACTTATTAAAATTATGGTTATTATATGCCACCAAGCTCCTAATAATGGGTTAAATATTTCATTTTCTGATAGTATAAATGACACATAGTTTGTGGTAAAGAGCAAAAATCCAACAATAATACCCAATAATATCATAAAGATAACATGCTTTACACGAAATAATTTAACGGAAAAGCATGCAGCAACTAGTATCATTGAACACAGCAGAGCGGGGAAGGCAATTAAAAAATTAAGATTTACTGCATGTTTTACAGGATTGATACCATTTTGATTTAATCTTTTTATAGTACTGAAAATTGTCCATATGGATTGATCACTGTTTTTTAAAACATCTTCAAGAATAATAAGCTCATTAGTTTGTGTCTCAATTGTATAAATTTCTTGAAAAGTCTTAATATTTGATGCGGATGTGATCCTTGCTTTTTCAAGAATCCAAGAGCTTTTATCAAATATCGCATATGCGCTATCAACTCTTTCAGTAATCGAATAATTTTTGTCATACTGAATAAAAGTTGCATTCAATAAAGTTAAATGCTGGGGCAAGACCTTTTTAGAATATACAATAAGAGGGCCGCGAGAGTTACTTTGTGATGACCAAAAGCTTGCATCTTCTTTTGTTAATAATGATCCTAGAGTTTCATCGGTAACGCTCTGTTCTAAATCAATATATTTATTCTTGAGGTTTACTCCTGCAGGATTTAGAGAGAGAATTGTAATAAATCCAATGATCAATGTTGAAATAATACATGGTAATAATATTTGCCAGATTGATAGACCTGAAGATTTTGCAACGGTTAGCTCACTATTTTTGGATAATCGATTGAAAAATAGCATAGTGCCAAAAAGTATTATTAAAGGAAGAAAATCCTCGCATGTATTAGGTAATTTTAAAATTGACAATCTAAGTATTATGAAAATACTTGAATTTTCTGCATCTTCTAACTCTTTAGATATTTCAGCAATATCAATTAAGAAAATACATATTCCAAATATTAGTAATATAAGAAAAGTTGAAGATAAAAACTGTTTCACTAAGTATCTAGTATAGATTTGCATTTTTAATCTTTCTTTCTCTATGCATAATGGAAAAAATATATAATGAATAGAGCAATATTACAGATATTGGAACAGCGTAATGGATTAAATATAGTTCATAATTTTTGATTTTAGATGAAATCGATATGCCTAGTATTTTCAATAATAAGCATGATCCAGCGACATAAACGATATAGCGAGATTTTAGTAATCTAAAATTCAAATCTTTTTGAAGAAAAAATAACGCAATAAACACAAATGATATCGTGTAAAGGGGATTGGATAATCTTATATGGGCTTCATTTCTGAGCTGTATATTGCGATAGATTTCCTCAATGGAAGTGTTTATTGGATTTAACAATTCACCAATTGATTTTTCAGAGGGTTTAAAATAAACTTTTTGTGCAGTTGTAATCACGTTCGATAAGTTAATGGTATAACTTTCAAAACTAATTATTTCCATATCTTCGCCAAGAAGGTCTTTGTTTGCATTAAAAATTTTTCCGTCGGTCATTTCGAGTAAGATTTGATTATACAAACTATATAGTTTTGCTTTTTTTGCAGAGTAGGTAACCATATTTTTACTATCTGATTCATCATTTATTATCACGCCAATAAAATCTCCATTATCATTCCTGTCAGCTACAAAAATTGTAAAATCTTCATCAGGATGTATAAATTCATTTTCTTGAAAGGAACCACTTATAATATCAGATTTTATAGTAGTTATCTTTTCCCGAAAATTTTGCATAGACCATGGTGTGATATAAATACTAAACAGATATATCAGTAAAGTAACTAGAATAGATATTTTTAGAAATGGTAGTGTTTTTTGATATGGTGAAATCCCAGAAGAGTTCAGTATAACTAGTTCCGAGTCTCTTATCATTTTATCCATGACAATAACGGAAGCTATAAGTAGTGAAGATGGGGCCATTAAACTTAAAAGCCAAGGGTAAAGTAGTGATGTTAATGATAGAAAATCAAATATTGATCTATCTTTTTCAATTATTAAGGGGATATATCTTAAAGTTTGAGTTATCCATGCAAGAGAGGACATTATAGTTACGATAACTATAAATATTACAAGGATATTCAGAAATATATATCTGTTAATGTTTCGCATTAAATTAATTAGCTTTTGAAATGCAAATTTAATAATTTCATTTATAACAATATTTAACTAAAATAAATAGTATTAATAAAAATTTGGCAATAAAAAGGTTTATTCATGAAAATTTCATTCGTTAATTTTGGTATAGAAGCTAGCGGCTCTATCGTTATTTTCTTTTCTGATAAAGAGGGTTTATTTATTACTGAAAAGTCAGAAAATGATAAAAATATTTCAAAATTATTTCAGACAAATACAAAACTATCCAAAGATAAGATAATACAAGATAAAATATTAGATATTATTAGCCCACATTCAAATGATTACGATAGGATAATTTTTTTCAAATTAGAGAATATAATAAATTTAAATGAGAATGATTGGATAAAGATTGGGGGAAGAGTCTCTGGCTATCTAGCTCAAAATAATATCTTGGATGTATCTATAAGATTGGAGTCAACTATAAAAAACGTAGAGATGACTTCAATACCTTCCAAGATCGCATTCGGGATGGAACTTAGGGCTTATTCTTTTGATAAATATAAAACAAATAATAAGCAGAAGAACGTCATGAATGTGAAATTTGTCACAAACCATCATGTCACAACAGAAAATCTCTACAAGAGTTATTTTAGCATCCTTAACGGAGTTAATTTAGCGAGGGATTTAGTAAATGAACCATCAAACGTTTTGAGCCCAAAGGAATTTACAAATAGAATTAAGGAAATAGAAAATCCTAGATTAAAAATCAAAATTTTACCACAAAAGAGACTTGAAGCTATGGGGATGGATGCATTTTTATGTGTCTCGAAAGGAAGCCGAAATGAGCCTTATGTTGCTATAATGGAATACCTGCCTAATAAGAATCAAAAACCAATAGCAATTCTGGGTAAGGGGGTAACCTTTGAC
This sequence comes from Rhizobiales bacterium TMED25, assembly GCA_002168075.1. Taxonomy (GTDB): domain Bacteria; phylum Pseudomonadota; class Alphaproteobacteria; order Rhizobiales; family TMED25; genus TMED25. Next base: position 282,207 of record NHCE01000010.1, read on the forward strand.
TCTGGTGGTATATCTATTAAGCCGGCGGGAGGCATGGGTGAGATGAAAGGTGACATGGCTGGTGCTGCTAGTGTTGTTGGCTTGATGAAGGTCTTATCTGAAAGAGATGCGAAAATTAATGTTGTTGGAATTGTCGGCTTAGTTGAAAATATGACAGATGGTAATGCTGTAAGGCCAGGTGATGTAATAAAATCAATGTCCGGTACAACGATCGAAGTTTTAAATACAGACGCAGAGGGTCGGCTTGTATTAGCAGATATTGCGACTTATGCAATTGAGAATTATGACCCATTATCAATCATCGACCTTGCAACTCTTACTGGAGCTATATTATCTGCCCTTGGGCAAGAAATGGCTGGGATTTTTTCAAATAACGATGAACTTGCCGAGAACTTAATTGCTTCTGGAGAAAAAACAGGAGAATTATTATGGCGAATGCCCATTGGTAAAAATTATAGGAAGATGATCGACTCAAAAGTAGCAGATATTAAAAATATTGGTGGAAGATATGCTGGAGCAACGACAGCTGCTGAATTTATTCACTGTTTTACTAAAGATGTTCCATGGGCACATTTGGATATCGCAGGCACATCAATATCAAGCCTCAAAAATGAAATCAATACAAGTTGGGCATCAGGTTTTGGCGTTCGGTTATTAAATCAATACTTGGAAGACTTTATCGAAAAATAAACATGTTTTCATAATTGTAAATTTAACTATTTCAGTATATGTATCTATTATTATAAATATAAAAGAAAGCTATTGACTATGACACAAGAAAGAACTCTATCAATAATTAAGCCTGACGCTACTCGTAGAAATTTGATTGGAAAAATCATAACAAAGTTTGAAGATGGCGGTTTGAAAATTGTCGCGCAAAAGAAGATTCAGTTAACTCAAAAATTAGCTGAAGATTTCTATGCTGTCCATAAAGATAGACCTTTTTATAGTGATCTTGTAAATTTTATGATTTCAGGGCCAGTAGTTGTTCAAGTTTTAGAGGGTGATGATGCTGTTATAAGAAATCGTGAAATTATGGGTGCAACAAATCCTGCAGAAGCTGCTGATGGAACAATAAGAAAAGAATTTGCGGAAAGCCTTGAGGCTAACTCAGTCCATGGTTCAGATAGCCTTGATAATGCCAAAATTGAAATAGAATTTTTCTTCGATAAAAACGAAATTGTTGGTTAGAACTATAAACTTTTTTGAATGAGGTTTTCTTAAATTTTATTCTTTGATATAATTTTCGTATTATTTTGATTCTATAATTTTTTAGTGGAGGCCCCAATGGTTGAGAGTTTTAATGGATATTTATACCTTATTATATTCCTCGTTTTATTAGTAATGAATATTTTCTATGGCTTTAATTGTTTATTTAGGACAGAAAAATTCCTTGAAAAATACGCCATAAGTATAGAGGCCGCTTTCTTTTGTAGATTTGCAGGAGCCATGATTAGTGCGGCAGTTTTGATGCAATTATATATATTATTTAGAGGAACGGAAGCGGCATGGGCATTCTTTAATTTTATGTTTGTCACCATGACTCTAATTTCTGCGGTTTCGTTCTATGGTTTTGAAATTGATAAATTAGGTCTTACTGATAAATCCTCCAGAGAGGGCTACATATCAACCGGAGTATTGGCTATCCTATGGGGTATTTTATGTTTTGGTCTTGCAGATAAAATTTATATTTAAATACCAGTCATCAAAGTATCTTTGCTATTTATGACGTAACTGATATGCTACTTTTATGTAGTAATTAACGGGAGGGATTTCTATGCGAAAACAAAGGATAAGTTATGTTGATCCTAATCAAGTCTCTGATGCAAAAATGAAGAAAGAGTTTGAGAGATGTCGAGATAGGGGTACTCCAAGACCCGAAAGTCAGGCTATAAGGGCTCATGCTCCCGCAACATTCTGGTCTTTTGCAAACACATGGCAAACTGTATTTCATGAAGGTGTTTGCGATCATACAATTAAGGAATTATGCAGAGTTTATGTATCTCACTCTGTAAAATGCGAATATTGTGGCAATCAAAGATCTATTCAATCCAGGCAAAAAGGTCTTGTTGAAGATGATTATTTTGATTTACTAAATTTTGAAAAATCAACTAGATATAATGAAAGGCAAAAAGCAGCCCTTCGTTATACCGAAGCAATTATATGGGATTTGGAGACGAATGACATATTATGGGAAAATTTATATAAGTATTATGGTGAAGACGAAATTGTGGAGCTTGGTTATTTTGTAGCCATTACAATGGGGCAGCAGCGCTGGCTTAAGACGCTCAATATTGATCACCACAAGGTTCTTGTTGGCACCGATGCCTCTATGATGCCGGGAGCTGAAACACCTACCGCTTGGGAAGATCATCAAAAATCATCTGATTACTGGGCTAAAAAATCTCATCCAAACCTAAAGCAATAGTCGCAGTTCTAATTACTTAGAGTATAGCCACATCGATGATAACCCTTGAATTATTTATTGCTTTTAGCGTTTTTGCTTTTGTATCCTCAATAACACCTGGGCCAAATAATATTATGTTAATGGCATCAGGTACAAATTTTGGTTTTAAAAAAACGATCCCACACTTGCTAGGGGTTAATCTTGGTTTTGGATTTTTGCTATTTTGTGTTGGTATTGGGTTAATGCAAATTTTTGATCTATTTCCAATTATGCATGACGTATTCAAAATATTTTGTAGTATTTACCTTATATATTTGGCCTATAGAATTGCAACTTCGGCATCCCAAACCAAAAATTCACAAAGTAGAGCAAGGCCATTTTCTTTTATTCAGGCGATACTATTCCAATGGATTAATCCTAAGGGTTGGTCTATGGCTTTAACCGGAATATCTGTATATTCCACTTCCAGTTCTCTTATAGGTGTGCTTATTATCACATTAGCTTATACTTTAATAAATCTACCCTGTATTTGCTTTTGGACAATGCTTGGGGAACAATTCAGTCGGTTTATGACTAGTAATTTGCGTTTGAGGATCTTCAATTATATTATGGCAACTTTACTAGTTCTTACCCTGGTTCAAATTTTCTTTATGGGTTAATAATTTAATGAATAAATTAGTATTAAGTTTTATAGCACGAATGGGGATATATATACTCTTGTATTGCCTCCTCGCTGGAGCTTGCTACCTATCCCTTCTTATCATATCAAAAATATTAGGTTGGCTTTTTTAGGCAATAACTAAACTTCTCAGCCAGCTAGTTTTGATAATTCAATAGGTTTATAGATTTTTTGATCAGTTTTATTCTTTGCAATATTTATCATAGCCTCTGCAACTATTTTAGCTAAAATAGGTCTATATTGGCGCATCCTACCAATCAGTAGTGGGTTTAAAAGCTTAAATGCTTTTTTATAACGTTGCTCATCTTTTCGAGGTGAAAAGCGATCTCCAAGTAGAAGGGAAGGTCGAACTATTGCGAGGTTTGAAAATTGCATATCCATTAAATTATTTTCAACGTTTCCCTTATTCTTAAGATATAGGCTGATGCTTTTATGATTGGCGCCCATAGTTGATACATATAGGAAAGATTTAATAGAATTTTTCTTCGCAAAATTTGCAATGTCTATTGGTATAGTAAATTCAATTCTAGTAAATTCTGCTCTATCAGGGGTAATTTTCCCTGTAGTTCCAATGGAAAAGAAACAATCATCACCGGAAATAGCGTGTGAGTAAGTTGAAATATCCAAGAAGTCAGTTATGATTAATTCCACTTTCTTGTTATTTATTTGCAGTGGTTTTCGCGCAAATACTTTAATATGACCGTAATATTGATCTACTAAAAGCTGATCTAATATATGACTACCAACCAAACCTGATGCACCAAATAATAATGCAGTTTTCATATTCTAATTCTCTAATACTATATTATCTTTTATGATTAATTTACCACTAGCTATTTTTTGAAGACTTTCTGGAAATATCCTATGCTCAAGCTTTAATACTTTTTCTGCTAAGGTATCTTCATCATCATCTTTTTCAATCAGAACTGACTCTTGCATTATAATAGGACCCGAGTCCAGCTCTGCACTAACAATATGGGTTGTACACCCAGTTATACTAGCCCCATCCTGAAGTGCTCTTCTATGAGTATTGAGGCCTTTATAGGATGGTAATAATGAAGGGTGAATATTTATAATTTTATTCATCCATTCGCCTACAAATTTTTTTGTTAGTATTTTCATGTATCCTGCAGTGCATATTATATCAACTTGAAGTTGTGATAATATATTAGACAGATGATCATCAAAATCTAGGTCAGATGTAAAATTTTTTCTCAATACAATTTTAGTATTTATTCCATATTTTTCAGCAATTTCAAGACCTGTTGCTGAATCTTTATTTGAGATGACAAGAACAATTTTAGCAGGGTAATCATCGTTTTGGGCAGCTTTTATAAGAGCCTCCATATTAGAGCCCCTTCCTGAGATAAGAATAGCAACTCTTTTCTTCATCACAGATCCAAGTGTCCCTCATAAACGACGTCTGATTGATTATTTTTTTGATTTATTTTGCCTATCTTAAAGGACATGATATTCAGTTCTCTAAATAGTTCATCTGTTTCATTAGCTAAATTTTTGTCAATAACTAAAACAAGACCAATACCGCAATTGAATGTTTTCATTAATTCATTATCATCAAGTCCACTATATTTTTTGACCCAGCGATATACCTTCATTGATGGGTATGAACTGAGGTTAATATGTGCAGCCATATCAGGGTTTAATACCCTTGGAAGATTTTCCGTCAAGCCACCACCGGTTATATGCGCAATGGCTTTGATTGAACTAATTGAATTTTTTATTCCTTTTAACTCTGATTGATATATTTTAGTAGGACAAATCAAAAGATCTAATAACTCTTCACCTTCCAATTGATATGTAGTTATATCAATATTATTTTCGGATATAATCTTATGAATTAAAGAGTACCCATTAGAGTGGATTCCAGTAGATGGTAAACCAACAATAAGATCCCCAACACTCAAAGCTTTTGGAAGTAATTGTTCGCGCTCAACAAGCCCAACGCAAAAGCCAGCAAGATCATAATGCTTTGGTTTATAGAAGCCTGGTAATTCTGCTGTTTCCCCGCCTGCTAGTGCACAACCAGCAAGTTTACATCCATCAGTTATTCCTTTTATAACTTCCTTTGCTAATGATCTTTCTAATTTACTAGTTGCAAAATAATCTAGGAAAAACATAGGGTCACCGCCTTGAGCCAAGATATCATTAACGCACATGGCAACAAGATCGATGCCGATTGTATTGTGTCTATTATAATCAAAGGCGAACTTCAATTTAGTTCCAACCCCATCAGTTGCCGAAATTATTAATGGATCTTTATAATTTACCTTTGATAAGTCAAATACTGAACCAAAACCACCTAGATCGGCTTCGGAACCGGGTCGCTTAGTCGAAGATACCATCTCAGATATCTCTTGAACTAATTTATTACCTTCATCAATATTCACACCGCTTGATTTATAGGTAATTTTTTTATTTTTTCGTGCCATAAGATGAGTTTTTATATGAATAAATTGAAAGATTTTAAATTTAGTACAATCATTTTCATATTTATAATATATTACATTTGCAATAAGAGTGATAGCGTAGTTTGATTATTTAATTTAAATAATGGATTTAAAACGTGGAAAAGCAGTTATTTTTTGATATTGAAGAGATGCCATCTTTTGATGTAGAGGATTTTATTGTCTCCTCATCCAATCAGTCAGCATATGATTATATTCAGAAATGGCCTGATTGGTCGAGTAATTTAGTTTTTTTAGTAGGTGAGAGTGGTGTCGGAAAAACACATTTAGCAAATATCTGGCTTGAAAAAGTAAATGGAATAAAATTATTACAGGAAAATATAGATATAAATTATATAGGGATGTATCAGAATATCTTAATAGAGGATATTGATCTGATCGATTATGACCTTACAGGTTTATTCCATCTTATAAATGCAATTAAAGAAAAAAATGGTCATATTATTTTTACTTCAAAGAAACCTCCAGTCAATATGGATATTAGACTTGATGATTTATCATCTAGATTGAGATCGGCAACACCAATTTTTATTGATAAGCCAGATGATTTTCTTTTAGAGGCTATTTTGATAAAGTTATTTTCAGATAAAAAGATCATAATAGAAGATCGCGTAACATCATATATTCTGCAACGAACAACGAGATCAGTATCAGAGATAATTAGACTAATTAATAGGATTAATTATAAATCAATGGAAATGAAAAGGAGAGTAACAATTCCACTGGTTAACCAGGTTTTTAAAGAAATGAATTTCTAATCAGGTTTATGATCAGATTTGCTGGAAATTTCAAACGCCAACTTACCAAATAAGTTATATCTCCAGCCTTTAAGAAATTTAATATTTTTATGATTATTTCTAACTAAATTTTTTAGATCACTTTGATTAGCAATTAGATGGGTACAAATTTTATGTTCCTCAGAAATATTTTTTAAAATTTTATTTAGTTCGCTAACTATTGATTTTTGTTGTTTCGAAAGCTTTGAATTAATTGGCTTATTTATATTATTGTTTTCAATAGGTTTTTTTGTAATTACTTCTATAATCTTATTAAGATATTTGTCTTCAAGCACATATTTATTTTCACTAAGAATATTCTTCAAATACGCTAAATCATTTGGTTTTTGTTCAAGTAGTGTATTAATATTTGTATCTGAGAGGATCCTTTTTCTTGGAATATTTGAGAGTACCGCTATATTTTCTCTTAATTCTCTTAATCTATCAATCACATCCTTTTCAGAAAAATCTTTCTTGAGAAGCTCCTCTTTAGACTCAAGATTTTTTGATATAATACTTGGAGGTCTAGAGAGAATTGCCATTTCTTCATATAACCAGTTCTTTTTTTCACCGAAAGATAATTTCTTTTGAAGATAGAGATAAATTGTTCTTAAATATTTTACATCATTAATCGCATATTCACATTTCTTCATATTCAATGGCCTTTCAGACCAATCAGAGTATTGAAGATCTTTATCAAGATCTATATCCAAGATTTCCTTTACTAGCTGTGCATATGAGATTGAGTCTTTGAAGCCACAAAACATTGCTGCCATTTGTGTATCAAATATTGGTGTTATAACTCTACCGGATAAATAGTAAATTGCTTCAATATCTTGCTTACATGAATGTATTAATTTTTCTATTTTTGGATTTTGGATAATATCCCAAAGGCAATCAAAATTTAACTTGGATTTTATATCAACTATAAATTGATCATTTTGTGTGGCAATTTGGATAAGGCAAAGATCAGGCCAGTATGTTTGTTCTCTGACAAATTCAGTATCGAAACCGATTACAGTTTCTGATTGAAGATTTAAGATAAAATTATCTAGTTTATTTTGGTTATCTATTATTTGCATTTTGATTAATTTAATTGTAACACTTATCAAATAAAGTTATATATCTACTATATTTAATGCACTTTTTTATATTTTTTTTTATTGAAAGCAAAAATTATCATGCATCACTATAGAACACATAAATGTGATGAACTTAGATCCAGTAATATTGGACAAGATGTTAGAATATCAGGCTGGGTTCATAGGATCCGTGATCATGGTGGTTTACTTTTTATTGATTTAAGGGATCATTACGGTATTACACAATGTGTTGTTGAACCGGGGACTGATACATTTAATTTGGCTGAAACTATTAGATCAGAATGGGTTGTTTGTCTTACTGGAACTGTCAAAGCTCGAATAGATGAAACTATAAACGTTGATAAATCTATTTCATCTCTACCAACTGGCGAAATTGAATTATTTATTAAAGATATAGAAATTTTATCGAAAGCTGAAGAATTACCGCTACCGATTTTTGGTGAGCCGGATTATCCTGAAGATATTAGGCTAAAATATCGTTTTCTTGATCTTAGGCGGCAAACAATACACAATAATATTGTTCTTCGATCTAATATTATTCAATCTATTAGAAGAAGGATGCTTGAAGAAAATTTTACGGAATACCAGACTCCAATTTTAACGGCCTCAAGCCCAGAGGGTGCTAGAGATTTTTTAGTTCCATCTAGACTCCATCCCGGTAAATTTTATGCCCTTCCTCAGGCTCCACAGCAATTCAAACAATTGATAATGATAGCAGGCTTTGATCGGTATTTTCAAATAGCACCATGTTTTAGGGATGAAGATGCTCGTGCTGATAGATCCCCTGGAGAATTTTATCAATTAGATGTTGAAATGAGTTTTGTAACCCAAGAAGATGTATTTAGCGCCATTGAGCCTGTTCTTGTGGGAGTATTCCAAGAGTTTGCAAAAGATATGGAAGTGGATACCATTATTCCAAAAATACCATTTATGGAAGCACTTAAGAAATACGGATCTGATAAACCTGATTTGAGAATACCAATTGAAATGTCAAATGTTAGTGATATTTTTGAAAAATCTGGCTTTAAAATCTTCGCTGATATACTAGATAAATCATCTGATAAAAGGGAGTGGTATGATAAATCAGAGGTCTGGGCAATACCCGCACCTGGTGGAGGGAGTAGGGCTTTTTGTGACCGTATGAATTCATGGGCTCAGGGTGAAGGGCAACCGGGACTTGGATATATTTTCTTCAAAGATGGCGGTGGTATGGGGCCCGTCGCAAAAAATATTGGCGATGAAAAGGTTCAAAAATTAAAAAAAGATTTGAATTTAAAAGATAATGATTCTGTATTTTTTGTTTGCGGCGTTCCATCAAAATTTTATGATTTTGCCGGTAAAGCTAGAAATAAAATTGGCGAACAATTGGAGCTTATTGACGATAAAAAATATAAGTTCTGTTGGATTATTGATTATCCTATGTTTGAAGTTGATGACGAAACTAAAGGCTATCAGTTTTCTCATAATCCTTTTTCTATGCCTCAGGGTGGTTTAGAAGCCCTTGAGTCTAAAAACCCTCTCGATATTTTAGCCTTTCAATATGATATAGTATGTAATGGGATAGAGTTGTCATCCGGTGCTATTCGGAATCATGTACCAGAAATTATGGAGAAGGCGTTTGAGATTGCCGGTTACAATAAGTCAATATTAGAAGAGAAATTTTCTGGTATGTATAATGCATTAAAATATGGGGCTCCTCCACATGGAGGGATAGCTCCAGGAATTGATCGTATTGTAATGCTCCTAGCGAACGAAGAAAACCTCCGTGAAGTAACAATGTTTCCAATGAATCAACAGGCGGAAGATTTATTGATGGGAGCACCTTCATCTGTGAATCATATGCAGTTAAAAGATTTATCGATCAGATCAATTGAAAAAAAATAATCAGCAAAATTTAGTCGTAATTGGTCACGCAATTATTTCACGTGATTGCTGTATTGCAGATAGTAATGGTATTATGCCAGAGTCACTAATATCTAACAAAGATTGGGAACTCTTTCAGAAGGACCTAGATGAATCAGATCTTGTGATTCTTGGAAGAAATAGTTACGAATATTTCCATCAAAAAAAGAGGAAGCGATTAATACCTACTTCAAAGATAAGAGATTACTATTTTGAAAATAGTGATTTATGCTTTTTTAATCCATTGGATATTTCACTAGAAAAGATTATTAATTTGTATAGTTCTTATCCGAAAAAAATAGCAGTCGCAGGTGGGCAAAGAGTCTATAAGTTAGTTTTTGATGAATTCTTTTATACTCAATTTTATTTGTCTATAAAGATGAACCAATATATGAAAAACGGTCAACCCTTGATAGATGGCTTAAGTACAATCCAGAATATTAAAATATATATGGAAGAAAGGGGCATGCAAGTACAAGAAGAAAGAAAACTTGATAGTGAAACTATTCAGTATATTTACACTCAGTTTTAACTACAACCGCTTGTAGATCCACACGTATCACATTTTAGACAAGTACCATTTCTAACCATTGTAAAGTTACCACACTCATCACAAGAAACTCCTTCGTAACCTTTTATTCTGGCTTCATTAATTAAGTCATTCTTTTCAATTAAGTTTGTATCTATTAAAGCTTCCGTTTTTGTATTTTCTCCAAGGTTTGGCTCGCTGACACTAACGCTTGAGGAAGTTGGAGTTAATATATCATTGGTCCCAGTTAACTGAAGGTCTGCTGAGGGTAAAATGAATAGATTATCATTCTTACTTCTTCCATAACCAGTACTAATATACTTATTAGCTGGAGCTGGTTGATGGTCATGTTCTGGGTTTCCAATTGTATCGGGTGATATGGTATTTGGGTCAACATGAGCTAAGTCGTTTCTTTCAAGGTATGATATTGCAAGTTCTCTGAAAATATAATCGAGAACGGAAGTTGCATTTTTAATTGTATCATTACCCTGCACAAGTCCCGCAGGTTCAAATCTCGTGAAAGTGAAACTATCGACAAATTCATCAAGTGGCACTCCATATTGAAGACCTAATGAAATTGCTATTGCAAAGTTGTTCATAAGAGATCGGAAGGCAGCACCTTCTTTATGCATATCTATAAATATTTCACCAATTCTTCCGTCATCATACTCACCGGTTCTTAGGTATACTTTATGCCCTCCAACTACAGCTTTTTGTGTATATCCTTTCCTTCTATGAGGAAGTTTTTCTCTTTCTCTTTGGGCAGCAATTTCAATAATTCTATCTACTGTATTTTCAGGTATATCGTGAGTAACTTCATCTTCCTCATCACTCTCATCTTCTAATATCTGAGCATTAAGAGGCTGAGATAATTTAGAACCATCCCTGTATAAGGCATTAGCTTTCAGTCCTAATTCCCATGATTTGAGATATGCATTCTTACAATCATCTACCGATGCCGTATTAGGCATATTAATAGTTTTTGATATTGCACCAGAGATAAATGGTTGAGCCGCTGATAACATTAGAATATGGCTATCAACAGATAGTGATCTTTTACCTGTACGACCACATGGATTGGCACAATCAAATACATTCAGATGCTCATCTTTTATACTTGGTGCACCTTCAATTGTCATTGCTCCACAACAATATATATTTGCATCAAGAATATCTTTTTCTGAGAACCCTATGTGAGATAGAAGATCGAATGAAAAGTCATTTAGTTGCTCATCACTTATTTTTAGTACATTTTTGCAAAAATCTTCACCCAATGTCCATTTGTTAAAAACAAACTTTATATCGAATGCGTTTTCAAGTTGTTGTTCTATTACTTCTAGTTGTTGTTTTTCGAAACCTTTATTTGATAGTTTCATATGGTCTATACCAGGTGCATTTTTTAAGGTATTTAATCCGACAGCATAATCAACTATATTATTGATTGCATTATCCCCATATCCGAGCGTTTTTAGGGCATCAGGTACTGCTCTATTAATAATTTTAAAGTAACCACCACCCGCTAGTTTCTTAAACTTCACAAGAGCAAAGTCGGGCTCTATTCCAGTAGTATCACAGTCCATGACCAATCCAATAGTTCCGGTGGGTGCAATGACAGTTGTTTGCGCATTTCTATACCCATATTTTTTACCTAAATCATATGCATCAGTCCAAGATTGTGTTGCGGCTGTAAGCAGATCTGAGTCATCAACATTTTTATGGTCAAGCGGAACAGGGGAGGTCGATAGCCCAATATAATCAGAAATGTTACCGTTAGCTGCATTGGCGTGGTTTGATATAACTCTCAGCATATGCTTTGCGTTTTTCTCATAATTTGGGAATGGTCCTAGTTCTTTTGCCATTTCTGCTGAGGTTTTGTAGGAAATACCTGTCATTAAAGCAGATATTGCTCCACATATAGCTCTGGCTTTGTCTGAGTCATAAGCTATACCGCTTGTCATTAGATATCCACCTATATTGGCATAACCAAGACCTAAAGTCCTGTACTCATAAGACAACTTAGCAATATTTTTTGATGGGAACTGAGCCATCATTACAGATATTTCTAATACCATAGTCCACAAGCGAACGGTATGTGTGAATTCATTTGTTTTAAGTGTCCCATTTGAATTTCGAAACTTAATAAGGTTTATTGAGGCTAAATTACATGCTGTATCATCTAGAAACATATATTCTGAGCAAGGATTTGAGGCTCTGATTGGCCCACCTTCTGGGCAAGTATGCCAATCATTTATAGTAGTGTGAAATTGAATACCTGGATCAGCTGAAGCCCATGCAGCATAGCCAATTTGTTCCCATAGTTCTGATGCTTTCAGTGTCTTTACAGTTGAATTATCTTTCCTTGATGTTAAATGCCAATCAGCATCATCTTTTAATGCATGAATAAAATCATCAGATAACCGAACAGTATTATTAGAATTTTGTCCAGATACAGTCAAGTAAGCCTCAGAATCCCAATCCGTATCATATGTTTCAAATGCCATAGACGTATAGCCCTGCTCAGCAAATTGAATTGCTCTTTTTATGTAATTTTCTGGGACATGCAGTTTCCTTGCTGCTAAAATTTCTTTCTTTAAGGCTGGATTTTTCTTTGGGTCATAACAGTCATTATCTGACCCTTCACAATTTACACAAGCTTTAAGAATTAAGTTAAGGTGTTTAGCACAAATTTTTGAGCCTGTTACAAGAGCTGCAACTTTTTTCTCTTCTTTCACTTTCCAGTCAATAAACTCTTCAACGTCAGGATGGTCGATATCAACAACAACCATTTTTGCTGCTCTTCTTGTTGTTCCTCCAGATTTAATAGCTCCAGCAGATCTATCTCCTATTTTTAAAAAACTCATCATACCAGATGATTTTCCACCACCAGAGAGGTTCTCTCCGTCTCCTCTGATTTTCGAGAAGTTTGACCCTGTTCCTGAGCCGTATTTGAATAATCTTGCTTCCCTTGTCCAAAGATCCATAATGCCACCCTCGTTAACAAGGTCATCCTCTACTGATTGAATAAAACAGGCATGCGGTTGTGGATGTTCATATGCTGAGTCAGATTTTGTTAGTTTTTTTGTTTGATAATCAACATAGAAATGACCTTGTCCTGGGCCATCTATTCCATAAGCCCAATTCAAACCAGTATTAAACCATTGAGGACTATTCGGAGCACACATTTGTGAGGCTAGAATAAATCTTAACTCATCAAAATAATTTTTTGCATCATTTTCTGTATCGAAATATTTACCTTTCCAACCCCAATACGTCCATGTACCTGCAAGTCTATCAAATACTTGTTTTGAACTTGTTTCTGACCCCAATTTTGTATTTTTTGTCGCGGGAACACTTTTCCATAGCCAACTTGGAACATCATTTTCTTCAATTTTTTTTGTTTCTTGAGGAACTCCCGCTCTTCTAAAGTATTTTTGAGCAATTATATCAGCCGCTACCTGACTCCAACTATCTGGGACTTCAAGATCATCAAGTTTAAACACAACTGAACCATCAGGATTCTTTATTTGACTAGAAGTTTTTATAAATTTTATGTTGCTGTATGGTGATTCATTTTCTTTAGTAAAACATCTAGTTATTTTCATCTTAATTCCTCTTTCTTCTTTATAAGCGCAGACTTTTTAATTTAGTTCCTTTGATATATATGTCTATATATATTTTGAATTATTTTAACTTTTTAACAAAGTTTTGTTTTTATGCACAATAACAACCAATAGTATTATCTGGACATGCGTGACATACTACATGTAGATTATTACCGAATTGTAAACATGTTTAAAAAAAACAGTTTTTTTTACAGAACAAATAAAAAACTATATGTTTTGATTAAAATTTGTTATTGATTATATGAAAGTAACTTGATTCTTTCACGTTGTAACATGATTATTATATTTATTAAGAACATAAAACTATGTTAAAATTTATTAAAGAGATTTTTACCTGGTGGAATAGACAAACACTCTCAACACGAATTCATACTTCACTATACGGAGCTATGGTCGGAGAAGATGATTTTGGTAATATTTACTATACTACAAAAAAAAATGAGGGAGTAAAGAGATGGGTAATTTACAACGGTTACGCTGATTCATCAAAAGTTCCTGCTGCTTGGCATTCTTGGCTACATCACGTAACTGATAGTGTACCAAATAACGAGATACAAAAAAAATCTTGGCATAAGAATCACCTTCCAAATTTAACGGGAACAGATCTTGCATACAAGCCTCCGGGTAGCCTTTCAAATACCAGTAAAACGCAAAGTGAGAATAAACATTATATAAGTTGGGATCCATCTTCAAGTGAGAATGAAAAATGAAAAATAATCTTTTTGAGAGTATTATTGGTTTTATGGTTATTTTAATAGCAATAATATTTTTTTATTATGCTTATAATACATCTGGTCAAAAAAGTAATTCAAATTCATATGAATTAAATGCATCATTTACCCAAGTCTCAGGCCTTGTTACTGGAGCCGATGTTAGATTATCAGGTATCAAAATTGGATCAGTTTCAAAACAGGAATTAGATATTGAATTTTATGATGCAATTGTAACTATGCAGATTGATAATAATATTAAAATACCGTCTGATAGTAGCGCTAAAATAAGTGCAGAAGGTCTATTAGGGGGCTATTTCATTATGATTGAACCTGGTGGATCAGAGACAATGTTGGAAGACGGAGAGTCAATAGAACTTACCCAAGGATCCATCGATTTAATTGGACTGTTAGGAGAGGCAGTTTTTGGTTCAATGTAATATAAAATCTTTTAGCTTGATAAGAGCTTATTTATTTATTCTTTTTGTTTTTCTATTCATTTATCATAATGATTCTGTTAATGCGCAAATTATAATTAAAAAATACATTAACGCTGAAGTGCTTGTATTTAATAAATTAACCAAGGAGAGGGCTATATTTAAAATACCAGCTAAGTCTTCAATCTCCTTCAAAAACTTTAATATCAAGGTTAATTCATGCTTTAAAATTATGGACAAGGATCAAGACTTTGTAACTAATATAACTCTTGAACACATTTATGAGAATAGAATAGAAGAATCTGAAAATATTGTATTATACCTTATAAAACGAAATCTTAATATTGATCCTCAAAATCCATACTATGAATTTAAATTATTAAGATGTAATGATGAAAAAGATATTATTGTTAACAATATTTACAACGGCTAATTCGCTTATTTAAGAAATTTTTCAAGCCAATGTATATTATAATTACCAGAGATTATATCATCATTTGATATTAATCTTTTGAATAGAGGAAGCGTTGTTTCAACACCCTCTATCACAAATTCATCAAGTGCTCTATTTAGTCGGGAGAGGCAACCTGGTCGATCTTTTCCATAAACAATTAGTTTACCAATCATGCTATCGTAAAACGGAGGTATATGATATCCTGCGTATACTGCGCTATCAACTCTAACCCCTGGGCCACTTGCAGGATGGTAGGCCGTAATCTGACCCGCTGACGGAGAAAAGTTCTCAGGATTTTCTGCATTTATTCGACATTCAATTGCATGACCTTTGATTGAAAGATCTGACTGTTTGAATGATAATTTCTCTCCTGCAGCAACCTTTATCTGCTCTTTCACTAGGTCACAATCAGTTATTAATTCAGTTATTGGATGTTCGACTTGTAATCGCGTATTCATTTCAATGAAATAAAATTGATCATCCTGATAGAGGAATTCTATTGTACCTGCACCAAGATAGTTTAAATTAGAGATTGCACTTGAGGCTATATTCCCAATTGAGTCCCTCTGACTTTCATCAATCACTGGCGAAGTAGCCTCTTCAAGAATTTTTTGGTTTCTTCTTTGGAGAGAGCAATCTCTCTCACCCAAATGAATGGCATTTCCATATTTATCACCAAAAACTTGAATTTCAATATGCCTTGGAGCATTAAGGTACTTTTCAATATATATTGTATCATCACCAAAAGATGCTTTTGCTTCGAACTTTGCTAGATTATAAGCTTCTTCGATATCGGATTCGCTATTTGCAATTTTCATACCTTTTCCTCCACCACCGGAAGAGGCTTTAATGAGAATCGGATAACCAATTTGAACTGCTATCTTTTTAGCATGTTTAATGTCATTAATCTTGCCATCCGATCCCGGAACTACAGGAATACCTAATTTGGCGACGGTCTCCTTTGCAACAATTTTATCTCCCATTGTTTTAATATGATCAGAGGTTGGTCCAATGAAGGTTATCCCATGAGCTTCAAGTATTTCAGCAAAATGCGCATTTTCTGATAGGAACCCATAACCGGGATGAACTGCCTCGGCACCTGTTATTTCACAAGCAGAAATAATTGCAGGAATATTTAAATAGCTATCTTTTGCCTGATGAGATCCTATACAAACACTCTCATCAGCAAGTTTTACGTGCATTGCACCACTATCTGCTGTTGAGTGAACAGCAACTGTCTTTATACCCATTTCCTTGCATGCCCGTTGAATTCTGAGAGCAATTTCCCCTCGATTAGCAATTAGGACTTTATCAAATAGTTTAGTCATTCAATTTCTATTATATTTTGTCCAAACTCAATGGGTTGGCCCTCTTCAACAAGAATACTCTTCACGACACCTGATTCTGTACTTGGGATAGTATTAAAAGTTTTCATAGCTTCTATAATTATAATTGGGTCACCTTTATTGATTTTACTACCAATGCTAACAAATGGCTTACTTCCTGGCTCAGGTGATAAATAACATGTGCCCACCATTGGTGATTTTATATAAGATTTTTGACCGGAGTCCGCCGGATCATTTACAGAGCTTTGTTCAGCTTTTATTTCAATAGCTGACGCCTGTGCTGGCGCAATTGCTGGCTGTTGAGTCACAGGATTTGATACGTATTGTAACGCTTGTTTTGTTTCGCTATTTTGATTTTGTACTTTGATTCTGATGCCATCTTTTTCAATCTCAACTTCGGATAAATTTTCACTTTTTACAATAGATGCAATTTCATTAATTAATTCAATTTCACTAATTACTTTTTTTGTCATGATTTTAGGTCCTTGATTTTATTATTTTAATTAATGCATGTATTGCAAGTTCATAGCCATAGTCACCAAACCCAACAATTATACCATCAACAACGGATGATAAATAGGATTTGTGACGAAATTCTTCTCTTTTGTGGATATTCGAAATGTGAACTTCAATAGCTGGAGAATTTGAAGATTTGAGGGCATCATGAATGGCAATGGATGTGTGTGTGTATGCACCTGCATTAATAATTAAACCATGTTTTTCTGCTGCGGATTGGATCCAGTTTATAATATCGCTTTCGTCATTAGATTGATGGAATTCTAAATTAACACCTAGGGACTTTGCAATCACAGTACAATCTTCTTTAATATTATCTAGAGTTTTAATACCGTAAAACTCAGGCTCCCTAGTCCCCAATAAATTCAAATTTGGTCCATTAATGATAATAATCTTGTCATCTTTATTCATGATTATATTAAAGCCTAAAATTAATTAAATTTAAATTAATTATTGAAATTATCAGTTGATATTTTGAATATCATCTGCTGCCAACCAATCAGGGCTCGAATATTTAAGCCCCTGTTTTGCTCTCTCTGAAAATCTTTTTGCGCTGTCAAGGTCGCCAATTAATGAATAATATTTTGCAATATTCAAGTCAGCCTTCGAAATATTATCAATTTCATAATATGCTTTAGACAATTGCCAGTGAATTTTTGGTCTCATAATTGTATTAATTGAAGATGACTCTAAAATATCGATTCCTTTTAGGATGCTTTTGGTATCACCAATGTTAATCAATATATCTGCATAAAGCATCTCTATTTGTGGATCACGAATAGAGAGAGAGTTTATTGACTTTTCAATATATTCTAGTGATTTCTCAAATTCAAATTTATCCCTATAAATTTGTGCTAAGAATTCGAAGAAATAAGGAGACTCTTCAATTTCAATTATATCAGTCATTGCTGACTCAGCCAAATCTAACTTACCTTTTTGGTAGTAACGAATAGCATTAATATATTTACTATATAATGAACCTACATCATAATTATCTCTTAAACCCAGATAACCAATTAATTTTGCTTTTACTAGGTTATGCTTATGTATTAATTCTTGGCTATCAACTTTTTTAAAACTCTTTTGTTCTGAAATTTTTATTTCAAGTAAATTAATCCTTTCCTCGGGGAGATCATGAGTTAAATCTAATCTATTTAACTCATCTCCATATACTCGTGAGCTAGCTCTAATTTTTTGAAAAACTTCTAATAAACCCTTTGATGATTGCCCTGAGGATTCCATTAGTCTAACGGCTGCCATATCTGCTTCATATTCTTGTTGTCTAGAATATTTTAAAAATTCTCTCGTAGCTATTTTATTTCCACCAAGTGTAATACCAGTTCCAATATCAACCATAGCATTGGAATCTGATAATGCTCCAGATACTCCAGCTCCAATTCCAATTATTTGAGCAATAATTTGGTTTTTACTCATAATTTGAGACTCAATCCTTCTTGTAATATGATGATTATTTATCACATGTCCCATCTCGTGAGCTATAATTGAGCTAACTTGATTTGGAGTATCTGATTCCATTATTAATCCAGTATTTATGAAGATTTTACCTTTTGGTGTAACTGACGCGTTTATTGATGGGTCTAAAACAACGTATATTTCAATCTCTTCAGTATTCAGAGCTGATACTTCATAGAGTTCTGATGCATATTGATTTAGTAGATTATCTATTTCAGCATCTACAATTATTGATCTCGCATTTATATCTGATGAGAACAAAAAGATGATAACAATATAGAATATCAATTTACGGTATATAAACAAATAACACTAGTCCTTAATCATCCCACCATCCTGTTTTTTGATCTTCTTTTGGAAGCTCTTTACTCAATTTTTTTTCAGCAACAACTTTTTTCTTAACAGGAACAATTTTCTTTTTTGCTTCAGTATCCTTTTGGGTAGGACTCTTCACGGATTTTTTCTTATCAGGAGATGCTTGTGGTGTTTTTTTTATTTCTTTTTTCTTCGACTCTGGTTTTTTTCTAGTATCAGCATTTTTTAAAGAAGGCTTCTTTTCTTCAATTTTAATTTCATCTTTTTCTAATTCACTCTTTTGAATTTTAGAAGTAGATGTTGATGGCTTCGAACTCTTTTTACGATTCCTAGATCCTGATAATGAATTTTTTTTATTCTTAATTTTTTTTGCACCATCTTTTTCGTCGGAGTCATTTTCATAAACTGTATCAATGCTTATTGCTGAGGGTTCATTTTTTTCTATGGTTTCATCTAGCATTTCATGAGCTATGATATATATATCCTCGTTGATAGTATTGGATACCACTATAGTAATTGAGATGTTGTATTTATCTTCTATTTGATAAATATCTTTTCTTTTTGAGTTTAGTAAATAATTTGATAAATCTACTCCTACACTAAGATTAATATTATTCCTTCCATTTTGGATTATGTCTTCCTCTACAGCTCTTAATACCTGAACAGATTGAGAACTAATAGAATTTATTCTCCCAACACCTTTACAATAATGACAGGTTCGCATTGCGGACTCCATTACAGAAGATCTCATTCTTTGCCGTGACATTTCAAGAAGTCCAAACTGACTTATATGACCGACTTGAATTCTCGCTCTATCGTATTTTAATGCCTCTTTAATTCTTTTTTCTACAGATCTATTATTTCTCCTCTCTTCCATATCGATATAGTCTATTACGACAAGGCCTGCAAGGTCCCGAAGCCTCAATTGACGGGCAATCTCATCTGATGCTTCTAGATTTGTTCTATGTGCGGTATCTTCAATATTATGTTCTCTCGTTGATCGGCCAGAGTTTACGTCAATTGCTACTAATGCTTCAGTCTGATTAATAACTATATATCCACCTGATGGAAGCTTGACATTTGTAAGAAACATATTATTTAACTCAGACTCTGCATTATATTTAATGTAAAGGGGAGTTGGGTCAATGTATTTCTTTATAAATTTTACGTGACTTGGAATCAACATTTTCATAAAGTTTTTTGCTTCTTCAAAGGCATTTTCTCCAGATATGACTATTTCTTCGATATCTTTATTGTATAAATCTCTGATTGATCTTTTAACCAAACTACCTTCCTCATAGATGAGCGCCGGGGCAGAGGAGTTTAAGGTTAGGCTTCTAATAGTCTGCCACAGACGTGTGAGGTATTCAAAGTCTCTTTTAATTTCTGTCTTTGTACGCTGCGCACCTGCCGTTCTAATAATTACTCCCATTCCGTCTGGAATGGAGAGATCTTTGATAGACTCTTTAAGTTTCCCCCTTGTTTTAATATCAGATATCTTTCGAGAAATTCCACCACCTCTGGCGGTATTCGGCATTAGAACACAGTACCTGCCTGCAAGTGATATATGTGTGGTGATAGCTGCGCCTTTATTACCTCTTTCTTCTTTAGTTACTTGAACAAGTATGATTTGTCTTTTTTTAATAACCTCTTGTATTTTATATCTTTTTCTGAAATGGCTAGTTCTTTTTGGAACTTCGTCGTTTGCAGCATCAGGTTCAAGATCTTGATTTTCCTCTTCGGTTTGAGTAGAACGTGATTTTGATATCTCTTGGGATATGTCATCATCGGATGAAGCGACAGCTTCAGTCTGTTGAACAGTAGATTCATTCAGCAGTTTATCTCTTTCTGATTTGGGTATTTGATAATAATCTGGGTGGATCTCACTAAAAGCCAAAAATCCATGGCGATTTCCACCATATTCAACAAAAGCTGCTTGAAGAGAGGGTTCAACCCTGGTTACCTTTGCCAAATATATATTGCCTCTAATCTGGCTGTTATCTTTCGCTTCTATATCAAATTCGTGTACTTTTCCTTCGTTATTGAGCACAATAACTCTTGTTTCCTCATCATGATTTGCATCGATGAGCATTTTGTCAGGCATTTTTTATTCCTTTTGATTTTTCTGCCATCGCTACAATATTTTTTATCGATCACATTATACATAGATGGCCATAATTCTTTTTGAAAATTAATTTCTTGATGACGATTTGATTTGATCCACATATTGGCTCTTGTAATTGTAATAATATCAGTCATCATAAAATTCTTAATTAAATAAATTTAGTATATATTTGTTCTTATCCGTTAATATATATTATATTGGTATAAACTTTACTATTTAGCAAGAAAATTCACATAAGCGATAGTCGCTATAATTGAATATAAAATGAAACTTATAGAAAATTTTATTTAAAAGATGAGGATTTATCATTGAAATTAAGATTAATAGCAATAACATTTAATTTTTTTATATATTCTGCATTTTTTCTTAGTATATTTATTGTATACATTTACACAGATATTTCGCGTAGTTTACCTGAGTACAAGGATTTAATAGAGAGACAATCTCCAAGCTTAACACGATATTTTTCTGATGATGGATTTGTAATACATGAAGAATATGATCAATACAGGCTCTTTATAAACCATAAAAATATACCAGATTTATTAAAAAAAGCATTTATTTCAGCCGAGGATAAGAATTTTTATAGTCATAACGGTCTTGATTTAGTTGGGATATTCAGAGCAGCTGGTCAAAATCTATATAGTTATATAATTTTAAATGATGAAAATAGGCTTATTGGGGCATCAACAATAACTCAACAATTAGTTAAGAATTTAATTCTGGATAATAAAAGAACTGTAACAAGAAAAGTAAAAGAGATAATACTTGCAAATAAAATAGAGAATTTCCTGTCGAAGGAGAAGATTTTAGAAATGTACCTGAACGAGATTTATTTAGGTAGAGGTGTTTATGGCGTTGTAGCAGCATCAGAAGCATATTTTAATAAAAGTCTAGAAGATCTTAATATTGAAGAGTTTGCTTTTCTAGCAGCTCTCCCGAAAGCCCCAAGTAATTATGATCCATCATCAAATTATGATGGAATAAAAGAGAGAAGAGATTGGGTTTTAGATCGAATGGCAGAGAATGAATTCATTACTAAATCGGTTGCTCAAATAATTAAAACATATCCAATTGTTTATACAGAAATAATTAATAATAAGATTGATGCAAATATAGACGAAGCATTAATCGCTAAAATTAAGAAAGAGTCAAACTCAAAGTTGAATCAGAGTACTGGAAGTGAAGGGCAGTTGAATTATCAGACCTCAATTAATTATGAAGCAACACAATACTTAAAATCATCAGTTGACAATTTCCTAAAATCATATGATTACAGCTCTGAATCGCAAAATTATTTAGATATTGAACTATTGCTGATATCACCAATAACAGGTAGAAGAATAATAGACTATAGACATAAAAAAAATGAGCCTGCTCGCAAAACTTTTAATATGAGACGATATAACAATATACTAAAACCACTTTACTTCTCAGGTATGTTAAAATCTGATTTTCAATTAAACACAAAATTATTAGTAAGCGATGAACTGGGCGTTTCACCCGCTAAACTTATGTCCGTTAGAGACTTATTCAATAACAGCAGCACTCTTCCCAGTGATTATTTATATATCGGAAACTCTTTTATAAGAGAATATTTGTCATCCGAGGATTTTTTAAAAAATGAAATAATAATAGATGATAAGAGTGAGATGAATATAAATTTAGAACAAATTATTTTACTTTTGATGCCTCTAATTAATAATGGAATTTTTCATGAACTATCTTACATAGATAAAGTTACTAATAAAGAAACAGATATTATTTATAAGCCAGTTAACAATAAAAGAAGAGTAGTGGATGAAAAATTGTCATTCAAAATTAAGAGTTTATTATGTACATTTGATAACAAAAGTGTAGATCAAGATAAAACATACTTTCTCTCAAGGGATTGTTCATTTAGTAGCCAAATCAATGATGATATGTTCATAATGGCATTTTCAGCTGATATATTAGTTGGTGTTATTATAAGGGGAGAGGCGTATTTACAAAAGGACAACTTCTTGGCGGATTTTAACGAAAAAATCATAAACCCACTAATAAATATAATGCAAGAAGAAGAGTTGAAAGACTACTTAATTCCGGATAATGTGAAACTTATTGAAATCAATAAAGACACAGGTAATATATTTAATGTTGGAAGCAATGGTGTTTTAGAATTTTTTTAATCAATACTGAGAGGAATTATGGATTTTGACTTAAAAAAAACAACAAATGATATAAATAATATGCTGGATAAAATTTGGAGGGGTCTTTGAATTAGAAAAAGCATCAGATAAAATTGAAGAATTAAACCTGACAATTGAGAGTAAAGGTTTTTGGGATAATCAAGAGAATGCAAAAAAAATAATGCAAGAGCGACAAATTTTAGATCAAAATTTATCATCTTATAATGATTTAAAAAGTTCTTTTGATGATTTGAATGAATTATATAATTTGTCATCCCAAGAACAAGATCTATCAATGCTCAATGAACTAGAAGAGAATATTTTTGATCTTAATAGACAGATTCAAACAAAATACATTGAAACTTTATTATCAGGTGAAGCTGATGGAAACGATGCTTTCTTAGAAATTCACTCGGGAGCTGGTGGAACGGAGAGTCAAGATTGGGCGGAAATGCTTCTACGTATGTATATCAAATGGGCAGAAAAAAAGAAATATAAGATACAGACCATTAATTTACATAATGGCGAAGAGGCGGGTATAAAAAGTGTAATTATTTCTATAACTGGTCCATTTGCTTATGGCTGGCTTAAAAAAGAAAGTGGTGTTCATAGACTTGTGAGAATTTCTCCATTCGACTCAAACTCTAGAAGGCACACGAGTTTTGCATCGATAAATATATACCCAATTATAGATGATAAAGTTGAAATTAATATTTCAGAGTCAGATGTTAGAATAGATACATATAGAGCAAGTGGAGCCGGCGGACAACATGTTAACACAACTGATAGTGCTGTACGAATAACGCATATCCCATCTGGTATTGTAGTGCAATGCCAAAATGAAAGATCTCAACATAGAAATAAAGATACAGCTTGGAATATGCTAAAAGCCAAACTATATGAAAATGAGATTAAAATTAGAGAAGAGGCGGCATCGGCCGCTAATATGGAGAAAACTGATATTGGGTGGGGTCATCAAATAAGATCATACGTTCTTCATCCTTATAGGCAGGTTAAAGATACTAGAACGCAGGTCGAGTCTTCGAACCCCGATAATGTACTGGATGGGGACATCGACATTTTCTTAGAGGCGGCGCTAACAAAGGCGATCTAATTTTCGATATTTTTTGCTAATTCCAAGACTTCGTCGACATGACCTTTAACACTTACCTTGTACCATGATTGTATTACCTTCTTATCTTTATTTATTAGAATAGTTGCTCTGTTAATACCCATAAATTTCTTTCCATACATACTTTTCTCAATCCAGACGCCATAATCCTGGCATACTGACTTACTTTCGTCAGATGCAAGTATGATATCTAATTGATGTTTCTCGATAAATTTTTTATGTTTGGCTATGGAGTCTGCAGATACACCGATTATAGTGGTACCACAATCCTCAAATGCTTGTTTTTGAGTTGTAAAATCAATAGCTTCTATTGTGCAGCCGGGTGTATCATCTTTAGGATAAAAATATAAGACAATATTTCTATTTGGGAATGAATTTAGGGTTATATAGCTCCCGTCATCAATTTGCATATTAAAATCTATAGCTTGGTCACCTGGTTTCAACATAAGCATGCTCCAATGTTTATTTTATATATTATAAGATAACTAAATATTTATATTTAAAGTATATATTATTATACTATTATATTTTTACAAGATTTCACTTCATTATTGTAAAATAAATAGTGAAATAAAAAGGCAAAAAGTAACTAATGTC
Source organism: Rhizobiales bacterium TMED25 (assembly GCA_002168075.1). Taxonomy (GTDB): domain Bacteria; phylum Pseudomonadota; class Alphaproteobacteria; order Rhizobiales; family TMED25; genus TMED25. The sequence continues at coordinate 306,985 of NHCE01000010.1, forward strand.
AGTTAAATCTATTTTTAAATTCCTTTTATACTCAATCATAATCCTCTTTATCATTGTGGTCATAGCTCTTCTAGGAGCAAATACATGGTTAAACTCAAAACTTGATAGAGGTAATCTCGACCTAAGCCTTATCAAGAGCTATGTTTTCGATATCCTTAATGATAGCGATCTCTACTCAATTGAAGCCGATGCACTGGAGATGTCTAAAACTCCTGAAGGACAGGTACTTTTGTATTTTAAGAATGTTAATTTCTATGATCATAAAAATATTATGTCAATTGAAACTCCGACTGTAATTATTGAGAATCAGATTATAACTTATGCTTTGGGATCTTTATCGAACTTATTTACGGGAGGTCATCTTAAGAGCGACGTTAGTGTTATTAGGCCCAGAATAAATATAAATTTAGATAAGTCGCAAGTTATTGAGAGTCTAATGGTTGCAGATGATAAGGGGGAGCAAGTAATTGAGGGTGGTCAGATTAGTCAAAGTATCAGTTTTGATATTGAAAATGAGCTCCCAGTTAAAGACCATTTTTATCAGATATATTTCAGATATTTACATTCATTACTCTCATCAAAGTCTGATAATGAACTAAATAGTTTTTTGAATCTTTTTAGTTCCTTAGCATTAAAAGATGCCACTATTGGAATAAGTTCTTTTGAAAACAATATCAATTTTAATAATTTGCAAATCAATTTTCTTTCAGATGATCAATCTAGAAATTTGGTGGTTACGTATCCGATGAATAAGACAGAAGATGAGTTGGGAGTGGGCATATCAATCAATAATAATTCAGACTCTGCTCTTACGAATATAGATATTACATTTAAAAACCTGATTCCAGATAATTTCATATATCCATCAGAAAAGATTGGTTTAAATACGTTTTATAATGGGGCTCTATCGGGTCGGTTGAATGCGAATATTAATAATCTTGGAAGAATAACTGACTCAACACTAGATTTAAATGTAAGTCAGGGTGCAATGAAAATTAGTCTTCCATATTCAAAAACTGATATCCTGGAAATAGAAGATGCATATATAAGCAGTGCATATAATAGTGCTGACCAAGCTTTTAATATAAATGAGTTAGTCTTAGAACAGGATGGATATAATGTAAAAAGTAAGGGCGCTCTATATTTAAACTATAATGAATTAGGTAATGTATTTGAAATAGATACAACATTGACGAATCTCACTATTGAAAAAGATAAGAATTCTATAATTGAAAATTCGGATTTAAATCTAAATATTAACTTAAACAATGGTAATATTATATTTGGGGAATTTTCTGGTCAAATGGGTGAGGGAGAAATTCTTATCACCAATACACAGAGGATTGATTACCAAGAATATAAACTTTTACTCTCTAATGCTAATGCGATAGATATCAAAAGTTTAATCAACAATATTGATAGCCTTAATTTTGCGCAATGGTTTGAAAGTAACGTTAATGAAGCTAAAATAAATGAAGTTCTCTGGTCTTTCAAGATTTTGGATTCAGGAGAGTTCATAGATTCAGATCTCTCCATGGATTTCGAAAACTCATCCTTCTACTATTATGATACACATCCTCCAATCAATAATGCCACCGGTAATATAGGTATTAAAGATCAAAGTATAATAATTGAGTTGTCCAAAGGTGAGATGAATTTAGATGATGACCAAAGTATAGATATTAATTCGATTAAAGGAAGTATTTTAGGTAAGGGCAAAGACCAAATAGCAAATTTTTCACTTGAACTAGACTCGGATATAAATAATTTGTGGTCCTACCTGGAAATAGTCCAATTTAATAATTTAGATATAATAAATCAAAAAGAACAATTAAAAGGTCAAGCAAGTATTAATTCTGTAATTAAATTTCCAATTCCTATGGATAGTTCAAAAGATCTTGAAATCGAAGCAAATATTCTTGTTGAAGAAGGACGATATATTTTATCTGAGCAGGACTCATTGATTATACCCAATGCAAAAATAGATTTTAGGGATAATACAATAAAAACTAATGGGGAATTAAATTATAAAGGGATTGCGTCGAAGTTTACAACTATAACGAGTCTTGATGCCGACCTCTCCACGGAGATAAACTTATCAACTAGTGTTAGCCCAACAGAGATTAATATCTTACAACCATTTTTTGGTGAGTTTATAGGTGGATTTGGAAGAGTTCCTACAGATATTAAGATAGTAATACCTCTAAATGATTTGGACAATATAGAGAAAATGGAATTAAGAGCTAATTTAACTGATATTATCACTCAATATCCATCCTTAAATTGGCGTAAAGGCGTGAATGAAAGGGCCGAATTAACCTCAATCCTTACTAAAGTTCCGACTGAAGATGATATAGAAAAGACAGATTATAATATAAAATTTTTATATGACTCTGACAGTGTTTTTTTAGATGGATACTTTCTTGCGACATCTGATTTTAAAGCAAAGAATCTTATAGTCACGAATTTTTCTTCACCAAAAGTACAGGGCCTAAAATTTGATGTGCAAATAGATACTGAAGGTGTAGGTAATGTTTATTTAGAGGCATCCAAAATTGATATTTCTTCCTTCATTGATAGTGATATATTCATGAGGTCCAATCAAAATATTCCGATTCCTAATTTAAATAATATAAATTTAAATGTTTTAGAGATTGACAAAGTTATTGGAAAAAACGGGGAGGATATTAGTTCAATAAATGGGCGAATAAATTTAAATGATGGAAAAATAAAAGAAATGGATCTTGCAGGTAATTTTAATCAAAATAAAGATACATTAATTCAGATAGTTTATAGAGGTGCCGACTCAGATTTACCTGTGGATCTAGGGGTGACAACAGATGATGGTGGGGCATTTTTAAGGTTTATGGGAATATATAATCAAGCACAAGAAGGCTATATGCAACTCAGAGCAACAGGGCGTAATATTAACAATATGACCGGTCAAATGGGTATAGAAGATATCTTGGTCTCAGATGATGCAAACCTAGTTAAAATTTTTGCTGAGTCTGGACCAAACCCAAATCGTCCAGACATATATAACGTAAGGTTTAAGTTATTAAAAACTGAATTTCAAATTGAAGATGAATTAATATATGTCAATGATATGCAATTATTTGGCCCATCCGACAGGCTGAAACTCCAGGGTAAAAGCAATAGCGTGACAGGTAGATTTAAGTTCCAAGGTGATTATTGCGCAGACTATCTCTCTAACGCCTCTTTTGGTTCTATTCCATTGTTCGGACCACTCCTATCAGGTGGGAGTGAGAACTGCCTCAGTGCTACGCCAATTAAAATTGAAAGAGATAAATCTGGTGATGCAATTTATTCGAGTATAAACCCAATTGGAACTGTCGCACCTGGAATATTTAGAGACTTATTTGATTATAATTAAGAGTCTAAACTTAATAATAAATGTTTCTTTTTGCCAAATGATAGTTTTAGTTTGTTGATCTCTGTTGTTGATAATTCTGCTGATGGATCTGTTATTGTTTGGTCATTAATTTTTATTGCACCATTTAGTATCGATTTTCTTGCATCACTATTGGATTTGGAAAAACCAACCTTAACCAACAAAGTTAAGAGACCGATATTATCTACAAAATCACTTCTATTTAAGTGATACAATGGTAAGTTCTCTGAAATAATTTTTTTCTCATATGTTTCTAATGCTGATTTATATACAAGATCGGCAATATCACCTCCATGAGTATTTTTTGTAACTTCATTAGCTAGGATTTTTTTAGCCTCATTCAATTCTGAACCCTGTAATTCTTCGAGTTTTTGAATCTCACCTAAAGGTAGTGTTGTGAATAGTTTCAAAAATCTATTTACATCTCTATCATCTGTATTCCTCCAAAATTGCCAAAACTCATGAGGATTCGTAAGATCTTCATCCAGCCAGATAGCTCCATCAGATGTTTTCCCCATCTTACTTCCAGATGACGTAGTTATTAGTGGAGTGGTAATAGCAAATGCTTCAGTTTGATCAACTCTTCTTATCAATTCTATTCCATTAATAATATTACCCCATTGATCCGACCCGCCTAATTGCAATTTACAATTATGACGCCTGTTTAGCTCCCAAAAATCGTAGGCTTGAAAAAGCATATAGTTAAATTCAAGAAAAGAGAGAGGTTGTTCTCTATCAAGCCTCAACTTTACTGAGTCGAAGGATAGCATTCTGTTTACAGTAAAGTGTTTACCAAAGTCTCTCAGAAAAGTGATATAATTTAAATCAGTGAGCCAATTTGAATTATTTTCAATTATTATTTTCTCATTATCAAAATTAAGAAATTTTTTAAAAACTTTTAGAATGCCACTCTGGTTATTCGCAATATTTTTTATATCTAATATTTTACGACTTTCATCTTTTCCTGACGGATCCCCAATTAATGTTGTTCCCCCACCTAGAAGAACTATTGGTTTATGACCAAAGTCTTGTAGCCATTTAAGAAGCATAATTTGCAGTAGTGATCCTACGTGAAGACTTTCCGCTGTCAAATCAAAACCAATATAGCCGATGATCTCATTTGAATTAAAATAATCATCAATTGAGTGATCATTAGTTGTTTGATGAATAAAGCCTCTTTCATTGAGAATATTTAGTAGATCTGAGCTATACTTTTTTTTTGTTGTATTTGGCATTCTCTTAGCTAAATTGAAAATAATTAAAATAATATTAAATACCTAAACCATTTTTATAAAAATGATAGAAAAAATAAACTCAAAAAAGTTTTACGCTGTTGGTATAATGAGCGGAACATCAATGGATGGCATAGATGCATCACTCATATTAACGGATGGTTATGAGTTTTGTGAAGTTATACAAAATGTCTATAGTGAATACACCGATTCAACAAGAGCTGATCTAATAAAAATTCAAGAAAATTTTCAAAGTAATGTTGAATCCAATGAGGATATTGATTTTCTAAGTAGATCTCTTGGAATTTTTAATATTGAGGCAATAAAGCCAATATTTGATTTTGCTGAGAAGAATGGCATAGAGATTGATGTAATTGGTTATCATGGGCAGACTGTTTATCATAGTCCAGCGTATAAGGTATCAATTCAGATAGGTGATCCTCAATCCTTAGCAAATTTCTTCCATACAAGAGTAGTATTTGAATTTAGGTCTCTTGATATTTTGAATGGTGGTCAAGGTGCACCTTTAACACCGATATACCACAAGGCAAAATTTAATAAACAACTAGAGCATCCATATGCCATCTTAAATATTGGAGGTATATCAAACTTGACATATATCAATCATGAAGAAATAATTGCATTTGATATTGGACCAGGTAATGCAATAATAGACGATTTAGTAAGATTTTTATTTAAAAAACAAATCGATGAGGAAGGTGAGATTGCAAGTTCTGGTGTTATAAATTTTCAATTGGTTGAGGAGTTTATGGAAGATGATTATTTCAAGGTTAGCCCTCCAAAGTCTCTGGATAGAAACTATTTTAATAAATATACTGAACTATTAAGTGGTGACCCAGCAGACAAAATAGCCACAGCATCATTTTTTACAGTTAGAGCAATTATTAGGTCATTGGAATATTTCTCTGAAACACCAAAAAATATTGTGATTTGTGGTGGGGGTAGTAAAAATAATTTCTTAATTAAGCAAATAGCAAAATACGCTAAATCAAATATATTACTCGCAGAGGATCTAAATTTTAACTCGAATTTTATAGAGGCAGAGGCGTTTGGATTTTTAGCTGTAAGAAGGCTTCTAAATGAGCCAATTTCTTACCCTAATACAACAGGTGTAAAGGAACCGTTGTGCGGAGGTAAAGTTTATGACCCGTCAAAATCTATTTAGAGTTTTCCTTGAGGGAAGTATAAATATAGTTTGATATGACTTCATTTAGTTCTTCAATATTATTATCGAAGAAATGATTGGCGTTATCAATAAGTGAATGATGAATTTGAATACCTTTTTGATTTTGCAATCTATCAACTAGCTTTTGAATATCTGCTTTTGGAGCAACTAAATCGTCATTTCCATTTACAATTAGACCGGATGATGGGCATGGGGCAAGAAAACTAAAATCATATAGATTAGCTGGGGGGGCAATAGATATAAAAGATTCAATCTCAGGTCTCCTCATAAGCAGCTGCATTGAAATCCATGCTCCAAATGAAAATCCTACGACCCAACATCCAGTTGAGTCTCTGTTGAGGGATTGTATCCAATCAAGTGCTGAGGCCGCATCGGATAGCTCACCAATCCCAGCATCATACTCACCCTGACTCTTTCCAACACCCCTAAAATTAAATCGAAGAACAGAAAAACCATTTTTTACAAAAGTATAGTAGGCATTATGGGTAATTGGATTATTCATCGTCCCACCAAATTTTGGATGAGGATGTAGTATCAATACAATTTTTGATTCTGGATTCTCATTATGGTGGTAACGTCCCTCAATTCTACCTGATGGACCATTGAACATGATTTCTGGCATCATTATCCTCTATATCTTTAAATATGCATAATTAGCATATATAATTAATAATAGTAAATATAATTATATAATTTCTAAATAAATATATATATTAGAAGTTAACATAGAGGCGAAAAATGAATTTTTCTTTAATATTCGAAGTTGTGGTGGTTGGGGTTTTTGCATGTATTATTTTTGATTTATGGCAACGTATTTTTCAATCTCTGACATCCATACCTCCAAGTAATTGGAGTATGGTTGGACGATGGTTTTTGAATTTATTAAATAAGCAGGTCTTATTTGTATCGGACCTGAATAACGTACCTAAATTTGAAAATGAGACTATAGCAGGTTGGTCCCTGCATTACTCAATTGCTGTAGGCTACTCTTCTGTATATATGATTTTAAATAAATTTAATCTGTTAGGGGTCGGACCAATAGACGGTATGATTTTTGGAATTATAAGTGTAGTTGTACCGTGGTTTTTCTTTTTACCAGCTCTTGGAAACGGAGTCTTGGGAAGACTAACTCCTAAACCAATATTAGTTTGTTCCTTGGCTTTGATGATGCATACAATATTTGGCATGTCAATTGGTACTGGTTACTTAGTATTTGATTTGGTTGGTTGAGAGCAAAAAATGAGAATATATTTTGACCACGCAGCCACAACCCCAATTAGATTTGAAGTGCAAGAATTCCTATCAAATCATGAAAATTTAAAATTCTATAACCCATCATCTGTACATGTAGAAGGTCAGAAGGCAAGGTCTAGTATCAACAACGCCAGAGATTTGATTGCATCATTACTTAAAAGTGATCCTGACAATATTTTATTTACCTCAAGTGGAACCGAGTCTTGTAATTATGCCATCAACATGGCAATAGAAATTCATGCCATTAAAAATATAATATATTTACCAACCGAGCATAGTGCTGTTATCGATCCTATAATTAATAAAAAAATTAATAAATACCAGTGCAAGATTACTAGTGAAGGGCTCATTGATTTAGAGGACTTTCAGAAATGTCTAAAAAAAACAAAAGAAAACACTTTGGTATGTGTTATGCTTTTAAATAATGAAACGGGAATCATTCAGCCGATTGAGCAAGTATCAAAGCTTTGCAATGAGCATGGTGCCTATTTATTTTCAGACATGATACAAGCCATCGGAAAGATAGATGTTTCAACATTTATCAAAATGGTTGATTTCGCATCATTTGCTTCTCATAAAGTTGGTGGAATTCATGGTGTAGGTATGGTTTATTTCAAAGATAAGATTAAAATTTATAGAGATATTTTTGGAGGAGCTCAGGAGTTTGGGCGTCGTGGTGGAACTGAAAATGTGATTGGTATTCTGGCTTTTGCAATAGCATTAGAAGCCAGCTATGCCAAATTAGCTGATGAAAATAAAAAATATAATCTATTGTATAATAAGCTTATAAGTGGTTTGAACGAAATATCGAATAAAATCATAATACCATCGCAAAATTCCTTGAAACACTCTAGTATTTCGACAGTGATATTCCCAGGAATAAAAGCAGAGAATTTAATTATTGGTCTTGATCTAGAAGGGATTGCGGTGAGTGCAGGGGCCGCATGTTCATCTGGTAAAATAGGTGGTTCACATGTGCTAAAGGCAATGAATTATAATAAAGAGCATGCTATGAGTTCAATTAGATTAAGTTTTGGATGGGATAATAATGAAGAACAAGTACAATTCTTTCTCGATAGTATAAATAATTTATTACAGGGGATGAAATTTAAGTACTAATTAACTATATATATAATAGTCCTATTAACAAAGAATGATGAAATAATTAAATGCCAGCGGTAAAAGAAACAGTAAAACAAGTAGGCGACATTGGTGTCGAAAAATATAAATTTGGTTGGTCAACTGATCTAGAGACTGAAAAGGCTCCTATCGGCTTGTCCGAAGATACAATTAGATTCATATCACATAAAAAAGATGAGCCCAAGTGGATGCTCGATTGGAGGCTAGAGGCTTATCAGAGATTTCAGACAATGAAACAACCTAATTGGGCTAAAGTAGATTATCCTGATATCAATTTCAATGATATGTATTTTTATTCGGCTCCAAAAGATATTGATGGTCCTGCTTCTTTAGAAGATGTTGATCCGGAGTTACTAAAAACATACGATAAGTTAGGAATTCCCCTATTAGAGCAAGAAATGCTGGCTGGGGTTAAAAAAAATATTGCTGTAGATGCTGTGTTTGACTCAGTTTCTGTCGTAACAACTTTTAAGGATAAATTAGCAGAAGTAGGAATAATTTTTTGTTCTATATCAGAAGCTATAAGAGAGCATCCGGATCTAGTACAAAAATATATCAGCTCAGTTGTACCAAAATCAGACAATTATTTCTCTGCACTTAACTGTGCAGTATTTACAGATGGTTCTTTTGTATACATACCCCCGAACACTCGATGCCCAATGGAATTATCGACGTATTTTAGAATTAACGATAAGAATACCGGTCAATTTGAAAGGACTCTAATTATTGCTGATAAAGGCTCCTATGTTAGTTATCTAGAAGGGTGCACAGCTCCACAAAGAGATGAAAATCAACTTCATGCAGCCGTAGTCGAGCTCGTGGCACTTGAGAATGCTGAAATAAAGTATTCAACTGTTCAAAATTGGTATCCCGGAGACGAAAATGGCGTAGGTGGTATATATAATTTTGTTACAAAGCGTGGAGATTGTAGGGGAAGGAATTCAAAAATTTCTTGGACCCAAGTTGAAACTGGTTCAGCTGTTACTTGGAAATATCCCTCGTGCATACTGAGAGGCGATAATTCTGTTGGAGAGTTTTACTCAATTGCTATATCAAATGCATATCAACAGATTGACTCTGGAACAAAAATGGTTCATTTGGGTAAAAATACTACAAGCAAAATTATATCTAAAGGAATTTCAGCTGGTAATTCTTCCAATGCATACAGAGGTCTTGTATCTTCTCATCGAAAAGCCGAGAAAGCTCGGAATTTTACACAGTGTGATTCATTGTTAATCGGAAATAAATGTTCAGCTCATACAGTCCCATACATAGATTGTAAAAATTCATCATCCATATTCGAGCACGAAGCAACAACATCAAAAATATCTGATGATCAGATATTTTATTGTGGTCAGCGCGGAATAGGAACTGAAGACGCAATTGCTCTTATTGTGAATGGTTTTTGTAAAGAAGTACTACAGGAACTACCAATGGAGTTTGCAGTCGAGGCTCAAAAACTTGTTGGTATATCTCTTGAAGGCAGCGTTGGATAAAGGGGCTTGTGAATGTTTAAAATTTCTAATTTAACAGTTTCCATAGATGACAAGGAAATACTTAAGAACTTTGGTATTGAAGTTGGGCCAGGAGAGGTGCATGCAATAATGGGTCCAAATGGTTCTGGTAAATCTACACTTGCACATGTTTGCGCTGGAAAAGAAGAGTATACAGTTCTAAGTGGTAATGTTGTATTAAATGATGAAGAGCTGCTCGAAATGGAGCCTGAAGAACGCTCTACAAGAGGACTATTCCTTGCCTTTCAATATCCAATTGAAATCCCGGGGGTTACTACAATGACTTTTTTAAAGAGTTCACTTGAAGCCCATTACAAGGCAAATGGGAGGGAGCCTCTTACAACACCCGAATTTATGAAATATGTTAAAAGTAAAGCTACAGAATTGAATATAGACGACTCTATGATAAAGAGGCCATTAAATGTAGGTTTTTCAGGTGGAGAAAAGAAACGGAACGAAATCTTACAAATGGCTTTGCTTGATCCCAAAATATGTATCTTAGATGAAACTGACTCAGGTCTAGACATAGATGCATTAAGATTAGTTGCTGAAGGAGTAAATAAGCTTAGAAATGACAATAGATCATTTATCGTTATTACTCACTACCAAAGATTGTTGGATTATATAAAGCCGGACTTTGTTCATATTATGCATGATGGAAAAATTATTCAAACCGGTGACAGTTCTCTTGCTCTAGACCTCGAAAAATCGGGCTATGCAAATTATATAAAGTAGCAGCTTAAATGTTAAAAAAAGATATTAGTCAGGAATTACAATCATATTGTAGAGAATACTTCTTCTCGCAAGATAAAAACTCGAAATTATATAATATCAGACTTGGTGCTTATGAGCTTTTTAAAATAAACGGACTACCTAATTCAAAAGACGAAAATTGGAAATATACAAATATTTCTCAAAAAATTGATACGATCCCTGAGTACTCAAATAATTTGCCTGTACCTCTAAACATCAATAATTTTATCAATAATTTTGATATTATGAAAAAATTAAAAGAAACAAATGATACTGTTCTGGTGTTTATGGATGGCTCCCTCCAGAGGCAACTGTCGATTATTGATCCAAATAAAAAAAATATTGAAATTTCATCCCTAAACGAAGATGTTCCTGATTGGGCACTAGAGATAATATCTGATAAACACTCCGAAAACTCAGATCAAATATTTGATATCAATACTATCTTGATGCAAGATGGTGCTCTAATAAATATTAAGCAAAACAAGGAAAAAGTAGATAATGTTTATATAGTGCATGTTGGCAATAATAATGGCTTTTTCAATTATAGACATGTTATCAATATTGAACAGGGAGCAAGAGCAAATATCATTGAATTGAAAATTTCAAACAGGATTGATATTAACGCTCTATATACATCATCTATTATATGGAAATTAGCTGATAATTGCATAGTCAATAATGTAAAGTACCAGTCTCATAATCAACTGACAGTTGGATTTAATCAGCAATATGCAGATATTGGTAATAATGTCGAGTTTAATAGTTTTACAATATCATCAGGGTCAAAATTATTAAGAGAATATAGAAGTATAAACTGTAACGGTTCAGGAAGCGATGTATCAATATCAGGTATCAATCTACTTGATGGAGATAGTCATATCGACACATTTTTATTAGTTAAACACATAGCACCTAATACAACCAGCAGAGAAAAGTATAAATCTATTTTGAATGATCGTTCAAGGGGTGTATTTCAAGGTAATATTATTGTTGATCCAGAAGCTCAGAAAACACTAGCTAAGCAGTCTATTGATGCCCTTATCCTATCTGATAAAGCTGAGCATGACGCAAAGCCAGAATTAGAAATTTATGCAGATGATGTACAATGTGGGCATGGTGCAACAACTGGGCAAATAAGCGAAGATTCACTTTTTTATTTAAAGTCTCGCGGGATTCCTGAAGAGGAAGCAAAAACTCTTCTAGTCCAGGCATTCTTATTGGAAGCTCTTGATGAGGTTAAAGATAAGAATACTATCCTAATCTTCAGCGATGTAATGAAAAATATCTTAAACCGTGTTTCAAAGGGTAGTTTAAATGTATGACATAGAAAAGATCAGAAGTGATTTTCCAATATTTAGTAAAAAAGTTAACGATCATGATCTTGTGTATTTAGATAACGCTGCATCTTCCCAAAAACCTCAGGTCGTTATTGATGCTATCAGCAAAGCATATAGTGAAGAATATGCAAATGTACACAGAGGAATTCATTATTTATCCATGAAAGCAACAGAAAATTATGAGAATGCTCGTATTGAAGTGTCAAAATATCTTAAATCAAACTCTACTGATCAAATTATTTTCACAAAAAATGCTACTGAGGCAATAAATCTAGTCGCTTCGTCTTTTGGAGATAATATAAATGAAGGGGACGAAATTATCTTATCAATGCTTGAGCATCACTCCAATATCGTACCTTGGCATTTTCTTCGAGAAAAAAAGAAGGCGGTTATCAAGTGGTTAGATATTGATAAAAATGGGTTTGTTGAGATCGATAAATTAAAGTCATTGATCACACCTAAAACAAAGATTATTGGAATAACCCATATGTCAAATGTACTAGGTACGATCCAGCCTATAAAAGAGATAATAGAATTAGCTCACGAACACAATATACCGGTATTAGTGGATGGTACTCAAGGAGCTGTTCATAATCCTCTTGATTTATCAGAATTAGATGTAGATTTCTATGTTCTAACAGGACATAAACTATATGGACCATCCGGAATTGGTGTTTTATATGCCAGGAAAGATCATCTTGAGAATATGAAACCTTTTCAAGGCGGTGGGGAGATGATAGATCAAGTAACCCGAGAAAACGTTACATATGCATCAGGCCATCAGAGGTTTGAAGCTGGAACCCCTCCAATTGCTCAAGCTATAGGATTAGGTGCAGCGATTGAATATATTAATGGCATAGGATTAGATGAAATACAAAAGCATGAAAGAACAATAAGTGAGTATGCTAAAGAAAAGTTGAGGAATATCGATGGACTTTCTTTCTTATTAGATCCATCTCATAGCCAAGGTATATTTTCATTTACAATGTCGGGGTCTCATCCACACGATATAAGTACAATAATAGATAAGAAGGGTATCGCAATAAGAGCTGGCTCACATTGTGCAGAACCACTCTTACATGACTTTGGTGTTACTTCAACTTGTCGTGCTTCAATTGGAATGTACAATAACGAGAAAGATATTGATCATTTATGTGAGTCTTTGCTATATTGTAAGAAATTTTTCTCTTAGGATTTTTATAATGAGTGATAAAGCAATACTAGATGAAAATACGATATCAGAGCTAACTGAAAAAATTGTGGAGGCTCTAAAAACTGTATACGATCCTGAGATTCCAGTAGATATATATGAGCTTGGTTTAATATATAAGGTTGATATTGATGAAAATTATCATGTTGAAGTCGAGATGACCCTTACAGCACCAGGTTGCCCTGTGGCTGGAGAGATGCCAAAGTGGGTTGAGGATGCTGTTCTATCTGTCGGAGGGATAGCTACAGCAAAAGTAAACCTTACTTTTGATCCACCTTGGGATATATCGATGATGTCTGAAGAGGCTCAAGTAGCACTTAATATGCTCTAATAGGGATAAATAGCAATGCAGAAATCAAATATTTTAACACTTACTCCAAAAGCAATAGAAAGAATAAGATATCTGGTCAACCAATCTTCAAGCCAAGATAATATACTTCGTGTTGGAATAGAGAAGGGGGGGTGTGCAGGTTTAACATACTCTATGGATTATATATCTGAAATAAAAGAAGGCGATGAGATTGTGGATCAAGATGATATAAAGGTTGTAGTAGATCCAAAGGCAATATTATATCTACTTGGTACCGAAATGGATTATGTTGAAGATAAATTTAGTTCTGGTTTTAAATTTAATAATCCAAATGAGGTATCTGCATGTGGTTGCGGAGAATCAGTTGAAATAGTTCCATTGGACACTGTCACTGAAGTTTCAACAGCGAGTTAATCTTTTCTAATACAATATCCAAATCCATGGACTGTTTCTATTTTACAATTTCCATGATAATTTTCTTTGAATGTTTTTCTCAGCCGACTTACGTGAACGTCAACCGTCCTATCATCTATGTTTGGGTTGTTGTCCCAAACATAATCAATTATTTGTTCTCTTGAAAAAACATGCTCTGGTCTACTCATTAGCATAGAAAGTATTTTATATTCAGTTTTACCAATTTTGATAATTTTATCAGCACTTTTTACATTTTTTTTATTAGTATCTATTAACAAATCATCATATTCAATCATAGATGAGTTGATATTTGTGTTTGTTCTTCTTAGCAGTGCTTTTATCCTTGCCATTAATTCAATAGGTGAAAAGGGCTTTATGATATAGTCGTCGGCACCGGATGATAAGCCATGAGAAGTATCAATGTCTTCACCTCTTGCGCTTAATATTATAATTGGGAGATGTCTCAGCTCTTTAGATGACCGGACACGTCTGCATACAGATATTCCGCTACCGTTAGGCATCATCCAGTCTAAAATTATTATATCGGGCCGACGTTCTGAAATTAATTCAAAAGCTATTTCACCATCCTCAGCTTTTATTACATCGAAACCATTTTTTTCTAGGTGAAAAGATATTAGTTCTAATTGATTCTTTTCGTCGTCAGCTATTAATGCAAGGGTCATTGAAGCCTCAATATGTAGTCATTGCCTTTGGTCTTTTTGTATCCGGGTATTCCCCTTCGGTTAGAAAATATGTTTGCTTTGCGATACTTGTTGTGTAATCTCCAACTCTTTCAAGGTTCTTAGATATAAAAACCATATGAGTTAACATTTTAGCGTCGTCTGGATTATCTGACATGTAGCTGACAATCTCCTTAAAAATACTAAGATATAGGCGATCTGTATCAATATCTGATTCCCATATAGTCATTGCCTTTTGTATATCATTTTCCATATATGCATCAAGGCTTTGACGAAGGAGTCCTTGTACGTGTTCCCCGAGTCCAACTATGTTAACGGGAAGCCTATCGAAGCTTTCTTCTGTTACGATGACTTGGCTGCGTCTTGCTATATTTTTTGAATAATCTCCGACCCTCTCCAGGATAGCTCCCACTCTATCAGCAACCAACAGGCTTCTCAAATCATATGCTATCGGTGACCATAGCGCAATAAGTTCAAAAACTGAGGAGCTTACCTCTGCCGTTAACTCGTCTAGTTTCTTGTCGCGCTGTATAATAGAGTCAAATTTTTTTATATTCTTATCTTTCAAGGCAGTTATTGAATTATCGAGTTGCGTCTCAGCGAGTGCTCCGAGCTTTACTATTTGCTTATTTACGTCAGCTAAGCCGTCATCAAATGCTGTATTAATATGTTGTGTCATATCTATCTCCTATCCTATTCTACCAGAAATGTATGCTTCCGTCATTTCATGTTTTGGGTTTGTAAAAATATTTGAAGTTACACCAAATTCAATCATTTCGCCCAAATGAAAATATGCAGTTTTATCTGATATTCTTGCAGCTTGCTGCATTGAGTGTGTAACAATGACGATAGTATAGTTTTCTTTTAATTCGTTGATGAGTTCTTCAATAACGGCAGTTGCGATTGGATCCAATGCAGAGCATGGCTCATCCATAAGTATTATCTCCGGCTTTATAGCAATTGCTCTAGCAATGCACAATCTTTGTTGTTGGCCGCCGGATAGACCGGTCGCTATGTCGTCCAATCTATCTTTTACTTCAGAATATAAGCCAGCTCGGTTTAGAGTATCTTTTACAATATCATCCAATTCCGTTTTTGTTGATGCAATACCATGAATTTTTGGTCCATAAGCAACATTTTCGTATATAGTCTTTGGAAAAGGATTAGGTTTTTGAAATACCATACCAACCTGCTTACGAAGGTTCTCGACTTGAATTTCTGGGCCATAAATATCAATTCCATTTAGATGAAACTCACCTTGAACTTTGCAAATATCTATAACATCATTCATTCTATTCAAACATCTCAGAAATGTTGATTTTCCGCAGCCAGATGGGCCGATAAGAGATGTTACTTGATTTTTATGAAAATCAACAGCTACGTTGTTTATTGCCATTTTACTTCCATAATGCACGTATACATTATTAGTTTTTAAAGCAAGTGTGTCGTTTTCTACCATTTTACCTCCAATTTTCTTCTTATTATTACGGCAATTGTATTCATTGTTATTAAGAAACCTAGTAAGAGCATAATGCCAGCAGAAGTTTTTTCTAGAAAGCCTCTCTCGGCGCTCTCTGACCAAAGATAAATTTGGGATGGAAGCCCAGTTGCTGGATCGAGTGCTCCACCAGGAATATCCATTACAAAAGCAACCATGCCAACCATTAGCAATGGAGCGGTTTCACCAAGGGCTTGTGCCATTCCGATAATGGTACCAGTTAGAGATCCGGGCAAGGATAGGGGTATCACGTGATGAAAAACTGTTTGAGTTTTCGTTGCGCCAACAGCAAGAGCCGCCTCGCGGATTGATGGGGGCACACTTCTTAATGAGGCCCTTGATGCAATAATAATAGTTGGCAACGTCATAAATCCAAGCACAAGGCCACCAACAAGTGGCACCTGGTAGGGCATTCCAAACACTCCAATGAGCATACCCAATCCAAGGAGACCATAAACAATTGATGGCACAGCTGCCAAATTGTTAATATTAACCTCAATGAAGTCCGTCAACTTCCCTGGTCGTACGAATTCTTCCAAGTAAATTGATGCTAAAAGACCAACTGGGAATGCAAATGAAAAGCATATCAAAAGAGCATAGAATGATCCCATTAAGGCGCCAAGGATACCAGCTGTTTCGGGATCTCTTGAATCACCATTTGTAAAAAACCATAGATTAAAAGTTGATGAAATTTTACCATCAGCATCTAGACTATCAAGCACAGATAATTGGTAATCATTGATTTTTCTCTGTGCCTCTGGGACATCTCTTGGGTAATTTCCTTTGACGATTTGATCTAAGTCTGACGAGGCAGTAATGTCCATTAGAATTGTCTTTCCAATTATATTGGGATCATTAGCTATATAGTCTCTTAACTGAAAGTCAAATTTACGTGTATACATTTCTCGCACCAAAATAAATTTTTCATCATTAAGATTGGGATGATTATCTTTGACAATTTGATCCGCAAGATTTACATAGGATGTTTTTTTTATCGCTTTTATAGAGGACTCGTTAGTGACTTCAATAGTGTTGGGATCGAAATATACACTAGCTTCAATCGTCGTTCGAATGAAAGCTCCACTTCCTGTTGTAAATATTTTCAACATAAGGATGACGACAAAAAATAGCGACAAACACATTGCGAACATAGCAATATATTTGAATCTTTTCTCAGCAGCTAGCCGTTTAGATAAATCAGTCATACTTCTCTCTGTACTTTTTAACAATAAGTATTGCGGCAACATTGAGTATTAGCGTCATAATAAATAGAGTCAGACCTAAAGCAAATGCGACTAGTGTTTTTGGATTATCAAATTCGACATCCCCAATGAGGCTTGTTACAATTTGTGTTGTTATTGTTGTGGCTGGCTCTAAGGGATTAAATGTCAGATTTGCACGAAGGCTTGCTGCCATCACAACGATCATTGTTTCACCAATTGCTCGAGAAATTGCTAATAAAAATGATCCCATGATTCCAGCTAGTGCCGCAGGCAGAACTACTTTTTTTATGGTTTCTGATTTTGTGGCCCCTAAGGCATAAGCACCATCTCTTAGTGAGTTTGGCACTGCCTTAATAACGTCGTCACTTAAAGAAGACACAAATGGTATAATCATGACCCCCATCGCGAGACCAGCTGCTAGAGCACTTTCTGCTGAAACAGGCAAACCAACGCTTTCACCAACATCTTTAATAAAGGGTGCCAGTGACAATGCAGCAAAAAATCCATAGACCACGGTTGGTATACCAGCTAATATTTCAATGATTGGTTTTGCAATGTTCCGCACCCTAGTAGATGCGTATTCAGCTAGATATATAGCGGTCAGGAGCCCAAGAGGTATTGCCACAATCATTGCAACAGTAGCAATCAAAATTGTGCCTGTCAGGAGTGGGACAAATCCGAAGGCATCTTTTAAAGCCTCTTGATCAAATCCTTCTGTAGCATTAATCACAAAAGCTCTATTTGGATTCCATGAAGTATTAAAGAAAAAATCTATAAAATTTACGTATCTAAAAAAATTTATAGCTTCAAATATAAGTGAGAAAAATATCCCAAATGTTATTAATATAGCTATGTAGGAGCTACCTTTTATTACGTAGGAGATTACGCGTTCCACAATAGGTTGCGCGTTAAGTTTAGTTGAAATCATTCTCGTTGCAATGAAGCCTAGAAGAACAGGTAGTATAATGAATAAAGTAATATTGGCCCAACCATATATTTTATCAAAACCCGCTAGATTCTTTGCTGCAATGAGCTCACTCTCACTTGCCATTTTTAAAATTGATTTATCCCCAACAGACAGATCAATTTCCGGTAAGTTTACAACATGTGATAAGTTCGTAACTTTATTCATTATTAAACCGGTTTTACTCGCGCTCCACATTTCAATATCAGGGAACAACAAGGGTGACATTACAAATATTTCCTGGAAATTTGATTTAAAGATTAAGAGGAAGAACCAAATCAAAATGGCTGGTATTAGTATTATGATTACCGTATAATAACCATAATAATCAGGAAGAGCTGTGAGGGTTTGTTTTTGCTGTATTGTAAGGTTGAGTGCTCTTTTCTTGCCAATAAAATAAAAAAAATAAGAAAGCAAAAATACAAGTAGAAGTGATACATAGACCATTCTTTATGCTCCTTACCTTAATTGTTTTAAAAAATATAAATTAACTATTGTGAAAAAAATATTACAAAAATATTACAAAGTTAGTTTTTTAAGTAGTAAATTAACTATTTTAAGTTATGTGATATTAGATGTAGAAAGAGGGGCTATGCCCCTCTTTCTATCTAGGTCTTTATTTGCAAAGTCCGCTTGAAAATGCATAACCTGCATCTTTTAGAGGATGAGCTTTGCTCGCACAGTCAGCAATATCAAAACCCATTGGGTCTAAGTTATCAGTGATATTCCTAACTCTATCAATAAGCTCTGGTACCATAGGCGCTGCACCTATCTTTGTTAGATAACCATTATCTCCAATCGCATTATTACTTACCATCATTTGTGCAAATTCCTGAATGCCAGGTATAACACCAATATGGTCAGCTTTTAGGTATATAAAGAGTGGCCTTGCCATTGGATATTCATATGTAGCAATTGTAGAAGCTGATGGCACTACGCCTTCAACTGTGGACGGCTGAAGTTTATCTCCGTTATCCTTGAGGTAAGAGTAACCAAAGTAACCAAAACGTTGGGGATCTTCGACAAGTTTTTGAACAATTAATGTGTCGTTTTCACCCATTTCAATGATGCGTCCATCTTCACGGTAGTCTGTACAGCCATCATCACTACCTGTAACCGCTTCAAGTGTACATCCAGCTTCCATGACTTTACCATCGAATGCATCTCTTGTACCTGAGGTTGGTGGTGCAACTAACACCTCGATTTTATAATCTGGAAGACTTGAGTTTATCTGATTCCATGATGTATATGGATTTTCTACAACTTCACCATCTACGACAACTTTTGCAGCCATAGCTGTGAATATCTCTTCTCTTGTGAGCTCAAATTCTTCAGCTTCATTTGAGTGTGAGAATGTAATACCATCATTTGCCCACATAACCTCGATTACGTTTGTCACGCCATTTTCTAAACAAAGCTTAGCCTCTTTTGATTTCATTGGGCGTGATGCTCCAGTAATATCAGGAAAGCCAACTCCTACGCCTGCGCAGAATGATTTCATTCCACCACCGGTGCCGATTGGGTTATATGTTGGTGTATTAAAGCCTGACTCACCTAATCTTTGGGCGTTTACAGTGCCGTATGGATAAACTGTTGATGAACCAACAATGTTTATTTGATCTCGTGCCTGTACTTCCATTGAAGGGGCTAACATAAATGAAGCTAAAGCAGCGAGAACAAGAGTGGATAGTTTTCTCATAGTGTTTCTCCGTTTGGGTTTAATTAAAAAAATACGCTCTGCGCATACTTGTCTTATGATTTATAAATTTTTCATTATTGTGTCATTTATATTACAAAAAAATTACAAAAAATGATTGACCCACTTATCAACAGGTAAAAGGTGGGCAGCTTATTTTTTATAAACGGCGTTATGAATAATTAGGGCCAATAGCGCACCAAAAGACTGTGCAATTATAAAATATATAGTTCCTGAATAATGAATCCCAGAAAAAGTATCCGTGAATGTTCTTGCAATTGTTACTGCGGGATTTGCAAAAGATGTTGAAGCCGTAAACCAGTAAGCAGCAGTAATATAAAGGCCTACCGAGATAGCGACCGATTTTTGATTTTCTTTAATTGTAAATAAGATGGTCAATATCAACCCAAATGCGGCGATAAATTCTGAAAACCACAGCGAAGGTCCAATCCTAATTTGTGATGAGTACTGTAACAAATCGGTATCAAACATAAAGTGGGCAATTAGCATACCAAATAGTCCACCAAGCACTTGTGCGAATATATATAAAATGAATATATTAAAATCAATTTCCTTCTTGATGAGAAATACTAGTGATACGACGGGATTAAAATGGGCGCCAGAGATGGATCCAAACATTGTGATTAATACATAGAGTATTGCGCCCGTTGCAATCGTATTTGCTAAAAGTGCAATTGCATCATTTCCTTCAGATAGCATCTCTCCCATTATACCTGAGCCAATCACGGTGGCCAATAAGATTGCTGTGCCTAAAAATTCAATAAAATATTTTTTAAAATTTTGTACTATCATTTTTATCTACCGTATCGCAATCGCAATATTTTGCAAAACATCTTTAGTTACTTTGTTATTAATATTATCCGACAGACTAATAAATTTTTTTATTCGTTTTTCAAAAACTAAATATGTATCAAGGAACGCCTGATATTTTACTTCTTCACTACCAGCCACCAGAGATGGGTCAGTCACTCCCCAATGTGCACTTATTGGTTTTCCTGGCCAAACGGGGCATACTTCACCTGCCGCGTTATCGCATACAGTAATTATAAAATCCATGTGGGGCGCAGATGCATATTGATCCCAGCTTTTAGAGCTTAAGCAACTGACGTCGTGGCCTTTGCTTTCAAGCATTAAAATGCTCATGGGATTTACAAACCCAACTGGTGATGAACCCGCAGAATAGCCACGAAATATATCTTTTCCTATTTTATTCATTATCGATTCAGCAATTATTGATCGACATGAGTTTCCGGTACACAAAAATAAACAGTTCAAAATTCTCAATTTAAGTAATCCATTCAAATAATCAAAGTTTGTTCGTAATGATCTAGTTACTAAAAAGTTTTAATAATACTGTTTTGTGAATATTGCAAAAACATTACAATTGCATATTCATTCAACAATCAATAGGGAAGAGAACGGTAAATCTTGTCTTGCCGTTTACCTGACTTGATACCTCTAAATCTGCTGAATGCCTTAATAATATATGTTTGACTATAGCAAGGCCAAGCCCAGTACCCCCGACGTTTCGAGATCGGGCTTTGTCAACACGATAAAACCTTTCAGTGAGCCTTGGGAGATGCTCTTCACTTATCCCTCTACCGTTATTTTCAACTGTAATACTCATTTGCTTTGAATCTGTATCATCGGTCATCTCTATAATTATCTTTATTGTACTGTTTTCAATTGAATATTTAATGGCATTATCAATAAGATTATGGAATACCTCAACGATTTGGTCTGCGTCTGCCTTGATCTCTGGAATTGTATCGAATTTTTGGTCCACAATTATTTTTTTACCAAGTTCTTTTGCCCTTAACTCAAGTGCATTTTTTGCAAGCAGAATTTGTTCTATAATATTTATTTTATTCTGGGGTTCGATAAATTCATTAATTTCTATTTTTGAGAGCGATAACAAGTCTGATATTATTCTATTCATACGATTTGCTTCTTCTTCCATTATTTGAAGGAAACGAAGTTCTTTCTGCCTTTCTATTTTATCATTTTTAAGCGTTTCAATGAATCCAGCAATAGCGGTTAGGGGAGATCTTAATTCATGGCTAACATTCGCGATTAAGTCACGTCTAATATTATAGAAATTTTCTTCTTCTGTCTGATCGTTGATTACAATTATACCTGGGTAGTCTACTTTCTGAGTATATGTAAGCTGAAGTGAATGTGAGCCGATGCTTGAAGAGTAGGGAAATGAGATATTTATATCAATTGACTCATTAATAGCATCTATTACTTCACTATTTCTTATTAGATTATATATTGGTTTACCGAATATTTTATCCCCAAAATATTCAATAGCAATTTTATTGGCATGTAAAATATCATATTCGGAAGATACAATAATGACACCTTCACCTAATTGTTCCAGTAATGTTATAAACTCTTTATCACCAAGCATTATGATTAACTATTGTTCATTTTTTTTAATTAGTAAAAGTTTGCATTCTCTTGAATAAACTTAAACCTTGCCTCAGCTTTTGACCCCATAATTTGATCAATAAACGTTTCGTAATATTCCATAGGCGAGTTTTCAATTGTAATTTGAAGTAGTTTTCTACTCTCCTTATTCATTGTAGTTTCCCTTAACTGATTTGGCAGCATTTCCCCAAGACCTTTAAAACGCGATATATCTACATTATTTAAGTTTTTAAATTCTTTTTTCAGTATTTTGTCTTTATCATCATCATCATTGGCATAAAATATTTTATTTTTATTTGATAATTTATATAAAGGAGGCACTGCCATATAAAGATGTTTATTTTCAATTAGTTGTATCATTTCTTTAAAAAAGAATGTTATCATTAATGCCGCAATATGTGCGCCATCAACGTCCGCATCGGTCATTATAATAACTTTTTCATACCTGAGTCTTGACTCGTCATAATTATCAGATGTTCCGCAGCCTAGAGCTTGTACTAGGTCTTTGAGCTGCTGGTTTTGGAAGTATTTTTGTGCGCTACTACTTGCTACATTCAATATTTTACCTCTTAAGGGCAGTACGGCCTGATATTTCTTATCTCTGGCTTGCTTAGCTGAACCACCTGCTGAGTCACCCTCTACAATAAATATTTCAGTTCCATCTGATTTTTCATTCAAGCAATCTGCCAGTTTTCCAGGTAAACGAAGTTTTCTTAATACTGATTTTCTATTGAGGTCTTTCTCTTGTTTCATGCTAATTCTTGAGTTTGCAATATTTATAAAAAAATCAATTAGTTTATTTGACTGATCTGGATTTGCAGAGAGCCAGTGATCAAAATTATCAGAAATAATAGTATTAGTAAGAGCTGTTGCACTTTTTGAGCTGAGTCTTTCTTTTGTTTGCCCTTGGAATTCAGGTTCGCTGATAAATATTGATATAATACCGTCTGTATAGCTCATAATATCATCAAGATTGATAATCTTTGAGTTTTTCACACCAACCATATCTGCATATTTTTTTAGTGATTTCAGAATTGCATTTTTAAATGCGTTTTCGTGAGTTCCACCATTAACTGTGGGTATTGTATTACAGTATGATTTTATATTATTTTTGTTACCACTTGTCCAAATGACAGCCCATTCAACAATACCTTCAAGCTCTTTGGATGACGATTTACCTATAAACTTTGAAGTAATAAGGAGTTCTTTCGAGGCGCTAACTTCTGTAATATAATCACTTATTCCATTTGGATAGTAATATTGTAATTTTTCTTTCTCATAACCATTTCCGCGATTATCAAGCCAGTTTATTTTAAGACCTCTGACGAGGTAAGATTTTGTTTTTATTATATCTTTTAGAGTCTCTTTATCAAAATAAATACCTTCTTCAAAGATATCCTTATCTGGAGAGAATGTTACTTTTGTACCATTATTATTGCTTGTTTTCCCATGTAGTATTAATTCGGATGTAGCATAGCCCCTCGAAAATTCTTGCGTGTATTTTTGTTTCTCTCTAGTAACCTCGACACACATACTCTCAGATAATGCATTTACAACAGATATACCAACCCCATGAAGGCCACCTGATGTTTTATAGGAATTAGTATCAAATTTACCTCCTGCATGAAGGGTCGTTAAAATAATTTCAAGAGCAGATTTATTTGGTAATTTTGGATGAGGGTCAACGGGTATACCCCTTCCATTATCAGATATTATTATTTCATTATCTGGGTTTAATGTCACATCTATTGTATCGGCAAACCCAGCTATAACTTCATCAATTGAGTTATCAATAATCTCGTTAAAAAGATGATGAAGTGCCTTTGTATCAATCCCGCCAATATACATACCGGGCCTTTTTCGAACTGGTTCTAAGCCTTCAAGTATTGTGATATCTTCAGCAGTATAGGAATTTACTTTTTTTATAGTTTTTTTTATTTTTTTTTTGCTTAGTGCCCGATGGTTTTTGTGGTTCGGGAATTGTGTCAAATAGGTCATTCATATTAATACATTATCGATCGAATCAGGTAATGCAAACATTATACATATATATCCATTATAAAAAAAATACTAAAAGCAACATTATTTATTATGCTGCTTTTAGTATTTATAAAAATCTTCTTTTATAATTTATACGCTGTAATACAGATCAAATTCAACCGGATGAGGGGTGTGCTCAAATTTGATAACCTCTTCCATCTTTAATTCAATGTATGCATCAATTTGATCTTTTGTGAAAACATCACCTGCAGTTAAGAAGCTATTATCTTTTGCAAGGCTTTCTAATGCCTCTCTTAAACTTCCTGCAACAGTTGGTATTTTTTTCAGTTCTTTAAGTGGAAGATCATAAAGATCTTGATCTGTTGGCTTACCGGGGTGAATTTTGTTTTTGATTCCATCAATGCCTGCCATTAGCATTGCTGAGAATGCCAAGTAAGGATTTGCAGATGGGTCTGGAAAACGTATCTCAATTCTTTTTGAATTTGGAGATTTACCAAAAGGAATCCTACATGAAGCAGATCTATTTCTAGCCGAATAGGCAAGAAGTACTGGGGCTTCAAAACCTGGCACTAGCCTTTTGTAGGAGTTTGTAGAAGCATTTGCAAAAGCATTAATGGCTTTAGCATGCTTTAATATGCCACCAATGTAGAATAAAGCTGTCTCAGAGAGTCCTGCATATTCGTCTCCAGCAAAGACAGGCTTGCCATCCTTCCATATTGACTGA
Source organism: Rhizobiales bacterium TMED25 (assembly GCA_002168075.1). GTDB lineage: Bacteria > Pseudomonadota > Alphaproteobacteria > Rhizobiales > TMED25 > TMED25. The sequence continues at coordinate 332,032 of NHCE01000010.1, forward strand.
TGACAATGCATTCCTGAACCATTATCACCATAAATAGGTTTTGGCATGAATGTTGCAGTTTTACCATAAGCATTTGCAACTTGATGAATTACATATTTATATATTTGTTGCTTATCTGCTATTTTAACTAGCTCATCAAACTCGATTCCGAGTTCGTGTTGAGCGGCTCCAACTTCGTGATGATGTTTTTCAGTAACAACACCCATATCTGACATGACACTAACCATCTCAGATCTTATGTCTTGTGCTGAGTCGACTGGAGGTACAGGGAAATACCCACCCTTTGTTCGAGGTCTGTGACCTAAATTACCAGCTTCATACTCTGTAGCTGTATTGGATGGTAATTCTGTGCAATCTATTTCAAACCCTGTTTGGAAAGGGTCTGCTGCAAATCTGACATCATCAAACATAAAGAATTCGGCTTCTGGACCAAATGATGAAGTGTCTCCAATACCAGTTGACTTCAGATAAGAGGCAGCTTTCTTTGCAATAAACCGAGGGTCTCTCTCATATCCTTCGCCAGTTATTGGGTCAAGAATATCACAGAATATCGCCATTGTGGATTGGGCAAAGAAGGGGTCCGCGTGAGCTGTGTCAGGGTCAGGCATTAGAACCATATCAGATTCATTAATTGCTTTCCATCCTGCGATAGAAGACCCATCAAACATAACGCCATCAGCAAAAGCGTCATCATCCATTTTTGTTGAATCCATTGTTACGTGTTGAAGTTTTCCACGTGGATCTGTAAATCTTAGATCAACAAACTTAATTTCATTATCTTTAATATCTTTTAATATATCACTAACTTTTGGCATTTTTAACTCCTTGTTTTAAATTGCTTCTTCACCAGATTCACCGGTTCTTATTCTAACAACATCATCAATATTCGTAATAAATATTTTACCATCGCCTATCTTACCTGTGTAGGACGTTTCTTTGATGATATCCACAACCTCAGATGCAAGTGCGTCGGAAGTAACTATTTCTAATTTTATTTTTGGTAAGAAATCTATAACATATTCGGCACCCCGATACAGTTCAGTGTGACCCTTTTGACGTCCCACACCCTTCGCTTCAAGAACAGTTATACCAGAAACCCCAACTGCTTGGAGTTTTTCTTTAACTTCATCTAGTTTAAATGGCTTTATTATTGCTTCAATTTTTTTCATTGGAACCTCATGCTATATATATAATACATATGCAAAATTCATGCCAATATAAAAAATTTTTTTTAAAAATGTTGAAATTCAGTGCTTTACTAACAAATCTATTTATAAGTTTATATTGTATTTTTATATTATGCCTAGTATTTAGGCACAATGCCTCAAATTTGTGCAATCTTTTAAGGTTGAAATATATTTTTCTTAATAGTTTTTTTAAAAAAATGTTTCAAATTAATATTTAATATATTATACATTAAAGATCCTGCGGGCGTGGCGGAACTGGTAGACGCGCCAGATTTAGGTTCTGGTTCCTTATGGAGTGGGGGTTCGATTCCCTTCGCCCGCACCAATTTAATTCATATAAGTGAGTATATAATGAATGTAACTGAAGTATTAGCGAAAGATTTGAATAGAGAAATTAAAGTCGTAGTGCCAAAAAATGATATTGAAGATAAATTAATTTCCAAACTAGAAGATTTAAAAAAAACCATACAACTAAAAGGGTTTCGCCCCGGTAAAGTTCCAATCACTCATTTAAAAAGAGTTTTCTCTGATAGGGTAATGCCTGAAGTTGTTGAAGATATTATAAAAGAGACCTCCCAAAAAGTAATTATTGATAGAAATGAAAAAGCTGCAATACAGCCGAAGATTACATTTTATGAGGGCAAGCCCTCTGAAGAGAAGGAGAAAGAAGAAATTGACAAAGTAATTAAACTTGAAAAAGAATTATCATATAAAATGACATATGAAATAATGCCAGAAATTACTCTTCCAAAATACGAATCCATATCTGTCGTAAAAAAAATAGCCGAAGTAACCACAGAGGATATTGATGAATCTCTGTTAAAAATTAGCGAAGAAAATAAAAGTTTCACTGAAAAAAATGATAAAGAGAAAGCAGAAGTTGGCGATCAAGTCACAATTGATTTTATTGGAAAGATTGATGGTGAAGTATTTGAGGGAGGTTCAGCAAATGATGCTCCATTAATATTAGGTTCAGGCTCTTTTATCCCAGGATTTGAAGATCAACTTGAAGGTGCTTCAAAAGACAAAGATCTTGATATTAAAGTCAAATTTCCGGATGATTATCAAGTGGAGCAACTGGCTGGGAAAGATGCAATATTCGAAACAAAGGTAAAGAAAATTGAGAAACCTACAAAAACGAAGATTGATAATGAATTTGCTAAAAGGCTTGGCTTTGATGATCTAAAAAAATTAAAAGATCAGATAAATGAGCAATTGGAAAAAGACTATGAATCCATATCAAGATCAAATACTAAAAGAAATCTGCTTGATAAATTAGATACACTTTTAAAATATAATCTTCCTCCAACAATGGTAAAAGACGAATTTGATAATATTTGGGCTAATTATACTAAAGAAATAACGGACTCTGGTCAAAAGATAGAAGATGTTATTAAAGATGAGAAAAAAACTCAAAAAGAATACCATGGTATCGCAGAACGAAGGGTTAGAATTGGACTTTTCTTTAACAAGGTTGCCGAGGATGAGTCGATTAATGTTTCAGATGATGAGGTCAATAAATCTCTCTTTGAACAAGCAAGGAAATATCCCGGTCAAGAAAGTGAAATAATTAAACTTTATCAGAATAATCCAAATGCAATGATGCAGATAAAATCTCCACTAATAGAGGAGAAAGTCGTAGACCATATACTCAAATTAATTAAAATTAAAGAAGAAAAAGTCACAAGAGTTCAATTACTAGGCCACGATCACGATCACGACCATGATAATGAACGTAAATCCAAGCCAAAGAAAGTGGTGAAAAAGTCTAAAACAAATGATATAAAAAAAAGTGTAAAAAAAACAAAACCAGTGAAGTCAAAAAAATAAAAAATTAATGGAGTAAGAATGGCTGATAAGAAAGATATAAATATGAATTTAATTCCAATGGTAGTCGAGCAGTCTAATCGTGGGGAGAGAGCTTATGATATTTTTTCGAGGCTTTTGAAAGAAAGAATTATATTTATAACAGGTCCTATAGATGACAGTGTGTCAACAATAGTGACAGCACAATTACTTTTTTTAGAAGCTGAAAATCCAAAGAAAGAAATTTCGCTATATATTAATTCCCCAGGTGGTGTGGTTACCTCAGGAATGGCAATTTATGATACAATGCAATTTATTCGCCCCCCAGTATCAACACTCTGCATAGGACAAGCTGCATCAATGGGTTCATTATTGTTAGCTGCAGGAGAAAAAGGTATGAGGTATTGCCTCCCTCACTCAAGAGTGATGGTTCATCAACCATCGGGAGGATTCTCAGGGCAAGCAAGCGATATTGAAAGACACGCAGAAGATATTATCAAGATAAAGAAAAAGTTGAATAATCTCTATGTAAAACACACAGGTCAGGAATACTCTAAAATAGAAAATACCCTAGACAGAGATTATTTTATGGATTCAAATGAGGCAAAAGATTTTGGTATAATAGATAATGTAATAGCATCAAGATCGGACTCTGATAAAAAAGATAAGTAATTATAATTTATATCTTATTAAGATTTATATTGTAAAAATATTTGGATAATAATTGTTGAGAATAAGAACATGAGTAAAGTCGGAAGCGCTGATACAAAATCCACATTATATTGCTCTTTTTGCGGCAAGAGCCAGCATGAAGTTAGAAAACTTATCGCAGGACCTACAGTGTTTATATGCGATGAATGTGTAGATTTATGTACCGATATAATTAGAGAAGAAACAAAAGCTTCTGTTATCAAATCTGACAAAGACTTACCTTCACCATCAGAAATATTTGAAATACTTAATGAATATGTTATTGGACAGGGTCATGCAAAAAAAGTACTTTCTGTCGCTGTTCACAATCACTACAAAAGATTGTCAAATGAATCAAAATCATCTTCCGATGTGGAGCTCTCGAAGTCTAATATTATGATAGTTGGTCCAACTGGAAGTGGTAAAACACTTCTCGCTCAAACTTTGGCTAGAATATTAGATGTCCCATTTACAATGGCTGATGCTACGAGCCTAACGGAAGCTGGTTATGTAGGGGAAGATGTTGAAAATATAATCCTAAAGCTCCTACAATCTGCAGATTATAATGTTGAAAAAGCCCAGCGGGGTATAGTTTATATTGATGAAGTGGATAAAATTAGCAGAAAATCTGATAACCCATCAATTACAAGGGATGTATCTGGTGAGGGTGTTCAGCAGGCATTATTGAAGATAATGGAAGGAACTATTGCTAGTGTTCCCCCTCAGGGAGGCAGAAAACATCCGCAGCAGGAGTTTCTTCAAGTAGATACAACTAATATATTATTTATTTGTGGCGGTGCTTTCGCAGGTTTAGAGAAAATAATTTCCAAAAGAACCAACGACTCATCAATGGGATTTGGTGCTCTGGTTGAGGAGGTTGATAATAAAAATATAGATGAACTATTCAATATTCTAGAACCCGAAGATTTGCTTAAGTTTGGACTGATCCCTGAATTTGTTGGTCGTGTTCCAATTATAGCAACGCTGGAAGACTTAAATGAAGAAAGTCTAGTAAAGATACTAACTGAACCAAAAAACGCATTAATAAAGCAGTATCAGCGTATGTTTGAAATTGAAAATGTGAAACTTACATTTTCTGATGAGTCTTTGATATCTATTGCAAAACAAGCAATTGAAAGAAAGACTGGGGCAAGGGGACTGAGATCAATTCTCGAGTCTATATTACTAGAGACGATGTTTGATTTACCAGAGCTTCAATCAGTCGAAGAAGTTGTGATATCTAACGAAGTGATCGAAGGTAAATCCCGTCCACTTTACATATACTCAGATCATAAAGAGGATATTGGAAACTCTGCATAACTTAATATTATAGTTCATTTCTTCTAAAAAAACTTGAAACTCTCATCAATAAGTTCCAAATTAAGTATAGACACTTTATTTACTGTTTTTATATGGGTTTAACATGAAAGACTTAAGAGAAAAAAAGAACGATTTGTATCCAATCTTGCCGCTTAGAGATATAGTTGTGTATCCAAATATGGTTGTGCCACTTTTTGTGGGTCGAGAAAAATCAATTCAAGCTCTTGAGGAAGTTATGAATAATGACCGAGAACTTTTCCTAGTATCCCAAGTCGAATCTGTCACAGAAAATCCATCCGAAGAAAACTTATACCAGATTGGTACCATCGCCTCAATAATGCAATTATTAAAACTACCTGACAATACGGTTAAAGTTTTAGTGGAAGGAACTAGTAGGGCGAAAATTAAAAAATTCGTAAAAGGAGAAAAATTTCACGAAGTAGAGGTGGATTTGATAGAAGAAATTATTCCTGACGATCCTGAAATAGAAGCAATTGCAAGATCTTGTTTAATGCAATTTGAAAGCTACACAAAAATTAATAGAAAAATTCCAACAGACACATTCAATTCAGTATCCGAAATAGATGATTATTCTAAGATTGCAGACACTATTGCTTCAAATTTACAAATTAAACTATCATTTAAGCAAAAAATCTTGGAAACAAATAACCTTAAGGAGAGATTTGAGTTAATTCTTGGATATTTGGAAGGTGAAATTGATGTTCTGCAGACCGAAAAAAGAATCAGGGGCCGTGTCAAAAGACAGATGGAGAAAACCCAAAGAGAATATTATTTAAATGAACAAATGAAAGCCATACAAAAAGAGCTAGGAAAAGATAGTGAAGATGGCACTGATGACTTGCAAGAATTAGAAAAAAAATTAGAATCTTTAAAATTACCAAAAGATGTCAGGGAAAAAACTGCATCAGAATTCAAAAAACTCAAACAGATGAGTCCAATGTCTGCAGAAGCTACTGTGGTCAGAAATTATCTAGATTGGATTGTATCAATTCCATGGTCAAAAAAATCAAGATTTAATAAACCAATTAATTACTCAGAAAATGTATTAGATAATGATCATTTTGGATTGGAAAAAGTTAAAGAGAGAATTATTGAATACATTGCCGTTCAAAAAAGAACAAAAAAACTAAAGGGCCCAATACTATGTTTGGTTGGTCCACCGGGTGTTGGAAAAACCTCTCTTGGTAAATCTATAGCTCAAGCAACAGGTAGAGACTTTGTACGTGTGAGCTTAGGTGGTGTCAGAGATGAGGCAGAAATCAGAGGACATAGAAGAACTTACATAGGTTCTTTGCCAGGTAGAATTATACAATCTATGAAAAAAGTAAAATCAAAAAATCCGTTATTTCTCCTTGATGAGATCGACAAACTTGGCTCCGATTACAGAGGTGACCCATCATCAGCTTTACTTGAAGTCCTAGATCCTGAGCAAAATGACAAATTTAATGATCATTATCTTGAAGTAGATTATGATCTATCAGATATTATGTTCATAACTACAGCAAATACTCTAAATATCCCCCCAGCATTGATGGATAGGATGGAAATTATTAGAATTGCAGGCTACACAGAAAATGAAAAACTACAAATATCAAAAAAACATTTACTCCCTAAAGTTTACAAACAGCACTCACTATCAAATTTAGAAATGAAAATTGATGATGATGGCCTTCTTGAAATTATTAGAAGATATACAAAAGAATCCGGTGTAAGAAGTCTTGAACGTGAGCTTTCAAAAATTGCAAGGAAAGCTACAAAAAAAATATTATCAGATAGCGTGAAATCTATAAGTATAAATAAGGATAATGTATCTGAATATTTGGGTGTATTTAAATATAGGTATGGAGAAGCAGAAAGAGATGACCAAATTGGAATTGTTACAGGGTTGGCTTGGACTGAATATGGTGGTGAACTGCTCACAATTGAGGGAGCAACTATGCCCGGTAAAGGAAGAATGACGGTCACCGGAAATTTAAAGGACGTTATGAAGGAGTCAATATCTGCAGCAGCTTCATATGTGCGTTCAAATGCTACCAAATACGGTATTCAACCTCCTTTATTTGATAAACGTGACGTCCATGTTCACGTACCTGAAGGAGCTACACCAAAAGACGGACCTTCTGCGGGTGTGGCTATGGCGACAGCAATCATTTCTTTGATGACACAAATTCCTGTCAGAAAAGATATAGCAATGACTGGAGAAATAACCCTAAGAGGTAGGGTGTTACCTATAGGTGGCTTAAAAGAAAAATTACTTGCTGCCTCACGCGGTGGTATTAAAACTGTTTTTATCCCAGAGGAAAATAAAAAAGATTTATCTGAGATATCAGATGAAATAACAGATGGTCTTAATATTATTCCTGTCACAAATGTTGAAGAAATAATTCAACAGGCTCTTACGGCTAAGATAGAATCCATAGAATGGAGTAAAGAAGATATTGAAGCCCATGATCAGTCGATAATTGGAACTAACGATAAAAACATACCATCCATTGCCCATTAACTGATTCTGTTTATGTACTTCAAATTTGTATAAGAAACCGAGATTTTGAAGGTTTTTTCATAGATTCTTACTTAATTAGTGTATAAGTACTGGTATTCTGCTATTTTTTAAATTTTTTCTTATTTTCTTTTGATTACTCTTGGATCAATTGTTACGATTAACCATTATTTAACTTTTGTTGTAAATCATTAAAGAAAATATTTCTGAAAGGGTAAAAATATGAACAAAAACGATCTTATCAATAATGTAGCTGACGCTGCGGGAATTTCAAAAACTGCTGCATCAAGTGCTGTTGACTCAGTACTGGACTCAATATCATCAGCATTAAGCAATGGAGATGATGTAAGGCTAGTAGGTTTTGGAACATTTTCAGTAGCTAGTAGAAAAGCGACAACCGGTCGTAATCCTAGAACCGGTGAAGTTATTCAAATCCCAGCTTCTAAGAGTGCAAAATTCAAATCAGGTAAAGCTCTCAAAGATGCTGTAAATTAATAATTTTAAAAATCTATTTAATTAAAAAAATCAAAAATTCGTACGGTATTATACCGTACGTTTTTTTTTAATATATTAGTATTTATTTATAGATTTATTCTTTGTTTTACTGTATTTTTTGATTAACGTAAGGGCGGTTAGCTCAGTTGGGAGAGCATCTCGTTTACACCGAGAGGGTCGGCAGTTCGAGCCTGTCACCGCCTACCATTACGCGGGTGTAGCTCAGTTTGGTTAGAGCGCCGGCCTGTCACGCCGGAGGTCGCGAGTTCAAGTCTCGTCACTCGCGCCATTTTGTAAATGGTGCCTAATATTTATTTTTTAAAAAATCCTTAAGTTTCCTGAATTGTTTTTTTTAATTTTAAATTTTAACAACGAAAAGTGAAACCAATCTAAATTATAGACTGGTTTTTTTCTATTTCAAAGTTACTATGAAACGTAAACAAGAATATACTATCGTAATGTTTTTTTAATATACCTAAAGCACGATAGATAGACTATTTATTAATTTGATAATTTAAATATTCATGACAACAAAGAAAAAAATATTATTATCGTTCTATTTAATTAGTCTCTCATTTTTTTTATATTATATTTTCAGTAATTTTTCATTATCGCAAATCATTACACTAGAATTTGCTCCTATTCTAAAAGAGAATATATTCAATTTAACAAATCGTCATAATATAATTATATTTATAGGCCTTATTGTACTGGCTTTTTTATGGTCTTTTTTCCTTGGTTTTACGTCTCCAATTGCCGTCTTTTGTGGTATGGTATATGGTAACTATCTTGGGACTCTAATCTCAATTATAGGTCTCACATTGGGATCTACTTTTCTTTATATAGTTGCCAGGTATTTCTTCTTAGACTATCTCAGTAGTTTATTTAGTAAAAAATATAAAAATACAAGAAATCGTTTTCATAATAATGAGCTAATTTTTTTTATTTTATATAGGATACTGATTGGTATTCCATTTGGTATATCAAATATAGTTGCTGTTATTTTTAATATTAAACTATCTAATTTTATCCTTGGCACAGCAATTGGTATATTCCCATCTGTATTCATATGGGCAACTATTGGTCTTGGTTTTGATAGATTGGTCATTAGAGAGAATGAGTTTCCCAGCTATATGATGATACTAACATCACCGGAAACAAAATTTCCACTTTTAGGGTTTTTGATTTTTTTTATCACACTCTTAGCTATAAGAATATTTTTTAATTATAAGTATAAAAAATAGACAGGGTCTATACAATAAGAGTTTATAACTATTGAACCTTGGCTATTAACTTATATAAAAAAAATTACAGCCAAGGTTGGGAGAAATAACATTTATATAAAAAGTTACATTTTTATATCATTTATTTCTATTTTGGAAATGTGTTTACTTTATGTCATTTTTATAGATAAATATTACATTTTTCAAAAAATCTAATAATCGCTAACTTTTAATTCTGTATCCGGTCCAGAAAATTCTCCATATTATTAGAATACATATTGTTGTAAATAATAAAATTGCTGTAATACTATAACCAATTGAAACATCTGCATTTCCAAAAAAAGACCACCTAAAGCCAGAAATTAAATATACAACAGGGTTAAATAGAGTTACTTTTTGCCAAAATTCTGGTAATAAAGTGATTGAATAAAAACTACCTCCCAAAAAAACAAGTGGCGTTATAATTAAATCTGGAACTATTGTTATTTGCTCGAAGCTCTTTGCCCAAATACCTATTATAAAACCTAATAAGCTGAATGAGACACAGGATAGAAATAATATAGCTATCATCCATACTGGATGTTCAATTCTTAAATCAACTAAGAAGGATGCTGTGATTAATATTATTAATCCAATCACCATGGACTTTGTTACAGCAGCTGACACATAGCCAATAACAATTTCAACATAAGAAACTGGCGCGGATAACAGCTCATTTATTGTTCCTAAGAATTTTGGAAAATATATACCAAAGGATGCATTGGATATACTTTGTAAACATACCGTCAAAAGTATTAAACCAGGTACAATAAAGCTCCCATAGCTGACATCGCTTATATTTTGCATTCGACTTCCAATTGCTGAACCAAACACAATAAAATAGAGTACTGTAGAAATTACAGGTGAGGCAATACTCTGAATCAATGTCCTAATAGTTCGGGACATCTCAAATATATAAATCGCTTTTATTGCCTGAAAATTCATCTAAAGTCCTACCACATCTAAGAAAATTTCCTCTAATGATTTCTCGTTAGTATCGATATTGAGGATTTTACAGTCTAATTTATTTATGTGTGAGAGAAAATCATTAAATAACTCATCAGTTTTCTTATAATGATAATTTACCAAAGTATGAGTTTGATTTTTTGTAATAGATACATCGAAGTCTTTTGATAAATGATCTAAATTGATATTATTACTTACTTTAAATGTTATCGTTTTTTGTCCCATTTTTTCAATTAAATCAATTTTTTTCTCTGTTAGTAGTATTTTGCCATTATTAATGATAGAAATTCTATCTGATATTTCTTCAGCTTCTTCTATATAATGTGTTGTCAAAATAACAGTAACACCATCAGATCTTAACTGTTTAATTAATTTCCACATGTCAATTCTTAGATCAACATCGACGCCTGCAGTTGGTTCATCAAGAAATAAGATTTTAGGATTATGACTAAGCGCTTTGGCAATAATTACTCTTCTTTTCATCCCACCCGAAAGTTCAACTATTCTCTTATTTCTTTTATCCCATAGCATTAATCTTTTAAGTATTTTTTCTATGTGTTTATCGTCATTAGAGTAGCCGAATAAATTACGAGAGTATTTAATCACGTCTAGAACTTTTTCAAAAGGCTCCAATGCAATCTCTTGTGGGACTAGACCAATTAATTTACGAGTTTTTCGATAATCCTTTTTAATATCATAGCCATCGACATATATATTACCTGAAGTTGGTTTTGTTATTCCACAAATTGTTGATATCAGGCTTGTTTTCCCAGCTCCGTTTGGTCCTAATAGTGAAATTATCTCACCAGAATGAATATTTAAATTGACATCATCAAGAGCGAGAGTTCCATCGTCATATGTTTTTCGGAGACCTTCGATTTTAATTATATTGGACATTTAAGAATTTTAAAAATTTGGGTTTCAATTTGTAATCTAAATAAAAAAAGTAAGGTTTTAATTTAAACACAAATAATATATATTATTTAAATGCTTTATTTAATAATACAAGGTGAAACTCATGCAATATAAAAATAAATTGTTCATCAATGGTGAATGGCTAGAAGGTTCTAGTAAAGAGACCTTCAATGTGCTCAACCCTGCTTCGGAAGAAATCATAACTGCAGTCGCTTCGGCAGATGTTAATGATGCTAAGAAAGCTATTGATGCTGCTGAGTCAGCATTTAAAGAATGGTCAAAAACCTCGCCAAGAGATAGATCTGTAATTCTTAAAAATGCTTATGAACTCTTTATGAATAAGATTGAAGACTTCGCAGAGCTAATTACTATTGAAAATGGGAAGGCATATGCCGATGCAAAAGGTGAGGCATTGTATTCAGCAGAGTTTTTCCGATGGTACTCTGAAGAGGCTGTCAGGGCAAACGGGCAAATATCACAAGCACCAGCAACTGGTGCTCGAATTGTTGTTCAATATAAGCCCATTGGTATATCTGTTCTTGTCACGCCTTGGAATTACCCAGCAGCTATGGGAACAAGGAAAATTGCACCAGCAATAGCAGCTGGATGCCCGGTTATTATTAAGCCTGCCTCTGAAACACCTTTGACTATGTTGGAGTTGATGCCTTTGTTAGAGGAGGCTGGTGTACCAAAAGGCCTATTATCTGTATTACCATCAAGGAATACTTCTAAACTAGTTGACCATTTACTTCACGATCCAAGAGTAAGATTGGTATCTTTCACAGGGTCAACCGAAGTTGGAAGAAAATTATTAAAAGTTGCTGCTGATCAAGTTTTAAAAACATCTATGGAGCTTGGTGGGAATGCACCGTTAATCATATTTGATGATGCAGATATAAATACAGCAATAGAAGGTGCTCTTCTTGCAAAAATGAGAAATCTTGGTGAAGCATGTACTGCAGCAAATCGAATTTATGTACATGAAGATATTGCACAAGAGTTTAAGTCCAAATTTTCCGAGCGTATGGGGTCACTAAAAGTTGGCAATGGACTTGATAAGTCGGTCGATGTAGGTCCGCTGGTTAACGCAGAAACGCGAGATAAAGTAAAATATTTTGTTGATGATGCGCTCTCTAAAGGAGCAGAATTATGCGTTGGTGGGCAAACTATTGAAGGTCCAGGTTTCTATTACCCTCCAACTGTTTTATTTAATGTTTCAGATGACTCAGAGTGCCTGAATGATGAGATATTTGGACCTGTAGCAGCCATACAAACTTTTAAAGATACAGAAGAGGTTATAACAAGAGCTAATAATACAGAATATGGACTCGTAGCTTATGTTTTTACTGAGGATATGAAAAAAGGAATGCAGGTATGTGAAAGGCTTGATTATGGCATGGTTGGATTAAATAGGGGATTAGTTTCAGATCCAGCCGCTCCATTTGGCGGAACAAAACAATCCGGTCTTGGAAGAGAAGGAGGACATGAAGGAATGTTAGAATTTATGGAGGCGCAATATATATCTGCAATTTGGTAATTTATATACCACAATATCTAGCGCTCATTTATAATTGACTAATAGAAAAATGACTTTTATTTTGTATTACTTAAAAAATAAAAAGGGTGAATTTACTCTTTTAAAGCGCCAAATTAGATAAATTTGTTAATTTGCTTCCCGAAATTGGAATTTATAACTTTTCTCTATATTACATTCTTGATTTTAATTTTTGTAAGAAATAATTGTTAAATATATGAATATTTTTGTGTTTCATATTTTAAACTTAAAGGAGAAATATAATGAAAGTTTTATGTAATGTATTCGTTTTTTTCGGAATTCTTCTATTTTCATCAAATATCATTGCCTCACCATTAGTAGAGGTTGACTGGTTGAATGAAAAAATAAAATCAGGTGAGACGAAAAATAATATCCTGCTTATAGATATTAGAAATAGTATTGGCGGCGGAAGCTTCGATACATATCTCGATGGTCACATCCCTTCATCTATTCATTCAGACTATGGAAAAGATGGTTGGAGAGTAAATGTTGACAATACTGTTGGCCTCGTGCCTTCAGAGGAACAATTTCAGGTTCTTGCAAAAAGTTTGGGTGTAAATAATGATACCCACGTTATTATTATTCCAGCAGGTGTATCATCAAGTGATTTTGGAAGTGCAGCAAGATCTTATTGGACTTTCAAAGTTTTTGGGCATGATAACGTTTCTGTTTTAAATGGTGGTTATATGGGTTGGCAGCAAGCATATCCAAGTCAAATAGAAAAAGGTGATTTTGTTCCTAGGCCAGAGGGCAATTTTATTGCATCTTTTGTACCCGAATTATACATTGGTTCAGATGAGGTAGCTAAAATTATTAATACAAATAGTTCTGTAACTTTATTAGACGGAAGAACTGAGGAACAGTTTTATGCAGAAAAGAAACACGGAAAGGCTCGTATAGCCGGTAGATTACCAGGCGCTGAACTGTTGTATCAAGAGAATGCTTATAATGTAGCCAATAATAAGCTTAAAAATGATAGTGAATTAAAAAAGGTCTATGCGGATTATTTAAAAGGAGACGTTGTAAGCTATTGTAATACTGGTCATTGGGCCGCAAATAACTGGTTCGTTATATCAGAAGTTTTAGGTAATAAAAATGTAAGACTTTATGATGGTTCAATGGTTGAATGGACGCAAGATCCAGCGAGGCCTGTGGATACATCTGGTCGTTCAAATATGGATAAGTTAAAAGCTATAATTGGTTAACTTTATATTGACGTAAACTTTTTTATTCGCATTATATTTTCGGTCGTAGCTTTTTGCCACATGTTTGGGCTACGACCACCTTCAAAAAAAATATCAAACTCATTTAAAGAATGATATAAAGAATAGCATGTTAAGCATAAACAACATTGGTATATTTTCATTTTTATTACTAGCAGGTCTAATGACAGGTCTGTTAACATTTTTTGACTCAGGTTTCCAAGGTATTATTTTATTATCAATGGGGATGATACTGGGTGTTACATTCCTTTTTTTTCAATATGGCTTTGCATCTGGGTGGAGAAGTTTAATAGAAAAGAAGAACTCATCAATGATTTCTCATCATTTTCTTCTGGCTGCAATATGCTCAGTTTTTTTTATTCCTCTCATAGACTTAAATTCTAATATTATTGGGAGTATTGCTCCCGTAAATTTCTCTCTTATTTTGGGAGCATTTATGTTCGGTTTTGGAATGCAACTTGCCAATGGGTGTGGTTCAGGTGTTTTATTTACATTTGGATCGGGCTCAGGACGAATGCTAATAGCACTTCCATTTTTTATAATTGGCTCAGTGGTAGGTACATATATTCTTCCAATTGTGATAGATATTTATTCATTTGGACAGATTATTATTGGAAAAGACTTATCACTAATTGCTAAGACTGCGATGAATTCAATATCGCTATTCATAGTCTTTTTATTATTCTATGTTTACTCGAGAAAGATGAATTTTATCGCAAATAAGAAAATAACTTATGGAACAATTGTTATCGCTGGGCTCTGTATTTTAGTTTTATTTTTCTCTGGTTCGCCTTGGGGTGTAACCTATGGCTTTACAATTTGGGGTGCAAAGATTTCTCAATTAGTTGGAATACCTGTGGAAACTTTTACTTTTTGGAATTGGCCAGGGCCAAAAAGGTCACTTGAACATTCAGTTTTATCAGATGTAAGTAGCTTGATGAATATAGGTATGATTATTGGTGCAGGTTTCTTAGCTTCTATTAATGGTTTATTTAAAACTAGTAATTGGCCTTCAAAAGTTGAATTATTTTCGGCTGCAATTGGAGGTATTCTAATGGGGGTAGGTGCAAGATTGAGCTTTGGTTGTAATATTGGTGCTTTCCTTGGAGGAACTGCCTCTGGAAGTCTGCATGGATGGATTTGGTTTATAATGGCCTTTATGGGTACATATCTAGGGGTTAAGTATAGAAAATTAGTTGGTTTCAAGTAATGAATACTAAAGTAATATACATACTAATTTTAGTTTTAAGTTTTACATTAATTATGTATGATCATTTGACAAGCCCGGTTTTAGATATTGTATCTCCTGGGCAAACCGAAAATAGCTGTGCACCATGTGGGGCTCCTTGTAGAGATTAAAAATAATATCATGAGATATCTAATAATAGTTATATTCATTTTCTATAGTTCGAATGTTAATGCAAGCCGTTTAGAGCAACTATATCTTGAATCAGAAATTATAAACAATAACAGAGAAAGTTTATATTATGATCCTATTGATATTGTAATTGGTAACCCGGACGCTAAAGTTACGATAGTTGAGTTTTTTGATTACAACTGTGGATATTGTGAATTAGCATTAGACGATATAAATGATTTACTTGAACAAAATCCAAATATAAGAGTTATTTTGAAGGAATATCCAATACTTAATGATAACTCCTACGATCTTTCAAAGCTATCACTCGCTGCTGGTTTTCAAGGAAAATACTTTGAATTTCATAATAAGGTGTTGTTATTAAAAGGTAAAGTTACATATGACGATGCGATCAAAATAGCAGAAAATTTAGGTTTGAATATCGACAGGTTGGAAGAGGATTATAATAGCAAACAAGTGAATGATATGATTGCCAATAATAAAGTTTTGGGTTATTCTTTAGCGGTAACAGGAACACCTGCTTATTTTATTGGCGACATAAAATTAGAGGGTCTTGTTGGTCTTGAAACGTTACAAGAGGTTATTTCACTTATTGAGAATGATATATATGTTGAAGACTACATAATTGAATTAGCAAGAGGAGGAGACTCGGAAGCTTACAAAGTAATGGTAAGATATGGTTTATTCTAAAAATTAATTATTTAAAATAGGAATTTAAAGATGTTAAAAAGAGGTTTACTAATATTAGCGTTCATCGGATTTATATACGTTGGATTTCAAATGTCAGGTGGAATGAGAGCAGGTCAAGATGCTCTTGCGGGTAAAAAATATGATCAAGCAATTGCTCTATGGGAAGAGATCGCAGAGAACGGATCTCCAATTCCTTTCTTTAATCCACAAACAAAAGCACAACAAAAAATCGGCCATGTTCATGCATTCAGAGACGACGAAAAGGATGATATAGATGAGGCAATTAAATGGTGGAAAAGAGCTGCTAAAGGTGGTAATGAGGTAGCTCAATTTTCTCTTGCACAATCATACTGGGAAGGCAACGGTCTTGAGCAAAATTTTGAGCATGCATATACATGGGCCATGGTTTCAGCTGATAAAAAATCAAAAAGTCAAAGAAGATATCTTGTCAATGCTACAACTTATAAAAAGTCGTTAACTGCAGATCAAGAATCAAGTGCTACAAAAGCTGTGAAAGCTTGTTTAGACTCTGGCTTCGAGGATTGCCCTTATTAAAAGAAATTATTTAGGGTAGGTGTTATAAAATATACTTACCCTAATTTTCAAAAATATTTTTTATTTCTTCTTTCCATTTTAATAGATGCTCAAACATGTCATCTATCCTTGTATTTGTGCTGACTTTCTCTCCCCAAAGGAAAGAGCCTGCTAAAATTAAATCAGCATAGGAAATTTTATCACCCAATATGAAAGTTCTATCTGATAAATGAATATTTAAAAATTTACAGTTTTGCAGGAATTCATTATTTATGATAAGTAAATTTTTAGCTTGATAATCCCTAGGATGTTCTCCGAATCTATTGGTTCTTGAAGTAATAAAATAATCTCTATCATCTTCATCCAAATGGAAACTTATGTCATTTAATATTCTTTGAACGATTGACTTGTTGAGAAAAGTATCGGCCCAATTATTAATAAATGTAATTGAGTCAATATTCGATGAGGATATTAAGATACTTGAATGATCAAAATACTTTTTCTCAATATACTTAGCTATGACAAATGAATCAGATATTTTTTCATTATTATCGAGTATTGTGGGAAGCCGAGACTCTCCAAAGAAATTATTTTTTATTCGAGCAGTGAATGTTGTTGGTATTATTTGGTACGGTATATTCTTATAGTTGAGTAAATACTTAATTCTCCAACAATATGGGCTGAAACTTAAATTATCTTTTCCAACAAGGTCATATAATTTTATCATAAAAATTCCTTATAAATGAATGATCTATCCTATTGTAGGGTTCGTATCTTTATTATGTTGTAAAAGTCAATTATAATACAAATATTAATATTATAATACTTGTTATAACGACGAATTTATAATAATAATAATTCTAAGTAATTTGGAAGTAATAATGAACCCAATCATATTTGACTATTTGCCGATTTTGATTTTTATTGGAGTTGCAATAGTAGTATCTGCTGCGCTGATGGGCTCTTCTTTTTTTATTGCCAAATCAAATCCTGATACAGAAAAATTGTCGACTTACGAATGTGGCTTTGAGCCATTTGAAAACGCACGAGTTAAATTTGATATCAGGTTTTATCTTGTTGCCATATTATTTATAATTTTTGATTTGGAAGTAGCCTTTTTATTTCCTTGGGCTATTACACTTGGAAGTATTGGTGTATTTGGCTATTTCTCCATGATGATATTTTTATTTGTTCTTACGATAGGTTTTATATACGAATGGAAAAAAGGTGCGTTAGAATGGGACTAGTATGACGATTCAAGACCAAGCCGTAAATCAAGACGATTACTTCAAAGAATTATCAGGTGAATTATCAGATAAGGGTTTCTTAGTAACATCCGTAGATGAAATAATCAACTGGGCACGAACAGGATCACTTATGTGGATGACGTTTGGTTTAGCTTGTTGTGCTGTGGAAATGATGCAAGCATCAATGCCTCGGTATGATTTAGAACGCTTTGGAACAGCACCTCGTGCCTCACCAAGACAATCAGACTTGATGATTGTTGCTGGAACTCTGACTAACAAAATGGCTCCTGCATTAAGAAAAGTATATGATCAAATGCCCGAGCCAAGGTATGTTATTTCGATGGGAAGCTGCGCTAATGGAGGTGGTTACTATCATTATTCTTATTCAGTTGTTAGAGGTTGTGACCGCATAGTTCCAGTGGATGTATATGTTCCAGGTTGCCCACCAACTGCAGAGGCCCTTCTATATGGTATCCTTCAACTTCAAAGAAAAATAAGAAGAACGGGTAATATAGTTAGGTAATTTGGTAAATCTTATGGCTATAAATTCTAAAACTGTAAATATCTCTGACAGTGATATATGTGACCTTTTAAAAAAGAAGTATAAAAAGTCAATAATATCAGTTTCAGTTAAACCAGATCTCACAATTACCATTGAGCCAACAATAATAGTTGATTGCATTAAATTCTTAAAAGAATCGAGATTACTTCAATTTCATACATTTATTGATATTTGTGGGGTTGATTACCCAAATAAACCAAATCGCTTTACCATAGTTTATCATTTGCTCTCAATGACAAAGAATAAGAGAATCAGAGTTAAATTATCAATTCAAGAAAGTGATTCAGTTGAATCACTAGTTAGTATTTTTCCATCAGCAGATTGGTTTGAAAGAGAGGCCTACGATATGTATGGAATTAAGTTTGCGAATCATCCAGATCTTAGAAGGATGTTAACAGACTATAATTTTCAAGGGCATCCATTAAGGAAAGATTTCCCCCTAACAGGTTATACTCAAGTTAGATATGACGAAACTCAAAAAAGAGTAGTCCATGAACAAGTTGAATTGGGTCAAGAGTTCCGAGACTTTGATTTTGAGAGCCCGTGGCTTGGTGAAGTATTAGAAAAAAATAATAATGATATCAGTGAAGATGATGGATAGCTCAAAAAAAGATAATACATTTACATTAAATTTTGGACCTCAGCACCCTGCAGCTCATGGGGTACTTCGTCTGGTTTTAGAGTTAGATGGAGAAATAGTTGATAGAGTAGATCCTCATATTGGTTTGCTTCACAGAGGAACTGAAAAGCTTATTGAACATAAAACTTATACTCAAGCTATACCATATTTTGATAGGTTAGATTACGTGGCTCCCATGAATCAAGAACATGCCTTTTCTCTAGCAGTGGAAACCTTATTAGGTATAGAAGTTCCAAGAAGAGGACGAATCATAAGAGTTTTATATTCTGAGATAGGAAGATTACTCTCACATATTCTTAATATAACAACGCAAGCCATGGATGTTGGGGCATTGACACCTCCTTTGTGGGGTTTCGAAGAAAGAGAAAAACTGATGTGCTTTTATGAAAGAGCATCTGGAAGTCGAATGCATGCAGCTTATTTTCGTCCAGGAGGAGTTCACCAAGACTTACCGGATGATTTAATCAATGATATTGAAGAGTTCATTCATACACATCCTAGAGTTATAAGTGATATTGAAAATTTATTGACTGAAAATAGAATATTCAAACAAAGAAATGTTGATATTGGATTGATAAGTCCTGAGGATGCTCAATTATGGGGTTTTTCGGGTGTTATGTTAAGAGGGGCTGGTATCCCATGGGATTTACGCAGGTCACAGCCATATGAAATATATTCGGAATTAGAATTTGATATACCAATTGGTAAAAATAGTGACTGCTACGACAGATATTTATTAAGAGTTGAAGAAATGAAGCAATCTCTTAAGATTATGAAACAATGTATAAGTTTGCTTAGAAATGAGACTGGGCCGGTATCAACAACAAATAATAAACTATTTCCTCCAAAGAGATCTGAGATGAAAGAATCAATGGAAGCTTTAATTCATCATTTCAAATTATATACCGAAGGCTACCATGTGCCAGAAGGTGAGGTTTATAGAGCAGTTGAAGCACCAAAGGGTGAGTTTGGTGTTTATCTTATTTCCGATGGCTCAAATAAACCATATAGATGTAAAATAAGAGCGCCGGGCTTTGCTCATTTGCAAGCCATGGACTATATGTGTAAAGGTCACATGTTAGCAGATGTATCTGCAGTGCTTGGTTCATTAGATATAGTATTTGGTGAAGTTGATAGATGATCAGTGAAAAAAATAATAATAGTGAATTTTCTTTTTCAAGCGAAAATAAAACTTTAGCCAAGAAAGAGTTAAGAAAATATCCGAAAGGCCGTGAGGTATCTGCAATAATTTCATTATTGTGGATTGCACAAAAGCAAAATGGTGGTTGGCTAACAAATGATGTGATTGAACATGTTGCTTTTTTTTTAGAAATACCAAAAATTCGTGCCATGGAAATTGCTACATTCTACACAATGTTTAATTTATCACCAGTCGGAAAGTACCATTTTCAAATGTGTGGCACGACACCGTGTATGCTATCAGGATCAGATGAACTTAAAGAAGTGCTATCAAAAAAAATTGGTCCACAAAGCACAGTAACTGATGATAATCTTCTTTCTTGGATTGAGGTGGAATGTTTAGGTGCATGTTGTAATGCTCCGGTTATTCAAATCAATGACGATTATTACGAAGATTTGGACTCATCGGATCTGGAGGAAATATTGGATAATATAAAGAAAAGTAAAAGCATAAAATCTGGTTCATATAAAAAGAGAATAGCATCTGAACCATTAGATCAAAATCTTAAAATGTTAAATGAAGAACAAATTTCTATTTTAGTAAAAAACCGAAAAAAACCAGGTATTGGTAATTAATATGTTAGATAACAAAGATAAAATCTTTACGAATATATATGGGAATAATAGCCCTAATTTAGACTCAGCCATACGTAGAGGTAATTGGGACTCTACAAAATATCTATTAGATAAGGGCAAGGATTGGATTATAGATGAAATGAAGTCCTCAGGTCTTAGGGGTAGAGGAGGAGCAGGATTTCCCACTGGTTTAAAATGGTCATTTATGCCAAAGGAAGTCTCTGAAAGACCCCATTATTTGGTTGTAAATGCTGATGAGTCTGAACCAGGAACTTGCAAGGATAGAGAGATTCTGAGGCATGAACCGCATCAATTTATAGAAGGCTGTCTTCTTGCATCTTATGCTATGAATGCACATGCATGTTATGTCTATGTACGCGGTGAATATGTAAATGAGAGATATGCTTTACAAAAGGCAATTGATGAGGCATATAATGCTGGTCTCATTGGTAAAAACGCCTGTAAATCTGGCTGGGACTTTGATATGTACGTTCATCATGGTGCTGGAGCATACATTTGTGGTGAAGAAACTGCACTTCTTGAAAGTCTTGAAGGTAAAAAAGGAATGCCAAGACTTAAGCCGCCTTTCCCAGCTAATTGCGGTTTATATGGTTGTCCTACAACAGTCAATAATGTTGAATCCATCGCTGTAGCTCCAGAAATTTTGAGAAGAGGAGCTGGGTGGTTCTCAGCACTTGGGAAGCCTAACAATACTGGAACAAAACTTTTTTGCATATCGGGGCATGTCAATACACCTTGTAATGTTGAAGAGGAGATGGGCATTTCACTCAGGGAACTTCTGGATACACATGCTGGTGGAGTCAAAGGTGGCTGGGATAATCTTATGGCAGTCATTCCAGGTGGTTCGTCTGTTCCATGCTTACCTGCAGAGCAATGCCAGAACTTATCAATGGAATTTGATTCATTAAAAGAATTAAAATCTGGCTTAGGAACGGCTGCGGTCATTGTGATGGATAAGTCCACTGATATTGTTAAAGCAATTGCTAGGTTAAGCTACTTTTATAAGCACGAAAGTTGTGGTCAATGTACACCTTGTCGAGAAGGTACTGGTTGGATGTGGAGAGTAATGGATAGAATGGCAAAGGGCAATGCATCTATTGATGAAATAGATATGCTGCTTGATGTAACAAAACAAGTTGAAGGACATACAATTTGTGCTTTGGGTGATGCGGCTGCATGGCCAATTCAGGGTCTTATTAGACACTTTCGTCCAGAAATAGAAAAAAGATTAAGTAGATAATTAGGGAAAAAATGTCAAAGAAAATATTAATAAATGGTAATGAGTTTGATTTTGAGGATAATCTCACTTTGATACAAGCACTTGAGATAGCAGATATAGAAGTTCCACGATTTTGCTACCATGAAAAATTATCAATAGCAGGAAACTGTCGGATGTGTCTAGTTGAAGTAAAGGGAGCCCCAAAACCTGTAGCATCATGCCACTACTCATTAAGTGATCTTAGACCAGGGCCAAACGGAGAGCTGCCTGAAGTTTATACAAATACTGACATTGTACACACAGCAAGAAAAGGAGCGATGGAATTTTTGCTCGTTAATCATCCTCTTGATTGTCCAATATGTGATCAAGGAGGTGAGTGTGATTTACAAGATCAAGCCCTTCATTATGGAATTAATAAAAGTAGGTACAAAGAAAATAAAAGAGCTGTTGAAAATAAGGATATAGGTCCTCTTGTAAAAACTGTAATGACTAGGTGTATTCATTGTACACGATGTGTCAGATTCACATCAGAAGTTGCTGGGACAGAGGAACTGGGAGCGATACATCGTGGAGAAAATATGGAAATAACAACATACCTTGAAAAAGGTATGACTTCAGAATTACAAGGTAATGTAATAGATTTATGTCCTGTGGGAGCTTTAACTTCGAAGCCCTATGAATTTCATGCAAGACCTTGGGAATTAGATAAGACTGAGTCAATAGACGTCATGGATGGAATCGGTTCAAATATCAGGATTGACTCAAAGGGTACTGAAGTCATGAGAATAATCCCAAAATATAATGAAGATATAAACGAGGAATGGATTTCGGATAAAACAAGGTTCATATGGGATGGTCTAAAGACACAGAGAATAGACACACCATATATTAGAGAATCAGGAAAACTAAAACCAGTTAGTTGGAATGACGCTTTTAATAAAATTAAAGATCTAATGAGGGAGGTAAAACCATCAAGAATAGGATGTGTTGCTGGTGACATGGTTACAGCTGAAGAGATGTTTTTAATGAAAACATTGTTAGATAAAATTGGCTGTAGTAATTATGATTGTAGGCAGGATGGATCAAATCTTACAAATAAGTATGGAAGATCATCCTATATCTTTAATCCAACAATTAGTGGTATTGAGGATGCTGACGCCATGGTTATCATAGGATCTAATCCTCGGTTAGAATCACCAGTTTTAAATGCAAGAATTAGAAAAAGGTGGTTAACCGGTGAAATGAAAATTTATCTAGTTGGTGAGAAATATGACTTAACTTATGACTATAATCATATTGGTGTAAGTCCTGGTTCCATAGATTTAAAGAAGATGGACCTAAAAAATTGTAATAAAATTATATGGTTGATTGGGGATGATGTATTTTTAAGAGACGATAGTCAAGACATACTTGCAAATGTTGTTAAGTGTGCTCAACAAACATCTTCATTAAGAGATGATTGGAATGGTCTTGGTATATTACATAAATATGCTTCGAGGGTTGCTGGTTTGGACTTAGGATTTTTGCCTCATGAACCAAATTTAAATGCAAAAACGATGGCTAACTCAGAGAATATTGATCTGATGTTTTTACTTGAAGCTGACGAAATAAAAGTTACTAATAAGTATAAAGTTTATATTGGAAGTCATGGTGATAAGGGAGCGTCAAATGCTGATATTATATTACCTGGAGCCTGCTATACCGAAAAGAACGGAATGTATATGAATACTGAAGGACGTTTGCAGCAAACAAATCAAGCTGTATTTCCTCCGGGTAATGCGAAGGACAACTGGACAATTATTGTAGAATTAGCAAATAGGATAAAAAAATCACTAAACTATACAAACCTTGATGATGTCAGAAAAGACCTTAAAAAGAAGTATCCTATATTTAGGGATTTATACGAGATTACAAAGGGTGAATTTGTCGGAATTGAAACTCTATGTAAAAATAATAAAAAGGCTTCCGACAAGAAATTCATCAATTCAATTTCTGATTTTTATCTTACAAATCCAATTTCAAGGTCCAGCAAGATCATGGCGCAGTGTAGTTTGAAAAAAAATATTAGAGAGTCTATTGATGGATAATATTTTAGAAGTATATCTGTTACCTTTTCTAATTATAGCTGCAAAGAGTGTTTTTCTTGTCACGTCTCTATTAATTACCATAGCTTTCTTACTGCTAGCTGACAGGAAGATATGGGCCGCAGTTCAAATGAGAAGGGGGCCTAATGTTGTTGGAGCTTTTGGTTTGTTACAATCATTTGCTGATTTATTAAAATTTGTTCTTAAAGAAGTTATAATTCCAACAAATTCAGACAAATTTGTATTTCTACTTGCACCTTTCGTAACAACAGTATTTGCAATATCCGCATGGGCTGTTATCCCATTTGACGCTGGACTGGTTCTTGCTGATATTAATATTGGTGTTTTATATATTTTAGCCATTTCGTCACTTGGAGTATACGGAGTTATCATGGGTGGTTGGGCCTCAAACTCTAAATATCCATTTCTTGGTGCCCTAAGATCTGCAGCTCAAATGGTATCTTATGAAGTTTCAATTGGCTTTGTTATTATTACTGTAATTTTGTTAAGTGGTTCTTTGAACCTCAGTGATATTGTTAATGCTCAAAATGGTAATTATGGTATTTTAAATTGGTATTTTATACCATTATTCCCAATGTTTGTTGTGTTCTTTATTTCTGCATTAGCGGAAACCAACAGGCCTCCATTTGATCTACCTGAGGCTGAATCTGAGCTTGTTGCTGGCTTTATGGTTGAATACTCATCAACACCTTATCTTATGTTTATGTTAGGCGAGTATGTCTCAATTGTTTTAATGTGTTCATTTGCAACAATACTTTTTCTTGGAGGATGGTTAGCACCACTTCCATTTTTAGATTTTATACCCGGTATAATATGGTTTGTATTGAAAGTTTGCTTTATGTTTTTCTTGTTTGCTATGGTAAAAGCAATTGTACCAAGATATAGGTATGATCAACTTATGAGATTGGGCTGGAAAGTATTTTTACCGCTATCATTATTAATGGTAGCTTTGACAGCAACATATGTTGTTTTTTTCGTATAATTTTAGAGAATTGGAATTGGTAATAATATGAATAAAATCCTGAGAATTCTGAGAAGCTTTCTTTTATTAGAATTTATTAGAGCATTTAGACTTGCAATGAAATATTTTTTTAGTAAAAAAGCAACAATAAATTATCCATTTGAAAAGGGCTCGTTATCTCCAAGATTTAGAGGTGAGCACGCCCTCCGAAGATACCCAAACGGTGAAGAAAGATGTATTGGATGTAAGCTCTGCGAGGCAATATGTCCTGCGCAGGCTATTACAATTGAAGTAGGCCCCCGTCAAAATGATGGAACCAGAAGAACAACAAGATATGATATTGATATGGTAAAGTGTATCTATTGTGGCTACTGTCAAGAAGCTTGCCCCGTTGATGCGATTGTTGAAGGCCCCAATTTTGAATTTGCTACAGAAACACGTGAAGAATTATATTATAATAAAGAAAGATTGTTATCTAATGGAGATCAATGGGAAGAAGCAATTGCTAAAAATATCGAGCTAGACTCAAAATATAGGTAATAGGTGAATGTTAGTTATTAATATTTTATTTTATTTATTCTCATTTATTATGATTGCATCTGCTTTTATGGTAGTTTTGTCGAGGAACCCTGTGCATTCTGTACTTTTTCTTATACTTTGCTTTTTTAATTCAGCAGGGATATTTTTAATTCTTGGTGCAGAATTCTTAGCTTTTATATTAGTTATAGTATACGTGGGTGCAGTTGCGGTCTTATTTTTATTTGTCGTTATGATGCTAGACGTAGAGTTTAATTCCTCAAATTCATCTATCATTAGCTATCTCCCTGTTGGGATGACAATTGGATTTATTATATTATCAGAATTAATTTTAGTTTTTTTTACATGGAAGCGTGAATACACAATGCCAGATTTATCAGAGGTCATTGTTAATAATCAATACACTAATACTGAAACTCTAGGATTAGTTTTATATACAGAGAATATTCTTTTTTTTCAACTAGCAGGACTAATATTATTAGCTTCAATGATTGGAGCAATAGTTTTGACAGTTAATCATAGGCCATCTGCAAAACGACAAGATATTGTTTCACAAGTTAATCGTGACTCAAAAAATTCAATCAAGAATGTAAATATAAAACCAGGTAGTGGAATATGATTAGTATTGGTCACTATCTTGTTCTTGCCGCAATTTTATTTGTAATCGGTATTTTTGGTGTCTTCTTAAACAAGAAAAATATTATAATTATTCTAATGTCGATAGAACTTATGCTCCTCTCAGTTAATATAAACATGGTGGCATTTTCATCTTTTCTTGATGATATTATTGGTCAAATATTTTCTCTTCTTATACTTACGGTTGCAGCTGCGGAGGCAGCAATCGGTCTTGCCATACTCGTTATTTATTATAGAAACAAGGGTTCTATATCAGTAGATGATATAAATGCTATGAAAGGCTAATTTAGAATGATCTATTCACTAATATTATTCTTGCCATTGATTGGTGCCCTTGTAACCGGTCTTTTTGGGAAATCAGTTGGCGCTCGAAATTCAGAACTAATAACATCAATACTTGTAAGTATTTCAGCTGTTCTATCATGGATTGTTCTCTCAAATATTGGTTGGTCCTATGGATCAAACGATGAAGTAGTAATAATTCTTAAATGGCTAACCTCAGGTTCATTGGACCTTAATTGGTCAATACGTATAGATTCTCTCACAGCAGTCATGTTGGTTGTAGTAAATACTGTCTCAGCCGTAGTTCATTTCTATTCAATTGGATATATGCACGATGATCCATCAAGACAAAGGTTCTTTTCCTATCTATCTCTATTTACTTTTGCGATGTTAATGTTAGTCACATCCAATAATTTTATGCAGCTATTTTTTGGATGGGAAGGTGTAGGTCTTGCTTCATATTTACTAATTGGATTTTGGCACCATAAAGAAACTGCAAACAAAGCTGCAATGAAAGCCTTTATTGTAAACAGAGTTGGTGATTTTGGTTTTGCTCTTGGTATATTTTGTATATTTTATGTCTTTGGATCGTTAGACTTTGATTATGTTTTTTCAAATGCTTCAAGTTTTATAGATGATGAAATTATAATTTTTAACTATAGCTTTGATACAATTTCATTTATTTGTTTTCTATTGTTTATTGGAGCGATGGGTAAGTCAGCTCAATTTCTTCTGCACACATGGCTGCCCGATGCAATGGAAGGTCCAACACCTGTTTCGGCTTTAATACATGCTGCAACAATGGTGACTGCTGGGGTTTTTCTAGTGGCAAGATGCTCACCTTTATATGAACTGGCCTCCAATGTTTCTACATTTATTGTTTTTATTGGTGCTACGACAGCGATATTCGCTGCATCGGTAGCATTAGTGCAAAATGATATAAAACGTGTTATTGCTTATTCCACATGCTCACAGCTTGGTTATATGTTTGTGGCACTTGGTGTTGGTGCATATCAAATAGCAATATTCCACTTATTTACTCATGCATTTTTTAAAGCACTATTATTTTTAGGAGCAGGCTCAGTAATTCATGCAATGTCAAATGAACAAGATATGAGAAAGATGGGTGGTTTAAGGAAACATATACCAAAAACCTATATCTTAATGCTAACTGGAACTCTGGCTTTAACAGGATTTGGAATTCCAGGTGTATTTGGAATGGCTGGATTTTATTCAAAAGATGCTATTATAGAAGCAGCCTATGTTACTAATTTAGATATTGGCACTTATGCATTTGCAATGCTTCTAATTTCAGCATTAATGACTTCCTTTTATTCATGGAGACTAGTTTTCTTGACTTTTCATGGTCAAACAAGAGCCTCTGAAGAGGTTATTTCCCATATTCATGAAAGTCCTAACATAATGTTACTTCCATTGATTATATTATTCCTTGGAGCTATATTTTCAGGTTACCTCTTTTACGATGCTTTCATAGATTATGGATTTAAAGAGTTCTGGGCAAGTTCAATTTATATTCTAAAAGATAATCATATATTGGAAGAAATTCATCACGTATCTTATTTAGTAAAGTGGTCTCCCACTATCATGATGATTATGGGTGTTGCCCTTGCATATTATTTTTATATTAGGCACCCTAAAACACCTCCGAAGATAGCAGCTGAACATGAGATATTATATAATTTTCTCCTTCATAAATGGTATTTTGACGAAATATATAATTTTATTTTTGTGATGCCTACCATAAAAGTTGGAAGAATTTTTTGGAAATCAGGTGATGAAAATATAATAAACAGATACGGACCTGACGGCCTCTCAAAGCAAGTAACAAGAATTACAAAAAAAATAGTGCAGATGCAGACAGGATTTATTTACCATTACGCTTTCTCTATGATAATCGGTTTATCATTCATAATTACTTTTTATATTATTGTCGCAAGAGGGTGATGTAATGAATTGGCCAATATTATCAACACTAATAATTATCCCTCTCATTGGCTGTATAACTATACTTTTAATTAATAGCACTGATGATATAGGGAAAAGAAATATAAAACTTGTCTCTTTATATGCTAGCATAGTCAATTTTTTAATTTCAATAATTTTATGGGTAAATTTTGATAAGCTGTCACCAGATTTTCAATTCGTTGAGCGATATGCTTGGCTATCTGAAAATATCACCTATTACATTGGTGTTGATGGTATATCAATATTCCTAATTATATTAACGACATTCCTGATGCCTTTCTGCATATTGATAAGTTGGAACAGTGTTAAGGATAAGATAAAAGAATATATGATAGCGTTTTTAGTCCTCGAAACTCTGATGATTGGAGTCTTTTCTGCACTAGATTTGGTTGTATTTTATCTTTTCTTTGAAGCATGTTTGATACCAATGTTTTTGATTATTGGTATTTGGGGAGGAGTACGACGAGTTTACGCAACATTTAAATTTTTCTTATATACGCTCAGTGGATCAGTGCTGATGTTAATTGCTATTATATATATATACATAGTGACTGGTACCACCGATATTGTTAAATTAGATACATATTTGTTTGATTATTCTATTCAAACATGGTTATGGCTAGCATTTTTTATATCATTTGCAGTCAAAATACCAATGTTTCCCGTTCATACCTGGTTACCTGATGCGCATGTAGAAGCTCCAACAGCTGGTTCTGTAATTTTGGCTGGTGTTTTGTTAAAAATGGGTGGGTATGGTTTATTACGATTTTCGATCCCACTATTCCCGGTTGCTTCGTACGTATTTATGGATTTTGTATTTGTCCTCTCAGTGATTGCTATTATCTACACATCCTTTATTGCAATTGCGCAAGAAGATATTAAGAAATTAATTGCTTATTCATCTGTTGCTCATATGGGTTTTGTTACAATGGGTATTTTTACTTTTACTGAACAAGGAATCCAGGGTGCCATATTCCAAATGTTAAGCCATGGCTTAATATCATCAGCTCTCTTTTTGTCTGTTGGTGTAGTATATGATAGAATGCATACTAGGGAAATTAGTGTATATGGTGGCGTAGTGCGTAAAATGCCTATTTATGCTTCTTTCTTTTTGGTATTTACTATGGCAAATATTGGTCTTCCGGGAACAAGTGGTTTCGTAGGAGAATTTTTAACTTTAATTGGTGCTTTTAAGGTCGATATATATGTAGCTCTATTTGCAACAACTGGTGTTATATTATCAGCCGTATATGCTTTATGGTTATATAAGAGGGTGTTTCTTGGACAAATTATAAATGACAAACTAAATGTGCTTGAGGATATTTCATCGCGTGAATTATTTATTTTAGCCCCATTTGTTTTGTTGATCATACTATTTGGTTTCTATCCTAACATGATCATTGAGCTTACTGCTGAAAGTTCAACAAATCTAATCAACAACTACAATTATTCTCTTGAACAATATCAATCTTTCTTAACTCTTCAAGATGTAAAGTAAGGTATATACTAATGAACACAATATTATATTTAACCATTTTACCTGAAATTTTTCTTACAATTATAACTATGTTCCTTTTAATGGTTGGGGTTTTCAATAAAGGTGAAAATAGTTATAATTTAGTTTCAAACTTTTCCATTGCAGGTTTGCTTATAACTCTATTATTCATATTAAGTGGAGTAATACCGCAAGGTACCTCATTTGGAAACTCGCTTATTTCAGACAATTTTTCAATTTATTTGAAGTCATTGATAATAATTTCAACAATCATTATATTGATCGTTTCTAATGTATATTTAAAAAATATCAAATTACTAAAATTTGAATACGTTATTTTAATATTGATGTCAGTCATTGGAATGATGATAATGGTTTCATCTAATGATTTAATATCATTATACCTTGGCATTGAATTACAAAGTTTACCTTTATATGTTCTAGCTTCAATAAGAAATAAGTCATTGAAGTCTACTGAGTCTGGTCTTAAATATTTTGTTCTAGGCGCTTTATCATCTTGTATTTTGCTTTATGGCTTATCATTAATATATGGATATACAGGTTCAATTTATTACGAAGAAATATTAAATAATATTGAAATCTCAAATATTGGAATTCTTATTGGTTTAGCATTCTTACTTGCTGGGTTTTCATTCAAAATATCTGCTGTACCATTTCATATGTGGACACCGGATGTCTATGAAGGTTCTCCAACTACAATAACCGCTTTTTTTGCAGTTGCTCCGAAGATTGCCGCTCTTGGATTGATTGCAAGAATATTGATAACGGGTTTACCAAATCTTATAGATGATTGGAGATCTATATTAATGCTATTATCAATATTTTCTATGCTACTTGGAGCATTCTCAGCAATTGGTCAAACAAATATTAAGAGGTTGTTGGCATATTCCTCAATAAGTCATATGGGATTTGCATTAATGGGAATTACAAATGGATCTATAGAAGGAATTAGAAGTCTTTGTCTCTATTTATTTATATACTTGGTTATGTCTCTTGCTATTTTTATTTCAATTATAGCATTAAAAAAAGATGATGAACATGTCGAAGAAATTAATCAGTTATCAGGTCTATCGAAATCAAAGCCAATGATGGCGATTGTTTTATCTATATTGTTATTTTCGCTGGCGGGTATACCTCCACTTGCAGGTTTTTTTGCAAAATTTTATGTTTTATATGCCGCAGTGAATGCTGAGTTGTATTATCTTGCAATTTTTGGTGTCTTATCTAGTGTGATTAGTGCATTTTATTATTTGAGAATTATTAAAATAATGTATTTCGAAGATACCTTGTTAACTTTTGACCCAATCTCAAAAAGGCTCAGAGTATTAATCTATAGTTTATCAGTAATAACATTGTTATTTTTTGTTAAACCTTCTATTTTTCTAAACATGGCTGACGTAGCTGCATCATCACTGTTTCTCTAATGAAGATTAAAAATTATGATGGTATAATTGAACATCACAAGTCTGTGAAATCAACAAATTTAATGGCTATTGAAAAAATACAAAAAAATGAAGATTTCGATTGGCTTATTGCTGATTACCAGACAGATGGACGTGGTAGAAGTTCTAATGTCTGGGATTCACCAGTTGGGGGCTTATATGCTACACGAGTAATAAAAGATAATAATTTAGACTATAGCCATATTAGCCAAATAAGTATTCTTTCATCTGTGATTATAGCGTATACCATCAATAAATTTATTGATGGTTGGAATATTAAATTGAAGTGGCCAAATGATATACTGATTGGTGGCGATAAGTTATGTGGTATACTTATTCAAACTTTAAACCATGATAATAATTTTTATATCATTATAGGATTTGGTATTAACGTTAAAAAACCATCTGTTAAAACTCAGGGCAAATACGCCTATCTAGGTGAAATAAATAAAGAGGTAATAATTGATAAATTATTTGATGAATTAATAAGAAATTTTAATAAAATAATAAATAAATGGGATTATGGTAATAACTTTGAGGAGTTCAGAAATTACTGGATGAAATTATCATCTGATATTGGAAAACAAGTAACCGTTGTAGATCAAAAAACAAATAAAAGTGGAATATTTGAATGTATTGATGAATCTGGGAATTTAATTCTTAGAATTGAGAATGATTTAATAAAAATTAACACAGGGGATGTCTTTTTAAATTAAGATATAAAATATGACTAAAAATAATTTTGAGATTATATACACACCCATTGGTGGAGCAGGACAGATAGGGATGAATTTATATCTCTATGGTTATAGAAAGCCAAATAAAGAAATAAATTGGTTGATGGTTGACTGTGGTATTGGTTTTGCTGATGAATTCTATCCTGGTATTGATATTATGGTACCAGATATTGATTTTCTTCAAAATAGAAATAATAAGCTCATAGGTGTAGTGCTTACTCATGCTCACGAAGATCATTATGGTGCAATTAGCACTCTTATAAATGATAAAATAGATGTTCCTATATTTTGTACTAAATTTACAGCAGAGCTTTTAAAAGAAAAAATATCTGAAGATTATAATGATATGATTTTAGATATGAAAATTGTAAAAGATAATGCAAAGTTTGATGTTGGAGAATTTAATATAGAGTTTATAAATGTTGCTCATTCAATTCCAGAACCGAATGCACTAAAAATATCACTTGGTGATTTTAATATTGTTCACTCTGCAGATTGGAAACTTGATGAAAAGCCGGTAATAGATCGTAAGACAGATACTAAAAAGTTTGAGAAAATTGGAAAGTCTGGTTGTGATGTTTTAGTATGTGACTCTACAAATATATTTAGAAAAGATATTTCACTCACAGAAAGTAAGGTCGCAGATAATTTAATTAAAGCTATTAAAAAAATTAATGGCCTAGCTATTGTAACAACATTTTCTTCAAATGTTTCTAGGTTAAAATCTATTATAGATGCGGGTATTATAAATAATAGAAAAATTATTCTTTCTGGAAGATCTATTAAAAGGTTTGTAAAAGTAGCAAAAATCTGTGGCTATATTAGTAAGGATGTACATTTTCATGAAGAAAAAGATATCAAGAAAATATCAAAGAGTAATGTTCTTATAATATGTACTGGTAGCCAAGGTGAGGGCAATGCATCTTTAAGTAAAATTGCATTAGGGAGAAATCATTTAATTTCACTTTGTGAAGGAGATGTAGTTTTATTTTCTTCTAAAACAATACCGGGAAATGAAAATTCAATTGGATATCTAAAAAATAAGTTGGTTGAGTTAGGTGCTGAAATAATAGATGATACAACACAAGATATACATACGACAGGTCATCCATCAAGACCGGAACTGGAAAAACTTTATAGTTTATTAAATCCAACTACAGTAATACCAATGCATGGTGAATTATTCCATTTATCGGAGCACATTAATTTTGCTAAAAAAAATAAAATTAAGAATCCTATTTTTGTCAAGAATGGAGATATAGTTCGGCTACATCCTAAGACACCGGAAGTTATAGATAAAACAGAGCCGAGTTTTTATTTACGAGATGGCGATGTTTTTATAGATCCTTATGACCAATCTCTTAAAGACAGGCGAAGGCTGCAAGAATCGGGAGTTGTTTTCGTAACTCTTATCTTAGATCGCAATTTTATATTATATGTGGATCCTGTAATTGAGTTACTTGGAGTTCCAAATTCTCTGAATCAAATTGAAAATACAGAAAAATATGTCGAATTAGTTATTGAAAATGCTATCGATTCTCTTCCTAATGCAAAAAAAAGAGATGAGTCATTTATGCAAAATTATCTAGAAAAAACATTACGTAGTGAATTACATTCCAAATGGGGAAAAAAACCAATTATCAAAATAAACTTAACTTTCGTTTAAAATAAAATTAGGGTTTAATATGAGCACATTCACAATTTTTGGTATATTTTTTATTATGTGGTGGATTGTATTTTTTATTGTTTTACCTTTAAATATTACAACTCATATGGATAAAGGTATCAATATTAAAGGTATACATGGCAGTGTACCTATAAACCCAAAATTAGTTTATAAACTGATAGTTACAACTATAGTAACATTTATTATATTATTAAGCTTAGTACTTTTATTTTATTTTGATATTTTAACAATGAATAAAATTTTAAGTATAGATTGAGTAACCTGATGAAATTAAGTAAATATTTTTTACCAACGCTAAAAGAAGTTCCAAAAGATGCTGAAATAATATCTCATAGATTAATGCTTCGAGCAGGAATGATTAGGCAGGCAAGTTCTGGTATTTATATATGGCTACCTCTTGGGTATGCGGTCTTGAAGCGGATAGAGCAAATTATAAGGGAGGAACAAATCAATGCTGGTGCAATAGAATTATTAATGCCAACAATCCAGTCCGCTGATATTTGGAGAAAGAGTGGGCGTTATGATGATTATGGAGCAGAAATGCTACGAATGAAAGACCGGCATGACCGTGATATACTGTATGGACCAACTAATGAAGAGCAAATCACAGATATTGCAAGNCATTATTTTAAATCCTACAAAGCGCTACCCAAAATATTATTTCACATTCAATGGAAATTTAGAGATGAAGTCAGGCCACGTTTCGGTGTAATGAGATGTAAAGAGTTTTTGATGAAAGACTCTTATTCATTTGATGTATCGGAACAAGATGGTCAAGAGTCATATAACAAGATGTTTTTATC
This sequence comes from Rhizobiales bacterium TMED25, assembly GCA_002168075.1. GTDB lineage: Bacteria > Pseudomonadota > Alphaproteobacteria > Rhizobiales > TMED25 > TMED25. Next base: position 366,731 of record NHCE01000010.1, read on the forward strand.
ATATTTAAAAACTTTTAAAAGAATGGGATTAACTGCTATNCCAATGCAAGCTGAGTCAGGTCCAATAGGAGGTAATTTAAGCCATGAATTTATAATTCTAGCAGATACTGGAGAAAGTAAGGTTTATATAGATAAGAGACTCTTACAATTAAAATTACCTGAAAACATTAATTATGAGAGTGACTCTAAGGATGTTGTTCAGTCTTGGACTAAATTTCATGCTGTAACAGAAGATATGTTTGACCAAGAAGCTTATGAGGCAAATGTGGATGAAGAAAATAGATTATCTACAAGGGGAATTGAGGTTGGGCATGTTTTTTATTTTGGTGATAAATATACAAAGCCTCTCAGTGCGAATGTACAAGACAAAGACGGAAACATGAATCCAATACAATCAGGGTCTTATGGTATTGGTGTTTCTCGCCTTGTTGCTGCTATAATAGAAGCTAGCCATGACGAGAAGGGAATTATTTGGCCCGAGAGTGTGTCTCCATTTGATATAGCTCTAATCAACCTAAATCCGAAGAATGAGGAATTAGTGAAGATTTGTGATAAACTATATGCAAAATTACAATCATCACAATCTGTATTATACGATGATACCCCAAATTCTGTCGGAGAAAAGTTATCTAGAATGGATTTGATCGGAATACCCGAACAAATTATACTAGGTAATAAGTCAATTCAGAACAAAACGCTAGAAATTAAAAACAGAAAAACTGGCGATGTGATAGTTGAAGATATAGATAATTTTCTAAAATAGTTTGGTCATGATTACTCCTGAAAAAAAAATAAGTGAACCTTTACCCTTTACTGCTTTCGAATGGAAGATTGCTTTTAGATATTTTAGATCAAAAAAGAAAGAAGGTTTCATATCAATTATAAGCTTTTTTTCACTAATTGGTATTATGTTAGGGGTTGCAACTTTAATTATTGTTTTAGCAGTAATGAATGGTTTTAGGTCCGAATTATTAGATAAAATACTTGGGATTAATGGGCATATTACCATTCAATCTTTTGATTCTGGTATAGATAATTATGAGGATTTAAGAGTTAAATTAGAGAATGTTGATAATGTTCTTTCTGTTATTCCAACAATATACTCACAGGTTATGGTCTCTTCGGATAATCAGACATCAGGGGCAATTATTAAAGCAATTAAGTATAATGATATAAAGAACGTTCCAAAAATTAATGATAACCTGAATATCGACAATTACAGAACTCAAGATGGTATTCTAATTGGCTTCGGCATGTCATTAAATATGGGTATCGGGTTAAATGATATGCTTACTCTAATATCACCAAAGGGTTCCCAAACTCCATTTGGAACAACTCCTCGAATAAAATCTTATCCTATTTCAGGAGTGTTTAATATCGGGATGTCCGAATATGATAATAACTTTGTTTATATGCCTTTAGATGAAGCTCAAAAATATTTTAATCAAAAAGAAAGTGTCAATTCCATAGAAATATTTTTAAAAGATCCAGAACTGATAAAAGATGTCATCATAGAAACAAAAAAAATTACGGGTAATGGTTATTACGTATCCTCGTGGATGGACCAAAATAAAACATTCTTCACAGCATTAGAAGTAGAGAGAGATCTAATGTTTATAATCGTATCATTAATAGTTTTAGTTGCTGGGCTTAATATAGTTTCAAGTCTAATAATGCTTGTAAAAGACAAAAATTCAGATATTGCAATACTTCGAACAATTGGAGCATCACGAAACTCTATCATTCGTATATTTTTCATAACAGGTTCATTCATTGGTGTTATTGGAACAGTTTTGGGTGTGATAATAGGAATAATTTTTTGCAAAAACATCGACTCAATTCGATTGTTGATATCAAAAATTACAGGAACTGATTTATTTTCGCCTGAAATGTATTATTTGGCAAAATTACCTGCCCAAATTGATAANGGAGAATTATTATCTGTGGTTATAATGGCACTTTCATTTTCAATCCTGGCATCCATTTATCCTTCATGGAAAGCTTCAAAAATCGACCCAGTCACGGTGCTTAGAAATGAATAATAATCATATATATCAATCTGATAACGTCTTATTATTAGACTCAATATCAAGAACATATAATCAAGGTAATAATGAAATAAAAGTTCTTGATAATGTAAATCTTTCCGTAAAAAAAGGTGAAATTGTATCACTTATTGGTAACTCTGGATCAGGAAAGTCATCACTTTTACATATTGCAGGTTTATTAGAATTACCAAATTCAGGAGAGATTCTCATAAATGATATCAAATTTTCTGCGATGAGCGAAAAAGAGAGAACGATAAGCCGCAGAAACTCAATTGGTTTTATATATCAATTTCATCATCTTTTATCTGATTTTACAGCAATTGACAATATTATGATCCCCATGTTAATTGCAGGACATCAAAAATCANACGCAAAAGATAAGGCTGAAAAATTACTTAGCAAACTTGAACTTTTTGATAGAAAAGATCATCTACCATCACAAATGTCAGGAGGTGAGCAGCAAAGAGTATCGATTGCACGTTCACTTGCAAATAATCCAGATATACTCCTTGCTGATGAGCCTACAGGTAATTTGGACTCAAAAACAGCTGATATAGTATTTAATCAGTTTTTAGACCTAGCCAAAGACGAGAATATGTCAGTTTTATTGGCAACACATAATATAAAATTATCTGATAAATCAGATAGAGTAATATCGCTACAAAATGGAAGTTTATTAGAGGGTTAACTTCTAAGCCAATCAGGAATTGGCAGACTTTTATCTTTTAAGAATTTTGTATTATATATCTTACTTTGGTAGCGGCTTCCATGATCACACAGTATAGTCACAATAGTTTTGCCTGGACCAATATCCTGTGCGAGATTAACTGCGCCTGCTATATTTATAGCACTTGAGCCGCCTAATATAATCCCTTCATTCTTAACAAGATTATATATGTATGGTAATGCGTCACGATCATCAATGGAGTAGGCATAGTCTACTTTTTCTATTTCCTCAATAATTGGAGTTACACGACCTAAACCAATTCCTTCTGATATTGAGTTACCTTGAGTTGCTTTTACTTGGTCATTTTTAAAAAAATTATACATTGCAGCACCTTTTGGGTCAGCAATTCCCGTTTTTACTGAAGAGTTTTTTTCTCTAAGATATTTTGAAACACCCGATAAAGTTCCCCCCGTTCCAACTGAGCAGATGAATGCATCTACCTCGCCATTAGTTTGATTATAAATCTCTGGACCTGTAGTACTATAGTGAGCTGACATATTATCAAGATTATTCCACTGATCAGCAAATATTGCACCATTTGGGTTTGTTCTCATTTCCTCTTTTGCAATTCGTTTTGCTATATGTTGATAATTATTTGGATCCGCAAATGGAACAGCGGGAACTTTAATAAGCTCTACCCCCAGTGCATTTAATGTATCAAATTTTTCTTGGCTTTGTGTTTCTGGAATAATAATTTTAACATTATAGCCCTTTGCGTTTGCAACAAGAGCAATTCCAATTCCTGTATTACCAGCCGTACCTTCTACAATAGTTCCACCACTTCTCAAATCACCTCTTTTTTCTGCATTTTCTATGATACTAAGTGCAGCTCTATCTTTGACGGAAAGACCAGGATTTAAAAACTCTGCTTTACCATATATCTTACAGGATGTAAGTTTTGATACTTCTTCCAAGTAAATAAGTGGGGTATTCCCAATTTGACTGACTATATTACTCATAATTATATTTATAAAGGTTGGATAAGATTTATACAAATTATTAATATGATATTTTTCAATTTACTCATTAAAAAAATTATATATAAATCTAAATATAAAATATTTAATGGATATATATATGGCTCTTATTAAGTTTCATGATGTTCTTCGAGACTCTATTCAATCTCTCCTTGGCACTAACCCATCTGCTGATGAAATAATAAAATCATATCCAACAGCTCATTTAACCAATTGCGATATGATACAGACTGCGGGTGGAACTTTTTTTGATCTATTCGCCAAAAAGGGCCGAAATGAATGGCAAGAAGTTGAAAAGATTATAAGTCATTTTAAAAAATTTAAAATGAAACAATCTGCTCTTATAAGAGGGGATTTTTTATTTGGTTATGAGCCACAGCCTTATGATGTTGTGGAAGCAATTGTTTTAGAATTTGNAGAAATGGGTATAAATGTATTTCATAACTTCCATGGAATGAATGATCATAGACCTCTAGCTGGGGTTATAAAAGCAGTAAAGAAAGCTCAAAATCTTGGTTATGATATTATTGCCAATGGAACAATATGTATTGAAGATAATCCTAATGTTACAATTCCGGGATGTTTAAATTTTGCAAAGAAACTTGACGAAATGGGGCATAAAGATTTTTACTTAAAATCTGCAAGCGGAAGGTTAGATCCGAACTTTGTTCATGGCTTGACAACCCAATTGATTGAAAATTTTCCACATCAAGATATAACTATTCATGCACACTCTACATATGGCGAGGCACCATCTTGTTATATGGCTGCGATACAAGCGGCCGTAAAATATAAAAAAAATATTACATTAGATGTGCAACATCCAGCATTATCAGGTTCAACAGCCCACCCGAGTATGACTAAAATGGCAGAGCTCATAAAAAACTATCCTGATAATAAAATTAGCCGTCATGCTCCTATATTAAATAAAGATGCAATTAAAGATAGTATGGATAAAATTCTTAAACTCAGATTTCGTTACCGAGAATATGAGACTGCGTACGATAAAGATTTGATTGACTCTATGTATAAGGCGAGGGTACCCGGAGGAGCATCCTCAACGCTAAAATCAATTCCAGGTTTAATAGAAAATTTAAGTCGGCTCTTAAATCTCGATGGCAAAAGTGATGCATGGAAACAAATACAAATCAATATTTATAATATGCAAACAAAAATATTAAAAGATTTAGGTGAGCCTATACAGGTTACGCCATATGCAGCAAATACAACCGGGCAAGCAGCACTATCGTTATGGAANGAACTTGAAGGAAAAGATAGATTTGAAACGCTCTATCCTGGTATTGTTAATTACTTAGTTGGTGAGCATGGAAAAGTTCCAGACACAATTAATCAAAAATTAATTGAGAAAGCTCTTAAAATGAAAGATATATCAGAACCCATTAATTATAAAAGCTCTCTAAATCGAGAGTCTAAGTTAGAGTCGGCTCATCAGAACTTATTAAAATTAGGGATAAAAGCTCCCAATATCCGGCAGAAACTATCTTTCGTTCTTCTAGATAAAAAAGATCATGTGATCAATTGTTATAAGAATCAGAATATTTCCCAAGAAAAACCAAAAATTACTTTCTTTGCGACAAAACCAGTACCTTTTAAAGACAAAAAACTCTCACGAGATGGTAAGACCTATATTCTTGATATCAGGGATGCAATAAAATCAATTGGAGGTGTTCCATTGCTGCAAGAAATTGCTGAGAGAGTCCTACATTTGAAGCAATTAAAAGATAGGCACTATATATTTCCTTATGGTTACAATGATTTAGAGAGTATTTGGTATAATACAAATTTAAAAAAACTAAACGAAATAATAGATTTAATTGAAGATAAGTTATTAGCAGATGGTTTTACTTCTACGCAGGTCCTAAATTTAACAAGTAATCAGGGTCAAATTACAATTCTAGATTGTATTAAAGATGTATTAGAATATAGAGCAGAAGGTTTATATGATTTTTTTTTAGAACTGTTAGCTTCTGACTCAAAATTTTTATCTCAATCAAAATAACTAAATCGTAGAGAAATTAAATCTCAACAACTTAGGTTTAGTAAGTGTTCTTATTTATTGATTTTACGTTTTCTTTAAAATATCATTTCTCTTATACAAAGGAGAAACATATGATTAAGACAACAGGTGTACTTCACCATACAGTGTCCGTATCAGATACTGTTGTTAGTAAAAAATTTTATGAGGATGTCCTTGGGTTTACGACTATTCAACATGTGCCACAAATAGATATGGTTTTTATGCGCTGTGGGGAAGACTTCGTCAACTTAACTAAAAGTAAAACACCTATAAGATCTAATAATAATGATGATTTTCTGGTTCATAATGCTTATAAAATTGAAGTTAGCAAATACGATCATGCCAAGAAATTTATATCAGATCTAGGTATTAAAATTATACATGAAGAGCACCGATACGAAGGTATATTTCATGGCAAACAATTTTATTTTCATGATCCGGACCGGAACGTTATTGAAATAAATGCTCTAGAGAAAGTGACAGATGGCTTCTCTGATGAGCAAATAAGTGATGATGATTACAAAGTTTTTCCGAATTTAAAAACATAACATTTAATTAGCTAGCACAATACACCCTATGAGCAGCATTAAAGATAATACTATGCCTTTTAGCAAGCTCATTTCTATCTTCAGAGTATCCACCACCAATAACCGTGCAAATTGGAATAGATTTTTGCTTAAAGTAGTCCAATATTGCAAGATCTCTTTTCATTATAGTTTCACTATTAATTTTTAATCTACCAAGTTTATCATTTTGGTGCACATCAACTCCAGCGTCGTATATAACTAGGTCAGGTGATATTTCCTTATTACAGATATCCAGCATGTAAATAATCTTATTCATATATTCTTTATTTGAGATTTCATCATCTAGGGGTATGTCATAATCACCATTTATTTTTTCTAATGGAAAGTTATTTTTTGCATGCATAGAGCATGTATATATAGCAGGCTCATCTGAGCAAATGCTTGCAGTCCCATCTCCTTGATGAACATCACAATCAATAACAAGTACTTTTTTACAAATACACTCATGAATTAAATTTTTTGCTGTAAAAGCAATATCATTAAAGACACAAAATCCAGATCCAAAGTTTGCATGTGCATGATGAGTTCCGCCTGCAAGATGACAGGCTATAGCATGTTTGAGTGCTAATTTTGCTGCAGTTAGGGTTCCATTAACATCCAGATATGCACGCTTTAGAAGTTCTTTGGACCATGGTAAACCTAATATATTCTCTTCACTTTTTGATAAATTTCCAAATTCAATTTTATTAATATAGGATTTTGTATGAACTATTTGAATTTGATCTTTATTAGCAGGTTCTGGTTGAAAAACTCTAGAATTATTTGAGATTTCAGATTTCATCAATAAAGACAGAAGATCAGCATGTTTTTTAGCAGTAAATCGATGATTTGTTGGAAGTGGAATATCGTAATCTGGATGATATATCCATGGTATAAAATTATCTCTGTTCTTCATATTATGTTTCTTGAGTAAATTATATTACGTAGAGTTAATATAATAATATTTATTTTAAAAACTATTGAAATATATAAAAAAAAATGAATATTATAAATATTATATTATAAAAAAATATTTAACTTCATAGACAATCTAACTAAATATACCTTATTATTATTTCTTTTTTTAATTATTCAATATTTTTTGGTGGACCTAAAATATTTCCACCACCCCTAGTCCAAAAATGCACATCCTCGCTTTTGAAGGGTTCATAGATATAATCTGGTTCTTTTGGAAGTTTTCTATCGTGATCCCATATATAGATGGAGCAAAGTATCATTGATACAACACATATTACCATGAGTATATTCTGATATTTATTATTCATACCTTATTTAGGGCGATAAATAGAAAGAAATCAATTAAATTTAGATATTAAAGTAATATTGTTTTAAATTTCTTTATATGGTAGTAATTTTTCTATGACTGAGGAATATAAAAGAATCTTCAATATAATCAGTTCATGGAAATTTATTATCACCTTTTTCTTGCTAATAATAATTTCCATGGGTGGCTATTTTATTTTAATTAGCCCATATGATGATCATACAATGGTTATAATACAGAATGATAAATATACTGAACAACATTGTATATTGTACATTGGAGATAAATTTGAACATCCCATAGATACTATTCAAGACTGTAATGTTTATGATATGCAACGCCATGGATACTCTCATATACATAAAAAACCTGCGTCGGAAGTTCCTGAATGGTTAGAGAAAGTGAAGGATGGGAAACACCTAGATTAGATAACAAAAATATTCAATATGATAAAATTATAAATGAGGAAAAAATGTATATTGTTATGAATAAATTCAAGATAATTTCTGGTAAAGAAAAGAAATTTGAAGAAGTATGGAAAAACCGTGACAGCAATCTTGATGGTGTTCCGGGTTTTTTAGAATTTCATTTGATCAAGGGTATGGTANGCGAGACCCATACAGTTTACGCATCACATAGTTCATGGAATAGTCAGGAAGATTTTTATAATTGGGTGAAGTCTGAAGCATTTCGTGAAGCTCACAAACATGCCGGACAAAATGCTGACCTTTATATGGGAGGGCCGCAGCTAGAAGAGTATGAAGTGGTCATATAATTGATTCATACCCTATGATTTTCAAATTAGTCACTTTAAGATTAACTTATATTTGCTGAATTCATTGTTGGCTGATATAAATGAGATTAAATTTAATGGATAATAATTTTGCTCGATCTTAAGAGAAATAGTAAGTATCAACTAATTGAAGCCACAGGAAAACGGTCAAGGAAGTCTTCTATATACACTCCTAAGCAAACTGAAGATTTTAAAATAAGCAGAAGTAAATTTGCTGATTTTTTAATATGCCCACGTTGTTTTTATCTAGACCGCGTAGTTGGGCTAGATGCTCCTGGAACTCCTGGATGGGCGCTAAATGAAGCAACAGACATTTTGTATAAAAAAGAATTTGATATTTGTAGGAAAAATCAAACACCACATAGATTATTTGAGCAATATGGTTTGAATCATTTTGTACCATTCCAGCATCCTGAAATTGATAAATGGAGAGACTCTATGCATCATGGTCTTTCAGCTCGATTTGGCAATACAAATATAATGCTATTCGGAGGCGTAGATGATGTTTGGATAAATAAAGAAACCAATAAACTAATAGTTGTAGATTATAAATCGCAGTCAAGTGAAAGAGAAATAACAACGAACAATTATTTGAATGGTATCTTTAAACAGGGTTATAAAATGCAAATGGATTTTTACGTATATCTCTTGCGCGAAATGGGTTTTGATGTTCATCCTGATGCATATTTTGTTGTTTGTAACGGAGATAGAACAGTAGCAGATTTCAATGGACTTATGAAGTTTGATGAGTACCTCATTCCCTATGAATGGAATACGGAATGGATTCATAACGAGGTGATAAATATGATAGACTGCATGAATAGCAATAGTTTACCTGAAAGTAATAAAAGCTGTAAAAACTGCGCCTATGCAGCACAAAGAGCAATAAAAGAACTATAAGAACATCTTCCTAATATAAACATAATACTNGCAACGCTCTTATATTATTTTCTTTTTCCTGGGCGTCCAGTTCTAAAGTCAACACGACCTTTTCTCTTTTTTTTATGAACGAGTTTGCGTTTTTCTCTACGATATTTTCGTATATCAGGTAATAGTTCATTATTCATACATTTATTACGAATATATGATTTATAAAGTTTATTTTTTTAAACTTTTATAAAAAATCTCATAATGCTATAACTTAATTGAACTCAAGAGGAAATTCAGTTTGCTAGGTTAGGTCTGGAGTTCGATATAAACTAACTTTTCATAAGGAATTTCCTCCTATATACTTCTCGATATGCGAAATTTACTAATAATATTAACTTTTCTCTTAATAGTATTTCCAACTATATCATATGCTGAGTTCAAATGGGTTAAGTCACGTGATATGCCGATTTCAACTGAATATGAGGATTGGTATAACTCAAGGGTTATGGGAAAAAGTATTACCTTCTGGAGAATGATAGATTACAAAACCCTACAAAGTGATGATAATGGTCAGTATATATCAAGTGTTTTTTTACAAATCTTAGACTGTGCTGACTTGAGCTTAACGATACAATTTATTGAAGATTACAGTGATAGCATGGGAACGGGTGAATTAGTTCATATAAATAAATTATCAAAAAGCGAGAAAGAAGAAGTAAAAAAAATACTTGAACCTGGCATGTCAAATTACAAAAATTATTATGATACTTGTAGTGATACTTTTGTGAATGGACTAGGGGGTACTCAAGACTGGTGGTTAGAATTATATGAGGCAAACTCCACTAAAAATTAATCTCTTCCAGCCTCAACTATTTTTTTACCTAATAATAAAGGGTTTGTGAATAGTGTTTCATGACTTCCTGGCATAGAAATTAATCTATATAGACCTAACTTTTCTGATAACCTAGGATGCCAAGGTAAGCTTGCTGGCATAGCAATATCATCTTGGCAACTCAGATAGGATTTTCCAACTTCCATCGCTGCCGGAGGTTTTGTTAATCTTATAGGGTCTGTAAATGTTTTATAAGGGTGAGGATTTAATTTTTCATAAGTGCTTTTAGCAACGGCAGAATCGGCATCATTAATAAAAGCTTCTCTCCATATAGGAAATGGAAGAATAACACTCCCATCTTCTTGTACAATATTATTAAAAAGTTCAACATAGTGTGGAGGTGTCATATCATTTAAAGACTCACCGGGATTAGGCACAAAGGCATTACAGTAAACTAAACGTTTTATGTATTCGCTACCTAATCTATCAAAGGTACCCGTTATAACCATTCCACCGTATGAATGACCTACTAATATGCAATCTTTAATTTTATTGGTTTTAATAAATGAAATCAGAGATTGTATAGCATCATCAAGCCCAATAGATTTAGTATCACCGTCATTATTTCCAGCAAGAGTGGGTGTATATACTTTGTGACCTTCAGATGTAATAGTTTTTGCAACATCTTCTAGAAGGGCACCTGTGTGCCATGCACCGTGAACTAATACGTAAGTATCCATGAAATTTCCTAAATAAATAAAATATAAACAAAATTATATATAATAGTTATGTTCAAAAAAAGAGAAAAGCAAGACAAAAGAGTGGCTCCCCGGGACGGACTCGAACCGCCGACAAATTGATTAACAGTCAACTGCTCTACCAACTGAGCTACCGGGGAATATTTAGACTCTTTTATAAATTTATAATTACAAAATTGCAATTATAAAATGGAGGCCACGTCCGGAATCGAACCGGATTAAAGGGTTTTGCAGACCCGCGCCTAACCATTCGGCCACGTGGCCCTCTTAATAAAGTTCAAACTAATATAAATTATTGGTATATACAATTAAAAAAAAATAATTAAATCAACACAATATAAAATTCTGTAAATACAATGAAATCCAACATTTTAGATTGTTTAACATCAAAAAAAAATATATATATTTTATATAAATTTTATTTTCAAATTGGTTAACTTTGATGTCTGACTTTAATAGTATGCGTATAAATATGGTTAATAACCAGATCAAACCATTTGCTGTAACCGATACTAAAATACTAGATGCTTTTGGAGAGATCCCAAGAGAAAATTTTTCACAGTATTCAAATGAAGCAATAATTTATTCTGATAATATTGTCTATTTGAGTAATAAAAAAAAATATCAATCGAGATTTTATTTGTCACCTGCAATTTTAGCAAAAATGATACAGATTGCAGATATCCAAAATGATGAAAAAATACTAGAGATTGGCTGTCTTACCGGATATTCATCAACAATTCTTTCTAAGCTATGCAAAAAAGTTTTTGCAATTGATAATGATCAGGAATTAATAGATATTGCAAATAGCAATGTAAAAGAGCTTGGAATTTCAAATATCACATTCGCTCATAATGCCCTCAAAGATGGTTATCCTAAAAAAGCACCTTACGATTTAATATTTATACATGGATCAATAGAAGTCCTTCCAGATGATATTAGTTCGCAGATCCGTGAAAATGGTCGAATCGTAACTATAAGTAATAATAATAATGTAGGTAATGTTGTGGTATTTAAAAAAGCTGGAAGTTTTCTAGATAAAATCAATTATTTTGAAATTTCAGTTCCATATATATCTAAAGAATTTATAAAAAAGAATAAATTTACTTTTTAATAAATTTATTGAGTGATATCTATAAATATGGCAGTAAATAAGTTTAATTAATGTTTCACTTTATCCAAAAAAAAATCTTTAAAACAGTATTTTTATTTCTGTTTTTAGTAGGTAATATCTCAGTCTGTGGTGCCTTAACTATTGATAACTTGATCAAATCAACCGATAACCATAATTTACTCATAGAAGCAGATAGACAATTTCTAAATAAATTTATGAATGATATTATTGTTGCAAAAAATAATAGAGATCCATCTATAACATTTTCTGGATCAGTTGGCGCCAATTATCAAAATTCTAGCGGTAGCGATAATACATATAATCCGCGAAACCTTAATTTGTCAGTTAATAAGAGCATATTTGATGGTTATAAAACTGAGTATTCTATTGATCAGGCAAACGAATTATATAAGCAAGCTGAATATAACTTTGAATCCTTAAGGCAGAGAATTTTTTTAGAGGCAATTAATTCATATTTAGATTTAATTAAATTAAATAAAATAGAGAAAATCTCTAGTGATAATTTATCCTTGTCAAAAACTTATCTTAATTATACTCAGGAAGAATTTAAATTAGGAGATGCAACTGAACTTGAACTAGAGCAGGCCAAATTAGACTATGAAATTAATAAGTTTAATATTCAAAAAATTCAAAAACAAATTGATGACGAGGAAATTACACTTAACAATTACACTAATCAAAAAATATTAAATTTTACCTACCCAAATCTTGATAAAAGCTCTTATGGTCCATCATTATCAAGTAATCTTGAGTTTGCAATTAATAATAATCCTGAAATATTAGCATCTAATATCTACCTTAAAGTCTTACAAAATGAGATTTTTATAGTACGTTCGGAGAACTTGCCAAAAATTGATATGGAACTTGGTGTATCCAAGAATTGGGACTCTTCTTCGACTATAGACGAGGTAGATGAGTATAAAATTCTAGGAAAGGTCACAATACCCNTATATGAGTCTAAGTCAGTTAAACTGAAAGAGAGCAATATTAATTTAGATATACTCAGAAATGAAAAGCTTCTTCAAGACAAAAAATTAAATCTAAAAAAAGATATTACAATTACATGGAATAACTTATTTTTATTAGAAGAGGAATTTAATATCGCAAAAAAACAAATTAAAATTAATGATAAAAACCTTATCAATAAGAATGAGAGTTATGATATTGGTGTAATATCAAATATAGAGTTAATTGATAGCAAGATTGAATATAACAATCATATGATTGAAGTTGAAGAGCTNAATAATAAGATGCAAAAATCTCACTATTTATTTTTGAGTCAATTNGGTAATTTGNATATAATTAAATAAAGAAAACTTCGCTNANATAGATAGATGGAAAAAAAATATATACATAAAGATATTGAAAAACAAATCAATTCAATGTGGGAATCAAATAATTCTTTTGTTGCACCATTAGATCTAAATAATAAAAAAGAAAACTACTCTATTGTNATACCACCNCCAAACGTAACTGGNAATCTTCATATGGGGCATGCNTTAAATAACACACTGCAGGATATACTCATTAGATTTAATAGAATGANGGGTAAAGACGTCTTATGGCAGCCAGGAACNGACCATGCNGGGATTGCAACTCAGATGGTTGTCGAACGAAAGCTTGATAGTGAAAAGAATTTNAGAAAAGAAGANCTTGGNAGAGAAAAATTTGTCAATGAGATTTGGAAATGGAAAGAAGAGTCAGGCGGACAAATAATTAATCAATTAAAACGGCTGGGATCATCTTGTGATTGGACTAGGGAGAGGTTTACCCTTGATGAAGGTCTAAGCAAAGCTGTTTTATACGTATTCAATAAATTATATGCAGATGGGCTTCTCTACAAAGATCAAAGGTTGGTTAATTGGGACACAAAGTTTGAAACAGCAATATCTGATCTGGAGGTTCAGCAAATTGGAATAGAGGGTAATCTTTGGTATATTAAATATCCATTGCAGGACGATAATTCTCAATTTATTACCATAGCAACAACTCGCCCAGAAACAATGCTTGGTGATACTGCAATAGCAGTGAATCCAAAGGATAAAAAGCATAAAAAGCTCATTGGTAAAATGGCAATTATTCCTCTCTCAGGTCGAGTTATCCCTATAATTGGAGATGATTATGCTAAGATGGATGAGGGTACGGGGGCAGTGAAAATAACACCAGCTCATGACTTTAATGACTTTGAGGTTGGGAAAAGGAATGACCTCGAAATGCTCAATATATTAGATAAGAGGGGGCATCTAGTAGATGAGGATTTTATACCAACAAAATATCAGAAACTGGAGAGGTTCGCTGCACGAAAAGAAATTCTTAAAGATTTAGAAGCAGAGGGTTCACTGATAAAGACTGAAAAACATCTACATAATGTCCCGCATGGCGATAGATCAGGAGTCGTCATAGAGCCATATTTAACAGATCAATGGTATGTCGATGCAAAAGAATTGTCAAAAAAAGCTATTAAGGCTGTAAAAGAGAGAAAAACAAAATTTGTTCCTGAGAATTGGGAAAAAACTTATTTTGAATGGATGGATAATATACAACCTTGGTGTGTATCCAGGCAACTTTGGTGGGGACATCAAATACCCGTTTGGTATGGCCCAGATAATCATTTTTTCGTTGCCATGGATGAGGACGAGGCAAAGGCTAAAGCTTTACAGCATTATGGTAAAGATACTGAGCTTATCAGGGATGAAGATGTCTTAGATACATGGTTTTCATCAGCCCTATGGCCTTTTAGTACTCTCGGATGGCCTGATAATACTCCTGAATTTCAGAAATACTATAACACGGACGTGCTCGTAACTGGTTTTGATATTATTTTCTTCTGGGTCGCGAGGATGATGATGATGGGTCTTTATTTAACAGATGATGTGCCATTTCATACTATATACATACATGCTCTCGTTCGGGATGAAGAAGGGCAAAAAATGTCTAAATCTAAGGGTAATGTTATTGACCCATTAAGCCTTATTGAAAAGTATGGGGCGGACTCGTTGAGGTTTACTCTCTCATCTATGGCTGCACAAGGCCGTGATATAAAATTAGCTGAGTCACGTGTTGAAGGTTATAGAAACTTTATTACAAAAATTTGGAATGCCGCTCGCTTCATATCTACCTATGAAATCACTATCGATAATAACTTTGATCCTAAAAATATAAAACAAGATCAAAATAAATGGATATTAGGAGAATTAGATAATTTAAATACAACCGTTTGCCAGTCCATTGATAACTATCGTTTCAACGAAGCTTCAGCTGCAATATATTCTTTTACTTGGCATCTATTTTGTGACTGGTACATCGAAATCATAAAAGATGACATGAACCAGACATCTGCTGAATCTGTAGAGACAAAACAAACACTCATATACACATTTATAAACCTACTAAAGATTTGCCATCCTTTTATGCCTTTCGTGACTGAGGAACTTAATAACGTTTATAAAAAGGATAAGTCTCTACTTGTCTCATCAAGCTGGCCAGAATTAATTGCTAATGGGTCTGATCAATCAAAATCAATTATAGATTTTTTAATCAATACTATTACTGAGGTAAGATCAATTAGATCAGAATTAAGAGTAGCTCCCTCGAATAAGATAAAACTTCTAGTGATGAAT
>NHCE01000004.1 GCA_002168075.1 Rhizobiales bacterium TMED25
TTTTTAAAAACATTAATTTAAAATTATAAAAAAAATTTCAAAATATAAATACAAAAAAAACCTATTATGAGTTTTTAAAAAACTACTTTAATAGTTTTGTCGCCAAGAATTTCTATAAGTGCTTACTTCTGTAGACCCAGTACCAAAGCTACCCAAGTCTGTTTTACCTGCATCTTTACATGCTTTTCTTTTGACTTTATCTAATATTTTATCACAATCTATGTCACCGGATATGTTGACAAATAATTTATCTCCAAAAGTTACAACTTTAGATAGAACACCTTGACCAACCCAAGCACATTTGTTAGTTGCACCAAGTTGTTGACCTAACTCTGATGATTTATTTGTTCCACATTCATCATCAACACCACAGATTAGTGCCTCTCCTAAGCTACATTTATTTAACGATTTAGTTGGTTCGTAAATTGGAAAATATGTTTGGCCTTTGAATACAGTTGGTTCTGCCGTCACTTTTGCATAATTTTTTAATGAAATAAACCAACCTTTATCTGCTGATTTGGGACATTTTGATCCATTTGTATCGTTTGTAGTATTTTTACACTTTGAAATATCGTCAGCTTTTGAAGGAATAGCTATTTCTTTATAAAGAGGATAATCTTTATCTTTAATTCCAATCATATAATTTTCAGTCAACGTGGAAGTATCATTTATTCTTTCATAATCACCAGTGCCAGCATACAACCACATATTGTTTGTAGTTCCTCCAATAGTTGCATCCATTGCATGATACATGTATCTACCATTTGCTTTACTAGAGCCTGCGTTGAAAAGAGATGTTTGATCATATAGCTGAATTTGATTTCCATCACCATCATCTGCCATATTTGTTAAATTTATCTTAGTGATTTTTCCTTCTAAATCACTCACATAAGCTAAACCTCCAGAGAAATCTATTCCTTGCGCAGTATCAGGAGTAATTAAAACTATAGAAGAAGGGACTGAATTCACAATATCGCTACCATCCTTACCAGCAGTATCTTCGATTTCTATTCTTTTATATAAACTCATTGGATTAGTATCATCTTCTAAATTAATAAGCGTTAAATTAGATCCAACACCTTCAAATTGTGTACCGTAACCACCACCCATTGCTGCAACATAAATATCGTCCAAGATATTATTATCACCCGCACCATTGTTGGGTATTCTAAATATTCTAGGATCTGACCAAGTTTCACCTAATTGACTATAATCATATTCAGGATGGGTTAGAACTCCAGTTGCTTTTGTACCTGGTATAATAAATATTCCAAGTTGAGAACTTGTGTTCGTATCCCCAGGATCAGCAGAATAAGTCATTTCAGTTCCAAAAGTAATCTCTGTATCTCCACTTGAATTTGTTGAGACAGTAAAATTTTTATATTTATTATTTCCGTTATAACTTACTCTTAAATCACTTGCACTAACTCCTTGAACTGGTAAAGTCCATTTTCTTCCTTTGTAGCAAGATGTATTTAGTGACGTATTACAAGTGTTTGAAATACTATTATTATCATTATATTTATCTGTAACTTCGATCGCTTCACTTAAAGAAGCTAAAGAATATGAATTTGAGATATAGTCATAGTTATGTATCACTTGATTGTGATCTACTCGATAAACTCTATTATTTATTTTGTCGTTATATATAGAATATAAATGTTGAGGTTTTTTTGGATCTGTTATTTCCAAAACACTCATTCCAGCACCACCTCTGCCATAAGGCGCAAATAAAATTGTATGCCATCTTTTTTTCTTTTCTCTTGGATTTTGAAAATACATGTCATGAACAACAATTGATCCATCTACTCCAAATATTGCATTTGATCCTCCACCTCCAGGTAAATTTAAGTTAGTGTTCATCATTAAAGGTAAATTTGGCGCAACAAGTGGAGGGACAAAACCCCATTCTTCTTTTCCAGTTTGAGTATTTATTGCATGAAGCATCCCACTATTAGATCCTGCATAGATAATTTCATCTCTTTTGACACTTTTGGACCAAGTTTCATATCCGTTTACCTTTCTAAAATAAGCCTCTTGATTTATATTAGAAAAATTATGTGTAGCTGAAGGTTCACCTACAACAATTAATTGTGAGTGATAGATATCCCCTAAATAAATTTTCTTCTTAAATGCATCATTACTTCTTCTCTCTTTATCTAATACACAGTTTCCATCATAATCAAAATAATCAGTCCCTCTAATAAAGTTTATTAATCCTTTAAGATCATCAGTTGTTCCATCAGCAACGCCAGCACTGTTTGCGCATCTTCTATTTAAAGATGAACCTGCAGAATTATTAGATACTCGATGATAATCTAATATATCATTTCCAAATAACGCAAAAACATTCCCTATCTCTGTTGCATTTGTATCTCTGAAATTATTATAATCTACTGTATAATCTGTGCCTGGTATAACGCTCCAAATTTTTCTCTTAGCTGGAAGAGGTATTTGTTCTGCTGCAGACCAGTTACCGGCGCTTGGGCTTAAATCTAAACTACCGTCAGCATTGATCTTAGTCCTTGAAATTGTACCTATCCATTCTTTGTTTTGTTGGTAGTCAAACTGTGCTTGGTATAATGATCCACCTTTATTAATTGTTGCAGTAATTGCAGGGGCAGTAAATGAGAGTTTTGCTGCAATGATTTCACTAATTAATTGTTTTAGTTGAGATGTTAACGAAGCGCCTGTTGTAGCTACAATTGCTTGTTTGGTTCCTCCTGCTTTAGCTAATTCATTAAACCTTTTTTTACCAGCAGCTGAAATTCCAGTACCAAATGCTACAGTGAAAGTAGAAATTTGGTGATTATTAAAAAGATTTTTTGCTGATTTTAATGCCGGGCTATGATTATACCAATCTCCATCTCCAATTACTAAAACATAAGTTTTTTGACAGGAAGAAGAATTTGGATCAACAGGAGTATATGTTTTATTTAAATAATACTGTGATGCTATCTTCATAAAAGCCATTGCATCAGTTCCACCTCCAGGGTTTACAGTGTTTATCATCTTAGCAATTGCCGCTGCCCCACCTTTATAAACAGGAACTTTTAGACAATTATAATTATTACATGGTGTTGCGTTTCCAGACCCTGTTTTATGATCTCCATTCCAACGAGAAAATCCAGAAGTTCCATGTGCCCAAAACGCAAATCCAAAATCAACTCCTGATGTTAGCGAAGCATCTGTAACTAAAGCTGTGATTGCAGTATGAGCAGCTTGCATCCTTGTTTGAGGTCTACCACCAATAGATTTAAGCCAATCGCCATTTGCATCAAGTGCATGAACTTGACCATTATTTAAATTTGCAGCTAATATTCTATTATTATTGTCATCATATCCTAACCCCCAAGGATAATAAAAGTATAATTTACTAGCAGAGGAGCCAGACATACTTCTACTTCCTTTAGTTGCCAAAACAGAATGACTGCTTCCCGAAGGATTCATTTGAATTTTTTTCATTCTGCTCTGCGACCATGAAAGAGTCCACATTTTATTTCCACCTACAGATTGCAATCCAACATAGTTACCCTCAGAATATCTAAAACTTCCTCCAGATGTTGCTGGACATCCACCACTTTGATTTAATGGAAATCTATAAATTCTATTATTTCTATAAGAATAAATTGCCCCTGCATCAACTGAAGTACCATAACTGAGTCTTAAATTAGAACTAACATTACAGTTTGTTATTGAACCTGAATTTACGTCTATTATTTTAAATCCAAAACTTCCTCCTACATACATTTTTTTACCATCCATTGTCATATTGTAAGGATTACCACCTAAGTTGTATTTGTTTAGGCATCGACCATCACTTGCTCTAATAGCTACGACAGCTCTTTCGTAATATGCAGTTGTATAAAACACATCGTTATAAACTTCTCCACTGTAAGAGTATGATGTTTTGCAATTAGAATTTCCCTCATATTTTGAATTTCCTTTTCCAGATACACCATTATTACCAAATCCAGTATCAGAAGAGGAAGACGCGTATACGAATTTTTTTACTCCATCTCTATTATATTGAGAGACAATAATGTCTCCATTACTATCCGCATCAGCATCGTAAGGGTATCTCATTGCTGCTGTACCACCACCCATACGCCAACCCATACTACCAGATTTATCAAGCATGATTAAAACGTTTGCTGGAACATCTCCAATACCAGTTCCTGGAGGTAAAGCTTTTGCAAATAAATTTTCAGTTGCAAGCAGCAAAAAAAATAAACTAAATATTAATTTTTTAATTTTCATTGTGAATTTTGTATCATTTCCATTTCTTTATCTGCATAAAATTTTCCTAACTTTTCATCAAGGGCAGGTGTTGAAATATAAATTTCTTCATTCATTATACCATCTTCACCAGACTCTCTTTGATAAACTACAAAAAAATTTGTTTTTTCAAAAACTTCAAAACCATTATAAGCAAGAGGGTTATTGGTAGTATCAAAATCTCCATAATTTTTTTTAACATAATTCATCAATGTAAGTTTTTCTGACGGTAAATTTCTGTCATCATTTAATGCAACTAAATTAATTGCAATTAATTCATCAAATAAAAACCTATATTCTATACCCACATCTTCAAGTCTTTCATTTGGACAAACATCGTTTGCTAGAATTGGAAAAACTTCAAGACCCACATGTTCCATTGGAAATGGTCTACCGACAAAATTTTTAGTTTCAAAAATATTTTTTTTTTCACCAAAATCTGCTTTAAAATCACATGCTGCAATTACAAAATTTTGTAATAAAAAATATAATAAAAAAGTTTTAAATATTATCTTCATTTTATTTTTTGATCTTATATCTAAATTGAAATTATTTGAAGTGCTGTTCATTTTTATTTTGGTAAAACCACAATACTTTCTAAAGCAACAACTATTCTTTTTTCCTTAGTACCTGTTACTTTATGTTCTTTTTTATCTTTATTAAATTGATGTTCTACTGCTTTTATTCCACAGCCATGAACTCTATAAGCTGTACCATCTAAACCACTGGAGCTAGATTTCTTTTTAATACTGGTTCCAGAACCAAAAAATTTTGCATCCCCTAAATTTTGGATGAAGTATTCATAATAATATCCTTTTAATCTTTCAGCTTCATTTTTTTCATCATTGTTTGTACCTTTGTCAAAGCTATCTCTAATTACATCACCAAAGTTCCAGCTTTCTGCTGTAACAACTTTTATGGTAGTTCTTGGTATTTCAGGAAAACTGTTAAAACAATATTTCTTAGTGTTAAAATAAAATTTATCAGAAGTTTGGTAATTTTTCTTTTTCATTGTTCCGTTAAAAACACTTGTTTGGTTTTCAGGTGTAGGCACTTTTTTTGTTGTATCCCTTTTATGAGTTTTAAGATCCCAAGGTCCCATAGCTTTGTTGATTAAATATTTTTCACCCTCCAATAAAGCAGTTTCAGCAACATAAAAGGTTTGTTGATAATCGTCAGCCGTATTATTGCTTTGATGGTCACTTGCAGAAATAACTATTAATGCACCACCCATTAAAGACATCGCTAACATTAAAACTAATGAGAGTACTAAAGCAAAACCTTTTTGATTTTTATCTTTTATCATAGACCTAGATTTCTTGCATGAGCTGTAACTACTATTGTTTCTCTTAAAATTTTATCTGTTTTACTACCTAAATTTCTTTTTTTATTTATTATCGCTATAACCTCTCTTTTTTTTGATGTTTTAAAAAAATCTTTTGAAGATCTCACTGTTAAAGCAATTTCTACCGTTTTAATCTTTCTAAGTTTATCTTTATTTTTTTTTGTACTTGGAACCGGATCAATTAATTGACCTGTTTCATCCAAAGGATGAAAAACCATATCACTTATATAATCTACTACTATTTCAGGTGCATAAGTATTATTATTATTATCAGTTGTAGGATTAGCCCAATCATTATCTGAATTTTTCCATTTTACTTTTGATTTATAAATTGCAAAAGCTTTAATAGGTGGATATGTATTTCCTTGCTTTGGCTTACTCTTATCAAGAATTTTAGATTTTTTGCATTCATAAGTTATTTTATAAGTTTCATAATCATATACGGGTGGGTTGCCAGTAGGGGGACCTGCAACGCCTCCATAAACAATTTCAATTTTATCACAAACATGGCTATCTCTACCAAAATTACCTTCTGGAGCTTTTGTAATTATTATTGGAGCATGTTTGTCTGATACTGGAGTAGGATCATTGTACCATTTAAAGCCAGCTATTCTGATGTCTTTTAAAAGCATTCCAATTATATCTCTGCCTGCAGATGAAATATTTGCTTTATCAGTTACTTGAGAGTAAGTGCTATTAACAACTGTATAAGAAGTAAACATTGCAGCCATCATCACCATTGAAATTAAGATGCCTATTAAAATTTCAATTAAAGTGACACCAGCAGTTGAGCTTAATTTTTTTTTCATTTAATGAATTTGGAAATATAAATATTTTTTCTTACTACCATTGTTCATATTTACTTCTACTTTTCCAAGGTACCACTTGTCATAAATTCCAGTGTCATTGTCGTATTTTTGAACATTATTATAAGCACAGCTATTCCCTGTTGCTTGGTTATTGCAAATATCAAATACTTTTAGAAATTTTTGATCTTTATTGCCTTTGCATTTAATTCTTCTTTTTGAAAACCTGTCTTCATATTTTCTGACTTTTCTATCCCAAGCGTTTGTAGGTGTATCTGTTTTTGAGGTACCATTATTGCAAGTACCCATTTTCCAAACTGAAGCTTTGCCACTATTTGCACCGGTTACTAGAAAATCCATTAATTTTACATCTTTTGTTGGAGAAGTTGCTTTCTTTTCAGAAATCATATCCTCAGCAACCATTCCAACTAAATAACTAGTCTTAGTTCTTTCGCCAGATACATCAATTGACTGTATTGAATAATTTACCATCTGAAAAATAGCTACAAAACCAATACCAATGATTGCTGTAGAGACCAAGGCCTCTAACAAGGTCATTCCTTTTTCTGATTTTTTTTTATTGAAGATTCCAGTCACTACCACTCCATTTATATTTTTTAACTGTACCAAATCTAGTCCAAAGTACCAAGTAGGAAGGTTTCCCGTAGGAAGGTTTCCCAACTTTACGTGGATCTACCGCACATTTATTTCCTGTTTTTTCTGCATTTCTAGGGGCACAAAGAATTAAATAATCAGCTTTCTCTTCACCATTAATGAGAATATTTATATTACTTTTCAACTTGCCTTCTTTTAAAAATTTAGAGCCATCTTTTGAAAAACAAACTGAGCTATCAGCATCAAAATGTACAGCCACATTTTTTGAAGTAGTTTCAACTTTATGTTCATCCCAATATTTAGAATTTTGAATTTTACACTCTATTTTTTCTTTTGGGTTATATAATATATTTACATAAGTATCTTTATATATACCTTTAGTGGTAAAATTAGTTTCATTTACACTATTAGGTTCAATTTGTAATTGGACATAAAGAAAATTTCCTCTTTTAACTTGAGTATTAATATTGGTAATCATTGAACTAACTTTTTCAGTGGCTAGTCGTATTTCTCTATCTGTTTTCCAGCTCATAAAATTTGGAAAACCCATAGCTGAAACTACTGCAACGATTGCAATAACAACTAGTAGTTCTAAAATTGTAAATCCTTTAATGTCCTGATTTTCCTGCACCTGGATCTATCTTACCTGATTTAACTAATTCTTCTATAGATTTGTCCATTGTAATCATTCCATCTCTTACAGCTGTTTGCATGATACTAGGAATTTGGTGTATTTTAGCCTCACGAATTAAGTTTTGAATTGGTGGTGTACATTTCATAATTTCAAAAGCCCCAACTCTTCCTTGACCATCTTTTGTTTTTAATAATCTTTGTGTAACTACCATTTTTAAAGAAGTTGAGATTTGCGCCCTAATTTGTTCTTGTTGCTCGGGTGGAAAGACATCAATAATTCTGTTGATAGTACTTGGAGCACCACTTGTATGCAATGTACCAAAAACTAAATGACCAGTTTCAGCGGCTGTTAAAGCTAAACCTATTGTTTCAAGATCTCTCATTTCTCCAACCAAGATTACATCCGGATCTTCTCGGAGCGCAGCTTTTAAAGCAGCAGCAAAGGATTGAGTTTGTTTTCCAACCTCTCTATGAGATATAATACTTTGATTGTCAGTATGTATAAATTCCACAGGATCCTCAACAGTTATAATATTTGCAGTTCTTGTTTTATTAATCTCATTAACTATTGCTGCAAGTGTGGTTGATTTACCTGAGCCAGTTGGTCCAGTAACTAAAACTAAACCTTTGTGAAAATCAACTATGTCATACAACGACTCCGGTAAACTAAATTGATCCATTTCTGGAATTTTACTTTCTACTCTTCTGCACACACAAGCTGGTCCCTTGATAGTTTTGTAAAAGTTAGCCCTAAACCTTAGACCACTTAAAGAAACTGCCGTATCAAGCTCATGAGTTGTTGCAAATTTTTCTAATTCAACTTCATTACAGTTCATTGATAGTAAATCTTTGAGATCTTGCGCTGTCACCATCGCTTCTTTAACTTTAATTATTTCACCTGTTTGTCTATAAGCTAGAGGTGAACCGGCCCTAATATGAAAGTCAGAGATTTTTTTATTATTTTTTGCAAGTTCTTCTAATTTTTCAAACATAAAATCATTGTTATTACATATTAATTATATTAACAGCATAATTTTAAGATAATAACCATATTGATCATAACTAATTTTAATTCTAGCAAAAGTTGTGTATATATTTAAGTGTGCTTATAATTAAAATAAAGTATTTAATTCAACTATGAAAAATCCATTTCAAAACTTATTTAAAAAAAAAGATAAGGTAGAGGAAGCAGTCATTCCTGGTGGAGATAAAAAGAAAAAAACAAGTTTTTTTGGAAAGTATTTAAAAAATAGATTAGGTAAATCTGCAGTAAAGGGTGAAGAAATTGTTGGAGTGGAATTGACTTCAACTGAAATTCGATTGGCTCAATTAATTTCCAATAAAGCTAATCAATGGGTTCTAGATCGTTTTTTTGTTCATAAGTTTGAAGGCATTGATGACACTGGAACAGTTTTAGAAAATCCAGATAAGGTTGCTGATGAATTAAAATTAGCTTTACAAAGATCTAAAATTTCAACGACAAATGCTGCAATAGCTATTCCGGTTACAAGTGCAATAATAAGAGTGGTAACAGCACCTTTAATGACTGATGAAGAATTAGGTAAAGCAATTGCAACAGACTCATTATGGGAAAATTTAGTACAGTTAACAGACAATCTTGCTGACTACTCTATTTTTCATCAAGTAATAAATAGAGACTCAACAGCTAATACTATGGATATTCTGTTTGTAGCCTCAAAACTTTCAGACATTAATAGTTATACAGATATAATTAAAAAAGGTGGACTTAATGCAGTAATTATTGATGTTAAATGTTTTGCTTTAAAATCTGCGGTTGACCAAGTTAATCAAATTGCAGGATCTATTGAAGAAACTAACTTAACAGCAGTTTTAGAATTTGGCTTAGATGAAAATTATGTAATGATTCTATACGATAACAATCCAATTATTACAGATATTTTTATTAGAGGTCAGGATCGTACTATTTTAAGAGATAGCACAAACCTAGAGGAAATGGAGTCTTTAGTTCGTAGATATATGACTCAAGTCAAACAAGCAATTCAGGACTTTGAAACTAAATATGAAAAAAGAATTAGAAATTTAAAAGTAACTTCTAATTTAATAAACGTTGATGAGTATTTAGCTATTTTTAGAAAAAATATGACTAACACTGGTTTCTTATTATTTGATCCCTTAGATGGTATTAAAATTCCTGCTCAACTTGAAGAGCAAGTTAAATTGGGGAATAGATCTTATCTATCTACTGTAATGGGTTTAGCATTTAGAAAATTAGATGTATTTGGTTATTACAAATTTGTAACAGCTGTAAAAAATATTAACTTATTACCAAATAGAGAAAACATGATTGCACAAAAAAAAGCAAAAATGTTTTCAAACTTTGCGTTTAAAGGAATTGTTGGAATAGTTACTATAATTTATCTAACATTATTTGGTTTATCATTTTGGCAAATTACAGATTTAAATAAAAAGAACCAAGGTTATGAACAAATTGTTCAATCCCATGAATTAAAGACAAAAGAAAAGGAGAAGTATGCAAAGGAAATTGCAATAATTTTAAAATCTTTAGACTTAAGTAGTTCAATTAAATCTAATAAGAAAATAAACTTTAGAGTATTGGCTCAAATAGCTTCAGCAGTTCCAAAAAGAGTTAAATTTAAGTCAATTGAATATAATGGAGCTGATCTTGTTATAATTGAAGGCTCAGCTTATAGCGACCAAGATATCTTAAAATTAATAAGTAATTTAAATAATAAAAAACTTATCTCTAATGCATCACTAGCAACTATGACACTACCCCAAAGCACACAAGGTTCTCGACAAATGAAAGGCTTTAAAATAGCCTGTATATTGGAGTTATCATAATGGACTTAAAGAATATTCAAATTTCTGATCTTAAAGCCAAACTTGAAGGTATAGATAAAAAAACTTTAATAAAGTTTGGTATTGGCTTTGGAGCAATAATTTTATTTTTAATTATTTATTATTTAGTTTTGAGTCCAATGGTTAAAGATCGTCAAGCTATTTATCAAGACAAGATAAATAAAGAAAATGAGATAAGACAATTTGATGAAGATATCTTATCTTATAGAGTTAAGCTTAAAAAGATGAAACCTGAATTTGAGGAAACTTCTACATTGTTTCACTCAAAAGCTGAGGTGGAAGATCTTTATCAAAGTTTGAGTAAGTTTGCCGCTGTCAACGGTTTAGTAATTTCAAAAATTGAAAAGAAAAAACCTAAACCAGTTTTAAAAGATGGTATAGCAGAACAAGCAGAAGAACTTATCCAAAAAAATATGGTGTCATATTATAAAATTCCTGTTGATTATGAGATTAAAGGTAATTTTTTAGGTTTTATTAAATTTAAAAGAGCAATTTCAAAGTCAAAAAAAATGTTAAACTTTGACAAAGAATTGATAAGTGTTGAACAAAATGATACAACTGGAGCGATTACAGTAGTAGGGGAATTAACAATAGTAGGTTTACCTGATGATTTTTTTTAAATTTTTAATATTTATAACCTTTGTGTGCTTTTCTAATATTGCATTAGCAGATAATCATGAAAAAAAAAAAGAAGTAGTAGAAGCTGCAAAAGAAGTTGTAAATGAAATTGAAGAAATCTCAGATGATGAAGAGGTTCCTTTAAACGATCCTTTTGCTGGAAATGAAGGTGGAAATTCAGTGGCAAATAATATTCCAGAAGGTGAAAGCGAAGATGACATGAGTTTATATAATTTTAAACTTACTGGTCTTATATCAGGAAAAGATCATAGCTATATTTCCTTAACTAGTTCAGGCGGAGATGTTTTAACCTTAACTTTGGGTCAATATTTAGGAAAAATAAAGTTTATTGATTTAAGATTAACAGAAGCAATTTTTAAAAAAGAAGATGATAGTTATATGATTATAGATTTTAATAACCAAATAAGGCTAGCAGATGATTATTAAAAAACTGTCATTAATTTTTAGCCTATTATTTTTGGCATTAATTTTAAATGGGTGTGCAAATTCAAAATATAACAAACCTTTTAAGCACAACACACCCTTAATAAAAGACAAGAATATTACTCAATCAGGTAAATCTGAAATTGCTAAAACATTAGAGATGGGTCCAAAACCTGTTGAAGGCGATACAAGAAAGCTTGGTAAAAGAAAAAAAATATCTTCAGAAGCTCAGAGAAATTATTTAATTATTTCAGATAAATTTCCAAAATTGAAACAAAGGGTTACTTTAAAATTTAATAATTTAGATTTTAAAGAAACAATGAAGTTAATGGGTAAAATAGGTGAAATTAATGTTTTAGTTGGTGATGAAGTAGCTGGAGCTATTTCAGCAGAGTTGATTGATGTTCCTTGGGATAAAGCATTTCAAGCATTATTAGATATGAAGAATTATGCTTCAGACGTTGATACCGCCAGCAACTTAATTAGGGTTCATTCGCCTGAAACATTAACTCAGCAGGAAACTTATAAATCTAGTAGAGCTCAGGCAGTCAAGAAAAAAGTGGAATTGGAAGATAGTGTTGAGCCAATTTTTTCGGAAATTTTTAGATTATATTATATTTCTCCTGCACAAGCCAAAGCCACAATAGATGAATTATTTAAACAAGGTGGTGGAGAAAGTACTTTTACACCGATTCAAATTACAGAGGAAACAACTACTCGTTCAATAATTGTAAGAGGTAAAGAAAAAGATTTAGATGTGGTTGATAAAGTTATTAAAGAAATTGATATTAGAACTAAGCAAGTTTTAATTGAGGCATTTATTGTTGAGGCAAATTCTGATTTTGAAAGAGCATTAGGAACAAGACTTGGTGGATATTATCAAAAACAAGGTTCGGTTGCTGGTGGTGTAGCTGGGACTAGCACGGGTAGTGCGGCAGAATTTGACCCTGGAACAGCTGCTGGCTTGGGATCTGCAACAGATACTTTATCAAACTTTCCTGTCACAGGGGCTACAAGTGGGATTGGTTTACTTAGAAGAACGACAGCAGGAGTGCTAAAAGCAGAGATCACTGCTTTAGAAAGTTTAGGTATGGGTAAAACAATTTCTAATCCAAAAGTATTCACACTAGATAATCAATTGGCAACAGTTACTCAAGGTGAAGAAATTCCTTATCAAACTACTTCGGATGGAACAACCTCAACATCATTTAAAGAGGCAGCATTAAAATTAGAGGTCACCCCAAGTATTATTGGAGATGGAAATGTTTTATTAACTATTAAAGTAAATAATGATACGCCAAATAGAAGTTCAGGTGGTGATGAGCCACCAATAAATAAAATGGAGATAGTTACAAAACTATTGGTCGCAGATGGTGATATAGTTGTAATTGGTGGAATTAAGAAAAATGTAATTTCAAACAGCAAAAATCAAACACCAGGTCTTGGCAATATGCCTGTAATTGGAAATCTCTTTAAAGGAAAAGCAAATTCTGATAATTTAGATGAACTTTTAGTGTTTATTGCACCAAGAATTTTATAATGATTAAAATAAGTAGAGAGTCAGAAATTAATCTAATTAACATTTTAATCGATCAAGATGTTATTTCTGGTAAAGACCTGCCAAATATTAAACAAATTTCAAACGATGAAGAAAAGTCGCAATTAGATGCAATTTTTCAATTAAATCTTACTGATGAAGAAAAAATATTAGATCTTTTAGTTTCTGAACAATCATTATCAGTTATTGATTTATCAACTGTTGAAATAAGTGATGAAGTTAAGTCAGTTTTACCCTCAAATTATATTAATATGAACTTCATAGCTCCATTTAAAATTGAAGCTAACACCTTGCATATTGCTATACCGGATAGTTCAAAATTAAGCTTAATGAGAAATTTAAGAACAATTACAAAAAAAGAAATTGAACTGCATGCAGCTAAGGTTTCTGACATCTCAAATTATATAGATAGAATTATTGAAGGGGGTGAAACTACTATTCAATCTATTCAAGCAGCAAATGCAACAAAAGAAAAAATTCAAACATTTGATTATGAAGTGGATGAGAATGCTGAAGTTCTTGATGAAAAACCAGAAGAAGATATTGAAGCCTTAGAAAACGAGTCTGAGGTAATAAAATTTTCAACTGCAGTTGTAGCTGAAGCGATAAAAGCTGGTGTATCTGATATTCATATCGAACCTTATAGGTTTTCATCAAGAGTAAGATATCGATTAGATGGAATGTTAACTGAACAGGAACATTTTTCCAAATTTTTACATTCAAATTATGGTGCTGTAGTTACAAGATTTAAAATTATGGGTAAGCTAGATATTGCAGAACGAAGACTTCCTCAAGATGGAGCTATTCCTTTTAAAATTGATGGGAAAGTTGTTGATCTTCGTCTTTCTCTTTTGCCTACCGCTAATAATGAAAGAATTGTAATGAGGGTTTTAAATAAAGATGCTGGAGACATTAGTTTAGAACAATTAAATTTTGAAGAAAACGATCTTAAAAATTTAAGAAAAGCAATTCATGGAACACAAGGTTTAATATTGGTAACTGGACCAACGGGTTCTGGTAAAACAACTACTCTTTACTCAATTTTAAAAGAAGTTTCTAAACCCCATCTAAACATTTTAACAGCTGAAGATCCTGTTGAGTATGAGCTTGATGGTGTTGGGCAAGTTCAAATTAGAGATGATATTGGTTATGATTTTGGTCGGGCTTTGAGATCATTCTTAAGACAAGATCCTGAAATTATATTAGTTGGGGAGATGAGGGATAAAGAAACTGTAGATATAGGGTTAAAAGCTGCATTAACAGGTCACTTAGTTTTTAGTACTCTTCACACTAATGATGCTCCAAGTTCTATTACTAGATTGCAAAATATGGGTACACCAGATTATTTAATTTCAGCAGCATGTTCTTTAGTTTTAGCGCAACGATTAGCTAGAAAAACTTGTACAGAGTGTAGAGAGCCAGATCCAGATGTAACCCCAAAAATGTTAGCTGATTTTGGTTTTACGGTAGAACAAGCTTCAAGAGCAAAAGTGTTTAGAGGTAAAGGGTGTCCAAAATGTAAAGACTCAGGCTATAAAGGACGTATGGGTATTTATGAAGTATTGAACGTTACTAAACCTATTAAAGAAGCAATACTTAGAAAAGCAACAACTCCAGAACTAAAAGAAATTGCTGCACGAGAAGGTTTTAGAAGCATGAGTGATATGGGTCGCCAAATGATTTTATCAGGTGATTTAAACTTTAGAGAATACGACCGTGTTCTATCTATGGAATAATTCCTAAATGTCATCTGAAACTTTCACATACAAAGGCATTTCAGCTGGAAAATATGTTGAAGGCGATATTGATGCAATAAATCAAGAAGAAGCATCTTTTAAATTAAAAGAACAAAAAATAATTATCACTAATTTAGTTAGATCAAAAAAAAAAACTGCCGCTAAAGCTAAAAAAAAAAGTGGAGGTTTTTCATTTGGAAAAAAAGCTGTAAAGCCAGAGGATGTAATGCTTTTTTCCAAACAATTTGCAACCATGGTCAAAGCTGGTCTACCAATATTGAATGTTTTATCCATGTTAAGAGATCAAATAGAACATCCTACAATGAAAGAAATTATTGAGGATGTGAGAAAAAGTTTAGAGGGTGGTATTACTCTATCAACATGTTTTGCAAAGTATCCAAAAATATTTGATAATATTTATATTAACTTGATTAAAGCAGGTGAAGCTAGTGGTAAACTTGATACCTTTTTAATGAAGCTAGTAGAGTCCCTTGAAAAAAGAGAGAAAGTTAAAAAAAAGATAAAAGGTGCATTAACTTATCCTGTGGTTATGTTTACGGTAGCCATTACCGTAATGGTTTTTATGTTAGTAAAAGTTGTGCCGGTATTTGCAGAAATGTATGAAGGAATGGGTGTAGCTTTACCAACGCCAACTGCTGTTATTTTGAATGCTAGTAATTTTATGAGAGGCACAGGTGGACTAATGACAGGTTTAATTGCTGCAATTTCATTTGGTATATTTAAATATACAACTACAAAAATACCAACCATAAGGTATAAATGGCATCAAAGAGTTATAAAGATGCCTGTATTTGGCGACATGATATTAAAATCATTACTTGCAAGAATTGCACTAATTATGGGTAACTTAAGTTCAGCAGGTGTAAATTTACTAGAGAGCATAGAAATTGCTAAATCAGTAAGTAACAATGATGTAGTAACTCAGGCACTTGAAAATGTTAAAAAAGGAGTTTTTTCAGGAGATACTTTAACAAAACTTTTTTTAAAGGAGCCGGTGTTTCCTCCAACATTTAGTCAGTTAATTTCTGTTGGTGAGCAGACTGGAAATTTAGATGAAATGTTTAATTCAGTTTCTGGATATTATGAAGAGGAGTTTGATACTGCTGTAGACAATATGTCTAGTTTAATAGAACCAATAATGATTGTGTTTATGGGAACAATGATTGGTGGCTTAATGATAGCGATGTACTCGCCAATATTCAATGTAGGTGCAATTATTGGTCAGTAATAATTTTTAACTAATTTAAATTTTTTTGGTTAAAACTAAATGATTGATCCAAGGCTTGTCTCCTTCTTTAAAAACAACGGCATCCATAATTTCCTGAATAAAAAATGTACCTAATCCTCCAGGTTTAATATCATCAATTTTTCTATGTCTGACATTGTCTTTATCAACTTGTCTACCTTTATCAAAAAAACCAATTTCAAGTTCTTTATCTTTAAGAGATATCTTAATTTCCATTCTATCTTTAGTGTCTTGATTTTTATATGCATGTTTGACAATATTTTGTGCTGCTTCTGCAATTGCCAAAACCAATTCATCTTTTAGATCTTGGTCTAAATTTAATTTTTTAAAAACTTCTCTTGAAAATGATCTGACATCTTTTAAGCTTGAGGAATTTACTTGAAAATCCTCTTTTTCAGAAAAAACAGTAACTATATTTTCTGACATTGTTATATATCAACCTAAATTTAAAATTTGCTCGAGTTTGGCCATCATTATTACTTTAAGAACAGATTTGCTGATATCTTTTAAAATAACTTTTGTTTCAAGCTCGTTAGCTTTTTGATGACTTTCAATTAAAACAGATATTCCAGAGGAATCCATATATTCTACAGCACTTAGGTTAATGTGAACTTCTTTTTTGGCTTCTATTAATGGAAAAATTATTTCTTTAGCTTTTTCAGTTACATCCATATCTATTTCTCCATTTAGATGAACTGTAGCAATATTTCCCTCTTCTGTGATTTTATAACTCATTTTATTGATATATTGACCTATTTTTTATTAAAATCAAGTTATACAATCTATGATTGACCCATTCTGATTATATAGATTATAATGATATATAAAAAAAGTGTAATATTGTTTTATAGAAAATTGTATATAAATTTTTAAATATAAAATTTTAATAAAAAATAAAAGAGGTAATTATGAAAAAAAATAATAAAGGATTTACTCTAATCGAGTTACTTGTTGTTGTAGCGATTATTGGAATTTTAGCAGCTGTTGGTGTAGTTGCCTATTCAGGATACACATCGAGTGCAAAAAAAGCAGGAACAAAATCAAATCATGCTTCTGTAGTTAAGTATGTAGCAGCAGAATTAAAAAAATGTGAGCTTGGTGATACGAGCGTTATGAAAGCTAAGGACGGTGCTTTTAAACTTAAATGTTCAGAAAGAAAAACAGCAGATAAAGTTGCAGACGGTGCTACTGCTGCTTTATCAGAATTTAAAAACACTTATGGTACAGTTAATAGTTTAACTACTGCAGTTAGAAAAGGTGCAAAATTTGGTGCAAGCTCAGCTTGTACAACAACAACAGAAGGAGTTACGAGAGTTGCTAACACAACATCTGCAGTAACTGTTTCTTCTTGTCCAGGAACTGGAGAAGATCCATTAAATGATGAGTTTATAATCGAATAATTTTTTAAAACTTTTTGTTTTGATTAACTCTTTTAAGACTAACAAAAGCTCAGGATTTACTCTTCTTGAGCTTTTGGTGGTCGTTGCAATACTTGGAATAATTTCATCTATAGGTGTTTTAAGTTACACGGGATATGTTTCTAGTGCAAAGCAAAAGTCTGTAGAAAATATTATGATGCAAGCTTCTTTAGGTCAGACAGAGTATTATTCTGAAAATGGAAGTTATTATCATGATAAAAGTGGAAGTGATTGTGATGTAAGTTCAGCTAAATCAGATTTAATAGAAGAAAACTTATTAGGCGGAACAGACAGCATTAATGATAAAATTGAATATAATTTCTGCGTTTCTAGTAGCGGTGCAGATTACAAGATAAAAGCTGAACAAATAAAGGGAACCTGTAAAATTACTATGGATAAAAATAACGTTTTTATCCGNACAAATTGTTAATCTCAAAATGCCAAACATAGGATTTGAAAAAATTAAAGAATTTATTTCAAAAAATTTAAATACCAATCTAAACGAGAAAAAAAAAATATATCTTACAATAAGCTTGGGTTGGATTATATTTATAGGATACTTAACTTGGTGGAATGGTCTTAAAAGTCTTGCTATAGACAAAAGTTTTAAATGGGATGAGTGGTTCTGGTTTGGTGTAGTTCCAGCATTAGCTCCTTATTTATTTGTATTTATTTGGAAAGATAAGAAAAAATCTAGCAACACCAACTATTTTAAAGAATAAGTTTTAAAATTAAAAATCTTAAAATAGGTTAAATCAAAATTTCAACCCAAAGTGGTCAAATATTTAATATTTCTCGACAATTAGAGAACCTTAAATTGTAGAAATTAGACTTAATAGCAGTTAGTCTTTTCTAAAATAAAAATATAAGGAGTAAAATGAAATCTTTAAAAAAAATATTATTAACATTTTTGATGTTATTTTTTTCAACTAATTTATTTGCTGCTCAAAGCCAAATTGCACAAGTTAACGGAATGATGTGTATTAAATGCCAAAAAATGGTGACAAAAGCTCTTCAAGAAGCAAGTCCAAATGCTACAGTTAAAGTATCTTGGCCTGAAGGAGTTGCGGTATCATCTTTTACGGATAAATCTAATTTAACTGATGATGCTTACAAGGAAGCAATTGCTGGAACAGGCTTTGAAGTAATAAAAGTAGTAAGCGTTGAAAGAATTATTACTGAGGCAGAAGAAGCTAGAAAATTAGTCGATTAATTAATTTATTTTAGCTTATGACAAGTGCTGAAACTCAAATTTTACTTAATGAGCTTCAGTCAAAAATTGATCAGCTTCCAACTAAAGGCACACTTAAAGCATTAGAGTATCGTCTTGATGCAATCTTACAGGCTAATCTAGACACATTCTGGTTATTGATATGTGCAATACTTGTGTTCTTAATGCAAGCAGGCTTTATGTGTTTAGAGTCTGGGTTATCTCGAACTAAAAATAATATTAACGTTGCTCTAAAAAATATAACCGATTTTGGAGTAGCTGTTGTAATTTTTTGGGCATTTGGTTTTGCTTTAATGTACGGAACCAGTGTTTCAGGATTGTTTGGTAATAAATTCTTTTTTTTCACAACAAAAGTTGCTGGTTATCAAACTTATTTTGTTTTCCAAGCAATGTTTGTTGCAACTGCAGCAACTATTATTTCAGGTGCTGTTGCTGAAAGACTAAAGTTTTTTTCATATGTAATTATCACATTTTTTGCATCAGGTTTTTTTTACCCAATAGTAGGTCATTGGTCTTGGGCTTTTAACTTTGAGGATCCTACTGAAAAATTTGGTTGGCTTGGTAAATTAGGTTATCTTGATTTTGCAGGTGCATCTGTTGTTCATTCAGTGGGTGGTTGGATTGCATTATCAGTATTATTGATAGTGGGAAGTCGTACTGGAAGATTTAGAAAAGATGGATCAACTAAAACTTTTCAAGGAAGCAATACTCCAATTGCAGCACTTGGAGCATTAATTTTATGGTTTGGTTGGTTTGGATTTAATGGAGGCGCCAATGGTGCTATGGATATTAAAATCCCATTGATTTTAATTAATACTTTTTTATCTGCTTCGTTTGGACTTATTTTTTCAAGCATGATGGGAATTCTTGTTTTAAAAAAACCAGAACCTTTATTTATGATAACGGGTCCACTTGCAGGATTAGTTTCCATCACAGCATCATGTGCTTATGTTGACCCTTCAGATGCAATTGTCATTGGAAGTATTGGAGGGATTATTTCAGGTTCAACAATTGTATTATTAGAAAAAATTAAAATTGATGATGTTGTAAGTGCAATCCCTGTTCACTTAGCCTCAGGAATTTGGGGAACTATTGCAGTTGCTCTATTTGGAAATTTTGAAATGATGGGAGTTGAAAAAACAAGATTAGAACAATTGTTTATTCAATTAATTGGAATAGGTTCAATCGGTAGTTTTTGTTTTTTTGGATCTTATATAATTTTTAAAACGATAAATTCATTTTTTCCGTTGAGAGTTGGAAAAATCCAAGAGGAATTAGGTCTAAATATATCAGAACATAATGCATCAACAGATACTCATGAA
>NHCE01000001.1 GCA_002168075.1 Rhizobiales bacterium TMED25
GCAAGATTTATCAAAATGTTGGATACCAATCTCACCAAAACCTATGCATATTCCTGTTTCTATCTGAGAAATAGTTCTATCTAGATAATCTTGAGCAAGATCAAATTTACCCTTTTGAATAAGTCCCGGGACATGACCTCCACACAAAATCTTTGTATTAAAAAGTTTTGTGATTTTTTTAAGTGTTTTGTGACGTTTTTCATCTCTTTTGAGATAGCTTTTGTATCCATTAGGAGTATCCGCAATTACAATAAGTTCATATTTGTTATGCCTCAACTCCTCAGTATATTTATCAATATTTTTGGTCTTTTGTGGGTGTATGTGACCATCATATAACATTCCATTGTATGGTTTAGTCCATTTCCTACTTTGTCGGCATTGATTAGTAAGGTTTATATCAGATGCCCTATCGCAATTATATCCATCAATTGCTTGATATTGAGGATAATCGTGCGCAAAGGTATTAAAATTTAGAAAAAAAAGAAATATAAAAACTAACTTGTAAATCATAAGTGATTAAAAACATAATTTTATTACATAAATATTTCAGTACTTTACACAAATTATGTGATTTTTGGATGTTTGGGCTAATTCTTCCAGTTTTTTACCTAAAATTAACATCAAAATTACTTTTCACTTATTAAGATAACTGATTGCTTTTATTAGAGACAAAAAGTGGCTCCGGAGGAGGGATTCGAACCCCCGACCAATTGATTAAGAGTCAACTGCTCTGCCAGCTGAGCTACGGGCCCAAATTAGTTAGGCATTCCTCTCTTTTACAATCAACAACTTATTAAGGGCATTTAGATAAGCGCGCGCGGATGCAACTAGTGTATCTGTATCAGCACTTCTACCTGTTGTTGATACGCCATTATCCTCGAGCTTAACACTAACTTCAGCTTGTGCATCTGTTCCCTCGGTAACAGCTTGCACTTGGTATAGTGGTAAAGATGCTTGATGTGGAAATATAGCTTTAATACAATTAAAAATTGCATCGACTGGACCATCTCCTGTTGATTTCTTTTTTACGAGTTTACCATCAACATCAATCACTAACTCTGCACTTTGAGGCCCCTCCGTACCAGCATGAACGATAAGAGAATTAAATTTAAGTCTGTCTGTAGAGCTTGCGATTTCATCATCTACAAGAGCCATAATATCTTCATCGTAGACATTCTTTTTCTTATCTGCTAGTGCTTTAAATCTTTCAAATGCATCTTGGAAGGCATTATTTCCTAGTACATAACCCAAATCAGCTAGTTTTTCACGAAATGCGTGTCTTCCAGAGTGCTTTCCCATAACAAGTGAAGATTCCTTTAAACCAATACTTTCGGGACTCATAATTTCATATGTTTGGCTATTTTTTAACATACCATCTTGATGAATTCCTGATTCATGAGCAAAAGCATTTTTTCCAACGATTGCTTTATTATATTGAACTGGAAATGACGTGATTGCTGAAACTAACTTAGATGCTCTTAAAATTTTTTTTGTGTCGACCTTAGTCCCAAATGGAAGTGCGTCAGACCTCGTATTTATAGCCATAACAACTTCTTCGAGAGCTGCATTACCAGCCCTTTCGCCGAGTCCATTTATAGTACACTCAATTTGCCTTGCCCCTGCCTCAACTCCAGCCAAAGAATTCGCAACAGCCAGACCCAAATCATTATGGCAATGTGTTGAAAATATTATTTCATCTGCTCCAGAAACTTTTTCTTTAAGAGTTTTTATTAGATTATGGAATTCTCTTGGAATTGCATACCCCACTGTATCTGGAATGTTTATTGTCGTAGCACCATATTTTATAGCAACTTCGCAACATTTACATAAGAAGTCTACTGATGTTCTAGTAGCATCCATTCCCGACCATTCCACATCATCAATTAGATTTCTTGCTTGGGTAACTGTTTTCTTTATTATCTCAAGAACTTCATCTTCTGTTTTTTTCATTTGGTGCTGAAGATGGATTGGAGATGTAGATACAAAGGTATGAATTCTGCCTCTGTTTGCCTTCTTGACAGCCTGCCCAGCTCTCTCAATATCTTCGGGTATTGCCCTTGCTAAACCTGCAATGACAGAGTTTTTAGATCGTTCGGCTATCATTGAAACAGCTTCAAAATCTCCATTTGATGCAATCGGAAAACCTGCCTCAATAATATCAATTCCCATATCATCTAATAATTCAGCGATTTGAATTTTCTCTTCCAATGTCATAGTTGCACCCGGTGATTGCTCACCATCACGCAACGTAGTATCAAATATTCTTATATGATTATCTGTTGAAGTCATAAGTTTAATTAGTTCTTTTCTTTATCTACTAATTTTCCAGCACTAATCCAAGGCATCATTGACCTTAATTTTTCACCCACTTCTTCAACTGGATGTGAGTCATTTATTCGCCTGATTGCTTTAAATGTTGGCTGTCCTGCTTTACATTCATTCATCCAATTTGTAACAAATTTACCTGTTTGAATATCGCTGAGTATTCGCTTCATTTCTGCCTTTGTTTCACTTGTAACCAATCTTGGACCAGATTGATATTCACCATATTCAGCAGTATTTGATATAGAATAATTCATATTTGCAATTCCACCTTCATATATTAAGTCCACAATCAACTTAACTTCATGCAAACATTCAAAATATGCCATTTCTGGAGCATACCCTGCTTCCACTAGTGTTTCAAAGCCTGCTCTAATTAATTCAACAAGTCCACCACATAGAACAGCCTGTTCACCAAATAAATCTGTTTCACATTCCTCTTTAAATGTTGTCTCGATAATGCCAGATCGACCTCCACCAATACCACTTGCATACGATAATGCTATATCATGAGCATTTCCTGAGGAGTCTTGATGAACTGCCATTAAACATGGAACTCCTCCACCTTTTTCAAACTCACCACGAACTGTGTGCCCAGGTCCTTTTGGAGCAACCATTAATACATCAAGATCTTGTGATGGTTCTATAAGACCGAAATGAATTGTAAGCCCATGTGCAAATGCGATAGCAGAACCCGGTTTAATATGATCTTTAATCTCGTCTTTGTAAATATCAGGCTGTATTTCGTCCGGAGCACACATCATTATCATATCAGCCCATTTTGCAAGCTCAGATACGGACATTACTTTTAGACCATTCTCTTCTGCTTTTTTTGCAGATGATGACCCTTCTCTCAGTCCAATTGCAATATTTTTTATTCCAGAATCTTTTAGGTTAAGTGCGTGGGCATGCCCCTGGCTTCCAAATCCGATGATACCAACTTTTTTACTTTTTATTAAACCTAGATCTGCATCCGTATCATAATAAACTCTCATAATTTTATCCCTATTTTATTTGTTATTAATCGTAAAAAATAATTATTATTGTTAATACCTCTATTTTAAACAATAATAAAATAATTTATGTATTGTCGGGCCCTCTCTTCAGAGCTGCTACACCAGTTCTCGAAACTTCAAGTAACCCTACACTTGTCATTAGATGAATAAATCTATCTATCTCTCTGGTTCTACCAGTAAGTTGAAATATAAAACTATTCAAACTCGCATCAACAGTTTGTGCGTCAAAGGCTTCAGCAAGTCTAAGTGCCTCTAATCTTTTATTACCGACACCCTTTACTTTGATGAGCGCCAGCTCTCTCTCTAGAGCTCCGTATTGCCCATATTGAGCTGTTAAATCTGACACACTATGAACAGGGACTAGCCGTTCAACCTGAACTTTTATTTTCTCAATAACACTTGGAGAGCCAGATGTTACTAGAGTTATTCTGGAAAGTTGATTTTTACTTTCCGTTTCTGATACCGTTAATGAGTCAATATTGAAACCTCGAGCAGCAAATAAACCAATCACTCTGGCAAGCACACCTGACTCATTATCGACAATTATAGATAATGTGTGACGTTCATTGTTTTCATCTATGGAGACAAAGTCATAGGTTGAGGCTGGATTTTTTTCATTCATTGGGTTTACTCATAAATTATAAAATTAGTAATTAGACCATAATCTTTCCATCATCATCTATAGCTGTTGAAACTTGCTCATCAGTTACATCCTCACCAAGCAACATATCATTATGAGCCTTACCTGATGGAATCATTGGAAAACAATTTTCTAAACTTGCCACCTGACAATCCATAATAACTGGGCCAGGTGTCTCAATCATTTTAATGATTGCTTGATCTAAATCTTGTGGTTTTTTTGCAGATATACCTGTTGCACCGTATGCTTCTGCTAGTTTAACAAAATCTGGAAGTGATTCAGAGTAGCTTTCTGATATTCTATTCCCATGAAGCAGCTGCTGCCATTGCCTAACCATACCCATATAACTATTATTTAGTATGAAGATCTTAGTATTTAAACGGTATTGAACAGCAGTTGATAATTCCTGAATGTTCATTAATATTGAAGCATCGCCTGCAATATCAATAACAAGAGATTCGGGGAATGCTACTTGAACACCATTGGCCGCAGGGAAACCATATCCCATTGTCCCAAGGCCGCCAGAAGTAAGCCATCTATTTGGTTTTTCAAATTTATAGAATTGCGCAGCCCACATCTGATGCTGCCCAACTTCAGTTGTTATATAAGTATCCTTGTCTTTTGTTAACTCATAGAGCCTTTCAATTGCATATTGTGGCATAATAACATCTGAATTTGGTTTATATTTTAAGCAATTAACTTTTTTCCAGGTTTCGATTTCTTTCCACCAGCTATCGTAGGATGGAAAAGTATTAATTCCTTTTTCCTTAATTATATTCAATGCTTCATTTAGAAATTTCCCACAATCTGTTATTAAGGAAATATCCACATTAACATTTTTATTTATGGATGTAGCATCAATATCGATATGTACTTTCTTTGATTTTGGAGAAAACTCATCAATCTTGCCAGTAATTCTATCGTCAAAACGGGCGCCAATACATATCATAAGATCACAATCATGCATAGCCATATTTGCCTCATATGTACCATGCATTCCAAGCATACCCAACCAATGCTTTCCAGATCCAGGATATGCCCCTAAACCCATTAAAGTTGATGTTATTGGTATATTTGTTTTTTGTATAAACCTATTGAGCAACTTAGAAGTATTCGGTCCTGAGTTTATTATACCTCCACCAGAATAAATAATTGGTTTTTTTGACCTCTGAATCAGTTCGATAACCCTCGATACAGATTTTTGATCAATTGAAGATGGTGGATTATAAGTTTTATGTTTGACCTTTGTCATATTCTCATATTCACCCTCTGCAAATTGGATATCTTTAGGGATATCAATTAAAACAGGACCTGGTCGTCCAGAACGAGCTACATAGAATGCTTCATGCATAATTCTTGGAAGATCTTTGATATCCTTGACAAGCCAATTATGCTTTGTACAAGCTCTTGTAATACCGACTGTGTCAGCTTCTTGGAAAGCATCACTTCCAATTAAATGAGTTGGAACTTGACCACTGATACAAACTATTGGAATTGAGTCTAGAAGTGCATCAGTTAAACCAGTAACAGCATTAGTCGCACCCGGACCTGATGTTACAATAAGAACGCCAACTTTTCCTGTCGAACGGGCAAATCCTTCAGCTGCATGCGCAGCTCCTTGTTCATGGCGCACCAAAATATGCTTAACTTTATCCTGCTGAAAAATTGCATCATAAATTGGTAGTACAGCTCCACCAGGATAACCAAAAACTGATTCAACACCCTGATCTTCAAGCGCTTGTATAACAATTTCGGCTCCAGTTTTTTTTATTCCCATAATCTCTTGACCTTATTAGATATTCCTAAATTATTAAATAGAATGGTTTAAATAAAATTAAAAAAAGGGGCGTTTGCCCCTATTAAAGTATCACCACAATGAGGACGGAAAGACCTCAGGTGATACAAAAGACGACTAGCAGTGTTCTATTTAAATAAATCATTTTACCCTTTTAATAAACATTTGTAATATATTTCATAAAAAATAATTAATCAATTTTTTTCTATTCTAACTTAAAAAAAAATCTTCCGTATTTTCAAACCAATCCCAATCATTCATTTTCTTCTTTGCCCATGTTATTTGTCTTTTTGCATATCTTTTGGTTTGATTATTTATTTTTATCTTTAATTCCTCAAGACTATTATTCCCCTCCAAATACTCAATTACTTCTCTGACTCCAATTGCTTTCATGGATGGATATGATAATGGAATATTTTTTTCTTTCAGTATTTTAATTTCATCAAAAAATTCATCACTCTCAAGCATACTTTCTATTCGAGTCGAGATATTGTTATGTATTTTTTCTTTACTCGGACATACATAAATTTTCTTTATATTATCTCCTTTTACTAATATTTCTCCCGTATTCTTCTGCCACTCCTTAATTGATTTGCCTGTTTGGTCAAATACCTCTGAAGCTCTGATTATTCTAGCTTTGTCATTCACATTAATTGAATTTGCTGCTAATGGATCATTTTTTTGAAGAAAACGGTATATATATTCCAAACCATCATTATCTTGTATTTTTTGCCATTTTAATCTCGTTTCTTGATTTATTTGAGGGATAGTTGATACTTCTCCAAATAAACCTGCAAAATACAAGCCCGTACCTCCTACAATTATCGGAACAATCTTCATTTTGTTTAGAAATATTAATAAGCTTTCAATAGTTTTTAACCAGTCACCTACAGAAAATCTTATTCTTGAGTCAATAAATCCATATAAAAAATGAGGGACAAGCGACATTTGATAAACTGTTGGTTTTGCCGTGATAATGGAAAGGTCATTATATACCTGCATTGAGTCTGCATTAATGATAACTCCATTACATTTTTTT
Organism: Rhizobiales bacterium TMED25; assembly: GCA_002168075.1. Lineage (GTDB taxonomy): Bacteria > Pseudomonadota > Alphaproteobacteria > Rhizobiales > TMED25 > TMED25. The sequence continues at coordinate 6,813 of NHCE01000001.1, forward strand.
GCGATGTCTAATGCAAGATTTGATTTACCAGAAGCTGTTGGACCTGAAATAAGAATTGCGTTATAATTAATCATCTAAATCGACGTCTTGTTGTAAAAAATGGAAAAAATATTAACTCTAGTATCTAATAATAATAACATTATAACACCCTTAAGAATTGAAGCAATTGAGTACTTGATAAAAGTCAAAACTGCAAAAATTTGGTTAAATGAAAATATTGCCTGTGATATTTCATTTAGTACAAAGGCTGGTCATGAGATATCTTCTGATACAATGGTGCGCCTGAGTAAGTTGCTAAATAGCTTCGAGTATGATTGGTCTATTCAAAATAAAAAAGATAGGAAGAAAAAAATATTTATGTCAGATATGGATTCAACCATAATAAAGCAAGAATGTATTGATGAAATTGCCTACTACGCCGATATTCAAGAGGAAGTTATCGGTATAACAAAAATGTCTATGGAAGGTCATATTCCTTTTGAAGAAGCCTTAAAAAGAAGGGTTTCTTTACTCAAAGGTATAAAATTAGAAGCATTAAATGAAATATATAATAATAAAATTCAAATTACAGATGGTGCAGATACTTTATTGAAAACCTTGAAAAAGATGAATATTAGAACAATACTTGTATCTGGTGGTTTTACCTTTTTCACTGATAAATTATCAAAAAAGCTTGGGTTTGATGAGAATTATGCAAATACTTTAGAAGTAAATGATAAATATCTAACAGGTAAACTTCTTTCACCAATTATAGACGGTTCTTCTAAGAAAAAAGTTCTAAATGATACGGTTAGAAGGCTTAAAGTTGATAGAAATGATGTCATTGCAGTGGGTGATGGAGCAAATGATATAGAAATGATAAATGCAGCAGGTTTGGGCATTTCATACAAAGCTAAAGAAATATTGAAACAACATTCTAATGGCCAAATAAACTATACTAATTTAGAAAGTATTTTATATTTTATTGGAGTTCCAAAAATAGATTTTTATAACTAATCTGTTTTTATATCAATTGGGAAAACTCTAATCATATTCTTTCCACGAACCACTTTAATTAGAAGTAAGTTTCTATTTGCATTTCTATATTTATCAACAATACGTATAAATTGTTCCTTGCTGTATAGCTCAGGTTCATTAATAACATTAATTACATCACCTTCGCGCAACCCTCTGACATATGCATCTGATTCAGCCTCCACTTTTGTAACGACCAGCCCCTTTTGATTTAAATTGAAATCGTAAGCCTCTGAGAGTTCTCTACTTATTTTACTTAGAGCGAACCCTAAATTTAATATGGAGGTATCTTCGGATTTATCATTATCAGATTCTTCATCAATGTCTGCCTCGGTTAGAATAATCTCATTTAATCTTTCAACAACAACATACTTATTGACTGCCCTATTATTTCGCCAAACTTCAACCTCAACTTTGCTACCAACTTTTGTCTCAGCAACAATTCTTGGTAATTCCCTCATGACATTAACTGGAATATTGTTGAACTTTGTAATAATATCACCTGATTTAATCCCAGATAGTTGTGCTGGGCTTTTTTCATCTACACTAACTACTAATGCTCCTCTGGCACCATCAAGGCCAAGACTATCGGCAATATCATCTGTTACTTCTTGAATCCGAACTCCTAACCAACCCCGTTTTGTTTCGCCAAATTCAAGAAGTTGATCGACGATTGCAATTGCAGTCTTCGCTGGAATTGCAAATCCAATCCCAACAGATCCGCCACTCCTTGAAATTATAGCCGAATTTATGCCAACAACTTGACCATTCTTATTAAATAACGGACCGCCACTATTTCCACTATTGATCGCTGCATCTGTTTGTATAAAATTATCATAAGGTCCAGCTCTAATATCTCTATTTTTTGCTGATACAATACCAGCTGTTACCGTTCCACCTAAACCAAATGGATTTCCAATAGCTACAACCCATTCACCAACTTTGAGCTTATCAGAATCACCAAACTCTAATGCCAATAAGTCTTGATCTATTTGTGGCTTAACTTTTAAAACAGCTATATCTGTTTTTGGGTCCTGACCAATTATTTCAGCAGAGAGAATAATTCCATTTGAAAAAGTAATATCTACTTCATCCGCATCCTTAATCACATGAGCGTTTGTAACAATAATACCTTCATTATCAATAACAAAGCCGGAACCCAGAGAGCTAACTTTCTTTTGTTGCTGCGGGCTTTTATTTTTTTCATAATATTCTCTAAATACATCTGGGATCTCCTCTGGATCAATCCCATTGAAAGGATCCCTATTCTCAATATTTTGCTTTGTGGATATATTGACCACTGAATCAGCATAAATTTCAGCAATCTCAGTAAAATCAGGATAGCTATTCGCCATAGAAATTGAAATGCAGCTTATATATATTGCCAGCATGTATATACTTGTTTGTAGATATTTTTTCATCAAATTTTACCTTTTAAGAAATATTAGAACCGTTACAACAAATACTAATATTTTGTCAAAATTATGTTTTTATATTACGAACAATATGGCGGCACCTATAACGACCATTACTAATCCAAAAATTCTAAGCGTATCTATTGGTAATTCTAAAATCATTTTGATCATCCCCTTTGTTTTAGAGGGAAATATCGCATATAGGGAACCTTCAAATAACAAAAACAAAGCGATTGCTGATAGGATGATTTCCATATGATTATTATTTATTACCTAGTGGGTCCTTGAAATAATTAAAAAAATCTGAGTCCGGAGTTATTACAAGTCGAGTATCATCTGAGTTCAAGCTCTCTTCGTAAGCTATCATAGACCTGTAAAATTTGAAAAACTCAGGATCTTGACCATAAGATTCGGCATAGATATTGTTTCTTTCTCCATCTCCTTCACCACGTGTAATCTCAGATATCTTATTAGCATCAGCAATAATTATCTTAGACTCTCTGTCTGCTCTTGATGTAATAATCAGGGCCTGCTCTTGTCCTCGCGCTCTTATGTCATTAGCTTCTTTTGTACGAGCGGTCTGCATTCTTCTGTAGACAGCTTGGCTGTTTGCTTCTGGAAGGTCAGCTCTACGTATTTTAACATCTATAATTGACATACCGAGTGAGGCTGCCTCTTTATTTACTTGCTCGGTTATTCTTTTCATTAACTCAGGTCTTTTATCACGAACAATTTCCTCAAATGTTGATTCTCCCAGAACTCTTCTGACGGCAGAATTTAAAATTTGAGACAACCTTGCGTTTGCTCTAGTAGATGTTTGAACAGATTGAAAATATTTCAAAGCATCAGTAATTCGATATCTCGAGTAAGCATCTACAACAAGCCTCTTTTGATCAGAAGCTATAACTTCTTGTGACTCAGAATCGAGGTCTAAAATTCTTTTATCAATGAAAACAGCATCATCAGCTATTGGCATCTTGAAATTCAAACCCGGCTCGGTAACAATTCTGATTGCTTCCCCAAACCTCAATATTAAAGCCTGTTGAGTTTGATGTACAGTGAATGCTGAACTAAAAAATAATACCGTAAATCCAACTATTAATATTATTAGCCCCGTTAATCCTATTTTTTTAATCATTGGATTTCCTCATTATCTTGTCTTTTTTGTAATTGATCTAGAGGTAAATATGGAACTACACCAGAATTATTACCCTCATCGTCTTGATCGATAATAATTTTATCCATACCTCCGTAAACTCTTTCGATAGTCTCTAAATACATCCTTTGTCTTGTCACTTCTGGAGCTTTTTTATACTCTTCATAAACAGAGTTGAAACGTGCTGCTTGCCCCTCTGCGTCTGCTACCACGGTATCTCTATAGGCCTCTGCTGCTTGTATTAGTTGAGCTGATTCACCTCTTGCTGCGGGTATAATCCTATTTGTATAGGCTTCAGCCTCATTCCTAAGCCTTTCTTGGTCAGCTCTGGCTGCTTGTACATCTCGGAAAGCATCAATAACAGCGGCTGGTGGGTCAACCTTTTGCAGTTGAACACGCCTAACTAGTATACCTGCTTCATATTCATCTAATGTTTTTTGCATTAAGTCTCTTACAGCTTGTTCATTTTTTTCTCTTCCTCCAGTAAGAATCTGTTCAAGATCAGAACTACCTATAACTTCTCGCATTGCACTTTCAGCAACAGCTTTCACAGTTGACTCCTGATTTTGTATATTAAATAAGTAGTCAGCTGCATCACTGATAACCCACTGTACTGAAAAATCTACATCAACAATATTCTCATCACCAGTCAGCATTAAACTCTCTTCGGGAACATCCCGACCGATTGAACCTCTACCAATTGAAGATTGTGATGAAGTCCTTATGCCAACTTCAACTTGGTTCTCTCTTGTTACTTTTGGTTTTAATACATTCTCAATTGGGAATGGTAAATGATAATGCAAACCATCTGGTGTTGAACGAATATATTCGCCAAACCTTAAAACGATTCCCTGCTCATCTGGCTGGACTCTGTATACACCAGTTGCTCCCCATATGGCTATTGCAATTAGAATGAATAATAACCAGTTTTTTTTATTAATTTTTCCATCTGGAGTTTTAGAGGAGAATCTGCCAAAACTATTGCGCAGTGATGATAATAATTTATCTAAATCCTTATTATCGAAGTTTCCTCCACCACGTGGTCCTCTTCCCCAGGGTCCGTTGTTGTTGTCGTTATCCCATGACATTTTGTAAATTCCTTTGCAGTGTTAATGTTCACACTATTACAAGATGGGTATTCTGTAAAATAATTTAAAGTCTTTTTGAACAATTAGGTGAAATTATTCAATATTAGTCTCCATTCTTCTCAAATACGACAAAAGAGTGAGGAATTTCATCAATTTCATTACCCTGATATTGACGTGTAATTTCTATCCATTCACTACCAAGTGGCTGGAAAAAAGAGTCTCCTTCAAACTCTTTGTGCACCTCAGTAATATATGCCCTTTTAATAATATTAATGGATTGATTGTATATATCTGAGCCACCAATTATGAATATCTCTTCACAATTATTAGCCTCACAATAGTTTTTAGCCTTTATAACTGCATCTTCTAAGGAATATTGAATGGAACAATTATCTTGTGTAAAATTTTTATCTCTTGTCACAATTATATTATAACGATTTGGTAATGGTCTGCCGATCGACTCATAGGTTTTTCTTCCCATTATTACAGGATTTCCCATTGTTAATTTTTTGAAATATTTTAGATCATTGGATATGTGCCATGGTAATTTCCCATCACGGCCGATTAAATAATTTGGATCATAGGCTACAATAATAGAAACTATATTCATACGGCGACTTTTGCTTTAATATGTGGATGCGCTTCGTAATCTAAAATTGTAATATCTTCAAATGAAAAATCAAATAAGCTTTTTACATTCTTATTTAATTCAAGGGAGGGTAATTGATATGGTTTCCTCTGTAATTGGAGCTTAACCTGATCTAAGTGATTCTTATAGATATGCGCATCACCAAATGTGATTATGAAATCACCTAAGTCATAATTGGTGATTTGTGCAATCATGCTAGTGAGAAGAGCATATGATGCAATGTTGAAAGGTACTCCTAAAAAAACATCCGCCGATCTTTGGTAAAGATGGCAACTTAATTTCTTATTTGAAACATAAAATTGAAAAAGACAATGACAAGGTGGTAAGGCCATATTTTCAACATCAGTAACATTCCAAGCCGATATAATATGTCTTCTAGATTCTGGATTATTAATTAAATTACTTATCAAAGTTGTAATTTGATCAATTGTAATATTATCAGGACCTGACCAAGAGCGCCATTGCTTGCCATAAACTGGACCAAGATTTCCATCATCATCTGCCCAATCGTCCCATATTGATACACCATTCTCTTTCAAATATTTTATATTTGTATCACCAGATAAAAACCACAATAATTCGTGTATAATTGACTTCAAATGGAGCTTTTTGGTTGTTACCAAGGGAAAACCATCTTGTAAATTAAATCTCATTTGGTAACCAAAGACTGATAGAGTACCAGTTCCAGTTCTATCTCCTTTTTCAACACCTGTATTGATAATATGTTCTAATAAATTTAAATATTCTTTCATGTTATTATTATGACTGATTCATTTAAAATTGCGAAGTATGAAATAAATTTATAATACACTTTCTTTGTGTTTGTTTTAATATTATGATGATCAAGCTGTTTCAGCTATGGTAATAAATAGGCGTCAAAATAAACTTATCGGACCCGGGGGCGGTACCCGGCGCCTCCACCAATAAATTTTTATGGGGGCGAAATAGGATCGACGAGAGTGTAAAAGGCATTCTTTTACTCGGTATAGTACCACCGTTATCGGGCTAATTTTATAGTTGCAAACGACAACTATGCTCCGGTCGCAGTAGCTGCATAGCAGCTTGAGCACCGAAACTTAAGTCCTTGGCTCTAGCAAGTCAAGGCGGGGTCTGGGGGCACCTGGCAACAGAACGCCCCTTAAAATTATTGACTGTTTTTTAACTAGATGAGGTTAACTAGTGACTAAAAAAGAAAAAACTAATTTGTCTGATAATTGACTACCAATTTTTATTAATTTATTGTTTATTATAGTTAATAATCTCTGTTCGTGATGATTTAATAAGAGTAATTAACTGCATTTAATAAATATAAATCAGTATATCATTTTATTTTTAATATTTTTGTTTATGATTAAAAGAACTGATAAAAATGATGCTCGATATTAATGACCAAAGATCATATTGGATATAATAAAATAGTAAATAAATCAATGTTTTTAGTAATTGAAGAGGCATTGTTATTTGTGAAGAAAAATTCAGGCTTTCCAGGAGACCATCATTTTTATATTACATTTGATACAAAATTTGATGGAGTTGATCTATCCCTAAATCTTCTTCAAAAATTTCCTGAAGAAATGACTATAGTTCTACAACATCAATTTAGTGAACTTGATGTTAAAAGCAATATGTTTGCTGTCACACTACATTTCGAAAATAATCCTGAGCGAATAGTTGTTCCCTATAAAGCCATAAGAAAATTCTTCGATCCATCTGTTAATTTTGGTTTAGATCTAAATACCGGAAATTATGAGCAAACTATACCCTCCAAAAATAATACTATAAAAGTAAATCATGAGACCCAAGATCCACATCAACCGAATATATTAAATGGAAACGAAACAAATAGTGGACAAGTAATATCGCTTAATCAATTTAAAAAAGATTTAAAAAAATGAGGATCATATGAAAACAAGAATAGAAACTGATACTTTTGGTGAAATAGAAGTGGATGCTGAAAAATATTGGGGTGCCCAATCGCAAAGATCTATCGAAAACTTTAAAATTGGATGGGAAAAGCAGCCAGAATCTATAATTAAAGCTCTCGGTGTAATCAAAGCTGCTGCTGCGCAAGTTAATATTGACAATGGTAATCTAAATGAAGAAATCGGGAATTCTATTATTCAAGCAGCACAAGAAGTTATAGATGGTAAACTCTCCGAACATTTTCCACTTGTCGTCTGGCAAACAGGCTCTGGCACCCAATCGAATATGAATGCTAATGAAGTTATCTCAAACAGGGCAATACAAATAATGGGAGGTATTATGGGATCAAAGAGCCCAGTTCACCCTAATGACCATTGTAATATGTCGCAATCATCAAATGACACATACCCAACAGCAATGTACATCGCGAGTTCAACAGAAATTATTGATCACTTAATTCCCGCCCTTGGATCAATTGCTAAAAAATTAAATGAAAAAGCAAAAAGTTGGCAAAGTATTATAAAAATTGGAAGAACGCATACACAGGACGCAACACCATTGACACTTGGTCAAGAGTTTTCTGGTTACGCAAAGCAAATTGAAAACGGAATTGAAAGAATTACAAATACATTGCCAGGAATTATGGAGTTAGCTCAAGGCGGAACAGCAGTTGGAACTGGTCTAAACTCGCCAAAAGATTTTGGAGAAAAAATAGCAAAAGAAATTTCAAGGATTACAAATAAACAATTTACATCTGCTAATAATAAATTTGAAGCACTGTCGGCTCATGATGCCATGGTTATGTCTCATGGAGCAATAAACACTGTAGCTGGATCTCTTTTTAAAATTGCCAATGATATTCGGTTTCTGGGTAGTGGACCAAGAGCAGGTCTAGGAGAATTATCGCTTCCTGAAAATGAACCAGGTTCGTCCATAATGCCAGGAAAAGTTAACCCAACTCAATGCGAGTCATTAACTCAAGTATGTCTTCATATTTTTGGAAATAATAATGCACTCTCAATTGCTGGAAGCCAAGGCCATTTTCAATTAAATGTTTTCAATCCAATGATGGCTTATAATTTCCTTCAATCTGTGAAACTTATGACTGATGCTGTGATGTCTTTTGAAAAAAATTGTCTAAATGGATTAGAACCACGACTAGAAAATATAAAAATAAACGTTGAAAGATCCTTGATGTTAGTTACAGCTTTAGCACCCAAAATTGGCTATGATAAGGCAGCGGAGCTTGCCAAAAAAGCTCATAAGAATAACACAAGTTTAAGAGAAGAAGCATTGAAATCAGGTTATATTGATGAAATAGAATATGATCACTTAGTCGACCCAAGTAAGATGATATAAATAGATGGAAAAAAGATCTATAACAATCTCAAAGCATAAAACTAGTGTATCTCTTGAGCCTGAATATTGGGATATAATTGATAATATTTCCATAGAAAAGGGTCTTTCAATATCTGGGGTTATTGAACTTATAGACAAAGAAAAAAATGGAAATAATCTTGCGTCAGAAATCAGAGTATATGCTTTGAATTATTTGATAAAATTATCAAAAAAATCCCTAGTTTAAAACATTCATAAGTATAATTATTCTATTGCATGAATCATTCATATAAATATTATTGACACATGATTAATGATTATTTAAATGATCTGAACGAAGCACAGAAAAAAGCTGTGCTAGAAACCGAAGGACCACTTTTGATTTTGGCTGGAGCTGGAACGGGAAAAACAAAAGTCCTTACGTCCCGACTTGCACATATTATATATACAAAAAAGTCATTCCCTTCCAATATTTTGGCCGTGACCTTTACGAATAAAGCTGCAAAGGAAATGCAATTCCGAATAGGTAAAATCATAGGGAATGCTATCGAAGGAATGAACTGGTTAGGAACTTTCCATTCAATTGGCGCAAAACTGCTTAGAGTGCATGCTGAACAGGCAAACTTAAAAAGTGATTTTACAATATTGGACACAGATGATCAGTTAAAAGTAATAAAAGAAGTTATAAAGCTTGCAGGAATTGACGATAAACATTTTCCACCAAGATTTTTTTTATCCCATATCGAAGGATGGAAAAATAAAGGCTTGACGCCAGAAAAAATAGCAGACCATGCAATTGATGCGATTGGTCAAGAAAAAAGTATTAATATTTACAAGAATTACCAGCAACGTTTAATCAAATTAAACTGTGTTGATTTTGGAGATTTACTTCTACTTCCACTAAAAATGCTTCAAAATAATAGTGCATTATTAGACAGGTATCAGTCAATATTTTCATATATTTTGGTTGATGAATATCAAGATACAAACACAGTGCAATATCTATTTCTTCGACTTTTATCTCAAAAAAATAAAAATATTGCGTGTGTGGGAGATGACGATCAATCAATTTACGGATGGAGGGGTGCTGACGTCAACAATATTTTGAATTTTGAAAGAGATTTTGAGGGAGCGAAGATTATTAGATTAGAAACAAATTATCGCTCGACAAAAAATATTCTAGGAGCGGCTAGAAGCTTAATATCTTACAATCAAGACCGACTTGGCAAAGATTTATCAGCATATTCTCCAGATAGTGGAAATAAGGTAAAGATTCGTAGTTTATGGAATGCTGAAGATGAAGCTAGATATGTATCCAATGAAATAGAGATACAAAAACAAAAACAAAATAATTTGAATGAAATTGCTATATTAGTCAGAGCAAGTTTTCAAATGCGAGAATTCGAAGATAGATTTATCATAGATAACATACCTTATAGAGTTATTGGTGGGCCAAGATTTTATGAAAGACAAGAAATTAGAGATGTTATTGCTTATCTCCAATTAGTTTTGAATGCCGATAATGATATAAAATTTGAACGAATAATTAATACACCAAGACGTGGTATAGGCGAAACGACATTACGACTACTTACCGAAACGTCTAGATCTCTTAATATTTCATTATATCAAGCTTCAAAAAAGCTAATCCTAACTGATGAAATAAAACCCAACACAAGAATGCAACTAAAAAATCTTATTCTAATGCTAGATAGCTGGATAGAAAAAAATGGAAGTATGGACCACGTAAATCTAACACAAATTATATTAGAAGAGTCAGGTTATATTGCAATGTGGGAAAATGATAAATCACCCACATCAGCCTCTCGAATAGAAAATATAAAGGAGCTAATTGGTCAAATATCCGAGTTTAACTCACTCAATGATTTTTTAGAGCACATATCACTTGTACTCGAAATTGAGAATGACGAAACAATTGATAAAGTTAACATAATGACGCTGCATTCAGCTAAAGGACTTGAGTTTGACATTGTATTTATTCCAGGCCTGGAAGAAGGGGTTTTTCCTAATCAAAGAGCGTTAGATGAAAAGGGAAACGTTGGACTTGAGGAAGAAAGAAGGCTTGCACATGTTGGGTTAACAAGAGCAAAAAACAATTTACAATTATTACACGCTCAAAATAGAAGGATATATGGCAATTGGTCACAATCGATACCATCAAGGTTCTTAGATGAAATATCAAAGGAATTTGTCGAGCAAGATATCATTTATACAGACAATAGCGTCGACAATAGATTTAATGATCGATATAGCAGACCTCATACAAAAAAAATGACAGTATTAGAGCGATTACAGTCAGCGGGTCATATTATAGAAGGTGATTATGACAATATTACACCTGATGAAAATGTGTATATTGAACAAAACCAAAGAGTGTTTCATCAAAAATTTGGATATGGTTTTGTTCTGGGTAATGATGATGATAGAATCGAAGTTGATTTTGAGAAAGCAGGAAAAAAAATTGTACTTTCATCTTACCTTGAATTGGTAAAAAATGCCTAATCTAATCGAAGTACAATTAAAATCTGATATTGATATTAATGATATTGAGGATACTCTCTTGGATGATAAAGTCATATCCATATCTACATTTCAATCAGAAGATATTTCCTACGTAAATATATTATTTTTAGAGTCAAAAGAACATTTAATAAAAAATATATTAAAAAATATATTTGGTGAAGGTATCTCCTATACACAAAAAAATTTGGAACCAAAGAACTGGGTGGCAGAAAATCAGAAAAGCTTAAAGCCAGTCTCCCTGAATAGCTTGAGTATACATAATGATAATTATCCAAAGAATAAATATAAGAAAATTGACATTGTCATCAATGAGAGCATTGCATTTGGAACAGGTCACCATGAGACCACAATAGGCTGTGTCAGGGCAATGCTCTATATAAGTAAATATAATAATAATGTTGAACAAATATTAGATATTGGCTCTGGTACTGGTTTACTTGCAATTATCGGAGCAAAATTATGGAAGTCTAAAGTTCTTGCCGTTGATAATGACAACAATGCTGTTATTGCAGCAAATACTAACGCTAAAAATAATAATGTATCCACATATGTAACATCAAAATACAATGATGTTGTAAAATCACCAGAAAAAATTACTACAAATAGTAAATTTGATTTGATTGTCGTTAATATTTATTCAAATACCATTAATAAAATCAGAAATGAAATAAGCAATATGCTAGATAAAAAAGGGTTTATTATTCTTTCTGGCTTCAATGTTAATCAAAAGAGATCGATCGAAGCAAATTTTCGAAATTTAGGTATAATAATCGTCAAAAGGTTTATCGTAAATAATTGGGTAACATTGGTGCTAAAAAGCACCATATAGTTACTTCCAGATGACACTGTGAATGGATGCTCTTGATACACCGATATCTTGTAGAATTTTATCTGACAAATGACTTAGTTCTGCCTCTTGTGATACATTATTCCTATAGTTTGAATATTTTGATGCAATATTTAGTGCGTATTTATATACAAAGTTCATTTTTTTCCTTTCAGTTGGTATAATTTTGTTAATTTGATAGATTAAAAATTGTATGATTGGAATATATGTAATCAAACACTCACTTAAAAGCATAAAAAACGTATGTTAGATATGCATTTTTTGCAAGTCAAATAATGGTATACCTGCAAATACAATGATAAACGATTTGAAAGACAAGTCATATTGATATGAAAATAAATAAAAAAATAAGCGAATTACGACGCCTGATGCTATCTGAGGGAATTAGTGCATATTTAGTGCCGATGAAAAATAATTTTTTAGATAGTGATTTAAGACCCAATGAAAAGAGGATAAAATTCCTCTCTAATTTCTCAGGTTCAGCAGGTATTTTATTTATTGGGATTGAAAATAATAGTATTTTTGTTGATGGGAGATACACAACTCAAGCAAAGATAGAAGTTGATGAATACAATATAGAAGTAAATGTCTTTAATTTTCAGAGTCAGATAGACTGGCTTAAGGCTAATTTAAAAGACAATAGCATCATTGGCTTTGATCCCAAAATTCATTCCTATGATGAAGTTGTGAAATTCAGAAATGGGTTAAAGGACAAAAAAATAACTCTTAAACCTCTAAACTATAACTTGGTGGATAGAATATCCAAGTATAGTCCCAATCAAAGAATATTTGATATTGTGCATCACAAAAAAGAATATTGCGGAATCGAATTTAAATATAAACTTGACCAAATAAGAAGTAAATATATGAAGACCTCAGATATCGCAATATTTTGCCAAGATAAAGAATTTATATCCTGGCTTCTGAATCTGAGATGCTATAAAAAGAAATATACTCCTTCAGTACCAGCGATTGCAATTATTACTCATAGATGCTGCTATATCTATTTGGATAAAGAGTTGACCAACCCCAAACTTTTAGACTTTGGAATCTCGCCCATAAAAATATGTGATATTAATTTATTTGGTGAGCACTTATCAGAGAGCATGAATGGAGTAAAATCTATATTATTAGATAAAAAATATATTTCGTATTTTTATTTCAATAAATTCTTAGAATTATCTATGCAAATTAGTGAATTACCAAATTTATCTATTCACCTGGCCATAAAAAATAATGTTGAAATCGAAGGTATGATTGAAGCAAATATTCAAGATGGCTCAGCAATTTGTAAACTTCTATATTGGATAAAATCTAATATAGATAATCCAAATATTGATGAAGTAACTATTACAAAGAAGAGCACTGAAGTTAGAAAATTTAATAACAGAGATTATTTAGGTCCAAGTTTCCCAGCAATAGTAGGATTAAATGAAAATAGCGCTATAATTCATTACTCTGCGTCTAGAAAAACAAATAAGTTTATACATAATAAGGGAATATTATTAATTGACTCAGGTGGACAATATAAATTCGGTACCACAGATATTACAAGAACAATTGCAATAGGCAATCCCTCTAAAATGATGAAGGAATTATATACGATTACTCTCAAAGCACATATCGCGCTTGCAAATATAAAATTCAATAATAATTTTTCAGGAAGAGATCTTGACTTAATAGCGAGAGAAGTAATTACGAAGTTCGGATATAACTACAACCATGGCACAGGACACGGTGTTGGATCCGTTCTATCGGTTCATGAAGGACCTCAATCAATATCTCCAATGGATAATAATAAGTATTTTGATGAAGGTATGGTTTTTTCTAATGAGCCCGGTATTTATCTAGAAAATAAGTTTGGTATTAGAATTGAAAACTTGATGCTCCTAAAAAAAGAGAAAGATATGACTATCGAAGAAAATCTTTATTTTGAAATTATATCATTCGCTCCTCTTGATAAAGATTTAATTGATAAAGAATTATTGGATGCAACAGAGATTGAATGGATTAATCAATATCACGTGCGAGTGAGAGAAAAAATTATTCCTCAAATCGGAGGAGACACAGTCTATTGGATTAATAAAATAACTTCAGAGATTTAACCCTTAACAATATCAAGCCACTCTAATTCAGTTACTATTTTTATTTCAAGTTCCTTTGCTTTTTTTAGCTTTGAGCCAGGCTCATCTCCAATAATAAGTAAATCAGTACGTGATGTTACCGAGCTTAATACTTTTGCCCCCATTCTTTCAGCATTATCCTTTGCCTCCGAGCGGGACATTCCATTAAATTTTCCGGTAAAAACTATATTTAAACCTTGAACTACTGAGTTAGGGTTTATGACTATATCGAGGTCTCTCACCTCAATCTCATCTGATAATCTCTTTAGTATTTGTAAATTTTCTTCATTCGTTAAAAATGTTAAGAATGACTCTATTGCTACCTTTCCAAGACCATCAATATCGGTCAGAAAATTTAGAATTTTATTATAATCATTGTTGGCTTCCGCTATTATTTCATATAAGTTTTGTAGAGAATTTAATTGTTGTGCTATTAATTTGGAAGTATTTATTCCAACATGTCTTATGCCTAGTGAATAAATTAATTTATCTAATGTTACTGATCTTCTCTCATTTATATTACTAAACAGATTATTCATTGATAAATCCCCCCACCCGTCCAATGATAGAATATTTATTTCCTTATTCCTCTGGCGAGCCTCCAGTGTAAATATATCAGATGGTGAAATGACAAAGTTATTATCAAAAAAAAGTTGCATTGTTTTCCCACCAAGACCTTCAATATTCATGGCATTCCTAGATACAAAAAATTCAAGGCAACCCAAGATTTGACTTTCACAATATAGTCCGCCCGTACATCTTCTTGTTGAGGACATCTTTCCGGTGACTTCACTTCGTTCTTTAATTGCCGGGCTTTTACAGACAGGACACTGGATCGGAAAAATAAACTCTTCTGTTTCCTTATTTCTTGCATCTTTATCAACGCTAATTACCTTTGGGATTACGTCACCAGATCTAATTATTTCAACTAAATCATTAATCCTAATATCAACTCCCTCTCTTATAGACAAACCTTCACTATTAATACCTTTGATGAAATCTTCATTATGTAGCGTAGCATTTTTTACCAATACACCACCAATGTTTACAGGTTCTAATTTTGCAACTGGGGTTAAAGATCCAGTTTTTCCAACTTGCACTTCAATATCAAGGATTCTCGTTATTGCCTTTTCAGCCTCAAATTTATGTGCTATTGCCCACCTTGGCGATCTTGAAATAAAACCAAGCCTATTCTGTAATTCAATTGAGTTTACCTTGTAGACTACCCCATCTATATCGTAATCAAGTGATGACCTTAAGTTATTCATCTCTAAATATGACTCATATATCTGATTTAATGATTTATTATTTTTGGTATAAGGACTTACTTGAAAACCCCATCTTTTGAATAAATTAATCATATCAAAGTGAGTCGAACAGGGTATTTTTGATAAATCTCCCCATGTATATGCAAAAAACTTCAGATTTCTTGAATAAGTCACATTTGGGTCAATGTGTCTCAATGAACCAGCAGCTGTATTCCTTGGGTTAACATATGTCTGTTTTCCTTCTGATACCATCTTATTATTTAACTTAATAAAATCTGATTTAGTCATATAAATTTCTCCGCGGATCTCAAATCGGTCTGGTGCATCAAGAGAATCTATTGTTTTTGGAATATTTGATATTGTTTTGATATTTTCTGTAACATTTTCACCTTGATATCCATCTCCCCTTGTCGCTGCCTGAGTCAATACACCCTTTTCATATAATATTGTTGCGGATAGACCATCAATTTTTGGTTCTGATACAATCTCAATGAATTGATCCTCCTCTGCATTCAAATATTTACGAATTTTATCAATAAAATCTTCTAATCCATCTTTATCAAATATATTTGATAATGAAAGCATTGGAACTTTATGTATAATTTTATTAAATTTTTCTGATGGTTTATATCCAACAGTACTATAATATTTCGAATGTTCCTTTAAATATGGATATACTGTTATCATTTTGATGTGTAATGATTTCAACTTATCATAGATATTATCGTCAATCTGAGGATCATTATTGTCGTAATATATCCGGTCTAAATCTTGAAGAAAGTCGACTAATTCAAGATAAAAATTAACTTGCTCAACTTCTGATAATTCCAAAATATCACATGAGAGCAATTGTTCTATTTTGACATCACTCATCATTATTTTGTAAGCTTTTTGCGGCTTCCCTTGCTTGGTCTGTTATACTCTCACCTGATAGCATTCTTGCAATTTCTTCTGTTCTTTGATTACTGTCTAATTCTGAAATGATTATCCCCGATTCGCTATCACCATTTTTTTGTTTTTTTTCAATTAAATAATGATGATGAGCAATAGCTGCAACTTGCGGTGAGTGTGTAACTGAAAAAATTTGCAATTCCTGGGAGATTAATGATAATTTCTTACCAATCGCTGTTGCAGTCGCACCACTAACACCAGAGTCTATTTCATCAAAAATTAGTGTCTTTACTTGATGTCTTTTTGACATTACAGACTTTATTGCCAGAATAATCCTAGAGAGTTCTCCACCAGATGCAATATTACCAATAAGATCTGGAGATGAGTCTTCACTTGTTGAAATCTTTATTGTAACAATATCGTCTCCTTTTGGGCCGGGTCGAGTCCCAATTTTACTTTTTTCAATAAAACTTTTAAAACTAATGGTTGGAAACTTTAAATCAATTAGTTCTTGAAGAACTGCTTGATCAAATTCATTTGCAGCCACTCTTCTTTTTTGACTTAATTCTCCAGATAATGCTTGATATTCTTTTAATAGGTCTGCGTAATTTTCTTCAAGTTTATTGATTTCATTATAATCACTATTCAGCAAATTAAGTTGCTTCTTAATTTGCAAATAATAATCATGAAGATTCTCTGAAAGTAAATTATACTTTCGACTAAGTGATTTAATTGAAAATAGCCTTTGCTCTATTATATCTATATCATTATTTTCGGATTCTACTTCTTGCTGTATTGCCTCGATGGTTGAAGAGACATTTTTTAGTATAGAATCTATTTGCGACAAGTCCTCGTTTAATTCATTAATCATTTCATTTTTAATAGATATAATCTTAGATATTTCTCCATAAATTTTTGTGGTAAGATCTTGAATACCACTATCTTGATGAATTATTGATTTTATATTCGCAAGTGACTCACTAACTTTTGACTTTTCCATAGCAAGCTTTCTTTTTTCTAAAAGTATCTTCTCTTCGTTACTATCTAGATCAAGCTCTTCAATTTCATTGCAGATTTCCTCCAAATACGACCTTTGATTGGATATTTCAGATAACTTTTGGTGTTTCTCTGAGATCATATCTCGTAGTTTACTCATTTTTAGAGATAGACCCGCGATAGTTATAAGTTCAGGTTGATAGCTTCCTATTGAGTCAATAATATCAATATGTCGTGATTTATCCATGAAAGTTGAGTCTTGATCTTGCCCATGAAATTCAATAATTTTACTTGATATAGATTTGATAATTGACAGACTAACCAAATGATCATTAATATAAGACTTTGTTCTACCATCCTTGAACTGGATCCTTTTAATGTAAATCTCGTTATTATCTAATATCAATAAATCCTTACAAGCTTGCTCGATGAATGGTGTATTTTTTACCACTAAAGTTATTATCGAAGACTCACAATCATTTTTTACAAGGCTTGGATTACTTTTTGCACCAAGTGCCAGTGAAATAGATTCTAAAATTATGGATTTACCTGCTCCTGTCTCTCCTGTGAATACAATAAGTCCCTCTCTGAAATCAATTTCTAAATTATCAATAAAAACTACATTATTTATGGAGAGAGATAATATCATATACAACCCTAACTAATAGATTCCCAGGCTTTACTAACCCAAGAACTATTATTTTCTTGAGGCTTAACTCCACCCTTCATAAGCTGATCATAAGTATACTCATACCAATCACTATTTGGATAATTATACCCTAATATGGCAGCAGCTGTTTGAGCTTCTGAATAAACCCCCATAGACATATAAGCCTCTGCATATCTGGCAAGAGCTTCTTCTATGTGTGACGTTGTCTGATAATTTGAAATAACATTTTTGAATCTATTTATAGCTGCAGAAAAATAATTCTTTTTTAAATAAAAGCGTCCTATTTCCATTTCTTCACCTGCTATATGGTCCATAGCAAGGTCTTTCTTTAGTCTAGCATCTGCAGCATAGTCAGTTTCAGAATACCTTTCTAAAATAAGATTAAACTGTTTCAGTGCTTTCTTTGCATTTAGTTGATCTCTTCCTAAATTTGCTATTTGAAGATAATAAGAGACCCCCATCAAATAATTTACATATGCAGTAGAGTCACCGTTTGGATACAATTGAATATATCTATTATACTGTATTATGCTATCCTCGTACCTTCGACCCTTGTATAGGGCATAACCCGCCATTACAATAGCTTTTTCAGACCATATTGAGTATGGATATTCTCTCTCTACGTTAAGGAACTCATTTGCTGCCAACTCATATTCTTCATCTTCAAGTAAATTAACTGCTGAGTCATAAATCTGATTTAATTCTCTAGGAGAATATAGTTCTAATGGCTCTTCCCCAGCACAAGATGCTAAAGACAAACAAATTAGTAAGATTAAGAGACGGCTCATTAAGGTAACAGAAATTAATATATCATTATAAATATATTATAATCCAAGTTTAAAGATTAACAAGCTTCTGTTGCACATTTTCTTTTGAATTTGGAGTATCTACATAATCTTCCTCCAGCTCAATTAATTCCCATGCGTCTATATTTTTGAATAATTTCTCTAAAGCAAGGTAGTTCAGATAATGCCCTCCATATACAGATGTATATTTTCCAATTATATTAAAGTTTGCTAATTTTAAATCTCCGCATATATCGAGTATTTTATGTCTAACAAACTCGTCAGCATATTGAAGTCCATCAGTATTCATAATATTCTTTTCAGTTAAAACTATTGTATTTGATAGGTTCACACCAAGACCATAGCCCATAGAGTTTAGCTTTTCGGCATGCTCTAAAAAACCAAAAGTTCTTGAGGATACAATTTCTGACTGAAATGTATTCTGATCTATTATTGTTTCCATCCTTTGAACACCAATTCTTTCATGGCTGAAATCAATCTGAGCATCTACAAATAATGCCTCATATGGCATAAAACTTGCATATGAGGCATTATTTGATACTCTAATTGGCTTTGTAATTTTTATAAATTTTTTTGTGTTATTTTGCTCTGTAGTTCCTGCATCTTTTAATCCATCAAAAAAAATTTTACTACTTCCATCCAATATTGGAACTTCTGGACCGTCAATCAATATTTCAGCATTATCAATATTAAGTCCTAATATTGCTGCAAGTAAATGTTCCACTGTTAGCACTGATATTTGATCTTCATTACTCAACTCAGTGCAATAATAAGTGGAACATACATTTGTATGGATCGCCTGCACTGTTGCATTGTTTTTTGAACTTATGTCTGTTCTCTTGAATACAATTCCACTATCTGTTGGGGCAGGCCCAACTATGATATTAGATAATTGGCCAGTATGTATTCCTTTGCCAACAAACCTTACTTTATTTTTAACTGTACGTTGTTTACTTTGCATAGTAAAATTTTCTATCATATATGTATGAAATATGCCATAAAATAAGAGTGATATGAGACTTTATTAAGGTTTTAATTTGCTTGCTTTTTAAGGAAAGATGGAATTTCAAGATCATCGTCATTGTCTTCTGATGATTCCAATTTATCATCAAATTCTAACGTTTGCTCATCTTGCATACTCAAAAGATCATTAACATCATCCGCTTGAGTATTATTTTCTATATTATCATTAGGAATTACATCATTTGGTATCTCATTTTTAATAGCAAGAGAATCCTCCTCTTCTAAAATTTGATCCACCTCATTATTACTTTGTGACTCAATTATTTCATCTTGTAATTTTGGAGATTTAGATTCTATATCAGTTTCATTTTCTGTTTGAAGCTCAATTTTTGAATAGTTTATATCTGTTAGTGGACTATCATCTTCAATATCTTTTTTCTTAAAGCTGCCATTAACGAGCTTTGTAAAAAAGCCAGTTTTGTTTTTCTTTTTTGCTCCATTAAGTAGTTGTTCATTCATAGCCATTGAGACATTTTCATCTTTGATTGAAAAGAATTCACTAACTCTTGGAATTTCATTTTTTTCAAAGTCTGTGGTTAATTTTGCATTACTTATATAGTTATCGAGATTATTACTTTTGAATCCATCAATATCTTGCTTAGGCTTTGCTTCTTGAGAGAAGAAACTATGATTAGCGTCTATTTTCTTTACTGATATATCACCCTCATATTTTTTTTCAGCAATCGGTGCGCTATTAATTGGCCTTGTGTTTACTATATTTGGATTGATATCTTTGTTTATCATTTTCATGGTATCTTTTGAAATATGATTACTAGGAATTGTATATTTCTTATCAAATGTATAGTTTGTGGCATCAATATTCCTAACATTTGCTTGGATCCCGGTTGCAACAACAGAAACTTTTACAGATCCTTCAAGATTAGAGTCAAAGGTAGCACCCAGAATAATATTTGCATTATTATCTACTTCATTCCTGATTCGTGTAGCGACTTCGTCAACTTCAAATAAGGTTAAATCTTCACCACCCGTAATTGATATTAAGAGACCTTGTGCCCCTTTCATGGAAACATCATCTAAGAGGGGATTAGATATCGCGGCCTCTGCAGCCTCAATCGCCCTCTTTTCACCCGAAGCTTCTCCTGTACCCATCATCGCTTTACCCATACCTTGCATGATGGACTTAACATCAGCAAAATCTAAATTAATCAGTCCCTCTTTTACCATCAAATCTGTAACTCCGGAGACGCCGGATAATAAAACCTGATCCGCCATAGCAAAAGCGTCAGAAAAAGTTGTCTTTTCATTTGCTATTCTAAATAAATTCTGGTTTGGTATTACAATTAGAGTATCAACATATTTGCCAAGTTCTTCTATGCCCTCTTCAGCAATCTGCATTCGTCTTACACCCTCAAATTGAAATGGTTTTGTTACAACAGCTACAGTTAATATATCCTGTTCTTTACAAAGCTGAGCAATAACAGGGGCTGCACCAGTCCCAGTACCTCCTCCCATACCAGCAGTAATAAAAACCATGTGCGATCCTGCCGAATAATCTATAATTTCTCCCTGAGCCTCCTGAGCTGCTGCTGCACCTATTTTTGGCTGTGACCCCGCCCCAAGTCCTTCTGTAAGATTGGTTCCCATTTGTATTCGTCTCTCTGCACTTGACATTGCAAGAGCCTGAGCATCTGTATTTGCTACAACAAATTCAACCCCATCGAGACCTTCTTGTATCATATTGTTAACTGCATTACTTCCAGCTCCACCAACACCAAATACTGTAATTCTAGGTTTTAGTTCACTCATTGCATCTGGAATTTTTAAATTTATTGTCATGGCACTTTATCCCTATTTATATTTGTACTTAAATATTTGTCTCTAAAAGAGTTGAAATATTATTATTAAAAGTTAAAAACTATCTTTAAACCATCTCAGTAGATTTGAAAAAAAATTATTACTTGTATAGGATAAGCTTTTAGTGGTTATTTTTTTATTAACAAATGTCTCATTCTGTGAATAAGTTAATAATCCTATCACATTTGAAAAAATGGGGTCACTGATATCAAAAATATCAGAATTGATTTTGGGAATTGCTCTTCGAATTGGTGATTTAAAAACTTCTCTCGCAAGGTCATCAATCCCTATCAATTGACTGCCTCCCCCCGTCAGTACTATTCTTTTATCACGAACTAGTGCTTCACTTACATTAAGCAAATTACTTTCAACCTTTTGTAAGATATCAAGGGCTCTGGTTCGTGAAATTTCTGCAATAACTGATTTAGATATTTGTATATCATTAGAGTCACTTTCATCATAACCCACCATTTTCATACTTAATAAATCTCCATTATCATAGGAGTTAGTTAAGACTCCCCCATATAAAATCTTTAATTTCTCAGCCTCTATGATTGGTATTGATAAAGATCTTGCGATATCTTTTGTTATGTAATTACCACCTACAGGTATAACACCTGCAAACTTGAAAATGCCATCGCTAAACACTGAGTATGATGTCGTACCTGCCCCCATATCAATCAGTATTGCTCCTAAATTTGATTCATCCGATGATAACGTTGATATTGCACTTGCAAATGGAGATATGACAATTTTTGATATCTTAGCATGAGCTCTCTCAATAACATCATTTAGATTTTGGACTATACTTCTAGAACAAGTGATAACACTAATATTGATATCTAACTTTTTCCCATACATTCCAACTGGATATTCAATTGATTTTAGACCATCAACTGAAAAACCCAATGGCATAGTCTCTATTATTATTTTATCATCTGAAACGTTCTGTTCTTCTGCAATCAAAAAAGCCTCTTCGATATCTTTCTTGGAAACCTGAATATCCTTAATTGGAACACTAATTTCGTATAAGCTAGATTCTATGAACTCCGATGAAAGATTAACCACTATTTTATCTATGGTTAGTGAAGACATTTCTTCAGCTGCCTCGATAGCAGTTCTAATTGCCAATTCCAAGGCAGTTGCATCTGTGATTATACCAGACTCAAATCCCATGGATCTATTGTGCCCAACCCCCAATACATCAAAGCTATATCTGTTCGTATCAGTTATAACATTTCGAACAATAAGACACAAAATCTTATCAGAGCCTATATCAATTGCAGCCGTTACTGTATTATTGATTTTTGAAGTAAAATTTCCAGATATTCGATCGAATGACATCAAATACATTATAAATACTCAAATTGATTTTCTTTTAATATCGATACTTGGCATAATATCCATCCGATTGGGTAATCTCATATCTATTACATCGATATATCTGCTTAATAACTGTGTTTCGTTATCTAAATTTTGTAATATTTCTATTGCTTTCGACATTCCTACCTCAGGAAAATATATTTCTAATCCATTGAATAATCTGACAGTCCACCTTCTATCCCCAACGCGAAGAATTGATTTAACCCTATCCTCAAATCCTGGATATTCCCCAAGAGATTTTATAATACTTGGAATATAATCAAGTGCATTGTAACCTGCTACAAATTTCAAATTTTTAAATTTATTAGGATCTAATCCTTTGATTATTTGACCATCTTGATCTATCAAAAATTTATTCCCATCATAAATCCAAATAGCTATGGGCTCGTATTCATATATTTTTATCTTTAATGTTGATGGATATAATTTCTTTATTTCAACATCTTTAACCCAATCTAATCTAATAATTCTATTATTTGCATCTTGTAAATTAAACTTTACTAAAGGTGTGTCTTTACTTAAATTCAGAGCACTAACAATATCCGACCCAGCTGTGTTCTTGGTCCCTTCGATTTTAACCTCTTGTATATTAAGGTCCAATTTACTCAAAAATTTAAATGAACTAGATGCTAACTTAGTTGAATGAATGTTTACCTGAAAAAATAGAAGCATAAATGCAAAAACTAAGATGGTTGTATAAAAAATTCTTTTCAAGTATTTATTTGAAACTTTTCTGAAAATTTTCTCTTTTATCATTATTCAATAATTACCTATCTATTGATGCATCTCTAATAATCCACGAAACAAGCTCTGTAAATGGAATACCTATATCCGATGCTAATTCTGGGAGTAATGATTTTTTGGTCATACCCGGCTGAGTATTGACCTCGAGACAGATT
This sequence comes from Rhizobiales bacterium TMED25, assembly GCA_002168075.1. Lineage (GTDB taxonomy): Bacteria > Pseudomonadota > Alphaproteobacteria > Rhizobiales > TMED25 > TMED25. The sequence goes on from NHCE01000001.1 coordinate 30,661, forward strand.
AATTCATCTTCACTTTCTGTTGAATATCTGAAATCAACTCTACTTACACTCCTGCAATTTAGACTATCATGAGCTTTTAATGCATAGTATTTCATCTTTTCGTAAATATTTGGTTTAAGATTTGCAGGAATTATATGTTCCGTTAAATTTGATTCATATTTTGATTCATAATCAAAGATTATATTATTGGTCTTTATTTCGGCAATCTCAGTAGTATTTGTACCAATTACTCCACAAGTAAAGTCAGAGCCAGGAATGAAGTCTTCTGCAAAGAAATTATTCAAACTACTCTTATAGTCATTTACATAATTTAATAATTGATTTTCTGATTTTATAAACTGTATTCCAATACTTGATCCCCCGTTGATTGGTTTTATGATTATGGGAAAATCAATATTTATATTATTTAAATTATTAAGATCATATGATTTTGCAACTGGAATATTATTGTCCATAAAAATTTGCTTAGAAATAATTTTATTCATTGCTTTTGCAGATGATATTACTCCTGAATGTGTATATTTAATTCTGAGGTGCTCTAATATGGATTGAATATGCCCATCTTCACCCCAAGTTCCATGTAAAGAATTAAATACTATGTCAGGGTTTATTTCTAATATATCATTAATAATACTTGGTCCAGGATCTAGTTTAATGACATCGTATCCGATAGTTTTTAGAGCACTAAAGCACTCATTGCCACTATCCATACTGACCTCCCTTTCAGGAGATGATCCACCCATCAGTAAAAGAACCCTCTCTTTTTGACTTATTTTTGAAATCATAGTGTAACCTCTGGACCAAGGCCCATTCTTTTTATTTCCCATTCCAACTTGATGCCAGTTTTTTTCTTTACTCGCTCGATAATAGTCTCTCCAAGTAATTCTATATCATAAGCCGATGCATTTCCTTTATTTATAATAAAGTTTGAATGCCTCTGAGAAATCATAGCACCCCCTATTGCTAGCTTATCACATTCAGCGTCACGAATTAGTTCCCATGCCTTTTTATTTTCGGTATTTTTGAAGGTTGATCCACCTGTTCTTTCCTTTATAGGTTGAGTTGTATTTCTTAAAAACTTAAATTTCTCAATTTCCTGCTTTATATCATCTTTACCAGCAAATCCTCCCTCTAATATCGAGGATACACATATCATTTTATCTGAAATATCTGTTGTACGATATTTGTATTTGATATCAGCTATTGATTTTTTCTTTATATTGCCCGAGGTATCAATAAATTTTGTACTATAAAGTATATCTTTTATTTCTGATCCGTATGCACCAGCATTCATTTTAATTGAACCACCGAGAGTACCTGGTATCGTATTTAAAAATGAAAATCCTTGTAGATTATTTTTTAGAGCAAAATTAGATATTTTTTTATTAGGAACAGAGGCACCAATATTTATTCTCTTATCTTCAATAAGATTTATATAATTAAAAGCTTTACCCAGTATTATTACGATTCCAGGAATACCATAGTCTCTTATGAGAAGATTTGAAGCACCCCCTATAATTGTTATGGGTATACCCTCAGGTTTTCTGGACAGAAAGTACTTTAAATCCTCTTCATCTTTTGGAACAAAAAGTATCTCAGCACACCCACCCACACGAAACCATGAAATTGGCATTAGTGAGTAATTACTATAGAGTTCTCCTCTTGCATGTAAATTTAGCTTATCCCTTAACTTATCTGCCTCAGTCCAAAATTTCACAATTACTTTATCCCCCTATAATTTTAGACAAATTTCATTTGAAATTATATTTATATCCCCTGCGCCTATAAAAAGAACTAAATCTCCTGGCTCAGCTAGAGTTTTAATAAACTTACTGAGATCTTCTGTATTTTTTATAAATTGTGCGTCAATCTTTGATTTAATATTTATGTCAGATATAAATTTATTATAATCTATTTCGCTATTTTCAATCTCACCGGCTCCATAGACAGGAAGAAGTGCTAAATAATTTGTATCTGAAAAAGCTGCGCAAAATTCTTTATATAAACTTAAAATCCTCGAGTATCTATGTGGCTGGAAGATTGATATAACCCTACCAGATGATAAATTTTTAGCAGAAGATAGTAATTGATTTATTTCAGTTGGGTGATGAGCATAATCATCATAATAGGTAATTCCATTCTTATGAGTTATTTCGGAAAAGCGTCTATAAACACCGCTATATGATAATAAAGATGATTGAATTATCTCATTTGGTACATTTCTTAATATTCCAACTATTGCCGCAGCCGTTGCGTTATAAATATTATACATCCCAGGTCTATTAATAGTTATTTGAATATTAAAATGTTTTTGATTTATCTCTCCGTCAATTGTAAATTTATATGAACCGACATCATTATATATATCTCTAATTTTTAGTGTCGCATTATCAGATTGGCCGTAAGATATAAGTATACCTGATGGAAAGTCTTTAGAGATTTTACTGGTTATGTAATCATCTGCGCAAAAAATTATATATCCATCTCTTTGAGTATTTACTGCATACTTTATAAATGAAGCTTCCAGTTTCTCTATAGATCCATAATTTTCTAAATGATCGTAATCAATATTTGTTATTACTGATATTTTTGAAGGAAGTTTTACAAACGTTTTATCTGACTCATCTGCTTCAACTACCATCCAATCACTAGAACCAATCTGCAGATTGGATTGCGTATGACTGTCAATACCGCCTATTATGGAAGTAGGTTTAAGTGGACCTTGCGATAGCACCCATGAAATCATTGAAGTAGTCGTTGTTTTTCCATGAGTTCCTGAAACACATACACATTTTCTGCTTTCCATTAATTGAGCCAGAATATCTGCTCGTGAGGTTATAGGTATATTTGCTTTTTTTGCAGCAATTAGCTCAGGATTATCATCTTTTATGGCTGATGAATGGACTATAAGTTGAACTTTTTTTTTGATATTTTTTGAATTATGACCGATAAATACACTGATATTATTCTCACGAAGTCTCTTTGTCATATCATTCTCTGATATATCACTTCCTTGAACTGAATAACCGCGTTCTCTACATAATTCAGCTATTGCCGATAATCCGATACCACCGATTCCTACAAAATGTATTAACTGATCTTTTGATAATTTGGTTAAATCGTCCATAACTTTTATAAATAATTATTTTCTATAATTTCAATAAATTTTCTATTTCCAATATCAATATTACATTCGTAAGCGTGCTTAGCCATTTGTTCTATTTTTATTGTATCTTTAAATAAGACCTCTAACTTCTTTGCAAAATCATTAAGATTAATAACACTCTCATCATAAAAGATAGATGCACCGGTATCATTCAAAAAGGATGCATTATGATATTGATCACTATCAATAGACGTTGATAGCGGAATTAGTATTGAAGCTCTTCCAATTGTGCATATTTCAAATACTGTATTTGCTCCTGCCCTTGCAATTATAAGGTCAGCTTGATTGATATAGTATCCAATATCTTGAAAGAAATTTTTTATTTCATGATCAATATTTAAGCTTGAATATATATTTTCTAATATTTTTTCATCACCAACATTGCAATTTTGGAATAACTTGATTTCTTTCCTTATAGAATTTGGAAGATAAGAAATTACTTTTGGGATAATATCAGTAAAAGCCCGTGACCCCTGGCTACCTCCAATAATAAGTATATTTAATTTCTTATTCCTCTTATATTCGAAATTACTTTTCCTATATTTGACTATTTGATTTCTTAGTGGTAAGCCCACATAGGTAATTTTATCTTTAAAGTTCAATTTAATACTCTTTGTATTATGAAATGATACTGTAATATTGTTCGCAAAATTAGATAATAATCTATTTGCTCGACCCATAATTGCATTTTGTTCGTGTATAATAATTGGTATTCTTAAAATATATCCCGCTAGACATGGAGGTATAGAAGTATAACCTCCAAATGCAATTATGACTGATGGAGATATTCTTCTCAGTATGACCAATGATTTGATGAATCCACTAAATATTTTGAACGGGAATAGAAATGTTTCCTTTCTCGATTTCCTATACGGTGAGGAAGAGTTTATCTGATATAAAAAACTTGATTCAACTTGATCGAAATATTTTTTACCCCTTTTATCTGTAAGATAATATACTTCTTTGGTGGGATCTTTCAATAAATTCTCACTTAATGAAATTGCAGGAGAGACATGTCCCCCAGTTCCACCTGCAATTAAAATTATTTTTTTTTTAGAAGATTTTTTCATTTATATTCAATTTTGGAAATTTAATTTTCGAGAGGAATAGATATAGCTATTATTTTTTTGCCTAGTAAAAGCTAAAATAAGTCCGAAAGTCATCGCTATAGATAAAGCCGAGGAGCCACCATAAGAAATAAATGGAAGCGTCATTCCTTTTGTTGGAACAATACCTAAATTTACTGCGATATTAATACCAACTTGAATGCAAATAAGAGATGTTAGACCGATTGTAGCAATTTTTGCAAATAGATTTTCTTGTTTTAAAGATCTACTTAATCCTCTATAGACAATAAAAGCAAATAGAGAAATTATTATAAAACAGCTAATCAAACCAAATTCTTCAGCAGCCACAGCAAATATGAAATCTGTATGAGCATCAGGAAGTATATTTTTTATTACACCTTCACCTGGCCCCACTCCAAACCACCCACCCTGTAATATTGCATTGTAAGCGGTATCGATTTGATAGGTATCACCAAGCGATGGGTTAAAAAATATATTTAATCTTTGATAAAAATGATCCACATAAAGGTATGATAACCCAATACCAATTAGAGATAGAATAAATATTGTGAAGCCAACTATTAATGGCATTCCGGAAATGAAATAAATGATCGAAGCCGCTAGGGTAATAAGTATTGTTTGTCCGATATCAGGTTGAAGAATTAAACCGAATGCAAAAAGGGAATATAACATAAGTGATATTATTTTTGATGGGACAGTTTTGACAATAGACTCAGATAGAAACCATGAAATTAAAACTATAAAAGTTGGTTTGGCGAACTCTGAAGGTTGTACCGAGATAATGCCTAAATCCAACCACCTTGTAGCTCCTTTTATTGGAGTGCCAAATATATTTAAGAAAAATATTGTAATTAGTGAAGTGATGAAAATTATGAGGCATAACCTTCTCAAATTTTTTAAATTTAAGAAAGAGAAAAAAAACATCACCAATATACCTAATATGAAAAATAAAAATTGTCTTTTGACAAAGTAATATTGATTTAATGACAGTTTCTCGGCAATCGGAGGACTTGCTGCTAAGTTTAAAACAATACCAAAAATTATCAATAAAACTATGGAACCAAGTTGCACCTTATCAATTGTCCACCACCAATCTGAAATATGAGATTTCCTTGATCTAGTAATTTTCATATTTATCACTCTTGATATTATTTACTAATTCACAAAACTTATTACCTCTCTCTTCAAAGTTTGCAAATTGATCAAATGAGGCGCAAGCTGGAGAAAATAAAACTGTAGCTTTAGTTGGTATATAATTTGCATCTCGAATCGCACTATTTAATGCAATATCAAGTGTACCGCAAACTTCATATTTAATTCCGCAACTCATCAAACAATCACGAAAAGAATCGGCCGCCTGCCCAATTAAGTATGCCTTCTCTATATTTTGAAATGAGTCCTTAATTTCATCTATACCTCCATATTTTTTTATTCCGCCTAAAATCCAAAATACATTAGTAAATGACTGAATGGCAATCTTGGAGGCAAATGCGTTCGTTGCTTTACTGTCATTTATAAAATCAATATTATTATGTGTGCCGATATACTCTGACCTGTGTTTTAGGCTTTTGAAAGTTTGAAAATAAGATAGGTATTCAGAGTACTGAAATCCTAACGTTTCCATACATGCTACTGAGGCCGATATATTTTCAATATTAATTGTTCTATTCATAGATCCTGTTAATTCGAGTGAGTATTGGAGATTCCCTCCATTTTTTTCTATATATAGCGTCTTTTGAGTTTTAGAATTATCATTTTTATAATGGTATTTACTGTAATATTGATTAACAAAACAAATTCTTTTTGCTCTTATCTGTTTTGAGTCGATTGTGTTAGAAATAATTCCACCATCTAATCCAAGTATTGCAAAATCATTTTCATCTTGATGACTAAATAGATCAAATTTGATATCCACATAGTTCATAAAGGTACCATGCCTATCAATGTGATCTGGACTTATATTCAGAAGAATGGCAATATGGGGTTTAATATTATGGCATAGCTCAATTTGATATGATGAAATTTCAATTATAAAAATTGTATCTTCATTGGTAAGATCAAATTCTAGAACACTTCTAGTACCTATATTACCTCCAACCTGTACCGTCTCATTGAGCCCTTTCATTAGATGATCTATTAGCATAACAGTTGAAGATTTTCCATTAGTTCCAGTTACCATAATAACTTTATTTTTCAGATTTCTTTTATACAATTCATCCATAAATAACTGTATATCTCCAAGAATTGGAACATTTTTTAGTCTTGCATGTTTTACTAAGCTGTGTGGTATTGGATTTTTAAAATTAATTCCAGGGCTTAAAATAATAGCATCGTAATCTTTTATATTAATTTCATCTGGATTAATGAGTATTTTTTTAAATTCCGAATATGTTTTTCTAATATCAGCATTATCGTCCCAAGCATGCACAAGAGCTCCACCACTTGACAAGGAGTTCACAGTACTCTTTCCAGATAAACCTAATCCTAAAACAAAAATTTTTTGATCTTTCCTATGAGTTAATGAAATCATTACATTTCCAAATTGGTTATCTTAGCTTAAGAGTTAATAATCCAATCATTGCAAGAATAAGAGATATTATCCAAAACCTAATGACAATAGTTGCTTCACTCCAACCTTTTTGCTCAAAATGATGATGTAGTGGTGCCATTTTAAATATTCTTTTACCCGTATACCTGTAACTTATTACCTGTACAATGACTGAAATTGCCTCTAGAACAAACAAACCTCCAATTATCATTAGAACTAACTCATGCTTTGTTATAATTGCAATAATCCCAATTATAGAACCAAGCGATAAAGACCCAGTATCCCCCATAAATATCATGGCAGGAGGTGCGTTATACCAGAGAAATCCTAGACCTGCGCCAATAACTGCACCACATATAATTGCAAGTTCACCAGATCCGGACATGTATTGGATATTTAAATATTCTGCAAAAAGTACATTTCCTGTAAGATAAGCAATGAGACCAAAACTGCCCACCGCAATCATTACGGGCATAATTGCAAGACCATCCAGGCCATCGGTTAGATTGACTGAATTACTCGAGCCTATTATAACTAAAGCTCCAAATACTAGAAAAAATATTCCTAGATTTATTGAAAAATCTTTTAGAAATGGAACATAAACTACTGGTTGGAAATCATCAGTAAATATTAGTAAATACAAAATAGTAATAATGGCTATACCTGCTTGTAATAAAAATTTCAATAGGCTCTTCATTCCATTTGGAGATGATTTTGTAACTTTTAAAAAGTCATCATAGAAACCAATTAAACCAAATGAAATTGTAACAAAACCTACTATCCATACATATTTATTATTTAGATCTACCCAAAGGATTGATGAAATCAATACACCCAACAAAATTATGAACCCACCCATCGTTGGAGTACCAGATTTTTCAATTATATGCCGTTTAGGACCATCTTGACGTATAGGTTGCCCATTTTTTTGGTGTTTTTTTAGGTACCTTATTATTGTTGGACTTAGAAAAAATACAATTATCCCAGATGTAAAAGTTGCTGCAACAGTTCTTGTTGTAATATAAGCAAATGCATTTAATAATGGGAATACCGCCAAAAGCTCATTGATAAGTAGAATTAGCATATAAGTCTTATCCTTATAAAAATCCGATTATAAACGTAAATAATTAATAAAATCCTGAACAAGTTTGTTTAATCCAATTTGATTACCACCTTTGAAAAAAAATAAATCTCCATTTTTTATATCAAAATATTCTTTTATATCTATTGAATTACAAGATTTGAATAACTGAGCTTGCTTATCCTTATTTATACTTTCAAAATATGATGATAAAATATCTCCACAAAAATAAACTTTATCAATCTCGGAGTCATTTATGACTTGGACTAATCTTGAATGATACTCATCAGTAAACTTACCTAATTCTAGCATATCACCTATGATGGCTATTTTACGTAAAACATTATTACTTCTATATTCACTAACTGATTTTATGGCATGTGTCATAGACTCAGGACTTGCATTGTAGGTATCATTAATTAATTTTATAACACCCCCATTATATCCAAAATCAAGATCTTGCCATCTTCCATCAGGACCTTCAGACTCTTCCAATCTTTTCAATATATCATTGGGGGCAATACCTAATATATTGCCGACTGCCAAAATAGGCATGTAATTTTCAAATATACTTGAATTGCTTTTTTTAGATTTAGATTTATAAGTCTTTCCACCAATTAAAAAATTTAGAATAGAGTAATTTTTATCTTTAGTTATTGGAAGTATTTGAATATCAGATTCAGGTGATTTACCAAATGTTATAAATTTAATTTTACGATGATTATTTCTATCTCTTAAAAGATCTAAATATTCACTGTCATTCGGTAATATTGCAATCGAGTCTTCTGACATACCCATCATAATATCAGACTTCTCAATCGCGATTGCCTTCCTACTTCCTAAATTCCCGATATGCGCATCCCCAATATTAGTAATTATTGAGATATCTGGGTTTATTAACTCGGATAATGCTCCAATCTCATTAACTTTATTCATACCAACCTCAAATATACCATACTTTGTGTCTCTATTAACCTTTGCCAATGCTATTGCAACACCCCATTTATTATTAAATGATGCTGGAGATGAATACGTATTTTCGTATTGAGATAAAATATCTGCTAAGTAAGTCTTAGTTGTTGTTTTTCCCATACTACCCGTTATGGCAATTCTTGTTGCAATTGATCTATTACTTACATATTTTGCAATTTTGAATAACGCATCATATGTATCTTCGACATATATTAATGGAAACTCAGATTTTTTGAATAATTCCATATTTGATATGATTGCGCTAGAAGCTCCTTTTATGAAAGCTTGCTTTAGATAAGAATGTCCATCTGTATGATTACCTTTTAAGGCTAGAAATATATCACCAACCATCAAACTCCTTGAGTCCAATGATAAGGTACATTTATTTTGAATAATTTTAGTATTTACTTTACCGCTAATTATTTTAATTAAATTTGAGGTAGTAAAATCTAATTTAATTCTGTAATTATCTTCCATATTAAATCATAAATCTAAAATACTTTTAACTACAAGCTGGTCCGAAAAAGAAATTTTTGAGTCCTGATAAATCATATACTCTTCGTGACCCTTCCCACAAATTATAAGGTTATCTCCACTTTCCAATTTATCAATTGCATATTTAATTGCATCGTATCTATCAGGGATTTCAATAAAATTATTTGTATTAACCATTAATTGACTGCGAATTTTTTTTGGATCTTCAAATCGCGGATTATCATCAGTTACTATTATAAAATCAGCATAATTTTTTGCAATATCTCTCATGAAATTTCTTTTTCCCTTATCTCTATTACCTCCAGCCCCAAAAACTAGGATGAGCTTATTTTTTGTTACTGGTCTGAGCGATTCCAAAACGGCTTTCATTGCTGATGGAGTATGAGCATAATCAACATAAATATTCGCATCTGTATACTTTGATGCAACAAACTCTAATCTTCCCGAAATATCTTTAAGTAATGTTATACTCATCAAATAATCCATTAGTGATATACGACTATCCATTGAGGCTACACAACCGGCAATCGTTGCATTGATTGCTTGAAATAATGCAATGAAAGGAGTTTTTATAACTACTAATTGACCATTGGCACTAATTTTAAGATTAATTTTTTTATTACTAGATCTGCTGAATCCTAATAAATTTATGGTTGCGTTTGACGTACCAATAGTTATCAAATTTCGTGAGCAAATATCATTAATAAAACCATGATACCTCCTATTAATTCCTATTAAATTGACAACAGCTGTACTATCCTTTTCTAATAAGGATGTGAATAATCTTTTTTTTGCATTTAAATATTGTTTCATATTCTTATGATAATCCAAATGATCTCTTGAAAAGCTTGTAAATGCAGCACCGCTTAATCTTACATTATCAATTCTATGTTGATCTAATCCATGACTTGATGCTTCAATTATAACATTATCATAATCACTCATTGATAGGTCATTAAGCTGTTTATGCAGGCTAACTGGATCAGGTGTAGTTAATGAAGAATCACTGAAAAACCTTGAATTACCCAATGTTCCAATTGAAGCTGAAGCGATCCCATTATTTTTCCATATTTGCTCGGTAAATTTTGCAACAGAAGTTTTTCCATTAGTACCTGTTATTGCAGCGACGATCCGCGGCTGATTTGGATAAAATTCTGAACTAATAATTGATAGTTCTTTTCTCACAGAGTCTACTTTAATAATTGGAATTTTCGTATCTATACTATTATTATCAAAGTTTTTATAAGAAATTATTCCCAAAGCACCCTTATCTATTGCCTGATTTATGTGAGATAATGCTTTTATTTTTCTTTGCTCTAATGAAAAAAATAAGTCACCTTTATTTACCTCTCGGCTATCTATTGATATCCCCATCACTTCTTGAGATAACCCATATGAGTTAATTCTTTTATTTTTGATTAATTGGTTTTTCATTATCTTTTAGCAATTATCTAAAGGCTATTTAATGCAACCGTAATCTGATCAAACTCATTTAAGGTATCAAATTCTGATGGAATAATATCCAGCATTGGAGCTATTCTGGTGACAATATTTGAAAACGTTGGCGCAACATTATAGCCAGCTGTGGCATAACCATGAGTTTCCTCTATGCCTTCGGGCTCATCCAAGAGAAGAAATAATATATACTTAGGCTCGTTAATTGGAAATGCACCAAGGAATGTTGTTCTGAGTTTATTCTTTTCGTATGTCTTATCGCTAACTTTTTCTGCTGAGCCTGTCTTCCCCCCGACTAGAATACCATCAACTGCTGCATTCTTACCAGAGCCATTTATAACATTAAGGTACATTAATTTTTTTAATTTATCACTTGTTGTAGGATCAATGACTTGACTATAATCAATTGTCTCATTTGTATTCTTTTTAAGAAAAGTAGGATGTATTAATCGACCACCATTTACAAGGCTTGCTCCTGCAACTGCTGCATGAAGAGGCGTTATTGCAATACCATGCCCAAATGAAATTGTCATAGTATTTATTTCTTTCCAGTTAGGCGGAATAATATTTTTTGATGGATCGGGTAATTCAGAACTAATTTGATCCATAAAACCTAATTTTTTTAAAAAAGATTTATGATACTCAACACCAAAATCTAAAGCCATTTTTGCAGAACCAATATTTGACGAATATATAAATATCTCCTCCACTGTCAATTCCCGGTTCTTTGCATGAAAATCGCTAATTGAATGTCTACCAATCTTAATTGGATTAGTTGCATCATATATTGTATCCAAATCAACAACTCCACTATCCAATGCCATTGCGGCAGTAAAAGCCTTAAATGTTGAACCAATTTCGTATACTGCCTTAGTCACTCGATTTATATTCTCAGGTTTTAATGCATCTTTTGGATAGTGTGGATCAAAATCAGGTAATGAAGTCATACTAATTACCTCCCCAGTATTAACATTCATTAATACTGACGCTGCACCTTTTGCTGAATACTTTCTCATTGATTTCAATAATTCATCACGGATAGCATGGCTTACCTCAAGATCTATAGATAAATGAATATCTTCTGTAATTTCTTTATTTAAATTTTGGTCAATATATTTTTCAATACCTGTTTGTCCCTTATTATCTATATTTACGTAACCAATAACGTTAGATAAAGTATTAGCTGCACTGTAAAATCTTTTTGTTTCTTCGATAAATTGAATACCAGGTATTCCTAAATTATGGATTCTCTCTCTTTCTTTTGGAGTAACTCCTCTCTTCAGCCAAACAAATTTTTTATCATTCAATATTTTATTTTCTAAATCTTCACGATAAAAGTTTGGAACTGCTGATAATATCCTATCTATTACATCATCTTTATTAGATAGAATGTCAGGTCTAATGGCTACAGAGGAAATATCTATATTTAAAGCTACTAGGTTGTCATTCCTGTCATAAATATGTGGCCTTTCAGACTTTTGAGTGATTTGTTTTTGTCTTTCATTATTTGGATCAAAAGACATTGACGCTAAATAAAAAAGTTTTGCTGATAGGATCGAAAATCCAAGAAAAAAGCATAAAAATAAAAATTTTATTCTTATTTGAATTCTATTAATTTTCTTATTTTCTTTTTCTGTTAACATTAATATTATTTACAATATGAGTTATTTTTAATGGAAAATCCTATCATTTTTTTTTAATTCTGATTTTTTATTTCGGAATAGCCAATTAACGATCTTTGTACAAGCTCATCCATAACTATATTTGCCGGCTTTATTGGAATATCTTCGATCTTTCCTATTTGAGATACTTTTATCGGCTCAAGAACTAAATCAAAATTCTGAGATAACGATTGAATTCTTCCGGGTTGAGATAATAAACTTAGCTCTGCTTTAAGGGTTTTAAGCGAAGTTTCCTCTGATTTAATAAGCTTTTCAATACCAATTATTTGTTTTGATATATTTTTACTATCATAGCTTATAATGTATAAGGTAAGTGAAGCAATTATGCTTAAAATAAATACTGTTAGGTAAATTAATCTTGTCATCTGAACTCGCTTAAAATTTGCTCATATTTATTTGTACTATAAATATCTAAATTTTCTCTAAACGCAGATTTTGTTCTTTCAATACATCTTAATTTCGCTGATCTTGATCTTGGATTCATTAATATTTCAGAATCGGTTGGTTTCAAAAATTTTTTAATCGGATAAATAAATAATTTTTCATTTTCATTAGAGTTTTCAGGTTGATATCTAGAGATTGCTCTATTTTGCCCTGTTAAGTCACTAAATATATTTTTAACTATACGATCTTCGATGGAGTGAAATGTAATTATTACTATTCTACCCTCACTATTTATATACTTAGCTATTCTAGATAATACCAAAATTAGTTCTTCTAACTCTTGATTTATAAAAATTCTAATTGCTTGAAAGGTACGTGTCGAAGGATGAATATGCTTGCCTTTTTGTTTTTTATAGGACCAACCAATCGATTTTTCAATAATTTCATTTAGTTGATATGTACTTATAATTTTTGTATTTTTTCGATACTCACATATTTTCCTAGCAACAAGTTTTGAGTGTCTTTCCTCTCCTAACTCTCTAATGATCATTGCCAAATCATCCTCTCTGATTTTATTTAAAATATCTGCTGCAGTAAAAGATTGGCTGCCCATTCGCATATCTAATGGTCCATCTTTTTGAAATGAAAAACCTCTATCTGGATTATCTAATTGCAGTGACGAAATGCCAAGATCCAGCAATAACCCATCAATCTTTTTATATGGAGTATTATCTATTATATACGGAAGTTGGCTAAAGGATTGATTGTGTAATTCTATTCTGTCGTCGTATTCTTTCTTCAATTCTTGCGCAATCTCTATTGATTTTTTGTCTCTATCAACAGCTAATAGATTACATTTACAAGAGTCTAGTATGCCCTTAGAATGTCCGCCCGCGCCAAAGGTGCCATCTACATAAACATTTCCTCCTCTTAATGCTAATGTATCTAGCACCTCATTTAGCATGACAGGTATGTGATGAAATGGTCCGCCAGTAGAGTAATTTCTACTCTTCATCAACTTAAATACCCCTATTTTTTTTACTCAATAAGAGTCTTTGCTCCTTTACTTTTTTTTGAGCCTGCTGAAGATAGCTTTCAAATTTAAGAGGCTCCCAAATTTGAAATTTTTCTCCCAAACCAACAAATGTAACTTCATCTTTAATTTGCGCATGATCAATCAAAGCATCACTTAATATTACTCGTCCATCGTTATCTATTTTCAATTCTTCCGATAAGCCAAAGAGGGCTGTAGAGAGATAATCTCTCTCATCTGAATATGGATCAAGATTATCCATTAGGGCATATATCTCCTTAGATAAACCCTGTCCACCAGCATCAATTGCTTGTGCATCAAGTGATGGATAACAGAACATCTTTTGAGAAACATCTTTTAAAAGAATATTCCTGAAAGATACCGGTATTGATACCCGACCCTTAACATCAATTTTGTTTTTAAATTTAGATAAAAATAAATTCATAATAAATCCACTATAATGGGTACTTATGGGATATCATGGTATTCTATGGAAGTCAATGGTTTTTTAATACTTTATTAACCAAATTATAATGCTAGATGGTCTATAAGCCGGGTTTTGTATTATGATCATTCATCTAGGTCATAAGTTACCAAATGACTCAAGCGACCTACCCAGATGGTATAATGCGAAGGACAATTACCACCTCTATTTGGTCTTGCTCCCAGTGGGGTTTACAATGCCATCAATGTTACCATTAATGCGGTGTGCTCTTACCACACCTTTTCACCCTTACCATACTCATAATGGCGGTATATTTTCTGCTGCACTTTCCCTAGAGTTTCCTCCGCCGGATGTTATCCGGCACTGTTCCTCCGTGGAGCCCGGACTTTCCTCTATTTCCATAGCGATCATCCGACCATCTAGCAATGAAAGAGATACTATAAATATGACTTGATGTCTACTATCTAACTCTCGCCATATTGAACTGGTTAGATACATCAATTAGGATATCCTCAGTTGAAACATCAATAAATCCATCAATTTTCGAAGGCCTCCAATGCCTTTGAAATGCTTCAATGACTTGCTTTGTATGATTATCAAACTTATTTGTGATATTTATATCAAAACCAATTTTTTTGAGCATTTTTTGATTTATCTCATTAAAAAACTGATTTCTTTCTTTATTTATTTGTTTTGAGTAATTTTTTGAGTCCTGATTCGAGAATATACCAATTCCCTCTTTTGATAATATTTGCCATGGGAAACTTTTACCAGGATCAATTTTTCTACTGACGGAAATATCGGAATGACCAATGACATCATAATATTTAATATTATAATCTCGCATTAAGAATTTAATTAAATAAATCAGTGACTCGATCTGTATATTTAAAAAATCTTCATCACCAGAATTATGAATTTCTATTCCAATAGATGCTGAATTTATATCTGAATCTCCATTCCAGTATGACTTACCAGCATGCCATGCACGTTGTTGGACGTCTACAAAAGAATATATTGTACCATCATAATCTATAGCATAATGACAACTTACAGCAGAAGAAGGTTTTTCAAACCAC
Organism: Rhizobiales bacterium TMED25; assembly: GCA_002168075.1. Classification (GTDB taxonomy): domain Bacteria; phylum Pseudomonadota; class Alphaproteobacteria; order Rhizobiales; family TMED25; genus TMED25. The sequence continues at coordinate 46,089 of NHCE01000001.1, forward strand.
TTACAAATATCTGAAAATGGTGACTTTACTCCTGTATAATGAATGATAATATACTTTAAAGGTAAGGATGTATCTCTCTCATTAAAATTGGGTGATTTATATTTATGACTTATCATTATATAAAATATTCTATAATAAAATATCACAATTATAGTCATTTGTTAGCAGTTAGAAACAAGTAAATCAATATATACTATGAAAAAGAAAAATTGGACTTTTTGGGTTGATAAAGGAGGAACATTTACGGATATTATTGCACTTTCACCAAGAAAAGATGTTTACCTCGAAAAAATACTTTCTAGTTCTAAAAGTTATTATGATGATCCAATATCTTTTGGTATTAAATCAATAATTAATAAAAGTAATACAAATAATAATCAAATAGACAGCATAACTATAGGTACTACAGTTGCAACAAATGCCATACTCGAACGCACGGGTGAGAAAACGTTGTTAATTGTCTCCAAAGGATTTAAAGACAGCCAATTAGTTGGTTACCAAAATAGAGAAAATATATTTGATTTAAATATACGTAAAACTCAGCCCTTATATTCTGAGGTTATAGAGATAGATGAGCGTATTTCGCCTAATGGAACGGACTTGATTAAACCAGACTGGCAAAGTATTGAAAAAAAATTAAAAGAAATCACTCACAAAAAATTTTCATCTATTTGTGTAAGTCTTATCCATAGTTGGAAGTATCCAAAACATGAGTTAGAAATTGGTAAAATGCTCTTTAAACTCGGTTATAAAAATATAACTCTTGGTCATGAAATTAGCCAAACAATAAAATATATTAGACGTACCAATAGCTCTATAATTAATGCATATGTAGATCCTATTATAAGAGAGGATATTGATAGCTTTAAAAAGAAGCTCATGCATAAAAAAAGTAAAATTGACCTAAAATATATGCAATCAAATGGCGGTCTCTCTGATGAAAAAAACTTTAAAGGAATAAATTCAATTCTCTCAGGACCTGCTGGAGGGGTAATTGGAGCGATAGCAATTGCAAACAAGTCAAAGTACAAAAAAATTATTACATTCGATATGGGTGGAACATCAACTGATGTGTCTCACTACTCAGGTCAACTTGAATATCAGAATGAAAAAAATATTGATAATCATTTATTACAAGTTCCAATGATTGATATTGAAACAGTTGCCTCAGGCGGAGGCTCAATTTTAGAATATAATAATTCAAGAATGACCGTTGGATCAAAATCAGCAGGATCAAACCCAGGTCCTATGTGTTACGATAAAGGTGGGCCTCTAACCATAACAGATGCAAATTTATATCTGGGGAAAATTTCTGAGATCTATTTTCCAAAAATATTTGGAAAAGATGGTAAATCTCCACTTAATAAGAAACTTATTGTCAAAAATTTTGAGCTTTTAAGAGATAAGATTGATAAAAATATTCCGATTGCAGAAGTAGCAGATGGATATATAAGAATTTCAATTGAAAAAATGTGTCGTGCAATAAAAAAAATTTCTACGAGTAAGGGTTTTAAACTGGAAGATTATTCCCTTGTCAGTTACGGAGGTGCAGGAGGGCAACATGCTTGCTTAATTGCAGACAATCTCCATATGAAGAGAATAGTCATCAGTGCTTATTCAAGCTTCCTATCTGCATATGGTCTTGGAAATTCATTAAAGAAACATACTAATCAAAAAACATTACTATTAGAAGTTACAAATCATAACATAAAAGAAATAAGGACAACGATAGAGTCCTTAAAATCAAAGAACTCAATAAATTTTGAAAAACAAAAACTAAGTCATAGTACTATTATTTACCTAAAATATTTCGGAACTGAACAGCCTCTTAGTATGAGAGTTACAGAAGCAGAGATAGAGGTAAAATCTCTAATTCGTAAATTTGAGAAAAACCATAAAAAACTATTCGGATATTTGTCTAGTAAAAAAATTATTGTTGAAATGGTCCAGCTAGAGACAACTGAGTCAAGTATGGGTAACCTTATCAAAAATATTAGATCCACATCAAATAAAAAATTAGGAGATACGAATATATATACAATGGGCAGCTGGAAAAAAGCCGAAATATATAATATTGATAAATTTGATTGTCACGAAGATCTATCCGGCCCTGCTATTTTGTTGAATCAATACTCTACTATAGTTGTTGAAGGTGGATGGACAGCACAAAAAGATAATGCTGATAATATTATTCTAATGAAGAAGAAGAATAGCAAAAAAGATACTTATACCAACAACTCTTCGGTCATGCTTGAGGTTTTCAATAATTTATTCATGTCTGTTGCAGAAACCATGGGGGAAACATTAAAAAGAACTGCATCATCAGTAAATATTAAAGAAAGATTAGATTATTCCTGCGCTGTATTTGATAAAGGTGGAAATCTTGTAGCTAATGCACCTCACATTCCTGTTCATTTAGGATCTATGGATGACTGCATAAAAAAACTTATAAAATCTAGACAAAAAATAAATTATGGTGACATATTTATAAATAATTCACCAAATACTGGGGGGACTCATTTACCAGATATAACCATAATCTCACCAATTTTCTCAAATGAAAAAAAAGAAATTATCTTTTACTTAGCGACCAGAGGCCACCATTCAGACATAGGTGGCTTATATCCTGGCTCAATGTCACCAAAAGTAAAATCATTGCATGAAGAAGGAATTATTTTTGAAAATTTAAAAATACTATCAAAGAATATATTAAATGAGGCTCTTTTAAAAAATAAACTTATAGATGCAAAATATCCAGCCAGGAGTCCTGAATTAAATTTACAAGATATTATTGCACAAATAGCAGCCAATAAAACAGGTGAGCTTGAGCTTAATAAAATTATTGCTCAGTATGGCCAAACTATTGTGCATCAACAAATGAAAAGAATAAGAAAAAATGCACGAACTTGCACACTCGATTTAATAAAAAAAATTAAATCTTCTAGATTTAGAATGTGTATTGATAATATTGATTTGAACCTTAGCATTGATGTTCCTGATAATAAAAATAAAATCTACTTTAATTTTATTGGATCAAGCGCGCAACAACATGATAATTTTAATGCTCCACTCCCTATAACAAAAGCTGTTATACTATATGCACTAAGATGCCTCATCAACGCAGATATTCCGCTTAACTCAGGTATATTAGAACCTGTGACAATTCTGACTGATAAAAATTCGTTACTCAACCCTTCAAAAAACGCTGCAGTATCAGCAGGAAATGTAGAAATTAGTCAAGCAATTGCAAATTGCATTTTTGCAACATTAGGTGTTAAAGCATCCTGCCAATCAACAATGAATAATCTAGTTTTTGGTAATAGGGATTTTCAGTACTACGAGACCATATGTGGAGGTCAAGGCGCAGGAAGATATTTTGATGGCTGCGATGCAATTCAGACTAATATGACAAACTCAAAATTAACGGACCCCGAAGTTTTTGAAGAAATTTATCCAATTACACTAATAGAACTATCTGTAAATCGTCGATCGGGTGGTAAAGGGAAATTTTGTGGTGGCAATGGAATAAAAAAGGTTTTCAAGATTAATACAAATATGGATTGTTCAATATTATCTAATAATAGACATATTCCAGCATTTGGTCTTGAAGGAGGAAGCTCGGGGTGTGTTGGCAGGAATTCTCTAAAACGTAAAACACAAATAATAAGATTAGATGGAAATTGCCAAATAGAGCTCAAAAAAAATGATTTGCTGATTATTGAAACTCCATCGGGAGGTGGATTTGGAAAATGATCTTTATTTAAAGATCGTAATTTGAAATACGATAACCATTTTTAACAAGCTCTTTTGATAAATACTGTATATGATTTGGGGTAATTTCACAGCAACCACCAAGGAATGTAGCACCATTTTCTGCCCAATCAATCGCAAATTTTGAGTATTCTGCAGGATCAAGATCTTTTCTTGACTCTAAAACATTGACGTTTTTACCTGGCTCAAGCTTTTCAACAGAGCTAAAGCCATTTGCATATGCTCCAAAAACGATTCCTGAATTTTTTAATATAGGGAGTGCAATGGAAACTGTCTCCGGACGAGAACAATTTATTAAAATTACGTCAGCACATCTATCTTTTAATAATTTTACTGCATCCATAAGTAACTCACCTGACCTTAATTTTAATGGAGAATTATCATCAAGAGTTAAGCTAATATATTTTTTCAAACTATAGAATTGAAGAGCATCAGTTACGGCTAAAATTTCTTTTGTGCTTGATAGTGTTTCAGCAAGAAATAAATCTACATCATTTATTTGTTGATCGATAAGACTGATATATTCATCATAGAGATCTTTATGTGGTCTTTCATCATGTGATGTGTAGCTTGCCACCAGAGGAGGTAAAGAACCAGCAACCTTAATATCAGCTCTTGAAATAGGCGATTTATCAATAGCCAATTTTAATAGTTTTATAGCGACTTGATGCATCTCCCCAAAAGAGCTATACATTCCAATTTTTTTAAGTCTAGAAGGAGTTGCAGCATAATTATTTAAGCTTAGAACTCTAGCACCAGAGGTAATGAAATCCTGATGAACTTTTATAACCAAATCTGGATTATCTATCATTATTTTTAGTGACCACAAAGTATGAGAATCTGGGGAATGTGCTCTCTTATAAATTTCTTGACCTATACCGCCATCTAGCAGAATTATATTTTTTGATAACTTCATTTTAACTAATATTGATATACATTTTTACTAATCAGGATATTATATGTTTTATACAAGAAATATGTTGATATTTGTTAAATTTTATTTAAAAATAACATTTGAGATTGTGTTTTATATTAAAGATGCTTAATCTATAGGCAATTACGTATAGAATAGTCATCTTTAAAATTTAAAGTTGATTTAATTATCTTAGGTCGGTCACTAGCCCTATTAAAAAAAAGGCCTCTAGGAAATAATTAAATTTATTGATAAATAGTGAATGTACCACACGATGAAACTAAAAATTAGATCATATCTTCCTATACTTTTTGCCTTAATATTTATTTTTTCAATGAACGATTCGCACGCTGATAGCTTCGTGGACCCAGAGAAAGATATAGATACCAATTATGCTGTCAATATTGATGAGGTTGATAGTCAAAATTCAACTAATGGATATGATCCAATCGAAACTACCAATAGAAAAATATTTGCTTTCAATGATGGGCTTGATAAAGGTATTTTGAAGCCACTTGCAAAAGGATATCGAGCAATTGTTCCAAGTCAGGGAAGAACAGCTATCAGAAATTTCTTGCATAATCTTGAAACGCCTACTGTTCTAATAAATGATTTATTACAGGGCAACTCAGATCGAGCTGGTATCACTTTAAAAAGATTTATGATTAATTCAACAGCTGGGTTTTTTGGTTTCGGAGATCCTGCTTCGGATTTGGGTTACGCCCGACACACAGAAGATTTTGCTCAAACACTGGCTGTATATGGTGTTCCAGATGGTCCATATATAGTATCGCCTTTTTTTGGGCCTTCAACTCCAAGGCATATAGCAGGGAGAATAGTTGATTTTGCAGCTCATCCACTCACATGGTATTTGCAAGAACAAGATTCAGAAGCACGATATACTTATGGTATCACAGAGACATTAGTAGCAAGAGAAGAGCTTCTCGATATTCTCGATGAAACGGAAGCAAATTCAACTGACTACTATGTTACTATTCGTAATTTATATAGACAGAGAAGGATTGATGAAATTAATAATGGTGTACCTTCAGATGAAGCCTCCGAATACTCCATTGATACAGCCAGAGACCTCAATTTAGTTTTCTAGGTTTTACAGAGACATGAAATATTTAAAAAATGTTTTGTTGTTGTTCTCTCTAACAATTACTTTTACGCTTAGTCTAAATATAAAAGAAGCAGAATCTCAATCTTGTGATGAAACTATTAATTTTATAAATGAAATTTCTGCTAAAACACTCTCTATAGTTAATACAGAAAACTATACAATTAACCAAAAAAAATATCACCTATCTAACTTGTTATTGAATAATGCAGATTTTAAAACCATGGGCAAGGTTGCCTTAGGTAGATATTCAAGAAAATTACCAAAAGATAGAGAAGATCAGTATACAGTTCTTATAAAAAATATGGTAACTGACATGATTCATACCAAGCTCAATACAAATGTTGAGGAAGAAGCCTCATCTTACTCAATTATAAATAGGACCTGTAATACAAAAGGCTCAAAGAACCGTGAATTTTTGGTTGATGGGGATATACTAAAAAATGACTCAAAACTTACAACAATTAGATGGTGGATAATACTTAACAATGCAGATGATTATAAAGTAATTGACATTTCTCTTGCTGGTGTCTCGTTGGCCCTGCAAAAAAGAGAAGAGTTTACATCTTACTTATCAAAAAACTCAATAGATGATCTAATAAAAAATCTGTCAGATAAGTTTGAGTAAATCAAGTTAATTTCCCGATACATGTTATGGAAAAATTAAGAATTGCAATAATGGAGGGTGATGATATTGGAACTGAAATTGTTCCCGTAGCTAGAGATATATTATCAAAGTCTCTTCAAATGATGGACATAGATATAGAACTTATTGAATTACCAATTGGTAAGTTAGCTTATGAGAAATATGGGGACACATTTCCTCATCATACCATAAGTCAGTTAAATAATGTTAATGGTATTATTTGTGGTCCAATTGGACACAATAACTATCCTCGTGATGATCCTCATTGGAAAATGCCACCGATCAGAAAACACTTTGAGTTATTCGCAAGTGTCAGACCAATAAAATCCTTTAATACAGATAGGGATATAGATATAATTTTTGTTAGAGAAGTTACAGAAGGTCTACAAAGTACAGAAACCGTTGTCGCAGGATACCCTGAATTTCGCCCTAATGATGAAATTACTATAGCTTCAAGAGTTATAACACGTTCTGGTTCAGAAAAAGTGGCAAGATGTGCATTTGATATAGCAAATACAAAAAATAGAAAAAAAGTAACTGCCGCTCACAAGGAACCTATCTATAGACTAAGTTGCGGTATGTTTTTAGAGGAATGTGTTAAAGTTGCCAAAGAATATGAAGATATTAACTTTGATGATACATTGATAGATACAATAGCAATGCATTTAGTGAGTAGACCCGAATCGTTTGATATTATTGTAACAACAAATCAGTTTGGCGATATTCTCTCAGACATCGGGGCTGGGTTGATTGGGTCTATTGGTATGGCTCCCGGTTTATGTGTTGGAAATAATTTAGCGATGGCTCAAGCCACACATGGTTCAGCTCCTGATATATCTGGAAAAAATATTTCTAACCCATATGCAATGGTTATATCAACTGCAATGCTTCTATCTTGGATGGGTTTTAAATATAAAGAAGATAAATTAGTAAATGCCTCAAATCTAATTGAAAAATCAGCAAATGATGTAATTGCCGAAAAAAAATTTATTACCGCTGATATTGGTGGCAAATCAAGTACGCAAGATATGGGCGAGGAAATAATAAGAAAATTAGAGTGTAATTCCATCTAAAATTAGTTTTTCATATTCTGTATTATCTATCCCAATTGTTTTCAGTATCTCTAACGTATGCTGACCTAAATTCGGTGCTAGTGAATTGATAATCGGGCCACCCTCATCCATCACTACAGGATTTCGGATCATTTTAATTTTTCCCATTTCTGGATCTTTTTTCTCAATAACAAGTTCTCTTTCAATACTATGATTATCATTTAAAGCTTGCGCATAATCTCTAACACATCCGCAAGGAATTCCATTTTCAGTAAGAACTATTTCTAATTCATTAGAATTCCAATTTAAAATCTTATCTGCCACAAGCGGCACTAGGGTCTTCTCATTCTCCTTTCTACTTGAGTAGGTGCTATATTTTATATCATCTAAAAGAATTTCAAGATGTAATATATGTAATAATTTTTTGAAGTGTCCGTCATTTGGTGCTCCAATTGCTATATATTTTGAGTCCTTTGTCTTAAATAATTGATATGGTGCGCTTGCTCTATGAGAGTGTCCTAATTGCTGAGGTATAGTTCCAGAAGAAAGATACTCGGTTGTTTCCCAGACAGCGGATGCAATTGATGCCTCCATTAGTGCCACATCAGAGTATCTACCACCTCTATTTTGTATTTGTCCAATTAAGCCTGAAAGCGTTGCATATGTTGCAAACATTGCACCTAATATATCTGCGGTTTGCAGTCCAGGTCTTGGAGGTATCTCTCCCACTTGTCCCATCACCGAAAGAGTACCAGATAGTGCTTCAATAATTAAGTTTATACCCGCTCTATTTTTTAATGGACCTGATTGGCCAAACCCCGAAACTGAAGTATAAACAATATTACTATTTATTTTTTTTACATCGTCTATGGCCAATCCAAGCCGATCCATTACACCCGGACGATTGTTTTCGACTAATGCATGCGTTTCTTTTATTAAAGCTTTAGCAATTGATTTCCCACGTGGTGATTTCAAATCAAGAACAATACTTTTTTTATTTCTATTAAGTGTCATAAAAGCTGCGCTCACCCCATCGATAAGAGGTGGAATTGCTCTGGACATGTCACCAGTTAAGGGCTCAATCTTTATGACTTCTGCACCCATATCTGCAAGAAGCATTCCGCAAAATGGACCGGCAATAAAATTACCAAACTCAAGTATCTTGATACCCTCGAGTGGCCTCGACATGATTTTATCTCCTTAATTAAATTTCTTGGATGATTTATCCTTCGATTTCATCCCCAATCAATTCTTCTGGTGAGATTAATACTTTCATATTATCTGTCACAAATGTAACATCAATTCTCATACCAGCGTCAAGAGCTCTAACAAGATCAGTTCCTTCATCAAATTCTCTATCTGATGGAGGTAATTGGATTAATCTATCTAGTGGACCCCTTCTCCACGCATGTATTGGAACAAGTTTGTAGATATCATCCGTATCAAAATTATTTATATCTCTTCTTATATCTCTCAGTGTTCCAACTTTCGATCCTTCAAGCGGATATACTATCCTATCTGAATTCCAATCAACTTGAGCCTTTACGATCTCAGTATTGCTTCTTTCTTCCTTAGTCAATGGTGATACCATAGTTGCAATTCCAACGTCACTATCGGATAGGGCATACATTAGAGCCTGCATATAATAAGGTTTCAACTCAGGCATATCATCGGGAACAGCAACAACAATATCATGAGTATAATATCTATCAAACTTATTTACGGTTGCAGCAATCCTCTCTGCACCCGATTTTGATCTATAATTATGATCTTTACCGAATTCAGACATATCAGTCTTCATAGTATATGCACCATTGGCTTGTAGTTCAGATATTTGATCATCTGTTACTCCATCTACAATGACACTCCCTATTCCTGCATCACCAACTTTTTTAAAAGCAGTTACTATTGCTTTTACTTGTTCCTTAGGCTTTGGTGGTTCAGTTGATAGATCCCGGATACCAAGTTCTGAAGCAACAATTATTAATGGATTAAAAATCATTGAGCGATTTTTTTCAAACTCATAATGCACCAAAGCTTGTCCTTAAAAATAGAAAACTTGGGAATAATGATATTCCCAAGTTTAAATTGAAATTAAGAGTTATTTTTGTGGGTAACCAAAAATCTCAGCATGGTGGAATTCACCCGGTCTATACCCTGCTACGGCCTCTTCCATGTGCTCCATTACTGTGAATACTGATGGCCCATCCTTTGTCACTAAAACATTTTCTTCAAGTCGGCATGTTTGTGGAAGACCTGCATGTCCAGCGAATGTTTCAATTGCAAAGTACATATTTTCTTTGATTTCTGCAGGATATTTTAGTGAATATGCTCTACTCATCCACATACCTTCGTATAGAGTAATTCCGATTGAGTGAGCAAACTGTTGAAGTGTAACAGTACCATATTTATCATCATCATATTCTGGAAATTTTGAAACAACATCGGCTGATGTCTTTCCAGGTCTAAGATTTTCAAGCCCAGCATACATTGAGTCATAAGTTTCACGATATAGATCAATTTCTTGCTGTGTTAATTTAGCTCCACATTTGAATGTTCTAACATAGTCTATGAAATAACCCCCGGGTCCTACTGCATTAATGTCAACAATTAGTAGATCACCTTGTTGTATTAACTTGTCTGTGGCCCATCTTCTGTATGGACTTGTGTTCCCACCTGATGCAACAATGATATCATAAATAATTTCACAGCCACGAGATAACATAAAGTCATGAACTTTTGCCTCAATTTGACGCTCTGTTATACCAGGTTTTAGCCATTCATGTTTCACATGCCACATAGCAGCATCACCAATTGATGATGACATTTTTAGATGTTCAATTTCATCTATTGTTTTAACAACACGAGCTCTTGACATGGCAGGCCATCCATTAACGATCTTAATACCTGCTTTTTCCATTGCATGCAAAGCTGGCATATCTAGTTGGTCAACGCCAATCTTTTCTTTATCTACACCATTATCAACTAGAACTTGCTTGACGGTTGCAACCATTTTATCAGCCATTTCCCCAACTGCACCTTCAGCCCATTGCCAAGTCATTGCCGGTCTGATATTTTCTTCACCTAACCATGGCAGATCTAGAAACGCATTACGCATATCTGAACCAGCTGTTTCAAATAAAACAGGGTCACCATCTCTTGGTAAAACTGCATATCTAATGTTAATATTATATTTCCAGTTCCCTTGATAAGAACCTGTAATGTACCTTACATTTGCACCTTGAAATACAACCATAGCACCCAAGTCATCAGCTTCCATTTCAGCTCTGATGCGTTCTAATCTTTGACGTCTTAATCTTTCATGATCTACGCGATATTGCCAATCAGCACCCGTAGTACTATATAATCTTCTTGGATTCGTATGATGCTGCTCTTGTATGAAGCTCGTATCTAGGTCATATCCCTTTGTAGGATCTAATGGTTTCATTTTATACCCCTTTTTATTTTTCAATTATTCTTTATAAAATTTATCTATGTAAGATTTTAAACTATTGAACTATTTAACACAGAAATACCGGATAATGCAATCTCATTCGTTAAAAAAGATTATAAATTTGTAAAAAAATTTATAATAGAAAAGCATAATAGTTCTCTATTTATAAGTTTATTTATGATTATGAATTATGGTGGGCGATCCAGGACTCGAACCTGGGACCACTCCGTTATGAGCGGAGGGCTCTAACCAACTGAGCTAATCGCCCGAACTACTTTTTTATAGTACTACAAGATTAATATGTAAAGACCAAATGGATATTGCAAATGGTTTTATTATAATATTATTTATTACATTATGACAAAATTAGCTATCCAAGAAGCTTCGTAACTTCCTACTTCTGGATGGGTGTTTCAATTTACGTAAAGCCTTTGCTTCGATTTGCCTTATTCTCTCCCTTGTTACAGAGAATTGTTGTCCAACTTCTTCTAGTGTGTGGTCTGTGTTCATACCAATTCCGAATCTCATACGCAATACTCTCTCTTCTCTTGGAGTTAAAGTAGCAAGAACCCGGGTTGTAGTATCTCTCAAATTAGAATGAATGGCTGCATCTATTGGAAGTATTACATTTTTATCCTCAATAAAATCACCAAGGTGACTGTCATCCTCATCGCCAACAGGAGTTTCCAATGAGATTGGTTCTTTAGCAATTTTCATAACTTTTCTGACTTTATCAAGAGGCATACCTAATTTTTCAGAAATCTCTTCAGGTGTAGGCTCTCTTCCAATCTCATTTAGTATCTGTCTAGAGGTTCGTACGATTTTATTTATAGTTTCAATCATATGAACAGGAATTCTAATTGTTCTTGCCTGGTCCGCAATTGACCTTGTTATTGCTTGGCGAATCCACCACGTTGCATATGTTGAAAATTTATAGCCGCGGCGATATTCAAATTTCTCTACAGCTTTCATTAATCCAATATTACCCTCTTGAATAAGATCAAGAAATTGTAGACCCCTATTTGTATATTTTTTTGCTATGGATATTACTAATCTTAAATTTGCTTCAACCATCTCTCTCTTAGCCGAGTGGGACTCTCTTTCACCTTTTTGTACCATCTGAACAATATTTCTAAATTCACTTATTTCAACACCTGCTTCGGTTGCAAGCATTGTGACTTCATCACGTATCTTCTTAATCTCATTTTTTTCAGATACTGAAAATTCTTTCCACCCTCTTGCAGTCAGCCTCGCTACTCTCCTAAGCCAATTCGCATCTGTTTCATTATCATGATATTGCTTTATGAATTCTTCTCTTTCTACACCATAACTCTCTGCAAGCCTCATTAACTTTCCCTCTAATGACATTAGGCGTTTATTAATATTATATAGTTGATGAACAAGAGCTTCGATTCTGTTTGCATTTAAAGATAAAGCTTTAACTTCTTCAATAAGCTCTGTTCTAATTTTAGTGTATTTTTTTTCTTCGGCAGCTGTAAACTTCTTTGTATTTGAATTCTTCTTTTCTAAAGCATTTCTAAATTTTTCAAGATTGGCGTATTCTTTAGCTATTTTATTGAACCTTATTGATACCTGATCTTTAAGTGCTGATTCCATAGCAGCTAATGATAGATTATTTTCATTATCTTCATCATCATTATCGTCATCCAAAGCTTCTGATTCAGGTTTCTCATCATCATCTACTTCTGCATCATCTTTCTGAGCTAATTTTTCCTCTTCTCTGTTATCTACAGGGGCTTCAGCTATTTCTATTTTTGGCATTTCTTGTGCATCAGGACCTGAATACGTTGCTTCAAGATCAATAATATCTCTTAGTAGAATATCTCCATCATTTAGTTGGTCTCTCCAAATTATGATTGCTTGAAACGTGAGAGGGCTCTCACAAAGACCACGCATCATTGCCTCCTTACCAGCCTCTATTCTTTTTGCAATTGCAATTTCACCATCTCTCGATAGAAGCTCTACAGAACCCATTTCTTTCAAATACATCCTGACTGGGTCATCGGATCTATCACCACTTGTAGATGACGCCTGATCAATTTTTACAGGAAGTTGACCCTCAGTTTCGGTACTTGCTTGCTCTTCAGCTTCTTCATTTTCAATAACGTTAATGCCCATATCTGAAAACATAGCCATGATGTCTTCGATCTGCTCAGATGAGACTTCGTTGGATGGCAGAATTTCATTAAGCTCATCATAAGTTATATAACCACGTTTTTTTCCTAGGCGAATCCAGCTTTTTACTGTTCTATCAGAAGTATCAATTAATGGTGAATCCTTCTTGATTTCAGGCGATTCTTCAACAGCAATTTGTTTTGTTCTCGGAGACATAAATTATCGTTTTTTTTATAACACACAGATAGTAATATATTGTATATAATATATATAAAGACAAATTCCTATAATTTTTCTATAAAATCTTAATTTTTATATAGGATCCTTTTTTTGAAGTCTTGATTTATTTTCCTCATACCATTTATCAAAACCTTTTTTATTTTTTTGATTATCAGTTGTAATCACATATGCATCAGTCCTAATCTTTTGAAGCCTATGCTTTAAGTCTTCAAGTTTCGATGCATTTTCTTCAGTTGGTGAATCGGAATAATTTGACTTTGCTTCTTCTAGTTTCCAGATTAATTGATGCTTATTTACTTCAACCAAAATGTTCTTAAATTTTTCTTCTACTTTTGAAAGTTCTTGTTGTTTACTTAAAAAATCATATATTTTTTCGAAATCAAAATTGGAAATATCATCTAAAATTTTTAGAAATCCATTTTCATTTAAATATTCTGTTATTGAGTTAAATTGTTCATTCTTGATTCTATTTGTAACTATGAAATCTATAATTTGTTTATTTATTAGGTCTGTGTTCTCATTATGAAATTTAATTGAAGCTATTTGATCTAAGAACCCGCCTGTCAGTTCAGGGTATCTGATAATCGTAGATAGATATAGAGCTTCCTCCTTACTTATACTGTCTGGTATTCTTTTTTTATTTGATTTCGATATTAATTCTTCACTTGGCAAATTTGCTTTTTTCTTAATAAAGAATATCTTATTTGACTCAAAACTCTTTGATTTCCAATAGGCACTTAACTTACTTGTTATTTCCAACTTATAATGCTTTCTTACTTCCATATCTTGTATTTTTGAAATCATATTCATCATATTTGACTCAATCTTTGCTCTACCCTCGGGTGTACCATAGTCCGACAAACTCATGTACCTATCCCAAAATAAATCTATTAGACTAACGCTACTTGTAATTAGTGGATTTAATGCATCTGAGCCATGGTTCGTCAGTAAGTCATCAGGATCCATTGCATCTGGTAAAAAAAGAAAATTCATTGAAAAACTAGGCTTCAAGATTGGAAAAATTAGTTCAATCACTCTTATTGCCGCATTTTTACCAGCAGTATCACCATCATAACAAAGCAGGGGTTGGCTTGATATTTGCCATAATTGATTAATTTGTTCTATAGATAAACTAGTACCCATTGATGCAACAGATGACTCATAACCATTTATTACAAGAGCTATAGTATCAAAATAGCCTTCTGTTACTATCAATTTCTTATCAGGTTTGAATGACTTTCTAGCATTATAAAAGTTGTAAATTATGCTTTTCTTCTGGAATAGTTTTGTCTCAGGAGAATTTAAATATTTAGCTGGAGCCTTTCCAGATAGGTCCCTTCCACCAAAGGCTATTACACGATTAGTTGTATCAGTTATTGGAAAAATTATTCGATCTCTAAACCTTTCAAAATATTCGCCTTTATCATTCTCGATAATTAAACCCGCATCAAATATTTGTCTATTATTATATCCACAAGATTGGAGATATGAAATTAATTCTCCTCTTCCCTTTGCATAACCAATTTTAAAAAAATTTATATTTTCAGTGGTCAAACCTCTTTTCTTCAAATACTCAAATTTATGATTATTTTCAGATTTGTTAAGCTCCTTTATATAGAAATCAGAAGCTTCGGAATTTATCTTATAGAGTATTTCTCTCTTTTGATTTTCTACTGGATCAAAATTACCCTTCTCCGGTAATTTTACACCACAATGATTTGCCATCTTTGTAAGTGCCTCAAGAAAACTTATATTATCGATATCCATGAGAAATTGATAGGCATCTCCGGAGGCATTACAGCCAAAACAATGATATGTTTTCTTTATATTATCCACAGTAAATGATGGCGTTTTCTCACTATGAAAGGGACAACAAGCCCAATAAATACCCTTTGTAGAATTTGTCTTTCTAGTATCCCATGCAACATATTTTTGAATAATATCTGATAATACCACCTTTGATTTAATTTCATCCACAATGTTTGGATTATTATTCATTAAAATATTTTACTTATCATAATTTATATTTTTTGTTCAGTGAGCATTTCCTTTACCAACTTTCCGGCAAGGGAGAAATCTATTTGACCCGAGTAATTTGATTTCAATTCGCTCATAATTTTACCCATATCTTTTATATCCGAAGAATTGGTTGATTGGATACTCTGAGTTATAGCATCGACTGTTTCTTCTTCCGATAATTGCTTGGGCATATAATTTCTTATTATATCAATTTCTTCATTTTCTTTCTCTGCAAGTTCAACTCGCCCGTTGGCTTTATATATTTCTGCGGATTCAACTCTTTGCTTTACCATCTTACTTAGGACTTCTATTATTGATGAATCATCAAGTGGGTTATCAATTTTTTTGCCTCGCTCAATAATTTCTCTATCTTTTATTGCTGCCATTACTAATCGCAAGGTCATAGTCATTGTTTTATTTGCATTGAGCATCGAATCTTTTAAATCTTTATTGATTTTTTCTTTTATCATCTAACGTTTCTCTCTTATTTTAACTAAAATAATAATATTACTCATTATATTCATTTTTTTTTATTTAGAAATAAAATTTACTATGGAAAAGTATATGATTTCTAATGAAATTCAAGAATAATGCTAAGAAATGATATATATATTATATGGATATTCATTTGATATTATTAAATTATGAACAATTCTCAAATAGCTAGTAAAAAAGCTGCAGTCATAGGCTCTTCATGGGTGGCTTCAAAAAAAACAGCAGTTATTTTATTTTCCGATGGATCAATAAGATATGGTTTTGGATTTGGAGCTGAAGGTATATCATCCGGTGAGGTTTGTTTTAATACCTCCATCACAGGTTATCAGGAGATAATATCAGACCCTTCTTATGCCAAGCAAATAGTGACTTTTACCTTTCCTCATATCGGGAATGTCGGAGCTAATCATGAAGACATTGAAACTTCCAATTTAGATAAAAAAATACATATCGCAGGTGTAATAACTCACTCTATTATAAAAACTCCCTCAAATTACAGAGCTGATTTAACACTAAGTGAATGGATGTCAAAGAATAGAATTATTGGTATATCAGGAATTGACACAAGATTTCTTACCAAAACAATTAGAGATAAAGGGATGATGAATTGTGTTATAGAGTACAGAAAAACCGGTATATTTGATCTTGAAAATTTAAATAAAATTCTAAAAAAAGTAAAAAATATGGAAGGTTTAGATTTAGCATCTCATGCAACTACCAAAGAAACTTATTCTTCAGATTTAAAATCTTGGGAATGGGAGCTTGGCTTTGTTAAAAATGAGAAGAAAACAAAAAAAGTTGCGCTTATAGATTATGGAATAAAATCGAATATTATTCGAATGCTAAATACTTTAAACTGCGAAACAAAAATATTCCCAGCAGATAGTGATATCGAAACAATTATGCATTTCCAGCCAGATGGGGTTTTATTGTCAAATGGTCCTGGTGATCCCCATGCAACAATTAACTACAGTGTAAGCCTAATAAGAGAAATTATTAAAAAAAATATTCCAATCTTTGGAATTTGTCTTGGTCATCAAATTTTAGCATTAGCTCTTGGTGCAAAGACAGTAAAAATGTCTTTTGGTCATCATGGTGGTAATCACCCTGTTCTGGATCTGAATTCGCAAAAAGTGTTTATAACATCAATGAACCATGGTTTCACAGTTGATAAGAATACACTGCCAGATGATATTATTGAAACTCATACTTCATTATTTGATGGTTCAAACTGTGGTATTGAAGTCTCAAATAAGTCTATTTTTTCAGTGCAGTTCCATCCAGAAGCATCTCCTGGCCCCCAAGATTGCTATCATCTCTTTGAGAAATTTATTGAAAATATGAAAGCTTATAGCAGAAAGATGAATAATGCCAAAAAGAACTGATATAAAATCTGTACTTGTGATTGGCGCCGGACCAATTGTGATTGGCCAAGCATGCGAATTTGATTACTCAGGAACCCAAGCTTTAAAGGCTATAAAAGACGAAGGATGTCGTGTTATACTTATAAACTCTAACCCTGCTACGATAATGACAGATCCCGAATTGGCGGATGCAACATATATTGAGCCAATAACACCTGAATTCGTGAGTGCAATAATCGAAAAAGAAAGACCTGATGTAATTCTGCCAACAATGGGTGGGCAGACTGCGTTGAATACAACGCTGTCATTAAAAAAATCAGGTGTACTTGATAAGTATAATGTTGAAATGATCGGAGCATCTGCAGAGGCAATAGACATGGCTGAAGATCGTGAGCTATTTAGGGAAGCGATGAAAGAAATTGGATTAGAGACACCAAAATCAATCCTTGCACACAGCCTATCACAGGCGTTGGACGCAATTGATGAGCTAGGTCTCCCAGTTATTATTAGACCATCCTTTACCATGGGCGGTACAGGAGGCGGTATTGCCTATACTAGAGAAGAATTTATAAAAATAGTTGAAAATGGGATAGATGCATCACCTACGTCTGAAGTACTTATTGAAGAGTCTGTACTTGGGTGGAAAGAATATGAAATGGAAGTAGTAAGGGATAAAAATGATAACTGTATAATAATTTGCTCAATAGAAAATATTGATGCGATGGGTATTCATACTGGGGACTCAATAACTGTTGCTCCTGCACTGACTCTAACAGATAAAGAATATCAAATTATGAGGAACGCTTCGATTGCAATTCTAAGAAAGATAGGAGTTGAGACAGGTGGTTCAAATGTTCAATTTGCCGTTAACCCATCGAATGGTCAGATAGTTGTAATTGAAATGAATCCAAGAGTATCTAGATCTTCAGCATTAGCATCGAAAGCAACAGGCTTTCCAATAGCAAAAGTTGCAGCAAAATTAGCCTTAGGCTATTCTTTAGATGAATTAAAAAATGATATTACTGGAGGCCAGACCCCGGCATCATTTGAGCCAACAATAGATTATATCGTAACAAAAATACCAAGATTTGCCTTTGAAAAATTTCCTGGGGCCCAGCCATCCCTTACAACATCTATGAAGTCAGTTGGAGAGGCTATGGCTTTTGGAAGAACATTTGCTGAAAGCTTACAAAAGGCGCTTAGATCTCTAGAAACTGGTCTAACTGGCCTCGACCCAATTGAGTTTAGTGATATTGGAAAAGATGCTGATAAGAATATTGTTAGGGCAGAATTGGGAGAACCGACACCTGATAGAATTTTGAAAGTAGCTCAAGCACTAAGGCTTGGGGTTTCACATGATCAAATCTACCAATCTTGTAAAATGGACCCATGGTTCATTGATAGAATTCAAGAAATTATTGATATGGAGTTAAAGATATCTAAATTAGGTTTACCGATTGATAAAGAAAATATACTTCTTATTAAATCATACGGGTTTTCTGATGCTAGACTTGCAAATCTAATAGGTAAAGATGAGGCTTATGTTCGAAATAAGCGTTTGGAACTTGATATACATCCTGTATTTAAAAGGATAGATACATGCTCTGCAGAATTCCATACTTTAACTGCATATATGTATTCGACTTATAGCTACCTAGAAATTGAAGATACAGATTGTGAAGCAAATCCAAGTAATAAAAAGAAAGTTATAATAATTGGAGGTGGTCCAAATAGAATTGGCCAAGGAATAGAATTTGACTATTGCTGCTGCCATGCTTGTTTTGCATTAAAAGAGATGGGTATCGAAACTATTATGATAAACTGTAACCCAGAGACTGTTTCAACCGACTACGATACTTCTGATAGGCTTTACTTTGAACCCCTTACAACAGAAGATATTTTTGAAATAATACAAGTTGAAAAAAAGAATGGTAATCTGTTAGGCGTGATCGTTCAATTTGGTGGACAAACACCTCTTAAATTATCAGACTCACTATCTAATATGGGTATAAATATTTTGGGGACAACTCCAGATACGATTGATCTAGCAGAGGATAGAGATAGATTTCAAAAATTAATACAAGATCTTAATCTAAAACAACCAAAAAATAAAATTGCCTACTCTATTAATGAGTCACGTAAAACGATTTTAGATATAGGTTTGCCTATAATTCTCCGGCCATCTTATGTTTTAGGTGGTAGAGCAATGGTAATTCTAAGAGATGATAATGATTTCGATGAGTATATAGAAAATACATTGCCGGCTTTAGTACCTGAGGATATCAAGTCTAAATTTCCTCAACAAAAAGAAAAACAAATAAACACCCTGTTAAGTACAAATCCCCTATTGCTTGATAGTTATCTTTCAGATGCAATAGAAATAGATGTAGATGCGATATCTGATGGTTTAAATGTTCATATTTGCGGAATAATGCAACATATTGAAGAAGCAGGTGTTCATTCTGGAGATAGTGCTTGTTCAATTCCTCCTTACTCACTGGATAAGGAAATAATCAAGGAATTAGAAGAACAGACAATCGCTATTAGCTTATCTTTAAATATAATAGGCTGTCTAAATATTCAATTTGCTGTCAAAGATCGTCTTGTTTATATTATTGAGGTGAATCCAAGAGCCAGTAGGACTATTCCTTTTGTTGCAAAAGTAACGGGTCAACCTATTTCTAAGATTGCAACAAAAATTATCCTTGGAGAAGACCTTCCAAAATTAATTCAAAAAAAACAGATAGACCATATAGCAGTCAAAGAAGCTGTTTTTCCCTTTCTCAAATTTGAAGGTGTCGATGTTCTTCTTGGACCGGAAATGAAATCGACGGGAGAAGTTATGGGTATTGGTGATGATTTTGAAATAGCATTTGCAAAAAGTCAACTTGGAACAAATATTCCTCTTCCTAAAGAAGGTAATGTTTTTGTCTCTGTTAAAGATAAAGATAAAAAAGAAATCCTTAGCTCAATTGAAATACTTCAAAAAATAGGTTTTAATATCCAAGCAACTGGAGGAACACAGAGATATTTGATGTCGAATGGTATTAATACGGAAAGAGTCAATAAAGTTCTAGAGGGTCGCCCTCATATTGTGGACTCAATTAATAATAATAAAATTGATCTAGTTATTAATACTACTGAGGGGACAAAGGCATTATCAGATAGCAAGTCCCTGAGGCAAGCTGCCCTCAGAAATAAAATACCCTACTATACAACCATATCAGGTGCAAAAGCTGCTATAGTAGCCATAAAAAAATATAAAAAGGGGCTTGGAAATATCAAGTCATTACAGGAATATTTTAAATAAATATTTAGAAATATGGTTTTAAATTAAAATAGAAGTATTCAAACAGGAGAACTAATGGATAAAGTACCAATGACAATCAGTGGCCACGAGGACCTCCAACAAGAGATA
>NHCE01000002.1 GCA_002168075.1 Rhizobiales bacterium TMED25
AGCATCAGCAAATGCTTCTAATTCATTCTTACACATATCTACGTCCTTGACTTCAGTAATCTCAATATCACCCTCTCTTGGGGTGTATTTCATGACCGATAAGTCCCTTGAAGTAATCTCAATTGCACCATTTTCAGCGATCACTCTGAAATTATATAAGACTGACGACGCAATTGAGGTACCTAAGTAACCTGTTGCACCATTTGTAAATTTAAATAGAACTGATGTGACCTCATCAAGTTCACCCATTTTTATAACCTTAGCAGTCTGGGCATAAGCACTCGATATATTACCGTTCGCGGATATCATTTGATCAATCACATGAATTCCCATACCAGTCATTCCACCAGCAGGAGTCTCTGCTGAACTAGACCTCCAACTTTCTGGTTTATACATCCATAGGCCTGGTGCATTTATAGTGCCTTCAATATGTACAATTTTTCCTAATGTATTTGATTTAACCATCTCTATTATTTTCATGAAATTAGGATGGAACCTGCGATTAAAGCCGACAGCTAATATTTTATTATTTTTCTTTGCCTCGTCGAATGCTATTTTTGCATCTGCCGCAGTAAGTGTTATTGGTTTTTCACAAAAAACATGTTTCCCATTATTTACAGCTTGAACAATTTGTTCTAGGTGTTTTGAATGAGGGGTAGCTAATATGACAGCATCAACCTTATCTGATTTGACTACTTCATCATAACTTGCAGCTATTTCTGCATCTATTTCCTTGCAATAATCTTCAATATTATTGAGTGTTTTAGTTGTTGCCATAACAACATTAATCTTTTCACTATTTTGTATTGAGTTAGCAAGAGTTTTTCCCCACCAACCTAATCCGACAGAAGCTGCTCTAATCATTATATAATCCTTTAAAAATATGATTTAAAATTAAACTTTTACATTAATAAATGTGTTTACACTGATTTACTATATATTTATATTTAAAACTATAATAAAAAAATACATTATTTAAAAGATAAATTAGGGAGATAAATTATGCCGCCATTAAAACAACCTTTACAACCATATAAATCAACTACAGCAAGAGAGCATTTGGGTGAATATGAAAGATCAAGCCAAATTACAGTTGATATTCACGGTCATATTGGAGTCCAAGAAGCAGCAGACTTAGTTGCAAAACATATGCCTGCTGATGGTCATGCTGGATTCAAGTATGCACCTCCGAAAACAAGAGAAATTAATGCAAAACAAAATGTGGATAGAAAAGAAGCACTATTTGGTTTAGATGAAAGAATAGCTGAAATGGATCGTATGTTAGTAGATGTAATGGCAATTTCACCATGGCCTCCGCAACTATATCCTCCAGTTGATCCTACACTTGGAGCCGAAGTATCAGAAATTATTAATAATGAAATAGAAAAAAAATGTGCTGAACACCCAAAAAGACTTGTCGGTCTTGGTGCTGTCCCTCTTCAAGATGCAGATAATGCAAATAAAGAACTAGATAGAATTCTTGCCAAACCTTGTTTTAAGGGCATTGAAATTGCTGCAAAAATGGGATCGGAAGAACTGGATGTAAGACGTCTGGATCCATTTTGGGATAGATGCCAACAGCATGATATACCAATATTTATTCATCCAACATCCTTCGCAAGTGATAGATTTTCTGCTCATTATTTGACAAATATTATTGGTAATCCTCTAGATACAACAGTGGCAATGCACTACCTTATTTTTGGCGGTGTTCTTGAAAGATTTCCAAATTTGAAATTTGTACTATCACATGGTGGTGCATTCGCCGCAGCATATGCTGGTAGAATGGATCATGCTTATGGTGCCAGACCAGATTGTAGAGAAAATATATCTATGCCACCTAGTTATTACTTAGAAAAGTTCTATCCTGACTCACTTGTTTTTACAATTGAACAGCTTCAATATTTAATTAATAGATTTGGTCCTGACCATGTGTTAATTGGTACAGATTATCCATTTGATATGGGTGAATATGATCCCGTGGAACATGTTTATCAAGTACCCGGCTTGAGTTCCGCTAACAGAGACTTGATCTGTGGTGGAAATGCGCTGAGACTTATGAATATGACTGAAGAAGATTGTAAGTAATAATACAAATTAATATTATACTATAACTAATTGTAAAACATAGAAATAATGAGGTTTATATGTCTGATGAATTTAATGACGGTTGTGATCATGAATTTCTTGCAATACACGATTCAGATATTGAATGGGAAGAAGGTTTAGCAAATGAATTGCTAACTCTTCCAAAGGGTGTAAAAGCAAAAGTTTTTGCTCACGATAAAAAAATGGGTAGAATAGATATGAAAGTAAAATTCCCACCTGGTTATGTTGAGCCTGCTCATTCACATAAAAGTTGGCACTCTATTCTCGTTTTAAAAGGGCGAATGTGTGTTGATGGAAAGGATCTAAGACCAGGTGACTATATTTTTGGCTGGGATAAAATTCATGGCCCATATGAGTATCCAGATGGTGCAGAAGCATTTGTCGTTTTCCTTGGTGAAGGGACTGAGCATATTTGGGATGAAGAAACTCATAATTCTCATAAGAAAATATGGGAACCTGAAACAGACGAAGGTAAAAGCGCCAAGTAAATCTTACTACTTTATGTAAGGTAAAAGTATATTTGATGGGTAATTTTCACCAGTATATATGGTGATATTCCCATCATATATTTTCTCCGGTCTATCAGCTCTATTTTCATGTTTGAATGGGCCAACACCTGTAAATACATCATCTAAATTTCCCAGACCTTTAACCTCACCTCCAGGCCATGCATAATCTTTACCTCTTATCGAAACCGCTAATCTGTGATTTTTTGGTATAACTATTGAAGTGGGCCATACTTCGATATCTAATTCATAAATTTCACCTGGAACTAAAGGCTGTAACTCGTCATGGCTATGATAAGGTTGGTAATCTTTTGATAAATTTTTATCAAGTTTTCTGTGTGACGCCCTCAGCCATCCCTGTGATATAGGTGTATGTGGATCAATAGCACCCTGGAACGTCACTTCTTTTAGCTCCTCATCAAATAAACGAAGGACAACAAAAACATCTGCATCTTCAGTATCAGATGACATGAAAAGCTTCAGACTCATTGGCCCTGTTATCTCGACTTCTTCATTAGTTGGATCCTGTAGAAAAGTTATGCCATCAGAAAACCCCTTATAGTTTAATTTAAAGTCTTCTGCTTTTATTCCAGATAATGAGTGATTCTGAGCGTTCAGGTATAACTTACTCCAATTTGTATTTTCCAATGGCCATGATGCGTAATAATTTTCCTTGAATATTTCATTTGGGTACCTTGTAAGTAAATTTATTTTTGGCCTATCTTGCCAGCCATTATCAATTTCTTTTAAATAGTAGTCAAAAAACTGCTTTTGGATATTAACTCCATAATCTGTATAAAATTCGGTCCAATGCTCAATACCATGAACTTCTAGCCATTTTTCTTTGGAAGCTGACCTCGTAAATCCATCAAAATTCCCTCTACTATGCAAGCCTTGACCGCCCCAATTAGCAGAAGATAATAACGGCACATTAATTTTTGAGAAATCTGGCATTCTAGATGTCCAAAAATCATCTGTTGCAAGTTTATTTTCAAGTATCTGTTTTGGAAGATTGAATCTATTTTTTTCTAAATCTTCCTCTGAGAGGGTCTGTGGTCCTGACACCCAATCTTTTTTTATATCACCAAGGATTCCTTTCTCACCTTTGCCATTTTGAACAGTAAGTATTTGTTTTTGAAACCATGCCTCGGTAAATGAACAATATATACCACCATGATATCCGAGCTCTCGGTAATAATCAGCAGCCCCCTCCCAAACACACATTGCTGTTAAATTTTTAGGCTGAAGTGATGCAACTTGCCATTGATTCATCCCATAGTAAGATATACCATTTATACCAACCTTACCTGTAGAATATTCTAACTGAGAAGCCCACTCAATACACTCAGCAAAATCTACTGATTCTTGGTAAGACCATAAATCCATGACTCCTTCAGATCTCCCTGCACCCCTAGAGTCAACTCTAATAACTATATACCCATCTGTTGCCCACTTCTCAGGGTCGACAACCTCCCAATTTTGATAAATATTACTTGAACCATTTGGGACATCAGGGTGATCTTCACACATTCTTTGCCACTGTTCGGAGTATAATTGTGAAAAATGGAGCCATTTGCCATATGGACCATATGTAATAATTACTGGGTACTTTCCTTTATCATTTGGTTTAAAAATATCACATCTGAGCTGAGTACCATCAGACATCGCAATAATATCATCCCAAATAACTTCGACTTTATCATTCAGTATAATTTCTTTTTTTGGATATTTTGAACTCATATTAAACCCTTCTGATTATGGTTTCCTTTTCAGTAAAAATGCTTGAATAGCATCTTGCACCATCTCGTCATTTTGATTAAAAACTTTTAAACTTCTTTTCATAACACCACGATCTGTTTTAGAAGTTTCTCTTTTTTCTGTAACAATAATTTTAGCTGTTATAGTATCGCCTGCAATCACATGCCTGGTAAACTTCAGGCTATCAAACCCCAAAAATGCAATCAAAGTATCGTCATAAAGATGAAGTTGAAAAAGCAAACCAGCGGCGATTGAATATACGAGAGGCCCATGGGCAATTCTTGTTCCAAAAATTGTTTTTTTGCAGTGCTCTTCATTAATATGTAATGGATTATAATCTCCAGATATTCCTGCAAAATGAACTATATCAGCTTCAGTTATTGTCCTACTTGGGGATACGAATTCTTTACCGATTTCCCAGTCTTCCCAATACATTCCAACCATAATTATCTTCTCCTTATTTTATTATATTTTCATTAATTAAATTTTTAATTTCATTCTCATCCATCTCTAATAATGAACTTAAAATTTCAGTGGTATGCTGCCCTAGTGTTGGAGCAGGATTTGAAATAGTCCCCTCAACATCTGCAAATTTCATAGGATTTCCTGGTAGTTTTATTTCACCTGCAGTTGGATGTTGATATTTCACAACCATATCTCTCTCTAAAACAGGTGGCTCATTAAATGCACCATCAAGATTGTTTACAGGCGCACATGGGACCTCATATTCACGGAATAAATCTATCCACTCTTTTACACTTTTTGTTATGAAAACCTCTTCCAGAATAGGAATTAATTCATCTCTATTTTCGACTCTCTTGGGGTTTGTTGCATATTTTTCATGTGTTTTAAGATATTCCAAGTTCATTGCATCACACATACGCTCCCAAAAAACTTCTTGCCTTGTTGCTATGACAACATAACCATCATTTACTTTAAACGCCTGCCATGGGACAGAATACATGTGAGATGATCCTGGTGGTATTGGTAATTCACCTTTTGTCAACCAAACTGTTCCAAGATATGTAAGTAGGCTCAGCATACCATCAAACATTGATAAACTTATAGACGATCCCTTTCCTGTCTTCTCCCTCTTATATAAGGCTGCTAAAATTGCTTTACAGGAAAATATTCCACCAGATAAATCCGCAAGTGGTATCCCTGTCCTAACAGGTGGTGTATCTGGTTCACCAGTAATTGCCATGTAGCCACTTATAGATTGAATAATTATATCCAGTGCTGGTAAGTTTGCGTACTCTCCAGTCTCACCATAACCTGTAACTGAACATTGAATAATTCTTTTATTAATTTTTTTTAATGTTTCATAATTTATCTTTAATCTATCAAGCACACCTGGTCTAAAATTATCAACAACAACATCCGCTTTTTTAATAAGATTATAAAATATTTTTAACCCCTTTTCAGTCTTGAGGTCAATCACAATACTTTTCTTATTTCTATTGAATGTAAGGAATAATCCGCTTTCTCCATTGATTGGGGCAACGGACGGAATTCTTCCTAAATCGCCATTAGGAGTTTCAACTTTAATAACTTCAGCACCAAGGTCTGATAATACCTGGCCACCATAAGTGCCAGCAATAATTTGACCTAGCTCAATTACCTTTATACCTTGTAAGGGATAGCTCATTTTATAGTCCCAGACTTTTTGCTATTATATTTCTTTGAATTTCAGAGGTCCCTGCCCCGATAACAGACAAACGTGCATCTCTAAAAAATCTTTGAATTGGATACTCCATACAAAAGCCATACCCACCATATATTTGCATAGCATGCTCTGTAATGGTTTTATAAGACTCACTTGTATAAAGCTTAAGAATAGCAGCTTCATGCCTACTAGCTTCATTGGCATTAAT
Organism: Rhizobiales bacterium TMED25; assembly: GCA_002168075.1. Lineage (GTDB taxonomy): Bacteria > Pseudomonadota > Alphaproteobacteria > Rhizobiales > TMED25 > TMED25. The sequence continues at coordinate 6,248 of NHCE01000002.1, forward strand.
GGATGTTGCAAATTTATAAAATAACAAACGCGACAACTCTATCATCACCTTCATATCAGCAAGTTTATGAGATATGGCTTGGTTTTTACCTATCGGTTTGTCAAATTGTTCTCTTGTTTTAGCATATTCAAGTGCTAGATTGAAGCATGCTTCTGCAGCTCCAGTTCTTGCCGCCGATAAGCATAACCTTTCATACCAGAGACAAGAGTCACAAATTTTCCAACCACCACCAATTTCGCCGATAATATCATCTTTTGTTACCTCAACGTCATTATAAAATACTTGTGTAGTTCCAATTGATCTATGCCCTAGTGTATCAATTTTCTTTATTTCAATACCTTTCTTTTTCGTATCAATCATAAATGTGCTAATACCTTTTTGTTTCATATCTTCTTGTGAGGTTCTCAAAACTACCAAGCAATAATCACTAATATCCATTCCAGATGTAAAAACTTTTTGTCCATTTATTAGGTACTTATCATTACCGATTGCTTCAGCTTTTGTTTTAAGGGCTGCTGCGTCAGATCCAGATGATGGTTCTGTCAGTCCAAAGGCGAAGGAAAGTTCACCCTTTGCTATTTTAGGAAGAAAGAATTTTTTTTGATCCTCTGATCCATGAGCCATTATAGCAAAAGCGCCCCATGTCATTGTCCTAAATAGCCACATTGCCAGTTCTTCAAATCGTTTGCCAGTCTCTTCAAGTAATATTGCAAGATCGATAGCATCGCCTCCTGTACCGCCATATTCTTCAGGTATAATTAATCCTAGCCAACCACCATCACAAAGAGCTTTATATGCCTCGTATGGAGGAACTCCGTCATTATCGCATTTTTCTACGTATTCATCTGGGCAAATATTTTTAAGAAAGCTATCAAGATGAGCTCTCATTTCTTCTTGTTCTTGGGTAAAAGTAAAATCCATTATTTATTATTCTCCTTATCTTTATCTTCCATCCACTGTTCATAATTTAACCTTTTCAATTCAAAAAAGTCAGATAATTCTGCATACATATTACCAAAAAGTCTAGCAATTGGTTTATAATTATCAATATTTACATAATTTTTTTCCGTATCGAGTACATCTGTATTCGTTGAAATATTTATTACTTCGCCGAGAGTTAAATTTCTATCCTCACCAAGTTTGGTAATAGAGTGTAATTTACATTCAAGCGCAACCAAACTTTCATTTATAGTTGGAGTTTTTATCAAATGTGACTGACGTAATGTGAAATTTGCTTCATCAATTTCACTCACTTCTGGTGGGAAGTTTACGCAACTAATATTCATTTGATCAGCTATATCAAATGTAACCATGTGGACAACAAATTCTTTTTGTTCCTTTATATTGGCAGCAGTATCTTTTAAACCGCCTTCTGGTTTTGCATTAACCCCTAATGCAACAATTGATGGTTTATCAGAAAAGACATTAAAAAAAGAGAAGGGAGCTGCATTTACAATCCCATTTTTTGAAATTGTTGTAACAAGTGCAATTGGCCGAGGAATTACTAATGCACACATTAATTTATATCTATCAGGTCTAGATAGTGTATTTGGATCTATATTTAATTTAGACATTCAAAAATTCTCACAATTTTATTGGAATTCCCTCTTTTGCTGATCTATCTGCAGCCATCGTTAGAGCAAGGACTAACCGTGCTTCTTCACCTGTTGTCAAACCAACACCGCCCATTCCGAGTGTATGCCTTATAAATGCATCAGTTTCCTCTTTCATGGGGCCAAAAAACTCACCCATCACAAAATCACCTGGCATTGCAGAACCTAAAAAAGCTACATCTACATCGTATTGTGGCGTATAAGGGCAAGGTATGGGTTCGCCCGGAACTAATATTACATCTCTATGCGCATCATCAATGCTCAGTGACCCTGTTGTTCCTTGCAGATCTATTTCCATAGTTGCTGTATAAGCAGGCCAATGTCGGGGCTGTAACCAACTTGTTCCTAGTGATGAAACTGAACCATCATCAAATGTTACTAACATCCACTGAAAGTCATCTCTGTTATAGCTTTTAAATACATTACTTGCTGATTTTGCATATACTTCAACTGGTTTTTTACCCTCATTATACCATAACATTAAGTCTACTAGGTAAGTGCCTGTATTTATTGAAGGAGTTGTATTAGGTGATCTACCAGCAACCGCCTCACCCACAGCTCTTGTTACATATATTTTTCCCATGGAGAAAACAATATCCCCAAGTTGCCCTCTTCTGACAGCCTCCTTGGCTAATAGAAACTTTCTTCTAAACCTTTGTGTATATCCAACAAAAACGTCGGCTCCTGTTTGCTTTGCTTTTGCAAGAATATTATCCGCTTCACCAAGGTCTAAAACAAATGGTTTTTCAATTAAAACTGACTTTCCTAATTCAACAGCTTTCATTGTTGCATCATAGTGATTTTCCTCATCTGTAGATATAATTACAGCCCCCACACGATCATTTTCAATTGCTTCACTGTAGTTATTAGTTGCAATATCAGCCTTAACAGACTCCGCAACTTTTTCTAATTTTTTATCTTCAATATCACATACTGCTATATAATCAACTTGAGTAATTTGCTTGCAAGAATGTGCTCTCAAATTCCCAATACCGCCTGCCCCAATTACTGCAATACCTGTTTCTTGTTTATTTGATTTCATGATGAACCTGTTAGATTATTATTTAAATTTATTGTTATAAGTTTCTGTAAAGACAAAGTCCTCAATAGGATTACGTATCCTTTCTTGAAGTTCACGCTCGGCTAATACTTCAGGTAGTATATCCGCTTCACCCTGATAACCAAGTCCAAAGCCACAAACAATATCTACATCATCTGGAATTGAATATTCTTTTCTGACCTCTTCTATGAGAATTCCTCCAGCTTGATGAATATACAAATCATGCTCCAAAGCTTGAAGAGTAAATTGTGCCATAGCCATTCCAGTATCATAGAAATTTGTTCTACTTTTTCTGTCACCTGCCATTAGTTGATATGCACAAACGAAACCTAATACAGGTGCATTTTTTGCCCACTTTTGATTGTTCTCATTAAAACAAGAAAGTGCTTTTGAAAACTGATCTGTATTTTCTTTCTGTGCAATTATATATCTCCAAGGCTGAGAATTATTGCATGACGCTGCCCATCTTGCAGCTTCGAATAGTGGTCTCAAAATATCTTTTGGAACATCCTTTTCCGCAAATGCGCGCGGACTCCATCTGTTGGAAATCAGGTCTATGATTTTATAATCTGTTTTTGCTGGTTTATTTATTGGCATGGCCATAACCTTTTTTGTTAATTGTGTAATTAATTCATAATTATTATTACATTTTTCTATAATATGTAATATATTTTTTATGTGTAAAATAAAATATTATTTCAAAATATGGATAAATTTGACTTTATTATTGTTGGCGCAGGATCTGCTGGATGCACTCTAGCCTCCAGATTATCAGAAAATGGAAAGTACAGCGTTTGTATCCTTGAGGCTGGACCAAAAGATACAAATCCTTGGATACACGTCCCTATTGGTTATGCAAAACTATTTCATAATAAGAAATTAAATTGGATGTATAAGACCAAAGATGATGACGGATGGATTAAAAGAAGTATTCCAGCTCCTAGAGGAAAAGTATTAGGAGGATCAAGTTCAATAAATGGTATGATTTATATACGTGGTCAAAAAGAAGACTATAACACATGGAGACAGCTAGGTAATACAGGCTGGTCTTATGATGATGTACTGCCATATTTCAAAAAATCAGAGATACAAGAAAGAGGAGAAGATGATTATCATGGTTCCAATGGTAATCTTCATGTTCAGGATCACCGCGATAAACACCCATTAGCTGACGCATATGTTGAAGCAGCTGTTGATGAGGGTTATGAAAGAAATAATGACTTTAATGGTGAAAAGCAGGATGGATTTGGCCATTTCCAATGGACTCAAAATAAAGGAAGAAGGTGGAGTGCAGCTAAAGCATATTTAGAAAAGGCGAAAAAAAGGAAAAACGTTACCATAATTACAGATGCTCTGGCCTCGAAGATTCTATTTAAAAATAAGACAGCCGTAGGAATAGAATATATATCCAAAGGTAAAACCTTAAAGGTTGAAGCTAACAAAGAAGTTATTTTATCACTTGGTGCATTTAATTCACCTCAACTTCTGCAATTGTCTGGCATAGGTAACAAAGAAATACTTCAAAAATATAATATTGAGTCTGTTCATGAATTAAAAGGTGTTGGGGAAAATCTTCAAGATCATATTAATGCACCTATAATGTATGAGCTAAATAAACCATTTACTGCAAATGATGTTTTCCATAAATTGCATGTAAGAATTGGTGCAGGTCTTAATTACCTTTTGAACCGTAAAGGGCTCCTTCACATGGGGGTCGCATATTCAGGTGGTTTCTTCAAGACAGATCAATCACTTGAAACTCCTGATATTCAAAGTCTGGTACTAATGTTTTCATCAACTGCAATTGGCGGTGCTCCCCATAAATTTCCTGGTGTTACAGTTGTATCAACGCTACTTAGACCTGAGAGCAGAGGTTATGTAAGAATTTCATCCAACAATCCAAAAGATGCTCCAGAAATAGCACCAAATTACTTAAGTGTTGAAAGAGATCGAATGAAGCTATTAGAGTCGATTAAAATAGTAAGAAAGATATTTAATAATAAAAATATATCATCATTCGTTGTTGAAGAAAAATATCCAGGTTCATCTTTAAATACCGATGAAGAATTATTAAATTATATTAAAGATTATTGTAGAACGAGTTACCACCCAGTTGGTACATGCAAAATGGGTAGTGATAATATGGCTGTTGTTGATGAAGAACTTAAAGTTAGAGGCATCAAATCACTACGTGTTGTGGATGCATCGATTATGCCAACATTAGTTTCGGGAAATACAAATGCTCCCACAATAATGATTGCTGAGAAAGCTTCAGATATGATATTAAAAGAATATACTAACTAGAAAGGCCAAATAATGGATGATTTCAAAGACTTAGCATTTACTAAATTTTCAGTAGGACAATCAGTGTCAAGATTCGAGGACCCTGAACTACTTAAAGGTGAAGGTACCTATACAGACGATGTTAAAAGTGAAAGTGATACTTTTCAAGCATTTGCTTTTAGGTCTCCCTACGCCCATGCAAAAATACTAGAAATTAATATCAGCGATGCGATTAACCAGCCAGGTGTCTTAGATATAATCACTCATAAAGATATGGATGATAGTAATATTGGACCGATTCCATGCCTTACTGCTGATAAATTGAAGGGTAAAGATGGAAATGGTATAAAGGTGCCACCATTAATATCTCTTGCAAAAGATAAACTTTATTATGTTGGTCAGCCAATTGCCTTCATTATTGCGGACACACTAAATAATGCAAAAAATGCGGCAGATTTTATAATGCTTGATGTAGATGAATTAGATGTAATAGTTGATCCCAAAGAATCTATGAAAGTTGATATGCCCCCTATTCACCCGTCTCTTGAAAATAATATTGCCATAGATTGGGATTACGGCGACAAAGATGATGTTGATAATATTATAGAGAAGGCAAAATACAAAACATCTATAGAACTTAGAAATAGCCGCCTGATTGTATCCGCCATGGAACCCAGGGCTTGCATGGCAAGCTATGATAATAAAAGCTCAACATACAATTTACATTCACCATCACAAGGATTGTTTGGGTTTTCAAACATATTGGCAAATATCTTTGGTGTAGAAAGAGATCAGATGCATTGTCATACGCCAAGTGTAGGTGGTTCATTTGGAATGAAATCCAGCCCATACCCAGAGTATATAGCTGCTCTAGTAGCGGCAAAGAAGACTGGTAAAACAATTAAGTGGAAAGATACGAGAACAGACTCATTCTTATCAGATACACATGGAAGAGATTCATGGATTAATGCCACAATTGCTTTCGATGAAAATAAAAAAATGTTAGGAGCAAAAATTGATGTTGTAGCGAATTCAGGAGCATTTATGGGACTAATGGGCCCGATGGCACAGTCTGCTAATATTAAGAATAATTTTTGTGGGGCTTATGATCTTCCAACAATGTATGTAAACTCAAAAGCAGTATTTACAAACACAACACCCATTGGTGCTTACAGAGGTGCTGGCAGACCGGAAGGTGTTTATATAATGGAGAGATTATTGCAAAAAGCAGCAATTGAAATGGATATTGACCCAGTTGAGTTGCGTAAAATAAATCTTATTCAAAAAGAACAATTCCCATATCAATCAGCTGCTGGGTTGACATATGACAGCGGAGATTTTCAAAGTGTTATCGAAGATGGTCTTAAAACTGCAGATTGGGATGGTTTTGAGGCAAGAAAAATAGAATCTAAGAAAAATGGGTTTTTTAGAGGTAGAGCACTAACTTACTATTTAGAAGTAACGGCTCCAGTTGGAAAAGAAATGGGTAGAATTCGCTTTGATGATAATGGATCTATAACATTGATAAGTGGTAATCTCGATTATGGACAAGGCCATTTAACTTCATTTGCACAGATAATGTCAGATAAGCTATCAATTCCTATGGATAAGTTCAAATTATTGCAAGGTGATAGTAAAGAATTAATAGCAGGGACCGGAACAGGTGGCTCGCGAACAGCAATTTCAGGGGGCACGCTCCTCCTAAAAGCTGCAAATATTGTGATTGAAAATGGAAAACAATTAGCTGCCCATCTATTTGGAGATGATGCAAATAATGTAGAATTTAATGATGGTAATTTTGAAGTACCAAACACTAATCATAAAATCAATATACTAGATCTAAATAGTGATATCAAAGATCTCATAAGAGACAAGAAGCTACCAGCTAATCTGCCTCAAGGTTTAGATGGGGAATTAGCTGAAGATACACCTCCATCATCTTTTCCAAATGGATGTCATATTTCGGAAGTTGAAATAAATCCAAAAACTGGAGAAGTAAAACTTATAAAACACATTGCAGTAAATGATTTTGGTAACTTAGTAAACCCGCTTCTCGTAGAAGGGCAAGTGCTAGGTGGCATCATTCAAGCCCAAGGCCAAATACTTATGGAAAATCTATGCTACGATGATTACGGTCAGTTACTATCAGGTTCATATATGGACTACACTATGCCTAAGGCTGCCGATATACCTAAGCAATTTGTGTTTAAATCGCACCCAGTTCCATGTACAACAAATCCATTGGGAATTAAAGGTTGTGGAGAAGCAGGTATATCAGGGGCTCTTCCAACCATCATGAACGCAATTGTTGATGCCCTGGAAAGTAACGGAATTGATGGGAAAAACCTCAATATGCCAGTTACATCAGAAAAAATGTGGGAAATAGTCAGTTAATAGGTTTTTTTAATTAATTTTCTTTATCTTTGACTGATCTTTGATATAAATAAGTTAACTTTTTTTATGGAGTAAATGATGAAACAAAGAAATCAATACCTTATAATGGTAGTTTTAGTTGCAGTAATGGCAGGTACAGCATTCTATATATGGGACAAAGAAAAAGATATGGTCAAAGAGGATACCTCCACTGTGCTAGAATTTAAGTCTGAAGATGTTGAATTTTGGAAATAAATATTATATTTGCCAAATTATAAAGTAAACACCTACTATAGATAGAAAAATTCCAAATAAGACTTTGAAGTTTATTATCTCGTGTTTTTTGTTTATGAACCAACTAAAAATTACTCGAAATATTATAGTTGTTTTTTGAATGGGCTCAACGATTGATATTGGTGCAATACCCAGCGCCATATATCTTAATAGGTGAGCGAAGAAACTAAATATACCAGCTAGCAAAAACCAAGAAACTCCTTCTTTTTGGTAATTATATATTTCACGAAATGATTTTTTGCTGATTATTATGATTAAAAAAATTAAAATTGTTGCTGAAAAATAAGCAATAAAAGCCCCTACAATACTTTCTTTCACACCCCCCTCATTCAACCCAACTTTGACAAAATAAGGGCTTATCCCAAAAGATATAGCACACAGTATTCCCCATATATATCCCTTCTTATAATCTATAATAATACCTGACTTTGTTTTAGAATTTTCTTTTCCTAAAAATAGTATTATTGAAGGTCCAATAATTATTAGAGATATACCAATAAGTAATTTTAAAGTAATAATTTCACCCAAAACAAAAAAAGCAAAAAATATTGAAACTAGTAGACCTAATTGAGTGACCGGACCTGCGAGTGTGGCCCCCAGTAACTGTGTTGATTTATAATTACAATAACGACCAATAATTAAATGAACTATTCCAGCTAAGGAGAAAAAAAATAGTGAGTCAAATGACATCGTATATAACAAATACGTATAATCAAAAATAACTAATATCATATAAAATAATGGAACACCGATGGGAACGGTAATTGCAATAGCCTGATATACTGGAGCTGTTATGACTCCTCTTCGAAGAGTGGTCATATTTCCTGCAAACATCATAGATGATAATAATGCAAGTACACCTCCCAGCATGTCTAAGCTCCCTTTTATGACAAATCTAATTGTAAAATAAGTAAGTAAACACCGACTAATGACAAAGCAATACCAGATAAAACTCTTAAATTTATAATTTCATGCTTTCGATTTATAAGGTACCCAAATAAAACACGAAAAACAATAGATGAACGATGAATGGGTTCAACTATAGAAATTGGAAGAAAACCAAGGGCTATGAATCTTAGTAACTGAGCGCTGGATCCTAATATGCCCGTTATAGTAAACCATTTTATTCCATCTACATTAATTGATACTACTTCTTTCAAACTGACTCTACTGAAGAGGACAATAAATATCAAGAATATCATCGCTGATAGATACGCGACAAAACCACCAATAATAGTGAATTTAAAATCACCAGAATGAAGGGCTAGCTTGATAAGAAGTGGACTTATTCCGTAACAAAAAGCACACATCATTCCCCACATTAATCCTTTATTGTAATTTAGTTTAATACCAGATTTGGTATACTTATCATTTTGTTTTCCAAATAAAATAAATAGTGGACCCATTAACAATAGGGCAATTCCAATTATGTGCAAAAAAGTAATTACTTCTCCTAGAATGAAAAAAGCGGTAAATAGACTGATTAATAAACCTAACTGAACGATTGGCCCTGCTTGTGTTGCACCAATTGACTCGATTGTTTTATAGCCGAAATATCTCCCAAACACGAAATGAATAATTCCAGCAGAAGAGAATAATAATAATGAATTTAGGTTAAGTAGACTAAAACTAGACCAACATCTAAAAGCAACTATTGCAATTAGAAACAAAGGAACACCAATTGGAACAGTTACAATAATTGACTGATAAACAGATGCATACAGTATACCTCTTCGAAGTGCAGTATCATTAGCAGCAAATGCAATTGCTGAAATAATTGCACAAAATAATCCTGTCACTTTATTACCTATATTTAATAATTCATTTTTAAATACATGGGGGTACCATGATTTAAATATGTAATTGTTTCCTCAAAATTTGGACGACCCTTAGGAATATAACTATTTGAATAGGAAAAACCTTCACTTGGGATCCAAAAAAAAGATGTGTTTAATTTCTTATCATGATTTTCATCATGATAAACAAAAATTGAAATTTCACCCTCATGTATATCTTTTAGAGGGAATATAGTTTGTCCCGTTGTAGCTACCTTCCTTGCATTATAAAATGGTTTATTGTTTATAAATGAGTCTTTATTTTTATAAATACTTATTTCAATGTACCCATCATTATTTGCAACATCTTCGATATAAATTGAAGCGTGCGAGTATACAAATTTACTTGTTGAAACAAGAAATAATAAAATTATTAAATATTTTACCATTTTTAGAAATCAGGATCTGGTGCTGCAACACATTGCTTTGTAACCTTCATCATCCAAGTATAGAATTCAAGTCGATTTCCATCAGGGTCAGTAATATAAAATGCATGGCTACCACTCCCACCAACAAAACCGAGGGTATCACCACCTTCAACGTATTTTGCTTCATGTCCATGAACATAAGGGCCCGAAACAAAAGGTATACCTTTTTTCTTACATTCTTCCAATGCATTCAACCAATCTTCTCTTTCAGGTATTTCAAACGCAATATGATGAACACCTGGAAGATGTCTCTTGCCAGTATCTGATTGATCTAGACCTTTTCTATCTTTTGCTTTATCTATCTCAAAAAAAACAATATCATGATGCCAATCCTCACATCTAACAAAACACTGACGATCTTTTCTGTATGGTTCACCCCATAATCCAGTGAGCTTCAAACCAACAACATTTCTATACCAATTGAGTGATTTATCTATATCACTTACCCAAATACCTATATGGCCTACTCTATGCACTCCTTCAAAAGACATTGCACCCCCCTTTATTGTATTTATATTTTAAATGTTACCATAAATATTATAAATTATGTTAAATAAAATCTATAGGCTTTAGTACATTTCCATTAATTTAAAAAATGTTTATTTTGGTGATTACCAGTCAAAAGATTATTTGAAGGGAAGTTGGCGGGCCCTATAGGAATCGAACCTATGACACAGTGATTAAAAGTCACCTGCTCTACCGACTGAGCTAAGGGCCCGTATGTATTTAATTTAATATACTTAAATTAGCTTTACATCAATACATAATCAGATATTTTCTTTTTTATCCCATTTTTCATATATTTGATTAGCTATTTCATCATATTTCTGATCGCGAATTGCTTTTCTTAGTTTAATCATTAGATCATCATAGTAACGTAAGTTGATATAGGTAAGGATCATTGAACCTAACAATTCTTTTGCTTTAAATAAATGGTGCAGATATGCACGTGAATATTTGGATGTTATCGGGCACTTTGAGTATGGATCAATAGGTTTATTATCATTTGAATATTTTGAATTTCTGATATTAATATTACCATTGCATGTATAAGCCAGGCCATGTCGTCCAGCTCTTGTAGGCATTACACAGTCAAACATATCAACTCCTCTTCGAACAGACTCAACAAGGTCTAGAGGTGTTCCAACCCCCATTAGGTATCTGGGTTTATTTTTTGGAAGAAACGGTATGGTATTATCTAACGTTTGAACCATTAATTTATGGCCCTCACCAACGGCTAAACCTCCAATTGCATAGCCATCAAATCCTATTTTTATAGTTTCTTCTGCAGAGTGTTTTCTTAAGTCAGGGTTTATACCTCCCTGCACTATCCCAAAAAGTTTTCTTTTATTTTTTTTGGAAAATGACTTCTTAGATAGCTCAGCCCATTTCAATGACAAACTCATAGCATTTTTAATTTTTTCTTCATCTGTGTTATATTCCACACACTGATCTAGTACCATTTGAATATCTGAACCAATTGAATTCTGTATGTCCATTGATAATTTAGGAGTTAAAAAAAATCTCTTCCCGTCAATATGGGATTTGAAATATACACCATCATTCTCAATTTTTGTTAATTTAGACAATGACATTATTTGAAACCCCCCCGAATCAGTCAGTAACGGTTTATCCCATTGCATAAAATTATTTAAACCACCAAAATTATCCAATACCTCACAACCAGGCCTTAGAAACATGTGGTATGTATTTGCAAGAATTATTTTAAAACCAATTTCATCTAATTTCTCAGTGAACATCGCTTTAACCGTTCCCTGAGTTCCAACAGGCATAAAAACTGGTGTCTCGACAAAACCATTTGGCAGATTTAAGATACAATTTCTTGCTTTACCATCGGTTTTTTTAATTTCAAATGTCATAATTTTTCTTTATAAGACAAGCATCACCATATGAATAAAAACGATAATTATTTTTTATCGCATACCTATATGCTTTTTGCATATTTTGAATACCATAGAATGCACAGACTAGAACAAATAATGATGATCTTGGTAGATGAAAATTAGTAACCAAAATATCTACTGCATTAAATTTAAATCCAGGTGTAATATATATGTCAGTCTCACCAATATATTCAGAAAATACACCTTCCATATTAACAGCAGTTTCTAAAATTCGCATACTAGTTGTGCCTACAGCTACAATCTTATTATTGTTTTCTTTGGTCTGATTCAAAATTTTTACTTGATCAGCTCCCAAACAGCACCACTCAGAATGAATCTTATGATCGAGAATATCGTTTGTCTTTATAGGGGAAAAAGTACCTGACCCAACATGCAGAATAACTGTACATATATTTACCCCTTTAGACTTAATTTCTTCTATTAAATTTTCTGTGAAATGGAGTCCTGCGGTTGGAGCTGCAGCTGAACCATGAGTTCTCGCATATACAGTTTGATAATCTAACTCATCTTCTTTTTTAATATCTCTTTGAGACATTATATAAGGCGGCAAGGGCATTGTTCCATTAACAAAAATCCACTTAATTAATTTTTCCTTGTCTAAATTAAAAGATATCTTTACATGGTCATCCTCCTCAAATGCAAGGACTATTGCTTCAATTTCATCAGTTGCTGAAAATATTATTTTATCATTTATCCTTACGCGTTTTTTTGGCTTCACCAAAATAAGCCAAGATCCATCCTCAAGTTCTTTTATAAGGTTTAATTTAATTTTTGAGGATTTATCAGCACGTTTTCTAATACATTCAAAATAAGAAGGGATGACTTTTGTTTCATTAAGCACAAGCGTATCACCGGCGTCTAAAAATGATGGTAGGTCATAGAAATTTAAATCACTATAATTCTTATCTAAAACTAAAAGTCTAGAATGATCCCTTGGTGAAACAGGCTCCAATGCAATTTTATTTTTATCGAGTTGAAAATCAAATAATTTTAAATCCACAGGACTAGATTTTATTCTTCTATAAGTGACATTCTGACAATTTTATCAGGCTCAACTGGAGGCTCACCTCTTGCAATTGCATCCACATAATCCATGCCATCAACAACAGTTCCCCATACTGTATATTGTCCGTTTAAGAAAGGTGCTGGTTTGAAACATATAAAAAACTGGCTATTAGCACTATTTGGGTTACTAGAGCGCGCCATACCGATTGTACCTCGTTCAAATGGCTTATTGGAGAACTCAGCAATTACATCTGGATAATTTGAACCACCCATACCAGTTCCAGTGGGGTCCCCTGTTTGCGCCATAAACCCTTCTATTACTCGATGGAATACAATTCCATCATAGAAACCCTCTTTAGTAAGTTGTTTTATTCTTTCAACATGCAGTGGAGCAACATCACTATGCAGTTCAATTACGACTTCTCCATGAGTTAATTCTAATAGTAGTTTTTCATTTGTATTTTCAGCCATAGCATCCTTCATAAAAATAATTAATAATAATGTAAATAATATTTTTTTCATTTATTTATATATTCTTGGTAATAGAATTAATATTACTAATCAAGTATTTATTTACCGTTGATGGAACCAAGGTATCAATTTGGCCACCTAACTTATAAATCTGTCTTACAAGACTTGATGATATGTGATTAAGGTTATTATCAGTAGCCATAAAAAAAGTCTCAATATTATTGCTCATCTTACGATTAGTATTATACATTCTGAGCTCATAATTTAAATCAGATGTATCTCGAATCCCTCGCACAATTAGATTACAATTATTTTTTTTTGCAGCATCAATTAGGAGACAGTCAAATTGTACTATATCGATTTTTAGATTTTTAATGACTAAAGCATCAACAGATTCTCTGATTAGCTTTTCCCTAATTTTAATGTCAAGTAGGCTATTTTTATCATGGTGATTTCCAATACCTACAACCAAATGATCGGTAATAGTTGATACCTTTTTAATTATATTCTGATGCCCAAGTGTAAATGGATCGAATGATCCCGGAAAGAAACATTTACTCATCATCCAAGTCCTCAATATGATCGGCCTCACTATCATCATCAGCCTCAATATCACCCAATCGCTCAACGGAGACTACTTGCTCTTCATTGTCAATATCAAAAATTTTCACACCTTGGGTCGATCTTGACGCAATTCTAATATCATCAACAGGGCATCTTATTAATTTACCTTTGTCAGTTACTAATATGATTTGATTTGATGGATCTACAGGAAAAGAATCAGATAAATCACCATTCCTTTCGTTTACTACCATTGCAATAATCCCCTTACCGCCTCGCCCTGTAACTCTGTATTCATACGTTGATGTTCTCTTTCCAAAGCCATTATTTGAAATGGATAATATAAATTGTTCTGATGCCCCCATCTCTGCATATTTCTCATCACTTAACACTGTAGGATCGGCGTCTTCAATAGAGTCCTCATTAATCTCAACTTCCTGCTCTAAATCACCCCGAACCGCTTTACTCATTTTGATGTAAGCTAATCTTTCTTCTGTGGTTGCATTTAATGCATTAATGATAGTAGCTGATATAACTCTATTATCTTTTGCAAGTTTAATTCCTCTGACACCTGTTGATGATCTACCGACAAATAACCTAACATCTTTTACCCTGAACCTAATACATTGGCCCTTTGATGTGGTAATTAGAATATCATCATTGTCCGTGCAGGTTTCTACAGATTTGATTTTATCATCACCTTGAAGCTTCATAGCGATTTTACCATTTGATCTTACATCCACAAAATCACTAAGTTTATTTTTTCTTACATTACCATTCTCTGTAGTAAACATTAAAAGAAGGTTTTCCCACTCTTCTTCATTTTCAGGTAATGGCATTATGGTTGTTATATTTTCACCTTCACCAAGTGGAAGAAGGTTTATCATAGCCTTTCCTTTAGATTGAGGTGTACCTTGCGGCAGCTTATAACCTTTCATCTTATATACAATTCCAGTAGACGAGAAAAATAATATTGGCGTATGTGTATTTTCTACAAAGATTTGAGTAACAAAATCTTCATCTCGTGTACTCATTCCAGCACGCCCCTTACCACCTCTTCGCTGGCTTCGGTAGGTTGATAATGGAACCCGCTTTATATAGCCCTTATGGCTTACTGTGATAACAACATCTTGTTTAGGAATAAGATCCTCATCATCAACATCTAATTCTATATCCATAATTTCAGTTCTACGTGGGTTCCCAAAGGAGTCTTTGGAATTATTTAATTCCTCTTCAATAATATTATCTAAAACCTGTCGATTAGATAATATTTCGAGATATTTCTTTATATCTTGACCAATTGAATTTAATTCTTTTTCTATCTCATCTCGACCTATTGCTGTTAAACGCTGTAATCGTAGATCAAGAATCGCCTGAACCTGTTCAATTGATAGCATATATGATCCATCTTCAGCAATTTTATGGCGCGGATCATCTATCAATTTTATGAGTGAGTCTACATTTTTTGGTATCCACTTCTTTTTTAACATATAGTCACGCGCGGTGGCAGGATCTGGAGATGATCTAATTACTGATATAATCTCATCAATATTGGCAATTGCAATTGCTAAACCAACAAGAACATGAGCTCTATCACGAGATTTATTTAGAAGATAAGTTGTTCTCTTTACAACGATTTCAACCCTGAATTCAAGAAAAGCATCAATTATCTGCCTCAATGAGAGTAATTCTGGTTTACCAGAATTTAGAGTTACCATGTTGCAACCAAATGAAGATTGCAGTGGTGTAAATTTATATAATTGGTTTAATATGACATCGGACTCGGCATCTTTTTTTAGTTCAACAATTACTCTTATCCCATGCCTATCAGATACATCTCTAATATCTGCAATTCCTTCAATTTTCTTTTCCCTGACGAGATCAGCAATTTTTTCGATAAGGTTTGATTTATTAACTTGATATGGAATTTCAGTAATGATTATTGAATTTCTATTATTTTGTGTTTCAATTTCCGCCTTTCCTCTTACTATAACTGATCCCCTTCCAGTTTGCTGTGCACTTCGAATTCCTGTTCTTCCAATTATCATTCCACCAGTAGGGAAATCTGGTCCTGGGATGATTGCATTGAGCTCTTCTTCTGTGGTATTGGGGTTTTTAAGTATTGCAACACATCCATCTATAACCTCCGTTAAATTGTGAGGGGGAATGTTAGTTGCCATTCCAACTGCAATACCTCCAGCACCATTTATGAGCAGGTTCGGAAATTTTGAAGGTAAAACTGATGGCTCGCTCTCAGATCCATCATAATTTTCTTGATAGGCAATACAATCTTTATCTATATCCTCAAGCATAAGAGTGGTTATTTTATCTAATCTGCACTCTGTATAGCGCATTGCAGCAGGACGGTCACCATCAATAGACCCAAAATTACCTTGACCGTCTACCAAAGGTGCTCTCATCGAGAAAGATTGTGCCATTCTGACAAGTGACTCGTAAACAGCTGAGTCACCATGAGGATGATACTTACCTATAACATCCCCAACTACCCTTGCTGATTTTCGATAAGGTTTGTTGTGGTCTAAGCCCATTTGGTTCATCGAGAAGAGTATTCTCCTGTGAACTGGCTTAAGTCCGTCTCTAACATCAGGAATAGCTCGTGACACGATTACGCTCATTGCATAATCCAGGTATGACGAGCTCATTTCACTTTCTATAGTAACAGGCACAATACCTGTCTTAGGATTTGGAGCTGAATTTGTATCGTCTTCTGTCAATTTTTAAACTACTATACGAATCAAAATATATATAAATGATATCAGGTAATTAGACCCTGTAGAAAGTTATTATCGTAAATACTCTATCTTTCTGTTGAAGATCTGAAACTTAATTGATTAAAATGGTATTTCATCATCAAATTCGTCTGCAATAGTTTCTACAGTAGTGTCACTGATCTGGTTACTTTCACTTTTTTGAATAGGTGATGCAGAAGAACTTGGCATCGATGCTGAATTTTCACTTGCATTTCCGAGTAACGTAAGATTCCCACTAAAGTTTTGCAATACAATTTCAGTAGTATATCTTTCTTGGCCTGGCTCGCCCCACTTTCTAGTTTGCAGTTGACCTTCTATGTATATTTGTGATCCCTTTTTTACGTATTGCTCGGCAATTTTAGATAAATTTTCATTAAAAATTACAACTTTATGCCACTCTGTTCGTTCTTTTCTTTCATTTGTGTTTTTATCTCTCCAAGTTTCGGACGTGGCCACACTAAAACTACAAATTGATTTTCCATCTTGAGTAGCCCTTATTTCTGGGTCATTTCCCAATCTTCCAATGAGTTGAACTTTATTTAAACTTCCTGCCATAATATATAACTCCTTAATAAGTATAATTATATTCTTAAATTATGAAAATTTATATTTAAATATCCATAATTAGTTATTATATTGTTGAAACCTACTAGTTCTTTATGGAATCGTTAAAATAAATAAATACATAAAAATAATTGGTGCCTCGGAACATAATTTAAAAAATGTTTCGGTAAATGTACCAAAAGAAAAACTTGTTGTTTTTACTGGATTATCTGGGTCTGGTAAATCTAGTTTAGCTTTTGACACCATATATGCTGAAGGTCAAAGACGATATGTTGAAAGCCTATCTTCTTATGCTCGTCAATTCCTTGAAATGATGGATAAGCCAAAAGTTGAGAGTATAGAAGGTTTATCGCCATCTATATCTATCGAACAAAAAACTACATCAAAAAACCCAAGATCAACTGTGGGAACTGTGACTGAGATATATGATTATTTAAGGGTACTATATGCAAGAGTTGGCATACCCTATTCACCTGCAACAGGTCTTCCTATCGAAGCACAAACTGTATCTGATATGATAGACCAAATATTAAAACTTAAAAATGATGAAAAAATTCTAATTTTATCTCCCATAGCAAAAGAAAAAAAAGGTGAATTTCAGACTGAGTTACAAAAAATAAGAAAAGCTGGCTTTCAAAGGGTTAAGATAGATGGTGTATTTTACAAGAGTGATAATTTTCCAAAACTCGAAAAAAATATAAAACATGATATTGATATTGTAATTGATAGGTTAGTTACAGGAAACATAGACCCAACAAGATTAGCAGACTCCATAGAAACAGGTTTAAAATACTCTGAGTCTCAAGTCATTATTGAATTTCCTGATAAATCATTAAAATCAGAAAAAAAAATTAATACTACAAAAAATCTGACCCATGAAAGAGTCATATTCTCAACAAAATTTGCATGCCCAGTTTCGGGATTTAGTCTCGGTGAAATAGAACCAAGACTTTTTTCATTTAATAGCCCCATCGGTGCTTGTAATGGTTGTGATGGTTTGGGCAGTGTTTACTCAGCTGATCCAAAAAAAATAATTTCAAATCCTGATCTTTCTATAGCTGATGGGGCAATAAAACCATGGAAAAATGTAAACTCAAGACTCATACTAGAAACTATTCAATCTATTGCCAGTAATTATAAATTTAATATCAACACACCTTGGAAAAATCTTAATCCTAAAATACATGAGCTTCTTTTATATGGTTCAAATAATGAAAATATTGAATTCTCATACACACATGAGAATGATAAATATAACTTAAATAAACCATTTGAAGGAATAATTACGAGTATAAATAAGGCTATAAAGCAAGTCAAATCGAGATATAAGTATAGAGAATTATCACGATACCAGTCACTTCAAACTTGTAAAAAATGTAGTGGCAAGAGATTAAGTTCAAATGCCCTTAGTGTAAAAGTAAATCATACAGATATTAGTCAATTGACAGCAATGTCAATAAAAGATTCAATAAAGTGGGTTTCAAATCTGAATGTTACACTTAGTGAAAATAACAAGAAAATTGCTGCTCCACTGATAAAGGAAATTCAAGATAGATTAACGTTTCTCCTTGAAGTTGGTCTTGATTACCTAACCTTATCACGCTCCTCTAGTACATTATCAGGGGGTGAAGCCCAGAGAATTAGATTAGCAAGTCAAATTGGGTCTAAGTTGTCTGGTGTAATTTATGTATTAGATGAACCTTCAATTGGACTACATCAAAGGGATAATGGAAGACTTCTAAAAACTCTTACAACACTCCGGGATTTGGGAAATACTGTTATTGTTGTTGAGCACGATGAAGAGGCTATTCATAAAGCAGATCATATAGTTGATATTGGACCTGGTGCTGGTGTTAATGGCGGGAGTATTGTCTCGGAGGGATCCTTAGCTAAAATTAAAAATACAAAATCTTCTATAACTGGGCAATATTTAAATGGTACTCTTTCAATCCCAATACCTAAAAAACGAAGAAAAGCTAAAAAATTTATAAAAATTTTAGGAGCAAAGGAAAATAATCTTGAAAATATTGATATTGAATTTCCTTTGGGAGTTTTTTTATGTGTGACAGGTGTATCTGGATCAGGAAAATCCACACTAATAAATAATATTTTATATCAAAGTTTAGATGATAAATTATCACGTATGGGGCAAATAGGTGATAATTTTAGAGATTTAATTGGTTCAGAGAATGTTGATAAAATTATCGAAATTAATCAATCTCCAATTGGGAGAACTCCAAGATCCAACCCGGTGACATATACTGGGACTTTTACACCTATCAGAGAATGGTTTGCAAATCTACCTGAATCAAAAGCTCGAGGTTATAAACCTGGAAGATTTTCCTTTAACGTAAAAGGTGGTAGATGTGAGAACTGTGAAGGAGATGGAGTTATAAAGGTTGAAATGCATTTTCTTTCGGATGTTTACGTCACTTGCGATGTCTGCAATGGCAAAAGGTACAATAGAGAAACACTTGAAGTAAAATATAAAAATAAAACAATATCAGATATACTGGATATGACAGTTTTTGAAGCTGTTGACTTTTTTAAAGCGATACCCTCAATAAAAGATAAATTAGCTATGCTTCAAGATGTGGGGCTCGATTATATAAAGATCGGGCAATCAGCTACAACTATATCTGGTGGAGAGGCACAAAGAATTAAATTATCTAAAGAGCTTTCACGAAAACCAAAAGGTAATACCTTGTATATTTTAGATGAGCCAACAACAGGGCTTCATTTTCATGATGTCGCAAAATTAATAAATATTCTCAGTGATTTAGTTGAAAAGGGTAACAGTGTAATCGTAATAGAACATAATTTAGATGTAATAAAGAGTGCCGACTGGATTATTGATATGGGACCAGAAGGTGGAGATGGAGGCGGAAAAATCGTTGCAGAGGGAAAACCAGATGACTTAATTAAATTTAAAAAAAGTTATACAGCAAAATACCTAAATGAAATTTTAAAGTCATCAACTTAATTGCTCATTATTAACCTTACTAGAACTTCTCCAATCATAGATCCATTTTTTTAATTCTATTATTACTGGTGG
The DNA here is from genome assembly GCA_002168075.1 of Rhizobiales bacterium TMED25. Classification (GTDB taxonomy): domain Bacteria; phylum Pseudomonadota; class Alphaproteobacteria; order Rhizobiales; family TMED25; genus TMED25. Next base: position 26,486 of record NHCE01000002.1, read on the forward strand.
GAGTCCATTATCTCTATACCAAGAATCAACTACATACTGTTGTCCAGAGAGTTTTTCCCTGATGACCGCACTAAAATGTGGCCACCTTCCATCAATAAGTGCTCCTCTTGCTTGAGGAACTACAACATCATGTAAAAAAATTAATTCATTTTTCTGAAGGAACAATAAGTAACTAGTTGATGTAGCAGATTCATCAACACAGTCTTGTTTTTCTGGATTTCCAATATGATGATTTTCTAAAACCCCACCCTTATCATTTTTTGTTCCAACAATATCTCCAGTTATTACCTCCATTGTAGCGATTGCTGCAGCAATCATTTGCCTTTCCTCATAGCTAGTTCTTCCGTTTACTTCTTTAAATATCTTCTTTATGGAAAATAAGTCACTTTCTGAAAAATAAATCTGAGTAATGTAATTACAGTTATAACCCGAGCATACGACAACGTCACTTTCGTCTTTAGTTTCTATATTCATTGAAACAAGATACTCATTTATTGTTGGGTACTTAGTATTCATAGGAGAATATTGCCCAGTACAAGAAACTAAAAAGAAAGGTATAAGAAAATAAAATATTAAAAAAAAATTTTTCATATTTATATCAATAGTGTAAGTTCTTTAAATATTAATTAAAAAATATGAGTATTAATTAAATGCCTATAGTTCATATAATTGGTGGAGGTTTAGCCGGTTGCGAAGCAGCTTGGCAACTAGCTAATAGAGGTAATAATGTAAATTTATATGAAATGAGACCTAAAATTACGACAGCTGCACATAAAACTTCAAATTTAGCTGAATTAGTATGCTCAAACTCATTTAGATCAGACGAGGTTAAAGCAAATGCTGTTGGGATTCTTCATGAAGAATTAAGAATAAGCAAATCACTAATTATGTCTATAGCTGATAAGTTCAAAGTTCCTGCTGGATCTGCTTTAGCTGTTGATAGAGAACTGTTCTCAAATGAAATTACTAAATGTATTACTGCACATCAAAATATAAAAATAATTAACAAAGAAGTTACGTCGGTTCCAGATGACTGGGAAAATGTAATAGTGGCAACAGGACCTCTGACATCTGAAAATCTCTCAAATTATATGCTCAATAAACATAACAAGGACTCATTATATTTTTTTGATGCAATAGCTCCAATTGTATATAAAGAGTCAATAGATATGTCTATTGCATGGGAACAATCTCGCTATGATAAAATAGGACCTACGGGATCTACAAATGATTACATAAATTGTCCAATGAATATGGAACAGTATAATAAGTTTGTTAATGATCTTATTGATGCTGACAGTACTATTTTTCATGAATGGGAATTAGAAACACCATATTTTGACTCCTGCTTACCGATCGAAGTGATTGCAAAAAGTGGCATTGAAACTCTGCGACACGGTCCAATGAAACCATTTGGGCTTAATAATATTCACAATGCAAAAGAAGAGCCATATGCAGTTGTTCAATTAAGACAAGATGATATGGCGGGTGTTTTGTATAATATGGTTGGTTTTCAAACAAAAATAAAATATTCAAATCAAACAGATATTTTCAGTCAAATTCCTGGATTGGAGAATGTAAAATTTGCGAGATTAGGAGGCATTCATCGTAATACATATATTAATAGTCCTGCATTATTAAATTATAATCTTAGCCTAATCGGTGATGAAAGAATAAAATTTGCGGGACAAATCACAGGTGTTGAAGGCTATGTTGAGTCGACTGCAATTGGATTAATGGCTGGAATATTCATGTCTAATAAATTAAATCACAAGATTGAAAATGAAATTCCCAGTACAACGGCAATCGGAAGTTTATTAAGATATATAACAAGAAAAGATGAAGTTAAGAATTTCCAGCCTATGAATATAAATTTTGGTTTATTTGAAACTGTTGATATTAAAAATATTAGAAAATTACCAAAAAAAATAAGAGATAAGAAGAAGAAAGAAATGCTCTCTGAAAGAGCTCTCCATGACTATAAAAATTGGTTCAATGGGACATTATATGGAATGAACTAATCATCTTTCTTTGACCAGTCTCGCTTTACATTTAATTTAATTAAAATCGGAGAAGCAATAAAAATTGAGGAATATGTTCCAATTAGCACACCCCAAATCATTGCAAAAGTGAAACCCTTAATAACCTCTCCTCCAAAAAGATACAAAGACATAAGTGCCAGTAGTGTTGTTATTGAAGTCATGAGTGTTCTGGATAAAGTTAGATTTAATGCCTGATTTACCAATTCAAAAAGAGGCATTTTTTTATATTTTCTAAGTTCTTCTCTAATCCTATCGTATATCACAACAGTATCATTTAGGGAGTATCCAACTATCGTTAATAGAGCAGCTATTATAGAAAGATTGAACTCTAGTTGAAGTAATGAAAAAACTCCGATAGTAATTATTATATCATGTACTAAAGCACTTATTGCACCAATACTAAATTGCCACTCGAACCTGAACCAAATATAGATCAATACAGAAAAAATTGCCGAAAAAACTGCAATAACACCTTTTCTTATAAGTTCTGCCGAGACCTTTGGTCCGACAACTTCCACTCTTCTTATAGTATATTCAGAGCTAATAACATTAGATATTGCTTTAATAATTTTTTGTTGTTCACCTTCTTTGTCATTCATTTGCTCAACTCTAATTAGTAAATCTGTCTCTTTGCCGAACTCTTGCAACTGAGTATTACCAAGATCTAGTGATTTTAAACTTAACCTTACAGATGCTACATCAGCAAGGCCTGATGTTTTTTGTACTTCAATTAACGTTCCCCCCTTGAAGTCTATTCCGTAATTTAGACCCTTAACGAATAAAAGAGCAATAGATATCACCATTAAGATAATAGAAAATGTTATCAAAATTTTTGCTTTAGATAAAAAATTAATATGAGTATCAATTTTAATGAGTTTAATTGGCTTTATCATTTGGAACTCCTATTAAATACTAATCTCTTTAGGGTTTGACTTTCGAATCCATCTTGCAACCATAAACCGGGTAACAGTAAAAGCCGTAAATACAGATGTGATTATCCCGATAGCAAGTGTTATAGAAAAGCCTTTGATAGGACCTGAACCCAATTGAAATAGAATTATTGCAGCAATAAATGTTGTAATGTTTGCATCCAAAATAGTTGTTAAAGCTCTTTTATATCCATTATCAATAGCATTAATTGGAGATTTTTTATTATTTAACTCCTCTCGAATTCTCTCAAAGATCAGTACATTAGCATCTACCGCCATACCAATAGTAAGAATTATTCCAGCTATCCCAGGTAATGTAAGGGTTGCTTGGAGTAAAGATAAAATTGCAATAATTAGTGATAAATTGATAGCAAGAGAAATATTGGAGTAAATTCCAAATCTTCCATATGAAATAAACATATATAGTAAAACAAACAATAGACCTAATAGAGCTGCAATTTTTCCTGCTTTAATTGAGTCTGCTCCTAAATCTGGACCTACAGTCCTCTCCTCCAATATTATTAGAGGGGCTGGTAAGGCACCGGCTCTTAATAAAATTGCAAGATCATTAGCTTCTTGGACAGTAAAACTTCCTGATATCATTCCTGAACCTCCCAATATCGGCTCATTAATAATAGGAGAAGATATAACTTCATTATCTAGAACAATTGCAAATGGTTTGCCAACGTTATCGGTAGTTATTTTACCAAACTTCCGTGCGCCCTGACCATCGAATCTGAAATTTACAACAGGTCGATTTGTTTGAGAATCAAATCCAGGTTGTGCGTCAACAAGATTATCTCCACCGATCATAGATCTTCTCATAACAATATACGGTGTTTGATTATTGTCTCGTGAATATAGTAACATTGAAGAACGAGGAATATCGTCAACATCTGCTAAGGGATCCATCAGATGGAATGTCATCTTTGCGGTAGTTCCCAATAACTCTTTTAGTCTTTGTGGGTTATCCAAACCTGGAACTTGAATAATTATTCGAGACTTTCCCTGTCTCTGAATTGAAGGTTCTTTTGTTCCAAGCTCATCGATTCTTCTTCTTACAATCTCTATTGACTGGTCAACTGATCTTCGTGTTAATGAGTCTATTGCGGCTTCGGTTAGCTTAATAACGTATGAGTTTTGTGTTACTTCTACAACATCTAATTCTTGATTGTTTTGAACTGAAGGATTTATACCAACAATATCTTGTGATAAATCCTCTAAAATATCTCTTAATTTTTCGGCAGAGGATAAATTAGATAATGAGAGTACTATTTGATCATTTCTTTGATCTATTTCAGCAAGGGAAATGTTCTCTTTTCTTAATTCTAATCTTAAATCATTGTATATATTATCTATTCTCTCTAATGCTATTACTGATGCATCAACCTCAATTAAAAGATGTGAACCCCCTCTTAAGTCCAAACCAAGATTTATTTGCTTTGATGGAAAGATACTTGGCAAAGAATCTATTTTCTCCGAAGACAATAAATTTGGGAAAGCAAAAATAATTCCAAGAAAGGAAACTATAATTACTGTTAGTGATTTAAATTTAGAGAAATAAAGCATAGAATGTCCATAGATATATTTTTACTTTTTTAAATCAGATACCATAGCTCTAATAACTTTTACCTTAACGTTATCAGATATTTCGATTTCAATTTCATCTTCATTCATAACTTTTGAAATCTTACCGATTAAGCCACCAACAATAACTGAGTCACCCTTCTTTAGATTATCAATCATAGCTTTATGAGTTTTTACTCTTTTTTGCTGAGGCCTGAGTATTAAGAAGTATATAATAAAAAAAATAAGAAGGAATGGGAGTAATTGCAAAAATATATCCCCTCCACCAGGTTGTGTTGCCGCGTATGCTTGTGTAATCATAATTATTTCACCGTTTAATAAAATTGTTCAATAAAATAGAAAGAAAAATATATTTCCAATTAACATTTATATAATATATATAGGTTAATACAAAATTATTAAATGATAAATTTGATACTGGGTGAAAATGACAAATCACAATGATAAACTTATATCTGAAATCTCAAAAATAAGACAAATACTAGAGAAAACTTATATTAGTAATATTCCTGATGTCGATTGGGAATCTGCCAATGCATTTATGTGGCTTACTGAGCTTAAATCATTCAAGCCAGTAAAGTCGGTTAATGCAGTCCCACTTGAGCTTCTGAAAGGAATTGACCAAAATATTGCTTTACTCTATGACAATACAGAGAGATTTTCAAAGTCACTTCCAGCAAATAATGCACTTCTCTGGGGGGCAAGAGGTATGGGAAAAAGTTCTTTGATTAAGGCCGTTCATAATAAATTATCGAAAAATTCTACCAATAAACTAGTACTCATAGAGATTCATAGGGAGGATATAAAAGACTTACCAGATATATTACAGGAATTAAAGCAACAGAAAAAAACGAACTTTATTGTTTTTTGTGATGACCTTTCTTTTGATAATGAAGACACAACTTATAAATCATTGAAAACTGCACTTGAAGGGGGAATAGAGGGGCGACCAGTAAATGTTGTATTTTATGCCACATCAAATAGACGACACTTAATGGCTCGTGAAATGATTGAGAATGAGACCTCTACTGCAATTAACCCTTCTGAGGCAATAGAAGAAAAAGTGTCTCTTTCCGATAGATTTGGTTTATGGATAGGATTTCATAACTGCTCACAAGAACAGTATCTTTCTATGATTAAAGCTTATGCAAGTTATTTCAAAATTACAATTAAAGATACAGAATTGGAAGCTAATGCCATATCTTGGGCAGCTGGACGAGGATCAAGGTCTGGAAGAGTTGCATGGCAATTTATAACAGACTTGGCTTCAAAGAATAATATTAGTATTTATTAATCCAAAAAATCTTCTGGATTTTGAACTATTGTTCCCCTTCTAATCTCAAAATATAACTGTGGGCTATTAATTGAACCAGTCATACCAACTATACCAATTGGCTGGCCCTTTCTAATCTTTTCACCAATTATAACATTGACACTTCCTAAGTGAGCGTATGTTGAGACCCAGCTATTTGGGTGCTTAACAATAATAAGATTGCCAAAATGTTCCCTTGCTCCAACAAAAGTAACCACTCCACTTTCTGAGGCATTCACATCAGATCCGGATGGTGCACTTATATATATTCCATTATTTATTCTATCATCAAGCTCTTCACCAAAAGCATAAACTACTCTTCCATAAACTGGCCAACGAAATTGAGGATCCTTTATTTGAGTTTTTTCTTCTTTTTGGCTTAGGTTCTCGGATTGCTCTATATTATTGGTTTTATTTACAATAGGGAATAAAGTATTGGTATTATTAGATATATCCTCGGGCTTTAATTCTATTATCTGTCCAATGGAAATATATTGCGGATTATCAATATTATTTATTTCTATTAAAAAATCTGTGCTTAAATTAAATCTACTAGCAATTGAAGATAGTGTATCTCCAGCTTTTACAATATATTTATTACTCTCTTGCACATTAGATCCTGTGCTATCAATACTTGTCGATACAGAATTAAGACTAGAAACGCCATGGTTATTGACACTGCCAACATATAAAACGGTTCCATCTTTCAGATCATATGGAAACTTTAAAGAATTATAGTATGCTATATCTTCTATGCTAACCCCTGTCTCTTGGGAAATTGATTGAAGTGTATCACTATTTCGTACAATCCATTGACCTGAAGAGTTGATATTACCATTTGCAGGTTTTTGAATGCTTTCATTGAAGTTTTTACTACTCTTTATTTGGTTGAAGTCCTGATCTTTCGTGAACCTATGCATATTTGAACTACAGGAAGTTAAAAATATCAAAGTTACTAAACAGAAGATAGGTATATACTGTGATTTTATTTTTAAAACGAACATCAGTTTAAATTTAGTAAAAATTAGTTAATATTATATTTCTATGATTATTTTTTATAATAAAAAAATTTACTAACTGAGCTTTCCTAAAGTATTGACATCAGTCCGATTAGCGCTCACTGGTGTGATTGAAATATTACCATTATATATGGCTGCAAGATCAGTATTAGCTTTAATGCCACCCTTTGCTCTCTTAAACCCAATCCAATAATATTTTTGCCCCCTTGGATCTATTCTTTCTTCCATGGTATGTGCTGGCACATCTCTTTTTCCTTGGTATGTAAATTCATGAGTGAGATTACACTCAAAAACATCTGGAAAATTTACATTTAGAACAACGTTATTACTATATTCCATTGTAATTAGTTTCTTTAATATTGTAGAAAGATTTTTTTTAGATGCATCAAACGCATCCTTACCTTCATTATGAATATTAAATACCTGGCTAAATGCAATAGATTTAATACCATGAATAGCCCCCTCCATGGCAGCTCCGATAGTACCGGAATAGTTTATATCATCAGCTAAATTTTGCCCCCTATTAACACCAGATAAAATAAGGTTAGGTTTGTCATCTTTCATTAATTGTTTTATTGCTAACATAACACAATCTGTTGGGGTGCCTGATATTGAATATACTTTTTCCTCATGCTGCCTTAATCGTATTATATCCGAGAGTGACATTGCTTGAGACCTTCCACTCTGCTCTCTTTCAGGTGCAATAATTGTGATATCATCCGAAAATTCTCTAGCGACTTTATTTAGGAGTTTTATACCTGGTGCATTAATACCATCATCATTTGTTATTAGGATTTTTAAATTTTTCATTTCTATAATTAATCAGAGTTTTATTAAATTAATATCATTCATATATTTTCTTAAAGCGTCTGGAACAATAACACCCTCAGATGTTTGGTAATTCTCTATCACTGCAATCATTGCCCGACCTACAGCAATACCAGAACCATTAAGCGTATGCAGGTATCTTATATCTTTCTCACTAAATTTATATCTTGCCATCATTCTCCTAGCTTGAAAATCTCCACAATTAGAAATACTGGATATTTCCCTGTAAGAATTTTGACCCGGCAACCAAACCTCCAAATCAAATGTTTTTCTAGCTGAAAAACCCATATCACCTGTTGATAGAACCATCACACGATAAGGCAAATCTAGTTTTTTAAGTATAATTTCTGCACATGCTAACATTCTTTCATGTTCCTGAGCAGATAACTCAGGTTCTGTAATAGACACCATTTCAACTTTTTGAAACTGATGCTGCCTAATCATACCCCGAGTATCCCGCCCAGCTGCTCCAGCTTCAGCTCTAAAGCATTGGGTTAAAGCCACATACCTGAGTGGTAATTCTTTTTTCTCAGTAATTTTATCTCTTACCATATTTGTCAGAGATACTTCAGCAGTTGGAATAAGCCATTTTCTATTCTCAGTTGCAGCTTTTTCATGATTATGAAGAACAACCTGAAATTGGTCCTCTTCAAATTTGGGTAGTTGGGCTGTCCCAAGCATTGAGTTATTATTAACAATTATTGGAGGTGAAACTTCTACAAGTTTATTTTCAATTACGTGAGTATCCAGCATGAATTGTCCAAGTGCCCTTTCAAGCATAGCAATTTGACCTTTCAAAAAAACAAATCGAGAACCAGAAACCTTTGCAGCAGTTTCAAAGTCCATCAAGTTCTCTATTCCTTTTAGTTCAAAATGTTCTTTAACAGACTTAGTTTTTATTTTTTTGAAACGTCTATCTTCAAGTTCAGTATTAGAGTCTTCATTCGCACCAATTGGCACATCTTCGTCTGGAAGATTTGGTAGCGTAAGCAAAATATTTTTTAATTTCTGGTCAATTTTCAAAATTTGGTCATTGTAAGAATTTATGCTTTCTTTTATAGCATGAACCTTATTAATTAGTCCTTCTATATCGATATCTTTACCACCAGTACTTGATTTTTTTGATCCGATTTTTTCGGATAATTTTCTTCGTTCATTTTGAAGATCCTGTATATTTGTCAAAAGTATTCTTTTTTCTTTATCTATGGCTAAAATACTGCTGCTTACAGGAAGTATGCCTCTTTTTGCAATTTGATTATCGAAATTGACTGGGTTTTCTCTAATTTTCTGTATGTCATGCATTACGTTTTACCTTAGACCAACCTGCTTTTTTCTATGGCTGCCAATATAAATGATATGAATATAGGATGTGGATCAAATGGTCTAGATTTTAATTCTGGATGAAATTGAACCCCGATGAACCATGGATGATCTTTAAGTTCTATAATTTCGGGCAAGTTTCCATCAGGTGACATATCGGAGAAAATAACACCACTATTTTCTAAAGCATCTTTATATTTAATATTGACTTCCCATCTGTGCCTATGCCTCTCACTTATAACATTTTTTTGGTAAATACTATGAACCTTACTACCCTTCTTAAGAACCGCGTCATAAGCTCCAAGTCTCATTGTGCCTCCAAGGTTTGTATTTTCATCTCTTACTTCTGTTAACTGACCTTTTTTCCATTCAGTCATAAGATCAACAACTGGTTCTTTTGTCTGAACAAATTCTGTTGTATTAGCATCTTTTAGATCTAATAGATTCTGGGCTATTTCAACAACTGCCATTTGCATACCAAAACAAATTCCAAGCATTGGTATTTTTCTCTCTCTTGCAAAACGAATTGCATTAATCTTACCAATACTTCCTCTCTTGCCAAAACCACCGGGTATTAATATTGCATCCGTTTTATTTAGATAATTGATGGGGTCTGAATTTTCTAATAATTCAGAGTCAAGCCATTCCACATTAACTTTAACTTTATTTATGAGTCCACCATGATACAATGCTTCGTCAAGAGATTTATATGCGTCTTTCAGTTGAATATACTTACCCACGATTGTTATATTTACTGTGTCTTCAAAAGAATTTGAGTTTTTTGATATTTGGTCCCATTTTCTGAAATTTGGTTGAATTTCATTATCATGCATATGAAATATTTTCAAAACTTCACTATCTAAGCCATTTTGATGAAGGTGCATTGGAACATCGTAAATATTCCCAACATCTACAGCAGGTATAATACGAGAAAATGGTACATTACAAAATGATGATATTTTTTTTCTTTCTTCTTCTGGAATATCTCTATCACATCTCAAAATAATTATATCAGGTTGAATTCCAATTGATGTGAGTTCTTTTACAGAATGCTGCGTTGGCTTTGTCTTTAGTTCGCCTGCTGCGGCAATAAATGGAAGAAGTGTTAAGTGCATAAATAAGCAGCTGTCAGGTTCAAGCTCATTTTTAAGTTGCCTTATTGCTTCAAAAAACGGAAGTGCTTCAATATCTCCTACGGTTCCTCCTATTTCACAAAGTAGGAAATCGACATCATCTGTTAGATTTAAGATGAAATCTTTAATTGCATCTGTCACATGAGGTATGACTTGAACTGTACCACCAAGATAGTCACCTTTTCTCTCTTTTGAAATTATACTTTGATATATTTTACCACTAGTAATATTATCAAATTTTGAAGCAGAGACATCAGTGAACCTCTCATAATGACCAAGATCAAGATCTGTTTCAGCGCCGTCATCTGTTACGAACACTTCGCCATGCTGAATAGGATTCATAGTCCCAGGATCAACATTTAAGTACGGATCTAATTTTCTTAATTTTACGCTATATCCATAACTCTGAAGTAAGGCACCGAGTGATGCTGCAGACAAACCCTTGCCCAAGGAAGAGACCACACCACCAGTAATAAAAATAAAACGTGCCATGGAATTATAAACTAACAAAAATATTAGAAAAGTAAAATACTAAATGTAACTATCAAATACAAATTTGAAATTTTTATTCCAAAATAGGAACTGATATAGAACTATCTGATGGATCTTCAGAAGTAATTATATCTTCAAGGATGTCATCAGCAACGCTGTCTATGACAGATTTACTATTATATGAATTAATAATTGATAGACTTAAAGATGTTATAAAAAAAACAGTTCCTAAAAGAACTGTAAACTTAACCAAGCCATTCGCTTGACCTCGACCTTTTAAGAATCCTGATAATCCTCCTCCACCAGAACCTCCGCCTCCAATACCAAGAGCCCCACCTTCTGATCTTTGAAGAAGAATAAGGCCTACTAGTACTATAGCAACAGCAAGATGCAATATTAATAATAACGAACTCATTGATTAACCTCTATAAGTTATTTATTTACTATAGTTTTTAGCGATTAACAATCATTAAAAAAAAATTCATATGGATTGTATAATTTTGATAAACTCATCAGAGTCTAACGATGCACCTCCAACTAGAGCCCCATTAACGTTATCTATTGATAAAATATCTCTCGAATTATCAGCATTCACTGAACCACCATATATTACATTGGGAGGATTATTATCAAAAATTTTGCTATCATTTAAAAAACTGATTATATGTTTGTGCATAATTTCTATATCCTCAAGATGCGCCGATTTTCCGGTACCAATTGCCCAAATAGGTTCATAAGCAATTACTGTATTATTAATATTCGCAGATGTGGGAATTGACTTCAATAACTGATTGGATACATAATCTAATTGTTTTCCTTGCATTCTACTTTTAGCGTCTTCGCCAACACAAATTATACTAGTGAGATTATTTTTATGAGTAGCCTCAGCTTTCTTACTTATTAAAATTGATGACTCATCTTTTGTATTTCTTACCTCAGAGTGACCTAAGATGACAAAATTACAGCCAAGATCTTTTATCATCTCAGGTGATATAGATCCAGTATAGGCACCTCGGTTAACTTGATGGCAATCTTGTGACCCAATAAAAAGATCAGAACTTACTGCAATATTCACAAAATCTGAAATCAAAGTATAAGGTGGAAATATTATTACATTACTATTTTGATTATTATTTCCTAAAAAATTGACTAACTTTTCAATTTCTATTTTAGAACCTCTTAATCCATTCATTTTCCAATTTCCTGCAATAATTGGTTTATCCGGATGATACTGCATTGAGGTCCTTCAAATTAAATATCTAAGTGTAACTAAATTCAAATAATAATAGAATTTTTTTATATATTACCTTATATTAGCGACATTAACAAACAAGGATTTATTGTAGGTAAAATTATATGTTAAATACATTAAGAAAATCAGTAACTGGACCATTTGTAAAAATATTAATAGGTGTGTTAATATTAAGTTTTGCCGTTTGGGGCATTCAAGATATTTTTGGTAATTATAAAAAAACTGTAGCCATTGAAATAGATGATTATGAAATTAGCATAGATGATCTTGTGATAGAGTATAACAATCAAATCTCAACTATTAGCTCCCAACTAAATAAACAAATTTCCCTAAAAGAGTCTCTAGATCTCGGTATTAATGAGATAGCTCTAGAAAACTTAATTAGAAAATTGGTATTACAAATTGAAATTAATAAATTAAAGCTGGGAATTTCTGATGATTTTATAGCTGAAAAAATAATTAACGATGAGTTATTTCAATCCAATGGAAATTTCAACAAGGCGAGATATGAGCAGTTATTATCCTACGCGGGCTTTGATGATGAGAGTTTTTTACAAAGTGAGATAAATAGTAATAAACAAAATCAACTTTTTAATCTAATTGCTGGCACTACTCACATACCAATAGCGCTCCATCAAATTATAAATGATTTTAATAATACTAAAAGAATAATTGAGTATACCAAGATACCAAAATCTAAAATACTAGTTAAGACCCCTTCTGAAAGAGAATTAAAGGAGTTCTATGAGAAATTCCAAAAAGGCTATCGCAAATCTGAAACAAGAGATTTTGATGCAATTATAATTAACCCAAATTCACTGAAGGAAAAAATAGAAATATCATCTCTTCAAGTTGAGAATTATTTTGATGAAAATAAGGACTCTTTTTCGATTGAAGAAAATAGAGACCTCTATCAATTCTTTTTTGATGATCTAATAACGGCAAATAAGTTTCATGAAGCTTCAAAAGAAACAGGCTTAAAGCAAATTATATCAGAATTCGGTATAAATATGGTTGATAGCCACCTTGGAATAATTAGCAAGGAGCTAATTTTAGACGAGGAAGTGGCTAATATTGCATTCTTACAACCAATTAACACTGTAAGTCAGCCAATAGACGGCATGCTCGGTATTTCTGTGATATACGTAGATGAGATATACGATGCAACAACTCCTTCATTAGACGATGTTTATGAAACTATTTTTGATGAACTCTCTCTGCAGGAAGCAACGAATTTAATGGATGAGTTATATTTTGAAATAGAAGAACAATTTTTAGATGGTCAAAGTCTATATGATGTAGCGCAAACTTTTGATCTTGGAATCAGTACTTTTGAAAAGATAGATATCAATGGTATTGATATAAATAACAATGAAATTGGTTCTATAAAGAATGAAAAATTATTAGAAAAACTATTTACCACAAACTTGGATGACTATATTGAAGTCACAGAGACCGATGATAGCTTTATATGGATCAAATTAAATTCTATAAATGAACCTTACATAAAAACTTTCAAAAATGTACGTAATTTTGTTACAAAAGATATGATAGATAAGAGGAAAAATGAAAAAGAGACTGAAATAGTTAATCTTCTGAAAGATAGGCTTGAAAAAGATTTAGAGGTAACTTCTGTTCTCTCAGAATATGAAACTTCAATCCAGTCTACTGAGCCATTCAGCAGAAATAACCCCATTAAAGAGTTTACAGATGAATTTAATGATAGAATTTTAAGCTCTGATCTGGGTGGTGTTATTGTTGGTAAATCAAATGAAGATATTTTAGTGGGAAAAGTTGTAGAAATAATTCCAAATAAAGATAACCTTATATCAAGAGATGCCAAATTTAATGATAATATTAATATGCAATTCAAAAATGACTTATTTGAGCAGTTTCTAATATCTATTGAAAAAAATTATGACGTAAAAATCTATCAGGAAAATATTAATAGATTGTTCAATAATCAAAATCTGTAATTAAATATGAGTAGCTCTCAAAAATTATATGATAATAAAGTCACACAAGTAATCTGGAAAACAATTGTTTCTGACACAGTAAATCCTGTTTCTATAATGATGAGACTTCCCTCTCATAAAAATACTTTTCTATTAGAATCGGTCGAAGGAGGAACAAAGAGGGGCAGATATTCAATTATTGGAATGAAACCAGACTTATGGTGGAAATCAAATAGGAACATTGCATATAAAAAAAGTAATGAATATGATGACTACACAACAGAAAATGACAATACTTTTCTTTCTCTACAAAAATTATTAGATGATTCTTATATTGATCTACCAAAACCATTACCAAGGATGGCAGCAGGAGTTTTTGGATATATTGGATATGATAATATTAAATTAATTGAAAATATTCCTCAAAAATTAAAAAAAGATGAAGTGTTGCCGGACTCATTATTAATTAGACCATCATTGATTATTATATTTGATAATTTAAAAGATGAATTATCTATAATTTCAACACTAAGGTATGATAACAATAAAACATATGATGATATCTTAAATCAATCAAATCAATCAATTCAAGAGATCTTGGATCTTCTATCTCAACCTTTAAGAGATAATTATGAACCCGTGGATCAACAAAAGGTAGAAATAAAATCCAACACTCCAAAAAATACTTATTTGGATATGGTTGAAAAAGCTAAGAAATATATTTTTGATGGTGATATCTTCCAAGTTGTACTGAGTCAAAGATTTGAATCAGATTTTCATTTGCCCCCATTCGAACTATATAGATCATTACGCAGAATTAACCCATCACCGTTTTTATTTTACCTTAATTTTGAAAACTTTTCTGTTGTGGGATCAAGTCCAGAAATTCTAATTAGATTATTTGATGATGAAATTACTGTCAGACCTATAGCCGGTACACGACCGAGGGGTAAAAATGATATTGAGGATAATAAAAATAAAGAGTCTCTATTATCCGACCCAAAAGAATTAGCAGAACATCTGATGCTTCTTGACCTTGGAAGAAATGATGTCGGAAAGGTCTCAAAAAAAGGTAGTGTTGCTGTTACAGACAAATTCTTCATTGAGTTATATAGTCACGTAATGCATATAGTCTCAAATGTAACTGGTATATTAGATCCCAAGAATAGCGTAATCGATGTATTAAAAGCAGGGTTTCCAGCAGGCACTGTCTCAGGTGCTCCTAAAATAAGAGCTATGGAAATAATTGAAGAGCTTGAAATGGACTCAAGAAACATATATGCAGGTTGCGTTGGATATTTTTCAGCACGTGGTGATATGGATACGTGTATTACCTTGAGAACAGCAATCATAAAAGATAAGAAAATGTATGTTCAAGCTGGCGCTGGTATCGTTGCAGACTCCATTCCAATTAATGAATATAAGGAGTGCAATACAAAGGCAAAAGCACTATTTAATGCAGCCCAAGCAGCATTAGATCTTAATCTAGAAAAAAGAAATACGAAATGATTCTTATAATTGATAATTATGACAGCTTCACTTATAATATAGTTCAATATGTTGGTGAGCTAGGCTTTCAAACAAATGTAGTAAGGAATGATATGATTACTGTTGACGAAGTTGATAAGTCAATTAGTCACATCATCATTTCGCCTGGTCCATGTACACCTGATAAAGCAGGAATATCAATTGAACTTATAAAGAAATATTATGATAAAAAACCAATTCTGGGAATATGTCTTGGTCATCAATCCATTGCACAAGCATTTGGCTCTGAGATAATACAAGCGTCTTATCCAATGCATGGAAAACTTGATAAAATAAAACATACAAAAAGTTCTATTTTTAAAAATATTCCAGAGAAATTTGAAGCAACAAGATATCATTCGCTA
This sequence comes from Rhizobiales bacterium TMED25, assembly GCA_002168075.1. Taxonomy (GTDB): domain Bacteria; phylum Pseudomonadota; class Alphaproteobacteria; order Rhizobiales; family TMED25; genus TMED25. Next base: position 42,247 of record NHCE01000002.1, read on the forward strand.
ATAATTAATGAAAATACTCTCTCAGAAGATTTGGTTATCACTTCAAGATCTCTAACTGATAACTATATTATGTCTATTCACCATGCTAAGACACCCACTTTTGGAGTACAGTTTCATCCTGAGAGTATTGCAAGTGAATATGGCTATGAAATATTAAATAATTTTTTAAATTTAGGATAAGAGTTAATTAAGTGTCACAAATTATTGATTATATTGAAAAAATATCAAGCGAAAGAAATCTTACAGAAGATGAAAGTTACTATGCTTTTAACTTGATAATGTCAGGCAAATGTTCAGAAGCACAAATTGGGGCCTTCTTACTCGCCTTAAAAACGAGAGGAGAGACATCAAATGAGATCATTGGAGCTGTTAAGGCTATTAGAGAGAAAATGGTCACTATAGAGACCCCTGATGGAACTATTGATATTGTAGGAACAGGCGGGGATGGACTTAAAACACTAAATATCTCAACTGCAGCCTCCATTGTGGTTGCGGGTCAAAACATTAAAGTTGCAAAGCATGGAAATAGGTCAGTTTCATCCTTATCTGGAGCTTCAGATATTTTAAATGAGCTAAATATAAATATTAATCTATCTCCGCAATCAGCTATTAAGTGTCTAAATGAAACAAATATATGCTTCTTATTTGCTCCCCTCTACCATGATAGCTTTAAGCATGTAGGAAAAATAAGATCAGAAATTAAAACTAGAACAATATTTAATATACTTGGTCCGTTATGTAATCCGGGTAATGTCAAATTACATTTACTTGGTGTTTATAATAAAAATTGGCTCACGCCAATGATAAAAACCTTACAAAGCTTAGGATCAAAAAGGGCATGGGCAGTCCATAGTATGGATGGATTGGATGAAATATCTATTTCTGACAAGACTTTTATCAGCAAGCTTTCTAACAATGAAATTAATGAAACTATTTTAGATTTTAAACATCATAAAATACAAAAAAAACCCATATCAAGAATTTTGGGTAATGATCCTAAACATAATGCAAAAGAGTTGGTAAAAATATTGAAAGGCGAAAAAAATGCATACAGAGATATTGTAGTTTTAAATTCTGCAGCTGCATTTGTTGTGTCGCAATTGTGTCAAACAATTAATGAAGGAATTGATATAGCTGAAGAGTCTATCGATAGAGGCAATGCCTTTGAGGTCCTAAATAAATTAGAAATTCTATCAAATAAATTAAAATAATGAATTCAATATTACAAAAAATATGGTCCTATAAAAAGGAAGAAGTTGATTACAAGAAGACTCTTCTCAAGCTTGAGTCTTTGATACAAATTATCAGAGATACATCGATTGAAAAGAGAGATTTCTACAAAGCTATTTATAATAAAAATAAGAATAGTGAGATAGCACTTATTTGTGAGATTAAAAAAGCAAGTCCCTCAAGAGGAATAATTAAAGAAAATTTTGATGTTACAAAGATTGCATCTGACTATACCGCTGGAGGTGCTACATGCATATCTGTGCTAACTGATTACCCATCATTTAAAGGTAGCGATAACGATCTTAGTGAGGCTCGATTAGCATCAACATTACCCTTACTAAGAAAAGATTTTTATTTAGATATATACCAAGTATATGAGACAAAGTATTTAGGTGGCGATTGTATACTAATAATTATGGCAATGCTGGATGATGAAATAGCAAGAAATCTCTATGAAACTGCCAACCATATTGGACTGGATAGCATTTTTGAAGTACATGATGAGCAAGAATATGATAGAGCACTCAATTTAAATGCAAAAATAATAGGTATCAACAATCGTAATCTGCATACTTTTGAAACAGATATTATGAATACAATAAAATTATCATCTAAATTTTCAAAAGATCACATAATAATATCAGAAAGTGGTATATTTAATAAAAAAGAAATAAATATGCTTAATAAATGTGGGGTAAACGCCTACCTCATTGGCGAGAGTATAATTAAAAATGATAATATTATCGATTCAACAAAAAAATTAATAGAGTAAAATGAATAAATTAACTCATCTAAATGAAAAAGGTGAAGCTAATATTGTTGACATTAGCACCAAAAAGCCGACTAAAAGATCTGCAACAGCTGAAGGTAAAGTTTCCGTTTCAGAGGCTACACTGAATCTGATTATTTCCAATAATGTTAAGAAAGGTGACGTGTTGTCAATTGCAAGAATTGCAGGAATAATTTCTGCAAAAAAAACACCTGAACTTATTCCACTTTGTCATAACTTAAACCTTGAGTTTATTAAAATAGAATTTGAAATTGATAAAAAAAATAAATGTATAAAGGTCTTGTCTGAATGCCAAACTACCCATAAAACTGGGGTTGAGATGGAGGCTATGATCTCATGTTCTATTTCATGCTTGACAATATATGATATGGTTAAGTCTGTTGACAAAAATGCGTATATTAATGATATCAAGCTTATATCTAAATCTGGTGGTAAGTCGGGAAACTATCAAAGAAAATGACATTACTAAATCTCCAAAAAGCAATATATTTAAGTATTAGGGATATATCACAAAAGAATTCAGTAAATCTTAAACTAGAGGAATGTCTAAATCGTATTTTATCCGAGAATTTAATATCAAAAAAAAATTCGCCACCACATGATGTTTCAGCCATGGATGGCTATGCTATTAATATTAAAAGCTTAGACGATACATCCTCTTCCTTGAAAGTGGTAGGAGTGATTGCAGCTGGAAAGAAATATACAAAAACCGTTAAGATTGGCGAAGCTGTCAGAATATTTACAGGTTCTGAAATGCCGAAAGGGGCTAACACAGTCGTAATTCAAGAAAATGTTAAAAAAAAAGATAACACAATAATAGTTGAAAATATTCCTAGAAAGTTTCAAAATATACGGAAAAAAGGCTTTGATTTTCGAATAAACAGTATACTACTCAAAAAAGGAACCAGACTTACTCCCAAACATATCGCTCTCTCGGCAGCAATGAATTATCGTAAATTACCGGTAATTGAGAGACCCTCAGTCGCAATAATCTCTACAGGTTCAGAGCTCGTTGAACCTGGTAGTCTACAAGCAAAAAATAATATTATTTGCTCAAGTAATTACGGTATTAAGACATACATAGAATCTCTTGGGGGGGTTGCAACTGATTTTGGAATAGTCCCAGATGAAATAAATTCTATAAAAAAGAAGATTATGTCACTAAATAAATTTGACGTTATAGTGACCATTGGAGGAGCGAGTGTTGGAGACTACGATCTGGTTAAAAAAAGTATTGAGAAAGACCTAAATTTAAAATTCTGGAAAATAGCGATGAGGCCCGGAAAACCATTGATTTTTGGTTATGTTAAGAATTCTTGTCTGCTCGGCCTTCCAGGTAATCCAGTATCTGCGCTAGTATGCTGTCAATTATTTTTAAAACCAATGATTAATAAATTTCTTAATTTAACTCAAAATAAAGTACACTATCATGAAGCAAGGCTAGAGATAGACCTAAACGAAAATGATGAAAGGGAAGATTATCTTCGTGCTTCATATAAAAATGGTTTTGTAACTCCAAATAAGAATCAAGACTCTTCCTCCCTGAGCACCCTTGCGCAGTCGAATGCTTTTATTGTAAGAAAACCTTTTGATCGCGCAAAGAAAAAAGGTGATTTAGTAAAAATATTAAAAATTGATCTTTAATTTCAAGATTTATTAACTTTATTCTTGTAGAACATAGAAAGAACATGTATATATGTTCTTGTTTTGTGCATTTAAATAGGAGTAAGTAATGTTAACAGAAAAACAGCATGAACTTTTAAAATATATTTATCAGAGAGTTACAGAAAATGGAATTTCACCTTCTTATGATGAAATGAAGTTAGCTGTTAACCTTCATTCAAAATCTGGGATTCATAGGCTAGTTAATGCTCTTGAGGAGCGGGGGTATATCAGAAGGCTTCCAAATAGAGCTAGAGCTCTGGAAATTATAAAACATCCATTTGCTAACCAAAGCAATGAACTTGCAAAAAAAATAGAGATCGAGAAAACACAAAGCTTTACAAATGAAAATCGAAAGTCATCTTTTGTAGAAGTGCCCATTATGGGCAGAATTGCTGCTGGATCTCCAATTGCTGCAATCCAAGAAAAAATTGACAATCTTCACCTCCCAAAAGATATGCTCGGTAATAATCACGAGCATTATGCACTTAAAATTAGAGGTGACTCAATGATTGACTCAGGAATCTTCGATGGTGATACTGTTGTTGTTAAAAGATGCGAAACTGCAAATAATGGTGATATTATTGTTGCATTGATTGATAACGAAGAAGCAACTTTAAAACGTTTTCGTAAAAAAGGCCAAAGTATAGCACTTGAGCCATCAAACCAAAATTACGAAACCAAAATCTACTCATCTGATAGAGTAAAAATTCAAGGATGCCTTGTAAGTTTAATTAGAAGCTACCATTGAATGAATTTGGTCTCTATTTATGAATAATCAAGTTATAACGAGGTTTGCCCCCTCTCCCACTGGTAACTTACATATCGGTGGCGCTCGAACTGCGCTATACAACTGGCTGTTTGCTCATAAAAATCATGGGAGAATGGTTCTTCGTATTGAGGATACAGATAAAGAAAGATCAACAGATACAGCTCTGGAAAATATATTAGATGGAATGCGTTGGTTGGGCCTAAACTGGGATGGAGATATATACTATCAGAGTCAATTTATTAAAAAACATCAAGAAATTGCATATCAGCTGCTAGAGTCTGGAAATGCTTACTATTGTTATTGCTCAGCAGACGAACTATCTAAAATGAAAGAGGACGCCCTAAGCCAAGGAAAATCTCCTGTCTATAATAATAAATGGCGTGAGCGATTACCAAATGAAATTGATAAAAAAATTCAACCCGTATTGAGGTTAAAAACTCCTTTAAAAGGTAAAACAATCATTAATGATAAAGTTCAAGGTCTTATTGAATATGACAATAAAGATATTGATGATTTTATAATATTACGAAGTGATGGAACGCCTACCTATATGTTAGCTTCTGTCGTAGATGATCATGAGCTTGGTATCACAGATATAATACGTGGAGATGATCATTTAAATAATGCAGCTCGTCAAATAAATATCTGTTTATTAATGAGTTGGATACCACCTTCATATAGTCATATACCTCTGATACATTCTTCTAACGGTACTAAATTATCAAAAAGAGATGGAGCCCTATCGGTATCAGACTATAAAAAGGATGGTTATTTAGCAGAAGCAGTACTCAACTATCTATTGAGACTAGGCTGGAGTTATGGTGATCAGGAATTTTTTTCAATAAATGAAATGATTGAATTTTTTAATATTGAAAAAATTCATAAATCACCAGCTAGACTAGACCTAAAGAAATTACTCAATGTAAATTCTCACTATTTAAAAGAAAAAAATGATGATGAGCTAATAAAGTTAATTTTTAAAAGTGAAAGAATTCTATTTGATAAAAAATTAGAAGAAAAAATGAAATTAATTATTCCACATTTGAAGACTAAATCAAAAACATTAAATGAACTATCTGAGCTCATAAGATACCTATATCAAGAAAGACCAATAGAAATAAAAGAATTTGATTTTAATATATATACACCCGAGATAAATGATCTTGTAACATCATTCAAATTGAGCTTAGAGAAAATAGATAATTGGGATTTAATGATTATTAGAGATCTCTTTGATAACTTCTTGGTAAATACGAATACGAAACTTATTGATATTGCAAAGCCACTAAGAATAATATTAACGGGGTCAATTGTTCCCACCGGCATATATGAATTATTATTACCTCTTGGTAAAGCTGAAATTCTCAATCGGATATCAGACTACCTGAACAATTAATTTTTTATTTGATAATATCACTAATTAAATATATAAATCCTATATATTCTTTATGATATGAGGTAACCATGACAACCAAAAAAAATGAAATAGGGAAAGCATTTATTGAAATAGATAATGCAAAATATGAGTTACCACTATATAAGCCGAATGTTGGTCCAAATGTAGTTGATATATCAAAACTTTACGCACAAGCAAACGTTTTCACTTATGATCCTGGCTTCACATCAACGGCAAATTGTTCGTCAACAATCACATATATTGACGGTGAAAATGGTATTCTCCTATACAGAGGATATAAAATTGAGGACCTAGTTGAGAACGCAGATTTCTTAGAAGTTTCTTATCTTTTATTAAATGGTGAATTACCGAATATTAAAGAAAAAAATGATTTTGTTAATGCCATAACATATCATTCTATGCTTCATGAACAAATGACACGTTTTTATGCAGGTTTTAGACGTGATGCACATCCGATGGCTATAACATGTGGAGTAATTGGAGCTTTATCTGCCTTTTACCATGATTCAACTGATATAAACGATCCACAACAACGCATGATTGCAAGTCGACGTTTGATTGCTAAAATGCCAACTATTGCAGCGATGGCATATAAATATTCACTTGGCCAACCTTTTGTTTACCCAAAAAATGACTTAGGTTATGCTAGTAATTTTATGCATATGTGCTTCTCTTTCCCAACAGAGGATTATAAAATTAATAAAATACTTGCAGATGCACTTGATAAAGTCTTTATCCTTCATGCTGACCACGAGCAAAATGCTTCAACATCAACCGTAAGGTTGGCTGGATCCTCTGGTGCAAACCCGTTTGCGTGTATTGCAGCAGGTGTTGCATCTTTATGGGGGCCCGCGCATGGTGGGGCAAATGAAGCAGCACTAAATATGCTTGAAGAAATTGGAACAGCAGATAACATAACAAAATATATCAAAAAAGCCAAAGACTCTAATGATCCATTCAGGTTAATGGGCTTTGGACACAGAGTATACAAAAGTTATGATCCAAGGGCTAAAATTATGCAAAAAACTTGTCATGAAGTTTTAGATGCACTTAGTCTAAGAGATGATCCTTTACTGAAAGTGGCTATGGAACTAGAGAAAATTGCCCTAGAAGACCCTTACTTTATTGAAAAGAAATTATATCCCAATGTTGACTTTTACTCTGGTATTATTCTAAGAGCGCTTGGGTTTCCAAAAGATATGTTTACTGTCCTATTTGCACTAGCTAGAACTGTTGGATGGATTTCACAATGGAAAGAAATGATAGAAGACTCAGAGCAAAGAATTGGAAGACCAAGACAACTATATATGGGTAATGTTGATAAAAAATTTATTAATCTTGAAGATAGATAGCTTACTCTATTTTAAATAATCATAAATTATTTTTGCACCCTCGTGTTGATCACTTTTATCATTACTAAAGATCTTTTCCCTGACTTCGTTATGCATTTTAACTTGATCCTCACGAATATTATCATTTTCAATAATACTTTGTAGTACATTTGCTATAGCAAATCCATTACACTTTAATTGAAATAATTCAGTAATTATTTTTGAACCATGGATAATATTAGGTAAGACTATAGAGTGAGTCTTAATAAAGAATCTAAAAATTGAAAAAATAATATTAGTTTTGTAAATCACAACCATTGGAAGCCTTGCTATAGCTAATTCTAATGTCGCACTTCCAGATGCAACAATAGCCAGATCTGAATTTATAATATTTCTATATTTTTCACGCTCTTGAGTAATAATTTCGTAATTAAAAGATGCTTTTGAAAGATTTTTAATAATCAAATCATGAAAGTGCTCGAATGTTAGAATTTTAACAACTAGATTATCGTATTTTTTATTGAGCCTATTTATTCCATCTATACTGGGGGCTAACAATCTAGAGACCTCACTTTTCCTACTACCAGCCATTAGCACCAAATCGATAGTTTTTGAATTATTAGTTTTTGATAAAGTTTTCATATATTTAGCAACTCTCTCTGAGAGTGGATTACCCACATATGTACACATTGGCCCGTTTAATTTCTGATAGAGCTCTGGTTCAAAAGGTAATATTGACAAGACGTGGTCAATGTAAGAGGACATTTTAGTTGCGCGACTTTGTCTCCAAGCCCATATAGTAGGTGAAACATAATTAACAATCGGAATTTCTGGTGAGATTCTTCTAACTCTTTTTGCAACTCTGTGGCTAAATTCAGGACAATCAATAATAACCAATATATCAGGCTTTGATCTTATAATTGTATCCACGGTTATTTTTATAAGTTTTCTTATAGTGTTAACATTCTTTATTATATCCCAAGGACCAATATAAGATACTCTATCAATTGGAAATATAGATTTTAATCCTAATTTAGATAACTCTTTACCGCCTACTCCTAATATCTCAATATTATTATATAAATATTTAAACTCATGAATTAGTTCAGCACCCATAATATCTCCAGATGGTTCACCAGCTATTATTGCAATTTTCTTAGACAGCATATTTTTCACTCATCATTTGACAAACGATCAATTACTATGAAAAAAAGATTATTTTCATTAATTAATTTGATAATTTTGTCATATTCCAGAACAATAACGTCACCCTGAGTTATTGCAATACCGGATAAATTAGCTTTTATAACTAAATCAATAGTTTTTGGTCCAATTGTTGGCATATCCACTCTCTTATCTTGGATATTTTGTGATGTCTTAAAAAAAACTCCACCTTTATCTGGGCTTGCAATACGCAAATCAATAATCCTTTTTAGCATACTGTTTGTACCTTCCGCTGCCTCAACTGCTAAAACCCGCTCTCGAGCTACTACAACTGATTGTCCAATATCAAGGTCACCTATCTTATTTGCTATATAATTAGCAATTTTAATATTATCATTTTCTTTACCGACGATTTTTGTTATTGAGTACAAGCCTTTTGTTAATGTTAAATTATCTGATATTTGGTGAGCGCCAATAATATTATAACCTTTTCCTTCAATAAACTTAATTAGGTTATTGAATAACGATGAGTCTCCACTATTCATAATATTTCTAAATTTTAAATAAAATAATATATTACTTAAATTAAGATATGCACTCATATTATTTGGCCTTGGAATATAACCAATCATTGTAATATTCTTAATATTATTTTTTTTAAGTATATTAGAAATTTTCTTTATATTGAGGTATGAAAGTTCAATTATATTATAATTTTTGGAATTTGATTTAAAAGAACCATCTATTGAAAAAATAGTTACATCCCAATCTTTTGATATTGCATCATTTATAACTTGCAGAGGCAAAGAACCAAAACCAGCTATGATTGCTAGTTTATTATAACTCTTCATATACTTTACTATTTAATAATACTCTTATCATTCGGCTGGCATATGTGTCTATTAGGTTTTTCTAAGACAAACTCTATTAAATCGTTTATTTCACTTATATCTTTATGCTCTCCAGAAAGTGATCTAGCTCTCTCGTGTATTTCACTTGGAGGGCCGTCAAAGATGCTCTTATATACCTTCTGAATTAAGAAAATTGTTTCTTTCGAAAAACCTCTTCTTTTTAGACCTGTTATATTTACACCAGTCAGGTAACACCTTCGGAGAATACCCTTAGCAAGTCCATATGGTAATATATCTTGCTCGACTCCAGTCATACCAGCAATAAATGCGTGCTTACCAATTCTGACATGTTGATGAAGTGCAGATAGACCTCCGATGATTGCATAATCACCAACAGATGTATGTCCTGCGAGTGTTGCCTGATTAATTAGGATTACATGATCACCAATCATACAGTCATGCGCAACATGAGAGTCTACCATCAAGAAACAATTATTACCAACTTTTGTAATTGATTTTGATTGTTTTGTACCCGAGTGTATTGTAACATTTTCTCGTATAATACAATTTTTACCAATTACAACATAAGTAATCTCATCCTTAAATTTTATATCTTGCGGGGGCATTCCAATGACCGCATTTGGGAATATTTCTGTATTTGATCCAATATTAGTATGACCATCTATTATTACATGCCCGTGGACTTTAACATTATCTTCTAAAGTTACGTTTCTACCTATATATGAGAATGGACCTACACTAACATCTGTTCCTAAGGTAGCACCATCTTCTATAATTGATGTGGGATGTATCATAAGCTTGACTCTTCATCAATCATTGCGCTTATTTCAGCTTCCGCTACAAGTTTACCCAGTACATATGCCTCACCTTTGAATTTCCAGACATTAGCCCTCTGTCTAATTTTCTTTAAATGATAATATAATATATCTCCTGGAATTACAGGTCTACGAAACTTAGCTTTATCTATTGTCATAAAAAATATTTTTGAGAGTGGCTGTTCTTGATTTCGAGATAGCACACACATAACTGCAGCAGTTTGTGCCATTCCCTCAATTTGTAAAACTCCGGGCATAATAGGATTATTTGGAAAATGGCCTTGAAAGAAAGGTTCATTAATTGTTACGTTTTTTACTCCAATACCATATATGTCCTTATTCATTTCAATAATTTTATCTATTAAAATAAATGGATATGCATGCGGTAAAATTTTAGATATCAAATTAATATCTGCATTTCGTAGTTCATTATTATCTTTGTAATTCTTCATCTCTTAAATCCCAAAAATTTGTTGCTGACTTATAACATAAGAAACCAATAATTTTAATTATTTTCTTGATAATCTCGTTAAAGTTTTAATTTCATTTAAATATTTATCAATTTCCCTATGAGGTCTACCAGCAACTTTTTGATTTGGCTGTACATTATGCATAATACCAGATCCAGCTGCTACTTGTGCATTATCACCAATCTTTCTATGAGGAATTACTCCAACTTGGCCACCTAGGATCACATTATCTCCTATTTTAACACTACCAGATATACCTACTTGCCCAGCAAGACCACAATTACGTCCTACAATAACATTGTGTGCAATATGAACTAGATTATCAATTTTTGTACCTTCACCTATCACAGTATCATTGAGAGAGCCTCGGTCGATTGTACTATTTGCTCCAATTTCAACATTATCCTGTATTATAACACGACCGATATGGGGGAATTTAATAAAATTACTACCTGTATGACCGTAACCAAACCCATCTTGACCTATTCTTGTACCGGGATGAATTACTACATTATCGCCAATATAACAGTGCTGAATAGAACAGTTAGGCCCAATTATAACATTTTCACCTATAACAACATTTTTTCCAACCACAGTATTGGAGTCAATGGCTGATTTCTGTCCTATTACAGCACCAGATTTTATTACAGCGCCACTTTCAATTCTAATATTAGTCCTGAGTTCAACATTATCAGCAATAACTGCATCTTTACTTATCGAATAGTCAGTAACTTTGTCTACACTTTGATAAAGCATATTGATTGCAACAATTATTGCATACTCAGGATTTGGAGTAATAATTGGTATTACATTACTAGGAAGTATATCAATTAAATCTTGTCTTATAAAACATGCTGCCGCTTGAATATTATCAGATCCATTAATATAATTTTTATCACTTAGGTAAGTTAAATCATTAGAATTGGACTCTGAGAGTGTCGCGATCCCATTTATAGTAATGTCAGAAAAACTATCTGGGATAACGTAATCAGATAATACATTTTGTACTACTTCGGATAAAGTATATGGTCCACTATTTATAAAGAATGATTTTACCTTCATACAAACACACTTATCCTTCAATAAAAGTATATCTTCTATATATAATTATTAATATAAATTAGAAATTTGTTCCACCAGAAAAATGGAAAAACTCAGTTTGATCAAAAGTTTCTTTGTTTAAGACTTCAGTAAAGTCAAATCTTAACATTCCAATAGGCGATTCCCAGAAAATGCTAGCTCCTATTGAGGACCTTAACATAGAAGACTCATTCACAACAGGGTCTGTAACGAGGTCTGAACCAAATAATGTTCCAGCATTCAAATGTAAACCACCTCTTATACCATAGTCATCAGATACAACAGGAATCGGGAAATTAACCTCAGCTTTGCCTGAAAAGTAAGTATTCCCTCCAATAGCCTCTTCCTTTGAATTTGTATAGTTTGGATGTAGACGTGGACTTATACCGCGAGATGCAAAACCTTTCAGCAAAGGACCAGGGTCCATAAAAGAGTCTGATATAAGAATGTCTTTACTATTAAGGGAAAATATATGTCCAACATTCATATGAAGTGAGCCAATTAAATCTCTATCAAAATCATGATAGTATTTTCCGGAAAAAACAGTACTGAAATTTGAAACATCACCACCAGAAAAATCTTGACTTAAATTCAGTGAGACGCCGCTACTTGGTATCATTGGATTATCAAGGCTGCTATATGATAACGTATAACCTAGCTCACCGATATTACGATTACCTTCTAATTGTTTTAATGCCGCAGATGCATTACTTGCTACACCATAAACTTCATTTCTTGTAAATTTAGCTCTGGTATTTAATCGTGTATCATCAGATAATGGTAATCCAAAACGAAAGCCCAATCCAACCTCACTATTAGTGTAGCTAGAGGTATCACTATTATCTTGCTCGTTACCAAATAGATCAAAACCAAATGAGACATCACTTCCAAGAAATGCTGGCTCAGTAAAAGCTAGGTTTATTAGGTTCCGATCTCCACTTAGATTAGTATTCAATGACAAGTACTGACCTTTTCCAAGAAGATTCCTCTCTGTTAGATAAACAGTACCAATAACCCCCATATAACTTGAGTATCCAGCTCCAAATGCTAAAGATCCAGTATTCTGTTCAGTTACAGCAATAGATATAATCTTTTTATCTGGAGCTGAACCATCTAGGGTTCGAACATTTACATCAGAGAAAAAATTCATAATTCTTAGATTTCTGATAGATTTGGATAAATACGTTTGATTGAGCGCATCACCCTCAGCAATTGAAAGTTGTCTTCTTATAACATAGTCATAAGTTCTTTGATTCCCGGTTATATCAATCCTCTCAATGTAAACTGGAGGACCGTTCAATATTTGATAATTTACATTAACTGTGGATGTATTTTCATTAATATCTTCAATTGCATTAACAACTACAAATGGATGTCCCTGCGAACGCATATAATCAACAATGCCTATGGATGTTGTATCGATATCAGACTCATCATAAACATCACCCTCAAACGTAGTTATATTGGTCAAAATCTGATTTGGGGTAATCTCTTTAATAGAATTTGAGAGTTCAATATCACCATATTTATACCTCTTGCCCTCATCTAATGTAAAAGTAATAATAAAATTACCACTATCACTATTAAATTCTGCAATAGAATTTGTTACTTTAAAATTAACATAACCATTATTCCTATAAAATTGACGCAATAATTCCTTGTCATATTCCATTAGATCATTGTCATAAGATTTTCCAGTTCCCCAAATACTATCAATCCAATTACTTCTTTTGGATTGTATAACACTTCTCAGAGCCCTATCTGTGTAATTTTGATTACCTATAAAATTTATATCTGTTATTTTTGTGGTTGGTCCCTCTTTTATTTCGAAGACGAGATTAATTCTATTATACTCAAGTTTGATAATTTTCGGATCAACAAGCACACTAAATCTTCCAGCAGAACGATAGGCTGATATGATATTTGCTATATCTTCCTCTAATCTTATTCTTGAAAAAGTTGATCTCGCTGTTAATTTAGCAACATTTGATAAATCTTGATCAGAAAGAGCTATATTCCCCTCAAAGGCTACCAAATTTATGGTATAATGTTCTACGACTGATATTACCAACTTTGTATTCTCATATGCTATCTCCACATCTGAAAAGAGCTCTGTCTGATATAAATTTTTAAGTGAGGTATCTATTGATAGTTTACTATAAGTGTCACCTTTTTTTAGACCGGAGTAATTGATAATGCTTGCATCTTCAATTCTGTTATTTCCTGTAACAATTATTTCTCCAATAATATGCGTATCTGCAATTGCATTCTTTACAAGTTTATCACCCCCAATGCAAAGTGATAAAAAAACGAGTATTATTGATAAATATTTCAATTTATAAGTTCCACATTATTATTAGTTTGTATATAAACCTTATTTTATTAAAAAATATTTAAAAAATTTAAATCATTCCAAATTGCAAAGAACATCAAAAACACAATAAAAGATAAACCAATCTTGTGAAATATTTCATACGCCTTATCCCCAAGCGGCTTCCCTCTCAATGCTTCAATGAAATAAAACAACAAATGCCCCCCATCCAACATTGGAATAGGAAATAAATTTATGAGTCCGATACTTACTGAAAGTAACGCTGTTAAATGAATTAATGGATAAATACCATTTTTAGCCACATCCCCAGATATTTGTGCAATTCTTATCGGCCCACCCAAGTGCTCTGTCGACTCACTTCCACGTATAATTCTGTATAGATAACCAAGTGATAAGTTAATTATATTATATGTATCACCAGCACCTTGTAATAGGGCTTTATGTATTGGAAGCTTTTTTGTGATCACATTCTCTTGAAGACCACCTCCTCCGATTCCAATGTAGGCAGATGCACGTGTTGTTTCTTTTTTATCATATGATCTAAATAATGGAGTTAATTTGAGATCAATAATAGACTCACTTCTCAAAACTGTAACATTTATAGTATCCAAATTTGTTTCATTTAAAATTCTTGGTATATCATTGAACTCTGTTACCTCAATATTATTCATAGTTAGAAACTTATCACCGATTACTAAACCACCCAACATAGCTGGACTATTTTCTTCAATGGTTTCAACAACTGGTAAAATTGTTGTTTTTCCATAAAATGAATAAAAGAAGGTAAATATAATAATCGCTAAAATAAAATTAGCAATTGGACCCGCCGATACAATTGCACTTTTTGCCTTTATAGACTTATTATGAAATCCATTTTCATTATCAACTGTGCCCTCCTTAGAACTTGCTGGATCAAGATCATCTATAAACTTTACATAGCCACCAAGGGGAATCCAGCATACCTTCCATTCAGTTCCTCTCTTATCAATATAACTAAATATTTTTTTACCAAAACCTATAGAAAAACTCTCAACATCAACTTTGTTAAATCTTGCGATAAGAAAATGTCCAAGTTCATGAAAAAACACTACAACTGTTAGCACAAATAAAAATGGTATTGTGTATATGAAGATATTCAAAAAAAAGTTTGGAAAGTCCATTCTTAAGCCACCATAATTTCTTTTATAATATCTGAGGCATAGCACCTAAAATGCTCATCGAGAGATAAAATATTATATAAATTTGATACATCCATATTTTTAAGTGTTTTGGCATATAAAAGAGATTTTTTTATTATATTATTTATATCAGAAAATGATATTTTTTTTAAAATAAAATTCTGAACAGCAACTTCACTAACTGCATTATAAGCAATCAAAGCCTGTGTTCCAATATTTAAAGCATCCCTTGCCATTTCTAAAGCAGGAAACCTTGTATTATCTGGTTTTGAAAATGTTAACCTTCCAATCTCTGATAAATCTATGTTAATAAACTCCCTTGCATTTTCATCTGCCCCAAACAATGCATTTGCAATTGGTATGCGCATATCTGGAATAGCAAGCAAGGCATTTGTGGTCCCATCATTGAGAGATACCATTCCATGTATAATAGACTCTGGATGGACGATGACGGATATTTTACTATGATCAATCCCAAATAGATAAGATGCCTCTATTACTTCAAGACCTTTATTAATCATAGTAGCCGAGTCTATTGTAATTTTTTTCCCCATATTCCAGGTGGGGTGTTTTAGTGCATCCTCAACAGTAACATTCTTTAATTGCTCAGGTGCGGTATTCAAAAATGGCCCCCCTGAAGCTGTTAGAATTATTTTTTTTAGATTATTTTGTTCAGTTTTTTTTAATAAATTGAATATTGCATTGTGTTCTGAGTCTACCGGAATAATTTCTGTTTTAGTATTAATATTCTTATTAAATAACAAGTGACCACATGTGACTATTGATTCTTTGTTTGCTATCGCAAGCTTTTCAGAATTATTTAAAGCTGTAAAAGTTGGCTCTATTCCCGCTGAGCCTGATATGGCAGATAGAACGATATCTGTTGTTTTTGAGATTACATCAATGATATCCTCATGACCACTTTTGACCTTAACACCTGTTCCAAATAAATTAGATTTTAATTCTGTATATTTTTCTTTATTAGAAATTACTACATATTTAGGTCGGAATGATAGAGATTGCTCGGTTAATAAATTAATATTTTCACCTGCAATTAATGCGTGAATTGATAGATCATCGCATATTGATGGAATAGCGAGTGCATTTCTTCCAATAGATCCAGTGGAACCAAGAATTGATAGTTCTTTCTTATAATTCTTCATCGTATTTATTTTTCAAATTCAATTAATTGGATTCCATCTAAGCCACTTATATGGAATATAAAAATTAAAACCATTAACACTACTGAACTTCCAATTATACTATCGAGGCGATCGATTACTCCACCATGCCCTGGCAAGATATTACTTGAATTCTTTACTCCAAAATTTCTTTTTATAAAGGAAGCCCCTAAATCACCAAAAATGGCTCCGACTGACATAAGGATAATTATTAGAAATGCAAGATGTATCTGAAGTTTTAAATTAGCTAAAATCATAATAGGTAAGATTATCACATTGGGCATAAACAATGCAAAAAAAGTACCTTCAAGTGTTTTATTTGGTGATATGTATGGAAATATTTTCTTTTTTCCAAAAAACTGACCACCAAAATAACCAGAAACGTCTGAGATGACTGCGATAGTAATAAGAAGAAAAGTTAAAACTAAACCATTCGAGAAGTTAGACTCATCTCTAATTGCAAGTAATATCAGAAATGGCAAATAGGAAGTAATGAAATTAAAAGAAAGCCAGGCATTATTAGATTTAAATTTATTTATTAAAAAAATTATTATTGAAAACAAAAAACATAAATAAAGACAGATTTGATAAGAAAAATATTTAAGTAAAATCAAGGAAATTACAAGAAATAATACATATAATATAATTGAATTTTGCTTATTATCATATTTTGTTATTAGTGATAGTTCGTAAAAAATAAGAGTAGATAAGAATATTAAAAAAAATTGGTATATATACCCACCAATAAGTATTGGAACTATAAATAGAGGTATAATTAACAATGAGGTAAATAACCGTTGCTTTAAATTTTTAACGTCTTGTATCATGATAAAAAAACAAAATTATATTACACACTAGAACCAAACCTTCTCTCCCTCGAATGATACTGATCAAGTGCATCTTTTAGAAGGGCATCATTAAAATCAGGCCACAAGGTCTCATAGAAAACAAATTCAGAATATGCACACTGCCATAGTAGGAAATTACTTAGACGTTTTTCTCCACCAGTTCTAATTATTAGATCTGGATCTGGTATTAATGCTGTATCAAGATAATCACTTACAAGCAACTCTGTAAGTTGATTGCTTTTTATTTTTTGATTTTCTATGTCACACAATATTTTATCTATAGCTCTTTTTAAATCATTCCGACCGCTGTAATTAAAAGCCGCCAACAATAGAAGCCCTGAATTATTTTTTGTTTCTTCTTGTACCTTGTTTATAATATTTTTTTGCTGGGATCCTAAGTCTTCAACATCTCCAATAACTTTAATCTTGATATTATGCTTATTTATATCTTTTAAATATTCTCCAGAGAAAGTTTTCATTAATATCATTAACTGAGAAACCTCAGTTAGGGGTCTGTTCCAATTTTCCTTACTGAAACTAAACAAAGTGAGGAATTTTACTTTTAAGTCTGAAGCTGCTTTAGCAACAGATACAAGAGTTTTAATTCCGGCCTCGTGGCCCTTTACAGCATCAAGATCTTTTTGTTTAGCCCATCTCCTATTACCATCCATAATTATGGCTACATGGTTCGGTGGATTATTTATATTAGTCATGGAAGATAAATTAATTAATTCAAAATATTTATACGCTCAATATTTCACCAGTCTTTTTTTGCAATGTTTCATCAATAATTTTAATAGTTGCATCTGTTAGCTTCTGAATGTCATTGCTATATATTTTTTGATCATCCTGACTTATATCGTTATTTTTCTCCAGTTTTTTTAGAGTATCCATTCCATCTCTTCTTACATTTCTTACTGCTATTCTAGCATTTTCTGAATATTTACTGGCGACTTTACATAGTTCTTCACGTCTCTCAGTGTTTAACTCTGGAATGGGAATACGAATTAGTTGACCATCTAAAGATGGATTAAGACCGAGGTCTGACTCCCTAATTGACTTATCTACAATATCAACTTGAGATTTATCCCATACCTGTATAGCAATAGTTCTTGCATCTGGCACACTGACTGTTCCTAGTTGGTTTAGCGGCATTTTTGAACCATAAACATCAACTGATATTGGATCTAATAATGAAGCAGATGCTCTTCCCGTTCTAAGTCCAGAAAACTCATTTTTTAATGCGGATACCGCCCCATCCATTCTCTTAGAGAGATCTCTTATATTAAATATATTTTCCATCATAAACCCTATTTATTTGATATGATAGTGCAGTCACCACTGCCTAATAAAACATTCTTCAACTGATTTTTTTTCTTTATTGAAAATACTATAATAGGCAAACCACTATCTTGCGCCAATGTTATGGATGACATATCCATGATATTAAGCTTATTTTCTATGATATAATTATAATGCAACTTTGTAAATTTCTTAATATTATCATTGTACTCAGGATCTTTGTCATAGACTCCATCAACTTTTGTTCCTTTTAATATAACATCACAACCTAATTCAAGTGCTCTTAAAACGCTTGTTGTATCAGTTGTAAAGTAAGGGTTACCAGTCCCTCCGACCAAAATCAGTGTAGATCCAGTATTTATTTCATTTATTGCCGATTCATGATTGAACTTATCTACAATACCTGGGATTGAAATTGCTGAAAAAATTTTTGATTTAACATTTACATTTTTAAGTGCGTTTTTGAGATAGATACCATTAATTACAGTAGATAACATTCCCATGTTATCAGCATCATTTTTATTTAAATTATACTCACTATAATTAATTCCACGGATAATATTTCCACCACCAATGACAATAGAGAGTTTGATTTTTTCTTCGAGAACAGCTTTTATATCATGAGTTAATTGGTTTATAATATCAGCATCAAAGGTTTTACTACTATCACCTGATAATATTTCTCCTGAAATTTTCAAAAGTGCATTTCTATATAGCATTTTTCAATTTTATCTCAGTTAAAAGATCCCTATATCTTATTTTTTATTAACAACGGCGGCAACTTCACTTGCAAAATCTTCATCTTTCTTTTCAATTCCCTCACCTAACTCCATTCTTATGAATTTTGTGACCTTGATTGGGGAATTCAGTTCTTTTGATTTATTCTCTAAAAGCTGAGATATCTTTGTTTCATTATCTATTACAAAGACTTGTGAGAGCAAAGCATTTTCTTCCGTGAATTTTCGGATTCTACCCTCTACCATCTTTTCTATTATGTTTTCAGGTTTTTTGGCTTCCCGTGCCTGATCAATTGCAATTTGCTTCTCTTTTTCAATCACTTCTTCACTTATTTCATCCGATGATATTGCTATAGGATTTGAAGCCGCTATATGCATACAAATGTTCTTACCCAGTTCTGATACATTATCCATATTTAGGGATGTCTCTATTGCAAGTAAAACTCCAATTTTACCAAGTGAATCTGCAACTGAATTGTGGGTATATGAAAAAATTAAGCCATCTTTTGTAGAGATATTTTGAATTCTTCTTAATCTTATATTCTCCCCAATTGTAGCTATTTTCTCATTAATTTCCTCTTCAACTGTTCTACCTGTATCATGGTATGGAAGTTTTAAAATATTTTCTTCATTAATCGATATTTCTAACAATCCTTTCAATAGACTCTGAAATTCTTCATTTCTAGCTACAAAATCTGTCTCTGAATTTAACTCGATGATAGTTGCCTTATTATTATTAACAAAAGACCCAACTAAACCTTCCGAAGCAACTCTTTCTGATTTCTTTGCGGCTTTTGTTATACCTTTTGTTCTCAGCCAATCAATAGATTGGTCAATGTCACCCTTATTTTCTATTAATGCTGACTTACAGTCCATCATACCTGCACCGCTTTTTTCTCTCAACTCTTTAACAAGACTTGCTGTTATTTGTGTCATTTAATAACCTCTTAATTTATTTATTCAAAACCAATCTCAGTAAAATTTATCTATTCATTATTTTCTGATATATCACTGTTATTTTCGACTATCTTTTTCTTACTAATAACTCTTTTCTTTTTCTCCACAACGAGATCTTTACCATCGGGAGATGTAGTTATAGAAGCTTCTGATTGTTTTGATGATGATGGGTCTTCTTCTTGATGAACAGGCATCTCTTTAGGCGCCTCTTGTTGGTTATCTTCTAGTATCTTACTATCTTTTGTAGATATTGGATCAGAACTTTCCCCGATATCTTTACTATTTTTTGATAATGACTCTTCAATACCATCTAGAATCGAGCGCTCAACAAGTGAGCAATACATTTCTATCGCACGCGATGCATCGTCATTTCCTGGGATTGGATAGTTAATATTATCAGGTGTTGAATTAGTATCCAGTATCGCAACGACAGGTATACCAAGTTTGTTGGCTTCAAGAATTGCTATTGCCTCTTTGTTTGTGTCTATTACAAAAAGTATATCAGGCAAGCCTCCCATGTCTTTAATACCACCGATTGCTCTTTCGAGTTTATTATACTCTCTCGTAAGCTTAAGTATCTCTTTTTTTGTTAAAGCATTGATTTTTTCGTCATTGAGTAGCTCTTCTAACTCTTTGAAACGACTAATTGAATTTGAAACTGTTTTCCAATTAGTAAGAATACCTGCCATCCAAGTATAATTAATATAGTATTGAGCAGATCGTTTGGCAGCATTTGCTATGTGTTCAGATGCCTGCCTTTTAGTTCCAACAAATAAAATTCTACCTCCAGATGAAGCTACATTTCTTATTGCAACTAAAGCTTGGTGAAGAAGTGGTACGGTCTGAGAGAGATCTATGATATGGATACCGTTTCTTTTTCCGTATATAAATGGTTCCATCTTGGGATTCCAGCGTTCCTTTTTGTGACCAAAGTGAACACCAGATTCTAGTAATTCTCTCATTGTAAAGATTGGTAGTGACATTGTTTTTCTCCTGACTCGGTTATTCTCCATAAGGCTCTCTTAAGCACCGACTCATGCCTTATGTATGTAATTGATTAATTGTCTTATATGATGTTATCAGATAAATATCAAGATATTTCGTTTAAAGATTAGGGTTGTTTATTGAAAAGCTCTACACCGGGTAAACTTTGAAGATAAGTTTTCAATTCACTATCGAAATTAAAGCTATCACCAATCCCTAATTTAATATCCTTTTTCAAATTAGTATCATAAAATATAAGATTTACAATATCAGTTCCTCGTCCAGATTTGAGCCTCTTTGCTATATCATCTAGAATGTCTATATTTGCTAGTTTTATTGTATATTCATCTGAATACTCATTTTTTATTAAATTCACTTCTGGCTTATCAACTTCAAAGGGTTCGTCTGTTGATTGGCTTGATATTTCATGGCTTCCATTCATTAAAAATTTTTCATTAATATTAGCCTGAATAACCTCCGTCACTCGTAATCTTACAGCATCAGCTTGTATATCTGCATCTACTTTTATTATGATGACGTTACCCGTAAATATTAAGTCGTTATATTTATCAATCATATCCGAAAAGAACATTGTTTCGAATTCTTGACTGATATCCGATAATTTAATAAACGAGTACATCCGACCAGTTTTACCTCTACGATTTACCCTATTTTGAATAACCCCCGCTAATCTTGCCTGTTTATATTTCTTTGTTTTGATATTATGAATAAATTCAGTGTAAGTAGAAACTTTGTGATTTATCATGTCGTTAGAGTACTTCTCCATAGGATGGCCCGATAGGTAAGCCCCTAAAAATTCAAATTCTCCCTTTAATTTTTCAATTTCACTCCATTCTTTGGTATTTGGCAATCTTATCTCCTGATTCTCCTCCTCATGCTCTGAAAAAATATCTATTTGACCCTCAATATTCTTCCTGCGAATTCTATTAGACTCCATCAGCAAAAGATCAACATTATTAAATAATAGGGCTCTATTTATTTCGATTTCGTCAAATGCACCTGCCATAATGAGACCTTCAAATGCACGTTTATTCACAAAATGAGCATTAACTCTAGTAATAAAATCCTTAATACTTTTAAAGACACCATTCTTCTCTCTTTCATGTGAAATATTTGCAACAGCCTGAGAACCAACATTTTTAATTGATGCTAAAGAAAATCTAATTGACTCACCTTCAATCCTAAAATCGTGACCTGAGCTATTTATTGATGGAGGTAAGATTTTAATATTCATTCTCTTTATTTCAGATATGATATTGGATACTTTATCGATATTCCCAACATCTAATGTTAAAAGAGCTGACATAAATGCAAGTGGATGATTTGCCTTAAGGAAGGCTGTTTGGAAAGAAATCAACGCATAGGCTGCAGAGTGTGCCTTATTAAAGCCATAACCTGCAAACTTATCAACCAAATCAAAAATGAGTTCTGCTTTTACTTTGTCTACTCCATTTGAATTAGCCCCTGCAATAAATTTATCTCTTTGAGCATCCATTTCAGATTTAATTTTTTTTCCCATAGCTCTTCTTAATAAATCTGCCTCACCAGCACTATAGCTAGCTAATCTTTGTGCAATCTGAATTACCTGTTCTTGATAGATTATGACACCATATGTATCTGCAATTATCGGATTAATTAATTCATGTAATTCTTCAATTTCAACTTCTGAATTCTTCGCAGCAAGATATTGAGGAATATTTTCCATCGGACCTGGCCTAAATAGAGCAATAAGGGCAATAAGATCTTCAAAATTATTTGGCTTTGCTTTTATCAAAAGGTCGCGCATTCCAGAACTCTCAAATTGAAAAACTCCTGATGTTGAGCCCTCTTTAAATAAATTTAATGTATTTTCATCATCTAACTGGATTGTAGAGATATCAATAGAAACACCGTTATTTTCAATTTGCTTGCAACACTCACTTATAACAGAGAGTGTTTTTAAACCTAATATATCAAATTTAACCAAGCCAGCCTCTTCAACCCATTTCATATTAAATTGAGTAACAAGAGAATTTGTCTTTTGATCCATGTATAGAGGAACATAGTCTTCTAAATTACCATCAGATATCACAATTCCAGCAGCGTGTGTTGAGGCATGCCTATACAAACCCTCCAAGGACAAAGAAAATGTTAGTAAGC
>NHCE01000003.1 GCA_002168075.1 Rhizobiales bacterium TMED25
ACTAATGGATAAAGTACCAATGACAATCAGTGGCCACGAGGACCTCCAACAAGAGATAAAAAGGCTAAAAACTGTCGAGCGAACATCTATAATTGAAGCAATAGCAGAAGCTCGTAAACATGGTGATCTATCAGAAAATGCTGAATATCATGCCGCTAAAGAGCAGCAAGCAATGAATGAGGCAAGGATCAGTGACTTAGAGGACAAATTATCTCGCGCAGATGTAATTGATATCACAAAGCTATCTGGAGATATGGTAAAATTTGGAGCTAAAGTCCAGCTGATTGATGAAGACACTGAAAAAGAGTCTAATTTTCAAATTGTAGGAGAATTTGAGTCAAATATATCAAAAGGATTGATCTCCATAAGTTCGCCTATAGCCAGAGCTCTAATAGGGAAAAAGATTGGCGATAGTGTTGAAGTGTCTACTCCAGGTGGTGGAAAAAGTTACGAAATTATGAAGATAGATTTTTCCTAGATAAAAAAAAATATATGACAGATAATATATTAAAATGCCTATATGTTCATTCTGGCAATGCGGGTGATATAAATTGCTGTAAGGGAATAGTTAAGAATATTAACTCAGAATATAAGATTTTAGAAACGAACCATATACGCAAATCAGTTGAATTTATAGATACTATAAATCAGTTCTCACCAAATATATTCATTGCAACAGGAAAGAATGCCGCTCCTCTTGCTCAAGTAGTTAAGGAATATAACCCCGATATTTTTACTGTTTTTCTAAAGAATCCCAATAAATTTAATATTTATTACGATTTAATCTGGACTCCAGAGCACGATAATATCCAATATGATAATAGTTTTTCAACTCTGACAACACCTCATAATGCATCAATAGACACAAACTACTTTTCGGTGATTAATTTAAATAAGAAAAAATTAGGAGTATTAATTGGTGGAAAAAATTCTCATTATAAGTTTGGATTATCTGAGATTAAAAAATTATGTGATAACCTTAAGAATTTAGCCCATAAGAATAACCTCCAGTTAATAATAACTTGCTCGAAGAGGACGGGGCTAAATAATCAAATATATATTCAAAAGTACTTTATGCATACTGAGCATTGGGTGTGGCGAGGAAAGGGGCCGAATCCGTTCAACCAAATACTTGGTCATTGCGATTATTTTCTCGTGACCGCTGATAGCATAAATATGATTAGTGAACTTTGCATTACTGGAAAACCAATTTTTATTTATAAGTTACCTAACTTTTTTTATAGGTTTTTTGGCAAAAGTAAATTTGATTCATTTTATAATAAATTAATTGATCTAAATATTGTTAAGTGGTTTGAAAGTGAAATAGATGATTGGTCATATAAACCCATCGATAACACACAATATGTATCCAAAAAAATAGTTGAAGAATACACAAATTATGTTCGCAATAATTAAAAAAGAAGTTAAGTTATAAATAATTATTAAATAAACATCTTATAGATAAATAGATATGGAAATTAAAAAATCAAAAGTTTTAATAATAGGTTCTGGACCTGCCGGTTATACAGCAGCTATTTATGCCTCCAGAGCTATGTTAGAACCAATACTAATTGAAGGAATCCAACCTGGTGGTCAATTAACAATAACTACAGATGTCGAAAATTATCCTGGCTTTGCAGATGTAATTCAGGGCCCATGGCTTATGGAACAAATGAAATTGCAGGCTAAAAGCACCGGAGTTCGAGTGATTAATGATCATATTAATTCATGTGACTTACAAGATTATCCATTCAAATTTTATGGCGAATCCAACACACAATATGAGTCGGATACTTTAATTATATGTACAGGGGCACAAGCAAAATGGTTAGGGCTTGAGTCTGAAGATAAATATAAAGGTTTCGGTGTTTCTGCCTGCGCAACTTGTGATGGCTTTTTTTATAAAGAAAAAACAGTTGTAGTGGTTGGTGGCGGGAATACAGCTGTTGAAGAAGCTCTATTCCTAACAAATTTTGCAAAATCAGTTATATTAGTTCATAGAAGAGACAAACTTAGATGTGAAAAAATTCTTGAAGATAGACTTCAAAATAATAAAAAGATAAGAGTTATATGGGATTGTGTTGTTGAGGAAATATCAGGAAGTACCAACCCAAATTCAGTAGAAGGTGTTAATTTGAAGAATATTAAAACAAATGCAATTGAATATCTGCCAACAGATGGTGTTTTTATCGCAATTGGACATCAACCCTCAACACAACTATTTGAAAAAGAATTAGATATGAGCAATGGATATATCCTAACTACTCCGAATTCAACTGAGACAAGTATAAAAGGAGTTTTTGCTGCAGGTGATGTAACGGATGATAAATATAGGCAGGCTGTTACTGCAGCGGGAATGGGCTGTATGGCAGCTTTGGATGCTGAACATTATCTAGCAAATAAGTAAAATCATGGACTGGGATAGACTTAGAATATTTCATATAGTTGCAGATGCAGGAAGTTTCTCTCGTGCAAGTGAAGTAACTGATACAAGCCAATCTGCTATTAGTAGACAAATATCAAATCTTGAATATGAAGTTGGCATACCATTATTTCACAGACACCAAAGGGGGTTAATTCTTACCGAGCAGGGTGAACTCTTATATAAAAAAACACATGGTATTATAGATATAATAAAAGATGCTGAATTTGATTTAATCGATAGCAAAGAAAAGCCCTCTGGGGACTTATCTATAACAACAACTATTGGACTTGGTACAAATTGGCTAACGCCTAGACTAAAAGAATTTACATCAAATTATCCAGAAATTAATCTTGAGCTAAGATTAAGTGACGTTGAACTTGATATTGGCATGAGAGAAGCTGATATTGCTATCAAATTTCATAAGCCCACTCAATTAGATCTTATTCAAAGAAAACTCTTTACAGTTCATTTTCATATATATGCATCCCCAGAATATCTTGAAGAAAATGGAACACCAAATAGAATTGAAGATTTGCCAGGACATAAAATAGTAAGCTTCAATAAAGCACCAGAATATCTAAAAGAAATTAACTGGCTAGAAAATAAAACGAAAGAGTATAAAATAAAACCAATCCTTACGGTTAGTAATATCAAAGGAATACTCATAGCTGCAGCAAGCGGCATTGGTATTGCATTATTACCAGATTACTTAGTAAGTCCTGAAGATAACCTCATAAAGATACCTTTTAATGCAAAGCTTCCAGAAGTTGATACATACCTTACCTATCCAGAAGAAAGAAAAAAATCAAAACGTATTGCTGTATTCAAAGATTTCATAATTGAAAAAGGAAAAGCTTGGTCATACTAGATATGCGTTTTTTGCATATTAAACATGCAATATTATATATATAAATGCATGCTATATTGTTGTAACTTATCCCTATTGTATATGTTAACCTCCCTAATAAACATATACAAAACACACATACTCAAACAATCTTTAAAGATGTAAAAAACCGGACTCTCCCTAGGGTCCGGTTTTTTTCTATGAGAGTCCCGCACAAAATCTGCTGATTCTGATGCAAGCCTCTTCGAGTAATTCTATTGATGTTGCATATGAGATTCTGAAGCATGGACTGGTTCCGAATGCAGCACCATGAACAACAGCTACCCCCTCAGATTCTAATAATTGCGTAGCGAAGTCTTCATCATTTTCGATCATTTTACCATCAGGTGTCTGTTTGCCAATACATCCATTTATACTTGGGTAGACATAAAAAGCACCCTCAGGCATCCCGCATTCTATCCCTTTCGCTTTATTAAGTAGCTGCACAACCATATCTCGTCGCTGCTGAAATTCTTTTATCCAATCTTTAAGAAAACTCTGATCGCCCTCCAATGCCTCAACGGATGCCCATTGACTAATAGATGTTGGATTTGTTGTAGATTGTGATTGAATTGTTCTCATTGGCTTAATGATTTCTTCTGGTGCGCCACAATAGCCAATTCTCCAGCCAGTCATTGAATATGCTTTTGATACACCATTTAAAGTTAGAGTTCGATGAAAAAGTTTAGGCTCCACTTGAAGAGGTGTATAATATTTAAAATTATCATAAACCATATGCTCGTATATATCGTCAGTTAAAAGCCATACATTTTCGTATTTTAGTAATACATCTGTTATCGCCTTTAACTCAGATTTAGTATATGTTGCACCACTTGGGTTTGAAGGTGAGTTAAAAATGAACCACTTGGTCTTATCAGTTATGGCATCTTCAAGTTGTTTTGGGGTAATTTTATAATTATTTTTTTGATTTCCTTGAATGACAATAGGTGTACCACCTGACATTTGAGTAATATCTGGATAAGAGACCCAATATGGCGCGGGTATAATAACCTCATCGCCTTGATTTAAAGTTGCCATCATAGCATTGTATATAATTGCCTTTCCTCCAGGTGCCACAAATATCTGATTTGTTGTATATTCAAGATTATTTTCTTTTTTAAATTTTTTTACTATCGCTTGCTTTAATTCTGGAATTCCATCAACTGCCGTATATTTTGTTTCACCACGGTTAATTGCATCAATTGCTGCTTCTTTAATATTATCAGGGGTATCAAAATCAGGCTCACCAGCACCGAGACCAATTACATCCATTCCCTGCGAACGTAATTCTCTGGCTTTTTGTGTAACAGCTATTGTTGGAGATGGCTTAATAGAGGTCACTTGCTTTGATAAAAATTGTTGGACCATGGTATTTACAGTTCCTTTTCTAGTGTTATTTCGTATGAAGATACATCTCTACTTGTTGCACCCCCATTTTCTTGAACAATTTTTCTCCATTTCTTCATATGGTCTGTTTGAAAATGTTTTTCTAAATCACCAAATGATTTCCACTTCTCAGAAACACGAATCAAACCGGGGTCACCTATTGCTTCTGAAAATTTATAGGAGATACAACCGCTTTCTTCATTACTCTTTCTTATTACCTCATCGATATTAGATTGGATTTTTACCATTACTTCAGCTTTGAGCCTGAATTCTCCCATAACTATGATCATAATATTATCCTTTAATATTCTCTGGTAACATTCATTCAATTATCATAAAACTTGCATATTTGTAAGTAAAAAATATACTTTATTATTATTGAAATATGCATTTATAGAATATAATTAATATGAATATGTTTACTTATATGAGAATATCTAAATGCAATCTAAATCTTATCAAAATAATTTTACTATTGAGTCAAAATTTACGCCTTCTGGAGATCAACCAGTTGCAATTTCATCTTTAGCACGAGGTCTAAAAAATGGCCAAAAAGATCAGATACTACTTGGAGTTACAGGCTCGGGGAAAACTTATACAATGGCAAAGCTGATTGAAGAAGCTCAGAGACCTGCAATAATTTTAGCACCAAATAAAACTCTTGCTGCTCAGCTATATGGTGAATTTAAGTCCTTTTTTCCAAAAAATTCTGTTGAGTATTTCGTGTCATACTACGACTATTATCAACCTGAAGCTTACGTTGCTCGAACAGATACATATATTGAAAAAGATGCTTCAATCAATGAACAAATTGATAAAATGAGGCATTCAGCTACTAGATCTTTAATCGAACAAAAAGATTTGATTATAGTTGCATCAGTATCTTGTATTTACGGTATTGGACCATTGGACGTCTATGCAGATATGTCCCAGACAGTGTCAGTTAATACAATCGTTAATCAAAGAAATTTTATAAATAAATTGGTTGAGCTTCAGTATAAAAGAAATGATATTAATTTCCACAGAGGCACCTTTAGAGTAAAAGGTGATACAATTGAAATATTTCCTGCACATTTTGATGATAGAGCATGGCGAATATCATTTTTTGGAAATGAGATTGAAGTGATTGAGGAATTTGATCCGCTTACTGGCGAGATTTATGATCTTAAAAATGATGTTAAAATTTTTGCTAATTCACACTATATTACCCCAAGACCAACTCTTGAAGCTGCTATAAATCAAATTAAGTCTGATCTGAAGTTAAGATTAAATTACCTCAATGATAATAATAAATTACTTGAAGCACAAAGACTTGAGCAGCGAACAATGTTTGATCTTGAAATGATAAATTCTACAGGTACATGTGCGGGTATAGAGAATTATTCAAGATACTTAACGGGAAGATTAGAAGGACAACCCCCACCAACACTATTCGAATATATGCCTGAAAATTCAATTGTATTTGTGGATGAAAGCCATGTCACAGTTCCACAATTGGGCGCGATGTATAAAGGTGACCTGAGTCGAAAAGAGAACCTGGCTGAATATGGTTTTAGATTACCGTCTTGTAAGGATAACCGTCCTTTAAATTTTGCTGAATGGAATAAAATGAGATCCCAAACAATTTATGTATCTGCAACGCCCGGAAAGTGGGAACTAAACCTAACAAACGGCGAGTATATAGAACAAATAATTCGTCCAACTGGTCTAATTGACCCCGAAACTGAAATACGTCCAGTAAAAAATCAAGTTGAAGATGTTATTGGTGAAATAACAAATGTAGTAAATAATAAACATAGAGTATTAATAACCGTCTTGACGAAAAAAATGGCCGAGGATTTAACAGAGTATATCCATGAAAAGGGTATAAAAGTAAGATATTTACATTCTGATATTGATACAATTGAAAGAATAGAAATAATTAGAGATCTTAGACAAGGTGTTTTTGATGTTTTAATTGGAATAAATCTTTTAAGAGAAGGTCTAGATATTCCGGAGTGCGCCCTCGTAGCAATATTAGATGCTGACAAAGAGGGTTTTTTAAGATCAGAAACATCACTCACTCAAACAATTGGGAGGGCTGCGAGAAATATAAACGGTAAAGTAATTTTATATGCAGATAAAATAACAAATTCGATTAATAGAGCAATAGGTGAAACAGATAGACGTAGAGAAAAACAAAAGCTTTATAACATAGAAAATAATATAACGCCCGTGACTATAAGTAGTAATATAAATGACCTCGATTACTCAATTTATGAAAAAGATTATTATAATGTTGTGATTGATAGTAATATAGAAAAAATAAATGAGGAAGATGTAACAAAGAAGGTTACAAGACTTACAAATGAAATGCTGCAAGCAGCCTCAGATTTAGAATTTGAAAAAGCTGCAAAAATAAGAGATGAAATTAAAAAAATAAATAACAATAATCTTCTTTTAAACAACTTAAACATTTAAATATTATTGGTGTGTACTATGAAAACAATTTTGATTACAGGGGCAGCAAAGAGGATAGGTGAATCTATCGTGCGATCTTTGGCAGTTGATGGTCATAATATTCTAATACATTATAATAATTCAGAAAATGAAGCCAAAAAATTACAGAATTATTTAAAAAATAAAAAAATAGCATCATCCATCTATAAATCAAATTTAGAAAATGAAAAAGATATTGAGACATTATTGGAAAAAATTAATTCAGACTATGGTAATAAACTTGATACCATTATAAATTGCGCTTCAACTTTTGGACTTGATAGTGCAAAGAATGTAAATTCAAAATCTTTTGATAAACATATGTCCACAAACTTATTGGCTCCAATTATTTTATCAAAATATCTCGCAAATAATTGTGTGAGGACCCGAGATAATAATATAATTAATATTATTGATCAGCGAGTTTTAAGACTCAATCCATCCTATTTTAGTTATTCAATTAGTAAATATGGTCTTTGGGGAGCTACCAAAATGATGGCACAAGAATATAGCCCTTATGTTAGAGTAAATGGAATTGCACCAGGGCCAATAATAGCGAACACAGACCAGTCTGAGGCTGATTTTGACAAAGAAGCAAGCAATACCCCACTTGGCCACAAACCTGATATCTATGATATATCTAATGCAATAAAGTTTATTTTATCAACTAAATCGGTAACTGGACAGATAATTGCTATAGACTCTGGTCAACATTTGTCATGGGAAACACCTGATTTTGTTCCAGCAAAGAAAATAGATAAATAAATAAAATGGTTGCAAGTCAAACAAGTATAGAAAAGGGTGCAAAACTAATCAAAAAATATACAACTGATCTTACAACAAGGCCTGGGGTATACAAGATGATTGATCTCAATGAGAAGATTCTTTACATTGGGAAGGCAAAAAATCTCGTTAAAAGAGTCAAAAGCTATACTAATCCAAACAAGCATTCTTATCGCATTAAGAAAATGATTTCTGAGACTAAATCAATGCAATTTACAATAACAAATTCTGAAGCCGAAGCCCTGTTATTAGAGGCAAACCTGATAAAAAAAAATAAACCTCGATATAATATTGCAATGAGAGATGATAAGTCTTTCCCTAAAATACTGGTGAATAAAGAACATGAATTTCCAAGGCTAATGAAATATAGAGGCGATAATAAGATTCAAGGCGAATATTATGGACCATTTGCGTCAGCAGGAGCTGTAAATAGAACAATTGATACGCTTCAAAAAGCTTTCCTAATAAGAACCTGCAGTGATAGTGTCTATATGAATAGATCAAGACCTTGCCTTCTCCATCAAATAAACAGATGTTCAGCTCCCTGTACAGGCGAAATATCAAAGAAAAATTATGACATCCTCATCAAGGATTTAGATGGGTTTATGAATGGTAAAGGTAATTATATTAAAGATAAGATATTTTTAGATATGGAAAAACAATCTAAAAGTTTTAATTATGAAAATGCAGCAATACTAAGAGATCGTCTCGAAACTATAACAAAGATACAATCTCAACAAACCATTAATAATTCAAAAATAAGTGATGCTGATATATTCGGAGTGATGCAGCTTAATAATATCGCTTGTGTTCAGGTATTTTTTTTTAGAGCTGGACAAAATTGGGGTAATAGAGAATATTTTCCTATTATAAATAAGATTGATTCAATTGAGATGATATTAGACTCTTTTATCGCTCAATTTTATACAACGCACCCCTGCCCATCAAATATCATAATTTCGACGAAGATACCAAGCCATAATCTACTTGAAAAAGCATTATCAGAAAAGAATTCACGCAAAGTTGTGATTACGTTTCCTCATAAAGGCGAAAAATTTAAATTGATTCAAAAAGTTCTTATGAATACCGAACAAGCATTAAAAAGAAAAATGAATCTTTTACATGACCAGAAGACACTTTTAGAAGAACTAAAAAACAAATTATACTTGAGAAAAATACCAAAAAGGATTGAAATATACGATAATAGCCATATCCAAGGTAGTCTTCCCGTGGGAGCTATGGTTGTAGCAGGAGTTGATGGATTTGAAAAAAAACACTATCGGAAGTTTAATATTAAATCTGAATTAATTGAGAAAGGTGATGACTATGGCATGATGAGAGAAATGCTAGAGAGAAGATTTGCAAAAATATCAGAAATCAAAGCAGATGAAAATATTCCAGATCTTCTTGTCATTGATGGTGGGCTAGGGCAACTGAACGTAGCTCTAGAAATAATAAAAAAGAATAAACTAAATGATATTGAGGTGATTAGCATTTCTAAGGATAAAAATAGACGCTTTGGAAATGAAAAAATTCATCTTGGAAAATCAAAAACTATAATTTTAGAAAAAAATGATCCTCTTTTATATTTCCTTCAAAGGATTAGAGATGAAGCACACAGATTTGCAATCGGAAGCCACAGGCATAGAAGAACTATGCAATTAAAGAACTCTAAATTGGATGATATAGAAGGAATTGGATCAAAAAGAAAACAACAGCTAATTAAATATTTTGGTAGTATGAAATCTATACAAGAGGCAGATTATAATGATATAGTTCAGGTACCTGGTATAAATGAAAAATTAGCAAGAGATATTTTCTCATTACTTCATAATGAGTAAGGGAGTCTATAATGAAATCAAATCTATTTTTACTTCCAAACCTAATAACTATTAGTAGGCTCCTTTGTATTCCTCTGATTTTAGTCTTCTATTTGTCAGGTATTGATAGTTTAAAAATTTTATCTCTTATAATTTTCTTATATGCGTCAATTTCTGATTTCATTGATGGATATTTAGCCCGAAGATTAAATCAGATTACCTTAATAGGGAAAATCCTTGATCCAATTGCCGACAAGCTTCTTGTTATTTTGACTTTCATGCTATTTCTAACAGAAGATTTTATTAATATCCTTACCATAACAGGTATTCTTATTATAATCGCAAGAGAGATAGCTATCATGACAATAAGAGAGATCTTTGCCCATCAGAATATTCAAATAGATGTGATAGGATTATCTAAGATTAAAACCACAATTCAATTCATAGCACTCACTTTGTTATTTATAACATCATTATTTGCGAGTGATGTTATAATCCTTCTTCAGCTTACAAATTCTGCTATTTTGTTTGGAGCCATGATAAGCCTTGTCACACTTGTTCTATATATACGGAATATTAATTTAATTTTAAATAAAGTTACAAAAAAATGAAATTAAAATACTTTGCGTGGATTGCAGAAATTATTGGAAAACGAGAAGAAATTATTGAACTTCCTGAAAAAGTAAAAACTATAAATGACCTAATTTATTGGCTATCACTAGAAGATAATTCTTACAAGATTGCATTCGAGGATACGAATAAATTAAAGTACGCTATTAATCAAATTTTATCACAACAGAATGACAAAATAACCAACAATGATGAAATTGCTTTTTTTCCTCCAATGACAGGAGGTTAGGATGAATATTCAGATAACAAAGAATAATTTTATAATTGAAGATGAAATTAAAGCTATAGAGGATATTAAGGATCCCGATGCGGCAGTATCAATATTTATTGGAAAAGTAAGAAAAGAGAAAAATCTTAAAGAGTTATTTATAGACTGTTATCCTGAGATGGCAAAAATGGAGATTCAAAAAATATCTCAAAATGCCTCAAGAAAATGGAAATTGAACCAAATTAGAATAATTCATAGATATGGATCTCTATCTGCTGGGGAAAATATAGTCCTCGTAATAACTACGGCAGACCACAGAGGTGATTGTTATGATGCGAACGAATTCATTATGGATTTTCTTAAAAGTAAGGCAGCATTTTGGAAGAAAGAGATTTTTTTTGATAAGTCAGTTTGGGTTGAACAAAAGATAAATGATGTTAAAAAAATGAATGAATGGCAGAAAGACTAGCTCTTGACCAGATCTAAATAGTCATTCATAAGATCCTTTGTTATTGTTCCAGGCTGGAAATTATACTCACCAATCTCTGATACTGGCGTTACTTCTACAGCAGTACCCGTCAAAAAACATTCTGTAAAATCCGACATTTCTTCTGGTGATATCTTTCTCTCAATTATGGCTAATCCTCTTTTCTCGGCAAGACTAATTACCGTTCGTCTTGTAATACCATCCAAGAAGCAATCCGGTGTTGGAGTATGAATTTCATTATCTTTTATAAAGAATATGTTTGCACCTGTTGCCTCCGACACATTACCCTGATAATCTAACATAAGTGAGTCAGCGTAGCCCTTTCTTTCAGCCTCATGCTTTGATAATGTGCATATCATATACAAACCCGCAGCTTTTGTATCGCATGGAATTGTCTCAGGTGACGGTCTTTTCCATCTGGATATTTCAAGTCTTATACCTTTAAGTCGCTCCTCTGGGTCGAAGTAAGATGGCCATTCCCATATTGCTATGGCAAAATTTATTTTGGTACTTTGTGCAGATACGCCCATCATTTCAGCTCCTCTCCAAGCGATGGGTCTTACATATCCATCTACTATAGAGTTCTTATGAATAATGGAATTACAAGCATCATTAATCTCATTTTTAGAATAAGGTATGACCATATCCATCCTACTTGCAGAATACAATAAGCGTTCCGTATGCTCTTCTAATTTGAATATCTTTTTATTGTATACACGTTCACCTTCAAACACAGAACTCCCATAATGAAGAGCATGACTGAGCACATGCAATTTAGCATCTGACCAATCTACATATTTGCCATTAAACCATATAAAACCGTCTCTATCGTCAAAGTTTGCTACCATAATTAATCTCTTTTGTTTGAAATTATCAATAAGGAGTATATACAATATTGTTTTTTATTCTAGAGGAAAAACTAACAATTTTATGAATATTTTTAGTTGAAGCTATTGCTTGTTTTTTTTATTTTCAATAGAAAATTATCAAGAATATTTATTGGTGTTTTTATATAACCGTAATACATTTCGCCCTTTTGAATTTGCTTATCAATATACGCCATTATGACCGACATATCATTATTATTTAGCCATTTATTTAAAACCTGCTTGTATATATATATGAAACCCAAATTTTTGCTAAAATGAGCTATATACTTATCTTCATCCTTATTTCCTTGATATATACCATCAAATAGTTGTGATAGTTTTGTAGACAGCAAAAAATATTTATACCTAAATTTTGACTTATTAGACAGGAGATTTAAAATTGACTTTCTATTTCTATCATATATTTCCAGCCTATTGATTATCATATTGAACATAAGTTCATGTGGGTCAGATAAATCTGTTTCATTTCTCACTCGCTCTAACATTTCAATATCTACTTGATTTAAATATGCAAATACTATTGATTCAATATCTGCAAATTCTGCTAATATAGTCTCTTTCTTTAGTTTGGAGCTCCGCGAGATCTTCTCTATTGTAACTGAATTATAATTATTCTTTTCAAGTATTGACAATAAAGCACTTATTATTTTTTTTCTATTTTCTATTACCACTTTTCAAACCATTAAATATAAAATAAATCAATTATTGTGATAGGCTTTTGCTTTTTTTTATTGCATCACTTATCGCATCACTCAATAAAGTATATAGTTTATCATCATCCATTAAAACTTTCAATGCTGCTTCTGTTGTTCCCCCGGGTGAAGTAACATCTTTTCTCAACTTTGATAATGTATTTTCATGAGAATAATCCATAAGTGATGATGAACCAAGTAATGTTTGCTTTACTAAGATTTCTGCAAATTGTTCATCAAGACCATTCTCAGTAGCAATCTTTGATAAACACTCAGTAAAATAATAATAATAGGCCGGGCCACTACCCGATATTGCAGTTACTATATGCATAAGTGGCTCCTCTTTAATCCAATACACCCTTCCAATTGAATTAAATAGTTCTTCAATAACGCTCTCTAGCTGCATGGTCAGCTTATCATTTGTAAAGAGAACACTCATACCCATACCAACTGCCGCAGGTGTATTTGGCATTACTCTTATAACTTTTGGCTCGAAGCCAATATATTCTCGAATATCAGAAATCGAATATCCTGCAATTATTGAAATAATAAGTGTATTCGAGGTTACTTTATTTTTCAATATTTCTAGTACATTATTGGTAGCTTGAGGTTTGATAGATAAGATGATAATTCCATCAGATAAATCCGCATCATCAATTTCTAGAATCTGTAAACCATTTTTTTTAACCAACACATCTTCATTATTAATATTTGGATCAATTATATTGATGCTATCACTTTGAAGATCATTATCAAGCCAACCCGAAACCATTGCCTTTCCCATTCGACCAAAGCCTAAAATAGTGAGCTTATTAACCGATTTTAAACTCATGACTCACCAATTGTTGTAAAAATAGCGTTAGTAATTGCTTCGTCAGCTTTATTTCCACCCCATATAACGTACTGAAATGATGGATAGTACTTATCAGCAGTATCCATGATATGCTTAAATAAAGATTGGCATTGGGAAGTGGTTGGAAGAACTCCACCAGAAAGCAGTAAATTATACCTAAATAGCAATTTCAATTCATTTGTCCAAACATCAAAATGACCTAACCACATGAGCTCATTAATTTTTATTGTAAGCTTATATACTTCATCAAGGCGATATTGGGGTATTTTAGTATCAAAAAATAACGCCACGTGAATCCCTTCAAGTTTATTATTCCAATTAAAGTTTATATTATAATTACAGTTTTTTCCAGAGATTGATAAATCAAGCTCATCTGGTGAAGACCTGGTAAATGTAAAGTTTTCACACTCCGCTATATCTTCTAATACATCCAATGGATGTATTTCTCTGTTGATATAAAGTAGATTTTTCATGGTCTATAATAAAAAAATTGATATGTACCATTTTATCCAAAATACTTAATTTTTCATTTATGGGGTGTTATTGCCACAGATTATTAATATTAAATAATCAGTTATCCACTATTTTGTTATTTTTTTTGGCTTTTTGATAAGTTTTTCTAATGAGTTTATTTTCTCTTCAAGCTCATCATTTTTTTCTCTCTCTTTGATCAGCATTTCTTTCATAGCATCAAATTCATCGCGTTGAACAACCTCAAAATCATTTAATAATTTTTCTACTTGAGATTTGACTATAACATCAATTTCTTTTTTTACCCCACTTGCAGCTCCCGCAGTATTGGAGAGAAGCTCTGCAATATTATTAAAAAATTTAGAACGTGGATCAACCATAAGTTTCCCTTCAATAGTTTAGATTAAAATTAAATTAATTATGCTATATTAAAATAAATTATTAAAGTTAAATCTATTATAATGTTTACTACTTCAATTTTATTGCCCTACATTGATCCTGTTGCACTCAAAATAAGTGCTGTCAATGTTCATTGGTATGGAATTTCGTATCTTCTTGGAATATTGCTCGGTTGGTATTATTTAAAATATATTTGCCAAAAAACTGAAAAATATAAAATACAAATAAATATTTCTGATTTATCTGAAATCATACCTTGGATTGTTCTTGGGATATTGTTGGGCGGTCGTCTTGGATATGTATTTATCTATGATATTTATTATTTTATAGATTACCCCCTTGATATAATCAAGATATGGACAGGAGGAATGTCCTTTCATGGGGGTTTAATTGGTCTTGTAATAGCACTATATTATTTTACCAAAAGAAAAGGTAAAAAGTTTTTTGCAATGATGGACCTTATTGCAATTGCAGCCCCAATTGGTATATTCTTTGGAAGAATATCAAATTTTATTAATGCAGAACTAATTGGCAAAGTTTCTAATGTAAAGTGGGCAGTTATTTACCCAAATGAACAACTAATCTCACGCCACCCATCACAAATATATGAGGCAATATTAGAGGGTATAGTAATATTCTTCATACTATTTTACCTTACTCGAAAATATTCTTTATTAGCTAAGTCTGGCTTTGCATCAGCCCTCTTCCTTATTTTATATGGATTCTTTCGGATTATATGTGAATTTTATAGACTTCCCGATCAACATATAGGTTATTTAATCAATGAGACTATAACAATGGGTATTATAATCTCCTTGCCAATGATATTAACTGGATTTGCGCTTATAATTTACAAAAGAAATGAAAATGAATAAAAGTCTTGAAGATTATATAAAAGAAAAAATAAAAATTGGTGGACCAATAAATATAGAAACTTTTATGAGTATATCCCTTAACGATAAGAGTCGAGGATACTACATAAAATCTCCTGTAATCGGGAGAGATAACGACTTCATTACAGCTCCAGAAATTAGTCAGATGTTTGGCGAATTAATTGCAATTTGGTTATTGGATGCATGGGATAAAATTGGTAAACCTAAGATCAATATCATAGAGCTTGGACCAGGGAATGGTTTAGTTATGCAAGATATAGTGCGGGTAGCGAAGAATTTTCCAGTATTCCTAAGAAATATTAGTTTATGGTTATATGAAATTAATGAGGAATTATCAAAAAAACAAGAAGAAAATATTGAATATAATTTTAAACGTATTGAGTCTCTCGAGAAATTACCAACTGGTATAAATTTTATCATTGCAAACGAGTTCTTTGATGCAATTCCAATTAGGCAATATATATTTGATACAGACTCTTGGTATGAGAGGTTAGTTGACATAAACACAGATGGTGAGTTTTGTATAATAAATAAAAATCTGACCTCAAAGGAGCTCAATAGTATGGGTCTGTTAGAGAATTCTTATCAACCAAACTCGATATACGAAACATCGCCTGAACAAGATAAAATTCTAAAATTACTATTCAAAAATATATATATTAATGGCGGATTACTTATATTTGATTATGCTAAGATTATTGATGGTTTTGGAGATACTTTACAAGCATTATCTAGTCATCAAAAAAGATCTATATTCTATAATCCAGGGGAAACTGACATAACAGCTCACGTAGATTATAGTCGGTTCATTGATATTGCAAAAAAAAGTGAGATTTCATTTTATGGCCCTTTAGCCCAAAATTTCTTTCTTGAAGGTATGGGTATTCAAAATAGATACGAAAGACTCAAAGAAAATGCGACTGATAAACAGAAAGAAATTTTATATCGTCAATTTCATAGATTAATGGATAATGATAAGATGGGTAGTCTATTTAAGGCTTTATATTTTTCGAATAATAAATTAACAGTTCCCGTATCAATGATATGAAAAGAAATCCAATAACATCTCCATCTTTTAATTTTAAGCATTTATCATATGGCTTCTTTACAAGAAATAATGGTTTTTCAGAGGGTATCTTTAGTAGCTTAAACTGTAGTATTATATCTAGTGACCAAGTCTCTAATGTACTAAAAAATCGAAAGAAAATAACTGACACATTTGGTAGAGAAGCTGAAGATATTATAATACCGAGACAAAAACATACAAATAAATGCCAGATTATTGGCAGTAAGATTCCAAAAATAATTAATGCAGATGCTCTCGTTACAACTAGAAAAAATATTATATTATCTGTTCTTACCGCAGACTGTGCTCCGATTTTGTTATACGAAAAGCAAGAAAAAATTATCGCAGCTATCCACGCAGGATGGAAAGGTGCTAAGTCAGGAATTATTCAAAATACGATTAAAGAGATTATAAAATTAGGTGGCTCATCCATGAATATAGCAGCCATAATTGGTCCCTGTATACAACAAGACTCCTATGAGGTTGGGAAAGAATTCTATAGTAATTTTCAACTTGAAAAAGATCAGAACCATCAAATGTTTTCAAAAAAAAATGAGAAATATCTATTTGATTTACCTCAATACTGTACTTCTATACTTAAAAACTGTGGAATTAAGACAGTCAATAATATGGGAATATGCACATTTGAGAATGAAGATAATTTCTTTTCCTACAGGCGTTCAATCAAAAAAGGTGAGAAAGATTATGGTAGGCAGGCAAATGCAATCATGCTACAAAACTGAATATATATTGATAAGAAATTCTATATATTTACTTATATAAATAAGATTGATATTGTTGCTTATATCTCATGATAAAATAAAATGAAAAAAGTAAGACAAAATATAAAAATAGTTGCTGGTAATTCAAATAATCCACTTGCATTGCAAATTGCAAAGTACTTAGATACTCCGCTCACAAAATGTAACGTAAAGAGATTTGCAGATATGGAGGTATTTGTTGAAATTCTCGAAAACGTCAGAGGGGAGGACGTATTTATAGTACAATCTACTTCCTATCCAGCTAATGATCATTTGATGGAACTACTGATTCTCATAGATGCATTGAAACGTTCTTCTGCGAGACGCATCACAGCCGTAATACCATACTATGGTTATGCAAGACAAGACAGAAGATCATCTGGTAGAACACCAATTTCTGCAAAACTTGTTGCAAATCTTATCACAAATTCAGGCGCAGATAGAGTTTTGACGATAGATCTTCATGCAGGTCAAATCCAAGGATTTTTTGATATTCCTACAGATAATCTATTTGCTGCACCTGTTATAGTAAGTGATATAAATCAAAAATTTGATGTGGATAATGTTACTGTTGTATCACCAGATGTTGGGGGGGTTGTAAGAGCAAGATTAATTGCAGAGAGAATTGGTGGATCCCCTTTAGCAATCGTAGATAAAAGAAGAGATAAACCAGGTCAATCAGAAGTAATGAATATTATTGGAGATGTTGAGGGAAGATCTTGTATTTTAGTTGATGATATTGTCGACTCAGGAGGAACACTTTGCAATGCAGCTAGTAAGCTTCTCGAAACTGGTGCAAAAGAGGTTAGTGCTTATATAACACATGGCGTACTTTCAGGCGAAGCAATAGAAAGAATTGAGTCCTCTAATTTAAAAAACCTAGTCGTAACGGACTCTATTTATAATGAAAATATTACAAAAAATATTAAAAAAATAAGAGTGATTTCGATCTCAAAGTTAATAGGAGAAGCTATTTCGAGAACATCCAATGAAGAATCTGTTTCAAGTCTATTTATTTGATTGTAAATAAATCTTTATTTTTATATAAAAGTTATTTATAGATATTACTCGGATACACAACTATTTGCAGCATCAATAATAATTGAGAATAAAATGACAGAAATATCAGAAATAATAGTAAAAAATAGAGATGGTACTGGTACTGGTAAATCTAGGGCTATCAGAAGAGATGGTAATACTCCAGGAATACTCTATGGAAATGGTACAGAACCTATGAACTTAATCATAGAAACTAAAGTTCTTCTCAAACACTTCCAAACAGGTCGTTTTCTCTCAACATTATACGATCTAAATATAGATGGCAAAAAATCACGTGTAATTCCTAAAGATATTCAGCTGCATCCGGTAAAAGATATTCCTCTTCATGTTGATTTCTATCTTCTTTCAAAGGAGTCAAAAGTCATAGTAGAGGTTCCAGTCTTATTCATAAATGAAGATATATGTCCTGGTTTGAAAAAAGGTGGTGTCTTAAATATAGTTCGTTATAATGTAGAATTTTCATGTCCTGCTGATGAAATTCCGGAGAATATTGTTGTTGATCTTGGCGAAGCTGAAACTGGTGAATCAATTCATATATCAGCTGTTAAATTACCAGAAAATATCACTCCTACAATTAGTGATAGAGATTTTACAATTGCTACAATTGCCGCACCTGCCGGCTTGAGTGATGAAACTGATGAGGAGGAAACTGAAGAGTCAGAAACTGAAGATTCTTCCAATACACAAGAAAACGAAGAGTAAAATAACTATAAGTTTATCTCATGTATCTTTTAGTTGGACTCGGTAATCCGGGAAAAAAATACGAGTATAATCGTCATAATATAGGATATCTTGCAATAGATAATCTCTTATCATGTGCTGGTGAGTACACAGAAAGAAAAAAATTTAATTCCATCCTTTACGAAATAAAGATAAATAACCAAAAAGTTCTTTTAGCTAAACCACAGACTTATATGAATAATTCTGGTGAACCAATTAATAAATTAATCAATTTTTATAAAATTCCATCTAATAATGTCTTCGTCTTCCATGATGAACTAGATATACCATTTGGCAACATCAGATTGAAAAAGGGTGGAGGGAATGCCGGTCATAATGGCCTCAAATCATTAGTAAATCATCTTAAGAATGACTTTATTCGAGTTAGAATTGGTATAGGCCATCCAGGCTCAAAGGAACTTGTTAGTAACTATGTACTTAGTAATTTTTCTTCAAATGAAAAAAAGAGTCTTAATATTATACTAAGTTATATTTCCTCTAATTTTAATAAAATTATCAATGAAAAAGAGCAGTTCAAAATACAATTTATTTTAAATTCTGACAAAGTAGAAGATAAAATTTCGCCATTTAAGAAAATAATTAATATATTTAAATAGAATAAGGAATGTAAATGGGATTTAAATGCGGTATTGTGGGTTTGCCAAATGTTGGAAAGTCAACATTATTCAATGCTCTGACCCAAACTGCTAATGCAGAAGCTAGCAATTACCCATTCTGCACAATAGAACCAAATGTTGGAGAAGTTTCTGTGCCCGATACAAGACTTCCTATGTTAGCAGGCCTATCGCAATCAAAGAATATTATTCCCACAAAATTAACCTTTGTTGATATTGCAGGATTAGTGGAAGGGGCATCGAAAGGAGAAGGTCTTGGTAATAAGTTTTTATCTAATATTCGAGAAACAGATGCTATTGCACATGTTGTCAGATGTTTTATTGATGAGAATATAACACACGTACAGAATAAAATAGACCCAATATCTGATATACAAACCATCGAAACTGAATTATTACTTGCCGATATTCAGAATTTAGAAAATAGAAAGATTGGACTAGAGAAAAAAATTAAATCAAATGATGATAATTCTAAAATAGCATATAAATTTTTTGGCGATATCATTAATTTTCTAAATGATGGCAAGCCTGCAAGAGAGTTTATTTATGATCGAAATTTTTCTCAAATATATAAAGAACTAAATCTTTTAACGTCAAAGCCTACAGTATATATTTGTAATGTTGCTGAGATTGACGCACATTCTGGTAATGAACTATCTAAGCTTGTAGAGGCACACGCTTTAAAATTAAACTGTCAGTGTGTAGTAATTTCTGCCTCCACGGAGTCTGAATTATCAATTCTAAATGAGGAAGAAAAAAAAGAATATTTAAATTCTATTGGGTTAGAAGAAACTGGATTGAATAAAATTATAAGGACTGGATATAAAATTCTAAACTTAATAACTTATTTCACCAGTGGGCCAAAAGAAACGCGAGCTTGGACAGTTCAAAAGGAAACCATTGCACCGAGGGCGGCGGCAGTTATTCATACAGACTTTGAGAAAGGTTTTATTAGAGCTGAAACTATCAGTTATGATGATTTTATTACTTTTCAGGGAGAGCAGGGTTCCAAAGAAGCTGGAAAGATGCGATTAGAAGGGAAAGATTACATAGTAAAAGATGGAGATATAATGCATTTTCGTTTTGCAAATTAAAATTTTACTATTGATGATATATTATAATCATACTTTTCAAGCAATTTTCGACCTCTAAGCTCCACTAATTCAATTAGAAAAACAATTCTCACTATATCTGCCCC
Organism: Rhizobiales bacterium TMED25; assembly: GCA_002168075.1. Classification (GTDB taxonomy): domain Bacteria; phylum Pseudomonadota; class Alphaproteobacteria; order Rhizobiales; family TMED25; genus TMED25. Next base: position 20,741 of record NHCE01000003.1, read on the forward strand.
TAATTGTGCCAGAAGTTTTATAGCAGCTTCAGCAGTTCCCCCAGTTGCCAAAACATCATCAACCAAGACTACCTTTTGTCCCTTGACGATCGAGTCTAAATGCAACTCTAGCTCATCTGTTCCATATTCAAGATTGTAACTCTCAGAAATCACATTAGATGGGAGCTTATTCTTTTTTCTAATTGGAATAAAACCTTTTTTAAGATTTTGTGCCATTGCAGAACCAATGATAAAACCACGAGCATCAACTGCTGCAATTGTACTAACTTCCTCAGCTATGAATTGGGAGCATGTATCGATAGTCAGTGCAAAGAGTTGAGGATCTTTTAGCAAGGTTGTAATGTCTCTATATATAATACCTGGTTTTGGGTAATCATTTATCGAGCGGATTGAATTTTTTAATATATTAATCGAGTCTTTCAATGAAATCACAATAAAAAATATAATTAATGGTCTATTCTTGCCCAAATCTTCTTCTTTGAATAATAGAGTAGGCCAAGAAGTACTAGAAGGAATACGGTAACTTTAAAGCCCATTTTTTTTCTTTGCTCTAGCTTTGGTTCAGCCGCCCACATCATAAATGATGAAATATCTTCAGCTAGTTGTTCAACAGTAGCTTCTGTTCCATCAGCATACTCTACCAGATCCTCATATAGTGGCTGTGACATCGCAATTTGGTTACCGGGATAATATTGATTGTAATACATACCAGATTGTAAATCAAAATCATCAGGTGCCTCAACATAACCGTTCAGTAGAGAGTAAATATAGTCAGCTCCTTGCTCTTGATATCCTGTGAATAGATCTATAAACCACCATGGAAAACCTCTATGTGCGCTTCGGGCCTTTGCAAGAACACTAAAATCAGGTGGAAGGGCACCACCATTCGAAGCTCTTGCCTCATTATCGTTGGCATAGGGAGAAACAAACTTATCACTGGGTTTTCCCTCCCTTTCAAACATTTCACCATATCCATCAGGACCATCTAAAACCATGTATTCAGAGGCAATCACTTTGGCTTCTGCAACTGAAAAACCTGGACCACCCTCTTCGGCAAGATTCCGATAATAAAGATAATTCATTGAATGACATGAAGAACAAACTTCTTTATATACTTGAAAACCTCTTTGTAATTGAGCATTATCATAATTTCCGAATATACCAGCAAATGTCCACTCATGTTTTTCTACTCTCTTTTGCTCACCACTTGCTGCATTTGAATAAGATGATGAATAATATAGAAATATCAGAGCCAATAATGGTATGATAAGAAGAGTGTTATAAGAGAACTTTCTCATAATTTGTTTTATGCCTCTACACTTTTTTGTTTCATATTTTTAATTTCCATCCTTTCAAGCACTGATTTTGTTATACTTTCAGGAAGTGGCTTCGGTTTTTCAATCAAACCAAGAAGCGGGAAAACAACTAAGAAATGGATAAAGTAATATGCAGTACATATTCTTGAAGCAACAAGAAATAGACCTTCGGGGTTTTGAGAACCCAGATACCCTAGTACTATACAATTTACAAGAAATATCCAATAAAACTGTTTGTAAAGTGGTCTGAATGTTGCAGACCTTACCTTGGAGGTATCTAGCCAAGGTAAAATAAATAGTATCCCAATCGCTGCACCCATTACCAATACGCCACCTAACTTTGATGGAATTGCTCTTAAAATTGCATAGAATGGTAAGAGGTACCATTCAGGCACGATATGTGCTGGTGTGACTAATGGATCTGCCATTATATAATTATCTGAATGGCCTAATATATTTGGATTGAAAAATATAAACCACGCAAAAAAGATAATGAAAATAACAAGAGACACTGAGTCTTTAACAGTATAATAAGGACTAAAAGGAACTGTGTCTTGTTTACTTTTTACACTTACACCGACTGGGTTATTATTACCGGTAACATGCAAGGACCATATGTGCAGAATGACCACACCAAAGATCATAAAAGGCATTAGATAGTGCAGACTAAAGAATCTTTTCAATGTAGCATTATCCACTGCAAACCCTCCCCATAGCCACTCTGTAATTGTTGTACCAACAACAGGAATTACTGAGAATAAATTAGTGATAACCGTTGCACCCCAAAAACTCATTTGACCCCATGGAAGCACGTAACCCATAAAGGCTGTTATTACCATTAATAGGTATATAACGACCCCAAGAATCCATAGCATCTCTCTTGGTGCTTTATATGATCCGTAGTATAGACCCCGAAATATATGTACATAGACTGCTAGAAAGAACATAGATGCTCCAACTGCATGAATATATCTTATTAGCCAGCCATAATTTACATTTCTCATAATATGTTCAACAGATGCAAATGCAAGTCCTGCATCTGCAGTATAGTGCATTGCAAGTACAATACCCGTGACTATTTGGGTAATAAGACAAAACGTTAAAATTCCGCCGAATGTATACCAATAGTTTAAGTTTCTTGGCGTTGGAAATGCATTAATATTATCATGTAACATTCTCGGTAAGGGCAATCTCTGGTCAAACCATTTTGAGAAACCCGTCTTTGGTATATATGTTGATTCCTTACTCATATTTAATTTAGCCTATTCTTATGATTTCTTGATTTATAAATTCTGCAGTTGGTATATCTAGATTTTTTGCAGCTGGACCTTTCCTAATTCGACCGGCAGTATCATAATGTGATCCATGACATGGGCAATACCACCCTCCAAAATCACCCTTTGAGTCCCCTAGTGACTGACCTTTTGGAACACATCCAAGATGTGTACAAACACCAACCATCACAAGCCATTCTTTATTTTCATCTAGAGCTCTGTTAGCATCAGCTGCGTTAGATTCCGGACTTAAATTATAATTTCTAGCATTATTATCAGGAAGACTATCTAGTTCCACGCGAGTTGCCATTTGAATTTCTTCATCTGTTCTTCTTCTTATGAATACAGGTTTACCTCTCCATTTAACAGTTATCGATTGACCTCTTTCAATTTGGCTGATATCGACTTCTATCTTTGACAAAGCTAGTGCTGTTGCGTCAGGATTCATTTGGTCAACAAGAGGCCAAGCAATGCTTGCTACTCCAACAACAGCCATCGCACCTGTTGCTAAAAATATAAAGTCTCTTCTAGTTGGCTCTTTTGCATCTTTGGCAGACAATTTAACCTCATAATTTTCTTCTATGTTTATACTGATTTACAAAAAAATGCTATACCTTTATGCATGTTATTAATTGATTTTTTTTATTTTTAAAATTAAACAATAACAAATATATATATAATAATAGTTGTGTAATTTTTAAATAAAAAAGGACAATAATATTAAAAAAAATAATTTATCAATTGCATTATACCAACCTGATATACCTCAAAATACAGGTGCCATAATGAGATTATCGGCCTGCTTTGGTGCTTCAATTCATATAATTGAACCTGCGGGTTTTCATATAGATGATAAGAGGATTAATAGAGTAGCAATGGATTATATCAAGTATCTTGAAATTCAAAAGCATATATCTTGGGATAATTTCTATAGTTGGGCGAGACAGCAATCAAAAAGGATAATACTTGCAACAACTAAATCAGAAGTTTCATACTTAAATTTTAGTTTCAGGGCTAGTGATATTCTCCTATTTGGGCGCGAAAGTTCAGGTGTCCCCGTTAATATTCATAATATCTGTGATAATAGAATTAAGATAGTTATGCAAAATGAGATTAGATCTTTTAATGTAGCCAACTCCTGCGCTATAATATTAAGTGAAGCTGTTAGACAAATTAATAATTAGATTATGAGAAAAAAGTGAATAAATTGCATTCCCTAAAATTAGAAGAAACAAAAAAAAACAGAGAAAAGGCTCAATCTATTTTTAAGAACTTACGTGATAAGATTTGCAGCACACTTGAAGAAGTTGAAAACCAGGGCTCTCACAAAAAAAATAGTTTCATCTCAAATGTTTGGAATAGAAAAGGTGGTGGTGGTGGCGAATCAAATAATCTGAGAGGAGCAGTAATTGAAAAATCTGGAGTTCACCTTTCAACAGTTTTCGGTTCATTACCTCTTGGTGCTCTAGATAGTGACAAGTCAGTTAATACTGATCAATTTTGGGCTACAGGTATTTCTGTTATTGTTCATCCAAAAAATCCATTCGCACCTTCAGTGCATATGAACCTCAGAATGCTTGTAACAAATGATTATTGGTTTGGTGGTGGTGCTGATATAACCCCCATGCTTCATTCAAAGAGAAAATCGAGTGACCCAGATACACTAATATTTCACGATTCTATGCGGCATGCTTGTGAAAAATATCCATCTATAAAATATGAAAAATTAAAGGAAAACTGTGATGAATACTTTTATATTAAGCACAGGAATGAAAGGCGAGGCTTGGGTGGTATTTTCTTTGATAAATTAAAATCAGAAGAAACATCTCAAGATTTACTTTTTTTAAATGATGTAGGTTACAATTTTATTGAAAGTTATAAAAAAATCCTTGTATCAAATATATCAAAAGATTGGAATGATGATCATAGAGCCGAACAACTTCACTATCGAGGTAGATATGTTGAGTTTAATTTGATGTATGATAAGGGTACTATTTTTGGACTAAAGACTGGAGGAAATATTGACTCAATATTATCTTCACTCCCCCCTATTGTTAGTTGGTAATTCTTGCTCAGCTAATTTAATTAGGTCTTTAAAACTTGGTTCAAAATTTTTATCTATCCAAATATTTTCTAAATCCTTCAATATTCGGCTAATATCTGGACCAGGATATATTCCAATTTTTATTAAATGATCTGGTTTAATTGGAAAAACCATCTTAGTTTGGTTATCGATCGATTTAAATAAAAAACTCCAATTATCAAATTCGGATGGATCATCATCAAATATCCAACTATTGATGATAATATACTTTGTCATCTCAATTCCGTGTTTGTAGATTAGTAAGTCAATTTTCTGCGACATTTCTTTTTTACTATAAACTCTAAAATCCAGTATTTCTTGAATAAATATTGAATCCTTTCTGCTGAATTTAAGATTCTCGAACATTGCCTCATAATCTTTTATATTTTGATTTTTATCGAGAGCTAATGCAAACTGAAATATTATTGAAATATCAAATTCAACACGCTCTCTGATGCTATGGAATTTATTGATATGTGAGAAATCATTCAACTTGATACCAATTACATTAAAAAAAGTTGGTACAGATAATACTTCAATTATTTCTTTTGATTTGATGCATGAAATAAAATTTAGTATTTCATCTCGGACACGTTCTTTTGATAATTTTAGTAATAAATCTTTATTATCAATACAAACCTGCAGTTCCCTATCCTTGATTGCGTGATATCCAAATTTTGCTACAAAACGCAAATAACGAAGGATTCTTAGATGATCCTCTATGATCCTTTTTTTAACATCACCAATAAATATTATTCTCTGATCAATAATATCTCTGAATGCATCTAAAGGATCATATAATTCTCCGCTAAAATTTAAGTATAGTGAATTTATTGTAAAATCACGCCTTTTAACATCTTCATTTATTTTCTCAGTAAATTTGACCTCAACATCCCTCCCATAATTTTTCATATCTTGACGCAAAGTTGTAACCTGAAAATGCTTTTCATTCTTTATAAATGTAAGACAACCATATTTTTTTGCATTTGTTTGTATTGAAAACTTTGAATCATCAATATATTTAAGAATTTCTTCTGGATTTCCATCTGTTGTAAAATCTATATCATGAATTTCAATTCCAAGGACATGGTCTCGAACAGCCCCTCCAACAATCCATAAATTATAGCCAATAGAATCAAAAAAAGATTTTAGCTCTCTTGCCTCTTGGTTAATAAGATTGCTAATATCAATTTTTTTCTTAAAGAATTTTTCTGTTGTTTGGATTTTATCCTCCCAAAATACTAATCTTCTTTTACTGAACCAGATATAATTTTTCCATCTTCCATATATGGCGGAGTATAATTGTTATCAACCGATGAATCTGATAAAATAGGATTTAAGTAAAAAATTGTGATCGAAATAAATAATCCTATGATTGTAAGTTTATATCCATAAAGATTTGGGATTTCCTTTAGTCTTGAGTACCTGCCTATTATACAGTAATAAAAACCTATTATAATAAAAGGGCATATTAATATTAAAAAGTGAAATATAAGTAGCTTAATCATTCTCAAAGAGCCTTTCTGATAATAACTTTAACATATTTGCTGTCGCTCCCCAAATGAAATGATCCTTATACTGGTAAACGAAAAAAAACCTCTTAACACCATTAATTTCTCGCTCCTTATGTTGTAAATTTTTCTTATCAGCAATAAAATCTAGTGGTAAATAGATAAGCTCATCTACCTCCCCCTTGTTTAATTTTGGTTGATAGCTTGAAGATATCAATGCAACTACTGGTAAAATCATGTAATTTGTTCCAGTTTTACATATATCTAAATATCCTTGCAGAGATATCAAATTTTCATTAAGCCCTATCTCTTCATCAGCTTCCCTGTATGCTGTTCTAATTGGGTTTATATCAGCGGGATCTACCTTACCACCAGGAAATGATATTTGACCTGCATGAGTTGGAAGATTATTTGACCTCAAAGTTAGTATGATGTGAATACTGTTATTTAGCGAGATTAGGGGAATCAAAACTGAAGAGTGCCTATACCTTTTATTATCTATTATTGAATAAAGCTTTTTCGACATAGAGTTGCTTCTATTTGAATTATCAAACGAAGGTATTTCTTGAAGAAATTTTCCAGTTATATTATCGGGTGATAAATAATTCATGATTACCTAGGTAACACTTAATCAATTGGAAAAAAAGTTTTATTACTCCAGAAACCAAATCTTTTTTTGGAGTTTATAGTAGAAAAATTACACTGATTTGTGAGCTCATTAGCAGAAGATCTGTTGAATATAGCCTCAATATTATCTTTTACTTTTATGTAAGGAATAATACCTTTATTAGATTTATCCTGTGCAAACCTGATATCAGACTGTTCGCTGATTTTAATCACTTCACCTACATTTGTTTCAATAAATATATTTCTGTCTATTTCCATTCCCTCTGTCCAAATTTTTATAACTTTAAATGGAACGTTAGCGACTTCTACCTTTACACTTTCATATGGTGTAACGATATTATATTGGCCATATGTATCTTTTTCTAAATATTTTGCAAATAAACAAACCATAGAATGCCTCTTTATTTCGCTTCCTTCATAAAACCAACGACATTCCTCATCAATAAAGAATTTGATTTGGTTATTAATCTTATTATTCATTATTTTTTAATTTAAAATATTAATATTGAAATTTTTAGTCTTTGTAACTTCTAATTATAATTTTTTCATGGTCCTCGATTATATTATCACCAAAGTTAATATATAATAATCTGTCTTTATTAACGGGACCAACAAATGATATTTTTTTTTCTTCAAGTTTTTTGAAACCTATCTTTGAGTAATAGATAAAATCACCAATTAAAAAAATTAATTTAAAATTACTTATTTTGCAATTTTGGATACTACACTCTAATAATTCTTTTCCATATCCCTCCCCTCTATAGTTAGGATGGATGACCACAGGTCCAAGAAGTAAAGCAGGGCTTGAATTTACTAAAATATTCCAGTATCTCACTGATCCAATTATATTGTCTCCAATTAGTGCAACATGAGAAATATTTATTAAATGATCGTATTTTTCTCGCATTCTAAATACGGTTTTGACATATCTACCAGGACTAAACGAGAGTCCATATAATTCTTCTATACCATCTTTGTCTTGAAGTTGCTCTAACCTGATATTAATTTTATTCTTATAGCTCATAATAATTTTACTATATTGTAAATATAGATTTTGCAATGTAATGATAGAATTAATAAATTAAAAATGTTAAAAATACTACAAAAAAAGATTTAATTAGAAAGAGGATATAAATGGGAAGATTAGAAAATGGGGTTTGGATTGATCAGTGGTATAATACCAAAGAAACTAAAGGACGTTATGTTCGGAAGGCCTCTACTTATCGAAATTGGATTACAGTAGACGGCGAAGCAGGACTAACTGGGAAATCAGGTTATAAAGCTGAGAAGGATAGGTATCACTTATATATATCTTGGGCATGCCCTTGGGCTCATCGAGCATTAATATATAGATCAATTAAAGGTCTTCAAGATATGATTTCAATATCTTCTGTCAACGCAATAATGAGATCAAAAGGATGGACTTTTGATGAAGGTTATCGAGTTACACCTGATACTGTAAATAATTCAGATTACTTATATGAGGTATATTTAAAAGAAGATAAGAACTATTCTGGTAGGGTTACAGTTCCCCTGCTCTGGGATAAAAAAACGTCAACAATAGTTAATAATGAGTCCGCCGATATAATTCGAATGTTTAATTCAGAATTTGATCACTTGGGTGCAAAAGAGGGAAATTATCGTCCAACTGAAAAACAAGACGATATTGAGAAAATGAATACTTTCATCTACGAGAATATAAATAATGGTGTATATAGATCAGGTTTTTCAACTACTCAAGAAGCATATGATGAAGCAATTGAAACTCTCTTTGCAGGCCTTGATAAATTAGATAATCTTCTTTCGAGGCAAAGATACTTGATCGGTAACGAAATCACTGAGTCGGACTGGCGATTTATTCCAACTCTACTTCGTTTTGATAGTGTTTATCATGGCCATTTCAAATGTAATAAGAAAAAATTGCGTGAATATGATAATCTTTTCCATTATACAAAAGATTTATTTCAATACCCGGGTGTAAGCGAAACTTATGATGATACGTATAGTAAATTGCATTACTATGGAAGTCATGAGACAATAAATCCAACTGGAATAGTATCACATGGTCCAAAATTTGAATTTGATGAACCGCATAATAGAGGCAAATTAAATGCCAGAGACTAACTCACAAATAGTTTTTTTTGGTGCTGGTTGTTTTTGGCATATAGAGAAAATATTTCATTTTACGGATGGTGTATTATCAACTGAAGTTGGATATGCCGGAGGTACAAAATCTGATCCAACATATGAAGAAGTGTGTACCGGAACAACGGGCCATGCTGAAGTTGTCAAAGTTCAATTCGATGAAAATATAATTTCATTTGATGATTTACTTAATATTTTCTGGGATATTCATGATCCAACTCAGGTTAATAGACAGGGATTTGATATTGGAAGCCAATACAGATCTTGTGTATTTACAAATAATACTTCACACAAAGATACATATAATGAGCAACTTGATAAACTGAATAAATCAATGACTTACTCGAAAGAAATTGCGACAATTCTTTATACTGATCTTGTGTATTATCCAGCAGAAGAATATCATCAGAAATATCTATTTAGATAAAATAGTATAGCTTCATGGAGAATAAAACGTGAGCCAAATCATTTGTCATATTTCAGATCTGCATTTACCCATAGAGAAAAAACCAACACTTTTGCAACTTTTTAATAAAAGAATATTTGGGTTTCTAAATCATACATCCAAGAGAAAAAATATATTTAAATTAGAAAATTTAGATTTGATATTCAATGATATTAACAAATCGAATGATATTCATACTGTTCTCACAGGCGATATAGTTAACTTATCTCTTGAAGACGAATTTAGTTCTGCAAGTCAACTTCTAGATCATCACTTCAAAGAAAAAGCTCTATCCGTTATACCAGGTAATCATGATGCATACATTAAAGTCGACTATAAAAGATCCATGTCGTACTTAGAAAAATATTTTAATAAGCAAAATAATTCAATAGATCAAGAACCTTTTCCATATCTAAAAGTAATAAATGATATTGCAATTATTGGGTTATCCAGTGCCATAAATTCACCCCCTCTGATGTGTTGGGGTAAAATGTCAAGCAAACAAATAAATACATTAGAAAATATACTTAAATCGATTAATGGTAATAATTATTTCACAATAATCCTAATTCATCATCCCGTTCATAAATATGGTTTTATGAATTTAAAAGGATTATTAAATAGAAAACAACTACTAGAAACTATTACAAAATATAATATCAATCTTGTTCTTCATGGCCATCTACATAGAGAAGTCTATAATTTTATAAAAATTAAAGATAAATTTGTACCATGCATTGGAGCACCTTCAAGTTCAAAAATGTTGAATGAGAAGATTTCATATCTTCAGTATAAAATCTGGAAAAAAGATGACAAATGGAATTTCAGTGTATACCGTCGCTTATATGATAACTCAGATAAAAAGTTTAAAACACAAGATATTACAAAGAGTACGATAAATGTATAAGCTATCTCCACTTTATATTAAAATTATCTGTGGTGGATTAATACTTGCAATTGCAGTTGGAATTAGACAGTCTTTTGGATTATTCCTTGAGCCTGTAAGTTCAAGTCTTAATTTAGGAAGGGAAACTTTTGCATTATCCATTGGCCTTGTAAATCTTTTATGGGGAGCACTTGCTCCATTTACTGGTGCCCTATCGGATAAATTTGGTCTTAAGCCAGTAGTTATTTTTGGTACTATATCATATGCCTTTGGAATATTAGTTTTATCAAATGCCGATCAAGGATTAGGATTAATAATCGGTGGTATTATAGTTGGAATGGGCCTATCCGGCTTAGGTTTTACTGTAATACTTGGTGCTGTTGGAAAGTTTGCTCCTCCTGAAAAAAGAGGTACAGCTCTTGGTTTAACAACTATGGGAGGCTCAATTGGGATGTTTCTTGGTATTCCTGTCTCCGGAACTTTAATAGAGTCAACTGGTTGGTCATCAGCATTTTTTTGGCTAGCACTTATATCCCTTATAATTATTCCGTTATTATATGGTTTAGTATCGAGTAATCTCGATTCAAATGAAAATAATAAAAAAATTGAAACCGATGAAACACTAAAAGACGTATTAAAATACGCATTTAACTCAAGATCCTTCATGCTACTTACAACTGGTTTCTTCATATGTGGATTTCATGTAAATTTCATAGTTGCTCATTTACCAGCATATATATCTGATATGTCTTTACCGAGTAACGTATCTACAACTTCACTTGCATTAATTGGTTTTGCAAATATCTTTGGCGTTGCTATAGCGGGGAGATTAGGTGATAAATTCAATAAAAGTGATGTTTTAGTTGTTCTATATAGTCTCAGAGCAATTGTGTTTATTATATATATAATCTTACCTGTAAGTATCATGTCAACGCTTATATTTACGTTTACTCTTGGTCTTCTCTGGTTAGGTACTGTTCCTCTTACAAGTGGTCTCGTCGCGACTTTCTTTGGCCCTAAATATATGTCAATGCTCTATGGAATTGTATTCTTTAGCCACCAACTTGGCGGTTTCTTTAGCTCATGGATGGGTGGTAGAATATATGACTTCACCGGAAATTATGATATCATGTGGTGGTTTTCAGTATTCTTAGGAATTATGGCAGCTTTTATTCATTATCCAATCAAAGATAAAGCAATCATTGTATTCGGGTCTAAGTAGAGTTAAAGTTTATATAACCTATTCGCAGTTTCGTAAAATATATTTTTTTTATCTATTTCAGAAAGTTTACTGGTCGCGGCATTATATGCATCTATAATATCTCCATAATTGCACCAGATTTTCTCAATGGGGAAATTTGACCCAAATAAACACCTGTCGGATGAATAAATTTTTAGTACTTTATTCACTATTTCATTTATAAATTTTGGGTCATTTTGATTTATAAAAGTACCAAGACCGGATAATTTAATAAATAAATTTTTATACTCAGATAATTTAGTAATAAAATTATACCACTCTTTCATGCCATCATCAGATAAATCATGTGGCATACCGGCATGTTGTAAAATAAAATTTATATCTGGATACCTATCTATTAATTTTTGTGTTGACTGCATCTGCCCTTGAAAAACCTGTAATTCAAAAACAGCATCATGCTTGATTAGATGTTCAAAATTTTTATTAAAAATTTTGTCATCCATAATGCTTGGAGAATTTGCAAATGAATATAAATCATTCTTATGCCAGTGTAATTGCATTCTAATTCCCCTTGTTAGAGGGTAATCAAATAACCTATCTAGCATTTCTCTTGCATTAGCATCTAAAAGATCGCAGTATCCAATAAATGCGCATGGCCAACCAGATTTATTGTAGCATTCATCTATGAATCTTGCTTCATCTAGACACCTTGATTTAGGCCAATTACATTGAATATAAACCGATTTCTCAACATTAAAATCTACCACATCATCGATGTAATCATCAATTAGATAGTCTTTCTTTATAGATGTATAATCACCAAATATCCGAGGTTGGATATCTCCTTGAAGCCATTCAATATCGCTCTGCTCCCATACATGATGATGACTATCTATTATTGGAATTTTCATAATTTATCCTATTAGCTATATCTTTCTTATTGGCTTTGATGAAATTATATAAAATCTTGGTGTGAGAAGCAATAATGAACTAATTATGCCAAAACCTATTCCAGCCCATAAGCCTATTAGACCGTATTCTAAATTGACAGATAATATATAGGATAAAGGTACACCGCAAAGCCAAAAACAAGATGATAAGATAAAGAATGGTACCCAAACATCCCCAGTGCCACGGAGAGCACCCAATGATACAGCCATCATGGTATCAAAAATAAATAAGAAGCCTACAAAAAATATGATACCTTGAGTTATTTTAATCATTTCAATGTCCTGAAAAAATATCCCTGCTATTAATTCTGGATAAAAGATTGTGAATAAAGTGACTGGGAGTGTGATTGTAAACGCAACTATCATACCCATAATTCCTGCGATCTTTGTATCCCTAACATTTTGACTGCCAACTGCTATGCCGACTCTTATGGAAGTTGCTCCAGCTACTCCAATTGCACTCATATAGACAAGATTCATAATTGTATAAGTTGCATGATGTGCGGCAAGAGCATCAGAACCAAACCAACCTGCCATAAAAACTACAGCACTGAAAGCTAATACTTCTACTCCTTGCAAGAGAGCCATTGGTAGAGCAATCTTTCGAAACTTTGATGCCAAAGTATTTTTTAGCATAAAAAAATTATTAGATATATTAGATATACTTCGCTTAATATTATAACTCGTATTATCACCACTAGATATATAAAGAAGATATGCAGCGGATATAAAAAATGCTAGCCATCTTAATATAGAAGAAACTATGATTGCTTCATACGCTCCTCCGTTGAGATAAAATGAACCCCATGATAAAATGAATATGCCATTAAATAAGATATTTAATATATTTACAAATATCATTATGAACATTCCAGCTTTTTGATAACCGATTGCTTCAAGTATTAAATTTGTTGCAACAAAAAAAAGCATCCCAGGTATACCATAGGCAAATACGAGTGAAACTTTAGATGCTTCTTCTGCTATATTTATATCCTGTCCTGTTAGTAAAAAGAAATCTTTCATAAAGAAAGTTAGAAATATAGATATTACAGAAAATATAATGCTGTGGCTCATACTTACACACCATATTCCACCAACATTCTTTTCTTCTTTTGCACCTATTGCCTGAGATGCAAGTACTACAGTAGCATTTAAAGCTCCAATAAACAAAACCATGAGAGCAATCACAGGAGCTAATCCAAGACCAAGATATGCGAGTTGTTCTGGCCCCACCCATCCTGTCATTATTGCATCAATAGTCACCATAATGAGGATCGAGGTTCTTGCAATAATTATTGGGAAGCCCATTCTTAATGTATCGAGATAATGGTATCTGTAGGTATTTTTTTGTTTCATTAATGACATCTAATATATATTTTTATATGTAATTTCTATATCTTATTAAATTAGTTATCAATAATTGAACATATATCGTCACCAACCGATACGTCATCTCCAACATTTGCATTAATTGCTTCTAATATCCCGTCACACGGCGCTTCGACTTCAGCGGTTGTCTTATCAGTCTCGATTGAATAGAGTGCTTCACCAGCTATAAATTTCTCACCTGGTTTTTTATGCCATTCAACAATCGTTCCTTCCTCTACATTCATCCCCATCCTTGGTAGTTTTAATATACGTGTCATTCTAATTCCTATTTTTAATAAGTAAATTTACTGTATTTACAATATCTTTGGCATCTGGAATAACCAACCCTTCCAATCTAGGTGAATAAGGTATCGCGACATCTTGTACTGTAATTCTTTTTATTGGAGACTTGAGATATTCAAATGCTTTATCAGAGATTATCGCAGCAATATGGCTGGCCGCACTACAAACATCTCTAGACTCATCCACTATAACAACTCTACCGGTTTTTTTTACAGAATTTATGAGAGTTTCTTCATCAATAGGTAACAATGATAGTAGATCAATTAAGTCAACACTAATCCCAATATCTTGTAGTTCTTGACTTGCTTGAATTGCTTTTATTGTCATTGCTCCAATAGATATTATAGTTACATCTCGCCCTTCCCTAATACGTTCAGCCTTTCCAATTGGTAGAAGAAACTCCTCATCATCAGGAACTTCTTCGGGCTTTCCTCCACTCGCTGCTGTCAAATAGAACACTGGATTATCATCCCTTATTGCAGACTTTAATAGACCTTTTGCAGACCTTGAATTTGAAGGTACTACTACTTTTATTCCACCTAGATTCATTAATGCTGGATATGGAATATCTGAATGCTGGGCTGAGGCTGATCTTCCACCTCCTATTACAGCCATATAAACTATGGGCAATTTTACTTGCCCAGCTGTCATATATTTTAATTTAGCAGCTTGATTTGCTATTGAGTCAAAACCCGTATAAATAAAATTTCCATATAGTAGGTGACAAACTGGTCTATATCCGGCTGCGGCGACCCCAACTGCCATACCAGTCATAATATTTTCACAAATTGGGGTATCACGAACTCTATCTTTGCCAAATTTCTCCTGTAACCCGGTTGTTTGACCAAGCAGAGATATACCTGCGTCTTCACCATAAAGAATTACTTTTTGATCTCTCTTCATTTCCTCATACAATGCAATATTAATTGCAGGCATCATCCTTTTCTTCGCCATCAAATCACCCTTCAATCATATGAAGCATTGCAGTTTTCGGATCAGGTTCCGGGCTATCTAATGCAAAGTTTACAGCCTCATTAACTTCGTCTTGAACTTCTTTATGTATTTTTTTCAGATCTTTTTTTATAAATATACTTTGCTCTAACAAGTATGTTTCAAACCTTAATAAGGGATCTTTATTATCTCTTTTCCATAGGTCTACTTCTGATTGATCTCTGTAGGACCTTGAAAGAAATGTATACTCAAATTCTACATGCCCCCTTTGTCTATATGTATGTGCCTCAATAAATGTTGGACCTTGGTCGTTCCTTCCTCTTCGTACTGCATCAGATGCCGCTTGCCACATGTCTATCACATTATTACCATCGATATCATATACTGGAATATTAAACGGACGTGCACGATCTGATATTTTACCTGATGTTACCTCTGACGTATGAGTAAACTCTGAATATTGATTGTTTTCACAAATAAATATCATAGGTAAATTCCATAAAGACGATATATTTAGTGCCTCCATTAATACGCCCTGATTTGCAGCACCATCACCAAAAAAGATAACAGAAACAGCTCCTTTTTTATCCATTTTTGCTGCTAAGGCTGCGCCTACTGCTAGCCCCATTCCTCCAGCTACAACTCCATTCGCACCAATTATCCCTTTTTTAAAATCAGCAACATGCATTGAGCCTCCTTTACCACCGCATATACCTGTTGATTTACCATATATTTCTGCCATCATTTGCCTTACATTACCGCCTTTTGCAAGGAAGTGGCCATGCCCTCGGTGAGTACTTGATATCCAATCAGTATTATCAAGTTGATCACAAAGAGGAACTGCTATTGCCTCCTGACCTATATACAAATGAACTGCTCCTGGGAAGGCACCGCTCTTTGTTGCCTCTCCTAAATGCTCTTCACATTTTCTAATTAAAAGCATCTTACGATGTAACCTTTTAATATCCTCATCTGATAAATTATTTTTTATATGAGTATTTTTTGGCATTTATTTCGCTTATTGGTTTATTTCTATTACCTTATCAGAGGCTGATGCATTGATGATCGATTCTAGAATTTGAACGTTAGAAATAACTTCCTCAATCTTTATTCTATAATCTGATTTTCCTGAAATAGCATCAGCCCATTCCTCAAAATTCATTTTAACAGTATTAACCACATCATATTGCTCTACAATTCTTTTTCCATCTTTGTTGCAATAAATAAATTCTGCTGGATCATCGAAATCTACATTAGAAATTTCTCTTATTTCAACCCATCCATTCTCTCCAAATACATTAAAACGACCATAGAATGGCGTTGATATCATTACAGCCAAGGATGCTGAAATATTATTTTTAAATTTGATGTTAACTGATAGTGTATCCTTTTGGGGGTGTTCTAAAGCAATAGATCCAGTTTTTGCATAAATTTTCTCAGCTGGGCCCAAAAATGAAACAAAAAAATCTGTAAGATGGATCCCTAAAGCTGTCATACCTCCAGCTGGAGCATATTGAGGGTCTAATCTCCAACTACTCCTATCTAATTTCATAAAGATATCATGGCTAAAATTTGTTTCCATATGAAGAATTTTACCTAATTCATTATTGTCCAACATATTTTTCAAACGAACCATTGCAGGTTCCCACCTTCTTTCATGTCCAACACCTAGTATGACATTATTATCTTGACATGCTTGGGCCATTTTTTTAACACTTTCATACTTTAAGGCAACAGGTTTTTCGCAAAAAACTTGCTTTCCTTTATTGGCCGCAGATATTACTTGGGATTCATGAAATTGGTTTGGTGTTGCGAGAATGACAGCATCAATATCTGGGTTATCAATTATTGCGTCAAAGTCCTGATCAGAGCTCACAGAAAAATCAGAAAATATTAAATCGTTTCTATCTATTTGAGGATCATATGCATGAGTAATTGTTATTTTTTGACTATCATCCAAGCATTTTATAATTTGCTTACCCCACCAACCCAGTCCAATTACTGCTGCTTTCATATTTTATACCCCTAGTAAATATATGATGAATTATTTTGATCATTTATTTATAATTCATTTGAATATATATTAATTATATATACTGAAGGAAGTTTGTAAATGGAAGATAAAATTAAATTTAGCGCTGGCGAAAACCCCTATTTAGTTGAACATGGAGGCTTTTATCGAAGATGGATGCCTATGCTTCCAGATCTCGATGAATTAGTTTTAACTGTAAAAAAAATTACCACAACCACAGAGGAAACATGGATACCAATATGGCAAGAAGTAGCAAAAATACATGAGTCTTATGGTGACTCCTTTATGATTAAAGGTGATCAGAAAATGGCTTACACAGAATACATGATTTCGAAAACCTACTTATCTATTGCAAGATATCCTGGAGAAATTACACCAAGTAAAAAGAAAGTCAGCGAGGATTGTTCCAGAGTCTATAGGAAAGCTTGTGATATACTTGAGCCTAAAGTAGAGATAATAGATATTAATTGTTCTGGGAAGAAGATTACCTGTCACTTCCGGACTCCTCCAACAAAAAAAAAGATACCCGCAGTTCTAATAATGTGCGGTGCTGATATGTTTAAAGAAGATAGAGGATGGGCGTCCCAGCATGCGATAGAAAATGGTTTAGCATCCCTTGTAATGGATGGACCAGGAACAGGAGAAAATCCATTCCCTTGGGAGCCTGAGTCAGTGAATGCATGGATCTCTGCAATTGATTATCTTGCTTCAAGACCTGAGGTTGATGAAAACAAGATAGGAGCTTTTGGAATTAGTCGAGGGGGATACTCTGTTGTCCAACTAGCAGGTTCCTACCCCGAAATGGTAAAAGCGGTTGTTGCGAATGCTGGACACCCATTTGGCTATGAGATGACAAATGAAGAACTAGAGGCTTTTGTTAAGGCAAGAAATGAGAGAGCTCAGCATGTATTCGGTAAAATTGGAGATCCACCTTCATTTCCTCCATGGACGGTTGAAAAAGAGCAGATGCTATTTGATAAGTGGTCTTTAAAAAAACTTGGTATATTAGATAAGATTACTCAACCAATGTTAATGATTAATGGAAAGAAAGATCATCTAGCACCGATAGGCAATATTTATTTCATGCTTGAAAATGGACCTGCTCATGGACGGGAAGCTCGTATTTATGCTGATGCTGGGCATTGTGCTTTCAAATATCAAAGTCATTGGGCAGCAGCATCTTTTGAATGGTTAGCAAGTAAACTTAAAAATATTTAGTTATTTCTCAAGAATGCGATCAGCAATTTTTTCTGCAGTCATAAGTGTTGGAAAATTTAAATTTGCGCAGGGCACGATTGGAAAGATCGAAGCATCAACGACTCTTAGTCCTTCTATCCCGTGTACACGTCCCTCATTATCCGTAACAGACATGTTATCATTTACATCACCCATTCTACAGGTGCAGGAAGCATGCCAAACTCCGACCGTTGATTTCTTAATAAAATCTGATAACACCTCATCATTTTGCATTAAAACAGATAACTCAGGTGCCTCAACTACAAATTTGTTTAATAAATAAGTCCTCAGTACATCAGGACCGTCTAATAATTTGGAAAATAAATTTGTTAGTAGCTTGTTTTTTAAATTTACATTTCCAACTTGTCTCACCTTGTCTCCATAGACCGCTGCAAATACTTCTTTTGATATCTTCTTGAATTGCTTGGACTGTTGTATTAAAACCATCTTTCTAAATCCGTCCATAAGACGTTTAAGGTCTCTATCATCTGATAATAAATTAAATTCAACAGTTGGTTCATCATATGGATTCGAGGTATCGAGAAGAACTTGACCAGACTCAGAAAATGTTCTATTTACAAATAAAATAAAAGCTGCCAATTGCTCCCCTATTGAATGCCACGCAGTTTTGGAACAAACTGCCACATACATATCACCTTGAGGAATATCTGCAAGATCCGATGAGTACCTGAGTCCTAACATTAAATGCCTTCTTGAATAACTATTTACTCTAGCTTCTGGTTTTATAAAAGATGCTATGTTAATTGATGGATGATCCATAAGTCTTTGTCCAACACCGCTAAGATTTTGAAGAACATTTACTCCCTTCTCTTTTAGGTGCATAGCAGGTCCTATGCCGGACCTCATCAAATGGGCTGGTGAATGAATGGCACCGGAGCTCAATATAATTTCCTTTCCCTTAAAATGTTTCTCCTTCCCATCAGTTTCAACTTTAATTCCAACACATTTTTTTCCATCAAAAATCAACTCCTTTACAAAGGTATCTGTGAGAATAGTTAAGTTTTTTCTATTTCTTATTGAAGATGTTAGATAACCCATTGCAGCAGAAACTCGCGTTTCATAGATAAAGGAGCCCGTTACTGGAAAATAACCATCTTCAAATTTACCATTTTGATCTTCAATATATTTATATCCTGCATCTTTGAAAGCTTCCGCTGATGCTTTGGCATGTCCATTCCATATATCGGGAGATATTCTACTAACAGGTATATTACCGGAATTACCATGAAGTGGGCCATCGAAATCAGTATCTCTTTCAACTTTCTTAAAATAAGGTAGTACTTTATCCCAAGTCCATCCAGTTGCGCCTCTATTTTCCCAAATAGAGTAATCATTTGGCGCTCCTCTGTTTGCAACTAGCCCATTAATTGATGATCCCCCTCCAAGCACTCTTGCTTGTTCATATTTACGTAAAGGAATTATTTTATCATTTTCCCTATTATGAGAACTAACTTCCGTTGAAACTTTTAGATCAGTCCAATGAAAGCGTTTATCCAGGTAAGCATAACCTGGATAAGTATCTAGTATCTCATTTGGAACATTTCCGGGAGGTGTATCGGGTCCAGCCTCACATAATAGAACATTATTTTTAGATTTAGAGGATAGTCTATTTGCGAGAACTGATCCTGCAGATCCTCCTCCAACTATTATATAATCAAACAATTATTTAATCCCAATATTATTAACTGATAACCGGAGGCCAAATTCTCTCTGCAACGGATGGGGATCCGGGAGCATGTATAGTATAGTTGTGTATTTTATGTGTCCATTTGTCATCTGTTAAGCCAAGTGCTTCGTGCTTTTCTTCAAAATTCTTTTGTCTTGCCTCTAATGATGTGAATTCATAAAGAACAGAAAATTTTGCCCATCCAGCAGCAGATAGCATTGTCCTTGCTGTTATACATCCTTGTAAACGTGCAATTGCCGGCAATCTATGCTGAGTATACCAAGAACATACATCAAATTCATCATCTATGGTTTTTGTTCTAAAACTTCCCATTTGGATTACAGGTCCAGGTGTAGTTGATGGCGTTTTTTCTTTTGTTTCTGGTCCATCAACTCTTGAAACAACTTGAAAGATACATTCGCGTTTGCCCTCTCTTTTCTTGAGTTCAGCTTGGTCAATAATATTAGGATCGCTAATAAACTTATTATGGCCTGTGAGTGTTGCAATTGAAGCCGAGCCGACAAGTTGTATATATTGAGAGCCTTGGCCGATCCTATCTGAAGACCTTGGTAGATTATCTCTGATTGACTTCATTCCTTCACCTTCATTAGCTCCAGCTCTATAATGAGCAACCCATAGACATCCAGCCTCTGATTGAATTTTTGGCAAGTAAGTCTTGTGCATCCATTCCAAATACTCATGCTCTTGGTCTTTTTTAATATCATACCAAATCGCCCAAATTGCATTATCCATTTCTATCCCCTATTTACAGTCTTGATAAATTTAAATCATTAAACTATTAATGCTAATGTATTAATTGTAAGATATCAAAATAATTATAAAAATAAGGAGAAATTTTATATGGCAGAAAATTCTAAATTTCAAATTCTACATACAATGGTCAGAGTACGAGACCTTGAAAAATCTATAGATTTCTATACCCGCCTTCTCGGTATGACATTATTAAGAAAACGAGAGGTACCGGAGGCAAAGTATACTAACGTATTTGTTGGTTATGGACCTGAGGATACAAATGCAGTTCTTGAATTGACCTATAATTGGGATCAAAGTGAAAATTATGATCATGGAACAGCATATGGTCATATCGCCTTGGGTGTCAGAGGCATATATGATATTTGCGAGCAATTAGAAAAAAATGGTGTCAACATTCCAAGAAAACCGGGTCCAGTTAAACATGGAACCACACATATTGCCTTTATTGAAGATCCAGATGGATATAAAATAGAAATTGTTGACCTTGATACAAGAAGTACCTGAATATAGTTGATCTACCGTTCAAACTGATTTTGGATACCTTATTAGAGAAGCAAGAGCTAAGGTCAAAAGACAAATAACAGATAGAATAATGAATATTATTTCGAGACCATAAATATCTGCGATAATTCCGGCAATTATTGCAAATATTGCGGCAGAACCAACTTGGACCATAAATAATAATCCAATGACGCTTCCTGAAGTTTTTTCAGGAGCCATATCTAATGCCCACCCTTGTACAACTGGCCTGCCCGCATAAATTGCAAACCCCATAAGACCTGATAATGTGATAATTAGTAAATTACTATCAACAATTATATAGAGAGGAGCAAGAATTGATGACACTAATAAAGCACCTACAGCAATTATTTTTCTTCCGTGTTTATCGGATAAATAGCCTGCTATTGGTCCTGAAAATAAACCCCCTATCTGCATCGTGAATAGAGACGCACCTATTACTGCTGCAGCACTAACCCCCTGATTTGCTACTAGATAGAGTGGCATGAACACTAAAATACCATTTTGAGTTAGTGTTCTTACTCCTGCGATAAGAAATAGTGGGATTAGCTGAACATTTTTTAATAATAATTTTAAATTATAGAAGTAGTTTTCTTGTTTTGATTTTTTATTATCAGTCTCCGACAACGTTTCGTTTTTATCTTTAAGATAGAATAAGATAATAAACATAACAATAAATAGTGGAATAGACAGTATTCCAGATGTAACATTCCAAGATAAATTTACATTATTGATAGTAACATAGGTCAGTAAGAAAGCAGCAAGAAGAGGTGAAAGAGCATCACCAATACTGGCACCAATACTATGTACTGATAAAACAAAACCACGGCTACCAGGATACTGAAGTGATAAATAAGTTAATGCAGCTGGATGCCATAGGCTAATAGAGACTCCAATCATTGCGACACTAAGAAATAATATATAAATTGTGTTAGATAGACTCATTATCAACATTGCTAATCCACCGATTGCCAGAGAATATGCCTGAAAACGAGTATATTTACCGTTACCAGAAATATCAACAAGAGGTCCACTTACAGCGTTTGCGGCAAAAGTAGAAAAGTGAAAAACTGTCATGACCAGTCCAGCCTGAGTATAAGAAAGACCAAGATCAATTGTGATGTATGGAAGTAGAATGTATATTGCAGCATTGACCCAATGAGTACCCCCATGGCCAGCAGCTACTAAAATTGATGGAATATGCCTATTTAGTATATTTTTGATATTACTCATCTAAATTTTTAATCTTTTCTCAGAAGATCAACCCTATCCTTGGAGGCCGACATAAGAAAACCAATATCTTGCCCTGCCAGGAAGAAATTAGCTCCCATTTTTATATAATTCTTTGCTATATCAGAATCTTTAACACCTCCTGACCCAAGCCATTTTCCATACTTTTTACAAGCTATAGCAACTTTTTCATAAGATTTTACTATTATTGGATTGCCAAAGTCCTGAGGGCAGCCACTTGCCATAGCAAGATCATTTGTACCAATCATGATTACATCAATACCTTCAACTGATGCTATTTCATCGATATTTTCAATAGCATTTGGAGTTTCTACCATTGCTACAAGAAGCGTCTGTTTGTTCAATTCATTCGTAGCATCTGAGAGATTCACATTCTTATAATCATATTGAACGATTCCTCCGCCAACACCACGTGTACCTTCTGGTGCAAACTTTGCGATATCAACGAGTCTTTCGGCTTCCTCTGGTTTTTCCACGTGCGGCAATACAATTCCCATTGATCCATTATCAAGTATCCTTGATATCATAGAATAACCACCAATTGGAATCCTTACTATTGGTGTAATATCTGTTTTTAGAGCCATTGCTGAAATTTGCGATAATGTCTCAGTTGACATTGCTCCATGTTCAAGATCAAGAAAAAGCCAATCAAATCCAGCTGTCTTCATTAAAGGAGCAATCTCTACAACACGAGATTGAACAATCCCTACACCTAAAGTTAAATTATTTTTTGCTAGATTATATTTAGTTGAATTTAACATAAAAATTCTCCATCGTTATTTTTTTGGCATCAATAAAGATAAAATCAGAGCCAATAAACTTGTTATTGTTAGTAATATAAAAACCGATTTTAATCCATAGTTGTCAGCAATCAAACCACCAATTATTGGAACTGTTCCCGTCAATGCAGCCTGTGCAGTAAATAGCATACTTACAGCACTTCCTGATGCGTTTTTATCAGATAAATCCATAGTCCAGCTATGAATAACAGGTCTAATAGAATACAAAGAACAACCCGCTAGAGAAACAATAAGTATAAAAAGATACACATTATCAAACAATGGTAATAGAAATAATAGAATTGCGGAAATCAATAATGCATTTATTACTATAGGCCTTCTTCCAATCTGATCGGACCAAGTACCAACAACAGGGCCACCAAATATTGCTCCAGCTTGTATTGAAAATAGTGCAAAACCTACCAAAGCTGGGCTGGCATCCATTACAAAGACTAAATATAGCGGAAGAAATACTGTTACACCATTTTGTGTCATTGACCATAATCCTGCCAAGAGACATAACTTTAACATATTTTTACTACTTAAGAGCGCCTTGAGACCCTCCCAATAATTAGTTTTCTTTACATGTAATTTACTAGATTTTTCATCGTACTTAATAGCTGGTAAAGATCTCGTAATATAAATGGCCATAATTATTACAGGAACAGATAATATCATAGAAGTTTGTTGCCATGTGATATATAGCATTATCAAACCGGCAATGGGTGGGGCTATTCCATCACCTAGACTTGCACCTACTGTATGTATTGATAAAGCTAGACCACGATTTTTTTCATATAATTGTGATAAATATGGAATTGATGGAGTGTGCCAACCACTAACACATATACCTATAAATATCGCTGCAATTGCAAGAGTATATACTGACGTAGATTGACTCATTATTACCAGAGCAATAAACCCAGCTAACAAGCATAAAAATTGAGCTGTAATATACTTCTTTGTAATATCAATAATTGGTCCACTGATGATAGTAATGGCTACAGCGGCTATAAAAAAAATAGATACCATAGTCCCTGCCGTGGTGTAATTCAGAGATAAATCCTGAACAATAAATGGAAGTAAAACCAAAAATATGCCATTAACCCAGTGAGTTGTACCATGCCCAATACTTACTATTGATAGTGGTTTGATGTTCTTAATCTCACGAAAATTTCGTAGTACAGGATGCATATATTTTAACTTATTCAAATTTAAAAGACTTGGTAGCGGAGGAGGGACTTGAACCCCCGACACAAGGATTATGATTCCTCTGCTCTAACCAGCTGAGCTACTCCGCCATGTTCCTCTGAAAAATCTTATAAATTAATACTTCATTCGTTCTAAATTGTATAGAATTTTATTAATTTAAATTTTTATTATTATTTTTTACAATCCATCCACCACCTAAGATCCTAGAAATTGGTTTGATAGAATCATAAAATACACAGGCTTGCCCCGGCGCCACTCCATACTCAGGGTTTTTAAACTCAACAAGTATTTGATTACTTTTCTTAGATAATTTTGCCTCGACAGGATCGGATGTTGATCTTACTTTTACAAATATTGGGTTCTCGTATTCTGCCTTACTAAAGATTTCGTTTGGACCAAGCCAATTTACTTCATCCAAAATTATTTGATTTACACCAAGACATTCTTTTGGCCCTATCATGACGTTTTGTGATTGGCTATCTATGTCAATTACATAGTTTGGTATTCCACTTGCATAGCCTATTCCTCTCCTCTGCCCAATTGTAAAATTGACAATTCCATCATGTTCTCCAACCACTTCACCACTCATATTTATGATGTTACCTTTAATTGTCGACTTAGGAAGTAACTTATTAATTAAATTTGTATAGCGACCCTCTTGAACAAAGCAGATATCCTGACTGTCAGGTTTTTCTGCAATTGATAGATCAAGTTCTCTGGCAATTTCACGTGTTTGTTCCTTGGTTAAATCACCCAAAGGAAATCTTATAAAGTCAAGTTGCTCTCTTTTGAGAGTAAACATAAAGTAGCTTTGGTCTTTAGAAGCATCTCGCGCTCTAAATAGGGCTCTTTCACCATTCATGAACTTATTAGATACATAATGTCCAGTGATTAGGGTTGAGGCATCAAGCTGCTTTGCAGTCTGATATAGGTCTCTAAATTTAATCTTTTCATTGCATCTTACACAGGGAATTGGGGTAAGACCATTTGCGTAAGAATTTGTGAAATCGTCTATAACCTCACTTTTGAATTGTTCTTCATAATCAAGAACATAATGTTTTATGCCAATTTTATTGGCTACTTTTTTTGCATCGTAAATGTCTTGCCCTGCACAGCAAGATCCTTTTTTCTTTCCAACAACATCATTTTTATATAACTGTAGTGTTACACCAATAACATCATAGCCTTGCTTCGCACATACAGCTGCAGCCACAGATGAATCTACACCACCAGACATTGCTACTACGACTCTTTTCCGCTTTTTATTATCAGGCACAAGTTTATCCAAAATATTTTTCCAAAGTTAAATCATTCAATCGCGAAAATTAATAAATTGCAGAGGTAAGTTAAACTCATTTTCTTTAAGCAATGAAATTACATCTTGTAATTCATCTCTTTTTTTACCACTTACTCTCAAATCTTCACCTTGAATTGATATTTGCACCTTGATCTTAGACTCTTTTACCATTTGTATAATCTGCTTGGATAAATCTCTATTTATGCCCTGAATTAGGGTAATAATTTGTCTTACTGATTGACCAGCGGCACTCTCTATCTTTCCCATTTCTAAAACCTTTGCATCGATACCCCTTTTCGTCAGATGGACTTTAAGCATTTCTTGTAATTGAGTAAGTTTATATTCATCATCTGTAGAGATTGAGATTTGATTTTTATCAAGAGATATTTCAGATTTAGAAGACTTAAAATCATATCTTTGGCTAATCTCTCGATCTAAATTCTGCAATGCATTATCTATTTCGGAAACTTCAAATTTAGAAACAATATCAAAAGTCGGCATTTTTTTACAATAGGTTATTAAAATTATGTAATTTATATAATATCAAATAGTAATAAAGACAATATTTAATCGTATATAATACGCCAATGTTAGCTTGAATAGTTTATAAATGTGATTTTTTTAATTTTTTTGTTCATATCTTAGCAAATAATATAAAAATAACACAAAAGAACTTGCTAGCAGAATCACAGAAGATATTCTTAATATTAGGATATATAAGATGATTCGTTTAATAAATTTATAAATAAATAATGAGTTTGACATGAGAGTACTTCTTATTGAGGATGATCCAACTACCGCACATAGTATTGAACTAATGCTGAAGTCTGAGAATTTTAAAATTGATATCACAGACTTGGGTGAAGAAGGTATTGACCTCGGAAAACTATATGATTACGACATCATATTACTTGACATTGATCTCCCTGATATGTCTGGTTATGAAGTCTTGAAAAATCTTAGAACACAAAAAATTGATACACCTGTTTTAATTTTAACGGGACATGCTTCAACTGAAAATAAAGTGAAAGGATTTGGCTTTGGTGCTGACGATTATTTAACAAAACCATTCCACAAGGATGAACTAGTAGCAAGAATCAGCGCAATAATTCGACGATCGAGAGGACATGCACAATCGATTATTACCACAGGAAGGTTGGAAGTCAATCTGGACTCAAAAACAGTTGAAATGAATAATAAAAGAGTGCATCTCACAGGAAAAGAATACCAAATGTTGGAGCTTCTATCTTTACGAAAAGGAACAACACTTACAAAAGAGATGTTTTTAAATCATCTATATGGTGGAATGGATGAACCGGAGCTAAAAATTATCGATGTTTTTATCTGTAAGCTAAGAAAAAAATTAATGCAGGCTTCAGATAACGAAAACTATATAGAAACAGTCTGGGGAAGAGGCTATGTTCTGAGAGATCCCACAGAATTGTTAGAATCAGCTTAACTTATACTTGTAATATTTTAATATAATTTTTTGCTGATAAATTTATTTTATAATTAATATTCAAACTAGTAAGTAGTCTCCTAAGATATTCAGCTTGTATATTCTCTATATCCCCAATTGCTCTGGTTGATAGATCTTCAAAAGTCTCATTATTTATCTTTCCTGCTAGAGGTTCGGCTGTTATTTGTATTTTCTTATCATCTAATAATTGCACATTTATATGGGCCCCAGCAGGAAACAATTGAGTAAATAATAATATAAAATTTGAGAGAAAATGTGAATGTACATATCTTATTGTATTTGAAACAATATCTAATGAGACTTCAAGTTTTGTAAATCTTGTATAGTCTTGGATGAGTTTATCAATCTGTGATTTCGGTATCTCACTTCCTTGATTATTATTTATACCAGAATATATATATCTGTAAAATTTTATTTGTGAGGTAATTTTTTCAATACTTTCTTGGATGAGATCCAAAATATCAGTATCTATAATCTCACGATGCTCTTCCTTTAGAGTAGAATTTAATAATTCCAAGCCATTCAAGGCGGCAGATGCAGGATTTATTAGATCATGAAAAATTTTTCTACTCATCGATGTGAATAATTTTAATTCACTCATATTTTTTTAGCCTAGCTATGGAATATAGGTAATTATAGCATTAATTTTATATTATGATGTATATTATTAATTATATTATGTTTTATTATACAATTTTTAAGAATGTTTGCTCAAATTATGATCGAAAATGAAATCCTAACAAATAAATTAATCGAAATATCCCAAAAAGCGGCAAAAAAAATCCTTGAGATCTACAACTCTGATTTTGATGTAGAATATAAAGATGACCAATCCCCTGTGACTATTGCTGATAAAATATCTGAAGAAATCATCTTGGAAGAAATATCTAAGATTGAACCGGGTGTTGACATAATATCTGAAGAAATGTATTCAACTGAAAAAAAATCTGCATCCACAGACTATTTTTTTTTAATAGACCCCTTGGATGGAACTCGCGAGTTTGTGAGAAAGAATGATGAATTCACAATTAATATAGCACTAGTTAATCAAAATAAACCCATTCTAGGTGTAATAAATGTTCCAGTAACTAACCATACATACTTTTCAGCTAATGCCAGAAATTCATTCAAAGTAGACAACCGTTCAAATACCAAAGAAATATATACAAATAAAAATACGGCAATTAATACAATTCTCTACAGCAGAGGGAATCCTTCAGCAAAAATTAAGAAAATAATGCACAAACTTAGTATTGAAAATATTATTCATTGCGGATCTGCGCTAAAATTTTGTCTGCTTTCAGAAGGTTTAGCAGATGTATATATAAGACATGACCCATGTTATGAATGGGATACAGCAGCCGGTCATGCAATCCTTCAAGGAGCGGGTGGGTCCTTATATGACTTAGATTTTAATAACTTCGTATATAATAAGACTGACAGAAATTACCTCAATGAGGATGGCTTCATAGCGTTTGCGAATGATATAAATAAAGAATTATTTAACCTAAATGATTTATAATAAATTAATTTTACCAATAAAAATTATTCGTATATCATATCTATTAACTAAAAAAATGTAGAATAAAAATGCAACATTTAAAAAATACATCATTAATTTTAATATATACCTTGATATTAATAATCACATTTTCAATCAACTTGAGAGCAGAATGGTATGATGAACAAGACTCTTCTGTTAAAGAGAATGAACAATTCACTATTAATGAGCTTGTACTTGCCGGACATGATTTCTTTGGAACAGCAACTGAAGGCTTGGGTATTGCAATTGAAACGATCTTTTCATCACTGGGTAGACCTGATGCATATATTGTTGGCGAGGAGGCCAGTGCAGCTTTGATTGCCGGATTAACCTATGGTGAAGGAGTAATCTCTACTAAAAGTCTTGGTGAAGAAAAGATTTATTGGCAGGGGCCAAGTATTGGTATCGATTATGGGGGTGATGGATCAAGAATAATGTTTTTGATATATAATCTCGATAGCGTGAATGATATGTATAAAAGATATCCAGGGACCAATGGTACGGCCTACATTGTTGGGGGTATGGGTGGAAGTTTCTTTAATCGAAGCGGTGTCACTGTTGCTACCATCAAAACAGGAGCTGGTGTTAGGTTAGGAGCAAACATCGGATACATTAAATTCTCTGAACAACCAAAATGGCTTCCTTTCTGATAGGAAGCACTTTTTATGCTAGAAACTTTCCTCAGTGATATAAGCATCCCTCAAATAATAATAGCATTTACTATTGTTTTTGTGGCTTCAACAGCACAAAGTGTTTTTGGAATGGGATGGGGTATGATAGCCGCACCCTTACTTGCTCTTCTTAATCCTCAACTAATTCCATCAACAATTGTTTTTTTGGGTTTCTTTGCCGCGCTCTATCCAAGTATAAGGTATTTTAGAGATATTAATTGGTATATATACAAACCTTCAATTTTTGGCCGAATTACAGGCTCGATCTTTGCTGGTTGGATAACTGCGTATGTCGTATCGTCAGGAAAAATTGAAATTACTCTTGGAATTGTATTATTGATTTCAATTATTATTAGTATATTTACAATAAAAAAAATTAAGCAAAATCGAACAAATCACTTTATTGCAGGCACAGCATCCGGAATCCTTGGAACTGTTGTTGGTGTTGGAGGAACACCAATGGGAATTATATATCAGAATGAAAATCCAATTATGGTTAGAGCTAATAATAATGCCTTCTTTGCTATCGGTAGCTTCTTTTCCTTTATCATACTTGTATTAGCTGATGTTATGAAATTTTATCATATATTATTTGGATTTTTACTCCTTCCACCATTATTTTTTGCATCCTATGTCTCAAGATTCTTAATTAAATATTCTAATAATATCTTGAAACCATATATTCTGACTATCTGTAGTATTTCATCAATTTTACTAATTGCTCGAGGCTTTAATATTATTTAATTTATATTCTTTTCAAGATCGATAGTAGTTTCAATATTATTGGTTCTTTTATTTATGTTCAATATTGTATAATTTCCATTACTATCAACAAGGGTAATAAGAATATTTTTTCCACCATCATTTATAAACTGAATTTCTTGATCAGCTTCAATTGTTATTTTATTATTTAGGGGTATAATTGGGGTATTATTTGTTGATTCATTAGATAATCTATAGCCGATTGTTAGGAAAACTATGCAAAAACCAATGATTAATAATAATGTCATAATTAAAATAGCTAATTTTAAAATCCTAGTAGATTTTATATTTTGCTCGGTATTTTCTATTTCTTCCATGTCACAATAATATGATTAAAGTTTCAAATAATATAATATACCTTATAGCAAATAAACTTGATGTGGGCAAAAGGTTAGATCAATATATTACAATCCATACAGAATTTAGCCGCCAAAGAGTAATAAATCTTATCGAAAATGGTTATGTAAAATTAAATAATAAAATTATAAATTTAAAAAAATATAAAATAAAAGGTGAAGAAAGTATAGAAATCACTATTCCAGAGATCAGAGAATTAAATCCACTACCTGAAAATATTCCAATTGATATAGTTTATGAAGATAATGATATTATAGTAATCAATAAGCCATCTAACTTAGTTGTTCACCCAGGGGCTGGAATAGAATCTGGAACTCTTGTGAATGCTATTCTGCATCACTGTGGTGATACCCTCTCTGGAATTGGAGGATATAAAAGACCGGGGATTGTTCATAGACTTGACAAAGATACCAGTGGCCTAATGATTGTAGCGAAGAATGATATCTCACATCTGAATCTATCAAAGCAATTTTCGGAACAAGGCAGAACAGGATCATTAGAAAAAATATACTTAGCCTTTGTATGGGGAGTGCCGAAACTGAGGAAAAACAAAATTGAAACACAAATGCAGCGCAATACAAATGATAGAACAAAAATGATGGTAGAAAAAGATCCATTAAAAGGTCGAAAAGCAGTAACAGAATATGAAATTATAGAAACTTACTGTGATAAAAAAAATGATCCATTAGCATCACTCTTACGTTGTAAGTTATATACGGGAAGAACACATCAGATCCGTGTTCACCTAGATTACATAGGAAATCCCATTATTTGTGATGCCAAATACGGAAAAGGGTTCAATACTAAAATGAAGCAACTATCAAATATTAGTGATCAGAAGACCCTAACTGATTTAAAACGGCACGCACTTCATTCTGTGAGCATAACTTTTACTCATCCTACTAGCAATAACAATATGACATTTAATACTGACTTACCTCATGATTTGGTAATTTTAAGAAATATATTGTCAGCAAATGAATAAGAGTGTATTTTACTATGTTCACTAATTTATATAACCACTAAAAGGAAAAGTGAGAAAAAATGTACGGTTCAATTCCAGTAATAGCAAACGACGATAGTTTAGCTCTATATTTGAAAGAAATAAAAAAGTTTCCATTGCTCAGTAAGGAAGAAGAAGTAGATCTAGCTAACAAGCTTAATCAAGAAGGTGATGCAGACTCAGCACATAGGCTTGTGACTAGTCACCTCCGGTTAGTTGCAAAAATATCCATGGGCTACAAAGGTTATGGTCTACCCCTTAGTGACCTCATTGCTGAGGGTAACATTGGTCTAATGCAATCTGTCAAAAAATTTGATCCAGATAAGGGATTTAGATTAGCAACCTATGCAATATGGTGGATTAAAGCTGCAATACAAGAGTACGTACTTCGTTCATGGAGCCTTGTTAAAATGGGAACAACTGCGAATCAAAAAAAATTATTCTTCAACTTAAGAAAAGTAAAAAATAATATTAAAGCTATAGAAGATGGGGATTTAAAACCTGAACAAATCTCGATTATAGCTGAAAACCTCGGTGTTACAGAAACTGACGTGGTAAATATGAATAGACGTCTAGGCGGAGACTCATCCCTTAATACTCATATATCCAATGAATCAGATGGTGAATGGCAAGATTTTCTTGTCGACGATAAACAAGATCAAGAAACAGCACTTGTAATAAATGATGAAATGGATAAGAGAAAGAAGCTACTTTACCAATCTCTTGATTGCCTAAACGATAGAGAAAAATCAATATTCATATCTAGAAGAATCGATGAAGACCCAAAAACTCTAGAAGAATTAAGCCAAGAATTTGGAATTAGCAGAGAGAGAGTCAGACAAATTGAAAATAAATCTTTTGATAAAATAAGAGGTTTTATAAATAGAGCAAATTAATTTATATTAATTTTCTTTTCCAGAGTAAAAAACCAGTCACTAGAAACATATAAATAGCACATACTATTACTTGGTCTTGGATGTTTACATCTATATCAATGAGGTAACCCATAATACCGGGTGCAATAGCAGTAGAAGCGACAACAAAAGATAGTACCAGTGCCTTTATCTCTCCAAGATACTTCGTGCCATATAATTCAGCCCATAGCGATCCTGCAATTGAAGTTGCAAATCCAGTTGTCGTACCAGCTCCAATCATAAATAGGAGCATAGCAAACTCAGTTTTTCCAATAGCCAAAACTACACAACCAATTGAAAAAGGTATCAAAAAAAATGACGTTAAATCTTTAGCACTCCATTTATCTACGGCCCAGCCAGACAGCATAACGAATATTATGAGAAAAAGCGAAAATATTGGCATCGTCAGAGCATAAATCTCTGTTGACCACCCCTTGATTTCAATAAGATGATAGGAGTGAAAAAAGATGCCAGTGCAGACAAACGGGGGTGCAAGAACGGCTGCGAGGATAAGATAAAAAAATTTATTCTTCATTACTTCTAATCTACGGTAATTAATTTGACTCTCATTTTCAGGATTAGATTTCTGATCTAAATCTGGCTCATAAATTTCCCTCTCTTTTAATAGATGAAATACATATGGTGCAATCACAAATAATATGATTAAGCCTGTATATATCCACGCATTTCTCCATCCAAAGGTTGCAATCAGAATAATCCCTGTTATGGGCATGACCATTTCTCCAAAAGCTCTGCCAAGGACTGTTACTGCAATAGCTTTACCTCGCATTGAAGTAAATGTTTTTGCTATAAAAGTTGAAGAGGTATGTGTTGACATACCCTGACCAGTTATTCGTAAAAGATAAAAAACTATTAATAGAAAGACTGCGGAGTTTATGAAGGAAAAGGCAATCGATGATAGGCCCAACAAAATCAATACAAAAAAAGATAGATAACGTACATTAAGATAGTCCACCATTTTACCAGTATACAACATAGTAAGTGCACTAAGAAGGGTCGCGACCGTGTACAAACCACCATAACCGCCATGTGATAGACCTAACTCATTCCTTATACTACCAGCATATAAAGCAAAGTAAAAAGTTTGCCCTATACTAGCAGCAAATGTTAGCAAAAAACCAGCTTGTAAGTAGCTGTGATTTCTTTTAAAGAATTCATACATAATTATTATTTTTTCCTGACTCTCTCTTTAAAAAATGGAACCATTGATGACCACACTCCATCGCCTAAGAACCTATGAAAAATTGCCGCTGAAACATGGATTGCAACTAGCCAATACATTAATATTATTGATGACTCATGTATTGTTATCATCGTATCAATAATAAAACCATCTTTTAATCCAATCCAATATATGAAACCTATTACAATTCCAGTTACCGGAATTGTAGCAAGGGTTGCATACATAGAGTAATGAACTGTTTTAGCAGCAATTTTTTGAGCTATATTTGTATCTTCGGGTAAAGAGGTTTTTTGTGTTTTCTTCATATAATAGAACCTACATAAAAGTAAGATGAGGAAAAATGAAGCAAAAAGTATTTCGAACTTTAATAATGAAATATCTTCCAACTGATTAAGATCTTCAACTTGTTTATATAAACCGTATGCAAATAGAAAGACAAAGCCCCAATGAAATATTCTAGCAATTAGGCTATATTTTGGTTTCTCTGTGCTTTTATAAATATTGATCTTTAATATCCTTTAATTCTCAATTTTTTTTGATTTTCTTATTGTATTATTTCGTTTTTCGCAAAGTTCATACCATTTTAATAAATCAGCAGAATAGAAATCATTAGAAACCGCGTCTTTGAAATTAGTTAAAATTTCTAATTTATCATGCTGACCAACATCATAGCAATTTTTATCACCTTGTAAGAATGTTATACCCAAGGGTGTTGGCTTGAATTGATTTTCGTCAGAAAACCAGCTCTTGATTGGTCTCATCTTGGGGCTCCCATCCTTTTTCTTACAAATCCTTCCAGTCTTTTTCATATACTTCATTGGAGGATTTTTTCCTATAAGCAATAATTCTTGATCGTTAATTTCTTTTAGCAAAGTTTCTTTTGGAGACAGTGACGCTTTATTCGAAGGTACTTTAGTTTTTACTCTTGGTCCCAGTAATTTCTCTAATAACATAAAAATACCATAAAAAAATATAAAATCTACATATACTACTTATAGATTTAATGTCAACTTTTTATACTTTATTTGAAACTTTTTTTGTACCTTTTTTACATAACTTTTATATATGCCTTATATAAACCGCTATAAATTATAGATTTAGAAAATATTTTCTAAGAATATAATATCTTCTCTTTTGGGGCTTGTAGAAATTATCTTAATAGGAATTCCAATAAATTCTTCGATTTTCTTTATATATTGTAATGCATTATAGGGTAGATCGTTAATATCATTTACACCAGATGTATCAGCAAGCCAGCCATTATGTTCTTCATATATTGGCTTTACTTTACTTTGCATATTTTCTGAAAACGGGAAATAATCTATTTGTTGACCATCGATTTCATATCCGATACAGATCATTATCTTATCGAAAGTATCTAAAACATCAAGTTTTGTAAGAGCTATCATATCGATCCCAGATATTTGAATAGTCTGCCTAACCAAAACTGCATCAAACCATCCACACCTTCTCTCTCTTCCAGTTACTGTACCAAATTCTTTCCCAATATCTCCTAATTTCTCGCCTATCTCGTCGAAAAGTTCAGTTGGGAATGGTCCACTTCCAACTCTAGTAGTATATGCCTTGGTTATTCCTATAATATTATCCAAATATTTTGGGCCAACTCCTGTGCCTATTGCTGCCTGCGCAGGTAAGGTATTAGAAGATGTCACAAATGGATATGTACCAAAATCAATATCTAATAAAAGACCTTGAGCCCCTTCAAATAGCACTTTCTTATCCTTTAATCTCATTTCATTTAAAAGACGCCAAGTGTTATCCATAAAAGGAAGGATTTGCGATTGTATATCTTTTAAGTAATCAACAATACTATCTGCACAAATCTCGGTAAGCCCGAAAGCTTTTCGTAATATATTATGATGATCTAGTATTCTTGAAATTTTTTCAGGTATTTTATTAATATCTTCTAAGTCGATTAACTTTATTGATCTCCTAGCAACTTTATCTTCATATGCTGGCCCAATTCCTCTTCCTGTTGTTCCAATTTTACTTTTCCCAGCCTGTTTTTCCCTCGCTAAATCCAAGTCTTTATGAAGAGGTAATATAAGAGTAACATTTTCTGCAATCCTAAGATTTTCAGATGTAACGGCAATATTTAATTTCGATAAGTAATTAATTTCGGAGATTAAAGCCTGAGGATCAAGTACAACACCGTTTCCGATAATAGTAAGCTTATTCTTTCTTACTATACCTGATGGTAATAATGATAGTTTTATTGTTTGTCCATCAACAACTAGCGTATGTCCAGCATTATGACCACCTTGAAAACGGACTATAACGTCTGCATCTTGTGATAAAGAATCAACAATTTTACCTTTGCCTTCATCACCCCACTGAGTACCAACAATAACTACACTTGTCATAATATTATATTAAAAATTTAATCTCTTTACTTGAACAATATCATCTATATCACAAAGCTTTTCTAAAACTTTATCGTTAATTGGAGTATCAACTTCAATCAATTCAATAACGTTACCACCGATCCTGTCTCTACCTAAATTAAAATTTGCAATATTAACACCTTGTGAACCAAGACAATCTCCAATTTTACCAACTAAACCAGGTTTATCATTATTGGTAATATAAATCATATGACTACCAAACTTTGCCTCCATATCTATATCTTTAATTTGTATGATTCTTGCTGATCTATCTGAGAAAACAGTTCCAGCTAATGATCTCTTTTGCCTTTCGGTGTCAACAACAACCTTGATATACGAACCATAAACGCCATGGCTATCTGTTTTGAGTTGCTCAATTTTAATGCCCCTCTCCTTGGCGATAACGAGTGAATTCACCATATTGATATCTTCAAGTAGAGGTTTTAACAAACTAGAGATAATAGTGGAGGTAAGCGTGTCAATATTCATATCTGCAATATCACCAGCATATTCTATCTTAACACTCTGAATTGCAGACTCAGTAATCTGACCTGCGAAAGACCCAAGATTCTTTGCTAAAAGTAGATAAGGTTCCATTGAAGATGCATCTTCAGCCGAAACTGAAGGAAAATTAATAGCATTTGTAATTGCTCCGGATAGGAGGAAATCACTCATCTGCTCTGCTATTTGGATCGCAACTTTTTCTTGAGCTTCAAGAGTTGAGGCACCTAGATGAGGGGTACATATGACATTATCAATATCAAAAAGAGGATTATTTTTTGCCGGTTCTTCTGTAAAGACATCTATCGCCGCTCCCGCTACTTTATTTTCATTAATAGCTTTTAAAAGAGCTTCTTCATCAATTAATCCTCCCCTTGCACAATTAATAATCCTTACAGTTGGCTTCATCAATTTTATGGCTTCAAAGTTTATGATATTTTTCGTTTTATCAGTGAGAGGGGTATGTACTGTAATAAAATCAGATCTTTTAAATATCTCCTCAAGTTCAACCTTCTCAATTCCTAAGGTATCTGCGCGAGACTCAGTCAAGTATGGATCAAACCCTATCACTTTCATTTTCAGCCCTTTAGCCCTATCTATGACGATAGAGCCAATATTACCGCAGCCAATAACACCTAGAGTCTTATTTGTAATTTCGACTCCCATAAATTTTGATTTTTCCCATAAACTTGATTTTGTTGAGAGATCTGCCTGAGGTATTTGCCTAGCAAGAGCCATCATGAGTGTTATGGCATGTTCAGCAGTTGTCACGGAATTTCCAAATGGTGTATTCATGACAATAATTCCGTTTGAAGTCGCCGCTTGGATATCGACGTTATCTACCCCAATCCCAGCTCTACCTATCACCTTTAATTTGCTTGCATTCTTTAGAACATTTTCAGTCACTTTTGTTGCTGACCTTATTGCAAGACCATCATAATCTTCTATTATTTGAGCTAGTTTTTCTTTGTCTTTACCAACATCTGGCTGGTAATCGACCTCAATACCTTTATCCTTGAAAATCTTTACAGATTCTTCGCTTAGTTTATCTGATACTAATACCTTTATCGACATAATTAAATTATCCTTTATAAATTTATTGATCTTCTAATATTGAAAAATATGCCCATTCAATCCATGATAATAAGATTTTAATATCTTCAGAATCTATAGTAGCACCTGTCCATATCCTTAAACCAGGGGGTGCGTCTCTGTATGAACCAAGATCATATCCGACACCTTCCTCTTCTAACTTCTTTTGAATTAATTTTGATAAATGAGAAATATCAATATCATGAGTAATTTGGTCACTTAATGACAATTGAAGGCATACCGAAGTATTTGATAATGTATCTTTATCTTTAGCTAAGAAAGATACCCACTCATTTTCATTAACCCATTCCTTTATTATCTCAAGGTTATTATCAGCAATACTTATTAACTTGTTTAGTCCACCTATGTCTCTTGCCCATTTCAGTGCGTCCACATAATCAGAGACACACAATAATGAAGGTGTATTAATAGTTGAACCTGTAAAGATAGACTCATCAACTTGCCCTGCTTTCTTTATCCTAAATATTTTTGGTAATGGCCATGGAGGACTATAAGTATTAAGTCTCTCAATAGCCCTTGGTGATAGAATTATTATGCCATGCTGTGCTTCACCTCCAAGAACTTTTTGCCATGAAAATGTTGTAATATCTAATTTCTTCCAATCAACTCTCTGTGCAAAAAGACCAGATGTCGCATCACACAATGTTAGACCTTTTCTATGGTCACTAATCCAATCTAGATTTGGAACCTTAACGCCTGATGTTGTTCCGTTGAGTGTAAATACTATGTCTCTATCCATATTTACAGACAATAAATCCGGTAGGCTTCCATAATCTGCTTCTAATTTATTAATATCCGTTAATTTTAATTGGCTAATAATATCTGTAACCCACCCCTTACCGAACGACTCCCAAGCAAGTATATCTATCCCAACATGACCCAATACATTCCACATAGCGAGCTCAAATGCTCCTGTGTCAGAGGCTGGAACAATCGCAACTTTATAGTCGGCTGGTACTTCAAGTATTTCTGAAGTTAAATTTATAGAGAGTTCTATTAATTCTTTTGGTTTCTTAGCTCTATGTGATCTACCTAGCGCGGATATATCTAGGTTAGTTATTGACCAATTTGGATGTTTAGCACAAGGGCCAGATGAAAATAGCGGTCTATTTGTTTTCTTATTTGGTTTTTTAATCATATTCTACCCTTCCAGATAGCAGACTCTCGTTGGGGAGAGCTGTCCCACTTATTTAAATACTTCAAAAAAAAGAATAGATCAATTATAAAATTAATTAATTTGACTTGATCACTTTTTGAGCATAATCAATACATATATATAGTTGATTATTGATCATAAATGAAAAATTCTTTTCTGATAAACTGGTTTTATTTATCGTTACTTGTAATATTTTGGGGGTCCACATTTGCCCTCACAAAATACGCATTAGTTGACTATAGCCCGCTATGGATTGTTGCAATAAGATTGGTAATTGGGTTTATTATTATTTATTCAATACTTTTAATTAAAGGTGAAAGACTGCCAAGGGGTTATGAAAATTGGTTATGGCTCTTTCTGGTTGGCATGACGGCTTTTGTGCCTTTCTATCTCATTTGTTGGGGGACAATATATCTTGATACTACCATGGGAGGTATCTTGTTTGGTATTGGTCCTTTATTTACCTTAATAGCAGCTCACTTCCTTGTGAAAGATGAAAAACTAAATTTTATTAAATTTTTTGGAATAATTTTTGGGTTCATTGGACTGTACACTCTTTTATCACAAGATATTGCTAATATAGACGAGTCGCTTTTAAATAACATATTACCTCAAATTGCAATATTACTTGCTGCAATTGGATATTCAGTTCAAAATATAGCAGTAAATATAATGCCTAATATTTCACTTATGCAAAAAACATCTGGAAGTTTTTTAATAGGTTCAAGTATCGCGATAATAATTGCTATATTTGCTGAAGGCCCTCCGTCAATAACTCTCTTAGATATATCATTTATATCGGTCCTAATAATGGGAATATTCTCAACAGCTATGGCAAGTATTGTGATGTTTAATCTCACAAAAAAAGCTGGGCCGACTTTTGTATCTCTGACACATTATGTATTACCAATATATGTTGTAGTAATTGGAACTTTGTTCTTGAGAGAAACTTTAGATTTTACTCAAATCCTAGGGATGGTTATAATAATTTTTGGGATTATTATAACTAGATTTGGATCAAAAAAACCAAAAATTATTAACTGAATTTACTTTCAATTATTTGAATGACCTCATTTATGGTTTTTGTGAGGTAGAGCTCATCTCTTGACTCCCCCATAACTCTTATAAGCGGTTCCGTACCTGACAAACGAACTAATATCCGACCCTCACTTCCTATTTTTTTCTGCGCCACCTTATTGATTTCCTGTATCTCTGATATGTCAATATCCTGTTTTTTATCATACCTGAAATTCCTCAGTATTTGAGGTATTACCTTCATTCTTTCTGATAATTCACTTATAGGTTTTTCATATTTTTTCATGATTGCTAATATCTGTATTGCAGCTAAAAGCCCATCACCAGTAGTCGCATAATCTCTAATAATGATGTGACCCGATTGCTCCCCACCAATATTGTATCCATGCTCTTTCATAAATTCCACGACATATCTATCACCAACATCAGTTCGGTGGAGATTTATATTTCTATTCACCAAATACTCCTCAAGTCCATGATTTGACATAGAAGTTGCAACTACACCATCGTTTAATAAGAGTCCCCGCTCTTGCCACTCACTTGCGATTATGGCAAGCAGTGCATCCCCATTTATGATATTACCTAATTCATCGATAATGATAATTCTATCTGCATCACCATCTAGAGCGATCCCTATATCTGCCTTTTCTAATTTAACTCTCTGGATTATATTATTTAGAGAAGTTGAACCATATTCATGATTAATATTGAGCCCATTTGGTTGATTACCTATGGATATCACTTCTGCACCTAGTTCCCAAAGCGTCTGAGGAGAAACCCTGTAACCTGCGCCATGGGCGCTATCAATTACAACCTTCAATCCTTCAAAACTTATCTTCCTATCTATTGTTCCCTTTATATACTCAATATATCTAGCCTGAGCATCCTCAAGTCGTTTTGCTTTACCTATTTTTTGTCTATCAATATTCAGGTTATCTAGGTTTTGGATTATATTTTCTATATCAATCTCTTCAGCGTCTGTTAACTTATAGCCGTCGTTACCAAAAATTTTAATGCCATTATATTCATACGTATTATGTGAAGCAGAAATCATTACTCCAAGATCTGCTCGAAGTGACTTGGTGAGAAGCGAGACTGCGGGCGTTGGCATCGGGCCTAGTAAAAAAACATCCATACCTACTGAAGTAAAGCCTGAAGTCATTGCTGACTCTAACATATATCCTGAAAGTCTTGTGTCTTTTGCAATTACTACTCTTTTTTTATGACTACCATTTGAAAGAAACAAACCAGCTGCCATTCCAATTTTAAGTGCTATATCAGAGGTCATAGGATAAGTATTAGCAATACCTCTAACACCATCTGTTCCAAAATATTTTTTTACCATTCTACGTAATACACATTATGAACTACAATCAGGTACTAATGATCTGTTTTATATATGGTACCCTAAGATTGGGTTTGGGGTTTCATCTTCTGAGACTTCTTTGTACCGGATGTATCTTTCGTGTCCTTATCATTCTTTGTTGGAATTTTTGATGCATCACTCGGAGGCTCCTCTTCTGAGTCAATTCTACTTGGAGTAATGCCCTTTAGTAGGTTATCAATTTCGTGACCACTTAATGTTTCATAATCAAGAAGACCCTCGGCTATTATAATTAGTTCTTTTTTGAATTTTAGTACTAAATCTGTAGCTACTTTATGACCCTCTTCAACTAGCCTATGAATTTCAGAATCAACCACTTTTTGAGTCTCTTCAGATAGATTTTGTGTTTTTGCTACCGAATATCCGAGAAAGACTTCATCTTCGTTATTGCCGTACGACAATGGTCCTAGAATATCACTCATACCGAATTGAGTTACCATTGCTCTCGCCATATTCGTAGCCATTTTGATATCAGATTGAGCCCCAGAGGTAACCTTGTCCTCACCAAATATTAGTTCTTCAGCAGCCCTACCCCCCATTGCAACTGCAAGGTCTGCTTTTAGCTTTTCTCTTGTCAATGAAAGTTGGTCCCTTTCAGGCAACCTCATAACCATTCCAAGTGCTCGCCCACGTGGAATAATTGTCGCCTTGTGAATTGGGTCGGACGCTTCTTGCTTAACAGCTATCAGCGCATGTCCTGCTTCGTGATATGCGGTCAACTTTTTTTCGTCATCTGACATTACCAAAGTTCTTCGCTCTGATCCCATCATAACTTTATCTTTTGCATCCTCAAATTCACCTTGAGTTATAACTCTTTTACCTCTCCTTGCAGCTAATAATGCAGCTTCATTCACTAAATTTGCAAGATCAGCTCCTGAAAACCCTGGTGTTCCCCTTGCAATAACTTTTAAATCAATTTCTTCTGATAACTTTACTTTTTTAACATGAACTTTAAGTATTTTTTCTCGTCCAATTAAATCAGGATTTGGAACAACGACTTGCCTATCAAACCTGCCAGGTCTCAAGAGAGCTGGGTCTAAAACGTCAGGTCTATTTGTTGCGGCAATTAAAATAATACCTTCATTTTCTTCAAAGCCATCCATCTCTACAAGTAGTTGATTTAGTGTTTGTTCTCTTTCATCATTTCCGCCACCTAGTCCAGCACCTCTATGCCTTCCTACAGCATCAATCTCGTCTATGAATATGATGCAGGGAGCACTTTTTTTTGCTTGTTCAAACATGTCTCTTACTCGACTTGCACCAACACCTACGAACATTTCAACAAAATCAGATCCAGATATTGTGAAAAATGGAACTCCAGCCTCACCTGCAATAGCTCTTGCTAGAAGTGTTTTCCCAGTACCTGGAGGACCTATTAATAACGCACCTTTTGGTATCTTTCCACCAAGGTATTGAAATTTTTTGGGGTCTTTTAAAAACTCCACTATCTCTTCAAGATCTTCCTTAGCTTCGTCAATTCCTGCTACATCACTAAATGTTACTTTACCTTTTTTTTCATTTAATAATTTTGCTTTTGATTTACCGAAGCCCATTGCACCTTTTCCACCTCCCTGCATTTGCCTTAGGAAGAATACCCAAACGGCAATAAGTAGAAGCATTGGGAACCATGATATGAAAATAGAAAATAACGCGCTTTGTTTTATCGGTTTGACATTTATTATGACTCCTTGGTCATTTAATCTTTCGATGAATTGGGGATCATCGGGCGAAAAAGAGTGAAAACGCGAACCATCGTTAAACGTTCCAGTTATTTCATCTCCGGAGATCACAACATCCCTAACATTTCCTCCAGAAACCTCAGAAATCAGTGTCGTATAACTTATTTCGTTGACTCCTCTACTCTCACTAGATGTCTGAAAAACATTATAAAGAGCCATCATAAGCAAACCAATAACTAACCAAATAACAATATTCTTAAAACCACCCAATTCTCGACTCCTTATTTATATATTACGCATTTATTTGTTTATTCCTCGAGAGACTTAAATTTTACAATTAAATCACTACTACTATATATATTGTGTATATTCGGAAGTAATACAAGTTTATCTTTTATAAATCCACCAGGCAGTGCATTAATTATGTATTTTGGTAAATTCTCCAAATATGTGTCTTGACAGTAATTTTTTAGGTAATTTGATGCACCGAGATTTTTGATTATCAATGCGTCAGTAGCTGACGATTTTAATAAAATATTAAACCTGTTGTCCCACGTGATTTCATCACCTGATTTTATATACATAGATTTAAAATCTCTTATTTCTCGTGCAACAACATACCTATCGCTTAATACTTTTATTATGCAGCCATTTATCGTTTTTGATTTGTAAGTTCTGGAAATATCATTATAGACCTTTTC
The DNA here is from genome assembly GCA_002168075.1 of Rhizobiales bacterium TMED25. Classification (GTDB taxonomy): domain Bacteria; phylum Pseudomonadota; class Alphaproteobacteria; order Rhizobiales; family TMED25; genus TMED25. The sequence goes on from NHCE01000003.1 coordinate 64,496, forward strand.
AAGTGAACTCAGTGAAACCCTTTTTCCACCGGAAACTATCCTTAAACATCGCTGTAATATCCTTATAATAAAATCCTCGTGAATATTGTCAATTTGTGGTCTTTTTATAGTTAAATAACCGAGATTATTTATCTCGACTAAATTAAAAAATAATTTATTTACATTATTTTTTATTGCCTCTTGAGACCTTGTCAGTCTACTTATACTTTTATAGATACTCTCGTGGGATATGTTCAAATTTTCAAGGTAGTGTAAATTTTTTCTAATTTTAATTCTTTCAAATCTCGGATCATCATTATAAGGATCATCAATCCATCCTTTATTACTATATTCAAGTATTTTAGTTGTCATACTTCGTTTTATTCCAAGTAATGGCCTATGTAATGTAATTTGATCTATAACTCTATCCTTTTGAATAGATCTCAAACCATCTAAACCACTTCCTTTTGATAAACGCATAATAAATGTTTCGACCTGATCATCCAATGTGTGGCCTGTCAATAATACATCAATCTCATATTTCTTCAGATAATTTAACATTAATTTATACCTCGCTTCCCTTGCTTGCTCTTGAATAGAGGTTTTTATTTCCTTGTGACTCCAAGTAATTATTTTGTGCTTAAATCCATAAGATTTAGCAATTTTAGATACCTGCAAACACTCATTATCTGATTCTTTTCGTAATTTATGATTTATAGTTAAAACGTGCACTTCAATATTTAATATCTCAATTAATATCCACTTGCTTATAAGAAGCATGAGCGCATTGCTATCGCGACCACCCGAAACGGCCAGCGCAATTTTTTTTTTATTAATTAGAGGTGAAAAAATATTTGATATCTGATCATCAGTTATTGGAAAAGATTTTTTATTTTGCATTATAGTTATCAAATTAGAGGGTATTAGATAGGAATACCCTAACCACCTATTATTTAATAGGTGGAAATGATATAATATATATTACAAAAGATCTAGTTGATATTTTTCTTAATCAGTTACTACGAGAGAAGCAGCTCTTCTATTTTGCGACCAACATGCCTCAGATGAGCAAGCTGCAACTGGCCTTTCTTTACCATATGATATTGTGTCAATTCTATCGCCTTGGACTCCCAAACTTTCTAGATACGATAGAGCAACTTGAGCTCTTTTAGCACTGAGTGCTAAATTATATTCCCGAGTTCCTCTCTCATCTGCATGTCCTTCAACAATAATCTGGATATCTGGATATAATTCTAACCAAGCTGCTTGTCTTTCTAAAATAGATTTTGCATCATCATCTAAACTTGTTGAATTTGTAGCAAAAAATACTCTATCCCCTACATTAACAGTAAAATCTTGTGATGATCCCGGTATTGTATTTGAAATAATGTCAGCTTCATTATCTGTGCCTCCTCCGAATAAGAATTGCTCAACTTTTTGTCGAGAAGAGCCACATCCAGTAAGGATAAAAATTAATAAAAAAGTTATAGAAAAATTTAGTACTTTTTTATATACCATGGTTAATTTTCCTTTTTTAAATAGAAATAATACTTAAGTTATCACATAAATATTAACAAAATATGTAATGTTTTTTTACTTTTAAATAAACTAGTCAATGCAATAAAGCTGACCAAGAGGGATCTGAAGCAAATCCCGGTGTATCAATAAGCCTTTCATTATACCCTGTTACATCTACTGAATATATCATCGCTCCGCCTTTTTCTCCTGGCGACTCCCTGAAAAACATCAAAACTCTTCCATTAGGCGCCCAAGTGGGCCCCTCATTATGAAATCCGTCGGTTATAATTCTCTCGCCGCTTCCATCTGCAAACATAACCCCTATCATAAATCTACCCTTAGAAATTTTTGTAAATGCAATATAATCACCCCGTGGTGACCAAACAGGTGTTGAGTAACTTCCCTTTCCATAACTAATTCTTCTCACATTTTGCCCATTTGAGTCCATCACATACAGTTGCTGTGTGCCGGATTTATCTGACTCAAAAACTAAATTCTTTCCATCGGGTGAATAACTTGGTGCAGTGTTAATATCTGGGGTATTCGTTAACCTCCTTTTCTTAAAGTCACTTAAATCCATTTCATATATATTTGATCCAACACCTTCTTGCAAACTCATAATAATTTTCATGCCATCAGGTGAAAAACGTGGAGCAAAAGTCATTCCAGGAAATGCCCCTACTACATAAGTCTGGTCCGAGTCAACATTGTAGATATATACCTGTGGCTGCCCATTTCTATATGATAAATAAACTAGATCTTCTGAGTTTGGACTAAACCTTGGTGTTAAAACTAAGTCTTTTCCTGTTGTTAATAACCTAGGCCTATATCCATCTTGATCCATTATTGCAAGTCTCTTAATTCTATTTATTTTTGAACCACTTTCTGCAATAAAGGCAACTTTAGTATCAAAGTAACCACTTTCACCTGTTAATCTTGCATAAACAGCATCAGCAACAACATGTGACACACTCCTCCATTTACTATTTGATGTTGAAAGTTCTTGTTCAATAAGCGCTTTCTCCGCAACTACATCCCATAACTTATAATGTATTTTAAACATATCATTTTCTTTTTGATAAATCTGTGCGGTAAGTAATGATTCAGTGTTAATTACTCTCCATGAATTAAAATTTGGTTTCGTATCAAGGGATACTAATTCTTCAAGAAAAGCCTTTGGGTTTATGGGATAGAATAACCCAGACCCAGCTAAATCACTTGCGATTACTTTCGATATATTTATTCCAAGATCACTATCTCCATTCTGAGAATTACTAACAAAAGAGATTGCTATTGGCAGAGGTTTTATATTACCCTCTGTGACATCAATTTCTAGTGCTGCGAAAGTTTCATTAGTTTGAAATGAGAATAAGATTAAAATTAAAAATAAATAGTTTCTAATAGATATTTCCATATTACCCACCTAACATATTTCTTGGATCAAAAGTAAATTTGATTTCTTTCCATGCATTATATTTTTCAACGGGAAGTTCATAAGGCTGACATTGTTTTATAGCTCTTATGGCAGACTCAATTGCAATTTTATTTATTGTATTCTCTCTTGTTTCAGGAATTGCAGTAATTATTGACCCATCGCGATTGAGATTAATAAGAACTTTAACCTTTTGATCACTTGCACCCCGAACCCCCCGTGGTGGATTCCAACACATCTCCACTTGCCTTTTCATATTTGAAATTTCTCCAATTGTGATTGAGTTATTCTTGACCGGTGGGACTTCCTTTTCAAATTGATTTTCTATAACTTCTCCAACTTCTTTATTATCCGGAAATTTATCAAGCAGTGCCGTTACTCTTTTTGTCTCTTCCTTATTTTCATCATAATCTAAATTAGTTAATAATTTATCATTAATTTTATTTAACTTTGGTTTATCTTTTGGAACGGAAAAAACTTCTTTCGGCTCCTTATCTACTTTTTCCTCATTATCTATCTTAGCATCAAGGGTAACTTCTTCTTCCAAGTCAGTTACATCCATATTACTTGAATTCTCGCTGCGCATTGAAGGCTTAATATTAGGTGTTGAGCTATATTTTTTCGTGTTTACTTCAGATATTTCTTTTTCTTTGTTTTTCTCTTCTGATTCATCCTCAAATGAAGTTGAACTGACCAATTCAATTTCAATGGCTTTAATTATTTCATCATCATATTTATCAAAAGTTGGTAAACCAGTTACGATGAGTATGATAAAAATTACATGAATGAAGAGTGATATGGATACAGGATTTGATATCATTTTAAGTTTCTATGTCTGTAACTAATCCTATAGATGTGTAGCCAGCAGAATTGATTTTTGCCATTACTCTCATTAAAATTTCATAATTGATATTTTTATCTCCATTAATATATATCTTCTTATCAAACTTATCTTTTCCAATTGCTGTTAGCTTGACAGCAAGCTCTTCGAAATCCACCTTCAATTCTTGGATATAAATATTATTTTTATTATCTATTGTAATTGTCAAAGGTTCGACATCATCTGTCATTTGTTTTGCAGAAGTTTTTGGTAACTCAATAGGAACTCCTACAGTTAGTAATGGAGCCGTTACCATAAATATGACTAGTAAGACCAACATTACATCTACAAATGGTGTAACATTTATATCAGATATTGGTCTATTTTTTCTTGTTCGTCTTCTATTATTGGGAAGTGAATTAATATTTGTAGCCATGACTCTTAATCACACATTTTAAAAATTTTCATCTTCATCATTAGTTTGATACTCAGAGTCATCCTCTACCATCTGCGCATCTATTTGACGGCTGAAGTAATTTATAAACTCGTCACTGAAGTTTTCTAAGTTAGATGTAACTCTTGATATATCACTTGAAATTTTATTATAAAACATAACTGCAGGTATTGCAGCAACCAAGCCAATCGCTGTTGCTAATAATGCTTCAGCTATACCTGGAGCTACCACAGTAAGATTAGTACTTTTTGATCCAGCTATTGCTGAAAAACTATTCATTATTCCCCAAACAGTTCCAAATAGTCCTATGAAAGGAGCCGTTGAACCAACAGATGCCAAGATAAGTAATTTCTTCTCCAACTTATCGAGTTCAATGTTCATTTGAACATTCATAGTCTTTTCAATACGACTTTTAACACCATCTATTGACATGTTTTTATTAATTTTAAATGTTGTATTCCACTCTTTTATCCCTGCATTAAAGATTTTTGCCATTGGATTATTTCTGGGGTTTCGATATGTAGCATCAATATCATTTATGTTACTACTCCAAAAATCTCGGTAAAACCTAATTGCATTTTTATTAACTAATTTGATGACCACCAACTTCTCTATAATAATAGCCCATGAAAAAATAGATGCTAGTAGCAGACCAAGTATCACGGCTTTAACAACAATATCTGCCTGAAAGAATAGACCCATTAGACTATAATCAGCCTCAAATGAGGATAAATTCTCATTCAACATAATTGCTTCATCCATTATTTTTTTCCAAATTGGTTTTAAATAAACAAATTTTAATATTCATAGTGAAATAATATTATTAATTATGAATTAATATTAAAGGTTAGATTATAATTATGACCAAATTTTGTCATTATCTACTTTTCAATCGTTCTTTTTTTTAAATCTTCAAATGATTTCTTGGCAAGAGTTCTCCCCCTCGGGGTTCTATTTATGAGACCCTTTTGTATCAAATATGGTTCCACAACATCTTCGATCACATCTTTTGCTTCACCCATTGATGCTGCAATTGCATTTATCCCAGCAGGCCCTCCATCATAATTTTCTATGATACAATTTAAATATCTGTAATCTAATGCGTTCAGTCCGATATCATCCACCTCCAGCTCTTTTAATGAATTTTTTGTCTGGCTAATATTTATACCTTTTTCCTTATTATAAATCGAGTAATCATGTACTCTTCGCAATAGTCGATTTGCGATCCTGGGAGTGCCTCTAGATCTTGCTGCTATCTCCATTGAAGACGTATCATCTATACCAATACCCAACTCCCCGGCAGCTTTCTTTACTACTTCGTTTAAATCATCAGTTCTATAAAAATCTAGGCTAATTGGAATACCAAACCTCTCACGTAAAGGATTTGAAATTAAACCTAATCTTGTTGTAGCACCGATTAAGGTAAATGGAGCTAATTCTATGCGCACAGATTTTGCAGCTGGACCTTCTCCAATTAATATATCGAGAACAAAATCTTCCATAGCTGCATAGAGAACCTCTTCTACGTTACTATTTAATCTGTGAATTTCATCAATAAATAAAACGTCATTTTCATCGATATTACTAATAATTGCTGCCAAATCACCTGCTTTTGTAATTAGTGGTCCAGATGTAACTCTGATATTGACACCTAATTCATTTGCAATAATATTGGCAAGTGTTGTCTTTCCGAGGCCTGGAGGCCCCGCTAAAAGAACATGATCAAGACTCGCTTGTCTTTTTAGAGAGGACTCAATAAAAACCTTTAAATTTTTTCGAATTAAATTTTGGCCGATAAATTGATCTAAATACTTGGGTCTAAACATTCTTTTTTCATTACTCATTTATTTGACCTCTTAAGTGCCAGTTTTATCAATTCTTCAATTTCTGTTTTCTCATCGATATTATCCTTTATTTGGTCTATTAGATTGAGTGCTTCAGTTCTTGAATAGCCTAAATTTGTAAGAGCAGAAATTATATTATTTCTTTTCGCAGATAAGATCTCGTTGAATGAGTCTATTTGTTTACTATATTTATCTTTTAATTCTACAATTATTCTTTTTGCGACTTTTGTTCCAACGCCTGGTATTGCACAAATAGATTTTTCATCAGCATTACCAATGAAGCTCTCAAGCTCCTTAATTGAATAAAAGCCTAATATTGTCATTGCTAATTTAGATCCCACACTCTGAACAGTTTGTAATGTTCTAAATATTTGTCTTTCTTCAATGGATAAAAATCCATATAGGTTTATGGTTTCATCTCTAAAAATTGTATCAACATAAACGATTATTGATTGTTTTTCTTCGAGTAACTTAATTGATCGCTCTGGACACAAAACTTCATAGCCTATGCCATTAATATCAATAATTAGCCTGTTACCAATAATTTGATCTATGGATCCTTTTAATTTACCAATCATGATAAAAACTCCGCAATTTTATTATGTTTCTGATATGCATGAGTTATTGCGATGGCTAGAGCATCTGATACATCAGAGTTACCTTCTATTTTTTTCGATAATAACATCGTGACCATCGTTGCAATTTGATCCTTATCGGCATGCCCTCGACCAACAATAGATTTCTTTATTTGATTTGGTGCATACTCAAAGCATGTAAGTTTTTTTTTTGCAAGGGCAAGTAGTATCACGCCTCTCGCATGCCCAAGTTTTAGGCTTGAATTTGGATTTTTATTGACAAAAGTCTTCTCAATTGAAGCTTCATCAGGCATATGCTTCGATAAAATTAATATTAGTGCCTCGTATATATTTAATAATCTAACTGCGATATCATCACTGGTTTTAATCTTGATAAGTCCGTGATCAATATGCCGAATTACATTTCCTTCAACTTCAATTAAACCCCATCCAGTATTTATTAAACCCGGATCTATACCAATAATTTTTTTTAAAGTTTGCACATTATACTTTCAAATTAATCTAAATAATTTTCAGGAAAGTCGAAATTGAAATACATATCCTGAACGTCATCATTATCATCCAGCATTTCTAATAATCTATCTAGCTTAATAAAAGTATCATTATCAATTTCGATATTATTATCTGGCTTCCAAATAATTTTCATTAATTTTGCTTCCCCAAATTTCTGTTCTAAGATATCACCTAGTGTATGTAATTGAGTTGGAGCACAATATATCTCATATGACTCATCCGAAGTTTCACAATCCTCTGCTCCTTGCTCTATTGATAAGTCAATAATCTCATCTTCATCATGTTCTGATTTATCAAATTCTATTATACCTATTCTTTGAAACAAGAATGAAACTGATCCAGTTTCTGCAAGATTTCCACCACATTTTGTAAAAATTGCTCTTATATCACCAGCTGTCCTATTTCTATTGTCAGTAAGGGTTTCAATTACAAAACCTACACCCCCAGGACCGAAACCTTCATACCTTACCTCTTCAAAATTTGCACCACCAACATCCTGACTCTTTTTTATAGCCCTTTCAATGTTATCCTTTGGCATATTTTGAACACGAGCTGCTTGAATAGCTGATCGTAATCTGGGGTTCATTGAAGGATCTGGTAGACCTAATTTTGCAGCAACGGTGATTTCTTTTGCTAGCTTTGAAAAAAGTTTTGCTCTTTTCTTATCTTGAGCACCCTTTCTGTATTGGATATTTTTAAATTTTGAATGCCCTGCCATTATTAGATTCCGTATGTAATTATATTTTTATCTTAATCTATTAGAAGTTAATTAAAAGTTCAAAAAATATAAAGAATTAAATTCTAGAATTCTGGATAATCCTGAGCAAGTAGACCACCAATCTTAATAGGACATAATTTTTTTACGAGACCAAGGTCGTTTATTTCGAATAATATACCTGATAGTGTTCCATCGCCATTTGCAGGAATAAATCTTCCACTTGGCATTGAAGTTATAAACTTATCTATTGGATTCTTTTTATTAAATCCAAGTATCGAGTCATAATCTCCACTCATTCCAACATCAGATATATACCCGGTTCCTTTTTCAAGTATTCTACTATCTGATGTCGGAACATGGGTATGCGTTCCAATTACCATGCTTACTCTTCCATCAAGATAATAGCCCATTGCGAGCTTCTCTGACGTCGCTTCTGCGTGCATGTCAACAATGATTGCATCGACTGAGTTTTGAAGACTTGTCTCTTCAATAATATCATCGACAACCTTAAATGGATCATCAAGAGGATTCATAAATACTCTCCCCATTAAATTTATGACAAGCACTTGTTTGCCGTCCCTTGTTTTATAGACAAATGATCCCCTTCCGGGGGATCCAATTGGATAGTTCGCAGGGCGAAGTAATCTATCTTCCCTTTCAATATATATAAGAGTCTCTCTTTGATCCCAAATATGATTACCTGAGGTCACGACATCTATCCCAGCATCAATCAAAGAATGAAAAATTTTCTCTGTTATTCCAAAACCTGACGCAGAATTCTCGCCATTTGCAATTACAAAATCTAGATCATATCTGCTGATAATTTTTTGGAGATTGTCTTGAACTACCTTCCTGCCAGATTGACCAACAATATCCCCAATAAAAAGTGCTTTCATATATCTTCTCTCAATATTTAATGTTAATCAATAATATATTTTTTGCCCAAATCAATTACAAAATCAACTTTTTGGTCATGTTTTTCATGAAAAATATTATTCTTTATATTCGCTGGATAACAAACTCCTATAAATTTTGTTGAAAAATTCTTACGATAATAATCAATTGTTGCGTCATAAAACCCACCACCATAACCAAGCCTATATTTATTTTTATCGTATAGAAGAGCCGGCACATAAACATAATCAGGTATGTGCAATTGACCCTCAATAGGCTCCGGAATTGCATATATGTTTTGCGATAAAATTGCTTTATTTATATCCCAATCTCGAAACTCTAATATTTTACTATCTGTTATACAAGGAAGTAAAACTTTATGTCCAATAATGGATAGATTCTTCATTAAGGGCATAATATCTAGTTCAGATTTGATTGGATAATAACCGGCAATAATAGCACCATCATTTAAATAATCATGACTAATGTTTGCTAACTTAGTTGCAAACTTATCTCTCTTGTATTTTGAAGTTAATTCTCTTTCCTGTATTACAGTTTTTCGGAGAGATTTTTTTTTATCAGATATATTTTGCAAATTCATACCCATAATTAAATGCCACACGGCCGTGGATTTTGCAATCCTCGGCTCCTAATATTTAGGTGGGCGCCAAATGATGAAGACCACGGTCTAAAACAGCGTCAGCTCCCTATTGAATTGCTATGGCGCCAGGAATAGTTATCTCACAAACCGCGTAGCAAATAATAGTATAACACTATATTAAGAAAAATTAAATTTGAAATTATGCTAAACGGATAGAGATTTACTAATCTCATTTAATTTATTAGTTAACAATTCAATATCATTAAGTAATAATTCCTCAAGGGAGTGTGTATCTGTTTTATATCTATCATTATTTGATTGAAGAACTTTTATTTCGTTCTGTATCTCTTCAATTTGAGTAATTGCATCTGATAATTTATCTGCTATCAATAACCCTGTCATAACGTAGATTCTTGCATCACCAATATGACCAAACCTACCTTGCAACTGATCCACGTGCCTAGAAAAAAATGAAGCTAGCTCTTTTAGCCGAGCTTCCTCTCCATCTTCACATGCAATTTGAAAGGTACGATTATTGATATTTACTGTAACTTTACCCATAAATAAATCCTTGGGTTTTGATTATGAAATTATGATATTTTTTCTAAAAATTGATTATAAGTAGAAATCATTCCAGAAATTTTAGATTGTACTTGCCTATTTGCATTTTCAAGTTTTGAATTTTTTTCCTTCAGAGTCTGGATTTTTTTAAAAAGTTCTTCTTTTTCTCTTGCTAGTTCGAGCATACCCTCTTTATTGTGACTGGAACCTGATTGTTTATTTTGTTGATCGAGATTATTTATAGCAGAATGCAAGTCCATCATTGCTTTCCCTAATCTTGGATTAACATCATCCAGATTTTGAATGTGAACATCTTGTTCTGTTTTTAAATTCTGCCCGCTCATATCTTATCTCTAAATTAGATTGTGCTATTAGAATATTTAATAGCGGAATATCATGTACCTTTAAAATATAATAGAAATGAGTAGTAAAAAGCAATAAAAAAAATTTAGATTTTGAACTAAAGCCTTGTCTTTTAATTATATTTTATACAAGAAATAAGCCAGTCTGTGCAAATATTGTTTGATAATATTCTAGATTGAATTATAAAAAATATAGCAATAATTCTAAATAACAATCAAAAGTCGTATGCTTAAACAAGTTACTCATCAAGATATGTCTAATGCAATTCGTGCTTTATCAATGGATGCTGTTGAAGCAGCAAACAGTGGTCACCCTGGTTTACCACTCGGTATGGCTGACGTTGCAACTGTTCTATTTACAAAATTCCTAAAATTTGACGCTAGCGATCCACAATGGCCAGATAGGGATAGATTTGTGTTATCAGGAGGCCACGGTTCAATGCTTCTCTATTCCTTGCTATATCTTTTAGGTTACAAAGATATGACCCTTGATGAAATTAAAAGTTTTAGACAATTAGGATCAAAAACAGCGGGGCACCCTGAATATGGTCATGCAGATGGTATCGAAACAACTACAGGACCACTTGGTCAAGGGTTAGCAAATGCTGTAGGTATGGCATTGGCTGAGAAACTACTTTCCAAAAAATTTAATAATATTGTTGACCACAAAACATATGTTATGGCAGGTGATGGCGATCTTATGGAAGGTATATCTCAAGAAGCTATAACACTAGCTGGTCACTTGAAACTAAATAAATTAGTCCTTTTATTTGATGATAACAATATTTCAATAGATGGGCCAACCTCGAAAACAGACTCTACAGATCAGTCAAAGAGATTTATGGCCTCAGGCTGGAATGTTATTAAAATCGATGGCCATGATGAAAGACAGATAACAAATGCTCTCGAAGCTGCAAATAATTCTAACCTACCAACTTTAATTTGCTGTAAAACTATTATTGGATTTGGCTCTCCAAATAAACAAGGTACTTCTGGCGTCCATGGAGCTCCACTCGGCAATAATGAGTATGAATTAACTAGAGTCAACCTAAAGATTGAATATGCCTCATTTCAAGTTCCCTCTCCGATTATTGATAAGTGGCGAGAGGCTGGGATAAGAGGTTTAAATAAGAGAAAAGAATGGTTACTAAAATTTGATTCTTTATCAAAAAATGAGAAAAATTTATTTAATCAACACACAAATAAAAATATTAATAGTTCAGTTTACGAAGATTTATATAAACTCAAAGTAAAATATATAAAGAGCCCACAGGATATTGCAACAAGAAAATCATCTGAGATTACCCTTGAGGTAATTAATGATAGTTGCGAAATTACATTAGGTGGTTCTGCAGACCTCACAGGATCAAATAATACAAAAACAGATAATATCAAATCAATAGATATAACTGATTTCGGCGGAAGATATATTCATTATGGAATAAGAGAGCATGCGATGGGTGCAATTATGAATGGTATATCACTGCATGGAGGTTTTATTCCTTACGGAGGAACATTCCTTATATTTTCAGATTATTGCAGACCCTCAATAAGACTTGCTGCCCTCATGCAACAACAGGTAATATACGTTTTAACACATGACTCAATTGGACTCGGTGAAGACGGACCAACGCATCAACCTGTTGAACATCTTGCAAGCTTGAGAGCAATACCAAATGCATATGTCTACAGACCCGCAAGTGTAATTGAAACAATAGAGTGCTGGGAACTGATACTCAAAAATAAATCTAGTCCAGGTCTTATCGCACTTTCTCGACAAAATTTAAAAGAATTTAGGGTAGATGATATAAATTCTCCGGAAACAAATATGTGCGATAAGGGAATATATCCAATAATGAGTAATTCTGAAAGACCTGATTATTCTATATTTGCCTCTGGATCTGAAGTTGAAATTGCAATTGATGTCTATCAAGAATTGCTGGGTCTTAAAAAAACTGTTTGTGTTTATTCGGTGCCCTGCTTAGATTTATTTTATGAGCAAACACAAACTTTTAAGAATGAAATAATAAACAAGTCCAAAACTAATATTGTAATAGAAGCTGGAATATCTCAAGGATGGGATAGGATAATTAAGGATAATGGCATATTTATCGGTATGTCCTCTTTTGGAGCAAGTGGACCATATAAGAGCCTTTACAAAAAATTTAATATAACTAAAGATTATATTATACAAAAAATAAATGATTCTAATTAATAGGTGGATGTGATGGCCGCAAAAATTGCTATAAATGGATTTGGTAGAATTGGTAGAAATATTCTACGAGCGATCATTGAAGATAGAATAGATGGCTTGGATGTCATAGCAATAAATGACTCTGGCTCGATTGAAACAAATGTTCATTTGCTAAAATATGACTCCGTTCATGGAAGATTTCCTGAAAAGATAGATATATTAGATAAAGATACGATCTCTATAAATGGCAAGCATATCAAAAAGATATCAAATAAAAATCTGGAAACGCTCCCTTGGAAGGATATAGATATAGTTCTAGAGTGTACTGGTAAGTTTAATGACCGTGATTTAGCTATCCAACATATAAAATCTGGTGCAAAAAAAGTCCTAATTTCAGCCCCTGCAAAAAATGCAGATATTACATCTGTTTTTGGAGTAAATCACAAGAATATAGATAAAAATCACAATATAATATCGAATGCATCTTGTACAACAAATGCTCTTGCTCCAATAGCTATGATTTTGAATAATTCAGTTGGTATTGAAAGTGCTTTCATGACAACAATACATTCATATACAGGTGACCAACCAACTTTAGATCGAAACCACAGAGACTTGTATAGATCAAGGTCAGCGGCACAATCAATTATACCGACCTCCACTGGAGCTGCGAAGGCCGTCGGTTATGTTATTCCTGAGTTAAAAGGAAAGATTGACGGAGTAGCGATGCGCGTTCCAACTCCAAATGTTTCTGTAATTGACCTAAAATTTACTTCGTCCAAAAATACATCTGTAGAAGAAATAAATCAAATATTTATAGACGCCTCAGAAGCGGGCTTAAAGAATATAATTGACATAACTGAAGAGAAACTAGTTTCTATTGATTTAAACCACGACAAACACTCCGCAATTATAGCGATTGACCAAACAAAAGTTCTTAATAAAAGATTTATTCGAGTAATGGCTTGGTATGATAATGAGTGGGGCTTTTCGCATCGGATGTGTAATATGGCGGTGCACATTGGAAAGTTATTATAGTCAAGGACCTGTTTTATGACAAAGATCAGGAACTTTATGGATCAAGACCTTAGTAATAAGGTTGTTTTATTAAGAACTGATTTTAATGTCCCGACTCAGAATAATAAGATAGTAGACTTCACCCGAATCAATGAATCTATCCCGACAATAAAAGCCCTAATTGAAAAAAAAGCAACAATTTTGATTGTAACTCACAGAGGCAGGCCAAATGGGAAAATTGATACAAAATTATCTATGGCTCCTATCGCAATTGAAGTTGAAAAAATTCTCAAGAAGCCCATCGAGTTTATCGATAAAATTGGCCAAAGGGTAAAAAATAATCCAAAAAAAATCTTTATGCTCGAGAATATTAGATTTCATGAAGAAGAAGAAAAAAATGAACTAAATTTTGCTAAAGAATTAAGTAAAATGGCAGATATATATATTAATGATGCTTTTTCAGTATCACATAGAGCCCATTCATCTTTGTGTGGAATACCAAAATTTTTACCAAGTTATTTTGGTTTGTGTATGTCAAAGGAAATCGAATCTCTTCAGAACTCACTTAGTACCCCTAAAAAACCCTTACTTGCAATAATTGGAGGCTCCAAGATACTTACAAAAATTGATATTCTAAAGAATCTAAATAAAAAAGTTGATACAATGATAATTGGTGGTGCAATGGCTAACACATTTCTCCTTGCTAAAGGTATTAGTATTGGTGCATCCCTATTTGAAAGTCAGTGTATCGATATCGCCCAAGATATTATCAATGATGCCAAAGAAAAGAACGTTAATTTGATAATTCCTGTAGATGGGAAAGTGGCAAAGTCTTTATCAATGAATGCAGTTGCCAAAAATAAAAATATTGAGGATATTGAAACAGATGATATGATTCTTGACCTTGGAGCAGAATCTATTAAAATTATTTTAGGTGAATTAAAAAAAGCAGAAACAGTAATCTGGAATGGTCCACTTGGTGCTATAGAATACAAGCCATTTGATCAAGCTACAATTACTGTAGCAAAAGAGCTTGCGAGAAATTGCAAGCAAAAAAATATTAAGGTAGTTGCAGGTGGTGGCGATACCATTTACGGTATTAATTTATCAAAATGTGTAAAAGATTTTACCCATGTTTCAACTGCAGGTGGAGCCTTTTTGGAGTGGCTAGAAGGAAAGACTCTTCCTGGTGTAAGCGCCATACTCGATAAATAATAAAAGGTTAAGTCATGATAGATAATATTCAAAATATAGCAAAGAAGCTAGTAATTGACGGAAAAGGGATACTAGCTGCCGATGAGAGCACAGCAACTATAAAAAAAAGATTTGATCAAATAGATACAGAAAGTAATGCAGAAACTCGAAGAGATTATCGTGAAATGCTATTTAGCACAAAAGAAGCAATGGAAAAGAATATTTCAGGCGTGATACTATATGATGAAACAATAAAACAAAAATGTAGAGATGGAAGAAGTATAACAGATCTTTTAAGGGAAACAGATACCTTGATTGGTATCAAAGTTGATACGGGTGTGAAAAAACTTGCAAAATTCGGTAATGAAACAATCACTGAAGGTCTTGATGGCTTGAGAGAAAGGCTAGATGAATATTATTCTATTGGTGCCTCATTTGCGAAATGGAGAGCTGTAATAAACATAACTGAGGATACCCCTTCAGATTATGCGATAAGTACAAATAGTCAAGCTCTTGCTCGCTATTCGGCCTTGTGCCAAGAGAGCGGACTGGTTCCCATTGTTGAACCAGAAGTTTTAATGGATGGAGAAAACGCAAAGCATAATATTGACGAATGCAAGTTAGTAACATCGAAAATATTGCAAAGTGTTTTTGAAGAGCTCTCTTCTGCAAGAGTTGATCTAGATGGGATAATTTTAAAACCTAATATGGTGATTCAAGGTAAAAACTGTGATGAGAAAGCGACGCCAATGGAAGTGGCAAAACAGACACTAGATTGTTTGGAACAGAATGTTCCGACCTCAGTTGCTGGTATATGTTTTCTATCAGGAGGACAGACTGATTTGCAAGCTACAGAGCACCTTTCTATTATGAATAGCCTAAAAAAAATAAATCATACTCTAACCTTCTCATATGGTCGTGCGCTACAGCAAAGCGCCCTAATTGCTTGGAGTGGAAAAGATGAAAACATTAAAGATGCACAAAATGCATTTGCGCATAGAGCACATATGAATGGATTGGCATCCATTGGTCAATGGTCAATTGAACTTGATCAATAAAAAATAAGAAATAATAATTATGTTTAAATCTATAAAAGTATTAATTATTATAGCATTATTCTGTCTACAAAATCATAGCTTAGCTTCTGCTAGCATTGATGATGATCAATTTAGAACACTCCTTATAGACAATAATATTGAGGATGCAAAAGAGCTCTATAAGAATTCAGAAAACAATAAATGGTCTTTTTGGATTGCACAGAAATATCTGAGCCTCAATGATATAGACTCTGCGATTGAGTGGTATACTATATCATCTGATGAGGGAAATATTTTTTCAATGTTTCAAATGGCTGAAGTTCTGCACCATCTTACTCCTGATCAAAATAAATCTCTGGAACTATTCTATCAAATTGAGAACAGTGATAATGATTTTCTTTCTTCCTATTCAAAATTTTATATTTCTCGATTCCACCGATATGGTTGGGGTATAATTGCCGATCAAAATAGAGCATTTGAATATATAAAAGAAGCAAGTAGCATGGATCTAATTCTAGCTAAATTTGAGCTTATAGATTATTACCTAAATGGTATTGGAACGAAAATCGATAATAATAAAGCAGCAAGAATGATGTTTGAATTTGCAGATGAAGGCTACACAGAGGCTGAGCATGATTATGCAATAATGATACTAAATGAAATTGGGGTAAAAAAAGATGAGGAGACGGCTTTACTCTGGCTCGAAAGATCTGCTCAAAAAGCTTATCCCCCTGCGTTGCAAAAGCTATCAAGTATGTATTTTTATGGGGAAGGCGTTTCAAAAGATGATGTGAAAGCCTATGAATATTATCTCCTAGCAAAACAACTTGGAGTTTCAGATATAGAACTCGATATGAATATGAATGTAGTTTCTCCTGAAAAAAAAGAAATCGCTGTCGAAAACTATTCAAATTTTCGGCCCAGAGTGAATAAAAATAGTATAACCTATTTACGACTTCCGGAATTTATGAAATAAAACTATTTCTATTTTATGTAAATTTTATATAAGTTGTTTGAGTAAAGATTTGATATGGTGAATACATGAAAATAAATGGTAATCAAATAAGGATTGGAAATATTCTCGAACACAAGGGATCCCTTTGGGTTGTTACTAAAGCACAGGCAGTAAAACCGGGTAAAGGTGGAGCTTTTAATCAGGTAGAATTAAAATCTGTCATAGATACAACTAAATTAAATGAGAGATTTCGAGCTGATGAAATAGTCGAAAAAGCGCGTATAGATACAGAAGATTTTCAGTATCTATACTCAAATGATAGTGAATTAATATTTATGAATAATCAAACATTTGAGCAAATAAGCTTGGAACAAAAATTAATTGAAGAAAAAAGATTACTTCTAAAAGAGGGTATGGTAGTTCAAATTGAATTATATGAGGGAAAACCAGTTGGAGTTATATTTCCTGAAACAGTAACTTTAAGAGTAATTGATACTGAACCTGCTATCAAAGGTCAAACTGCGGCATCGTCCTCTAAACCAGCTATCTTAGAAAATGATATGAGAGTGATGGTTCCTCCATTCATAAACAATGGTGAGGAAATAATCGTTGATACAAATGAGTTATCTTATATTAAACGTGCTGAATAAATAAAATGAGGCGTTCACCTAATACAAATATACTATTTACGTTACTTAGAAATGTTGCGCGAGTATATATCAGAGATTTTGGTGAACTTCAGAACCTCCAAAATACTAATAGATCAGTTCATGATTTTGTTCAAAAAAGTAAAAAACGTGTAGAGTCATTGATCTTAGAAGAGCTAATGGAAAAATATTCTAATCAAAATTATGAATTTTTTTCTATTAATGGTGAGCAAAAAATAATCCAAAAAGATATTGATGATAGTGATAATTGTTTTATCATAAATGCTTTGGATGGCGAGTTGAACTACAAACGAACTATTCCACTCTTTTGCATTAGTATTGCCCATAAGAGAAATGGTGTTATAGAGAATAGTATCGTTTACAATCCAATTACTGATGACATATTCATAGGTGAGAATGGAATTGGTGCGACTCACAATAATATTAAAATGCAAGTTTCAAGTGAACAAAAGATAGAATATTGCCTCTTTGGCATTGATAATGTCTATGAATTTTACGAAAACTTTAATAATAATAATTTGAATAAATTATTAGCGGCCTCAACTGGTATTAGATCATTTGGTGCAATCTCTCTCAGCATCTGTATGGTTGGATCCGGTAAGCTGAATGTGTTTATAAATAGGCTTATTCAACCACACGAAATAGATGCTTCGTTATTAATATTAAAAGAAGCGGCAGGCAAATATAATTACCTTAAAAACCCTGAAGTTGCCAAACCAAATTATTTTATTGTATCAAATGAAAAAATATACGACAATTTATCCAGTATACTAATCTAAATCATAAAATTAGTGGACAAATATTTATGACAGACACTCCAATTACCAAGAACTTCACGCATCCCAGAATATATCTTTTTAGAATGTTTCTTTTCTCAATAATAATTGGATTATTCATATTTATTATACAAGAAAATCTTATTAAAGCGTTTCTTGCAAACCCAATAATAAATAGCATAATTACTTTTGTTTTAATCTTTGGGATAGTCTATATAATGCTTTTGACTATTAGGTTGTTTCGTGAAGTCAGGTGGGTAAATAATTTTCAAAATGGTGATTATCATGCCGATATTGGAGCACCTCCATCACTCTTGGCTCCTATGGCAACTATGATGCTTGATCATAAATATGAGATAACTCTATCCGCAACCTCAATGAGGTCCATCCTTGATTCAATATCTTTCAGGTTTGATGAGGCGAGAGAAT
Organism: Rhizobiales bacterium TMED25; assembly: GCA_002168075.1. GTDB lineage: Bacteria > Pseudomonadota > Alphaproteobacteria > Rhizobiales > TMED25 > TMED25. Next base: position 83,058 of record NHCE01000003.1, read on the forward strand.
ATTCAAGATATATGATTGGATTATTAATATTTTTAGGATTATTAGGTACTTTTTGGGGGCTTCTTTTAACAGTTGACTCCATTGGCCAAACAATTGGTTCACTGTCAATTGGCTCAGGTGAGGCAGGTGAAATGTTTGAGGAACTAAAATCAGGATTGGAGTCCCCACTATCGGGAATGGCCATTGCTTTCTCATCATCACTATTTGGATTATCTGGATCGTTAATCCTCGGTTTTTTTGATTTAATATATAATCAAGCTCAAAATAGATTTTATAATGAATTAGAAGAATGGTTATCTACGGTTACTGAAATTAATGACGATAGAACCGATAATAAAATAAATTTTTATCTTAATAAAAATATAAAAGATATGAGTAATATACTACTGGATTTAAGTAGTACAATAAAAAATAATTCAAAAAGTGCTTCACCTGACAAAACAGATAAGCTTATGAAAGTAATGGAAGACCAGCAAAAGTCACTATACGAACAAATTAAAGTGCAAAATAAACTTATCGAAGAAATTAAAAATAATAATAATAATAATTAAAAAATTTAACTCAAAGAATTGAGATAAATAATGCCAAGAAATAGCCGCGGAAACAATAATACAAATTCAGCTAATTATTGGCCTGGTTTTGTAGATGTTATGGCAACTTTATTGCTGGTTATAATTTTTATACTCACTGTTTTTATTCTCTCACAATTTTATTTATCAACCGAAATATCCAGTAAAGATGACGAGCTACAAGATCTTAATACAGAACTTACAGATAAAGATAATACCCTTGCGGATTTAACAAATCAACTAATGGAACTGACAAATATACTCGCTCTTGAAGAAGCTAAAAATCAAGATCTAACATTTAATGTTCAAACATTGGAAACCGAAGTAAATAATATAAGTCTACTAAATCGAACTATAATGGGTGAGCTTGAAACAGCGAAGAGTGATATTGTTATTTTAAGAGATGAAATTGATAATAAAAATATAGAATTTTCAGAAGCTCAAGATAACATTATATTGCTACAAGAGGAAGTCGATATACTGCAAAATAAGGTAGTTGAGTCAGAAGAAATATATGATCAAAAAAGAGATGAGCTCGCAAAAAAAAGAGCTGAAATGATCAAGCTCATAGCAGAAAATAATAGAATTAAAAAAATATTAAATATAAAAAATATAGAAATTAATACAAAGAAAGTTTTGATAGATAATAAAAATGAAAAAATTGTTGTTCTTGAGGATGAAACTCTGGAGTTAAAAGATAACCTCTCACAGAATGAACTTACAATTCTTGACCTGAGAAATATTGAGTCCGAAAATAATCAAGATAATTTGTTCAATATTGAAAGTATTAATTCTCTTGAAAAAATAAATAATCAAAATAATCAAACTATAATAGATTTGAGAGCTGAGTCAGAAGAACAGCAACAAATAATCCTTGATCTGCGCAGAAAAGAACAAATACTTAGGTCTGGTCTGACATCAACAGCAAATGAAAATATAAAACAACAAGATCAAGTGAAAATTTTAAATCTTCAGCTTGATGAATTAAAAAAACAACTTGCATCCATTTCAAAACTCTTAGATGAGTCAGAAAAAAGAGATCTTGAGCAAAAGGCAAGGATTGCAGATTTGGGAAGTCGATTAAATACAGCCCTTGCACAAAGAGTTAAGGAGTTATCAGAATATCGATCTGAATTTTTTGGAAAATTAAAGGAGGTTATTGGAAGTCGAGACGATATCAAAATAATAGGTGATAGATTTGTATTTCAATCAGAAGTGTTGTTTGAAAGCGGTGAGGCAAATATTGGCATTGAAGGGCAGAGGCAGCTTGCAAAACTATCAGTTGCAATACAAGATTTGATTGATCAAATCCCCACTGAAATTAATTGGATACTAAGGATAGACGGTCACACAGACACAATTCCGATTAGAAACTCCCGTTTCCAATCAAACTGGGAGCTTTCAGCTGCACGTGCAATTTCAGTTGTCGAGTTTCTCACAAGAACTGGTATACCAGCAAAAAGACTTGCAGCAACTGGAAGAGGTGAATTTATGCCACTTGATACCGGAAAGAGTGAAGAAGCTTACAAAAAAAATAGAAGAATAGAGATAAAACTCACAGAAAGTTAGTAATTTACTCGCTTAGAATTTAAGGGTTGAGATTAATATCATAATAATGTATAAAAATGGTCTATTAATACAAAGGCGCTGAAATGAAAAAAGAAGGTCACCCAAATTATCATAAAATCCAAGTTGTAATGACTAATGGTACCAAATATGAGACATTTTCTACATATGGCTCTGAAGGTGATACTTTAACTCTTGATATTGATCCTACAAGCCATCCTGCATGGACAGGAGGTTCTCAGCAGCTTCTTGATAGGGGTGGAAGAGTTAGCAAATTCAATAAAAGATTCGAAGGCTTAATTAGTAAATAACTTTTATTATTTCCATTATTTGAAACAGTCAGTAAAAACTATGCAAGTTATAGACATCATTAATCATGGTAGAAATAATGAGCTTATTCTAACTCAGAAAGACATCCCATCTCCAGATGATGACGAAATTTTAATAGATATTAAGGCAAGTGGAGTTAATCGCCCTGATATATTGCAAAGGTTTGGTCTCCACCCACCACCAAAAGGATCTCCATCTCATCCAGGTTTGGAAGTTTCAGGAATAGTTGTAGAAATTGGCTGTAATGTCAAAAATTTTAAACTAGGTGACAAGGTAATGGCATTATTAGGTGGAGGAGGTTATGCCGAATTTTGTGTTGCAAATCAAAATTTGACAATACCAATACCTGAAAATATTAGCTTCATCGAGGCTGCTGCAATACCTGAAACATATTTTACAGTATGGAATAATGTTTTTAGAATAGGTAAATTAAAAGAAAATGAAAAAATACTTATCCATGGTGGTTCAAGTGGAATTGGGACAACTGCAATTCAAATGTCTAAGGAATTCGGCGCAACTGTAATTACAACAACAAGTGATAAAAATAAAGAAGATAAATGCTATAAAATTGGTGCAGATATGGTAATTAACTACAACAAGGATGACTTTGTTGATATCATAGAAAAATCTAATTTCAGAAACGTTGATATCATTCTGGATATTGTTGGCGGCGACTATACAAATAGAAATTTTCTCATTGCAAGTATGTTCGCAAGAATAATCCAAATCGCTTATATTAAGGGAAATAATGTTGAGATTGATCTTTCGCAAATCATGAGAAAGAGTCTAATGCACTCAGGTTCAGTTTTAAGGCCAAAAAATCTGAGTTATAAATCAGCAATTGCTAATGATTTAAAAAAAAATATTATGCCAATAATCGAGAGTGGGAAATTATTTCCAGTTATATTTAAAACATTTAAACTAGAAGATGCTTATTTAGCCCATGAATTAATGAAGAGTGGTAAACATTTTGGAAAAATCGTGCTCGTCTGATAAGAAAAATATTGAAACCTATAGCAATAAAAAGAATATTAGTATAATAATTAATAATATGTAGATCTAATGGAGTTAAATTATGGCACAAACACCACTAATGCCGAAGGCTACAGCAGTTTGGCTTGTTGAAAATACAGCACTAACATTCGATCAAATAGCAAACTTCTGTAATATTCATCCTCTTGAGGTAAAAGGTATTGCTGATGGTGATGTGGCCCAAGGAATAAGGGGAATGGACCCAATAATGTCTGGTGAACTTACAAGAATTGAACTTGAAAGTGCTGAGTTAGATGTTAATCATGAACTAAAATTAAATATAAGCCCAATTAATCTTCCAGAAATTAAGACAAAGAAACAAAAGAAATATACCCCTCTATCAAGAAGGCAGGATAGACCCTCTGCAATTGCATGGTTAGTTAGAAATCATCCAGAACTGAGAGACAGCGAAGTCATTAAACTAGTTGGAACTACAAAGACGACAATTGACTCAATACGTTCTAGAAGTCATTGGAATATTGGAAATATACAGCCGCAAGACCCAGTTGTACTTGGTTTATGCTCTCAAATAGAACTAGACAGAATAGTCTTGAAAGCTTCAAAAAGACAAGAGAAAATATCTCAAAAAGAAAATAAGACTCTCCAGTCGATTGATAATTGAACACAAAAAGTAAGGTTGTAACTAAATCTTATTTTATAATTAACTTTATTGAAAAGTAGATTAATGATACTAGATCCATTGTTCTATACTATGGCAATACCTTCTGTAATACTTATAGGGCTATCAAAGGGTGGGCTAACAGGAATAGGTGCATTGGCAGTTCCTCTTATGGCAATAGTTGCTTCTCCCTTACAAGCTGCAGCAGTATTAATGCCAATTTTACTGATACTAGATATTGTTGCAGTCTGGACATACCGAAAGACATACGATAAAAAGACGCTCTTGATTACGATTCCGGCTTCGATAATTGGAATCGTAATAGGTGCAATACTAGTTTCACAAATTAACACAAATTTGGTCAGGATAATAATTGGATTTATTGCTATATCCTTTACTGTATCTTATTGGACTTCTAAAAATGAAACCAAATCGCAGGGTCATAGTCTTACAAGAGGAACAATTTGGGGAGGGATTACAGGATTTACAAGTTTTGTTACTTTGACAGGCGCGCCACCCTACCAGATGTACTTACTTCCGCTTCGTTTAGAGCAAAGAACTTATGCGGGTACTTTTATGATATTTTTTTGGATGAATAATCTCCTAAAAATCTTACCGTTCATGATGCTAGGTGAAATGAATAAAAGTACATTGATAACTTCAACTATTTTATTTCCTATATCTCTTATATTTGCGTTCGTAGGAATTTGGATTGTTCGAAAACTTCCAACAAAAATATTCTATGAAATAATTTATATTCTGCTATTTTTAGTAAGTATAAAACTAATAATTGACGGAATATCAAATATGATTTCTATATCATAAGGTTTATTTCATATGAATAAAATTGCTATTATAATGGGCTCTCAATCAGATTGGAAAACGATGCAATTTGCAGCTGATCTGTTAGATGATTTCGAAATTAAATATGATAAATTAATAATTTCTGCTCATAGAACACCTGAAAGGTTGTATGAATTCGCTAAGAATGCAAAACAAAATAGCTACTCTGTGATTATTGCTGGTGCAGGTGGCTCAGCTCATCTTCCAGGAATGGTTGCCTCTTTAACAACACTCCCTGTGCTGGGAGTGCCAATAGAGTCTAATTTCTCAAATGGACTGGATAGCTTACTTTCAATCGTACAAATGCCCAAAGGTATTCCAGTTGGGACGTTAGCGGTTGGTAAAGCAGGCTCAATCAATGCTGCATTACTTGCTATATCAATCCTATCCTTGAATGATCCAACACTACATAAGTCGCTTGTTGATTGGAAAAATAAACAAACGAGTTCTGTTGATAAAATTCCAAAATGATCAAGAAAAATAAGCAAACTATTGGTATTTTAGGAGGTGGACAGTTGGGGCAGATGCTGTCTAATGCAGCAATAGAACTCGGTTATAATACTCATATATATAGCCCTGATAAAAACTCACCGGCTTTTAAAAATTCTACTTATCAAACAATTGGCAAATTTGAAGATCAAAAAAATATAGATGAATTTATTAATAATGTTGATCTCGTCACAATTGAATTTGAAAATATACCCTTATCGACTATTGAATATATATCAAAGCTTAAACCAATTTATCCCCCGCCTCATGCTATAAGAATTAGTCAAGATCGGCTCCTCGAAAAAAATTTTTTTATTGAGAATAAAATAAACACTAATAGTTATATGAATGTAGAGTCTTTGGAAGATCTGAGCAGATGGAATTTTGATAAAAAAAGTGTGCTGAAAATAAGAAAGTTTGGTTATGATGGGAAAGGACAAAAAATTATTAGCTCTTATGAAGAGGCAAAGAGTGCTTTCATAAGCTTTAAAAATTATCCATGCTTGATAGAAGAATTTATCGAATATACAAAAGAAGTGTCCACTATATCGGCAAGAGATGTTCACGGAAATGTATACAGCTATAATCCATCAGAAAATATTCATAAAAATCATATTTTGGATAGATCCTTTGCACCAGCACTTATTAATGAAAAGCTTGATATGGAACTTAAGAAAATATCGTCAAAAATGATATCACAACTAGAATATATTGGGATATTATCTATTGAATTTTTTGTACGAATTAATCAACAAACAAATCAAGAAGAATTGATTGTTAATGAAATTGCACCAAGAGTTCATAATTCTGGTCACTGGACGTTGGATGGCGCAGATGTTTCACAGTTTACGCAGCATATAAAAGCAATTATAGGCACGGAGATCTCTGAACCACAATTAATATTTATAACAGAAATGTATAATATTATTGGAGATGATATATATCATTGGAGTAACATAAAAAGTACAGAAAATAAGAAAATTTACATATATGGCAAAGATGAACCTCGAAAAGGACGAAAAATGGGTCATGTAAATTTTATTAGTAGAAATTAGTACTATTATAAGGCATTTTATGTTTACAAGGCAATATAATGAGCCTATAAGTAATGGAATTAATATAGAAATCTATACTAGGAGATGATTTTGCAAGTTACTGTAAGAGACAATAATGTTGACCAAGCTCTAAAAGCTCTAAAGAAAAAGATGCAGAGAGAAGGTATATTTAGAGAAATGAAGCTTCGGAATCATTACGAAAAACCATCTGAGAAACGAGCAAGAGAAAAAGCAGAGGCTATCCGAAGAGGAAGAAAACTAGCAAGAAAAAAATTGCTTCGTGATGGTTCCAGTATTTTTTAAACAGATATTAATATAAATAACATTATCATATAGTAGTTTTTTTAATTATGAGGTGTCAATTGAGTACCTTACTAAACTTCTATTATAAAGTAAAAATCAAACTGAATAAATATGTTCTCCTTTTAGTATTATTACTAAGTTCTTGTGTAACTTCCGATAGCATTGTTATAGGGACAGATACAAGTAAATCTAACTTTTCAAAAATAAATTCAATTGATAATAATATTTTATCTATTAATTCCGCGATTAAAGCAGATCCTAATGATCCTGAATTGTATATTTTATTAGGAAACCAGTATTTCAAAAATCAAGATTTTGGAAATGCAATTAATAATTTTACTATTGCTATAGATCATGACCCAAGCTCATACCAGGCATATAATTCAAGAGGCCAATCAAATTTTTTACTTGGTAATTATGATAAGGCGCTCCTTGATTACAATGTCTCACTTAATATTGAACCCAGATTTTCTGCTGCATATCTTAATAAAGCTTCATACTTCATTATGTTAGAAGAATATAAGTTAGCACTAACAAATTTAAATTCTTCAATTAATTTTAACAATACTAACTTCTTAGCATATGAATTAAGAGGTAAGATCTATCAGAGATATAACTTACACTATGATGCAATTCAGGATTTCGACCTTGCAATCTCTTTAAAGGCTAATAATACTTCATCACTATATTATAGAGCGATTTCATATAATGAATTATCTAGATTACATAATGCACTAGATGATCTGAACCAAGTATTATATATTGATCCGAACCTAAATAATGCTATTTTTATGAGGGCTGAAGTACATAGAAAACTTGGCAATATTGAAGACGCTATAATAGACTATCAGGACATCTTAAAAAAAGAAAAAAACAATACAAAAGCAAAAAAAGAATTGATTAAGATAAAAAGAATTAAAAAGCCTTAACTATATCTTCAACCATTTTCTTTGCATCACCAAATAACATCATTGTATTATCTCTGAAGAACAGTTCATTTTCCACGCCAGCGTAGCCTGATGCAAGTGATCTTTTCAAAAATAAGATTGTACCAGATTTTTCAACATCTAATATTGGCATTCCGTAAATCGGGCTTGTTTTATCAGTCTTAGCCGCAGGGTTTGTAACATCATTAGCACCAATTACAAACGCAACATCTGCTTGGCTAAATTGCGAGTTGATATCCTCCAACTCAAATACTTCATCATAAGGCACTTGAGCTTCAGCAAGTAAAACATTCATATGTCCTGGCATTCTTCCTGCAACAGGATGTATTGCATAAGACACATTAACACCGGCTTCTTTGAGATTATCTACCATCTCTTTCAATGCGTGTTGCGCTTGCGCTACTGCCATTCCATAGCCTGGAACTATGATAACAGATCCTGCATTTTTCATAATGAAAGCCGCATCATCTGCTGAGCCTTTTTTTACAGGTCTATTATCTGAAACATCTTGAGATGCAGTATTTGAGTCTCCACCAAAGCCCCCAAGAATTACATTAAAGAATGACCTGTTCATACCCTTGCACATTATATATGATAATATGGCTCCTGAAGATCCTACCAAGGCTCCTGTGATGATTAAAGCTATATTCCCCAATGTGAATCCTATACCTGCTGCGGCCCATCCTGAATATGAGTTTAGCATTGATACAACAACGGGCATATCTGCACCACCTATTGGTATTATAATTAAAAACCCAATTGTGAATGATAGAAGAACAATTAACCAAAATACTGTGTACGATTGAGTTATTGCAAATATAACCAGAAGAACCAAGATTAAAATAGCTAAAAGTAGGTTAAAGAGGTGCTGCTTCGGAAAAGTAATTGGAGAGCCAGACATTATTCCCTGTAATTTCAAGAAAGCAATGATTGATCCTGAAAAGGTAATTGCTCCTATTATAACACCGATTCCCATTTCAATTAGGCTTGCGAGATGAATATTACCAACTGAACCAATACCCATTGATGATGGAACATATAAAGCCGCAGAGGCGACTAAAACAGCTGCCAGTCCAACAAGTGAATGGAACGCTGCAACCAGCTGGGGCATAGCTGTCATAGCAATTTTCCTTGCTATAGTTAAACCAATCGAACCACCAATTCCTATACCAACAACAAGTAATATTATATCTAAATTTTGATTTGGTGGAGATATAAATAGTGTTGTAATAGCCGCAATTATCATACCTGCTATGCCATAGTAGTTTCCTTTTCTAGCAGTTTCGGGGTTTGATAATCCACGCAATGCTAATATAAAAAAAATACCTGAAACGAGATATAAGAATGCAATAAGATTTGCTGACACTTTATTTAACTTTCTTTTTATACATGGCTAGCATTCTATAAGTAACATAGAAGCCTCCAAAAATATTGATAGATGCAAGAATCAATGCAAAAAATCCAAGCCCTTTTGCAATATAAAAGTTACTGATATTTGTTTGACCATCAATAAATTCTGTTCCAATTGCCAATAAAGCTCCAACAATTATGACAGATGATATGGCATTTGTTACAGACATGAGGGGAGTATGCAATGCTGGTGTAACACTCCAAATAACATAGTAACCAATAAATATTGCAAGTATAAATATTGCGAATTTATACATTAGAGGGTCAACAGTTCCCATTAAGCCAATATTTTGAGCTAAATCTGTTGCTTCTAGAATAATATTACTATCTTTTGCCATATTGATTACCCTTCAGTTATTTATACATTGGATGCACTAGGACACCATCTTTGATTATCAATATTCCACTAATAATTTCATCTTCATAGTTTATTGATAGCTGCTGGTTATCAACATCAATTATTTCATCTAAAAATTTCATAATGTTCTGAGCATATAGATTTGATGCATCGGTTGGCAAACGTCTCGCAAAATTTTCGTAACCGAGAATGGTAATGCCCTCATGAAGAGTCTTCTTTCCAACTTGGGACATTTCTACATTCCCCCCTCTTTCAGTCGCTAAATCAACAATTACAGAACCATCTTTCATAGACTCAACCATTTTTTTTGTAACAAGAATTGGAGCTTTACGTCCTGGAATTAGAGCTGTCGTAATAACTATATCCTGGTTTTTAATATGTTCTGATAATAACTCTTCTTGCTTTTGCTGATATTCTTTTGACATTTCTTTTGCGTAGCCAGCTGAAGTTTCTGCAGCCTTAAATTCCTCGTCTTCTACAGCGATAAATTTAGCACCTAGAGATACGACTTGCTCTTTTGTAGCTGGTCTAACATCTGTTGCTGTGACAATGCCACCAAGCCGTCTGGCGGTTGCAATTGCCTGCAAACCGGCAACTCCAACACCCATAATAAAAATCTTTGCTGGCGCTATTGTGCCTGCTGCAGTCATCATCATTGGTACTGCTTTTTTATACTCGGCAACACTATCAATTACTGCCTTATAACCCGATAGATTTGATTGAGACGACAGTACATCCATGGATTGTGCACGTGTAATCCTTGGCATCAATTCCATCGAAAATAGCTGATGTCCATACTTTGCAACCCGATTTAGCTCCGAGCTTGACCCGTAAGGATCCATTTGACCGATTATAATTGTATTCTTATTAAGTTTTTCGAGTATCTTATCTTCCGGTCTTTTGACAGTAATTAGTATTTCAGACTTTAAAGCTGATTCATTGATAGTACGTGTTACTTTTGCACCAGCAGTTTCGTATTGAGAGTCAGAGTAATTTGATTTTTGACCACAACCAGATTGAATCAATACATTTATACCACGATTAACGATCTTCTTCACGACATCAGGAGTTAGAGCAACTCTCGTTTCAGATTGATCAGTCTCTGTTAATACTGTTATTTGCATTGTTTTTGTAATTCTTTAATAAACAAAAGCGAGAAGAAATACTAAAATTAGAATAACAAGTATTGTTGTATATTTTGTAAACTTTATAAAACCATCATATGTTTTATTGTGTTCCTTGTAATCCATTTCTATGATTTTTTTTTCTTTGCTCATGTTTGATACTCACAAAATAAAATTACACATAATAATAAAAAAATTCAAGCCCTAAATATTGGTTATAAGCCAAAATCGACACCTGTTTTTTTAAAAACTTCTGATTGTTTCTTGGTAAGCTTATCTATGTTAAATTCCCCAATGGCATCTTCAAAAAGATTATGTAAATTTAAGTTTGCATTTAAGTGTAAAAAAACTGATCCAAGACCGATCGCAGCTCTGTCCATAAAAACAAATTCTCTTGGGATTTCAACAGGACCAATTTTTTTTAATGATTGGTATACATTAAAGGCTTCTTTTCTTCCATAAACTTCGGGCTCTATGCCGTCAGCTACTGTTCTGCTTCTATTATCTAGAATCGGACCATAAATAAAGTTTGCCCAAACATTAAGAATATCTATTAACTCTTTATTTAAATTTTTGAAACCCCATGACTCATAAGAGTTTACTAACATTTCTTGATTATTATTTTTTAGACCATTGTATAAGTTAATTACACCTTCAACAAAAACTGGTTGAAACCTTCTAACACATCCAAAATCTAATAGGTTTATTCCAAGTACATTATTATCTTCTTCGATTATTGAATAATTCCCCAGGTGCGGGTCGCCGTGTATAACCCCGAACTGACCAAAAGGGACCCACCATGCTCTAAAAAGACAATGAGCTATTTTATTTCTAATTTCTTGGCTCGAAGACTTATAATCCATTAATGGCTTACCAGATAGGTAACTCATGACTAATAATTTATCAGTTGACACATTTTTAAATACAGTTGGTATTCTAATATCATCATACTTTTTTAAAATTTCGCTAAATAATTTTAGGTGGTTTGCTTCTCTATCATAGTCAAGCTCTTCTCGTAATCTTTGGGCAATTTCTTCCCTAATTTTATTAGTTCCAATGGCAGGGTCTAAGTTTTTATTAATTTTAAATATAATATCTAACTGCTTTAAATCAGCTTCAACGGCAGAAATCATATTTGGATATTGTAACTTACAAACAATTTCTCTATTTTTCATATCCCTTGCTTTATGAACCTGCCCCAGAGATGCTGCAGCAAATGGCTTATAATTAAATTCAATAAATTTTTTTTCCCAATTATTACCAAGTTCCATTTGCATTCGTCTTCTTACAAAACCTGCCCCCATTGGAGGAGCCATATTTTGTAATTTGGATAATTCATCTTTGTATTCTTCCGGGATTGCACCGGGTATCGTTGATAATAATTGCGCAATTTTCATTAATGGTCCCTTTAAAGTTCCGAGCGCATTCTTTAGAGCAACTGCGTTCCTCTCTGATTTATTATCTGAAATAACAGTATTTATGAGAAATCTTGTTGCGAATTTTCCAACTTCTTTTCCAACACTTGAATATCTTGATAATCTTTTTGGGTAGTTATTTGTCTCTTTAAAATTTTGTACCATTAACTTATTTTTTCTAGCTCATCAATCATACTTGATATTAGGGATAGACCAGAGTCCCAGAAATCTGGATTTGAAGTATCTAAACCAAATGGAGTAAGTAAATCTTTATGATGTTTAGCCCCTCCAGAGGATAAGAGACTAATATATTTATCTACAAAATTTGTTGGATTATCCTCATAAATTGCATAAAGAGAATTAACAAGGCAATCACCAAAAGCATATGCATAAACATAGAATGGACTATGAATAAAATGAGGTATATATGCCCAGAGATACTTATGTTGCTCATGCATCTTGATTGCTGGTCCAAGGCTGGCCGATTGCGTATCAATCCAGATATTACTTATATCTTCTGCAGTTAGCTCGCCCATCTTTCTTTTCTGGTGGACATATTGTTCAAATTTAAAGAACGAAATCTGCCTCACTACTGTATTGATCATGTCCTCTATCTTCGAAGCTAAGAGAACTTTCTTTTCTAAATCATTTGAGGTTTTCCGAACTAGCTTCTTATATGTGAGCATCTCACCAAATACACTGGCAGTCTCGGCTAAGGTTAGTGGAGTATCAGATAACAGAGGCCCCAAATCAGATGCCAATACTTGATGAACTCCATGGCCGAGTTCATGTGCAAGTGTCATGACATCTCTTGGCTTTCCTTGGTAATTAAGCAAGATGTACGGATGAGTATCTGTTGTCACTGGGTGCGCAAATGCACCATTCACTTTCCCTTCATTTACTCTTGCATCTATCCAATTATTATCGAAAAATAACCTTACAATATCTGCAATATCTTTGGAAAACTCCTCATACGCCTCGATAACTATTTCTTTTGCTTCACTCCATTCTATAGGTTTAGTATTTGCATCTGGAAGAGGTGCATTCCTATCCCAGCTTTCTAAATATGTCTTATTTAATAATTTTGCTTTTAAGGCATAATATCTATGGCTTGTAATTTCATAATTACTTTCGACTGTATTGACTAAAGCACTTATTACTTCGGGCTCTATATTATTTGCTAAATGCCGTGACTCTTCTGAATTTGAATAATTTCTCCACTTATCAGAAATAGCTTTATCTTGACATATTGTATTCATAATATGTGTAAAAAGAGGAATATTTTCCTCAAGTTTTGATGAAACTGCTAGGAAGGCTATCTTCCTTTCTTCTTCTTTATCAGATAGTAATAGATTGAGAGCTTCTTCAAGACTAACTGATCTACCATCTAGGCTCACCTTCATATTTGATATCGTCTGGTCAAAAAGCCGATTCCACGCAGAAAACGAAGTCATACTCTTTTCTTGAAAAATTTTTTCAATCTCATCTGTAAGCTGATGAGGCTTATATTTTCTTATATTTTTGAACCAAGACTTATATTTGCTCAGGTCAGCATGAGTGAGTAACTCATCAAGAACATTATCTTCTAATTTATTTAGTTCAAGCTCGTAAAAAATTACTTTATTTGATATATCAGTAATCTTAGTGTGTGTATCTCCATAAAATTTTGTTCTGACTGGATCACTTGTGTTAGTTACGTGATATAAAGTTGAATATGCTGACAATTTACCAATTAAATTGATTAGCTCTTCATATTTATTGATAGAATTTTTTAAACGTTTTGCTTGTTTATCATAATTGCTATCATGCCCTAATATGTTTCCTTTATATGTATCTGCGAAATCATCGACATCACTTTCTAATGTTTTAAAGTCCTTAGAAAATTGTTCAGAAGTTGGTGATATATATAAATCCCTCAAATTCCATTGTGGACATGCGTTTGTATTATCTAACATATTTATACCCTTTTATTATTTAACGAATTAAATATAAATTTTGATTATATTTTCTAATATTTATTTTTGATATTTCTTTTTCCATTCATCATGAGGCATACCATATACAAACTCCTTAGCTTTCTCATAATCAATAGTAATACCATTTTCTAATGATGCCTCTTTATACCACTTGGCAATGCAGTTTCTACAAAAACCAGATAAATCCATCAGATCAATATTTTGTACCTCTGTGTTTTCTTGCAAATGGGAAATCAGCCTATGTAGGACCTGTGACTCAATCTTCTCATCAATACTCATTTATTACTCCTTTATATAGATTTTGTTCCAAATTTTTTAATTTTATTTATTTCTGATCTATTAATATCAAGAACTTTCTGTAATTTTTCCGATATATATAATGCGATTTGATTTTGCTTCTTATGATTATTGATTAAATCATTTCTGACCTCTATCAGTGCATGGGGTATGCCTTGTGTGGTTGCATGCTTATTCAATGTATCACCTCTTAAATAACCAATATAGGGTTCATTATCGCCAATTTTATATTTATTATCATTCTCTAGCAAATTAATTAAAGGTTCTGATACTCGATTATCTCTATCCCACAGAATAGAGACCTCCCATGGCCTAATATTATTTCTAAATATTCTTGTAAAAGAGTGCATTGATATAATTACAGGAACAAAGCCTCTTTGGATTATATTATTGATCATAATTTCGATTTGATTATGGTATGGAACATAAAAATTTCTTTTTCTTTTATTAAATTCACTCTTATCAATATTTCTATTGCCCGGAATAATATGCTGATCTGCAAATTTCATAATCAATGTTGGATCATCTATTCCTCTATTTGGATCAATCAATAACCGTGAAAAATATGAAAAAATAGCATTAGCACCCAGTAAACTAGCCATACTATGTGTAAGACCGTATGCTCCAATATCATAAGCAATGTGCTTATTAAGTAAACTCTTGGAAAGTCCAAGATTGGAATATTTTACAGGTATATATGAGCTGGAATGGTCACATAATAGTATTATATTAGATTTAGGGCGATGAATAGTTTGGTATGGGAGAGAATTTGGTGGTTTTTCATTTATCATAGATAAATGTATCTAGCCTTGTCTTGCTTTAAAACGCTTATTAACCTTGTTAATGACATATAAACGACCTTTTCTGCGCACAACTCTGTTGGCGCGATGTCTATTTTTCAGAGATTTTAGAGAGTTCTTTACTTTCATTTTTCTACCACCTACCATACTAATATTTCTCTATTAGAATAAAGTCAAGAAATGTTTCTAATTCTTTCTTATCTTGGTAGTTTCGTTTTGCCCATTAGATATTTGTCTACTGAATGAGCAACTTGTCTTCCTTCTCTTATTGCCCACACAACAAGCGACTGACCTCTTCGCATATCACCTGCAACAAAGATTTTTTCCTTATTAGTTTTATAGTCGACATCATTAGCATCAACATTACCTCTCTGGTTTAATTTAATATCCAGATTAGATAATAAACCTTCATGTATTGGGTGAACAAAGCCCATGGCGAGTAAAGCAAGGTCGGCCTTTATTTGGATATTTGAATTATCTATTTTTTTTAGTGATTGATCTACTTCAACACAGTTTAATCCTGTTAATTTTCCGTCGTTTCCAAGAAAACTTTCAGTTAGGATTGAGAAATCTCTTTTTGCACCTTCGGCTTGGCTAGATGAAGTTCTCATTTTAAGTGGCCAATGAGGCCATGTAAGCCCCTTATTCTCGCTCTCTGGCGGCTCTGGCATAATTTCGAGCTGAGTAACAGATAATGCTCCCTGTCGGAATGAAGTTCCGATGCAGTCAGATCCTGTATCACCTCCACCGATAACTACTACATTTTTACCCTTTGCACTAATTTTTCTCTCATCTTCAGAGATTTCTAATGAATTAATTCGGTTTTGGGATGGCAAAAAATCCATTGCATAGTGCACACCTTCTAAATCTCTACCTGGGATGGGTAAGTCACGAGGTTTTTCAGAGCCTCCAGTTAAAATCAATGCATCATATTCTTGAAATAGATCATTAATATCTACATCATATCCTATATTTTTATTATAATGAAAAGTAACACCCTCTTCCTGCATCTGAGCAACTCGTCTATCAATCAAATGTTTTTCCATTTTAAAATCCGGAATTCCATATCTTAAAAGACCGCCTGCTGTTGAGTTTTTTTCATATAAATCAATAGAGTGACCCTGCCTAGCAAGCTGTTGTGCTGCTGCAAGGCCAGCAGGACCAGAACCGATGATCGCAATATTTTTTCCTGTTTTAATTTGAGAAATTTGAGGTTTTATCCAACCCTCCTTCCAAGCTTTGTCAACAATTGCACATTCTATCGTTTTTATTGTGACTGCATCGTCGGTCAAATTTAATGTGCATGAAGCTTCGCATGGTGCTGGGCATATTCTTCCAGTAAACTCAGGAAAGTTATTCGTTGAATGAAGGTTTAGAGACGCTTCTTGCCAATTTGAGTTATATACAAGATCATTCCAGTCTGGTATTTGATTATTGACTGGACAACCGGTATGGCAAAACGGTATACCGCAGTCCATACATCTGGCTGCTTGCTCTTTTGTTTTTTCTTCGCTAAGAGGAATAACAAATTCTTTGAAATTTCTTACCCTATCAGAAGCAGGTTTATATTTTCTATCGTATCTATCAATTTCGAGAAATCCTGTAACTTTTCCCATTTGGTCACCTATTTACTAATAATCTTAATTAATTAGTTCTAATTTTCTATTTTCTATCTCAGTTAAAGCTCTTCTATAGTCAACTGGCATAACCTTAACAAATTTAGTAAGGTAATTATCCCAATCATTTAAAATAAGTTTTGCCTTATCAGAATTTGTATAATTGTAATGATTTGTAACTAGTTTGTAAATACGCTCCGCATCAAATTTTGTCATTGAGTCCAAAACATCTACTCTTCCATGAGTTTCTAGGTCACCTCCCTGATGATGGAGTCTTTCCAGCAAATCATCTTCGGCTAAGATTGGTTCAAGCTCAACCATAGCCAAATTACATCTTTCGTTAAAATCACCATTTTCATCTAGGACATAAGCAATTCCTCCTGACATTCCGGCAGCAAAATTCCTTCCAGTTTCACCAAGTATAACAGCACATCCACCAGTCATATATTCACAGCCATGATCACCAGTGCCCTCAACCACAGCGATTGCACCAGAATTTCTCACTGCAAAACGCTCTCCAGCATTACCTCTAAAATAGCATTCGCCACTAATTGCACCATATAATACAGTATTACCAACTATCATGCTTTGGTTAGGAATGATCTTCGATTTTGGATGTGGATATACTATCAATTTACCACCAGATAAACCCTTACCAACATAATCATTCGCTTCACCAACTAACTCAATTTTTACACCATGTGAAACGAATGCACCAAAGCTTTGACCAGATGTTCCAGTAAATTTAATATGTATGGTATCCTCAGGTAAGCCTTCATGGCCATACTTCTTAGCTATTTCACTTGATAGCATTGCCCCAGTTGTTCTATCAACATTACTTATATTCTTCTCTATAAAAACACTCTCTTTTTTCTCTATCGCACTTTTAGATAATCTTATAAGCTCATTATCAAGAACTCCGGAGAGATTATGATCTTGGATTTTGCAATTGAATAACTTCTCAGTTTTATTATGTTCGGGCTTGTAAAGAATCTTACTTAAATCTATTCCCTTTGCCTTCCATTGCTCGATTGCGTCTTTTTTATTAAGCATCTGGCTCTGCCCAACCATATCATTGAAATTTTTGAAACCCATAGATGCCATATATTTTCTGACTTCTTCGGCTACAAAAAAGAAGTAGTTTACTACATCTTCAGGTGTACCCTTGAATTTCTTTCTAAGCTCGGGGTCTTGTGTTGCAACACCCACAGGGCATGTATTTAGGTGACATTTTCTCATCATAATACATCCTGAAGCTATTAATGGGGCAGTCGAAAAACCAAATTCTTCAGCACCTAATAGTGCTCCGACGATTACGTCTCTTCCAGTTCTGATTCCACCATCAACCTGAACGGCAATTCTATCTCTTAATTTATTCAAAACTAGCGTTTGATGTGTTTCACTTATACCAATTTCCCATGGTGATCCAGCATGCTTAATAGAGGTTAGTGGGCTAGCTCCTGTTCCTCCCTCAAAACCTGAAATTGTTAAATGATCTGCTTTCGCTTTTGCTACACCCGCAGCAACTGTTCCAACACCAACCTCTGACACCAATTTAACGCTAATATCAGCTTCCTTATTTGTATTTTTTAAATCATATATAAGTTGAGCCAGATCTTCTATGGAATAAATATCATGATGTGGTGGAGGCGAAATTAAACCAACCCCGGGTGTGGAATATCTAACTTTTGCAATTACTGAATCAACCTTATGACCGGGGAGTTGACCACCCTCACCGGGTTTTGCACCCTGTGCCATTTTAATCTGTATCATATCTGAGTTGACTAAATATTCGGTTGTTACACCAAATCTTCCAGATGCTACTTGCTTTATAGCCGACCTCATTGAATCTCCATTCTTCATAGGCTCAAAACGATCAACTTCTTCTCCACCTTCACCTGTATTTGATTTACCCCCAATTCTATTCATCGCAATTGCAAGATTGGTATGAGCCTCCCTACTAATTGATCCGAAGGACATGGCCCCTGTAGCAAATCTTTTAACAATTTCTTTTGCAGGTTCAACTTCGTCAAGGGGAATTTCTTTTCTGTTATCATACTCTGCATTCTCTATTTGCATTAATCCTCTAATAGTAAGCAATCTCTTATCTTGCAAATTTATCTCTTGGGCATATTTATCATATTCTTCTTGGGCATTCCCCCTTACTGCATGTTGTAAAGAGCTAATAGTACTGTAAGTCCATGCATGATCTTCGCCCCTGTTTCTTTGGGCATATTCTCCGCCAACATCCAAAGTTATTTTAAGAATATCTGGACTATCATATGCACCTTTGTGACGAGATATTGTCTCTTTTGCAATTTCCTGAATGGAAACCCCTCCAATTTTTGAGTTAGTACCAGTAAAATAATCATCAATCACTTTTTGATCTAAACCAATAGCATCAAATATCTGAGCCCCACAATATGATTGGTATGCAGAGATACCCATCTTTGACATTACCTTCATGATACCTTTATCAATTGCTTTAATAAATCTTTCTTGAGATTGGTCTTTTGTAATACTTTCATCTAATGAAATTCTTATTTGCTCAATTGTCTCAAAAGCTAAATAAGGATTTATAGCTTCTGCCCCGTAACCGGCAAGCGTACAAAAATGATGTACTTCTCTAGCTTCACCTGTTTCTATAACAAGTCCAACTGATGTTCTTAGTCCTTTTTTTATAAGATAGTGATGAACTGCAGAAGTCGCCAATAGCGAAGGAATTGGTATTCTTGATTCATTCGTGAATCTATCAGATAGTATTATTATGTTGTGACCTTCATGAACTTTCTTTTCTGCTTTTTCACATAATCTATTGAGAGCAATTTGTAGATCGTTCTTTGTGTCCTTGTTTGAAAAAGTTATGTCTAAAGTTACTGTATTAAAGTGATTTTCAGATAACTCACTAACATATCTTATTTTTTCTAAGTCTTCGTTGGTTAAAATTGGCTGTCTAACCTCTAATCTTTTCAAAGTTGCGTTTTTATGGGGGTCAAGTAGATTTGGTCTTGGACCGATGAAAGAGACAAGTGACATGACTAATTCTTCTCTTATTGGATCAACTGGTGGATTTGTTACCTGCGCAAATAATTGCTTAAAATATGTAAAGAGAAGTTTCGATTTATCAGATAAGGATGATAGAGGAACATCATTTCCCATGGAACCAATTGCTTCTTGACCTGTTGCTACCATAGGTGACAGTAAAAATTTAATATCCTCTTGAGTATACCCAAATGTCTTTTGCAGACTTAGCATGTCCGTGCTTGAAAAAGTATTTGCATGTTTAACATTTGGAAGATCTTCAAGAATAATTTGAGTGTCAGTCAACCATTCTTGATAAGGATGACGGCTTGCCATTTCTTCCTTAAGTTCATCATCTGAGATTATTCTTCCTTTTTCAAGATCAATTAGAAGCATTTTCCCTGGTTGCAACCTCCATTTCTTAACGATATTTTCTTCCTTAACTGGAAGAACCCCCATCTCGGATGATAGTATTACTCTATCATCATCCGTGATCATGTATTTTGCAGGTCGAAGCCCATTTCTATCAAGTGTTGCTCCGATTTCTTTTCCATCAGTGAATGCCATTGCTGCAGGACCATCCCACGGTTCCATCATTGATGCCTGATGTTCATAAAATGCTTTCCTATTTTTGGGCATTATATCATTACCAGTCCATGCCTCGGGAATCATAGTCATCATTGCATGAGAGATGGAATAGCCACTATTTACTAATAATTCTAATACATTATCAAAGCTTGCTGAGTCTGACTGGCCATCAACAACAATAGGCCATATCTTTTTAAGATCATCCCCTAGAAGGTCGGATTTGAGTGTTGCTAATCTGGCTTTTAGCCAATTAACATTACCTTTAAGTGTATTTATTTCTCCATTGTGACAAATCATTCTGAATGGCTGGGCTAAACTCCAAGTTGGGAATGTGTTTGTTGAAAATCTCTGATGTACAAGTGCTAGTGCTGATTCAAAATCTGTATCATTTAGGTCAAGAAAGTAGTCTGAAAGTTGGTCAGAAAGTAACAATCCTTTGTAAAGTAATGTCCTTGATGATAATGAACACATATAAAAATCTTCTATTGGACTATTTACACCACCAAGAAATATATTATAAATTCTCTTTCTTAGGACATAGAGTTTTCTCTCAAGATCATCTTGCTCTAAGTCATTTTTATTGGAAGATATAAATATCTGGATATGGGATGGTTCTGATGGTTTTACAGAGTACCCTAATCCTTGATTATTTACAGGAATATCTCTTAAGCCAAGTATAGTAAGATTTTCGTCTTCTACTATTTCCCTTATTTTACTTAAATAACTATTCCTCTTAGTAGAATTTTTTGGAAGAAATAAATTACCAACTCCGTAGTGGCCCTCAGCTGGCAATTCTATGTTATTCTCAATTGCAACTTTTCTTAGAAATTTATCTGGCATTTGTGTCAATATTCCACAACCATCACCAGCTCTTGGGTCAGCTCCTACAGCTCCTCTGTGAGTTAAATTTTTAAGTATGGATAGACCATCTTGTACGATATTATTTGTCTTTATGTTCTTTATATTTGCCACAAAGCCAATGCCGCAAGCATCGTGTTCAGCATCTGGATTATAAACACCTTTTTTGATAGCTTTTCTGACGTTTTGATCGTATTTTCTGAACATTTAAACTCCGGTAGATGATAAAAATTATGTATTAATACCTATATATACGTACACAATAAATATAAGGATTAAAACCAAAAAAACTAGATAATTTTTTTTTATTTTTATTATTATATGTTAAATTAATTTCTTACTTTCTTATTATAATCAAAATTAAAAAAAAATGATTAATTTATTTGAAATATTAAAAAAAACAAATAATTTTGGTACAGCGGAAAATAGTAGATCTTTTAATGACTCTGATATCCCAGTAACAAATTCTAAAAAGTATTTCCCCAAATATGATAACCGGAATATTTATTGGATTGAATCTAGCTCAGCCAATAACAATCAGGAATCAATAATGATGCTTAATTCTCAAAATGAGGTCAAAAATCTTACCGGTAAGAAATATAATGTCAGAAGTAAAGTACACGAATATGGGGGTATTGCATACGCCGTGGATAATGATAGAGTTTTTTTTATTAATCACACAGATCAAAATATATATTTAATTGAAGATGAAAAGATTCATCAAATTACAAAACATTCTAACCTAAGGATAGGTGATATAGAAATCTTCAATGATAATTTATACTTTATAGTTGAGGACCATTCGAAAGCAAGTCAAAATTATCCAGATAACTATATTGGGTTATTAAATATCAAATATCCTTCAGAAATAAAGAAAATAGTCGAGGGTTGCTCATTTTACTCAAATCCAAAAGTTTCAAAAGATGGTAAAAAATTATTATGGCTTCAATGGGATCTTCCATATATGCCTTGGGAAGCTTCCGAATTGTTTGTAGGTGATATTGAAAGTGATGGGAGTATTCTATTAAAAGACAAAGTTGATGGAGGAATTGGTTCCAGTATATTTCAACCAGAGTGGAAAAACGATAGAAGCATTTTATACATCAAAGAGTCTGGTGATAAAGGTCAACTATTTCATTATCATCGCGATAAAGTATGTCTTGCCATGGAAACTCCCATTGATCTATTAAGACCTCTCTGGATTTTAGGTTTAACCAGTTATAAGGTTATAAGAGATGACTTAGTTTTAGCCTGTGGCTGGGACAAAGGATTTATGAAATTTATCTTAATTGATATTTTAAAAAAAAATTTTACTGAACTTGACTTTGGCCTGATTACTGATGATTTATGTATTACAGACAAACACATCCTAATGGCTGGCTCTTTGGAGAAATTCAGTAACCAGATATTTTATGTAGAAAAAAAATACCTAGAAGCTAATATACAAAAGCCTCTTGAGATCGCCCAAAAGAGAGTAAAAATTACAGCTGTTAATAAGAGTTACATAACCCATTTTTTGCCAACAAAGAATATATTTAACTCCCCTCCCTTAATTATAAAGGTACACAGTGGTCCTACAGCCCATAGTCATAAGGGTTTTTCTCCTGAACGAGAATATTGGACTGAAAAAGGATTTGGAGTAGTTGAAATTGACTATCGGGGCAGTACCAGTTATGGAATAAAGTTTAGACGTTCATTAGATGGAGAATGGGGAATATATGATACAGAAGATGTATTAGACGTTATAAAATATATCATAAACGAAAATATTTATGATCAAGATAAGCTAATTCTAAAAGGCTCAAGTGCTGGTGGTTTTACTCTCCTAAATGTTTTATCCGAATCATCAATGATTAACTGTGCTTGCTGCTATTATGCAGTTAGTGACCTGCAAGATTTGCTAAGTCATACTCATAAATTTGAGTCGGGTTATACAAAAACTCTATTGGGTGAAGATAATATTAGAAAGTCAGAAGATACTCTATTTGAAAGTAGATCTCCGATTTGTAAAATAGATAATATTAAAACGCCTATAATATTCTTCCAAGGATTAAATGATAATGTTGTCCCACCTCATCAAACAGAAAAATTATTCAAAAGTCTAACCAATAACGGTATAAATGCTGAAATATACTTATTTCAAAATGAGGGTCATGGATTTAGAGGTAAGAAAACTATAGAACAATGTTTAAAACTTGAAGAAAAGTTTTATATGAAAAACTTAGATTTAGAGAGGATGAGATTATAATGGATTTTAGAAGTGACAATGTGCATGAGGTTGCAGATCCAGTAATTAAAGCAATTATAGAAGCAAACAAAGGTACAATTGCGTCATACGGGGATGATAAAATTACAAAAAAAGCAAATGAACTTCTATCCGATTTATTTGATAAGGATATTTTTTCTTTTTTAGTTTCAACTGGAACTGCGGCAAATTCTCTATCACTTTCAGCAATAACGCCTCCTTTTGGAACAATATTTTGTGGTGATGTTAGCCATATTTATTTAGAAGAATGTAATGCACCCGAATTCTTTACGAATAGTGCAAAGCTATTTCCCATAAAGACAAACTCAGGTAAAATATCTCATGAAGAACTCACAAATACAATCCAAAATCACCCATCTGATAAATTTGATATGGTTGCATCAAGTCTAAGTATTTCACAGGGAACAGAATGTGGGACAATTTATACTAGTGATGAAATAAGGAATATAGTCAAAATTGCTAGAAATAAGGATATCAAGCTCCATATGGATGGAGCACGTTTTTCAAATGTCATAGCAGCCACGGATAAAAATCCTGCTGACCTTACTTGGAAATTAGGAACAGATATTATGTCGTTTGGAACGACAAAGAATGGTACATTATCAGCTGAATTAATAATTAGTTTTGACAAGAAAATCACAGATACTATGAACCGTAGAATTAAGCGTTCCGGGCATTTGCTGTCAAAGATGAGGTTTTTATCAGCACAGATTATTGGTTTCTTAGAAAATAATCTATGGATTGAATTAGCAAAAAAGGCAAATTACAAAGCAAAGAATATATATGATAAATTACAAAGGCATAATTTCATCTTTTTTCCATGGCAAACAGAAATTAATGAGATATTTATGTTAATACCTCGCGATGTAGATGCTTATCTAAAAAAAAATAATGTCAAATACCATTATTGGACAAAAGCAACCTTAGAAAAAAAATACCAGTCTGATGAATATAAATTTATTAGATTAGTAACTTCATTCAATACTAATGATGATCTAATCGATGAGTTTATTTCATTATTTGATAAAATATAGATTTAAAGTGGTAGAATATAATAAATATTCTACCACATTTGGTATATTATCCTTCTATAACTTTGCTAGATGAAATTTGAATCTTGCGAGGTTTCATCGCCTCTGGCAGCTCTCTTTTTAATATTATATTGAGCAAACCATTTGAAAGATTAGCTGACTCCACTTCTACATAATCAGCGAGTCTAAATCTCCGTTCAAAGTTTCTAGATGATATTCCCTTGTAAAGATATTCTTTGCCATCCTCTTTTGAGGCATCACCAATAACGGTTAATATGTTTTCCTTTACATCTATATTGAGATTACCCTCATCAAATCCAGATACAGCCATCGATATTGCGTACTTATTATCTGATAGTTTTTCTATGTTATAGGGTGGGTATCCAGTAGGAACATCTACATTTATAGTATCAATCATTTGTGCTAAACGATCAAAGCCGATTGAAGTTCTATATAATGGTGTTAAATCAAATGTGTGCATATTCATATCCTCCATTGAGCAACATGTTGAAATTAAATAGGCCCGTTAGGCACCTACACTATTTAATATGGGAAGTATTCTCTAAATTACAAGTAAAAATAAAAGAAAAGTAACTTATAATTTATCAATTAAATCAAGAATTTTGTTATGAATGTGATGATTTGATGACGCAACAATATTACCATCATCATATTTCTCATGACCTTCCCAATTAGTTATTATACCACCGGATCCTTTTATAATTGGAACGATGGGAATTATATCAAATGGCTTTAATTCGTTTTCCAAAATTAAATCTAAATATCCTGATGCAAGAAGACCGTAAAAATAACAATCTCCGCCCGTTCTAGTGAGTGCAACCTTCTTATTAATTGCATCTAGAGTTTTTTTTGTCTTTGCTGTATTAAACATTTCATCAGATGTATAGCCAAATCTTATATTATTAATATCTTTTATGTTACTTGTTTTTATTTGTTTTTTTATATTACTAGAAATTCTGTAAGAAACTCGGTTAGATCCTATACACCTCTCCTTGGTGACTGGATTATCGATTAGTCCAAATTTAGGAACCCCGTCTATCTGGAGCCCAATAAGTGTTCCCCAAAGCGGAATTCCTGATATAAAAGATTTCGTTCCATCAATTGGATCTATATACCACTTGTATTTCGGATCTCTATCTATATCTTCAAATTCTTCACCTACAATACTATGATCTGGGTATTCTTTCTCAATAAGATTTCTGATCATTAGCTCTGTTTTTCTATCAGCTTCCGTTACTGGATCTAACTTTATGGTCTCATTATTCTTATTATATGCTTTTAAATTACTTCGAAAGTGAGCCATAGTTATATTGGCGGACTCATCTCCGAGTTGAGATAAAAAATTAAATATTTCATTTTCATTCATAACTAAACAATTCAATTGGTGGGCGCGACAAGGATTGAACTTGTGACCCCTACGATGTCAACGTAGTGCTCTCCCACTGAGCTACGCGCCCAAAAAAAATAATTATACTTTAGTGCTGTTTATCAATTGGCACAAGATTTTCTTCAAAATCAATTATATCAAAGTTACAATATTTTAATTGTTATTTAATATCGTCTTTATATAACTGATTGTATATTAATAATTAAAGTTTATTAAACTATATGTTAGCAGGTGGAAAAAGAATCGGATCTGGAAGAAAATCTAAGTATAACGATTTAGAAAAAGAGAGAATAATAGAAATCTGCGAGAAGGTATGGGAATGCCGGAATTATAATACTGATCATATCTTAGTCGATATCTGCGGTGATAAACCAGAAATAAAGAAAATTAAAATTTGGAATGCATTTGTTCAAGAAAAAACTGCAACTAGCTTTACTATTGGGAAAGCTACTACCCCAAAATCATCAGTGAATAAGCTCCTGGAAACAGACCCAAATTATTCCTTCGAATATAAACTATTTCACAAACCACAAATTAGAGTTGAACTACTCAATCTATCAGTTCTAATTATTGCACTCATTTTCCCAGATCGGTATCACAGGGTGAATACAATTGATAAAATATGGAAATATAAAAATATTTCTAAATAGTTGTTAAATAACACTATTTTTGAAAAAGTTCTGTTAAGTTTCTATAATACCTGATTCTTTAACACACCAATTTTATCAATATGAATCTCAACAATATCACCCGATTTAAGATATATTGGTGGCTCAGATCCGATTCCGACACCTGCTGGGGTACCCGTTGCTATAATATCGCAAGTTTCTAATGTCATTGTCTTTGAGATTGTAGATATTAGGGTTGGTATATCAAATATTAGTCTACTAACAACTGAGTCTTGTCTCACTTCGTCATTTACAATAGTCCTAAGTTTTAATTTTGTAACATCTTGTATTTCGTCTGCTGTAACAAGAGCAGGTCCCATTGGACAATAGGTATCTGGGCTCTTCCCTATAAACCATTGCTCGTGCTGTTTTTGAATATTTCTGGCTGAAACGTCATTTATTATTGTATATCCAAAAACATGGTCGTAAGCATCTTCTGGTTTAATATTTTTTCCACCCTTTCTTAATACTAATCCTAACTCACCCTCATAGTCAGTGGTATTGGTATAATCGTTGGCTAGCACAATATTCTCGCTAGTGGCTATGACTGATGTAGTTGCTTTGGTAAAAATTACTGGAAAATCTGCTACTGCCTTCTTTCCACTTGAGTCAAAGCCTGATCCATAAAATTCTTGTGCATGATCATGATAATTTTTACCTACGCACATTATATTTCTGAGTGGCCTTGGAATCGGGGATAATATCTTTACATCAGATAAACTCAATTTACTTGTCTCGTCGTTTTTTAAGGAAATTTTATTCTGAATTTCTTCAAAATCTATCTTAATAAGATCATTCATATCACTAGGCAAACCAAGAGTTATTAGAGGAATTAGCTCTTGATCATCATTTATTAGTAACCCGGTTTGAATATCATTTTCTTTCCTATTTTTATATGAAATTAATCGCATTTTTTCTTACCTTTATTATTGAATATGTTTACAGATATATTTTATAAAAAATTATAAAAGTTAAATTCCTATACCTAATATTTTAATTAAATAAATAGTCAAAATACTAAATATACCGACAGAAAGTGCGGTTATAAAACCAACATAAAGTGGCTTAATTCCGAGGCTTCTTAATGATGCTATATTAGTACTTAAACCAACGGCTGCCATTGCAATCGCTAGTAGATACTCAGCAGATGTTTTTATTAGATGAATTGTTGAAAGCCACATGCTTTGATCCAAATACATGAAAGCCATACCAGAATTTTCAACTCCATAATCACCTATGGTTCTTACTATTCCCATTGCAATAAACCCAAATATAAAAAAAGGGAATATACTGAGTATGGAACTTCTCTTAATATCAGAAGAATTTTTTTGATTCAAGAAATAGAAATAACTAACAGCTGGAATAACGACAACCATACAAGTATTTCTAACTAACTTTGTAACTGTTGCTATATCAAGTGTTTTTGGAGAATCAAATTGTGTTGAATAAATAAGCCCTGATCCAGCCACTTGAGCGGTCTCATGAATGGATGTTCCCAAAAAAAGTCCAATAAATAATTCGTCCCCTTTGAATATAAAGTGAGCTATATATGGATAAAGAAGCATAGCAATTATTCCAAAAACAGTTATTACTCCAATTGCATAAGTCACCTCTTCTTTCTTGGCGTCTATTGCAGGAGCTGTCGCAACTATGGCTGTTGCTCCGCATATCCCTGTACCAACAGCAATAAGAGAACCCATCTTTGTTGATACATTCAGTGATTTTGAGAGATAGTATGCTATCAAAAGAGCCGAAGCGATACATATAATTACAACTGGCAATCCTATGATACCAATTTTTAATATATCCAATAATCCGAGTCTGATACCGAGAAGAATTATTCCAAATTTAAGTATATATTTAATACAGAATTTAAAACCAATATTGCATCTTTCTGGCAAAGTTATAGTATTTGCAAGAACAATTCCAAATATTATTGCTAGCATAATTGATGATATTGGACTCTTTGAAAAACCCAAAATATTTATACCAATATACCTACTGGCTTCAGCTCCAATATATGCTATTGCAAGAGCTACCAAAATACCTGGAATATTCTTAAAAATCATTTTTTGCATAATGGTAAAATAACATCTAATCGATCAATTTCAAGGATATAAAACTATCTTCCAAGGCATTCATAATCAAAGCCATTTTTTATCATCACATCCTTAGAAAAAATATTTCGGAAATCAAATATTTTATTACCCCTCATTAATTCGGATAATCTTGATAAACTAATGTTTGCAAATTCTGGCCACTCAGTTAATACTACCAGAATATCAGCACCTTCAATTGCCTTTAATAAACTAGATATTGTTTTTATATTTGGGTATGATTCATTAAAATTAGCAAGTGCCATCGGGTCATGCACAACAAGTTTAATATCGTCCCTAATAAGTTTCTTTATGATTTGAATCGCGGGTGAGTCACGTATATCATCAGTACCAGCCTTAAAACTTACACCTAAAATTGTAATATTTGATACTCGACCCTGATTTAATTTGCTTGTAATACGATTTGCTAACTTTGATTTTCTATAATCATTCGAAGCTATCACTTGCTCAACTATTTCTATCCTATTATCATTAGACTTTGCAAGATTGACTAAGGATGATAAGTCTTTTGGGAAGCAAGAACCACCATATCCTGGACCAGGCTGGAGGAATTTTTCTCCAATCCTCTTATCAGAGCCAATAATATTTTTTACTTCATCAATATCAGCACCCGTAGTTTCGCATAAATCAGATATTTCATTGATAAAGCTTACCTTCATTGCTAAAAAAGAGTTTGCTGCATACTTGGCAAGTTCTGCGGACTTTGTGTTTGTATAAATGATTTTATAGCCAAGATCAGCAAGCTTATTATAAATATTTTTTAGTATTTTTATTGATTTCTGATTATCTGAACCAATAACAATTCTATCAGGACACATAAAATCTTGAATTGCTGATCCCTCTCTCAGAAATTCAGGATTTGATACTATGTCAACTTTAGTTTGCTTATCATTATTGAACATTAATTTAATTTCATCACATGTTCCAACAGGTACAGTAGATTTTATTACGAGCACTTTCTCTATTCCTTTTTCCAAATGAACTTTTATATCTTTTATACATGTTTTTAAAATCTCTAAGTCAGTATTTCCATTTGCATCCATTGGAGTTCCAACAGCTATAAAAACAGCTTCTGATTTTTCAATGATATCTCCATTCACTAATGAGAAATTTAAGCTACCTTTACTTATATTTTTTTTTATAAGTTCATCTAAATTTTCCTCATAAATTGGTGTCAATCCTTTATTTATTTTTTCAATTTTATCTTCTTGGTTATCCATACACACAACTTGATGACCTAAATCTGCAAAACAGGTTGCTGTGACTAAGCCAACGTATCCGGAACCTATAACTGATATCTTCATGGTAAATTTCCCTTATCCTAAATTATATTTAAAAATGTAGATGTACAAAAAGAAAATTTGATTTTAACAATAAAAAAACAATCACATAATTATTTTGAAAATCGTCTTTTTTCATAAATTTATAGAATTCTCATTGATTTAAAAATATAAAATATAGTTATAAATTATTTGATTGGTTACATAAATTAAGTTACTTATTAGCTAATATAAGCTAACCTTCTAATTTAGACAGTACATTAGTAACTTGTGAATATATTTAAGAATGAATAAAACACTAAAAAATTTACTTAAAGATGTCATTAAAATAGAGATTAATGGTATTAAGTCAATATCAGATAGCCTTGAAAAGGCTCTTGGGGCAGACCTATTAAATACAATTGAAAAAATAAAATCAATCAAGGGTAATGTGATTTTTTGTGGATTAGGTAAAAGTGGACATATTGCAAATAAGATATCCGCAACAATGACGTCTACCGGAACTCCTTCTATATTCCTTCATGCTTCAGAGGCAAATCATGGTGATCTTGGTATAATAAGAAAAGATGATCTTCTTTTCTTAATATCGAATTCGGGAGAGACCAATGAACTAAAAAATATTATTACATATGCAAAAAATAATCAGGTAGAAGTAATTTCTCTGACAAGTAACGAAAAAAGTTTTATATCCACTAACTCGAATCTATCCATTACACTTCCAATCCATCAAGAGGCTTACCAAAACTCTCTTGCTCCCATGACTTCAACAACAATGCAATTGGTAATTGGAGATTTAATTGCAGCCGGTCTCATGCATGTAAAAAATTTTACCGAGAAGGAATTCAAATCCCTACATCCATCAGGAAGAATTGGTGCACGACTTCTAAATATTAGTGAGGTAATGCATAAAGGTGACAGTATACCTCTTGCAAACGAAATGATTAGTATAGATGAGGCAATCATTATAATGACTCAAAAAAGATTTGGATGTTTGGGTATCATAGATCCCCAAGGAAATATAATTGGTATAATTACCGATGGTGACCTTAGAAGATCCCTTTCAGCGAATATTATTAAAATGCCCGCTGCTAAAATTATGACAGAGAATCCAATAACAATTGATGAGGATAGCTCAATCATGGATGCAATTTCAATTATGAATACTAAGAAAATAACGTGCTTGTTTATCGTAAATGAAAATAAACCAATAGGTATTGTACACTTACATGATCTAATTAAGATATCTGCTACTTAAATTAAACCCACCCCTTTAACTCATTAGCAATTAATTTGCGCAGTAAAGTTATACCATCGAGACTATCATTCAAACATGGAATAAGTGTAAAATTTTTCCCTCCATTTTCAAAAAATACTTCCTTTATTCCAATATTAATTTCCTCCAAGGTTTCAACGCAATCTGAGATGAAAGCTGGCGATAATATTGCCAGACTTTCGCATCCATTTTTAGCAAGATTTATTACAGTTTCTTCTGTATATGGTTTCAGCCATTCCTCTGGTCCAAACCTTGATTGGAATGCTAATATAGTCTCACCTGAAAAATAATTGAGTTTTTCTTTCAGTAGTCTAGTCGTTTTATGACAATGACAATGATAGGGATCACCCAAATCTAAGTATCTTTTTGGAAGACCATGATAAGATGTGAGTAATATTTCAGGTTTCCATTCTAAGGATTCTATATGTTTTTGTACTGAAGAATTAAGTGCATCAATATATAATGGATTATCGAAAAAAGGAGGCATTGTCCTAATTGAGGGTTGCCATCGCATTTTTGATAATTCTTCAAATACCTTATCGTTTACCGTTGCAGTTGTCGCGGCTGCATATTGCGGATAAAGAGGAAATATTAAAATTCTATCGATACCTTTATCCCGCATAGCCTTTAATACACTGCTAATCGATGGATTTCCGTATCTCATAGACCAGAATATCTCAACTTCTTTAAAATCTTCCTCAAGTGCCTCGGCTTGCGACCTTGTATAAGTCTTTAATGGTGACTCATCTTTATCTAAATTCCATATAGCTTTATACGCCTTCGCTGTCTTGCTTGGACGAAAAGTTAGTATTATGACATTTAATATTATCCACCAAAGATATTTGTTTATATCAATCACACGTCGATCACTTAAGAATTCCTTTAAATACTTCCTTATTGACCAATAATCAGTAGCATCAGGTGTACCAAGATTTATGATTAAAACGCCAATTTTCCCATATTTAATTTCCGGGTGATTTTTTGGTATAAACTCCATTTTTCTGCCTTATTTTCTATATTAGTTGTTGCTGCATTAACTCAGATTCCAAATGATGATAGGATTGATACATTTTCAAGAAGAAAAAAAGCCCCATCTTGAACTAATCCGAATATAAAGGCAATTCCAGTGATTATCAATATAGCACCCATCGATAATTGAATATACTTAATCTTATCCCTGAATTTTTGTATAAATTGAATAAGCCTCTTAATTGCAAAGCTACTTATAATGAATGGAATACCTAGTCCTGCTGAATAAAATGATAATAATATTATGCCCTCATAAATTGTTTGTTTAGAAGAGGCAAGTGTAAGTATCGTTGCAAGGACAGGTCCAATACATGGTGTCCAACCGAATGCGAAAGCTATTCCTAGAATAAAAGATATTAAATTATTTCTATATTTTGAACTAATTTGTAAGGATAAATTACGATTTAATAGAGAGAAATTATAAAATCCAATAAGATGGCAACCAAATACCACTATTACCAAACCCGCTATTTTTTGAAGATTAATTATCTGACCAAATAGGGTGAAACTAAAATTTAGTATTGGACGTATAAAAGTCGCAGAGGCACCCATGGCAATAAATATAATGGAAAACCCTATTACAAAATATATAGCTCTGGTAACAACTAATTTTTTTGCTATAAAACTATGATCATCTTGTATTTCTTTTATTGATGCTCCCGTTAAAAAACATAAATATGAGGGAACAATAGGTAAGACACAAGGGGATAAGAAGCTTAAAAGACCTGCTGTAAAGCTAACTAAAACAAATAAATCCATATTTCATAGATATACCCTGATAAGCAATATTTCAAATTATAAATAACAAGAAAATAAGGGTTGATAATAAATCTTTGAGCATAATAGCTTGAGTCTTAGGTATATTAGTAATACCAAAAGTTGGATATATCGGTATCATGGTCTGGGACTATGAATGATATCTATTTATTATTACGAATGATCTGAATATTCTCTTTATATAGGCTGCCTTTAAAGACCGCTGATCCAGCAACGAGAATTGCTGAGCCAGCATCTATACATCTTCCTGACACTAATGAGTTAATACCACCATCAACTTCGATTTCGATTTTTCTATGTTCAATCATTTTCTTAACAGAAGATATTCGATCAATTGTATTTTCAATAAAAGATTGACCCGCAAAGCCAGGGTAAACAGACATGATAATTATCTGATCAATACTATCAAGATAAGGAACTAATTGCTTTATGTCTGTATCAGGGTTTATAGCTAAACCAACTTTTTTTTTGAAAGATTTTATCAGATCTATAGTTGCCTGGATATTCTCTGGAATCTCTATATGGATAGAAATTGTATCAGATCCAGATTCCACAAAGTCTTTTATAAAATTATGTGCAGGGTTAATCATAAGATGAACATCGAATGGTAACTCTGTTACATCACGTATCGATTTAATTAATACTGGCCCAAATGTAATATTATTAACAAAATGACCATCCATTACATCAATATGTATTAAGTCAGCACCAGCTCGCTCTATAGCTTTTATCTCATCAGCTAATTTAGAAAAATCAGCTGATAGAATTGAAGGCGCAATTTTTATTTTTTGCATCAGTTAACTACAATTATTTAGAGTTAAAAATTTCAGTGTTTATTCGATATAAAAGGGATTAAAATTGTTAAAATTAAAATTTTGAATAGCTCACCAAATATAAAAGGGCTTAAACCTATTTGAATACTCTTTATAAGAGAAAGATTTAGTACAAAAGATAGTTGTAATAAACCTACTATAAATATTATTGATATTCCTAATATGAGCGATAACAAAGTTAAAAAATATTTTTTATCCCAGCCAATGGCTGCCAAGTTACTCAAAACAATACTTGATAGCAAGAAACCAACTAAGTAACCGCCAGTAGGGCCTAAAAGATATAGAATACCTCCACCTGTGGCAAATACCGGCAATCCTATCGCACCTTGAAATAGATATAAACATATTGTTGCTGGGGCTAGAATCCTCCCAAAAGTCATTCCTATAAATAACACAACTAGCGTTTGCATTGTCATGGGAACTGGAAAGAAAGGAATACTAATCTTTGCAGATATTGTTAGGAGTATGCTCCCAATAAAGATAAGTAAAATAAACTTAAAAGGCTCTGATAAGCTTTTGAGGTAATTATCTGTAAGAATAGATTTATTAGAATAATACATGAGAAACACCATCCAAAAAAAATTATATTTATATGTGAATACTACAAAAAATTATATTGGATGCAAATTAAAAATATATATATGTGAAGAAAATTTGTATTCATGAAGAACTTAGGCTTATACAAAGTCTGGCGATGTCCTACTCTTCCACGCCTTAAGACGGAGTACCATCGGCGCTAAAGGTTTTAACGGCCGAGTTCGGGATGGGATCGGGTTTAATACCTTTGCTATAGTCACCAGACTATGAATAAGCCTAAGTTATGAAATTAGTTTTAGATGATTAAATTGCATTAATAATGAGTGTAATCAAGCCAATCGAGCGATTAGTACTGGTAAGCTTCATATATTGCTATACTTCCACACCCAGCCTATCGAAGTGGTAGTCTTCCACAGCTCTCATGGGAGAATTAGTTTCGAGGGAGGCTTCCCGCTTAGATGCTTTCAGCGGTTATCCGTTCCGTACTTAGCTACCCTGCTATGCCGCTGGCGCGACAACAGGTCCACCATAGGTACGTCCACTCCGGTCCTCTCGTACTAGGAGCAGCTCCTCTCAATTCTCCAACACCCACGGCAGATAGGGACCGAACTGTCTCACGACGTTCTAAACCCAGCTCACGTACCACTTTAATCGGCGAACAGCCGAACCCTTGGGAC